>NZ_JAEKEO010000010.1:0-2009945 GCF_016651075.1 Bacillus sp. TH19 | reverse complement strand
AAAAATCCAGAACAAGCTTAACCTCATTTTAATATTCTACCTATAGAAATAATAAACCTGAGATTTTATAAAATGATAAAGGTTAAGGTGACATAAAATGGATACTATCGTTTTCATTGAAACAAATAAATCTGGATCAAGTAGGGAAGCAATCAAAGCAGCTGAAAAACTTAATTTCTTTACTGTTTTATTAACTAAAAAAACAAAATTTATTAATGAACGCACTATATTCCCTGATGTACATCAGATGATTTTCACTGATATAAATGATTATGATAATTTAATTACAACAATTGAAAAATTAAATACATCAGGAAAAAACATAAAGGGGATCTTTAGTTTTATTGACCCTTTTGTTTATGTGGCTGCACGTTTATCAGAAAGATTTTGCTCAAATATTGTATCTACTAAAGCTATCCATCATATGGAAAACAAAATATTAACTCGTAATGTACTTAAAGAATTACCAATCTCACTCAACTATTTAATTTACAAACCAACAGAATCATTATCATCTTTTCTTGAAAAAACTAAAGAGATAAATTTCCCTCTTATTGTAAAATCCCCTAAATCAACAGGATCCAAAGATGTATTATTAGTAAAAAATAAAGATCAATTAATCTTATCTATACAAAGTCTTTTAAAAAAACTACCTAATGAAGAAATTCTACTTGAAGAATATATAGATGGACCTCAGTACTTAGTTGAAATTTTAGTTCAAGATGGAAAAGTCCATATTATAGCAGTAATTGAACAAGAAATTACACTTTTTGAACGTTTTATTGTTACTGGTTATTCTTTACTAGGACAGGTAGACAAAAGACTATATAATAGTCTTTTCAATGCAGTTAATTCTGTTATTCAGGCCTTTAATATGAAAAATGGAGCGTGTCATCTAGAACTCCGGAGAATAAAAGATGTTTGGAAATTAATTGAGCTAAATCCCAGAATATCAGGTGGAGCAATGAATGACATAATTGAAATTGGACATGGAATCAACTTAGTGCAAGAGACTATTCAGTTAATGTTAGGAAATAAACCTTCACTAAATAAAAAACATTATAAATATGTGTACGCTCATTACCTAACAGTTAAATCTAAAGGAAAACTAATTCGAGTTACAGGGAAAAACCGTAGTTCTAAATATCCTGGTGTAGAGAAAGTTTATATAAAACCTAAAAAAGGAACTATCTTAAAACCACCTACATCAATGGGACATCGATGTGGATACGTTTTAGCTGCAGCCTATTTTAAAACAGAAGCTAAAAAAATAGCTTTAGAAGCAGCTAAAGAAATTTCATTTGAAATCCAAAAATAATAAATACGACATATATACACCAACTGATGAAAATATACTAAAAATCATATTTCTTATAATTTTAATTTCTTTACTAAATAGACGACTCCAAAATGTTTTAATTTATATATGATAAAATATATCCATCGCCGATATGTCCAAACATGTAATTTTCATAGCAGCAAAATTACAAATATACTTTTACAACATGATTCAAAAATCACTGAAGGAATGTTTTAAGTGAAAGGACATATTCGAAAAAGAGGAACAAAGTGGTGTATTATTGTCGATATTGGAGCTGATTCAGAGACAGGAAAAAGAAGACAAAAGTGGTTTTCGTGATACATTTAAAGCCTATTTGAAAAAATCCGAATTAAAAAACATTAGATTCCATGATTTACGCCATACTCATGCAACGCTTCTTTTAAAACAAGGAGTACATCCAAAGATTGTAAGCGAACGATTGGATCATAAGGACGTTTTCATAACCTTAAATCGCTATTCACATTTTTCACCTAGTCTGCAAAAGGACGCTGTTAAAACATTTAGTGAAAGACTATTCGGATGGTAATGTTTGCAAATATAAAAAATGAGGTTTCTCTTTTCTAGAGAAACCTCACCACATCAATGTTTTTGTTAAATTTTAAACTGACTCGTATACAAATCAAAGTAAAACCCACCATCTTCCATGAGAGTTTCATGATTTCCTCTCTCTAAAATACTTCCATCTTTTATTACAAGTATTTGATCTGCTTTTTCAATCGTTTTCAGCCGATGAGCGATTACAAAACTTGTTCGCCCTCTCATTAAATTATTTAATCCAGATTGAATTTGTAATTCTGTTCTCGTATCAATATTAGATGTTGCTTCGTCGAGAATTAATATATCTGCATCTGCTAAAATCGCTCGTGCAATCGCAAGGAGTTGTTTTTGTCCTTGACTTAAATTCGAACCTTCTGAAGCAATTTCCGTTTCATATTGATTCGGTAGATGTTTTATAAAAGAATGTGCTGATGCTGCTTTTGCTGCTGCAACTACTTCTTCATCACTTGCATCTAAACGTCCATATCGAATATTTTCCATAATCGTTCCTGCAAATAAATACGTATCCTGTAAAACAACCCCTATTTTACTCCGCAAAGAATTAATATCATAATCCTTTATATCTTTTTCATCAATGCTAATTTGCCCTTTTTGAATGTCATAAAAGCGAGTTAACAAATTAATAATTGTTGTTTTTCCTGATCCAGTTGGACCGACTAAAGCGATTGTCTCCCCAGGATTCGCCTCGAGACTCACATCTTTTAAAATCATGTTGTCCTGTGCGTATCCAAATGAAACTTTCTCAAGCCTAACATGTCCTTGTAAATTTTGTACAAGTACTGCATCTTTTTTATTTTGAATTTCTGGTACTTCATCCATAATTTCAAAGACACGTTCTCCTCCAGCAACTGCCGCTTGAATCGTATTCATTAAAGTTGCAAATTGACTAAGTGGTCTTGAAAATTGTCGAGAATAATTAATAAAAGCTGCAATGACACCTACTGTTGTCATTCCGTTTAATACCATTACCGATCCAGTTCCAATTACAAGCCCCATTCCTAAGTTATTAATAAAGTTCATACTTGGAAAAATAAATGCTGAAAACGTTTCAGCCTTCGTTGCTGAAATTCTTAGCTGTTCGTTAATTTCATTAAAGTTATGTACGGTTTCTTTTTCTTTTCCGTATAACGTAGTTACGTCTGCGCCTGTAATAGCTTCCTCAATAAATCCATTTAATTCTCCTAAATCCTTTTGACGCTTCGCAAAGTTTTTCCCACTATAAGCAACTAGTTTTTTCGTAACGAAAAACATAATAGGTACTGTAATTAAAGTTACAATCGCTAAAATCCAATCTAATGAAAACATCGCAATTGTTACACCTATAAACGTTAACGCTGATGAAATGATTTGCACAACACTTTGTGTCAAAGCTTGATTTAAGTTATCAATATCATTTGTCACACGGCTCATTAAATCACCTTGAGAACGTACATCAAAGAATCGTAGAGAAAGTGTTTGGATTTTTTCAAAAATATCTTGTCGTATTTTTTGTATAGTCTTTAATGCAACATTAATCATTACAAATGTTTGTAACCATGTTAATAATACGGTTATCCCATATATCGCAATGAGTAGCATGCACATTCTGGCTGTCCCGCTTAAATCCTTCGGTACAATGTATTCATCAATGATGCCCCCCATATAATATGGTCCAAGTAAACCTAGTAATGTCGTGATAAATACAAGAATAATAACGAACATAAGAGATGCTTTTTGATACCCCATATAGTTCCATACTCGCATTATAGTTCCTTTAGTATTCTTAGTTTTTCCCGTTTTCAGATTGTTACGTCCACCTTTATTTCCAAATTGTCCTTGAAAATTACGCACGCTCTTCCCCTCCTTCTTGCTGCAGGCTACCACCTTGGGAAAGATAAATTTCCTGATACACTTCACAAGTTGCCAATAAAGCCTCATGCGTACCATTTCCAACTAATTCACCGTTATTCAAAACGAGGATTTTATCAGCATCTATAATAGAAGATATTTTTGATGCAATTAAAAATGTCGTTGTGCCACTATATCTTGTCCTTAACGCTTCCTGTATTACAGCTTCTGACTTCGCATCAACTGCCGATGTAGAATCGTCTAATACAAGAATAGATGGCTTTCTCACTAGGGCTCTTGCAATAGATATACGTTGTTTTTGACCACCAGATAGATTGGTTGCACCTTGTGTTAAGTTATATTCATAAGAGTCTTCCAGCTTATTGATAAACTCAGTCGCACAAGCAGATGAAGATGCTAATTCCAATTCATCATAAGTTGCATCTTCTTTGCCATAGCGTAAATTCTCTTCTATACTGCCTGAAAAAAGAAGTGCCTTTTGTGGAACGAAGCCAATGGAAGCACGAAGTTTTTGCAAATCGTATGCTTTCACATTAACATCATCTATACATATTTCACCTTGATCAACATCGTAAAGTCGTGGCAATAGTTTCGCCAATGTAGATTTACCACTTCCGGTCGATCCAATAATCCCTATTTTTCCACCTTTACGTACAGTAAAGGAAATATCTTTTAAAACATATTCATTATTTTTCGTATAACTATAGCTAACATTTTTAAACTCTACATTACCACCCACTTGTTTTGGTTCATATACGTCGCCTTCAGTTGTAATATCAACTTCAGTATGTAAGACTTGTTGTACACGATCAGCTGATGGAAAAGCACGGGCAATTTGAATAAATACCATACTAATAGACATAAGTGACATTAAAATGATATTTAAATAGTTAATAAAAGCTAAAATGGCCCCTACTTGGAGTGTACCGTTAAAAACTTTCTCGCCACCAATCCATAAAGTTGCTACAATTCCGCTATTTACAACTAGCATAATAATTGGCATCATCAATGAAATAATTTGTATTGCACGAATATTTATTTCAGTTAAACTTGTATTAACTTTCTCAAACTGTGCGATTTCATATTTTTGTCTTACATATGCTTTTATAACACGTACACCGGATAAATTTTCTTGTAGCTTTGTGTTTACTTTATCTAATGCTTCTTGTACTCGCTTAAATGAACCGCTCGATTGACCTGCAATCAATACAATTGCAACTAATAATACGGGTACCACAACAAGTAAAATTGGAAATAGGTCTCTCGCTGTTACAAAGACTATAATGATACTTCCAATAAATAATAACGGTCCACGGACAAGTACACGTAACGTCATCGTCATTGCCGATTGAATAGATGTAATATCATTTGTCACGATTGTTAATAATTTACCTGTTCCAAATGAATCACGATTTTTGCTAGAAAATGTTTCTATTTTCGCAAACACATCTTTTCGTATGTCTGTAGCGAAATTAACAGCAGCTTTTGTAGAATACATCATACAACCAAGTCCTCCAACTAAACCGATTGCTGCTGCTCCTATCATAAGAAGCCCCATTTTTATTACATAATTCAAATCCCGGTTTGCAATTCCAACATCAATAATATGTTGCATTATTGTCGGTTGAATTAAGTCCATCGCAACCTCAAGTACCATAAATAGCGGTCCAATAATAGCGAAGAACATGTATGGTTTTAAATACTGTAACAACTTGCGAAATGATTTCATACACAATCTCCTTTTTTCATGAAATTACCATCGAATAATTTATAGTCCTCCTTATTTGAGCGATATAGTCTGTAATTTCTCCATTAGTCCTATTATATTAGGCAAATTAATATTTAACATTATTAAATGATAAGTTTTAAATCATTTTTAGTCAATAAAATGGAACTTTAATCTACCAGGCATTTTCACTGCCAGTTGATGTGAATACTCTTTAACTTAATAAAAACCGCATTCTCATTTAGTAAGAATGCGGTTTTCCCATCTATATTTGTTCAATTTTAAAATCAAAAACCTCGGTCTCGAATCCATTATTTTCAGAAGGACTACACGTATAAAAACCAATTTTAACAGGCTCATTACCTATGTCCTCCATCAAATGAGCGATTCTTATTTGTTCCCATCGCTGACTCGTTTTCACATATATTGTATAATCGCCAAGTTTTCGAATAATTCGAAAACTTAATTGTTGCTTAGCAAACTCATTTGGATAGTCTTGCGTTGACCAATCAGAATAGCCATTATTCGTTACGACAGCACCTAAATGTGATGGGCCCTCAGGAATATATTCTAAAGATGTTTTTAACCAACACTTCTCAGAAATCATAACAAATAAACCCGCTTGATCGTATGTCGCATTTGGATTCATGCGCAATTGAACCTCAGCCTGAAAATCTGTCATTATCTCATCATAAAATACATGGCCATTCATTACTTCAAAACCATAATGGGTTTTCAGCCAAAAATCTGTTTCTTCTTTCGAATGGACAATGAATGTATCATTGTCTTCAAGTTTGTAAAATTTAGGTGCGTTCATTACAGTAAGTTGCTCAATATGATTTGGTATATATGATGTTTTCATAATTCCTCCATAAAAAAGCATTTAAATTAATATTTAAAACTCAGTTAATACCGGGAATTTATAACCTTTAAAATCTAATTCTTTATTACTTCGAACCATTAAATACTTACTAGTCTGTAATTCTGTATATTGTACATCATCAATTCCTAATTGATCTGGGTAGAAATAAAATTCAATCTCCGTAAATTCCCCAGAGATTTCCTCACATAATTCATCTAAAATCGGAATTACCGGCGCAAATACTCCAAATAATTTTAGTTTTTGATTTTCTACTGTAAAAACAATCAGCGCATCTAATTTCTCTGAATAATAAAGGTTTTCATTCCATGTTGAATCATACATATTTAAATAAAACGAAGAGCGGTAATTTAACGTTGAAAATTTATTAGAAAGCCTTTGGCCATTTTCAATAATCTCATGTATTAATTGTCTATCCTCTTCATTATAAAAATCTAACTTTTTAAGTTGAGAATCTTTGTAGCCTTTATTTTCGTATGATACTGTCATCAAATATTCTTGCACAATTTGAAAACCAAATGGTTTATATAGTTCCGGATTTTCAGTAAACAAGACCGCACACTCGCATTGCTCATCAATTTCCTCTATCATCTTACTAAACAATTGCTTCATTAATCCTCGTCTACGATAATTCGGATGTGTCATTACTGATTGAATACCCGTTGCATTTATTTTTTCACCATTAATTAAAAGCGGAAGTGAAAATGCCGCAACATTTGCAATCGCATTATCATCTTGTAAAAATGATAATGCTTTATATGTATAATCCCAATACCCTTTCTCTGAAAAATCCTGCAATGTTTGGCTCGTAATCCCAAACACTTCTTCAAATAAAGGAAATAACTGTTCTCTTCTCGGTTCTTCTAATAGAAAGTTTGCCATTTTTTCAACATTGCCCATGTTGTCCCTCCATACGTCGATTCCATTAATTTAGATATACTTATATGACCTACTCTCAAAAAATAGGCCTTTCAAATCAATATAGTATCATAAAACTTTTAAAAATGGTTTAATTTATTTTATGTTTTGATTATTAAAAAACAAGTCGAATAAACTAGTATTAAGATTTTTGAATAATATCATGTTTATTATATAACAAATGGTGCTTCCTACTTATCTTTCCGATAATAGAAATACACCATTTTATGCAAATATAATTCACCTATTCTTCGGTTCCCTCAAGTCGCTCCTTCGTACTAATTTCTTCTCCCTTCACTCGCTTTTCAAACGTCTTTCTCCAACTAGTAGACAGTGCATTTACTTCTAAAATCCTTTTTAATCCTTCAGAGTTTTGTTTTTCTTTATGCATTATGCGATTCGCAAACGAAACTGACACACCTTTTGGATCAAGCTTCAACAATTTTAAAGTATCTACCGGTAATATCCACCCTTCTTTTAATACTCGAAAATAAAAACCTGTGTATCCTGTATCTTGAAAATATAATGGCAACTTTGGAATATTATATTTCTTGGCTAATTTAAAACAAGGTTGTCTTGGCTGCGTTACTTGTACAATCGCTTCTCCGAGTTGAAACGTGTCACCAATACAAACATCTTCTTCACGCATTCCGCTTACTGTTATATTTTCACCGAAAGCCCCATATACAAGTTCCTGATTCAACTCTTTTTCCCAGTAAGGATAGTGGTCACCAGTATAAACACAAACCGCTTTATCTACCCCTCCATGATGAACTAAATCCGCCTGTCCATCTCCATTAAACTTTGAAAATGATAAAAAAACAGGTTCCTTTACTTGCTTTTTATTTATCCCTGTTTGAATTAACTTCCCACCATACATAACCTCTTTTGGCAATCCTAGATTTAAAGATAGGATTTCATATACTTTAGTCATTCAAATCCCTCCTCTTACTTGCGGCAAAACTTTTCAAAAGACTCATTTATTATTTCAAATCCTCTATCTATTTCTTCGTTTGAGATAACTAGAGGTGGTAAAAAGCGTAGTACATTATCAAATATCCCCGCTCCAATACTTATAAGCCCATTCTTCCAAAAATCTTCAATTAGCTTTACTGTTAGTTCTTTTGCAGGTTCTTTCGTTATGCGATTCGTTACAAGTTCCATTGCAACCATCGCACCGATTCCACGAACATCACCAATCATTTCGTACTTTAATTGCATTTGATGTAGATGTGACATTATTCTATTTCCAATTTGCTGAGCCCTTTCAACTAGATTTTCTTCTTCCATTATTTCAAATACAGCAAGACCGGCTGCACATGATAACGGACTCCCGGCAAAAGTTCCACCAATTTGTCCTCTCCCAGGAATGTCCATCAACTCCGCACGACCGACAATAGCACTTAATGGTAAACCGCCAGCAATTGATTTTGACAAAGTCATTATGTCAGGTTCTATATGAAAATGTTCCGTTGCAAACCATTTCCCTGTTCGGCCAAATCCAGTTTGCACTTCATCCATTATCATTAAAATACCGTATTGATTACAAATTTCTCGTAATCGTTTTACAAATGAAATGGAAGGAACAATAAACCCACCCTCTCCTTGTACTGGTTCCATTACGATCGCTGCTACTTTTTCAGGTGATACTTCTTCTAAAAACTTTTCAAACTGATAGATGACTTGAGAATCCACTTCTTCAGGAGAAACTCCTTCTTCAGCTCTGTAATAGTACGGATACGGCAATATATGCATGTCTGAAACGAACGGACCAAATCCTGCTTTATATGGAGTTTCTTTGGTCGATAGAGACATTGTCATTAATGTTCTCCCATGAAATCCTCGTTCAAACGAAATTACTTTACTCCTCCCTGTTACTTTACGTGCGATCTTTACAGCATTTTCAATCGCTTCCGCACCACTATTGGCAAACATCGTTTTTTTCTTACTTGTACCTGGCACTTTCTCATTAATTTTCTCCGCTAAAGTAATATAATTTTCATATGGAGTTACATGAAAACAAGGATGTATAAATGATTCTGCTTGTTTTTGTACCGCTCTTACAACTTTCGGATGACAATGTCCAACATTTTGCATACCAATTCCACCAGCAAAATCAATAAACTGATTTCCATCTACATCTGTTATTATCGCTCCCCTTGCTTCTTTTACATATAAAGGCGTTAAATGATATATTCCTGTCGGTACAGCCTCCTCATACCTTTTTTGAAGTACTTGTGAATAACTGCCCGGTAATACACTAGATTTCAACAATTCTTCTTCACCTCATCTAATTTTTTAATCAATCCATTTCTGATAAAGTGATTATATATCCCACAAAACCATTGTTCAATTCAATTATTTATATAATAATGATAGGTATATCCTATGATTAAACTTGAGGTGATTTCAATCGAATTACGACAATTAGAATACTTTTTAGCTGTTTCGAAAGAATTACATTTCACAAGAGCAGCCGAGAAATTAAATATTTCACAACCTTCACTAAGCCAACAAATACGTGCATTAGAACATGAAGTAGGCATGCCCCTTTTCGATCGAATTGGTAAAAAAATATCTTTAACTGAAGCAGGAAGAGTTTTATTATCGCACAGTAAAACAATCTTTCACGAAGTCGAACAAGCTCGTTCTGCCATTCAAGATTTAAATGGATTACATCATGGTTCCTTAACAATAGGATCTTTGTTAACCGTAGTAAATTATTTACTACCACCAGCTATATTAGATTTCAATAAGCAATATCCAAATATCGAACTCTCTGTGTTGGGGCTTCGTACAGGAGAAATTCGTGAAAAATTATTACAAAATGAATTAGATATTGGTATTACATTTCTCCCGGTGCAAGATAAAGAGATTGTTTCTATCCCACTATATAAAAGTGAACTTACATTAGTTGTGCCAACCAGCCATTCTTTAACTGAACGTAAGTATGTATCTATTGAAGAATTACAGGACTATCCTTTAATTCTTCTACCTAAAAATTTCTATTTAACAGAACTAATTACATCTCATTGCCAAAACTTTAACTTTAAACCAAGGCCAATTTTAGAAATTAGTACAATGGAATCTTTAATTCAAATGGTCGCACAAGGTATGGGGATTACCGTGTTACCAAAACCGTATATAGACTTTTTGCAAAATGAGCACATACAAGCTATTAAAATTGAAAACCCCACTCCAACAATAGATCTAGGACTTATTTATAGAAGAGATAAATATATGTGCGCTGCTACCCGGAAATTTATTGAGCAACTCAAAATAACAGTACATTCTTTACAAAAATAAGCATAAAAAGAGATTATCCTATGCAGCCGTTACACAACGACCTATTAGAATAATCTCTTTTTATAATGATATAAAACATTACATTTTATGGTTTCTTTTCTAATAACCTATTATTCATTATAAGTGCTAAATTATTATCGTATTATTAAGCTACACATCAGCGATATTTTATGTCTATTTCGTATAGGTGTTAGCAAGTCCGTTTGCAAACTTGTTAGCACATTTTTATAAAAATTATATAATGCTTCACAAAGTAGGAATCCGTTTCGATCAATCTTTTTTCAAAATGGATTCCTTTTTGTCTCTTATCAATATTCAAATGTTACAGTAGTACCATTAAAACCATCAAAACAATTAGAGCAATTAGAGCAATTAGAGCAATTAGAGCAACCACCACAACCAAAACAACTAAAGCAACCGAAGCAACCAAAACAACGGAATCCACCACAACGACCACCGCCACAACGACCACCGCCGCCACAACCACCACAACGACCACCGCCACAACGACCACCGCCGCCACAACCACCACAACGACCACCGCCACAGCCGCCACAGCGACGAGCATCATCTGTAATATAGTAATATGGATATTGGCTTTGCTGGTCCCAATACACAATATTTCCAGGCTGATAATCATTAAGGCTTAACGCTTGTAGTTCTTGTTGAAAATTATTCATCTTCATGACCTCCGTTTATAAACTAAAACCCCATCGATACTTTCCTATATTTCTGTTCGTTAAATCTAAGTAGAAATAGCGCTATAAAGTGAAACTTTAATCAGTAGGGGTTTTGTTCATCCCCCACTGATTATTAGCCCGCACCAATCGGGCGTTTACGGGCAGCAGGGCTCCCACCTAACTTCTTTGCTCCAGTTGAATTTTGAGGTGGGAGTTTTACTGCCCACAAATAGCGGGCTAAACTAAGTTCAATACGTACACCAACAAAATATGACCTATCACTAGATGATGCACCTTGTTCATATGCCTATTTTTAGGTTATTTTTACTATGGGCTCATTTTTATAAAGTGAAACTTTAATCAGAGGGGGTTTACGAGCAGTTAATGCGGGCTAAATGGACATTATAAAATATGAATTTAAACAATAATATTTAGATTTATGTCATCATTTTCTAGTTCTATAGTCGTATATTCCATAATTTTGTTTGGTCATCTTCGTATTTCCAATATGCACTCCCATCTTTATTTTTCTTCGCTTCAATATCTGCTATATCAGAGCTAATTTTATAAGTATTTATAATTAGTGATTTCTGCTAAGAAAAGTCTATTTTTATGAATGGCAAATCAGCGATGTTTTATGTCTATTCCGCATACGTGTTAGCACTTTCTTATATTTCTTCTATTGCATACACCTTCATAATTTCAATATATTTTCCCTTATCACATGGACATGGTTGCTCTCTTCTATATGATTCTTCCCAGCTCATTTAAACACACCTCTTTAACTACTTAATTTATATTATTATATAAAAAAGCCCTGCCACAAGGCAGAGCGAGTAAGATGGATTACACGTATCATATAACAATTTATATCAGTAACTGAACACTGTTAAACAGTGTTCTTTTTTGTTTAAATTAGCGTTGTTGTTCAAAATATCCCGAAGTTGTTATATATTAAAAGTGCGACATACGTTCTACATTAAACCCTTCCCTATGACTTATGTTTGAGTGCTAGGAGAAATCCTAGCTTTTATTTTCCCCTCTGAATAAAATCTAAAATTCCGTCATTTAAATACCAAACTCCGAATTCCCCTTGGAGATGAGCAGTCAGCTTTTGCTAACTGCTTTTTTTACAAATAATAATTAATTTACCCAAGAGCATTTCAAAAGATTTTCGTATGATATGGTGTATTCCTTTCTTTTGAGTGAATGATCTCGTCATGAGAGCACTTTATTAAGTGCTCTTTTCGTGTTTCAAATACATACAAAATAAAATTTTTATATTAACCTTAATTACACATTTAATTGAATATTAATTCATCAGATACAAATCATTTCTTATAAGGGCGCTCTGTACTTGCGCCGTTATATAAATATTCAAATTTATTCCCCGCATATTTTTATAAGTTGTATACAGTTCCATATGGAATTGTTGAAACAGAAATTCCGTATGGTGTAATATGATGCATTGGATAATAATACTCCATAGATGAATAGTACGGTTGTATACCTTGCTGTATTTGTTGCATTTGCTGCTGTGCTTGTAACGCTTGTTGAACAGCTTGAATTGTACTTTGTGCTCCGCTATACGTAATACCCGCGGTACCATACGGACGCATTCTATCTCGGGTATCAAAATATGAATAAAACATTAGTATTCAACTCACTTCCATATAATTTATTACAAAGTATATTATGAGTATTAATTTCAGTGAGTGTTAAAAACTAGTCAACTAGCTTTTATTCAAATAACGTTTTTGTTCAACTGCCTTTTTTTAATCTCCACGCCTTATCAAAATATAATCTTATATTTCTTTCAACTTATTATGATGCAAGTGTCTACACTAAATTGTTAGACAAGCATAAAATAAATTAAGTCTAATAATAAAGGAAAAATAAATATGCAAAACCGTTACATGCTTACAGTCAAACTCACCTCATTTAACGGGACAACGCTGACTGGTATTACTATAGAAGGTATCACGCTGACAGCGAACGTCACGTTAAGAACAACCTATCATCAAGCAATTCTCAATCGATTTCCCCCTCAGGACCCAGTTCGTCCCCTAGTCGTGAACTATAACGTAGCCGTCAAATCTGGCAGAAGATCTGCTATCTTGAATGCCGTGACGCAGCTCGCGAATGCTGGGGTAAGCGCGCAGGTCCGTCTGGATTCCTGTAACAATACCGTGGCATCCTTCCGTCCCGTTCCCTCAATAATATAAGTCAGATACCCGTCACAATAGGATAACGACTGTGACGGGTACGAAGCTGTTCGAGTGAATAGCCCTCAAATTTGTCCCCATCCCATTTCCCTTCACTCCTTGAATATTTTTTCAAAACCAATACATACTATTTTCAAGCCGCCGTATCCACGGCTAATACTTCTTTCTTTTGTTACAGCAGAAGCAGGTAGATTCGTCACTTATCTGCTTTCTCTGTATATTTTTTAAAATATCGAAAAGACTACCTACAAGCTGTTTGAACTAGCAGCTTCACTCTTCTTGTAATGGGAAAGCAATTTATCACAATTAGCTAACTCATTCGACTCACTGGCAGACAACCAAAATTGTTGTCTGCTTTTTGTATGGAATTTTTCATTTTGCATATACTACTTTTGAGCCTGTTTACCAATGCAAGCCATTTTGGTGTTTTGAATTCCGACTAAGCTTTTTTGTTGCATAAATTATTACATCTTTGACAGCACTGGCTAAAAGCGCGTTTTCTGGTTATTCGTAGTTCTAGTCCAGAATAATTTTTCTCCTATAAAGGACAGTAGGTAAGACTGCTCGTCCTTTTTTACTTATATCGCATACTCTCCCTTTTGATAGCTATGAACCACATTGCCCTCTTCATCGAAGTAAGCAATTTCCCAATAAGGGTGGCAGTTGTACGCTTCTATTTCCCCATCGAACAAAACGAACAAATTAGTTTTCCAGTTTCCAACGATTGTACCCCACTTGCCAGCTACATTTACTCGCATACCCATGTAAGCAAAATGTAGATTTCGGTGGTTCTGCACTTTCTTGAAAGCTTTTTCCGCGTTGTACATCTGCTTGATGTCAAAAACACCTTCGTTCTCGCACTTTACAAACTTCATGAATTCTGTCATTGGCATTTGATATCTCTTTAACTTTAAGGGTATATTCTCATGTCTTACCCAATATGCAAGAAGATGCAGTGAAAACATTCGCGAAGAGTATATTTTGATATGTGTTTGCAAACACATATCAAAATGCTCAAAAGCATTGATTTAAAGGCATCTATAGCACATTGAAATAAAACATTACATATTAAACTCATATAATTTTAGTGCACCTTTTTTGAGATTGGAATATATTTTGTAAAATATGCTCCAACTAGCAATAATACGATTGAAAATAACCAAGTAAAAATACCACCAAAATGAAACCAATATGCAAACAAATTTAAGATTGCAATTAAAAAGCAACAAATAGAAGTTAATGCACTTTTTAATCCTTTTATCCCTGATTTTTTTCTTTTTGATAAGTTATATACATCGAAACGACTAGAAAAAGGATTAGAACAATTGGTAACATAGCTTGTAGCAATGGCAATCCCTCCTGTCTATTTCCGCTCCTTCATTTTACCATCTTATTCCTTTTTAATCTTTAGGAGTCATTTCATTTTTCTCTTCTCTCCAAAAGTCAGCATAAGTTTTATTTTTAAAGTTCACATTCACTTCGGAAAACGGAAGGCTTTCTCCAACTTTCAATGAGTACCACTCGTTTAAAAGTGGCGATCCGAAGCAAATATTCAATGTACGATCCTGTAAATCAATTAATACAGAATGCAAAGTCCCAAACCATTCTTCATAATTATGCACCGTCACCCCGATAGGATATTCTTCTTCTACCAATCCTTTTAAAGATTCCATGCTCACCTGTTCATTTCGATTTAAATGCTCATGTAAAATGCGATATCTTTTTGTAGATTGTTCTAATTTCCTATTATTTAATTTCTGAATAGGTGAACTGACTGCATGGTTTGTTGATACGGTAAAAGCTTGACTTTCCTCATTAATTGTTGTTATTGATTTATGCCCGTCAAATATTTCAATATGCGCTGCGTTTAAAGGATCAGCTACAATTATATTAATATTACTTGCTATAGGCATTTCTTTTATTAAAGATGTAGCTTCATGCGTATTTCTACATTTCTCCAATATTACTCGAATTACCGCAAAACATTGCAAACCATTTACCATCGGTTTTCTTAAACCTTCAATATTCCCTACAGGTTGACCACATGCTGAAAATGTAATAGATAACCCATGCTCATTAACTCCTTCTGTTCGGCCAAAATATTGAGTAGAAAAGCCACTATGTGCATATGCACCTTCAACATGCGTCGAACAAAAACGCATATCATCTATTTTGGGTGATAAATCAAAATTTCTTAATACATATGTATGCTTTAAATCAGTTTTTTTAGGTAATACTGCACAATGACTACAACCTGCTTTTAATAATGTCTGATAATAATACATCATATTCCTTGAAGGAATTTTCAATACTTCGCAAAAGCCTTCAATTTCTTCATTAATTCCTGGACAATATTGTTTTAGTACATTTCTAGATTCTGTCCAATGGCTATCTGATATTAAATTTTCTTGCTGCATAAATTGTGGAATGAGATACGGATGATTTTTCACAAACTCCCCTTGCTGTTTTCCAACTTCATAATGACTTCCTTTTAGCGATGAAAAGTACCCCTTTACTTGATACACCATAATCTCCCCCTCACATTGAATATATTCCATATCATACCAAAACACTTTTGTTCATTCTTGATGTTTTTTGCTATTTCCCCCATCACAACCACGGTTTTCCTTTTCAAAAGGCATTATTTACTGTCTAGTTAAAACCTTGTTAAGATTACCGTAAGAATAGACTTTTAATAGGTTGTAAAAATAAGTTCAACATTACAAAACTAGATTTAATAATATCAAATGGATAATACTCTACATCGAAACTTCTTATTTGCGATCAACTATTTATTGAAACGAGCAAACTTGTATTTATAGGATTGCAAATAGCCACATTTTACAATTAATGAATAAATTTTTTACTCATCCATTTTCATGGAAAAAGGAGTATATATTAATGTGTAATAGCAAACCAGTTGATGAATTGACTATTGAAGACTTGAAACAAAACCCGATATGGGAATGGGAAATAGATGAAGAGGAAAATGAAGAGTGCGATGAAACGTGGGTAAAACCAGTGGAAACTATAAATTTCACAGAAGAATTAAACGGTTCAATAGTACTGGGCGAATTAATAATACATAATGATGAGAAATTCCCTATGATGTGTAGTATTGATATTGAAAATAACGAGGTATTAATTAGTCCCATTGTTTTTTATAACGAAAAAGAAAATGATTATTTTGCTATAGAAGATGTAGTGAAAAAGGTTGAGATGCCAATCTCAATTAATATTTATCTCACAATTAATGGAGAGCCTAGATTTTTAAAATTCTCTGCAAATAAAATTGATATTTATAAAAACACTATAAAAACTAACTTAAATTAAATTCAAATTGAAGTTAGGAGAATACTCATTAAGTAAAAAATGGGAAACCATTATAATTAATGGTTTCCCATATATCCTCCTATTTTCAATGTTTATATAAATTTATACTAAATAATCCCCTTTTCCACCAATGTCTCTGCGATTTGAACTGAGTTCCAAGCCGCACCTTTTAATAAATTATCAGAAACAATCCAAAGATGGAATCCTTTTGGCGTATCCGGATCTTTGCGTATTCTACCTACAAATGTATCTCTTTTACCCTCTGCATATAATGGCGTTGGATAAATTTGTTCACTAGGATTATCTTGTAAAATAACACCTGGTGCATTCAGTAGTACTTCTTTAATTTCTGCAACGGTCGCTTCTTTTTCAAGTTCAATATAAACTGATTCAGAATGCCCCGATACAACTGGAACTCTGACGCAAGTAGCTGCCATTTTCAGATTTGGATCTTCTAAAATTTTCTTCGTCTCTTGAATCATCTTTACTTCTTCGAATGTGAAATCATTGTCTGTAAATATATCCACTTGCGGCAATACATTAAATGCAATTGGATAATGTTTTTTATCTTTTTTCACTGGTAATATAGTGCTCTTCACTTCTTCACCTGTAAGCATTGACTTAGCTTGTTCTTTTAATTCATGAATCGCATGAATTCCTGAGCCTGATACGGCTTGATACGTTGAAACAATAATTCGTTCTAAACCAAATGATTTTCGAATTGGCTGAAGAGCTGTTACCATCTGTAGTGCTGAGCAATTCGGAACTGCAATGATCCTTTTATGTTCCCTTAAAGTATGTGCATTTACTTCTGGAACGACGAGTGGAACGACGAGTGGTACATCGTGTGCCATTCGGTATTCACTTGTGTTATCAATTACGATTGCACCACTAGAAACTGCATGATTTACATATTGTCTAGAAACTTCTCCCCCAGCGCTAAAAAAGGCAATGTCTACACCTTCAAAACTAGTTGATTTTGCCTCTTGTATTTTAATCTCTCGTCCTTTAAATTGTACTATCTTACCAGCAGATCGTTTTGACGAGAGTAATGTAATTTCTTCTATATTAAATTTCGTTACTCTCTCTAACAATGCAATGATTTTTTGCCCTACTGCGCCTGTAGCTCCAACTACAGCTACATGATAGCTCTTTTCACTCATTTTTTCTCCTCCAATTTCAATTGAATGAATTTCTCCACAACTTAATTTTAAAAGAAATTTAATGATTTGAAAAATTGAAATACATGATATAATCATTCACAAATCATGATAATAAAAGAGGTATCATTTATGGAAATGAGACATGTTAAAACATTTTGTGCCATTGTTAAATATGGTAGCTTTTCTAAAGCTGCTCATGCATTAGGTTATGCGCAATCTACTGTGACAGCCCATATTAAAGCATTAGAGAACGATTTAAACATTCCTCTATTCGATCGATTAGGAAAAAAAATACTTCTTACAAAAGCAGGTCATCAATTTCATCCGTATGCATTAGAATTACTTACTATTTATGATAAAGCGCAAGAAATCCCTCAAAACAGTGACCATTTAGAAGGAACATTAACTATTACATCTAATGAATCATTGGCAGTGTATCGATTACCACAATTATTACGTACTTACAAACAGGAAAATCCGAAAGTAAATATCGTACTTGAGACAAATACCAATGGGCAAGCATTGAAAAAACTACATGAAGGAGAAACCGATGTTATCTTCATAATTGGAGAAAGTATAGAGCATAATGATTTTATTACGTGTAATTTATGTAATGAAACATTTGGATGGATTTTCCCTGCTCATTTCCCTTCAAACACTGATCCACTCCTTTTATTACAAGATACTCAATTTATATTTACTGAACAAAGCTGCGGCTATAGACCGATGGTAGATCGTTTTTTACGTCAAAGCGGGAATATTCCCGCTAAAACATTCGAAACTTCCAATGTTGAAGTCATTAAACAATCTGTGATGTGTGAGTTAGGAATTTCAATTCTCCCTTACATCGTTGTACAAGAAAGTTGTCAAAAAGAGCAACTCTGTTTTCAGCCCATCGAAACTCCAGCAGTCATTCAAAGCCACGTAATCTATCATAAATCTAGATGGATATCACCAGTTTTACAATCGTTTCTTACATTATTAGAGAGAATAGAATAGAAAAGTAAGCGAGTAATAACAAAAATGAGTAACTGCTCTAAAAAGCAATTACTCATTTTTATTAAAACATTTGTGTTCATAACAATACAGGTGTTTCAAAATCAATATGTATATTATTTATTAGCTTGTACCTCACCTGCAATTAATTTACTACCTGAATATGTACCTTTTTGTATAAAAACTTGATTAATTAATTCTTTTTGCTCCTTTTCTGACATTACTCCTTTCCCTTCTCCTAAATTCCCACTTTGTAATTTCCAAATCTTGTTGTGGTCTACATCAACCTTTTCATATTTTCCTTGTTTCCATCGTTCTAAAATATCCACATATGTACTTTTTTGTGCAACATCATTACTATTTATAATTTCGAGTAAACTTTCAATACGTTCTTGTGTAATAAAAATATAGCCCCATTTTTGATCAGCTTTCGTTTTTTGATGTGCCATTTCATGTAGGGCTGTCTGTATGTTCTCATCTGTCCACTTAAAATTTTTATTAAAACTACTATTCGGTAATGAATGATTGCCATTTTCTAAAAGCTTTGCATCTTCAGCTTTTACATTACTATCAGCTAGCACTTCTACTGCCGGAGCGGCTGGTGATGCCTTTTTCGCAGCTGGTTTACTATTATTCAGATAATACAGCATACCATACGTTACACCTACCCCGATTACCGCCATACCAGCTATAATTCCTATGATTTTAAATAATGTTTTCATCTTGCTTGTTTCCTCCCAAATATCTCTGTTCTTACTACCTCATTATTTCTTATATAAAACAGTTCCTTCATTCAAAATAGTTCATCCCATCCCCTATCATATTATTTATATATATTTCCTTATATTGTATTTCTTTTTTCGTGAAATTGAAAGATTATTCTGTTAAAAAATAAAGATATTCTACAAAATTTCCCTTTATATTTATATGGAAACAAAAAAACAACGAGCGCCTTCTAAAACACTCGTTGTTTTTACTTTATGCACGATTTTCTTTTAACCACTTCGTAATAACATCTAACCTCGAAACATCAAAACGTCTTTCTTCACATACTTTTAAGCTGTTTAAACTTTTCACAATTTCTAATTCATTCGACTTTATACTTTTTGCTTCAATCAATTTACAGTACCCGTCTGTGACGGTATTGAGATTTTCATAATAACGCTGAAATGCTTTAGATATATGTAAATGTTTTTCAAAGTTTCTTCTTTTTTTCGTCCCATCAGACTCTTTCCGTTTTCTAAGCTCTTCATCACTTGTATATAAATAAAAATATTGATCTGGAAAACCAATTTCTCTATTTATCATCTTTTCTTTATAAAAGTTTTCTATTAAAGATAACGGCTGATTAAATATATCAAAATGAAAACACCAATTATAACTAAGTGGCTGATATATATCTCCATCGAGTATTACTAATTCATATTGCTGCGACTTCTGCACTGCTATATTCCAGCGCTCTACTTGTTTTTCAAAATACCATGTTCTATGTTCATTTTTTGGTCTTTCAAATAAAAAATTCACTTCAGGTATAATGAATGCTCCATAATTGTTTTCTAGTTCACGGCATGTGCTACTCTTACCAACAGCACTCGCTCCCTCAAACGCTATAATCCCCATAGTTTCTCCCACTTTCATTAACTAAAATCTCGTTGTTTCGCTCTTCTCCCCCATAACTGTCTCCATAAAACGATTGAAGCGATAGAAAGCATTATTGTTGTAATGATACTACCTTCAATACCAAATGAGCCTCCATGAAGGACTTCATTGCCATTTGTTACAGGTTTAAATAGTGGTGTTGAATATATCGTCATGCCACTAACTGCAAAACCATAGACATTATATTGTGCCCAATTCCAAATGGAATGCCATGCACAAATCCCCCAAAGACTACTGTCCTTTAATACGTAAAAAGCTGCAAATACACCAACTAATATTATATTCGATATTGAAAGGATTGTAATACCAGGATTAAGTAAATGCAGAAAACCAAATAAAAAGGACGTCACTATAATCCCAACCCATATACGACTTCTAACAGAAATAACTGGAAATAACCAGCCTCGTACAATAATTTCTTCCGTTGCGCCTTGTATTAAAAAAGCAATTAAAGATCCTACAATACCAAATATGGCGGTTGCCGTAATTTGTTGCATTTGTAGTTTTACAATCCCTGTTAATATAAGCACAATTACTGGTATTGAAATGAAGACAAATCCTATTAACGCACCTCTCAAATACTTTCTCATCCATTGCACTTTCCAAAAACCAATGGATGAAAATGACCTTTTCTCTACAAACCTAATCCATAAAAAAATAAAAAATATAGCCCCACCAAACGTTAATATCATCTCAATATTATTATAAATTGCCTTTACAAATGATGTATCCGCTTTCGGTAAAAACAGCATAAACAACATGAAAAATTCACCTAAAGTTAAAAATACAATTGCAAGTATAACAGCGAAAATAGGTTGAACTTTTCTTCTTCCTTCTTTTGCTGCTTCAATTATTTTAAATTGTTTATTTAGCAATATTCTATCCTCCTTATTATTGTAATCATCTGTATTCTTAAAATATATATCGTTTCCCTTAAACATATTTTTTAAAATAAATGATTTCTGTTTGGAATAAATTCAGATTAGGAATAATATATAAATAAAAGAGATGTCTTCGTGCCTTTTACCAGTATCGCCCAATTCATTCACTGATATTACCAGCACTTGCTATTTCCCACCATTTGTTGTAGGATAGTAATTAAGGTCAATTTAGCACTATATTTTCTTTGCATATTATCAAGTATCAATCAGGAATGTTTTGTACTCCTTATGGATTTTTGATAATATGTGAACTTTTATTTTCAATCGAATAAGGCCGATCATATTGTAATCTTTTTAAATTTTAGGAGGCATTACCATGACATTAACAGGTAAAGTAAAATGGTTTAACAGCGAAAAAGGTTTCGGTTTCATCGAAGTTGCAGACGGTAGCGACGTATTCGTTCACTTCTCAGCTATCACTGGCGACGGCTTCAAATCTCTTGACGAAGGTCAAGAAGTTAGCTTCGAAGTTGAAGACGGTAACCGTGGACCTCAAGCTAAAAACGTTGTAAAGCTATAATTCAATCAATAAAAAGGTTGTTACCAGCTCGGTTAACAACCTTTTTAATATATAACTAAAAATTTTTACATAAAAGGAGTGGTTACATGTATCGCAATCGAAAGAACGATGTAGCAGAAGTACCACCAGAACAAACCCCTGTTTGGGAATGTGAATCAGAGGATTGTTTAGGATGGATGAGAAAGAACTTTTCATTTGAAGAAGAGCCTAAATGCCCTTTATGTAAAAGTAGTATGAAAAGCGGAGAACGTTTATTACCTAAAATAGGTTGATTTTTACAAGCCCCTCTTATTTTAAATAAGAGGGGCTTTTTTATTAATAATGAATATCCTCTACATCTGTTCGTACAATAGAATACATTAATGCATCGTGTTGTTTATTTCCTTGATGAATGTATCCACGTAACAGCCCTTCTTGTTGAAAACCTAATTTAGATAACATATTACACGAAGTTATATTTTCAGGATATGTAATAGCTCCAATTCTAAATAAGCCTAAATCTCGAAATCCATAAGTAATAATTTCTCGAGCAGCTTCAGAAGCATAACCATTCCCCCAATAACGAGGATGCAAATCATATCCAATCTCTGAGCGTTTACTCCAAAGTTGTAAATTATTTAATCCAATTGTTCCTACTAAATTATTTGTGTCTTTTAATACAATCCCCCAACGCATTGCCTTTTTCTCAAAGTAATTTTTTGAAAAAGATTCAATCATACGTGAAGCTTGTCCAAACTCAGTAAAAGAATTCATACCGTAATAACACGTTACCTCATCTAATGAGAATATTTCATATATTTTTTGACAATAAGATTGTTCTATTTCAACTAAGCGCAAGCGTTCTGTTTCTAACATAGGAAATACCATAGGATCACTCCTTTCTCTCTACTCATTTATTATAGCAGAAAAAGTATTTATAATTAGGAAAGTCCTTAATGTCCCACAAATCAAATATTTCTAGCGATGTTTATCCTCTTAATAATATATAACTTCGTTGTATTTATTAATTCCCCTCTAAAAACCACCCCTAATTTATACCTTCTCATGTTAAAATATAGAAAAATAGTAAATATTTCTTACGGAGGTGCTTAAACTTTATGTATATTTTCATTGGCTTATCCCTCTTGCTCATTTTACTCATTTTTTTATTCGCAAAAAAATTCACACCAAACTCATTTATGATGACAAGTTTTAAAGGAAATAGCTTTAAGACATTTTCAGTTGGCATATTAATCGCTGCTACACTCTCTCTTTCATACGGAATGTATCACGCAGCAACATATCAACCTAGATATTTAGATATTAAATTGCAAAATCAAAATTTCACTGTTTTTGGTAATGTTGGTGAGTTTGGTTATTTCTCAGAAGAATTACTAAAAAAAGATGCAGAAGTTGAACTGTATTTTGTCTCTTGGGAAACAATACAATTAAATAATCCAGAAATAATAGTAGACTACCCTTCAGGCAAACAGGAAACATGGAAGCCTAATATAACATTAATTCCTACAAATAAATTAAAAGAAAAACATAGTATTAAAGAACTTTATCGGCTCTCACCGTATTCATTTGAAGAATCTGGAAAAACAACATTAACTATTAAAGAGAATAAAGCCAATCATAAAAAGATTGTAATTAATGTTAAATAATCATAAATAAAATGTCCCTCCATTATGTTGGAGGGACATTTTATTTACATATGTATTCAATATTATTATTTTGACTGTTCATTCAATGTCGTAATTATTTCATTGGCAGTATTCTTTCCGTTTCCAATACAAGCACCAATTCCTACACCGTAATATGAAGCACCAGCTAAGTATACATTAGGATAAAGCACGGCCAATTTTTCTTGTAATGATTGAACAGCTTGATTATGTTCTAAATGATATTTCGGCATTAAATCTTTCCAATTTGTAACTTCAATTACTTCCGGTTCGCCTTTAATTCCGAGGCTCTTTTCAATATCATATAAAGCAACTCGTACTAATTCTTCTTCACTATAACTTTTGATCGTTTCATATACTGGATTAGTGCTCTTATAAAACATTCTTACTAATAGCTTTTGTTTACCAGATGTATGTTTCCACTTCCTGCTTGTCCATGTGCAAGCATCACAATGTAAATCACTGTTTTCCGTTACGATAAAACCTGTGCCGTCAGCCGGTAGTTGTTCATCTAGTATGTCAAAACCTAAGTAAATACTTATAAGCGATGAATTTTTAAATTTATTAAAATGCTCATTTAACTCATTAGACTGTAATAACGTTTGTGCGATATCATGTGGAGCTGCTAAAACGACATAATCAGCTTGTATTGTCTCATGATTTGCAAAAGAAACCTCATACCGATCCCCTTTTTTACTTATCACTGTTGTTACAGCACCTTTATTAATGACAGTCTCCGTCAGCACTTCTTCTAAGCGATTAATAATCGTAGATAGTCCACTTTTAAATGATACAAACTTTTTATTTCCTGCTGACTGAAATTGTTTTTTATTCTCTTCAAAACCTTTAATAATACTTCCATATTTATTTTTATACTCAAGTAAATATGGTAACGTAGATGCCATTGTAAGCTCATTCAATTTACCAGAATATACACCTGACAGCACAGGTGCAATTTGTCTTTCCACTAATTCTTTCCCTAAAAAGCTTTCTAAAAATACAGCAAGTGATGTATCCTTTGTAAACTCCTTATTTTTCGTAATAAAATCTTTTAAAGCAACGATTTTCCCTTTTTTGAGACTAGCGTACTGCTAAATAATGATTCAACACTCATAGGAATCCCAAATATAGTGTCAGCAGGAATTGGATGTAATATGTTATCAGAGTATATGTAAGAAATACCTGTTTCGTTATATACCATTTCATTTTCTAAATTTAAATCTTTTACAAGCGGCAAAACATGTTCATTACGAGCTACAATAGAATCTGCTCCAGATTCCATAATAAAATCATTTTCTTCCACACTGTGGATTTTACCACCTAAATACTCTTCTTTCTCAATAAGGATTAAATTTAAATCTATATTATAATCCTTCTTTAATTTTTCTAAATAAAACATAGTAGAAAGTCCAGTAATACCTCCACCGATGACAACGACTGTTTTCATATTTGCTGCGCCCCTAACCGATACAATTAATAATTCCTTTATTATTATAACCAAAAATTATCATAGTCGACTAGCAGCTTGCGCATTCTGTAAGAAATTAGACAATATATATGAATATATTTTAGGCTGATCATTATGCACTAAATGACCTGCAAACGGAATAACAGCAATATGTATATTGTTGTTTAATTGTTTAAACGTTGTAGAGGCTGTAACTTCATCTGCTGAATCTCCCCCAACAATACACATTGTAGGTACTTGAAGATTAGCTACATCACCTGTTTCATGAAATGGGTACCACTCCTTAACTTGCCACGATTTCAGCAACCCTTTCCAATCACTTTTTACATGAATTTGATTCATATAAGTTACAACTTCTTCATTTTCCATCAACTGTTGATGACACTTTACTTCATACTCCTGAGACTCTTCCCAATTATCTCGCTCAATAGGAAAGATACCTGAAAAAGTTAATGTCCTCACTTTATCTGGATATTTTTTTGCAAATAATAAAGCGGCTATCCCCCCTAGTGAAACACCCGCTATATGACAACTATTAATTTGCAAATGTTCTAGTGTATCATTCAAATCATCAGCAGAGCAAAGAAAATAATTATCTAATGTACCTCCTGATTCTCCATGTCCCCTCAAATCAGGACGAATTACTTTATATTGTTTTTCTGTAAAAAATTCTACCTGTTCTTCAAACTCTACTAAACCTGTCATACCACCAGAATGTAAAAGCACAATTGGTTCCCCTTCACCTGAAATATGCGTATGTAGTATCATTTATCCCCCTCCTTTAAAACTGAACATTCTATTTATTGGTAGTATATCGAATATATTTCTAAATTACCAAATAAAAAAGAACTATAACATATTCAACTCACGTCATAGTTCTTTCTATTTTAAAAACATAAACCAGTTTATTAATTTGTCAATTTCTTGGCTGAGTGCTATTACTTTTTCATGTTGAAGTCCATAATTTGAGACTAGATTCAATAATTCTTCTTTTTCAATTCAATTATTTTTTCTAACTTCACTAATTCCATGTCGTCTTTATTCGCTCC
Source organism: Bacillus sp. TH19 (assembly GCF_016651075.1). Classification (NCBI taxonomy): domain Bacteria; kingdom Bacillati; phylum Bacillota; class Bacilli; order Caryophanales; family Bacillaceae; genus Bacillus; species Bacillus sp. TH19. The sequence goes on along the minus strand of NZ_JAEKEO010000010.1, from coordinate 1,983,669 downwards.
AATTTCAAAATATATGTATTTTAGTATAGCCTACTTACATAATAAGTAAAAGTCTCATGCTAATGTAAAATCTTACATATTTGAAAAAACAATATACTACTAACAAAAAAAGAGACTTAAACTAAGCCTATTATTACAGGTCATTATAATTTTCTACCATTTTTTATAAATATGTTAGTTTATGAATGTGTACCATTTACTATTAATTTAAAGTTAGACACTTTTACTCATTAATAATACAACAGAATTTCTCAAATGTTTTATCTTTATATTCTGGAACCCTTGTTAAGTGATCAAAATAACTATATGAAAATTTAAATATGTGTCCAAAATCCCAATTAAATTCGCTGTAGTCTTTAAGCCAGAATGCATTATCTAGCGGAAGTGTATCAACTTTTTTTGCTTTTGTAAGAGGTAAACGATCTACAGGAGAATTCAATATTATTTGGGCATTCGGCATTAAATTGCGACTTTTTCTAAGTACATAAACTAGCTTTAATAGTGGTTTTATTCCTCGTTGAAATAATTCTATATGCCCTAAGTCATATAATATATTAATCGCATGTGAGAAGGTAAGCATATGACCAATTAAATCGTGATGTGATTCTGCCTTATATATAACGTTAAATTCAGATAATTCACTTAAAATAAAATCAGATAATTGCTTCGGGTTTTTAATTTCGCTTTGAATCTCCTCATTATTTATAATGAGTTGCTTTACTTCTTTAGTTGTAAAACCAATCCAAGATCTACCGGGAATTGTTTTTTGAAACGATAATATAAGGTTTGCTATATTATTAATATCTTGCTCACTCCCCCAATGACTTAACTCCTTAATGGCTAGTAAACTTAAAGAAGCGTAAATTACATTATGACCAACCCAATGGAGTTCATCAATCGTTTGTTCCAAAGATTTAATTATCGTTTCTTCAGCACTTTGATAATCGACACCTTGTTTATTATCAATTGTTTCGCCTAACCTTTGCTTATGGAGCATCATTTTCGCTTGAGAATAAATGTTACAGGCAGTTTTTTCATCAATGTTATTGTTTTTCGTAAAAAAATAACTAGCAATGGCAGCTGCTCCGAAATGTGCATGCCAAATATCATTTGTTTCTTTTTTACATTGAGATATAATTGAAAGCCCATCTTTTAATACACTTATATTTTCCATCTCTCTTATCCCCTCTAAACCCTAATAAAAATGGTTTTTTAGCATCTACAAAGTCGGCAAAAAGCCAGGTGAAAACTCTTGAAAGGTTTCCTCCTTTACAGTTATAAATTAAAATTGCCCCTGTCGCTCAACAAGAATTAAATTTGCTTCTAATAATATTTTGAGATGATACTTATTCATCCCTAATGCAGTCTCAATCTTCCACAATTGTATTTGTTTTGATTATGAAATAAATAACGAACAATCTCACGTTTTACTCCTGCCAAAGCCTTAAAAATTCCCACTCTTTTTTCACCTGAATTATTTGGTTTGATAGTCATGGAACTATCTTATTTTTTTGTCAAATCTCTCATCTTCTTAAACATACAATGTGAAAATCAAATGTGTATGTATTTATAGATAGTTGTTTTATTATACACGCGAATCTTTATGTAATTGATACTTTCTATTATGTTACCACTTAGTATGTATCCTTAAGCTACTTCCTTAGCTTAACGAAGGTGTTAATACAAATAAGATGTGATTCATTTCATCACTTTTATTCAAAAATCTATGTTTCACGTTCGGTGGAATACGCACAACATCTCCTTCTTCTAAAAAATATTCATTCCCTTCCAATTCCACATACACTTCCCCTTTCATTACAACTGCAATTTCTTCCTTATCTTCGTGGGAATAGTGACTTTCTGTTGTATTTGCATATCCGTTTAAATCCATCATTAACATTTCAATGCGAGCTTTCATAAAATCTGGTGTTAACACATCATAAACAATATGATCATTATTTTCTCGATATACTTTTTTCCGATCTTTCTTCTTAGAAATAAGTGAGTCTGTATCAATATCATTAATAAAAAGAGTAAACAGCGGTACATTTAATGCCTTCGCTATTAATTCCAATACATTTAAAGAAGGATTGGCATGTCCTCTTTCAATTTGACTAATAAGTGAAGTACTGATTCCTGCATAATCAGCAAATTCACGAATTGTCATATTATTTTTCTTACGATAACTTAAAACAGTTTGACCTAGCCGATAATGAATCATTGTTACAACTTCCTTTCGTCCATCATAATACATCTTTTGTCCCTTTTGTGCTGACATACTAAACAGTGGCAATTAATCCTTCCTTATTTCATCTTAGGCTTATATACTAGCTTTTGTACATTATATTATATACAGTTCATTATAATAAACAACCAATCGGAGGGACAAACTTTGAAATCACCTATTCTTTCATATTTCATCTTATTTTTTGGCGTGTTCGCCTTATCTACTTCAGCTATCTTCGTAAAAATAGCCGATGCCCCTGCAGCAATCACTGCTTTTTATCGATTATTGTTTGCTACGGTAATTCTTTTACCGTTTCTAATATTTAATACAAACAATCGAAGCGAACTTCGCTCATTATCAAAAAAGCAATGGGGATTTGGACTCTTATCTGGATTATTTCTAGCAGCTCATTATGTACTATGGTTTGAATCATTACAGTATACTTCCATAGCAAGTTCTACAGTTATCGTAACGTTGCAACCTTTATTTTCAATGGTCGGTGGTTATTTTTTATTTAAGGAACGGTTTACGAAAGGTGCGATTATAGGCTGCCTTATTGCAATTTCAGGAAGTATCGTGATTGGGTGGCAAGATTTTCAAATTAGTGGTGAGGCTTTATACGGCGATATTTTAGCTTTTATTGCTGCTGGCGTCATAACAGCTTACTTTTTCATCAGTCAATATGTTCGTAAAGACCTATCCCTAATACCGTACTCGGTAATTAGTTATGGCAGTAGTTCACTTTTTCTCGGTATATTTGCTTACACACAGCAGTCATCTTTCTTCAATTACAATGCACAAACATGGTGGTCCTTTATAGGTCTTGCATTCATTGCAACGATTTTAGGACAAACAATTTTCAATTGGTTATTAAAATGGATGAGCGCTACTGTTATCTCGATGAGTATTTTAGGAGAGACAATTGGAACTTGTATTTTAGCCTATTTCATTTTAGATGAAACAATTTCTTTACAGCAAGGACTAGGAATTCTACTTATTTTCATTGGATTAGCAATATTTTTATTACAACCGAAACAATTGAATCACAATTTATAAAGTGAAACTTTAATCAGTGGGGATTTTATTCATCCCCCACTGATTATTAGCCTTCACCAATCGGGCGTTTACGGGCAGCCCGACTCCCACATAACTTCTTTGCTCCAGCCAAATTTTGAGGTGGGAGTTTTACTGCCCACAAATAGCGGGATAAACAAGAAAAGCATGACATTAGTTTGCCATGCTTTTCTTGTTTATTTATTATTGTGGAGATTGTTCCACTTGCTTTTGCTTTAGCCTTTGCTCCAATACATGAATCATGAAGAGGAAATGCTCTGCCTCTCTTGTAACATGATCAGCAAGCAATGGATTTATGACATTTCGGATTTGACATGTTTGAATTAACTCTAATCCTGCTTTTTTGAAATCCCTTAACTCAACAGTGGCATTTTCACTATCTTTATTCATTTTTCCTATAATCGGGTATGTCGGTTCTTTTTGATATAACATCGATTCAACATCTCTAGCTTGGTTAAGCAAAATTTCGAAATCATCACCGAATTTCAACGCTGTATGAACAAGATTTCTTTCCGATTGATCCAGTAATGATCCAATAAAACGTGAGTGTTCCATCATAATACGCAGCCAGAAAACATTCTCACTAATAATCGCATCTTGAATAGGATCCATTTTCCCTTCGTTAAACTTTTGAAGTGTCCGCATAAAATATTCTGCTTCTCGTGCAACATGATCCACTAAAAGTGGGAAATTAAACCCTTTCACTTTACAATTGATGATTAAAATTAGTAAGTTTCTTTTATAATTACGAAAAGCATACACTAACTGAATGCTCTCTTCATTTAATTGCCTTACCACTTGAACAGTTTGTGGAATAGTAAATGCTTTTTGCAGCTGCCTATCAAACTGATTATAAAACTGTTCTACTTGCTGAATTAAATTTTTATCGTTACGATTAAACCCCTCACCAAGAAACAAAGCATGCTCTTTCATAATACGTAACCAAAATCTATTTTCAGTTATAGATCGTTCAATAAATAATTGTTCTGTTAATGATTCAGATGGAGCTGCTTTCAATTCCGGTGGCAACAGCATAGCTCGCTGTGGGTCCATAATAAAATGTCCAGGAATAGGTTGGTCTGTCGACATTACAATCACTCCTTGTTCCTTGAATGCTCAATTATACTATGTATGAAAATAAATAAAATTTAAATATACTTATGCAATCGTTTTTTCAAGGTTTTTGAAATTTCCACATATGCATTCCCCTTGCACATAGAAATAGATTCTATTAAGTCATATGCTTCCGGATTGAGATGATTCCTAATGCTTCATCCGTTAAAACATCCTTTAAATAAAAATTGTTCTTTATTTTTAATAAACTGAAAAAAGCATGGCGTCCTTTTGCCATACTTTTTTCAAAACAAATCGATATTTCTGTTCAATTTACACCCCTATTTATTATGTACAATCAAACCATTTGGTCTAAAACGACTCATCATGATTTCGTTAACAAAATGCCCATGAGCCTTCAAATTCCCAACCTTTACACCCTCTTCGATAAATCCGAATTTTTCATATAATACTTTGGCTCTAGGATTCGTTTCTAATACACCCAGTTCCACTCGTTCTAACATTAGCCAATTATCAGCTAAATCAAGCATTTTTGTAAGAAGTGATTTTCCAATTCCTTTATTGTGATATTCACTATCTACTCCGATGAATAAATCACCCGAGTGAGATCTTCGCCCTGGACTTTGGGTTAAACCGACAAATCCAACAACTTCTCCATCATATTCTGCTACAAATTCAAATTGATTCTGTGCTAAATTTCGAATTCTATTCTCCATTGCATCTACACGCATACTAGGTAAGAAAACCATATAAGGTAAAACATCATCTTGTATGCATATACGATGAATTGCTCTAGCATCTTGTATTTCTACTGCTCTAACGTTAATCTCCATCTTTCTCTCCCCTCCATTCAAATATTCATATTCTAATATCCCATATTAAAATCCTGCCAACCCTTATTTCTTTGTGTTATTTTTATATAATTATTTCGATATAACATTCACTTTTTGAACATCATCTCTTATATTCCCCTCTCGTTCAAAATGAAAAAATCACTTAGAATATGCTAAGTGATTTTTTATTTAATTTTTCACCCTATTATACAACTCAAGCAGTTCTTCTACTGAAATACCATTTATTTTCATACCGGTAATATCACAATTTTCTATTTCAATATTTTTCAGATTACTACTACGTATTGTAGTACTTTCCAAATCACATCTATCAAATGAAATAGGATATTTATCCTCTCCAAGGCTTGTATCTCTAAATTGAACTCCACCTAAAGTCACAAAATTAAATTTACTGCCAGAAATATTTAAATCTGCATATGAGGAATTTCTAAAATTTATATTTCTAAACTTTGATTGACTTACATTACAATTACTCATATTCATATGCATTATATTACTACCAACAAATGCACTATTTTTTAAATTTACTTGATAATATTCTGTATTAACCAAATTACAGTTTTCGTATTGACCATTTTTCATATCTTTATTTTTAATTAGGTTCTCTCCAACTGCATCTACATTTTTTCTTTTTACATAGCAATACTCATCTTCAGATTTAAAAATTATTTCATAGCCCATTTTTTTATAAAAATGATGATTATTAATTTGTCTACTAGATGTTTCAAGATCCCAAATCCTTATGTTCGGAAATTTTTCTTCTATTAACTTAATAACCCGCGATCCAATTCCTTTTCCTTGAAGAAAAGGCTCTACAAAAATACGATCGATTCTTCCGTACGATTTACCAGAGATCGTAACTATAATTCCCCCGATTACTTTTTCATCCATTATCACTTTGTAAGTATCCAATTCTTCAATTGAATATTTCATCATTTCAACTGAAGAATATCCTGGCGGTTGAATGTTATAATCAATTACATCACCTTGGCCGTATAACCATCGCTTTGCTTCTTCATCAAATGTTCTTTTCATTATTTCTGTTAACTTTTCAGCATCTAAAATTGTAGCTTTTTCTATAGATATTATTGTCATTTTTGTTTTCCCCTTCATTGTTATAAACCGATAACTTTTGTGAACGATATAGTTATTAATTTACTTTTGTCTTTAATATTTTTCCCATTATTACATATGGGGCATCACTTTTACTTGGGTGAAATGGCTCTAATACATCCACCCAATCCAATCTTTTATATAAAGAACGCGCTTTTTCATTGTTTATTTGTGTTGTTAAAATACTCGTTCTATTTGAAATCCCTTCTAATAATTCATTATGTAATTTCATTCCAAGACCTTCATTTCGATATTGTGGGTGAACTGCTAACTCTACAAATTCAAAACAATCTTGTAACCATTCGTCTGCTTGTTCTAGATTTAACGCTTCTCTCATTAATTGATTATAGTACTGCCCTTCTAATGAGAGATAACCATAAGTAAAACCAACTACCTCATTTTCATCATTTATTGCTACTATACCTTTAAAATCTGTATATTCTATATGTCTTTTCATTCTCTCAATCATTTCAGTAAAATTTGTTTTCTCAAATGCTTTACAATACAATTTTGCCATATTATTAATTAGGATTTCATCTTTTTCAATACGTATGAATTTCACTTTACCTTCCCCCTATTAAAACATTTGAACCCTTAAATAATTATAAAATAAAGAAATTTAAAATTAATCACTCTTTTTACTATTAAACTACAAATCAACCTATATTTTCCACTGTTACTTAGTATGAATGAATAAAAAGAAGAGAACATGTAATATACATATGTTCTCTTCTTTTTATTTTAACGCTTATTCATTTTCAATTTTATATAATTAATAATTAGATATTACTTAAGCCACTCGTTACAAGTATTAGCTAGCTCCTGTAAATCCTCTATAAATCGACTCGCATGATATCCATCACAAACCGCATGATGTACTTGCAATGAAACAGGTAGCATAACCCTGCTTCCATCATTGAAATATTTCCCACAAGTAATAATTGGTAATAAAGAATCACCATCATTATTAATATTTAAATTAAATCCTGTAAAACTAGTCCAAGGTATACCAGAAATCGGAAAAATATTTGGCGGAATATTTTCTTTCGTGAAGAAACCATGAACATTAGCATAACATCTCATATCCTCTTCATAGTTTTTATAGAAAATGTGGAAATCGCTAGAATAATCCGTCCATATACTTGAAAAAGATTTATCATCTTTATGAAAGATTGTATAACTAGGTATCATTTCCTCCCAATACCCTAAAACTCCTTCATCATTAAAACATGTTCGAAATTCTGTATGTTTATTTATCACTCTAGAAATTACATAAATAAAAGTCGGATAAAATTTAATTTCCTTTTGATGTATTTCCTCTAGCATCATCGTAATATCAACATTCGCTGTCATACTAAACGAACACTTTAATTTTAAATAATGTTCAAAATACTGCTCTCTATTCCAATTTTCTCTGTCAATTACATGAAACTTCATTTTAATAGCCTCCTAAAATTTTATTTTTATTTTAGAAGGCTAACTTTCTTGTTTTCACCACACTTGTTCACTCCTTACAGTTTAAATTTAATACTAAGCTTTTTATTTAACTATATAACATCTGCAGAAATTCGTTCACATATTTCTGGAAATCCATCCACATACTATTAATAAATCAAATGACGTTTGGAGGATTCAAACATGAATGACAAAAATGTAAATAAAAAAGAAAATGTTATCGAAAACACTACATCTATTCAAAATAATAATACTGCAAATCTTAATATCGAAGAACAAGCAATGAACGGCTTATATGGAATGCCCGAAACAACCATTGAAGATGCTGATCACGTTGTAACTGATGATTTGACTTCAAAAAATTAATGAACTACATAGAAAAGAGCCAAGGAAAATATCCTTGGCTCTTCTCTATTATATATCCAATTTTTTTACTTCTTCTCTCTTTTAGAAAGTTTCCCTGGCCAAAAAGCAAAGCGGCCTAAAACGACTGTGATTGCTGGTACAAGTAATGGTCTTACAATAAATGTATCTAGTAATACACCAATTGCAGTTACAATACCAAATTGGACAAGAACTTGAATTGGAAGTGTGCCTAACACTGCAAAAGTCCCTGCTAAAATTAAACCTGCGGATGTAATTACACTACCTGTTTGTATAACACCATTTTTAACTGATTCTAAATGATTTTGTTTCTTTTTATTCTTCCATATTTCTGAAACCATAAAGATATTATAATCTTCCCCTAAGGCAACTAAAAATACGAATGCATATAACGGTATCGCACCTTGTATCGCGGGAGCTCCCATACCGAAATGCAGTAAAATCCAGCCTGCTCCTAATGCAGAGAAGAAAGATAAAACGACAGTTACAATTAAGTAAATCATCGCAACGATTGAACGTAAATACACGAGTAAAAGTAAAGCGATGATACTAATCATAACCGGAATAATAACCGCTTCATCCCGTTCAGTAATTTGCTTTGTATCATATAAGGAAGCTGTTTCTCCGCCAATCCATAAATGATTCTCAGCTTGACTAATTCCTTCATCTTTTAATACCTTTTCTACACTATTTTTCAATTTAGGGATTTGATCTAATGCTTCAATTGAGTATGGGTTTTCCACTAAAGAAACTTCATACATTTGCAATTGATTATTTTCTTTTCCCTTCATTGGCTCTTTCACTTTATTAACAAAAGATAATTTCTCTATTTCTTGTTTAATAGGTAAATCTTTTCCCTTTGAATCAACTACAATCTTTACTAGCGCTAATTCTCCAGCTGAAAAATGATCCGTAATTAATGTAAATCCTTCGCGTGATGGCATATCTTTCGGGAATGATTCTAATAAGTCGTACGTGTATTGAATACGCGGTACAAATGAAGCCAAGCCTCCTAATAAAAATACGGTTAGCATAATAATTGTCCACGGTTTACGTACAACGATATCCCCAAGTTTTTTACTAAAGAATCCTTTAGTATTTTTTACTTTTACTACTTTCTTCTTCTTTCTTGCAAACTCTTCATTCATTTCAGCTGTTCTCGGTATGAACGGGAAAAATGCAACTCTACCGAAAATTAATAATAATGCTGGAAGAATCGTTAAAGCAGCGATTCCCATAATGAAAACAGCCACACTAAATGGAACTGCGAATCGATGAAAAGCTCCATAATGAGCAAGTAATAACGTTCCTAACCCTAATACTACAGTAAGTGCACTCATTATAATTGCTCCACCTGATGCTTTTATCGCAAGTTGCAATGCTTTATACTTACTTTCTTCTTCTAGCAAGTACTCTTTATATCTTGAAATAAGAAATAAACAATAGTCCGTTCCTGCTCCAAACAGTAAGACAGTCATAATCGATATAGCCTGTGCATCTACTTTAATCCATCCATTGTCTGCTAAAAAGCCCAGTGTCGGACTGATAATTCCGTATGCAAAACCAACAACGAGTAAAGGTAAAATTGCTAAAATTGGTGAACGGTACAGTAAAATTAATAAAACCAATACTAGTAGTACAGTAGCAACTAATAATTTCACATCAGCTTGACTAAATAAACTTACCGCATCCGTTTGAATACCCACAGGTCCAGATAATCGAACATGTAAACCAGAGTCGGTAATTTTTTGTTTGAACGGATCTTCATCCACTTTACTATTCACTATTTTTCGTAACTCTTCTAAATTACCTTTTAATATATCCGTTCCAGCAGATTTATTAAAAAATATTGGTGTGACAAATGATGTACCATCTTTTGATGCACTTTTTGATAATACTTGCTCTGGAATTGTATCAAATGGTGTTAACAATGATTGTTCTTTTAAAGGGTCCGTTTTTAACTCTTTATAAACGTCCTGTATTAATTTGTAGTCTTTTGACTCTAATCCACCATCCCGATGCCATACAACTAACAACGGGTTTCCTGCATTATTAGGAAATTCTTTTTTCATAAGTGCTTCAGCTTGCTGTGACATAGCTGTTTCAGGTAAATTTTTCGGATTCGGTTCTTTCGTACTGTTTACTTGTGGTAACGTAAATGAAAGTACTAATGTAATAAGAATCCATACCGATAAAGTTATCCATTGCGTATTCTTCCCTGCTACAAGCCTCCCTAACATATGTAACGGGTGCTTTTTCATAAAACCCCACCTTCCTTTTTTTCCTCCAACATTAATTATATATACTGGTCGGTTAATTAATCAAGAATGATTAAAAAATTATGTTATAATTATCTCAATAATAAATGTCAGGAGCGAATGTATTTGGATCAAAAACAACGTCCTCTCGGAAGGCCTCGTCAAAATAAAAATACAAAGTCTACAAAAGAAATCATTTTAGAAGTTGCAACTAGGTTATTTCTCACTCAAAATTATCAAGTTGTTTCAATGGATGAGGTCGCGAAAGAATGTGGAGTTACAAAAGCAACTGTCTACTATTACTATTCAACAAAAGCTGATCTATTTACCGCTACTATGATTCAAATGATGGTGCGCATAAGAGAAAATATGGATCAAATACTCTCTACGAATAAAACTTTGGAAGAAAGATTATTGAACTTTGCTACAGTATACTTACACGCAACGATGGATATTGATATGAATAATTTTATGAAAGATGCAAAACTTTCTTTATCTGAAGAGCAATTAAAGGAATTAAAAAATGCCGAGGATAACATGTATGAAGTGTTGGAAAAAGCGCTAGATAACGCAATTCTCCTTGGAGAAATTCCTAAAGGAAATCCTAAATTTGCTGCCCATGCTTTCGTAGCTTTATTATCAATCGGGAATTTTAAAGATGAGAATCACAATCCTACTCTTGCAAATATAGATGAATTAGCAAAAGAAATCGTTTCGTTTTATTGGAATGGATTAAGTCATCAAAATTAAATTGATTATATTTAATAAAGAGCACATTTGAAATTCCTTCAAACATGCTCTTTATTAATTTAAGGGTTTTATTTATATACTAGCAATTAAATTATACTTTAGCACCGATTAACAAAAAATTCTTATCTATAGCTCTTGAATTTGTGCATTTATATTCCCCTTACTTAATCCACCATGGTAACAAACTACAGAATCAATTTCTAGATTTAAATACTTCTTCAAAGAATTTTGCGCTTCTTTTATATCCAAAGTAGTTGGGGCATGAATTCCCCCTAAAATTCCGTTTACACTATACATTGAATCCCCAGCGATAAGAGTTTTACTTTGTCTCAAATATAAACTAATATGACCAGGAGTGTGCCCTGGGGTATGAATAATAAGAATACCACCGCAATATGGAAGTTCTTGGCCTTCAACCAAAGTATCATCCACTTTTCCTTTTGGTGGATTCTGTACTTGTGCATCCTTCAACAAAGGTAACTCCCCCTCGATATATGGCTTATCTAGATCGTGAGCATAGACTTTTATATTACTTCCACAGTTTTGTAATAGTTCAGGAAGACTACCTATATGATCTATATCTTGATGCGTCAAAATCACGGCTTTTAGTTTATCAAACGATACTCCAACCTTACCCATTTCTATTCGTATATCTTCAATTTGTCCAGGAAATCCAGTATCTATTAAAACTGCCATTTCATCATCCCATAAAAGAATTGGGTGAATAATATACTCTTGAAATTCAAGATGTAACATCTCTACCCCTTTAGCAATCTCCATAACATTATTCTCCTTTATAATGAAATTTTTGAAATCTAAAAATTGGCCTGATAAACAAGTAATTCTAAATTACAAAGCCTCGCTATCGTTTAATATGTTTCGTCATACCAATCGAAAATTCCTCAAATCCAATTGATTCATAGTAATATTTTAAATCTTCAACACACATAAGTTGTGGAATAACTCGTTTTTGTTCACAGTGCCGGATTAATCGTTCCACTATTTCCTTTCCAATGCCTTTGGACTGATATTCCGGTAATACACACACTCCGCAAATAATGCCAGTAATTACACCATCTGATATAACACGTCCCATCCCTACTAACTTTTGGTCATCAAAAACATATATTGTATACCAACTTTGCTTACACATTTGCTCTAACTCGTTAACCGATAATTTAAGAGAATTCCATCCTAAAGATTCATACATAGTTAATAATTCATTGAAATCTTTAGGAGATTCAATTGTGTACTTTAAAATAGTTTTCATGTAAATACTCCCTATTATCCTTTTTGTTTTTATGTCAAAAAATTTTTGACCGTCGTTAAACTGACTAGAACAATACTTCAATAAGAAAAAATGAAACTCCTTCTCTTTAAAAACATAAGGAACTTAATAAGATTGGTACCATATATATTTCTCTATTTAATATTTGTTTAATATATCAACTAATGGTGAGTATAAAATATATACATTTCAACCATCACCAAATACTGAATCTAAATTACAATTATAAGAAAAAGAAGGTATCTCATCTTTGTGAGATACCTTCTTTTATATCAATCCATCATTATATTATCAACCAAAAATCATACAGCTACATACGATAAGAACAAACAAAACTAATAAACTATTTGAGAAATAACCCATAGAATACTACCCCTTTATTTCATTATGTAAAAGATTTTACCATAAAATTATTAATAGTATAATGACTGAAAAAGACATTGGCTTCATTAGTTTTTTATGTATAAAGTAATATTTTATAATCTTTCTACTCACCGCTCATAAAAAACTTTAACTTTTCCTCTAATGCATCGCTCACGATTTAAATAACATCGATATTAGTAAATAAACAATTACTAATATCAATGTTATTATTTGATTTTAAGTAAAAATAGTAATAAAATAATTACTAAATTGATAAAGGACACGAAAAATAATGACTAATAAAGAATTAATAAACGAATACATGAATTTATTATTAAATATGTCAGGTACTTTCAAATTATTATCAGAGAAATCCACTGAATTTACACATTTAGAGCAACACATAGTTGAGTATATTGCCCAGCAAAAAGTCGCTGTAAATTTAAAAATGATTGCTAGTTATTTAAACATACCTAAACAACAATTAAGTGTAACCGTTCGTAATTTAGAGCAAAACGGATACATTGTAAAAAAACAAGATACAGTAGATAAACGAGCTGTTTTAATTTCCTTAACAGATAAAGCTGAAAAAGTACATTATGAAAGATGGAAACAAATTTATAATAATTTCACTAGTAATCTTGAAAAACTCAGTGAAGAAGATCAACGTGATTTAGCTTACGGACTGTATAAAACAAATAAAATGCTATCAAAAATGCTAAATAACGACTAATCATATATATATGATATTTTTTTATTATTAAATGGAGGACGTTTCATGGTTAAAGAAATAGATTTACAATCAGTTCAAGGTACTATGCTTATTCCACTATGGGGACGAGCATATGGTAGTGAGAAAAACAAGGATATTTTAGATGATACGGAAGCTATTCGGATTATTAAAGAATGCGACTTTGATTTCTCTAAAATAGCAGATACATTTGGCGAATATGGATGTATCACTTATATTACCCGTGCAAGAAAAATAGACGATACTATTAAACAATTTATTAGAAAACATCCGAATGCTACTATAGTAAATATCGGTTCTGGACTAGACACTACTTTTTCAAGAATTGATAACGGTACTATACAGTGGTATAACCTTGATTTGCCTGATGCGATCGCTTTCCGCAAAACATTAATTGAAGATACACCACGAAATATAAGCATTGCCAAATCATTTTTTGACACTTCTTGGTTCAACGATATAAAATATGATCCAAAAGACGGTATTCTTTTTATATCAGCAGGTGTGTTTTATTACTTTAAAGAAGAAGAACTGAAGGAGATATTTGTCGCTATGGCAAAACGTTTTCCTGGAGGAGAGTTATATTTTGATGCCGAATCAAAGTTCGCACTGACACTTTCGAATGCTACTGTAAAAAAATCTGGTAATAACGGCGCTATGACGTATTTTTACGTAAATAATCCAAAGACAATAGAAAAGTGGTCTTCTAACATAAAAATATTAAGCTACTCCCCTTTCTTTAAACATATACCTACAAATAAAGATTGGGATGGAAGTACACGAATTATGATGCGGATTGTAAATTTAATAAAGATGTTGAAGTTCGTTCATATACGGTTTGAAAAATGATAAATCTATAGCTTATATATTAATCATATATAAAAGAAGACCTCGATTTTATTAAATTCATATAATAATCTATAGGATAGTTAGTCCATTATGAGGGCTAACTATCCTTTTTTATTTACATAATGAATGAAATAAGTAAACAATAAATATTTAATTTAATCAGTATAATAAAGATATATAACTTGAAACGTTCGATTGGTTTTTGGGGGAGGGCATAGCCTCGGTGCGAAGGCAACACTCCTCTTTCGAGGACATGCTTCAGTTATAGTTTGTCACTATTTGAATTATAAATCAGTTATTTTATCTTTATCTGGATTCTTGCCCAAACTAATGACCTCTTCTCCTTTTCAATAGTTTCGAGTTAGGTCCGGGATTTCTAAAGGTCGCGTACGTTCCAAACAATCTCACCGCGCTCGTCCCACGTACTGTGATGCCTCTTAAATCCTATCTTTTCTAACACCCGGAAGGACGCAACATTCCAAGCGCCTACAGTCGACCAAAGTCTGTGGCGCCCCGTAGCAATCGCAGCGTCCAGCACAACAGATGCTGCCTCAGTCGCATAGCCTTTGCCATGAGCACTGCGGAACAACTCGTATGCGATCTCCGGCTCTTCCAGTGTGGAACGACCGATAATCAAGCCACAGTATCCGATGAAATCACCTTCGTCTCGTCGGCGAATAGTGAGAAGGGAAATGCCATTTTCGCCTGATCTCTTACGCATCTCTATAAGCATGCTACGAACGGCGTCAAGGGTTGGCATATCCACACCACGTTCGCCAATTAATTTTCTCATCCAGACTGAATCGGATTCCTCCCACATACTCAGATCAAGTCGTTCAGTTTTCAGCTGGAACTCCATAGCTTTAAATAAAGCTGTCATAGTGGAAACCTCCTAGTTATGTCACTGCACTCATAATATAATGTACACCATCTTCCAACATGTACTGAATCACTTATTTTCTCTCCTTATCGCTCATTTACTACCACCTAAATGTATATGTTCTAATTATTAACACCTTTTTCCTTTAAATTCTTTAGACCCTATCCTCATTTATAGTAATAGCTTTCTTATTCGAAAAAAGATTTTTAAAAATTCCTACCCCTACAATTAATAGACCTATACCAATTAATTTATTTATTTGTATAGGTACTCTCTCCATTCCAAACAATCCAAATGTATCAACACATAATGCAACAACTAATTGAGTAATAAGGCTAATGAGCACCGTATAAGCTGGACCTAAACTCTTTATTGCACCCATTATACAAATAATTAATCCGATACCAAACAATCCACTTATATAAAATAAATAATTTGCAGTATAAAAGTTAACGCTTATACTTTTCTCTGTAATGATATGAAATAAAACAGAACTTATGAGACCTATTCCAAGAACACATGCAGTTGTTAACCACTGTCCTACAATTTCATTCACTTTCGTATTAAAAACAGATTGTAAGCTAATTAATATTCCAGCTAATATAGCTAAACTAAATCCAATCATAACCCTTCTCTCCCTTTCATTACTCATATATATTATCTTTAGCAACTTCCTTCATTCTAGAAAAATCTTTAATTACAATAACTCCATTTTTCTTTTTAATTAATTTTTCACTATAAAATTTTTGTAAAACTCGAATTACATGCCTATAACTTACACCTATAAAATCTGCAATACTTGATACAGAAGTTGAATCTAAATCCTCTTTATACATATTCCCATTACTATCCGTTGAAATCGAAAGTAAATAACTAGCTACACGTACTTCTACCGGATAAAGTAAATTTAGAGCTGTAAAACGAGTCGATATTTTTAATGTGTTCGCAATGTTTTCAAGCAAGAACTTCATAAATATAGGATCATGTAATAACTTATTTCTAATAACTGTATTAGAAATGGAGATTGCTACAACATCTGAACAAGCTTCAACAACATTATGTGCTTTGCTATTTTGTATTAATTCAATATCACCAACAATTGCTAATGGATTGATAAAGCGAAGGATTAGTTTCTTTCCTTCTGGTGTAATCGTGTAAACTTTTACTTTTCCTTTAATAACAAAATATAAACGATGAATTTCATCATCTTTATCGCAAATAAGCTTGCCTTTTTCAAAATGATTTACTTGAAAATTGTCAGTACTTATTCCTGAAAAAATTTCAAGTATATTATAAGCTTTCAAATATTGAATAATTAAGTCTGATTTATTATCCACTTACAGTCCCTTCTTTCCTTACATATTAAACACAAAAATACCTAAAATCATTACTATTGTCCCCACAATATGGTATCTCTCCATTTGTATCTTTTTATATGAAATAATCCTTTCATTTCAATAACAGTAGCTGTTAATAATTGAGCAACCATAAGTGTTCCAGCTGTTAATGTAACTCCCATTGAATATATCGCCATTGTTTCCGCACAAATAATCAACCCACCAAGTGCGCCAGCTACTAAATATACTTTTTTTACACCCTTTAAATCCGTTACTTTCTCTTCTTTCTTTAACAAAAATATAGTTGTTGCAATAAGAAACCCAATTAAATGCGTCATAATACTCGTCGACCATATACCGATATCTGAACTAAGTTTCGCATTAAACGTACCTTGAAGTGTAATGAATACTCCTCCAAAAACTGAAAGTAAAATACCTTTCAAAAAAATCATCTCCTAATCTTCTATCTATGATTTAATTAAAACCTACAATACTACAACGACAAAAGGACAAATGTCACATCGATATGAAAATAATTAGTAATGTACACGAAAAAACACATCTCAAAATATGTGAGATGTGTTTGAAATATTTAATCCATATATAATATTTTAGTAATTAAAACTACGCTACATTAACAGCTTTATTCTTCAAAACAAACTTTCCAAATAAGAAACGTACAAGAGGTCCCATTATTATTAATTGAAGTGGGTACGCCATAATGAAATTTTTAATGAAAATCGAGAAATAAATTGAAGCGAATGAGTCACCATGTAACCCATTATGTAAATACATCATAGCCATTCCGTAAAATGACATAAAGAATACCATTCCGATTACCATTGTTGTTGCCATCGCAATAATCATGTTTACTTTTTTTGATTTATCAAATGGTAATGCAAATACAATCTTTTTCGCACACGGTCCAACGATACATATTTCAATTAATAGCGCAATAATAAATCCAATTATTAGTTCTAATGCGATTTCCTTAATATGAATTGGTCCTCCTGCTCCATTCATTAATAAATTGTAAAACGTCATAACGATAACCATCCCGAGGCACATCATCATACCAAATTGGAGGTTTTCCTTTCTTGTTGTTGGCAATTTTCATCATCCCTTCTCTTTGAGTCTTTGTCATTATATCGATATTGGAAACTCCTTCGTAAGTGAACATTTTGTGAACATTTTTAAAGCGTTTACGTGCATTTCTTCCACTCTTCACTCCAATCCTCCCACTTTATAACTTTTTACTTACAAAGGTTTTATATATTTTGATGTTGAATTATTAAATTTAATATTGAATTATATGATAATTACTACTAGGAGGATAACCATGAATAAAGCAGAATTTTACGCATATCACATCGTTACAAGGAAAACAATGAGTATCGGAAAAATCATTCACTTTGACAAAAATCAAACTAATACCCTCTATCACTTCTTTTTTGAAAGAGAACAATTAAATTCTAATGATGAAGACTCCATTCAAATTTTAAAAAGGCATTATATCAATGAGGAATTACATATAAATAATGAAAATGCTAAAGTAGTTCTGAATTATATAGATCAAACAATTAGAGCGGTTAGAGAAACGATTGTAGAAATGGTTAGACTGCAAGAATTTCCTGAATATCCCTCAAGATTGTCTTGCTTATATGCTTCCAAAAGCTATGAGAATGCTTTGAAATGGAAAGCGCTATTTGATTCTTATAATCGAGAAGTTTTGCAGATTGTTAAACTACGAGTAATCGGAAGTTCTTTTGAAGGTGATGGAAACCTTTTGCCGAAAGAAGATGGTATTCCTTTCGCTCAAAAAATGGAACAAGCTAGAGAGTATTGGAAAGGAAACGTTAGAAATGAACTTCCTGAGTTACTGATTAATGGGAGAATTGAAGTGGTGGAAATTATTGATGATTTTTCATCAATTAAAATTTAATTCCTGGTTAAATTTTAAAGAATGGAGATTAAAATGATGAAAAAAGTGTACTTCAATCATGATGGTGGTGTAGATGATTTAATATCACTATTTTTACTACTCCAGATGGAAAATGTAGAACTTACAGGTGTTTCAGTTATTCCTGCAGATTGTTATTTAGAACCAGCAATGTCTGCCAGTCGTAAAATTATAGATCGCTTCGGCAAAAATAATATTGAGGTAGCAGCGTCCAACTCTCGTGGAAAAAACCCATTTCCAAAAGAATGGCGGATGCATGCATTTTATGTAGATGCTTTACCAATTTTAAATGAGTTTGGGAAAGTTGTTACACCTGCATCAAAAAAACCTGCACATCATCATATAATAGAGACTCTTCTACAAACTGATGGAAAAACAACTTTATTATTTACAGGGCCCCTGACTGACCTTGCTCGTGCACTATATGAATCTCCAATAATCGAAGATAAAATTGAACGTCTCGTTTGGATGGGCGGTACATTTCGTACTGCAGGCAATGTACATGAGCCAGAACATGACGGAACAGCCGAGTGGAATTCATTTTGGGATCCCGAAGCAGTAGCTCGTGTTTGGAATGCTAATATAATCATTGATTTAGTAACTCTAGAAAGTACAAACCAGGTTCCGCTAACTATAGACATACGTGAACAGTGGGCAAAAGAGCGTAAGTATATTGGTGTTGATTTCCTTGGTCAATGCTATGCAATGGTCCCCCCTCTCGTTCACTTTTCAACTAACTCTACCTACTATTTGTGGGATGTATTAACTGCTGCGTTTGTTGGGAAAGCTGATCTTGCAAAAACAAAAACGATTACTAGTATCGTTCATACATACGGACCCAGCCAAGGACGTACAGTGGAAACTGCTAACGGAAGACCAGTAAATGTCATTTATGATGTAAAACGTGATGCATTCTTTAAATATATTACTGAATTAGCTAAAAAAGCTGCTAATCACAACCAGTGTTGAAATCCGTATAAACCCAGTTGATGAGCCAGCAAAAAGATTTAGAAATTGGTTGGGGCTGGATATTTAATTATTAAAAAGAGTATTGAATTAATTTTCAATACTCTTTTTGTGCAGTTACATTGTATTTGGTCAGAACAAGCATCAATTGATTTAGAGCTAGGTTTTACAGATTAACCATTTCATAACCATTTACAAAGTACGTTATTGTTTCTAGCTCATCTTCATTTAATTCTCTATCTAGTTCTTGTTTATATGCTGCCTTTATCTTCTCTTCATCGCCTTTATGAGTTTCCGTATAAGTTCCTACTGTTTTTAATAAACGAATCTCTCGCAAAAATTCATTTCGATCTATAGCTTCCCCATGTGAAAGAATATAGGTCTCGGCATCAAATTTCTCTAATTCTTGTATCAGTTTAAACGTTCGTTTCGTCGTATAGTTCCACTTAGAAGAAAAAATATTTGCATAAATACAATCTCCTAAAAACAATATCTTTTCTTCTTTAATATAAATGACAACAGAGTCATGTGAATGGTCTCCGCCCACATGCTTTAACACACATGTCACATCACCAAGGTCTAATTCAAGTTGCTTCTGAAAGGTTAAGGTCGGCGGAAGAATTTGAATATTTCTTGGTTTTTCACTGAACTCTTTTTTTATACAGTCCGCACAAAATTCAATTTCTGTACCTTCTTTCACTCGTGCGTCCAATGCCTCATCCGACCACTCATAAGAAACAAGTGTGTTCATCTCTTTTTTTGTTTCAAAATGTGCGATAGACAATGCATTTTGTAATACAGGCAATCCAAAAATATGATCCCAGTGCCAATGCGTTAATGCTACAAAATCAGGATTTGAGATATTTTGCTCTTTTAGCATTTCTAAAAACAATTGTGCATGTGCTTCTGAATTACCTGCATCTATCATCAAAGTCTTTTCTTTTCCAACTACCATTCCTAAGATAGGTCTATCAGTCTCGGAAACAGGTGTCATATACCAAAATGAGTTTCCTATTTTTTTAATTTGCTGCATAACTATTGCCTCCATTTTATGACTGTGTAACAATTTCCAGCCGAGAAAATTCTTTATTTTGTATTTTGATTACTATTAAATAACAATGTCAGAAATAAAATCATTCTACATTTTTTATTATCTAGTGAAATACAAATACTAATTTTGACAAGGGCATCCTTTCTCAACATTTGTTGCTTTTAATCTATTTTACGCTACGAATTTACATGTAAATTATATTACAATTTGTATAAATGAGATACATTTTACAATATCGAAGGGGTGTTGAACCTGGAATGCAAAGGAAACAATCATTCCCTATTTCGGTAATGTGTTAACAGGTAAAGAGTTGATCAATCAATGAATTTAATGAGGATGGCTACCATGTTATCAACTGAATAAAAAGCAGCAACTATACAGTTGCTGCTTCCAACATTTCTTTTTGTATTTCAACACGTTTGATTTGGTGAGGGTCTTTAGAAAGAATTTTAAATGCATATCCTTCGCTATTTACTGTTTGCCCTTCCTGGATATCATAATTCTGCATCAGAATCCAACCACCAATCGTGTCAACATCACTATCATTCATATGTAATCCTAGTAAATCATTTAATTCGCTAATTAATACTTTACCTTCTACGACAAGATGCCCTTCATTCATTTGCTGGATGGGCGGACGCTCATCTTCATCATATTCATCACGGATTTCTCCTACAATCTCTTCCAGAATATCCTCAATGGTTACAATACCAGCCGTACCGCCGTATTCATCATATAACACAGCCAACGGAATACGTTTCTTTTGCATTTGTAGTAAAAGATTATGTATTGGTATGGTCTCAATTACTTCAATTACTGGACGCGTATACGATTGAATAGAATTGAATTCTTTTGTTTCCTTATTCATATAACGAATAAAGAAGTCTTTCACATTCACCATGCCAATGATTTCATCTTTATCTTCCCCAAATACTGGGTAACGTGTATACTTTTCATCACGGATTATTTTCATATGGTCTGCTAAAGAATTATCTACATGTAGCCCTATAATTTCTGTACGAGGGACCATGATTTCTTTCGCAATACGATTATCAAATTCAAAAATATTATTTACATATTTGTATTCAGCTTGATTAATTTCTCCACGTTCATAACTTTCAGAAAGAATCAATCGTAATTCTTCTTCTGTATGTGCTACATCATGCTCTGATGCAGGTTTTAAGCCGAACATTCCTGTTATCATCCTTGCAGAGCCATTTAACAAGCGAATAAACGGATACATGATTTTGTAGAACCAGATAAGCGGAGCCGAAAGTAATAAAGTAACCTTCTCAGCCTTTTGAATCGCGAATGTTTTTGGTGCTAATTCACCAACTACAACATGTAAGTACGTCATAATAGTAAAAGCAATTCCTAAAGATAATACACCTGCAATGGAAGGATTGATGTTCCACTTATCAAATAAAGGATGTAAAAGTCTCTCAATCGTTGGTTCACCTAGTGCCCCGAGTCCCATTGCTGTAACTGTAATCCCTAATTGACAAGCTGACAAATACTCATCCAAGTTTGATGTCACTTTCTTAGCTGCCAGCGCACCTTTCTTTCCTTCTAATACAAATTGATCAATCTTTGATCCTCTTACTTTTACAATAGCAAACTCAATTGCTACGAAAAATGCAGTACATGCGATTAAAACCACTACCATGATTAAATTAAATATGTCCAACTAATTCCCTTAGCTTCCTTGAAACTAAAGGATTCACCTCCTGATATATTTTCTCTTTCCAGACCTACTTCATACACATTGACATGAGATTGTATAAAATCTACATTCTCAAAATGATGAGGGGTACTCTGAGAAAATCGAGGTCATTTAGCCACCTATCCGAGTCAACATCTGAGTCCAATACATTTCCACCGCCTTGATTAAATTATCTATATGTTAGCATGAGAAATAAATCCCAGTCAACGTTTACATTTTGTATACCCTGAAATTCAAACAAAAAGCTTCTCTTTCCTGTGACATAAAACTGCATAATGTGTGCATCAAACACTATAACATT
Source organism: Bacillus sp. TH19 (assembly GCF_016651075.1). Lineage (NCBI taxonomy): Bacteria > Bacillati > Bacillota > Bacilli > Caryophanales > Bacillaceae > Bacillus > Bacillus sp. TH19. Next base: position 1,961,011 of record NZ_JAEKEO010000010.1, on the reverse strand, counting down.
TCCTTCGCTGCCACTAACTATATTATTTTTTTGTTCATTATTTACATTCCTTCTCACATTAAAAATAAAGCGAAGAAACATTTATCAATCTTTTTTAAAATATTTTGACACACATATTAGTAATAACTAATACGATTGTTCAACTCAAATGATTTAGATGTGAAAGCGAAGTTCATACATGGCTTTACCGATAAAATAATGTTACAAATGCTTCAATGTATCATAGGTGGGGAAAAACAGTTTCTTATTTAAATGTCATCCTCTTCTTGTTTTTCAAAATCACTCCATGTCCAATTGGTCCAAACATTATTTACTTTCCCTACAGTTATCAAATTCACATTATTTAATTCAATCGCTTTAGCTAAACTTTGAAAGAATATGCTCTCACTCGGTTTTTGATCCTCACTTATATCAGGATGTTCCCATTCTTCTGTTTGATAAAATAGATTTGGTTTAAATTCTGCATTGGTTTCATCTAATATGTCCGAGGGATTTACCCAGAATTTCTCCTTATATTTAGAAGTTAAAAAACGAATAAGTTTGGTAGGATGAAATGAATCAGTTTCAATTCCTAAACGCTTATACTCTTCTACAGTTGGTGTTAAAGTGATACGTTCTCCTTTCAAAAGTAACTCCATATGAAAAGGATCTACAAGGAAATGATCTTCATCATCGTACCAATATTCTTCATTTACAAGCGTTAAGATTTCATCGAAACATGAAAAGAATCCTTGCTGTCTCATGCTATTACTATACACATAGAAGTTATTCGATATCTCAAGGTTTGCATCAACGCCTACAACCTCAAATACAATGAGCCACTTGTCTTCCTCTCGAAAAACAGATATTCTGGATTGTGCTAAGTCAAAATTATAGTTATCAAGTACTGGAAAATCAAACTCCTCCGCGTACCTATCTAGTGTTTCAAGTGTTTTTTCTGCTTTCATAACATTACTCTCCATAAAGTTAGTATAGTAAATTTTTATTACATTCGTTTTTCTTTATTTAACTCATAAACATTATCTAAATACCAGGACATTTTTTTATGTCCCTCTAAACTGGCAACCATCCAGTTTTGTTTATTTGTATATTATATAAAACTCTAATGGCTCAGTAAACAACATTTGATTATGACCTTACCCTTCATTTTCTTTATACACAGTCCCCACCATAGCACTCCACTGCAGCTCCTCTTATTCTTCCTTACAATTAAAACAAAGACACATAGTCTATTGTTAATGTGAAATACAGTTTGATCATTTTTTCTAATAACTTACTATATAACAATCAGCATCCCTATCTTTTCTTCTGGCAAACTACCACCATAGAATAACAATCCTCCTGCAACTCATTCCCATCCCAATCATTATATATATGTAACAATTCAAACCCATTCGCTACTAGTAATCTTTCTAATTCTTGTGGATACGTATACCGAAGATCTATTGTTGTTTTCAGTTCCTCTACTAGCGCATTATCCTCATAAAACCTTCTTGTTGTTATGTAGTACTGTATTTGTTGAATTGAATCATAATTCATCTCAGTATATAAATCACATCTTCTTCCCTGTTCATCTGTAATAGTTGTCCAATATTCTTCTGTAGATGGTTGTATTAATTCTTCCTTTGACGGAAAACGTGTATCAAATATGAATATACCATTATCAGTTATTACATTATGAATCGATGCTAATAATTGATTTTGATGTGTATTAGTAAGAAAATGTTGGAATCCATGTCCTACCATAAATGCTAAAGGAATTGTTTCTTCGACGCTCAATTGCAAGCAGTCTTGCTGTAACCACTTTATATTCTTTAAACTCGCAGATTTACTCTTCGCTTCAGCAAGCATTCCTTCATGTATATCTATACCAATCATTTGATACCCTTTTTCGATAAAAGGAATAGTGACTCTCCCTGTTCCACATGCAATATCTAAAATCCATTCATTTTGTATATTTAGTTTTTGCGCCCATGATAGTAAAAACGGAAAATCTGAAAAACTTTTATTTTCTATATCCTATCGTTTTGGATTTTTATATTCAGATAAGTTCCATTTTGTTTGCACTTACATTCCCCATTTCATTTTAATATATAAATTATAATGAATTTACAGTTTTTTCTCTATAATTAGTCATAATAATTTGGACTAATCTCCCTCCCCCATTAGTAAGCTGAAAATAAGGGGATAGAATTGGAGTGTGATGTTATGGAACGTTTATGGATTCCTATAATCGTTACGTTTTTTTCGTTCGGTGGATTACTATTAGGAGGTGCTGTTGGAGTAGCAACACGCCAACTAATTGAAGAAAAGATGCATCGCTTATACGCATTATGTGGTGGGATTTTGCTTGGGCTTTTATCACTTGAAATTATTCCTGAAACATTTTCAAGCTATGAAATAATTGGGCCTATGCTCGGTATAGCTATCGGTATTTTAGTTATGAGCTTATTAGATAACTATTGTCACCATCCGATTATACATAAGAAAGATCAACAAGCATGGCAAACCTTCCTTTTTCTTTCTTTCGCTATATTCATTCATAATATGCCGAGTGGATTTGCGTTAGGAACAGCGTTTATAAATCATAATGACTCTGCCATTCCTTTCTTACTTGCGATTGTCATTCACCATATTCCAGAAGGGTTAGCTTTAATTATTCCATTTCTTTTTACAAAACATAAATACATTTCATTTTTATTAACAACTTTATTACTTTCTCTTATCCTAGGGACCGGTACTGTTTTTGGCATTATGATGGACGGGAAAGCTCTCCATTTACAAGGACTTATTATGGGAAGCGCAATTGGTTCTCTTGGCTATGTCACAATTCACGAAATGCTTTGGAAAGCAAAAAAACAGCTATCTCTCCTTCCGTTTCTATCGTGGTCTATTAGTGGATTTTTACTAATAACAGTCTTCACTCTTTTCACTGGACATCATTAAAACAAATAAGTTATATCATTTGTATATTTTTCCTTTTTCTCCAAAACATAATAGTATCTACCTATTATAAGGAGGAACGATTATGTTTGGAAAAACAGCCGGTGAAGCATTAGTGGACCTTTTAATTGACTGGGGTGTAGAACACATATATGGTATGCCTGGAGATTCCATTAATTCTATTATTGAAGCTTTAAGAAAAAAACAAGATAAAATTAAATTTATTCAAGTTCGCCATGAAGAAGCTGGTGCGTTAGCAGCGGCAGCCTATGCGAAATTAACAGGAAAACTTGGTGTTTGTATGGCTATTGCAGGACCTGGAGCGATTCATTTATTAAATGGTTTATACGATGCAAAACTCGATCAAGCTCCCGTACTAGCAATTTCAGGACAAGTAGAAAGCGATTTACTCGGAACGGATTTTTTCCAAGAAGTAAACTTAGAAAGAATGTTTGATGATGTTGCGGTTTATAACCAACGAATAATGTCAGCTGAACAGTTACCTGCTGTAGTGAATCAAGCGATTCGAATGGCATATACAAAAAAAGGTGTCTCTGTTCTTACAATTCCAGATGATGTTCCAAAATTTGAAGTAAAAAATGGTGCGCGCATTACAAACTCTTCCTTTACATTACCAGAAATATTTCCGCAAGAAGAAGATTTAGCTGTAGCGAAACTCGCACTTAATGAAGCGAAAAAACCTGTTATTTTAGCCGGGAAAGGAGCTAAACATGCGAGAGAGTCTTTACTTGCATTTGCAGAACATATCGGTGCTCCAATCGTACTTACATTACCAGCTAAAGGGATTGTTCCTGATGAACACCCTCTTTGTATCGGTGGATTAGGATTAATCGGGACGAAACCTTCTTATGAAGCAATGAAGCATGCAGATACTTTAATTATGGTTGGTACTTCTTATCCGTTCACTGGTTTCTTACCCGAAAAAGCAAAAACACTTCATATTGATACAGACCCTGCACAAATCGGGAAACGTTATACGACAGATATCGGCTTAGCTGGTGATGCTGATAAAACATTAAAATGGTTAATTGAAAATGTAGAAAAACACGAGGATCATTCCTTCTTAGAGCATCATCAAGAAATGATGAAAAAGTGGGAAGAAAAATTACACACTCAAGAAGAAGATTCTTCTACTCCAATTAAACCACAACGAGTTATGCACGCACTGCAACAAGTAGCCGAAGATGATGCAATTCTTTCAGTAGATGTCGGAAATGTAACAGTGTGGACAGCAAGGCACTTCCGTATGACAAACCAGAAATTTATCATTTCTAGCTGGCTTGCAACACTTGGCTGTGGTTTACCTGGTGCACTTGCTGGACAAATTGCTTTCCCGGATAAACAAGTGTTTGCAGTTTGTGGTGACGGCGGGTTTGGAATGACAATGAATGACTTCGTAACAGCTGTTAAATATAAACTGCCAATCGTTGTCGTCGTATTAAATAATAATAAAATCGCCATGATTAAATTCGAACAAGAGGTTATGGGTAATATCGAATTTGGTACAGACTTAACGAATCCTGATTTTGCAAAATACGCAGAGGCTTGCGGTGGTATTGGATATCGAGTTGAAAATTCAGATGAACTACTCCCCGCTTTTGAAAACGCAGTAAAACAAAATAAACCATGTATTATTGATGTAGTAGTAGATGTAAATGAAGCACCAATGCCAGCAAAAATCACATTTGGTCAAGCAGCTGGTTATACGAAACATATGATAAAGGAATTATTTGAAGAAGGTAAGATTGATTTACCACCACTTTAAACAAAAAAGATAGCTGAAAACAATTTGTCTTCAGCTATCTTTCTTTATTTTTGTACCTCTCTATGAAATGAAAAATCATTCACGGTAGGCTGTATTTGTTTCTCTACTTTCACCTCTTCCTTCTTCTGTTTCGCTCTTCTAACATTTCCTAATTTAATCGCATCTTGCATACTATTACTAATAAGATTTCCTGACAAAATTGTCATACTATAGAAAGCGATTGGTATAAGTACAATCCATGTATGAGTAGTTAAGTGACGGAAGTTTTGACCAATTAACCCTGTCCACTCTTTTGTGACACTATCTGCATCTATACCGCCAAAAATTATTGTTCCGCCAAAAAATAATCGCAACAAACCAAGATGCAAGAGGAGTAATAAAGTACTTACAAATTGCTGGGCTACTAATAAAAGAAATGATGGTAACATATGCGGCCATACATGGCGTCTCAACCTCTGCCACTTACTTCCGCCGAGCACAGTGGCCGCCAACATAAATTCTTCATTCTTAATACGTTTTACTTCTTGCGCCACGTACAACATAACAGTCGGTACAGCAAGGCACGCAAGAACTATAATTTGAAACGCAACCCGTAAATGAAACGGAGCAGCAGCCTCTCCACTTTCGAACATTAAAACTGCATTTAACATAAAATAGGAAATCATAATCATTGGTACAATACTAAACGGATCAAAAAAAGATGAGATTACTGGAAATGAACGTTTACTGTACATACCAAGTAATAAACCAATAGCTCCTCCAATTACTACACGTAAAACTGCGATAACGACACTTGCACCAACTGTCCATTTCGCTCCTTCTATTATTAACTGGAACAGGTCACGGCCTTTCTCATCAGTTCCAAACCAAAATTTACTCGACGGTGAAAACGGAGCAGCCTCTAATTCTCCTTTTTCGTTATACATCATCGTTAGTTCACGAATATTCCCATCGAAAAACAGCGTATTTCCAATACTAACAATCATTAGTACACTCAAAAAAGTAACACCTAGCCAAAATCTCACATCTCTTTTTACAACTTGCCACATGTTACACACGCTCCTTTATAACATTTTGTAAAAGCGTATGTAATAAACGAAATAGTATAAAAAGCGGTACGTATAATAAAACTAAACTCACTGTAAATATTTCTAATTTCGAATTTTCTTTCACGAAAACGAACATACCGTACGTATTAAACAGCCATTCAATAATATATAAGTTTGATAACATAAATAAAATATTCGTTTTTGCATAATAGACTGTTGTTAACAGGACATTTCTTGAAATATGGTGCGTCAAAATATGTCTTAAACTTAGCCCTTTACTCTTAGCAAATATACTATAATCTTTCTCTAATTCTTCTCTGAAACGTAATAGTAGTAACTTAATAAATAATAATGTTGTAGGTAAAGTAAGACATATTATTGGTAACAGGCGAGCCCTTTCCTCTCCAAGTCCTGCAAATTTCACTGGCATAAAACCTGTCTTTTGAAAGATTATTACTACTAGAAGTTGAGATAATAAAATTAATAAAATGTCCGGAATACTTTCAAGTGCGACGAAAATCCCATTCCACATACGTTGCTTTGATTGAGAGCGCTGTAATACCCACACAACGATAAGATACGCAATGAGTAAAGATAGTATAAATGCCGAAATAAATACAAACATTGTTTCTACATAATGAATCCATATTTGTGGAAATAACTTTCTTGAATTCCGAAATCCATACGTAATTTCACCTGGTTGAAGTAACTTCTCTCCAAGAAACACAACTGTGTTCCAAAAACCGATTAAATCAATTTGTAATCCCTTAAATAAACGCGGTAGTGCCCCTAAAAATAGAATACAAATAAGCGCCGCAAATAATTGTAAACAAGTAACCCCACACCATTTAGCAACTCGCATCAACATCACTCTATCCCCCTTGTCATTCGATAGAATATTCAGAAACCAAAAACCTACATATGTTACATCTCTTCAGCTATACATTGCACTTGCTTCTTCCCACTAGGTAAAATAGCTTGATATAAACACGTAACTAAAAATAATAAACCAAATAAAATAATATACAAGGTATCTGCACCAATCCATTTTGGGAATAACATCGCTATCGCACCGAGAGATAACAGCTGGAATCCTGTCGTTAATGGACTAAGTAAACTTTGAACACGTCCCATGAATGACTCTTCTACAATTTCATACATCCAGCCCGATATTGCAACATTAATAAATGGTAAAAAGAAAGTCGCAAAAGCGATACATAGATAAAAAGACCATACGTGATTTACAAAGTAACACATACCGAAGAAGACCCCAGAGCCCGCCATCCCAAATACAATAATAGATTTTGGTGCATATTTCTTACCTATACTCGTTGCTACTATACTTCCAATTAGTAATGAGATTCCTCCAACTACTCCACCAACCATTGCTAAGCTTTCATATGTTGCTGGCGCTAATTTGTATTTTAATATGTAAGTAGTGGATACGCTTAAAATACCATTTAATAATCCAAATACGATAAATCCTAAAAGTAATTTTTTTAAAGTTTCATTTTGGTATATATACTTAATCCCTCCTTTAAACTCTGTTATTAACATCTTCAAATTAACTTCTTTCCATTTTGTTCTACCATTTGGCAAACGAACTTTTTCTGGAATCGAGATCGTTTGTATCAAAATACCACTCGCAATAAAGGTGAGCGTATTTACTAAAATGCTCCCGTAAATTCCAAAAGTCCAATACACCATCGTTGCAATTCCTACACCAAATAAAGCATATAAACTATTTACCATTTGATTAATACCTGCCGCTGCACCGTATTGGTCTGATTCTACTACTCCCTGTATCATTGCCTGTTCTGATGGAGAGAAAAATTGGATACATGCATTTTCCAAAAATAAAAATATAAAGACTAGTATGATCATCCCGTAATAAAGCGAAATTAGAATTCCGATATTACAAATTGAACAACATATATTACTTACCGTACAAATACGTTGTCTATCAAATCGATCCACTACTGTCCCTACTAATAAAAAAAGATTAGTGCAGGTAATGCAATCATAATTTGCGTCATCGTTGCGTAAACTGGTTGTTTTCCGTATTGATCTAACAAGTAAAACATTAAAGAAATTCCAGCAATCATAGAACCAAGGCGTTCTAAAATATTCGCTAGAAAAAAGCGTGCATAAACTTTGTTTCGAAATAACTGTAGCATTTCTTTCATACGTAATATCCTTTCTCTCGACAAAATATTATTATTTCAGTCATTTCTCGGAAGTCTTATTATATTTTTTTCGACCATTATCCAATCTTTTCCTTCTTTATAAAGAACATCCTATTGAAAAAGCCCTTGTTTTCATACAAGGACTTTTCCATTAAACTATTTTATTTCGCTACTTCCTCTTTCGGCATTACCATACCTTTATACAATTGAACAGTTATCCAGTAATAGATGAAATAAATGACTAAAAAGATTCCTATTGGCATCCACACTTTTACAAATGGGTCAACTAATATGAAACTGAATAAGTTAAGCCCTACTAAAACGTGGGAGATTCCAATAATTGCTGGGAAGATAAATAAATATGAAATCTCTTTATATATACTTTTTGTTAACATACTACGTCTCACACCGATTTTTCGTAACATTTCATAACGGCGTACATCACGAGAAGCGCCTGTTAATATTTTGAACATAAGAGAACTCGCCATCATTGCTAAAAATGCAATTCCAAGGAAAAATCCCATAAACATTGTTCCGCTCATGAAACTGTTCACGAACTGATAAATTGTCATTTTCGTATATAATTCTACTTTTGTACCTGTTGTTTTTTCAATTTGTTCTTTTTGCCTCTTATCAATTTCTGTCAATAACGGTTTATATTTTTTCATATCATCTACTTTTGCTAATGTTACAGTATGTTCTGTTCCTTGAATTCCTTTGTAATGCTCTTCATCTGCAATTCTTACCGGTTTTCCGTTAAACTGATTATGTGTAATTTGTATCTCTCTTACAACCGCATCTTCCCAATCTTTTGGCATACGAGGAAGCTTATTCGCTACTTCAGGAGCTTCCAAAGCAGAATAGACAGGTTCAGTTAAAGGTGTAGCCACACGTTTACGAGCAGGTTCTTTTAAAGTCTTTGTATCAAAATGATCTGAAATAAGTGGTGGTTTTTCAGTTAAGTCGTTACGTAAATAATAAACCGCTTCTCCATCTACTTTATACTTATACTTGCTTTCTTCAACAATTTCCATTTCTTTTAATGCCGCTTTATCTTGTTCATTTGGATCATGAATTACGACATCATATACACGTGAGAAGTCTGTCATAATGCCTACATTCTTTTGAAACGCCATACCTGCTGTCATTGCACCTGCACCTAATGCAATTAACATCGCTACAGTGCCTAGTACCCTCGATAAACTAGTTACTCGGAAACGTAACTGTGCATAAGTAAAACTATTTAATCCCGTTTCATTTCGTTTTTTATTTCCCTTAATTTTCATTACAAAAAGTGGGAGCAACGAGCTAAAAATGAAATACGTTCCTACTGTCGTAACAATTGTCGCTATTATAAATCCTAGTTCAGCAAACATTTTTATATTCACCATAAAATAATATCCTGTACTTACTAGCAATACACCTAGTACTGTCATAATAACAGTGCGAGTCTTACTTTTCTTCACCTCATCTTGCGTTTCATCTTCACGTATTAACTCTAATTCTGTTTTACGTAATAATCGGAAACTATTCATTAAACCAGTAATGAAAAATAATATTAAGAAGAAAATAGATGTAACTAATATAGCTGGTGTGTACACAGATGCGTAATTACCTTTTGCTGAAATTTCCATTCCATTCATTAAAAAATTTCCTGCTACACTAGCAAGTACTATTCCTACTAAAATACCGATAATAATACTGACAATCCCCATACCAAAAGTCTCAATAAATAATAATTGCGCTACTTTTTTCTTTTTCGCTCCAAGCATCATGTACATACCGAGTTCTTTTCTTCTTAATGTAAGTAAAAAAGAATTGGCATATATGATGTAAAAAACTGTAATGAAAGAAAGCAATATTGCACCAACCCAAAAGACGAGCCTAATACTACCAATGAGACTATTATCTTTTGTAAATTCACTATTCATCGCCATCGTTTGGAACATGTAAAAAATACTAATACTAATGACTAGACCAATAAGTAAAACCATATAATCCTTTAACATTTTTTTCATACTATGACGTGATAATTTGAATAACATAGTCTCGCCCCCCTTACTTCAACTCAGTTGCTGAGCCCATTTGGGCAAGCACACCTAAAATATCTTGATAGAAATTTTCTCGTGTTCCTTGACGTTTTAACTCTTTATAAAGAAGTCCATCCTGTATAAATAAAATACGTTCACAATAGCTCGCACTAAATGCATCGTGTGTTACCATTAAAATACTTACATTGTGATTTTCATGTAAATCTTGCATCGCTTCTAATAAACTTTTTGCATTTTTACTATCAAGTGCTCCTGTCGGTTCATCTGCTAATACGATTGCCGGATTATGTACTAAAGCTCGTGCTGCCGCTGTTCTTTGTTTTTGTCCACCAGAAACAGCAGTCGGATATTTAGTTAAAATTTCAGTGATCCCTAATTTCGTCGCAACCCCATTTACTTTTCCAGTAATCTCACTTGACGGTACGCCTTGCAAGGAAAGTGGTAAAGCGATATTTTCATAAATTGATAAATTTTCTAGTAGATTAAAGTCTTGAAAAATAAATCCTAGTTTTTGAGAACGAAAATCTGATAATGCATTCCCCTTCATAGAAGTAATATTTGTGCCAGCTATTGTTACACTACCACCTGTCGCTTGATCAAGTGTACTGATCACATTTAGTAATGTCGTTTTACCAGATCCAGATGGACCCATAATCCCTACAAACTCTCCTTCTTTAATACTTAATGAAACACCCCTTAATGCTTTTGACTGATTCTCATTTCTTTTCCCATACGTTTTTTCTACACTTTCTACAGTAACTACATTTGTTGACATCTCTTTCACTCCATCCCTTTTGTATAGTATAAATTTCCCATATATTTCTTATATTTTTCTCATAAAAATTCTTAAGAATTTTTAAATTTTCCAAATGCAGATTGAGATACATAAGAAATACAAACGATTTCTCTGCTTAATATTCTCACTTTTCTAAAATCCTTTCATTCGATTTCCCTTACATTTACCTTACATTTTTGTAAGGTTTAAAAAAACAAACCACTTCATAAGAGCATTTCTTTGGAATGAGAAATGCTTTTTATTGTTATCAAAATTTAAAAGATATTTCAATAACAATAATAATGAAATAAAAAACAATATATTTTTATTGCTAAACGATAAATAACATGATAAAATCATGTTGTTATTACATAAGTGAGGTGCTTTTTATGAAACAAGTTACGACACTCTTTTTAAAGCTAGCTATTACTTTTATAGGATTCCCAGTTCTTGCATTGTGCATATTTTTGGTGCCTAAGATTGGGAATTTTGCTGGAGAATTGTATCCAGATATTACTTATATGAAATCTCTCGTTTTAATCGATATGTACGCGGCAGTGATACCTTTTTACTTTGCTCTGTATCAAGCTTTTAAACTTTTAAGCTATATTGATAAGAACCAAGCGTTCTCGGAATTATCGGTAAAGGCTTTAAAGAATATAAAATACTGTGCCATCACGATCAGTACCTTGTACTTGCTAGGTATGCCACTCTACTATCTCATGGCAAAAAAAATTGATCCTCCAAGTTTCATACCAATCGGATTGACCATCATTTTCGCCTCTATGGTGATCGCCGTTTTTGCTGCTGTTCTCCAAAGGCTTTTACAAGAAGCTATTAATATAAAATCAGAAAATGATTTAACGGTCTGAGGTGGAGAATATGGCAATTATTATTAATATTGATGTGATGTTAGCAAAACGAAAAATGAGCGTAACGGAGCTTTCGGAGAGGGTTGGGATTACGATGGCGAATCTTTCCATTCTGAAAAATGGGAAAGCAAAAGCGGTTCGTTTTTCAACATTAGAAGCGATATGTAAGACTTTAGATTGTCAACCAGGTGATATTTTGGAGTACAAAAGCGACGAATTCACTCAATAAATACAGACAACAACTTTCTTCAACCAATGGGATTAAATAGTGAAATTAAAATGAAGGGATAGCAATTAAGCTATCCCTTCTCTGCGTTTGTTATTGTTATTTAATATATCTTTAATTACTTTAAATTCAGTATTACATATTAATGGTGTGTTTTATTATCAATCTCTATTTCCTATTTTTAATTTCCTCTTTCATACTTTCCACAAACGCATCTAGTTCAACAACTTCTGACTTCTCTTCACCATATTTCCGTACATTTACAGCTTCGCTTTCCATTTCCTTATCCCCAATAACAAGAACATACGGAACTTTTTGCATTTGCGCTTCTCTAATTTTATATCCTAACTTTTCATCTCGTATATCTCGTTCGACACGAATTCCGGCTTGTGCTAATTTATCTGCAATCCTATTTGCATATTTTTCATGCACTGCATTTGAAACTGGAATTACTTTCACTTGAACCGGTGCCACCCACGCTGGGAACGCGCCTCCAAAGTGTTCAATTAATATCGCTAAAAAGCGATCTAAGGATCCTAATACAGCGCGGTGGATTACAACCGGTCTTCTTTTTTCATTATTTTCATCTATATAATTTAAATCAAATTTTTCTGGCATTTGGAAATCAAGTTGGACTGTTCCGCACTGATGACTTCTATTTAAAGCATCTTTAATATGGAAATCAATTTTCGGACCGTAAAATGCACCGTCACCTTCATTTAATCTATATTTATAATCTAATGACTGTAATACATTTTCTAATGCCAATTCTGCTTGCTCCCATAATTTATCATCACCCATTGAATCTTCTGGACGAGTAGAAAGCTCTACTTCATACTCGAAACCAAAAGTTTTATACACATAGTCAATTTGCGCCAACACTGATTTGATTTCATCTTCAATTTGTTCTGGTGTTACAAATAAATGAGCATCATCTTGGCAGAAAGTACGAACTCTTAATAATCCGTTTAAAGCGCCACTAAATTCATGTCGATGCACTTGACCGAACTCACACATACGAATCGGTAATTCACGATAAGAATGTAATTTATTTTTAAACATAAGCATATGGCCTGGGCAATTCATCGGTTTTAACGCAAAACTTTTATGATCTACTTCTGAGAAATACATATTGTCTTTGTAATGTCCCCAGTGTCCTGACTTCTCCCATAATTCTTGATTCATCATAAATGGAGTACGCACTTCTTGATAATTGTACTCATTTTGAATTTCTCTTAAAAATGCTTCTAATTCATTGCGAATAATCTGTCCTTTTGGCAAGTAAAAGGGCATTCCCGGAGCCTCTTCCGAAAACATAAACAATTCAAGTTCACTACCTAATTTCCGATGATTTCTCTTTGCGGCCTCCTCAACAAAATGTAAATACTCTTCTAATTTTTGTTGAGAAGAGAAAGCAACACCATATATACGCTGAAGCACTTGATTGTTACTATCGCCTCGCCAATATGCACCAGAAACATGAGTTAATTGAAATGCTTTCAAATAACCAGTAGATGGCAAATGTGGTCCTCTACATAAATCTACAAATTCACCTTGTTTATACAGTGTTACACTTTCCCCATTAGGAATTGCTTCTAAAAGCTCTAATTTCAAACTATCATTCATTTCTTGAAACAATTCTTTTGCTTCTTCTCGAGAAACCTCAACTCGCTCTATCTTTACATTTTCATTTATAATATTTTTCATTTCTTTTTCTATTTTCGGTAAATCTTCTACGTTTACACTACTTTGAAGATCCATGTCATAATAAAATCCATTTTCAATGACTGGTCCTACACCAAGGTTTACATCACCATAAATTCTTTTTACAGCTTGCGCTAATATATGTGCCGCAGAGTGTCTTGCAATTTTTACCCCTTCATCTGAATCCATAGTAATGATTTCAACTTTCGCACTTTCTTCAATGTTTCGTCGTAAATCAAAAGACTGATCATTAACTTTTCCTGCGACTGCTTTCTTTTTCAAGCTACTACTAATTGCCCCAGCAATTTCTTCTAAAGTAATGCCTTTCACAAATTCTTTAACGCTACCATCTGGAAATTTAATTTCGATCATCTGTTCTTTCATTTTTCATCTCTCCATTTCATAATAAAAAGCACACTCATCCCTAAAATAGGGACGAGTGTGCTTTTACCCGTGGTTCCACCCAGATTCCCATCGCAAATATACAATGGCTTCTTTTACGGTAACGTCGTTTACACGGCACTAGATACTTGATTTCCCCAGTGCAGCTCTAAGGTGGTAAGTTATTTTACTGCGTTAGGAAGTTCTCAGCTTTTCTTCCTTCTCTGTATAACCGTTTAAAATAACTCGTGTCCTTTTCTTCGCTTATTATGAAATAAAATATAAAAAAGCATATTCATCCCTAGTAAATAGGGACGAATATGCTTATATTCGTGGTTCCACCCAGATTCCCATCACAAAAAACATAATGGCTTCTTTTGCGGGTAACGTCGCTTACACGGCACTAGATACTTGATTTCCCCAGTGCAGCTCTAAGGTGGTAAGTTATTTTACTGCGTTAGGAAGTTCTCAGCTTTCCTTCCTTCTCTGTATAACCGTTTAAAATAACTCGTGTCCTTTTCTTTGCTTTTGTAACAATTACATTTATTGTTATTTAATATATCCTATTCATTTTATTTTTACAAGTGTTAAAAATATATTTTTTATTCAAAAAAAGAAACCAAAAACATTTTTTGGTCTCCCCTTCTCTTTTTTACCAATCTTGTGGTTCGTAATTTAAGTCTGAAAATAGGCGTTTTTTCTCTTTTTTCGATAAATCTCTCCACTGTCCGACTGGTAAATTATTCAACTCAATATTCATAATTCTCGTACGTTTTAACGTGTATACTTGATAACCCAAAGCTTCACACATACGGCGAATTTGACGATTTAGCCCCTGTGTTAAAATAATTTGGAACTCATATTTTGATAACTGTGTTACTTCACAAGGAAGTGTTTTTGTATCTAAAATTTTAACACCTGCTGCCATTTTTTCTAAAAACTCCGGTGTAATCGGCTTATCTACTGAAACGATATATTCTTTCTCATGTTTGTTTTCAGCACGTAAAATCTCATTAACGATATCGCCATCATTCGTTAACAAAATTAAACCGTCTGAGTCTTTGTCGAGACGTCCGATGTGATTAATTCGTAAAGGATGATTCACTAAATCGATAATATTACCTTTTACTGCTTTTTCACTTGTACATGTAATACCTACTGGTTTATTTAAAGCGATATACACATGGTCTCGAGCAATACGAAGTTGCTCTCCATTTACTCGTACGTCATCACCTGGATTTACTTGGTCACCAATTTTTGCAACCTTACCGTTAATAATTACTTTTCTCTCGTTAATTAACTTATCTGCTCCACGTCGAGACGCTTTTCCAGCTTCACTAATAAATTTATTGATACGCAAGTTAGGCACATCCTTTTCATAAAAAATTTCAAGCTCACACTGCTTCTACCGTACAATACAAAAGGGTAAGCCTCCTATTATAACTTAAATATATTAACATGAAAGGGTATATGAC
Organism: Bacillus sp. TH19; assembly: GCF_016651075.1. NCBI lineage: Bacteria > Bacillati > Bacillota > Bacilli > Caryophanales > Bacillaceae > Bacillus > Bacillus sp. TH19. The sequence continues at coordinate 1,945,563 of NZ_JAEKEO010000010.1, read as the reverse complement.
GTCTTCACTTAATTACATGTTTACACGAAAATAATTGGTCCTCTTTTCCTTTTCACCTCAAACTGTTTAGCAGTCAATAGATCAACCCTTGAATATAACATCATTTATTTACTTTTTTCATAGATAATATACCGATATAAGTTTGATTAATCATGCCTAAATAACTCACAATATGTGAAAAATAAAAAAGAACCCTTTTGAAAATAATCAAAATGGATCCTTCTTCAACTAAACGAATACTAGTTTTTATACAAAAGTGTTCAATAATTATAATCTTTGATAGAAAACATCGTTCAACAAACAAAATAATCTCGAACTCCCTAATTTTTTACGCTTCACTATTTTCTTCACATACTCCAAAAAGAAGCCCTTGATTATCTATACAATAAGCAAAGTAACCCATATTAGGAATAGCAGTTTTAGGTACAACTACTTGTCCACCATTTTCAATAACTTTATTTATGTACTCATCAACTGAAGGTACTTCAATCGAATTAGTTGTCCTAGTAGCACCATCAGGTGATTTCATTAATCCACCATCGATACCAGGTCTATCACTCTCACCTGTAATTATGAACCAATAGTCATGTGGCCCAGGCATTTTTTCAAACTTCCATCCAAAACTATTTGTATAAAATTGAATAGCTTCTGCAGGGTTTGGGACTTGCAATTCAAATCTTAAAACTCTACTCATTTAAATATCTCCCCTCTTATTCTTGTACAAAGTAATTATAAAAGAACTAATGTTCTGTATCAAATTTTTCGAAACTAGCTACTTTAATAAGTTCTAACTTTATTTAGAAGCGGCAACAGACCATTCTTCCTTCCGAATAACTCTCTTCCCATTTATATTTTCAACATACTCATTTACATTTGCTGACTGATATAACTCTGGGAAAATTTCTTTCATATAGAGTTCGTGTGCTATTTCATCTTGCCAATACGTTAATACTATGTAACGATTTTCAGTCTTTAAAGACTTCCCAACAACTCCACCTAACATTCCTTTTGCATTTTCCATTCCTTTATTCCAAATTGTTTCTTGCGTATGTAAAAAATACTTTTCTTTTCCTTCTTTCACATCGCAAATTGCAACTCTTACAAATGACCCTTGTGCAGTTACGTCTTTCAAAGGAGTTTCTGTTATATCATACAACGTTTGAAACATTTCAATATTACAGGAAATATATGTGCCTTCTTGATTACTATTTAAAAAAATTGTATCATGAGCATCATTCATGAATGATTGATATGCATTTCTATCTTCCCATAAAGTATATACACACGCTTCCCCTTCATTCCACCCACCAAATTGTCCATAGAATCCGTCTAAATACTGTAAATCACGCCATTTTTCTTGCGCATCAGAAAACAATTCCATTTTCTCTTCTTCCACCTTGCAAAATATTGTTTTTAATAGCATTTCTAATCCCCCTTATGATACGGTCCATTTCCCACTTGCAATACTTTCTATTTTTCCACCAATGCAAACATTAATTTTACTCTCAATCACCTCTGCTTGTATGTGTATTAGAGAATGGCGATTTATCTCATACCCTTGTTCAACATGCATATTTATCTTTTCCGTTCCAAGATAACGATATTTTATAAGATACGCCGCTAAACATCCATTTGAGCTTCCTGTTGCCATATCCTCTGTGATTCCATAATAATCTGCAAAATCACGGACATTAAGATCATTGATTCCCTAACTATAAAATCCCTAATTTTCCATAAATAACGCAAGGTGATTACCTGAATACTTGCCTTGCGAGAATACATCCACAATGTAAAAATCCCAATATCTCTCCTCTCTTCTATTCTATTCTTCAATACAACCTGTTTACATAATGAAATTATAGTTTATTAAATTTGTATATTTTTCAAAGAATCCTCTGCTTTTTCTATCAACCAATCACCAAACGTATCTAAAAATGATAAGATTTCTTCTATGTCTTTTATCGGTTCAATTACATATTGTAGTGCTTTCCTCATATTTTTTTCTTGTTCGGGAAAATGCTTACTAAATAACTCATATGCTGGATATAAGTCCCTGGAATACAGCCCTTCTCTATCAATTGTTAATGCTAGACCTGCCCTGACTACAATCTTCATGATCCAACGACAACAATCCTCTATATCATCTACGTCCTTATTATGAATTAACTCTTCGTGTGTTTGTTCAATTTGTTTCCGCAAATGAATGAGATGTTCATACACTATCTCCTGACTTACTTTATATTTAGGTAAATATAATTTTACGTCTTCACCTAATATACATACACTATGTGTCTGAATCATAAATCCTATAAAAGAAAAATCCTCTGAGTTTATTACTTCTTTTTCACTATAAAAACTTAACTCCACTCCTGATATACAATTAAACTGCTGTGTAATTTGGACTTCTAGCTCCTTTCTCCAGCTTAAGTCAATTACTTGAGGATTCTTTCGAACTAATATAATCATATTTACATCTGCAACCCCTTCTATCCCAATCCCTCTTGGAATAGAACCCCTTATATAAACACTGTGCAAATCATCCCGCAAAAATTGACAACAAGTATCCTTTATTTCTTGTATTACCTCCAAAAACACAGGCTGAATTTTATTAAAATGTGCATCGTTTATAATAAATCCTTCATCATCCACAGGACAAAAACGCCCTATTTTTTTTATTCTTGGCAATTTATCAACTCATTTCCCTATAAAATATTGGTTTATTCCACACATACAACAATTATAATTCAAATAATTCAGAATTGAAAATTTGAAAGTAAGACATAAATAATCCTACATTGTTACGTCCTATCTCTTTTATCACCATTCATTTTTCGAATATATAATAAGTAATCTCTCCTGAGATCATAAAATAGAAGATAAATTAGGAATACCAAAAAAATAAGTTTATTTACTATTTCAAAATAAAAAATGATTGCATTTCACTAATTGTATATCTATAATGTTTTTATTGATTCTATACAGAATCAATGCGTTTAAGTTTTTAATTTTATAATTCGGATGAACCATTCAGGAGAAGGTCTATTGATCTACCGACGGGGCAAAAAGTTGCTGAACCAACTTTGAAACTCTCAGGTCTTGTTTACAAGTAGAACTGCATGGGGACGAATCTCTGGAGAGACTCCCTCTCGCTTAATATAGCGCGGAGGAAAACGAGCACCGAAGGAGCAAATTCGCTAATCTAGCGGATAATCTCTCAGGTAAAAGGACAGAGACAAGCGAAAGAAAATGCCGATTTGTATCGGTTTATTTTTCTATCCCTTGTTTCTCCAGAGACCATTTCATTTCCTTGAAGTGGTTTTTATTTTTTCTAAAAAAGGAGAATACAGATGGAGACAGTAAGTAAAGTATTAGAACAAATTAATCAGTATGTGTGGGGGTTACCAACTTTGTTGCTACTCGTTGGAACTGGTATCATTCTCACAGTGCGCTTAAAAGGTTTACAGTTTAGTAAACTAATATACGCTCACAAACTAGCTTTTAAAAAATCAGAAGATACATCATCTTCTGGAGATATTAGTCACTTCCAAGCACTGATGACAGCTATGGCTGCAACGATTGGTATGGGAAATATAGCAGGTGTCGCAACTGCTGTGACAATCGGTGGACCCGGCGCAATCTTTTGGATGTGGATTACTGCTTTATTTGGAATGGCAACAAAGTATGCCGAAGCAATCCTTGCGGTGAAATACCGTGTTAGTAATGAAAATGGTGAATACTCCGGTGGACCAATGTATTATTTAGAACGTGGTTTAGGGAAAAAATGGCTGGCTGTTTTATTCGCTATATTCGGCACAGCTGCTTCTTTCGGTATCGGTAATATGGTTCAATCTAATTCGGTTGCAGAGGCAATGCGAATCAATTTTTCTTTCCCTCCTGCATTAACTGGTATACTCATGTCATTCTTAATCGCTATCGTTATTTTGGGCGGTGTAAAAAAGATTGGTAGAGTTACTGGATATATCGTTCCTATTAAAGCATTCTTTTATATAATCGCTGGCCTTATTATTATTTTCTATCACTTTGATCAAATTCCAGAAGCATTTTCACTTATTTTTTCTGGTGCATTTCAAGGTACTGCAGCCGCTGGTGGTTTTATCGGAGCAACAGTTGCATCTGCAATTCAAATAGGAATGGCACGTGGTGTATTTGCTAACGAGGCTGGTTTAGGAAGTGCTCCTATTGCTGCGGCTGCTGCCAAAACAGATTCACCTGCAAAACAAGCTTTAGTTTCTATGACTGGTACTTTTCTAGATACATTTATTGTATGTACAATTACGGGGCTAGTATTAATTACTACAGGCGCATGGAAATCAGGTAAAACTGGTGTTGAAGCTACAACATTAGCATTCCAATCCGTATTCGGTACTGCTGGTAGTATGATTCTCGGTATCGCCATTATATTATTCGCCTACTCTACTATTTTAGGTTGGTCGTATTACGGAGAGAAGTGTGTAGCTTATTTATTCGGACAAGGTGCTGTACGATATTATAAAGCAATCTTTATCGTTATGATTGCAATAGGTGCTAATTTAAAGCTAGGTGTCGTATGGACATTTGCCGATATTGCAAATGGACTTATGGCGATTCCAAACTTAATTGGTCTAATCGGATTAAGTGGTATTGTTGTCGCTGAAACGAATCGCTTTTTACAAGCAGAGAAATTGAAAGAAAGTCATAAAAAACAGGCAAGTTAATCACTAAAAAAAGGAATGGCTCATTTATAATAAGCCATTCCTTTTTTCTCTATTTCAATTCCTTTCCCTCCTGAACCATATGTAAATAAAGTACAAAATCCATCATTGTAGATGAATAACCAAGTTGACGGATCATTGCTGTTATATTCCCTCTATGATATGTACCATGATTTACGACGTGTTGCACTAACTCTAAAATGGAAGTGTCTAATGCACCTGCATATGGGTTCTCAATAACAAATACAGTATTTACGTCTTGTATTCTACTTAAAAATTCTTTATATTGATTTGCCATGTTTTCAAACATTTTTTCTAATTCATGTAACGATTTAGTTTCGATTTGTTTTCGTAATTTTTCTCGGTCTTGTATTACTTCACTCATACTTTTACCATGCAATATGTGTAACCACACTTGATCTGTAATATAAATATGTACAAAAGTATCCTTAATTGATGGGAATACACTCTGTATCTGTTCATTAAAAATTGTCTCATAGTTTGGTAACTCTTTTAGTCGGTTGAATAATCGTGTATTAGCCCAAGCATGGTAATCAAACTGTTTTAACATGTAATCTTTCAATCTAAATCTCCTCCTTATTGTATGAAACGAATGTTTTGCTTCTTCATTTCCGATTCTCTATCAGCTTTTACAATCCCTTTTTCTTTAACTTCATGTTTATTTATAGTTTTATATTTTACATATGTATAAAATTCCGTTTTAAATGGAAACGATGTAATTTGAATTGTTTCTTCATCCACCCATTCAGCTTGAATAGGCTTCTCCCCCTTACTATTAAACATTTCTGTTCCTTCAAAACCCTCTTTAAATAAATCAATTTCATCTTTCTTTTTTACACCAGGTTTATTCATACATACATATAAAGAAAGTTCATCACAAAACTTTAATAATCTATAATGTTTATCAAACATCGCATATTGTTCTTTTGTTAACGTTTTCAAAATTCTTTTTTGTCGTTCCAATTCATTTTTATAAAAAGACATCATCTCTTCATCTTCCTCATTTAATGAAAATGATAAAAAGTGCTTACTACAAAGTAGCGCCCCGTATGGATTTGACTCTTCAATTGCATTCAAACCAATCGTATAAAAAACAAAGCGTAATGAACTTGGACAATCCATAAATGTATATGGAATATTTTTAGTATCATTCAAAATTGGTACTTTATCAAGCTCTATCCATCCTCTATCATGCTCATATATAGCATCAATTGTCTCTTTTAAGTATATTTTATCTTCAAAAAAATCTTCTATTATATGTCTTGCAATTTCACCAGCTAAAAAACCATGATCATGTTGACGAATTAATATACTTTCTTTCTCATTCTTTTCACGAAAAATCATCCGTATATTCCCCCTCATCCTCATATTACAGCTTGTTGTATGCATCAATTCTTAATTAATCCCTAAATATTAGCAGGGATTCAGTTTCTTTCAACGAAATTAACATAAATATACAGCATTCTTTCTAATCACAAAGTTAGCTTTATCTTTACTAACCATTATACTAAAACATTCATTCTAAAAAATTTTTTATGAGGTGAAAACATGAACAAAACAGAATTAGTTAAAAATGTAGCACAATCAGCTGATATTTCTCAAAAGGATGCTTCTGCAGCTGTACAATCCGTATTTGACACAATTGCTAATGCATTACAATCTGGCGATAAAGTGCAACTAATCGGTTTTGGAACTTTTGAAGTGCGTGAAAGATCTGCTCGTACAGGGCGTAATCCGCAAACTGGAGAAGAAATTCAGATTGCTGCTGGTAAAGTTCCAGCATTTAAAGCAGGAAAAGAATTAAAAGAAGCTGTTAAATAAACAAGAAACCAGCCATTTTATAGGCTGGTTTCTTGTTTATTGTTTATTGTTTATTTCTTATTTAAGCAGTTCCTTTATATTCTCTGCATGATACACTTCACAAATATAAAATACACATTTGCAGTTACTTACAATTTGATATTTTCTAGTTGGATAAACATTCGCCGCAACAGAACATCCATCAAACAATTCGATAATATTTCCAGATGGCTGATATCCTTCATATAATACGTTTCTTCTTACTTCCATCTTTTCTATAAGGTTTTCAACAGGAATATTTCCACTCTCTAATTCACTCTTTATTGTATCCGGTAAAAACGAAGTGTCTGCAAAAATTAGATTTTCAGATAACACCTTACCTTTATAACTAACATTAGATACGCGATAAAGAAATGTTCCGTTTTTATCAAAGAAATTCTTTGCTTCTTTCGGAATGTATTGTCTATCAAGCACTTCCTGTTCAAGTACATCAAACTGAACTGTATCTTTTACAAGTTTTTCTAATGCTAGAATAGATGACGTATTTCTAGAAAACAACATATCTTTAATTGCCTGTACATTATAAGTTAATTCAGTTTTTCTATTTTCCGCTACTAACATGAGGAACACCTCTTCTATAAGAAATTTTATTAAAAATTAACGATGATTTAATAGCAATCCCGCGTCTAACTGCATAATTTCAGTTACTTCTTTACTAAATATTGCAATGGAAGCCATATAATCTAAACTAGGTCTTACATCTTCCATCATTGTATTTTCTGCTAACTCTTGTCTATCTTTAAAAATCAACAATTTTGGAGGGTCATTTGGAGCTGATACTGTAATTTCTACTGGTGGGATCAATAGTCCTTCACCTGTCGCTTTCAGCACTGCTTCTTTTCGAGTCCAATATGTTAAAAATCCTTCTAGTCGCTGCTCATCAGATAACTTCATAACTTGTGCTATTTCAATGTCTGTTAATACGCCCTCTGCCATTTTCATAACATCTACATTTGGATTCATTTGTTCAACATCAACACCAACAGGTGCAGATTTAGTAAATGCAACAACAACCCACTCACCCGAATGTGAGACTGATATTTGCGGCATACCTTCTGGTAACTGTGGTCTGCCATGTTGTAATTTACATACTGGGCACATTCGATCAATTGGCACTTGAACTGGCGACATAGAAAGTACCTTTCCAAGTACTAATCTACTAATTACACAACCTATTATAAAACGCGCACGGTCTGCCGAATGATGATATGAATTTGCTTTCTCTCGCTCTACATCATTTAGTAAATTGTAATGCCATGATTGTAAATCTGAAATTCTTGCCCACCATATTTGACAACTATTCTCATTAAGAGTTGGTACAGAATCTACAACTTTACTCTCTATCATGTAAACTCTCTCCTTTTAAATGCCAATATTACTTTATTTCAAAAGAGTATTAGCATGCTGCAACTCATTCATTTACAACTTCTTTCTCTTTTTGTAATACAGATAACGGCTTTTTATTCTTCTTTGACATTACCTCTTTATCAGAAATACGTAAAGAAAATAGTAATGCTATGAGTAAAAATATTGCTGATCCAATTAATGCTGCTTGATATGGTAAGAAATCTGACTGTGCATTATTCTGTACGTTATTACTTCCAAAACCAGATAGTATACTAGCTAAAACAGCAACTCCTATTGCTGATCCTAATCGGTTTTGCACATTGAATATAGTAGTTGCTCTACCCATAGAAGGTGGTGCAATATTGTTAAAAGCAGAAAATTGAACCGCACCGACAGATTGGCCTAAGAAAATACCAATGCCAAACAATAGTGCCCGAATTTGCCATGGATTCGTATCATGATTTACAAAACTTAATAAAATAAAGATAACCGCCGTACTTACTAATCCAATAGAGATTACCTTTCGAGCTCCTAATTTCTTATATGACCATGGTACAATCTGCGAAGAAATCATTAATCCAATCGCCTCTGGGAATGTAGTAAGACCCGACTCCAGCGCGGAAACTCCTATTACATTTTGATACATAAGCGGAAAAATAAATAACATTCCTAGTAAACCAGCTGATGAAAACAACGAAATAAGACTCATTTTTCTAAAGACCGTTTCTTTTAATAAGCGTAAATCTAACATCGGTTGCTTTACTTTAAGTTCTACAATAATAAACAATGTAAGTAATACAATCCCAGCTATCCCAATACTAATTATTTCTGGAGAAACCCAACCTTTTGACGGGCCTTGACTGAGTGCATAGATGAGCATCGCAAAACCTGGTGCTGAAAGAACAAAACCGAGAGAATCAAAACGACCAGCCGATTTTTCAATATGCTCTGCTAAAAATAGAAGTCCAAATAGCAACGCAATGATGCCAAACGGCAGATTAATATAAAATGCCCAGCGCCAAGACATTTGATCTACAAAGAAACCACCAATAATTGGTCCGATCGCTGGTGCTACAGCAATTGGAAGTACAATAAATCGAGAAATTTTTGGTCTTTCCTCTGGTGAAAATGTTCGGAATAACATCGCCATCCCGACTGGTGTTAAAAGTCCGCCACCAGCACCTTGAATGATACGAAAAATGTTTAATGAAGTAATATCATTAGCAATTCCACATAGTGCAGATGCAATTGTAAAAACGAAAAGGGCAGTTAAAAATACTTTTTTCGTACCAAAGCGATCTCCTAACCAACCAGAAATCGGAAGGAAAATAGCTAAGCTAACTAAATACCCAACATTTACAGTCCCCATTGCAGATGGGGGCACTTGCAGTTCTTTGCTTATCGTTTGCAGTGCTACATTCACAATCGTTGCATCCATCGCAGCCATAAACATCGCTGTTATATAAACGATGCTTACAACTACTTTTGGATTAATTTTTACTTTCATTATTGTTTTCCTACTAATATTTTTTCGCTAATTTGATTTTTTTCGGCTCTAAATCATTCCAGTTAACTTCAACGTATTCTAAGCAAACTTGTCTGCTAGCTTCTTCATGTACGACATTCCATCCAATTGGTACATCGAGAAAGGCAGGCCAGAGAGAATACTGGCCCTCCTCATTCATTAATACTTTATATGTGTAATTATCATTTTCAAATGGATTCGTCATACTTTACTTACCCCTTTCTTATTCTGCAAATATTTCGCTAGCACTTGTCCAATTTCTGTAAGTGGACCTGGCTGACATAAATCTTTATGTCTACAATCAATGTCATGCTGCACGATTTCCCCGTCTAAATAATTTAGCCACGTATTTGGAGAAATAGGATCAAACCAGTCTGGTATAACAGTAGATCTGAAGAATAAAATATCCCCGTTATAAACTTTTGGCACGTATTTCCCTAACAACCCTACTGAATTTACATATGTTTCTTTCAAGTTTAAAATAGTTTCTTCCTCAAGACTTGCTAATGCACTTCCATCTTTGCGAAGTATTGCAACCGCACTTTCCATAGTAAGTGGTTTACCATCCATGTTATCTGGATCATATCCACCTAAAGCAAGTAATGCGATTAACGCTTCTTCTTCAGTAGGTGCTTCCGTATTCGGTAAGAAGTGACCAGGATACGAATCAAGCATAACGAGTAATTCTACTTCTTCCCCTTCATTTTGAAGTTGCGCCGCCATTGCATGAACAACATTTCCTCCAAGCGACCATCCGAGTAAACGATATGGTCCGTGAGGCTGTATTCCACGAACGTGTTTTAAATAATCCGCCGCCATCTCCTCTAAGCTTTTTGGAAGTTCTTCATTTTCAGCGATACCACGTGCTTGTACACCATAGATTGGATAATCTGTTCCTAAAGATTTCATAAGTCCTGCATAGCACCAACTTAATCCACCTGCTGGATGTACGCAAAATAATGGTAATTGATCTCCGCTTGCTCGTAATGGAAGCAACACATCAAGTGCACTTTGACCATTCCCCATTTCAAGTCTTTCAGCAAGCCCTGCAACAGTAGGTGCTGCAAATAAAGTTCCGATATTTAGTTCAACTCCAAGTGCCTCTTTAATGCGACTCATCAGCTGCACTGCAAGAAGTGAATGACCACCAAGATCAAAGAATCCATCATCAATTCCAATTTGAGACACACTTAAAACTTCTGTAAACAAGTCACATAACATTTCTTCTTGCGGTGTTCTCGGTCCGCGGCTAGAAGATGATGCAATAAATTCTGGAGCTGGCAATGCCTTTCTATCTAATTTACCGTTTGGAGTTAAAGGTAACTCATTTACTACTACAAAAGCGTATGGAACCATATAATCTGGCAAACTACCTCCAGCATACTGACGCATTTCATTCGTATCGATCGTTTCATTATTTGATGCGACGATATAAGAAACTAATCGTTTATCCCCTGGTTGATCTTCCCGTACAATAACAGCTACTTGTTCAACTTTAGGATGTTTCATTATTACCGCTTCTATTTCCCCTAATTCAATTCGGAATCCACGAATTTTAATTTGATGATCTGCACGTCCTATATAGTCTAACGTCCCATCTTGACGCCAGCGCGCTAGGTCTCCTGTACGATACATTCTTGTACCTGGTTTACCAAATGGATCTGCGATAAAACGTTCAGCAGTTAATCCTGCTCTTCCTAAATATCCACGAGCGAGCCCTGCACCTGCAACATATATTTCTCCAACTACTCCAGGTGGCATCGGTTGTAAATAGTTATCTAATACGTATACTTTAAGATCCGGTATACTGCACCCGATTAAACTATTTGCTCGTAAAGATACGATACTTTCATCTAATTCAATATAACTAACATGTACCGTCGTCTCCGTTATTCCGTACATATTAATAAGCTTCGGTGCGTTATAAGGATGACGACTATACCAATCTTCTAATCGACTTAGTTCAAGTGCTTCTCCGCCAAAAACAACATATCGTAAAGATAATTTTTGACCAACCTCTTTATTTTCACGATCTGCTTGCATCAATTGATAGAACGCTGATGGAGTTTGGTTTAAAACAGTAACCTTTTCCTTAACAAGAAGCTGTAAAAATTCTTTCGGCGAGCGACTTACAGTATGTGGTACTACAACTAAACGCCCTCCATATAATAAAGGTCCCCAAATTTCCCAAACCGAGAAATCAAAAGCGTATGAATGGAACATCGTCCACACATCGTCTGCGTCAAATTGGAACCAATGATCAGTTGCTCCTAAAAGTCTTACTACATTTTGATGAGGTATCATAACGCCTTTCGGTCTACCTGTTGAGCCTGACGTATAAATAACATAAGCAATATGTGAAGGAGATAACGGCTTCATGCGCTCCATTTCATCTATATTGTCTTCACTATATTTCTCAATTTCTTCTATTACGTTCACATCATCAACTAAAATCTTTAGTGCCTCATCACATTCAATTTCCACATCTGAATTTGTTAAAACACATGATGGTTTCGCATCGTCTAGCATAAATGAGATACGATCTGACGGATAATCCGGATCTAACGGAAGGTATCCCGCACCAGCTTTAAGAACAGCAAGTAAGCTTACAACCATATTTAAAGATCTCGGCATCGCTAAAGCAACAAGTTGATCAGGACCGATTCCTTTCGCTATTAACAAACGAGCTATTTTATTCGCTTTTCTATTTAACTCTTCATAAGTTAGCTTTTCATCTTCAAAGACAACAGCAATAGAATTTTGATTTACATGAGCCTGCTTTTCAAATAATTGTGGCAATGTCATTTCAGGTACAATTTGAAAACCACCATTCCACTTTTCTAAAACTGTATTTCGCTCTGCTAAAGTTAATATTTCTAATCTACCAATTGATTGATCCGGATGTTTCTCTGCATCATCTAATAATAGAATGAATCGTTCTATTAGTTTTTGAACCGTTTCACGTTTATATAAATCGGTACTAAACTCTAACAATCCGTGTAAGCCATTTGGAGTACCATCAACTCTGTTACTCTCGCTAATTTCAAATGTTAAATCAAATTTTGCAGAACCAACACTTTGAATTTCAAGGTCCGCTTCTAAATCCGGTACATTAAACGTTGCTTCTGGCGTATTTTGGAAAGCTAACATAACTTGAAACAGCGGATGACTATTTCGAGTTCGTACTGGGTTTAACACTTCAACAAGTCGTTCAAATGGAACATCTTGATTTTCATAAGCTGCAAGGTTTACCTGTTTCACTCTATTTAATAATTCTTTAAAACTTGGATCTCCTGATGTATTTGTGCGTAACACTAATGTATTTACAAATAAACCAACTATATCCGTGAGTACATCGTCGTTTCTTCCAGCAATCGGACTACCTAATGGTATATCAGTTCCAGCACCTAATCTTGTAAATAAGGCACTTAGTCCTGCTTGCAACACCATAAACAAACTAACTCCATTTTTACGAGCGAGCTCCACTAACCTACTATGCATACCTTCATCTAAATGAAAATGAATTGTTTCCCCGCGATAACTAGTTTCAATTGGGCGCTGGTAATCTGTAGGTAACTCCATTTGATCTGGTAAACCTTTTAACTCTTCTTTCCAAAAATCTAATTGTGTTGAAATAATACTGTCTGGTTTTGTTTCATCACCTAATAGCTGTTGTTGCCATAGTGAATAATCTGCGTATTGAACTGGAAGGGTTTCTAGTTGAACACTATCACCTTGACATCGTGCTTTATAAGCCGCTGTAAAGTCTCTCGTTAACGCTTGTAATGACCATCCATCTCCTACAATATGATGCAAAAGAATTAGTAAAACATGTTCGTTTTCACTCACTTTAAAAAGTTGCAAACGAATTGCTGGTTCGATATCAAGATTAAAGCTATATCTTACAGCTTCAGACAGTGTACTTTCTAATTCATCCTTACATGTATTTGTTATAATCATTTTTAAATTCAATTTATCCATTTCTAGAATTCTTTGATATGAACTGCCAAGTGAATTCGGGAAAATCGTTCTAAGTGTTTCATGTTTCTCAACTACATCATAAAAGGCACCTTGCAGTGCTTCCTCATTCAATTTTCCAGACATACGAATGACTAACGGAATATTATAAGTAGGACTTGGACCTTCTAAACAATTTAAGAACCATAACCTGCGCTGTGCAAATGAAAGTGGAACTTCATTTGGCCTACTTACTTTCTTAATAGCTGGCCTTGCGCTTTTTGCACGATCCAACTGGTTCGCTAATTCAGCAACAGTTGGTGATTCAAATAGCTTTCCGATTCCTAATTCTACACTTAACGTTTCACGAATTCTTGCCATTAAACGAGATGCAAGAAGCGAATGGCCACCCATTTCAAAGAAATTATCATCTATACTAATTCGCGAAACACCAAGTACTTCAGCAAATAAATCACATAATATTTCTTCTTTCGGATTTCTAGCAACTCTCTCATTGTTCATTCCATTAAAATCAGGAGCAGGTAATTTCTTTCTATCAACTTTACCATTTGGTGTTAATGGTAATTCTTCTAGCACAACAAATGCTGATGGTACCATATAATTCGCTAAACTTTCTGAAACATAAGAGCGAATTTCTGAAAGATGAATCATTTCCTTCTCTTCGGCAACGATATACGCAATAATTCGTTTATCATTTGGACGATCTTCTCGTACCATTACCACTGCTTGTTGTATATTTTCATGTCGTTGTAATACCGTTTCAATTTCAGCTAATTCAATTCGGAAACCGCGAATTTTAATTTGATGATCTGCGCGACTAATGTACTCTAACACACCATCCTTACGCCATTTCACAAGATCACCTGTGCGGTACATACGTGCTCCAGCTTTTCCATAAGGGTTTGCAACAAACCGTTCAGCCGTTAACGCTGGTTTTCCTAAATATCCGTTCGCAAGTCCTTCTCCTGCAATATATAATTCACCGATAACTCCAGGTGGAACAGGCTGTAACCCTGCATCCAAAACGTACACTTCTGTATTCCAAATTGGTCTTCCAATAGGAGGTATACCATTTTCACTGTCATCAATATTCATGAAAGTAGACCAAATAGTCGTTTCAGTTGGTCCATATAAGTTAGTTATAGAGCAACCTAATTCTTTTAATTTATTTGCTAAATGTGCCGGAAGAGCTTCACCGCCAACGAGTACGTTTAGCCTTTGTAACCTCTCTGGATATTCAGTTATTAACGCCTGCCAGAGCGTCGGTGTAGCTTGCATAATTGTCGCTCTTTCTTCTTGTAACAATGTCGTTAATGCAGAAGGCTCTTGGATTACCTCTTTTTGTGCAATTGTTAAACTTGCACCACTAATAAGAGGTAAATAAATTTCTAGAGCAGAAATATCAAACGCAAACGTTGTAACTGCTAATAAATGATCGTTTTCATTTAATGAAAACATATCTTTCATAGCTAATAAGAAGTTACTTAAACCTTTCATAGTAACAATTACACCTTTTGGATTTCCGGTTGATCCTGAAGTGTAAATTGTATAAGCTTGGTTTAAAAGTGATTCATCATTTTTAAATGGTAGATTCATATGAGAATATGTTTTTAACGCTATTTTCGTTTCTTCGCTATCTAATATGATTTCTTTAATATCATTTTCTATAACTAAAGTAGATGAAACAGATGAATGTGTTATGATACAAACTGGATTTGCATCATTTACTATATAATGAATTCGCTCGGCTGGGTATTCTGGATCTATCGGTAAATACGCTGCACCAGCCTTTAGAACTGCTAGCATACTAACTACCATTTCTATTGATCTTGGAAATACTAAGGCTACAAACTGATTTACTTCTATTCCTTCTTCTAATAAATAGTGTGCTAGCTCATTCGCTCGTTCATTTAGCTCTTTATACGTAAGTTTTATCCCGTTACAAGTAACTGCTATTTTATTTGGATTTTTTTGTACTTGTTTTTCAAATAATATAGGTAGATTAATTAGCTCTTCAGCTTTCTTCGTTTCATTCCATTCCAATAAAACTTTATGATTTTCTTCAGGAAGAGTAATGTTTATTTTTCCAATTGGCTCGTCTTTATGATAATTATTTATCACTAATTCTAATAGACTCATAAATCTTTCTTTATGCAATGCTAGTTTCGCGCCGTTATATACTTCCGGATTCGCATCAAAATGAATCATTAACTCATTTTCATCGAAACGTTTATATACATTTATCGATAAATCATCAACAGGTCCTGCTGATAAATTATGTGTAATACCACGATTCCCAGCAAAGTTAAGCCCATAATCAAAAGGCATAACATTCACTAACGGCCCAAACAACCTTTGATTTTCACCTAGTAACTTTAAGTCTCTTCTTAATTCCTCATGACGATATTTATGATGACGACGTACGTCTCGAATTTCTTTAGAAACTTGCTGTATTAATTCTGCAAAAGTTATATTTGGAGTTAACTTTAGACGAAGTGGAACTAAATTCATTACCATGCTTGGTGTATGAATAGATACAGAACCAAGACGCCCCATCATCGGTAAACCTAAAACAATATCATTTGCACCTGTTAATTTATGCATGTAAATACTCGTTACGGCTACAACAAATTCGGGCCAACTCGTTAACGAAATATTAATATCTTCTAGTAAAGTTTTTGTACTAGCATTTGATAGATAAGCAGTTTCTCGTAAAAATCCATTTGATGTTCTCGGCGCTCGTTCTGCTAAACTTATAACTTCCGGTTCATCTGCAAACTTTTCTAGCCAAAAAGTACGATCTTCCTGAAATTGTTTAGATTCACGATACTCATTATCTTCTTGTACAATTTTTGCAAGAGAACCAAATGGCTTTTCATTCTTATTTGTTTCTTCTATAAGTGATGTATACTCATTCGCTACCTTTTGGCTAAGAAGTGAAAATCCATAGCCATCCATCACAATGTGATGGATGCGCTGATACCAAAAGAAACGATTATTTTCAACTTGAATAAGTGCTTCAGTAAATAATTTATCTTCTTTTAAATCTATCGGTACAGATAAATCATTTTTCATCCATACTTTAGCAGCTTCTTCAGGATTTTCTTCTTTACGAACGTCAATAAAATGCATATGAAACGTTGACGATCCCTCAATAACTTGCCATGGGCCAATTTCATCCTCTTCGAAACGAACATGAAGTGCTTCTGCTTCTTTTACCACTTTACGTACAGCTAACTCGAAAATTTCATGATTAATATTTCCGTTTATTTCTATATATTCCCCAGTATTATAAATCGGATTAAGCGGATCTAATTGTTGCGCAAACCACATACCAGACTGCGCAGATGATAACGAATGACGAATCTTTTGACTATTAGGCATTCTTTACTACCCCTTTATTATGTAGTCTATTTGTTACAGCACTTGTGCTGCTTGTGAAGATAGTAAACGGTACCAATCATCAACAGTTGGACGTTCTGCTAAATCTGCAAAAGTGATTTCTTTCCCTTCGCGACGCCATTTCTCTACTAAACTCATAATTCTGACCGAATCAAGTCCTCTATTTAATAAGTCTTCATCAACTTCAATACTCTCTACTGGCTCACGGAGTAGTTGTGCAACTAGTTCATGTACTTTCTGTAAAGTGATTCCTTCACTCTCATCGCTTTTTACACTTTGTAAATCTTTTAATAGTAAGTTTGTTGATGTCGTTACTGCACATCTATTTGATGCATACTGCAATGCTTGTTTATGATGCTCTAGTGAAAAATCAGCAACTGCATCTGCTACAAAAAATGGCTCTATACCATCCATAAATGCTTCACAAGCTGTTAAAAGGCAGCCAATATGCGCATAAATACCGCAAATAATAAGTTGATCTCTTCCCTGCTCATTTAAAATTTCTAATAGATTCGTCTTTTTAAATGCACTATATCTCCATTTTGTTAGGAATATATCATCCTCATCTGGAGTAAGCTCATCGACAATTTTCTTTTTATCTGGTCCAGCAGGAATACCGTCACCCCAAAAGTCTTGTAATAACCCTCGTTGTTCTAACGTTTGTCCACCAGGTTGTGCTGTATAAACAACTGGTATACCAAGTTCCTTGCATCTTTCTCTTATCACCTTAATATTTGAAATTAGTTCTACTTTTGGCGATTCTTTATCGCTATATGCATCAAGAAAATATTCTTGCATGTCATGGATTAGAAGAACCGCACGTTTCGGATCTGGCGTCCAATTCACTTTATTTTTTGGTAGTTCTGATTCAATTGGCATTTTATATACTGAAATAGATGGGATAGCCATCTAATCACTTCCTTCCGATTTTTATTATTGTTTTACTGTAATAAGTTTTTCAGCAATGACTTTACGTAATTCTTTTTTGCTTACTTTTCCAACACCTGTTTGTGGGAATGATTCAATAAATTCAATTCGATCTGGAATCTTATAAGCTGCTATACCACGTTCTCTTAAGAACATTTTTAATTCGTTTGCAGTTAGGACTTGTCCACGAGCGATAACAAAAGCGCAAGTGCGTTCTCCTAAATAATCGTCAGGCATAGATACAATTGCTACATCATGTACTGCATCATGTGCTAATAGATGATTTTCAACTTCTTCCGCAGCAACCTTCTCACCACCACGGTTAATTTGATCTTTATCTCTTCCTTCTACAATGATGTAACCTTGTTCATTTACTTTTACAAGATCACCTGTGCGATAAAAACCATCTTCTGTAAATGATCTTACATTATGCTCTTCCGCTTTATAATAGCCACGAATTGTATATGGCCCTCTTGTTAATAAACTACCTACTTCACCAGGCTTAGCATCATTATCATGTTCATCAACAACTCGAACTTCATCAAATGTAGACATCGGTCTACCTTGTGTATGAATAATGATTTCTTCTGGATCATCTAGTCTTGTGTAATTTACTAACCCTTCCGCCATACCAAACACTTGCTGTAACGTACATCCGAATGTAGGGCGTATACGCTTCGCAACTTCGGCACTAAATTTCGCACCGCCTACTTGAATAACTTGCAGGCTTGATAAATCGTTATTACGGGAAGATACCGCATCAAGCCAAATCATTGCTAATGGTGGAACGAGCGCTGTAATCGTAACTTTTTCTTTTTCTATAAGAGCAAATGCCTCATCTGGACTACCTCCAGTTGCCAATACTACTTTTCCACCCGCATAGAAAGTTCCAAATGTCCCTGGAGAACTCATCGGGTAATTGTGTGCTACTGGAAGAACTGCCATATAGACACTTTCTGCATTTAAATTACAAATGTCAGCGCTAACACGTAAACTATAAATATAGTCATCATGTGTTCTAGGAATTAATTTAGAAAGTCCTGTCGTCCCTCCTGATAATTGGAGAAACGCAACATCACTTGGCTGAACTTCTGGTAACGGAATCGGATCCATATAAAGATCAGTTATGTTCACGAATTCTTCTTCTTCCCCCACTACGATTACATGTTGTAAAGCGGGAACTTTCTCTTTCACTTCTCTTGCTAGTTTTCGATAATCAAAGCCGAGAGCCTTATCTGAAATAACGTAAGCACTCGCTTCACCAAACTCGCAAAAATAACTAATTTCACTACTGCGATGAGAAGGTAGTGCAAAAACAGGGAGTGCTCCAATGCGAAATAGCGCAAAGCATATTTCGAAAAACTCTATAATATTAGGTAACTGGATTACAACTCGGTCTTCTTTCTTTATTCCTAAATTCAGTAAACCTGAAGCTAAGCGATCTACCTTTTTATCAAGTTCACTATACGTTATATGCGTATTACTACTTACAACCGCAATTTGATCCCCATATTTTTCAGCGCGCTCTTTTAACATCGAACCAAATGTTTCTCCAAGCCAACACCCTTCTTCTCGATAGCGATTTGCAAATTCTTTTGGCCATTCCGTATAACCTATTAACATTCTTTCTTCCCCCTATTTTTCATTCAGCGAATTATCTCTTAACCCTAAAGCCTTCAACATTGTTTGGAACTTAGCTGATGTTTCTGCTAACTCATCTTCTGGCTTTGATTCAGCAACAACTCCAGCACCTGCATATAAGCGAAGTGTATTCTCTTGCACTTCAGCACAACGAATTGTAACAATCCATTCGCCATCTCCATTTAAATCGCTCCACCCTAACATTCCTGTAAAGAATTCACGGTCAAATGGCTCAATTTTTTGAATAGCCTCTCTCGCTTCTTCCATTGGAGTTCCGCAAACTGCTGGCGTTGGATGAAGGGCAATTGCTAATTCTAAAGAAGACGTATTTGGGTCCTTTAGTTCACCTTTCACTTCCGTAGACAAATGCCACATTGCTTCACTATGAATAACTGAGGGTTTTTCTGGAACATGTAATATATGACAGTAAGGGCGAAGCGCAGCGGCAACCGATTCAACTACTACCGCATGTTCATGTAAATCTTTTGGAGAAGAAAGTAATTCTTCTGCCCTTCTTTTATCTTCTACTGGATCCTCACTTCGTGGTCTTGAGCCAGCCAACGGATTAGAAATTACTTGCATACCATGACGTGAAACAAGTAATTCAGGACTTGCTCCAATTAACGTCTTACTGTACTCGTTTTCATCTTTCGGCAAATTAACAGCAAATGTGTAGCCGTGCTTATTATGTTCCGCTAATTCACGGAGTAGTTTTTGTTGATCAATTTTCTCGGAAGACTTAACATTCAATGATCTGGATAGAACGATTTTTCTTAAATCTCCGTCCTGAATTTTTGCTATTCCTTGCTTCACACCATCCATATAAACTTCAGGAGCTGGAACCGGTGTCATTTCAAATGTCAGTTTCTCATTTCGTTTTATCTCATTTGTTGTCTCTAACTGTAAACGCTCAGTAATTCTACTATGTTCTGGTACGATAAGTTGAACTTCTTTTCTACGATCAAAAGGCAAAGCACCAACAACGATAGGATTCGGATTTCCGGCTTGTTTTGCATTACTTAATACCGCTTGTACAAGTTCTGGAAAACTTTCAATTTCATGATGTTTTACTGTAGTAAACTCTCCTTCTGTCAATATCGTTCGAGTTGGTGAAGCGAAAAAGAACGAAGATTCAGTTTTATAATCTTCTAATAATTTTTCTGACAGTTCCTTTACGGCTATAAGTTCATTCATAGTATTAAAACCTCCTGAATTTTTTATTAAACTCCTAATGTAGCTCCGCCATCGACACATAAATTGTGCATTGTAATATGACTCGCTTTATCAGAAGCTAAAAACAATACTGCTTCAGCAATTTCTGAAGGTTGTGCAATTTTTTGTAACGGAATACCGAGTCTATATGTATTTTGAGAACCAGCAATTATATTTTCAGCTCCATTCTCATCAGCCCATAGTAATCTTTGCATTTCAGTTTCAGTAGAACCAGGAGAAACTAAGTTGCAGCGAATATTGTATGCTGCAAGCTCTAATCCTAAACACTTCATAAACATTGTCGTTGCAGCTTTTGATGCAGCGTACGCAGCCATTTCCATTCTCGGAGTATTTGCCGCATTTGAACCAACTGTAACAATTGCCCCTGACCTTCTTTGCATCATATGTTTACTTACTGCTCGAGACATATAGAAAACTCCTGTAGAATTTACAGAGAAGGTTTTATTCCAATCTTCATCACTTAAAGAGTGAATTGGTCCCATACGTAATACCCCTGCAACATTTATTAATATATCTATTGGTGCTATATCATTTTCAATACCGTTTACCATATCTTCAACAGCGGTACTATCACTCACATCTAAATGAAATGTTTTCATACGTGTTTCATTTAATTCATTTTCATTTAAGAGTACGTTTAACCCCTCTTCATTTTGATCAACCGCAATAACTGTAGCTCCTCTTTCTAAAAACATTTTGGCAACAACACTGCCTATACCTTGAGCTGCACCTGTTACTAAAACCGTTTTTCCATCAAATTCCCCTAAGTTCATTTCCTCTATCCTTTCATTTGAAAATTGATCTAATTAAACAAATAGTAATAATGATAACGATTATCACTATCAATGTAAAAAATAATACACTTACTAAACTAATTGGTCAAGTGTACTTTTCATCAAAATATTATTCATTGATAATGTTTTTCATTTAATATTCTTACATTGAAATGATAATCTTTCTCAATAAACTTGTCAACCTATTTTTATTTTTCAGATAAAATATTTTAGTACTTCTCAATACAATTACATCTAAAAGCATTAATAAGTACTTACATTAAAAAATTTAATTCGTACTCCTCTTTTTAAAATTGAAGAAGATAAACTGTAGATACCTTCATTTACAAAGCCTTACCAAAAACTCAAGTATATATTTTCTCAACATTTTTCTGAAAATATCGAGAAAGTATATCTTGCAATTACCGATGCATGTCGTGTTTATAATTTAAGATTTAATAAGTATTTCGAATATAATATATCAATTTATGATATTCCAATATAATCCAAACGGATACTTTACTCATTTTTTTGCCTCTAGAAAATTCCACATGTTGTAATTCATAAAAAAGCACCCTATTAAATAGGGTGCTTTTTAGTAAACATAGTGTTAAAGAAGATTTATATACTTACGCTACACTGCGATACTCTTCTTCTTTTTCTTTTTTCTGCTTAGGCACTTGGATTAAAAGTGCGATAATAAATGATACGACACATAATACGCCGATCACCATGAAAGTTGGTTTGAATCCACCTAGAACTGCACCGATAAAGGAACCAGCGAGCGCTCCAAATCCAAATCCTTGATACACAATTCCGTAGTTCTTACTATGGTTTTTCATACCGTAGAAATCACCAACGATAGCTGGGAAAATAGTGATATTTCCACCAAAGCAAAACGCTACACTTGCTACACATACGAAGTAGATACCATAATTTAAATCTACGAAACTTAAAACCAAGACTGAAGCTGCCATAACAACAAATGTACCAGTAACGATTTTTAAACGGCCGATTTTATCTGATAACGGTCCTAAAATAATACGACCTAATGTATTGAAGATTGCAACCATAGCCACCGCATTAGCTGCTGTCGCTGCGCTAAGCCCTACAAGTTGAACACCAATGTCTTTTACCATACCAATTAAGTATAAGCCACTCATACATGATGTAAATAACATAATAAATAATAAGTATACTTGTTTTGTGCCTAACATTTCTTTCGTTGTATATTCCTGAGTTTTTGTTTCATGAACTGCTCCTTGATCTGCAGCTTGATGGATTAAACAAGCGCCAAGGACAATCATAGCTGTAACAATTAAACCCCAGTATATAAACGCTTGTGATACACCAACTGATTCAATTAACTGTGCGTTAATATATTTAAAAATTAAGCTACCCGAACCATATGCAGAGACAGAAATACCAGCAATTAAACCTTTACGCTTTGGAAACCACTTTATTAAATTGGATAATGAAGTGATATATGCTGTACCATCTGCATAACCTACAACAACCCCTGCTAGTACATAAAGCAATATTAATGAGGAAGCTTGTGAACTAAGTATTAATCCAATTCCTAATGCTAGTCCAGCTATCATAATCAGTTTACGAAGTCCCCATTTTTCTTGCAATTTACTCGCAAACAAAGTTGAAAACGCTAAAGACAGGCTAGTAATTGAGAAAGTTATAGCAACAGCGTTAAGACTCCAACCGTATTTACTCACTAAGGGCTGATTGAATAAACTCCATGTATATATCGTACCAAGCCCCATTTGTACTATGACTGTTCCAAGGACAACAAGCCATGGATTAACCGATGATTTTTTCATACCATCTCTCCTCCTCTTTCTATTTCAATGCTATTCGCTAAATATGCTTTTTTTATTTTTATTTTCGCCACCTCATTCGACTTAACAACTTCATTGTATAGGATGTTTTCGCTTATGTAAGCACTTACAAGATGGAGCGTCAAAAATATGGAATCAGTTACAGAAAACGAAGGGTGAAATACAAAAAACTACTTGTTAAATACGTAGTAGTTTTTATAATGTTTTACATCAATACGACTTATGTGTGTTTTCATATCCTCTTTTATACAAAGTTATGCGCCCTGTTACACCATGGCTGGACTTCAAAATTTTGATTATCCTATATAAACAAAAAAACACCATATTCTTTTTAACTCCCCAGCTTTATAACATGTTGCGTCTATATTTCTTAATACAAATCATTTAATAGTCTTGTAATCTGGCTTCTCGTTACAATGCTTGTAATCAAAAATCCCACCATTTCCACTTCCGTATATCTTGTTTTTCTAACGAAACATACAAAAGTACAACGTTTTTTACAATTTTCTACATAAAAACAGAAAATATATAATTCATTTACATAATTTTGCACTTTAATTTTTATTAAACAACAAATATTTTATTGATAAATAAAACTAAACATTCACTAATATATCTATACGTGGTTTAATATATATAATAAACAAACATTTCTGACTTTTATAAGGAGGTACTATGAAAGCAAACGTAGGCGATACTATACTATTTCAACGAAATAACTTAAAGATCACAGCATCTGTACTAAAACTATACACTGAATCGGTCTTAGTTGAAGTCACAGATGTAAGCGGTGGTACTTTTGAATTTGACCGAACAATTGTAAATCATAAAAACTATAAAATTTTAAATGCAAATAAATAAAACAATACAATACAAAATAGCCCCTGCTTAACAGCGGAGGCTATTTTGTATAATAACAATTCATTAATTTACATATCCTAAAACACTAACAATCTTGCTTGCTTTTAAATTATTAATATAATAATAAATTTCTAACCCTCGTCTCTCAGCTCTTAGCACTTTACCTTTCATTTTTGATAAATGCTGCGAAACAGTCGATTGAGGAATATTTAATATTTCTGTTAATTGTGTTACATTACAAGTTTTGCGTGCACTTAATTCATTTACAATTTGTAATCGTATTGGATGTGCCATTATTTTTAAAATATCCACATCTTCTTCAGTTACTAAACTTTTTTTATCTCGCTCGTATATGTTGTCATAAGACATTCCCCTTTTATTTGAATTCCTTTTTATTAAAATCTGCTTCTAAATAAAATATTATCTCTAATATACAATTAAGACCCTTATATAGAAATAATAGGATTTCGATTATTTAAAAACAGCAATACTATACAATTTCATCTATTTGGTACATATACATAATACAATTTCAATTTGTGCTCTATGTGAAGTTAGCATAAATTTATAATGAAGATTTTTCAAACAATTCACATCTAACTATATACTTCCTCATAATACTATCCAGTGATTTTAACATATTTTAGGCATTTGTATATACTATTGCAAAACACATTCTTATTGAGGGGGACTTTATATGCCAACACCGTCACAAGAACAAGTTGAAGAAGCTCGTGAAACATATGTCAGTCGTATTATTTTAGTTGGTGGTTCAGCTTTATTTTTAACAGGTGGTGTTATATCTGCAATTTCAGCCTTTAAAAGTTATAATCGTTTGGCAAATACGCCACCTTCTTCAAATGATTCATAATTGCATCATTCATTCCTTTAAATAATAAAGATGCCGCCTCTACTATAGAGACGGCTTTATATAAAAACATTATTAAATTCATTTGAACTTAATTGAAAAAACGTTATAACAATTTGGTACAATGTTCAAAGTAAGGATAGATACTTTCAATTTGACAAGCTTATTTCACCACAAACCTCGTCTGACTACACCCATCCTTCTGCTTCGTTACTTCTAATACAGCTGGCATTGCATTTTTCAGTTCTTGAACGTGTGAAATTACACCGATAAAGCGACCTGATTTTTGCAAGTCGATTAGGGCGTCAACTGCTTTCGTTAATGACTCTTCATCTAATGAGCCGAATCCTTCATCGATAAACATCGTTTCGATGGAAATACCACCCTCATACGCTTGAATTACATCTGCCATTCCAAGTGCTAAGCAAAGTGATGCGTTAAATTTCTCACCGCCAGATAATGTTTTTACATCTCGGGTTTGACCTGTATATGCATCATATACATCTAATCCTAATCCACTTTGTCGATTCCTCTTTTCAACTCGTTCGCTTCGTTTTAAATAAAATTGTCCATTTGATAATTTACGTAGTCGTTCGTTCGCAATTTGAACAATTTGTTCTAAATACTCAATTAAGATGTAACGTTCAAAGGATATACGACTATCGTTATCCCCTTTCATTACTTCATATAAATCAACAAGTTCTTGGAATGCTTTTTCTTCCTCATGAATTTGTTCATCAATTCGTTTAATATTTTCATGTAAATCCGTAATATATGATACGGCGTTTTGAGCACGTTGTCGTTTTTCTTTAATAATATCAAGGCTAATTTCCAATTCTTTCACTTGCTCATCTAATGAAGAAATGTCCATATACTCTTTATCTTTTAAGTCTGCTTTTAATTCTTCAATTTGTTTTGTAAGTACTTCTAGAGATGAGTAATAACTTTGGATTTCTTGTTGTAACTTATCCATCTCAGCATCATTTAATTTGGATTCTTTATATGTTAATTGATCTGTAAATCCGCTTTGTTCTAGCTCTTTCATAAAGCGTGTGAACGTCTCTTCTTTCTTCTCTTTTGCACTATTAAATTGATTAGAAGCATTATCATGTTCTGCTTGAATACGTATATTTTCATTTTGCCAATGTTGATACGCCTCTTGTACTTTCTCCCATTCATCTTCCATTAACCTAAGTTCTTGCAGAGCTTGGTCAAACTGTACTTTCCAAGCTTGTACCGTTTGCAAGCTTTCCGGAATATTTTGCTTATCATGTTCATATGACGTACGAAGCTGCATACACTCCATTTCAGTACGGTGCTGCACAGTTTCTACTTCACGCTTTTGTTTCTGGAGTTCTTCTACTTTTTCTTCTACGCTTTTTATATTCACAGCAATTTGCTTACGCGTTTCTTCACTTGCTTTTAACGCATTAACTTCTGCTGCTAATTGCTTTCCTTTTTGAACGAGCGCACTATATGTTTCTACTAATTCTTCTGAGCGATAGCCTCGCTTTAGCACTTCTTCTATCACTTGTTCATATTGAACTCGATAGAAATTCCACTTTTCTTCTAATTGAACATGTAATTTTTCCGCAATAGTTTTCTTTTCTCTTAGCTCATTTAACTCTTTTTCATCAATTGCATTACTTTGCTCTGTAGCTTTTTTCGGGTGGTCCATACTACCACATACTGGACAAGATTCACCATCATGTAAATGAAGAGCTAATATACCAGCTTGTTCACTTAACCAGCGGCGTTCCATATTTTCATATGTACTAACTGCCTGTTGCATCTTATGAAACGCACTTTCTTTTTCTAGCTCGTATTTTTGTTTTTCTTGCCATACATCATATGCCTGCTTTAATACTTTTGCATCTTCTCGCATATTCGTTAGTTCTTCTACTTTAGCTACATATTGTTCAAGCGCTGCTTCTAATTGCTGTAATTCGCCAGACATTCTTTGTTTTTCATTTTTATGCGCTTCTAGTTGTTCATCTAACTTTTGCATACCTTCTTTTAATTTTCCTATTTGAATTTCAGCATTTTGCAAATTTAACTTTTTCTCAGCTAATGATGCAATAATTGTCTGTAACTCTTCTAGTCTTTGAACTTGTTTTTTAGCATTTTCTCGCTCGGATGCCTTATTCTTTAATGCTTCATATTTCTCCTGAGCAAGTGCAAAACTGTTCATTATATGCTCTTTTTTTGCGATTATCTGTTTTAACAAACTTTCAGACTGCTGTTCATATTGCATCGCTTCCTCATACCATTGCTCAAATGGTAATAATCGCTTCGCCTGTTCCGCATGTTTAAAAGATTTTTCTTTCATTTCGATTACGGCACGGTTTTCTTGTAAAATACTGTACTTCTCATTCTTTTGTTCTAAATCTTTGAATTTCTCATTTACAGCTTTTGCTGCATGAAAACGTGCCTCTGCTTCTTTTAATTGTTTCGTTTTGTCATTTTGTTCTAAGTGTAATTGCTCAACCTCTGCATTGTACCAAATTGTTTCTTGTTCTAATGCCTCTACTACTTGATGTGTATTTACATGCTCTTGCTTCACTAATGTCTCTAATAATGCTCCATCACGTATTGGTAATTTAAATACATTACGGAAATATAGCTCACGTTCTTTTTGTTTTTCTTGTAAGACGTCTTTCCATTGTTTACGCTTTTGATCTAATATCTCACGCATTAATTTATAACGATCTGTTTTAAAAATGCGGCGTAGTATTTCTTCTTTATTTTCCGTTTCAGATGTTAATAATTTTCGGAACTCTCCTTGCGGTAACATGACAATTTGGCTAAATTGATGTTTACTTAATCCAATTAAATCTTCAACTTTTTTATTTACATCCGTTACATGAAAACGATCGACACATGGAACTTTTTCCTCATCAATTACTTCATATAATTCGACTGCATGTCCTGTAATTGTTTTATTTCCTTGTTTTTTATGGCCCAGTTGTCGTTTAATTTCATAACTTTTTCCTTTTAATTGAAAAGTTAATTCCACACTTGTATAAACATCATCATCAGCAAATTGGCTACGAAGCATGTTTGTATCACTGCGCTCTTCTCCACTAGCCTCTCCATATAATACATAACAAATCGCATCAAAAATCGTTGTCTTTCCAGCTCCTGTATTTCCAGAAATAGCGAAAATACGATGCTCACCAAGATCTTTAAAATCGATTACTTCTTTCTGTTTATATGGACCAAACGCGGTCATTATAAGCTGAATCGGTCTCATCCTCGCTCACCTTCCCGTTCTTGCACTGTTTGCAAAACATCTAAAAATAGACGTTCTTTCTCTTCTGATAAATCTAGCCCTTTCATTTCTTTATAAAATGCTTTTAAAAGAGATAAATCATCCGTTTTATGTCTTGAAACAGTTACTTCATTTTCATCTGTGAACTCTCGTCTTTGAATAGATCTTTCAACATGCATTGCATTTGGGTATACAGAACGTATTTTTTCCATTGGCTGCAAGACAGGATTTTCATCTAATAATTTCACAAATACATAATCTTCACTCACTGGATGAAGCAATAAATCGTCTATTTTCGCTTCTACTGTACGCATTTTACGACGTGGTGTAAGTAAACGTTTTTCAATTGTTGTTTCACCTTTTTCATCCAGTTCCACAATATAATATCCTTTTTTATGCTTTTCTTCAGAAATAGAATATGCAAGTGGTGAACCTGAATAACGAATTGTCTCATTACGTACAAAATGCGCTTGATGTAAATGGCCAAGCGCCGTGTAATGAAACTTATCAAAATAATGGCTATTTACATATTCAGCACCACCAATTGAAAGTGGTCGTTCCGCATCACTCGTATTTTCCTCTGCCTCTCCTGAAGAAGTTACAAATGCATGTCCTACAAATATGTGTCTCGCTTCTTTATCCATCGTTTCAGAGAGTTCGTTCATAAAAATACGCATCGCATCATCATGAGAACGAACATCTTCATTTTTCAATATGTGTCTAACAATACTTGGATCTGCATACGGAACGAGATGGAAATGAACCTCTCCGTATTCATCATTTAAAACAACAGGATTGTATGGAAACTGGAATTGTCCAACAATATGTAATCCTTGTTTTTTCATTAAATTACTACCAAAATGTATGCGGTCCGGACTATCGTGGTTTCCTGCAACTGCAATTATTGGTGTTTGTAAATCAATAACTATCTTTTGTAATACATCATTTAATAAGTCTACTGCTTCTGTAGGTGGAATTGCTCGGTCATATAAATCTCCTGCAATAATTACAGCATCCGGTTTTTCCTCTTCAACAGCTTGTACAAACTGATCTAACACAATTTTTTGATCTTCAGTCATATATACACCATGAACAAGCTTACCTAAATGCCAATCCGCTGTATGAAAAAACTTCATATTACCCTTCTCCTTTTAGTTTACTGATTGTAGTGACACAAGCTGATAGTTTAGTGTAGTTTTTCCGTTCTCCCATTCTAACTTTTGGACAATTGCACTACCGATTCTTTCTTCGTTTGATTTATATAAAGGCAATATTTCTTGAATAGTAAATAGATGATAACCATCTAAAATTAATTGAAATAAATTATCTTCTATATGTAATCTTACTTCTTTTTCATTTGAAATAATTTTTGTATGCATCTCAAATTTCATGCTAGATACAACCCCTTTTTTCTAATCTCTACATTTTAATAGTATAGTGGTCATGCAAGATTGACAAGTAAATACACCGCGATGTACATACTTTTTTAATTATAAATATTTTATGTTTTTTTATATGAAATACGGTATGTGAAATTATTAATCTACAAAAATAAAAATGCCCTTTCAGGCATCCTTATTTTTGTAAGTACTCTTTCATAACGTAGTACAATACAGTTATTAAGACAATCGCTACAAAAAACGCAAATACGGCCACAACATACCCATCTTTATTTAATAAAAAGCATATGGAAATAGATATTATAAAAATCGGAAACACGAGACGTACCTTAGCCTTCACTTCTTCTGTCGTATCTGTATGATGAAAATACTGTGTAATTCCTACCATAAGAGATGACAAAATAATAACCGACAATAGTAAAGGTCCTGGCATTCCGATCTCTCCTTTCTCTATTTCTAATTATATACAAACCCCGCGCTCTTTAAAAGTTAGATAATTCAGCCTTTTAACTTTTTCTACATCAACTCTTTAATTTACGCCACGTATACTAACTCAATATAAGTTATACATATAATAGCGCCTTCAACACGACATTTTCAAATAATAGCACTTACAGTAATGTTGTAATATTCCTCTTCATTCTCTGAAATCCTGCAAATATAACTCGTCAAAATATGCGATAAATACTAACACTAAGCACCTAATTTAGACAAAAATTATAGAGGACATTTCAGCATGTATCAAGAAATAAGAATAGAAAGATAAGTAAGGGAGGATTTATAATGACTGAACACGTTTTATTTTCTGTTAGCGAAAACGGCGTTGCATCTATTACTTTAAACCGTCCAAAAGCACTTAATTCTTTATCCTATGACATGTTACAACCAATTGGGCAAAAACTTAAAGAATGGGAGCAAGATGAGCGTATTGAACTCATCGTTTTAAAAGGAGCTGGGACGAAAGGTTTTTGTGCAGGTGGTGATATTAAAACGCTATACGAAGCACGTTCTAACGAAGTTGCATTACAACATGCAGAGCAGTTTTTTGAAGAAGAATATGAAATTGATACATTTATTTATCAATACAAAAAACCAATTATCGCTTGTTTAGATGGAATTGTAATGGGCGGTGGTGTCGGTCTGACAAATGGAGCGACGTATCGAATTGTAACAGAGCGTACGAAGTGGGCAATGCCTGAAATGAACATCGGTTTCTTCCCTGATGTCGGCGCTGCTTATTTCTTAAATAAAGCGCCTGGATATACTGGTCGATATGTTGCTTTAACAGCATCTATTTTAAAAGCTCCTGATGTATTATATATTAACGCTGCTGATTACTTTATGACATCAGATTCATTACCAAATTTCCTTACCGCACTTGAAAAGGTAAATTGGAAAAAAGAAGATGTACATACTCATTTAAAAGAAGTTATTCGTACATTTGCAACTGCTCCAAACTTAGATGGCAATCTTTCTTCCTCAGTAGAAGAAATTAATTCGCATTTTGCATTCGATACAATTGAGGGAATCATTCAATCGTTAGAGAAAGATCAAAGTCCATTTGCCCAAACAACGAAAGAAAAGCTATTATCCAAATCCCCTGTTTCATTAAAGGTAACATTAAAACAGTTTATTGATGGCCAAGAAAAGTCAGTTGAAGAATGTTTCGCGACAGATCTTATACTCGCTAAAAACTTCATGCGACATGAAGATTTCTTTGAAGGAGTACGCTCCGTTGTAGTTGATAAAGACCAAAATCCAAATTATAAATATAAACAATTAAGTGATGTTTCAGAAGAAGATGTAAATCGATTCTTTAACTTACTTAACGCTTAAACAAAGAGGCCATATATTGTAGCACACTCTCAGCTACTCTATATGGCCTCTTCTTTTTAGTTAAATAATTTTAAATATAATTTAATTTTATTTAACTAAAATGTATGTTAAACTAACGTTAATCGAATTTTCTAAAAACAAAAAAAGGAAGGCGGATAACATTATGGAAAATTTTTTTCTGTTTATTATTATGTCTATATGTCTTATTATTCTACCCGGTCCTGATACAGCAATGGCTACGAAAAACACATTGATTGCCGGCAAAATCGGCGGCGTAAAAACTGTTTTTGGTACTTGTGTTGCGCTTTTAATTCACACTTTAGCTGCTGTAATTGGTCTTTCAGCACTTATTGTAAAGTCTGCTCTTTTATTTTCTATTTTTAAATATGTTGGTGCTGTATATTTAGTCTATATTGGTATTAAAGCCCTTTTAGCAGTAAGAAACACAGAAGACTTAAATACAAATGACGTTCCAATAAATAATGACAATAAACATACTTCTTGCTTTCGCCAAGGGTTTCTTACAAATTTACTAAACCCTAAGATTGCAGTCTTCTTTTTAACTTTTTTACCACAGTTTTTAAATCCAAATCATAATACATTTATACAACTTCTCGTTATGGGACTTACTTATCTCATTTTAACCGTCATTTGGTTTGCTTTTTATATATTTTTAATTGATAAAATTAGTGCTTTTATGAAAAAACCGAAGACACAGCGTTATATTCAAGGGATTACAGGAATCGTCTTAATTGGGTTTGGTATTAAATTAGCCTTTGAAAGAAATAGTTAACACAATACAAACGAAAATACACTACTCATAATGGAGTAGTGTATTTTCGTTTGTATTATTTTTATAATGAGTGGGAATGCACCCCACTCATTATCATTTCACTTTATTAAAACCAGCGCTCAGTTACAACTTTTTTACGTGTATAAAATTGAACGCCATCCGTACCATTTGTACCAAGATCTCCAAAGAATGAAGCTTTGTTTCCTGCAAATGCGAAGAATGCCATTGGTGCTGGAACATTAACGTTTACACCAATCATACCAGCATCAATATTGTCTCGGAATGTTTGTGCATGTTTTCCATTTGATGTATAAATAACAGCACCATTCGCAAATTTCGATTGATTTGTCAGCTTAATACCTTCTTCTAAATCTTTTACTCTTACAATACTTAATACCGGAGCGAAAATTTCATCTTGCCAAATTTTCATTTCTTGATTTACACCATCAAAGATTGTTGCACCAACAAAGTAACCTTCTCCAACTTCTTCATTGATTTTACGGCCATCTACTAGTAAAGTTGCTCCATCTGCTACACCACTATTAATATAGCCTAAAACACGTTCTTTATGAGATTCACGGATTAATGGTCCAACATAATTATCTTCGTTGAAACCGTCACCTACTTTTAACTTCTTCGTTTCCACTACTAATACATCAATGAATTCATCAGCAATTTCATCAACTACTGCTACTACTGAACATGCCATGCAGCGCTCTCCACTACTTGCGAACGCAGACCCAATTACACCTTGTACTGTTTTCTCAAGGTTGCAATCTGGCATAACAACCGCATGGTTTTTCGCACCTGCTAACGCTTGTACACGTTTACCATTTTTTGTACCAGTTTCATATACGTAGCGTGCCACTGGCTCAGAGCCAACAAACGAAACTGCTTGAATATCTTTATTTTCTAAAATACTATTTACAACATCTTTTCCGCCTTGTACTAAATTTAATACCCCTTTTGGAAAACCAGCTTCATAGAATAACTCTACAAGTCGCTCAGCTAAAAGTGGCGTTCTTTCAGATGTTTTTAATACGAATGTATTACCGCAAGCAATTGCAAGTGGGAACATCCATAATGGAATCATCATCGGGAAGTTAAACGGTGTAATACCAGCAACAACTCCGATTGGGTAGCGCCAAATCGATCCATCAATTCCACTAGCAATATTCGGAAGGGCTTGTCCCATCATTAAATTTGGTGCTGATGTTGCAAGTTCTACCGCTTCAATACCACGCTGTACTTCACCAGTTGCATCCGTTAGCGTTTTACCGTTTTCTAGCGTAATGATTTTTGCAAGCTCTTCTTTATTTTCTTGTAACAGTTGTAGATATTTGTATAGTTGTCTTGAACGATTTGGAACTGGCACTTTAGACCATGTTTTGTATGCCGCTTTTGCCGCTTCAACAGCTTTTTCAACATCTTCTTTTGGAGAAAGTGGAACGTAAGCGATGATTTTTCCGGTTGCCGGGTTCGGAACCGCTTCTACTTCCGTACCAGTAGATTCTACCCATTCGCCATTAATATGATTTTTCACTCGTTTAATTTCAGTTGTAATCATTATATTCTCTCCTTTTTTATCATGGTTTTTATAAGTGCACTATTTTTGATTAGAAATTAATTGTTCGCTAACTTTCTTATATAAAGCAGCCATATCGTTTTCACCATATCCTGCCTCACTCGCTTCTTCATATACGTTTAATAGCATCTCACTTACTGGTAAGTGAAGTTCGCTTTCTTTCGCTAAATCTACCGCAAATCCTAAATCTTTCTTTAATAAATTCACAGTAAAGCCTGGCTCATAATTTTCTGATGCAATGAAACTTTTATAATTACGCTCATAAATTCTACTTTGACCGTAACTTACATTTAAAATATCAAACATTTTATCTAAATCCATATTGTTCTTTTTCGCTAATGTTAAAGCTTCACTCACACCAGCTGTATAAAAACCAATTAATAGATTATTAATTAATTTAACAGTTGTACCACTATCAATCTGCTCACTAACATGGAAAACATTCGCTCCAAGCACTTCCATGACAGATTCAGTTTTCTCATACACTTCTTTCGATCCACCAACCATAAACGTTAATGTACGGTTTTCTGCACCAATTACCCCACCGCTAACAGGTGCTGCTAAAAAGTCTACTTTCTTTTCCTTCGCCGATTCCTCTAATTGTTTGTTTAATTGTGGAGATACTGTACTTGTATCAATTAAAGCTACATTCGAGTGGCTATTTTCAAATAATCCTTCTTCCCCAAAATATACCGCTTCAACAGCACGAGGTGATGGTAAGCTTGTAAAAATCACATCGCATGTCTCTGCTAGTTTTGAGATTGATAGGCCGATAATTCCTCCTTCTTTTTCAAAGGAAGCTTCCGCCTCTTTATTCAAGTCCACTCCATATACTGTGTAGCTAGATTTAACTAAATTTTTAGACATTGGAAGACCCATGTTACCTAAACCGATAAAACCAATCTTTTTCATATCGCTTTCCTCCTATTTACACAATATATTTCCCGCGATTTATAATAACTTTCGCAATATCTCTCTTTTTCGTAAATAAGTTTGAGTATAAAGGCACTAATAATTGACGGATTTCAGCTAATATTTCTTGTCTATTTTGTTCTTCTGTGACAGCTGCTGAAAGAATGGAAATCGCGGATTCTTCTACTTTACGATATCCTTCTTCACAAATAACATCTGTTATCATTTGTTTCGTACGCTCTTTTTCCTCACCATTTTTACTAACTGCTTTCCTCGTACGTAAAAATGCTGATTCCATGACGTACACGTCCGTCAACATATTTGATAATACGCGTGAATATTCTTGCTCTTGCTCAATTTTTAAACCTGGAGTTTTAGAGAGCGTTTTCAAAGATTGTTTCAACAATTTTTTCGCTAATAAAATGTAACGATGGTTTCTTTCTACATTTGCCACATCAATTTCTACTTCAGCATCTTCTATTTGCTCGATTTGCTTCATTAACATTTTTGCAACTGTTAATCTATTAATTTCATTCGTTCCTTCAAAAATACGACTAATTCTAGCATCACGATATAATCGTTCTACTTCGTATTCTTGCATATAACCGTAACCACCATGAATTTGTACAGCTTCATCTACGATATAAGCAAGTGTTTCAGAAGCGTTTACTTTATTCAGTGCACATTCAATTGCAAATTGGGACATTTTTTTCATAAGATCTTCATCACTCTCATGAATTGCTTCATCAATTACACCCGCTGTACGGTAAGCTGCACTTTCTGCTCCATATGTAGAAATAATCATATTGGCAATTTTCTCTTGAATCATCGTAAAATCTACTAATTCCGTTTGGAACTGTTTTCGCTCTTTTCCATATTGAACCGATAAACCAATTGTTTGTTTTGCTGTTCCAATATTTCCAAAAGCCAGTTTTAGTCTAGCAAAGTTAAGGATATTAAGAGCTACGTGATGCCCTTTCCCAACTTCCCCTAAAACATTTTCAGCAGGGATGACAACATCTTCTAAAATAAGCGTCGCTGTTGAAGAACCTTTAATCCCCATTTTCTTTTCTTCTAGTCCAATGGATACACCTTCACATGTTCTTTCGACAATAAACGCTGTCATTCCTTTATTTGTCTTCGCAAAAACAACGTATACATCTGCCATATGAGCATTTGTAATCCACTGCTTCTCACCATTTAACTTCCAAGCAGTTCCATCTTCATTCAATACTGCACTCGTTTTTGCACTTAATGCATCAGAACCAGCATTTGGCTCAGTTAAAGCATAAGCCCCAATCCATTCTCCAGACGCAATTTTCGGCAAATATTTTTCTTTCTGTTCTTTCGTTCCATAATATATGTAAGGCAACGTACCTACACCGGCGTGTATATTAAAAGAAACGCTAAATGCACCAGCGTAACCCATTTTCTCTGCTACAAGACCTGAGACAGCCTTTCCTAACTCGAATCCGCCATAATCTTCTGGTACCTCAATGCCTAATAATCCAAGTTCCCCAGCTTTCTCAAATAATTGACGAGAAACTTTATAGTTATGTTGTTCAATATTCTCAATTTGCGGGACAATTTCTTGTCTAACGAATTGTTCTGTCGTTTTTGCAATTAAATCTTCATCCCCTGAAAAATCTTCTGGTGTAAAGAAAGTATTATTCACATCTTTATTGAGTGAAAAAAATTCATCCCATGGTAACTTCGTTTTCTCCATCTGAATCCCCCTATCATTTCGGCCTTCGTTGATTTTTGCATATGCTCGTCTACGATGAGTGGAATATCTTATTATTGAAAACAGAAGGCGATGATTTTTCACATCAAGCAGTTCGTTTTGCCAAAGATGTATTTTCATCGCCTAAATCCTTCTACCTATTGATCTTCAGATAATACTGTTTTTGCAATTCCAGTATCTAACTCTTCAAAGTCATGATATGAAATTGTTTCATATAATTCACTTCTCGTTTGCATATTAGAAAGTGCATCTTTTTGAGAACCCGTTTCCTTAATTAGCGTAAACACATTCTCATATGCTTTTGCAGCAACACGAAGTGAAGTTACAGGATAAATTACCATTTGGAAGCCCATATTCGCAAATTCCTCTGCACTATAATATGGTGTTTTTCCGAACTCAGTCATATTTGCTAGTAAAGGTGCATTCACTTTGCTAGTAAATAAACGGAATTCTTCTTCCGATTGAAGCGCTTCTGGGAATATTGCATCTGCCCCTGCTTTTACATATGCATTCGCTCTTTCAATCGCTGCATCTAATCCTTCCACGCCGCGAGCATCTGTGCGTGCTACAATATATAAACTTGGCGCAACTTCTTTAATCGCTTTAATTTTTTGAACTAATTCTTCTGTAGTAACAAGTTTCTTACCATTTAAATGTCCACATTTCTTTGGTAATTGTTGATCTTCAATCTGAACAGCCGCAACTTTCGCTTCCACCATTTCTACAGCTGTCCTCGCTACGTTTAGTACTCCACCAAATCCTGTATCAATATCAACAAGAACTGGTAAATCTGTAGCTCTAACTAGATCCCTTGCTCTCTCTGCTACTTCAGTAGACGTCACGATTCCTAAATCTGGTAGTCCTTTACTTGCAGTGTAAGCAGCTCCCGATAAATATAGAGCTGAAAAACCTGTGTTTTTCGCAACAAGAGCCGCCATTGCATCATGAGCACCTGGAATTTGCAAAATTTCATTTGCTTCTACTAAAGCTCGGAAGCGATTCGCAAGCTCCTCTTGTGTTGACTGTTTATTCACAACCCAAGCCATTCTAAATTCCCCCTATTATTAAATTAAGAATAGATCTACAAATTCGTTTACATTCATATTTTCTAGTTTTTCTTCATTTAGACAAGCTTCATGGATTTTTTCTTGTTGCTTACTAGAATAATGACCTGCCATATTTGCAGTGAATTTTCGAACAACTTTTGGAATTGCTTCGTCTCTACGGAAACGGTGGCCAAGTGGGTATTCACATTCCACATTTTCTGTTACAGTACCATCTTTAAAATGAACTTGAACAGCGTTGGCGATTGAGCGCTTGTTCGGGTCAAGGTAATCTAAACTGTACTGTTTGTTTTCAACAACAACCATCTTATTACGCAATTCATCTACACGTGGATCATTCGCTACTACATCCTCATAATCATCCGCAACGATATCTCCTTTTAATAAACCTATTGCCGTAATGTATTGTAGGCAGTGATCGCGATCAGCTGGGTTATTTAATGGACCTTCTTTATCGATAATACGAATTGCTGACTCATGAGTTGTAATTGTAATACGATCAATTTCATCTAATCTTTCTTTAAGTTCCGGATGTAATTTCACTGCACATTCTGCAGCTGTTTGTGCATGGAATTCTGCTGGGAATGACACTTTGAATAATACATTTTCCATTACATAAGATTCTAGCGGTCTTGCTAATTTTAATTCTTGCTTGTTAAATAACACATCTTGGAATCCCCATCCTGGTGCAGATAATGCCGTTGGGTAACCCATTTCACCTTTTAATGCAGTCATTGCAAGATGAACACCGCGGCTCGTCGCATCACCTGCTGCCCATGATTTACGTGAACCTGTATTTGGAGCATGACGATATGTACGAAGACTAGAATTATCAATCCACGCATGTGATAATGCATTAAAGATTTCCTCACGCGTTCCGCCAAGCATTTTTGCAACTACTGCAGTCGTCGCTACTTTTACATATAATACGTGATCAAGACCAACACGGTTTAAACTGTTTTCTAAAGCAAGTACACCTTGAATTTCATGTGCTTTAATCATCATTTCTAGTACTTCACGTACTTTTAATGGTTCTTTTCCTTCTGAAATACGAACGCGGCTAATATAATCTGCAACTGCTAAAATTCCGCCTAAGTTATCAGATGGATGTCCCCACTCTGCTGCAAGCCAAGTATCGTTATAGTCTAACCAACGGATCATACATCCGATATTAAATGCGCCTTTTACTGGATCTAGCACATAAGATGTTCCTGGTACACGTGTACCATTTGGCACGATTGTTCCTGGTACAACTGGTCCTAATAATTTCGTACACTCTGGGTATTGTAGTGCTAAAATTCCACATCCAAGTGTATCAAGTAATACGTAGCGAGCCGTACTGAATGCCTCTGCACTTGTAACCTCTTTATTTAATACATAGTCTGTAATTTCTTCTAATAATGCATCTTTTTGTTTAATTTCATTTGTTTTAATCATGCTATTCTTCCCTTTCTGTCGAAAATTCGTTATTATTAATGATGGGTGTCGGTCAAACACCCATCTGGCGGGCGGCGCTAACAACTCCCCAGTTGTTTTTATTTACTAAATGCATGTCGCTCGCCAATATAATTTACACGTGGACGGAACAAACGATTGTTCGCATGTTGCTCAATTACGTGTGCACATAGCCCTACTGTTCTAGAACTAAAGAAGATTGGTGTGTAAAGTTGAATTGGAATACCAAGCATCCAATATACTGGAGCAGCATAATAATCAAGATTCGGATAAATTCCTTTTTCCTTCTCCATAATTTTTTCTCCAGCTTCACACATTTCATATAGTGTATAATCGCCTTTCACATCACATAACTGCTTTAATGCTTCCTTCATCATAAGTGCTCTTGGATCCATCTTTTTCATATAAACACGGTGTCCAAAGCCCATAATTTTTTCTTTGTTATATAGTTTCTTCTGTAATAACTCTTCAAATTTCTCAACATTACCAGCTTCTAAAAGCATGTACATAACCGCTTCATTCGCACCGCCATGAAGACTTCCTTTTAAGGATGCAACTGCTCCTGTTAAAGCGCCGTATAAGTCGGATTGCGTTGATGCAATAACGCGTGCTGTAAAAGTAGAGTTTGGCATTTCATGTTCACTATATAAAACAAGGGAACGATCAAAGATTTTCTCTTCAAGTTCAGTTGGTTTCTTTCCAGTTAACATATAGAAGAAATTCGCACTATATGACAATTCTTGAAGAGGCTCAATTGGTTCCTCATTATTTAAAATATGGTAGCTATTCGCTACAATATTTGGCACTTTACTTAAAAGCTTGTATCCTCGACTTTTATTCACTTCTAACGAGCGGTTTTCGATATCACTATCGTAACCAGCTAATGCAGACACACCTGTACGTAGCCCATCCATAGGATGCGTTTCCTTAGGCAATGCCTTTAGAACATTGAATACACCTTCTGGCACTGCATATTCTTCTTTTAATTTCTTTTCAATTGTTGCTTTCTCATCCTCATTCGGTAAACGTTCTTCTAATAAAAGGTGCACAATGTCTAAATACTCTTTTGTTTTTGAGAGTTCGATTAAATCATACCCTTGAATTACAATTTCACCTTTTACTGTGTCAAGAAACGAAATTTTCGTTTCCGCTGCTACTACACCATCTAATCCCGGGGAAAATTTTTCTTCAGCTTTCATCATTATTTCCTCCAATCCTAATAGATCTTCGTGCACATAACTGTAAGCCTTTACAATAATATGAAACTACATTTCTATTTCAATGTATCAGAGTTTTTAGAAGATTTCAATTTATTTTATAATGATAAGTTTCCTATACTTTTACCGATGTAATAATACAATTTTTCAAAAATAACTTTCATCTTTTATAAAGAAAGGACAGACATCCTTTTACAATGTTTTAAAACGAAATATAACAATTATCCATATAATCCCACTAAATATACCTTTAATCCCTTTTTCTTCAACAAACATAAAAAACCGAGCTGCACTCATGCACAGCTCGGTTTTTTATAATATTTATTTCATATTCCCATAAATATAATTCTTATATAAAATTTATTTATTTTTAATAAAATTATTATTTTACATAATTAAATTAAATTTCTTCCGTTTCTTTACGATAGCTTACAACTAATTCATAGTTTTGAAAGTACGAAAGATCATCAAAATCTATAAAAATAAACTACCGTCTTTCTCAACTGACACTATTTCCCGAACTGATTTCTCAGAAACAATCCCTAAAGAATATCCGGGCTGAATTGAGCTATTTCCTCCGTACCTTACAATACATCAAATAGATTCATTCATGCTTTATACGCAAAATCTTTTTTGCCTAATCGTTGTTTTACAAAAATGACAAATATAATTAAAGCTATTAATCCTGAAATTGTACTACCTGCAAATAAAATACGGTAACCAAACATTTGTGAAACTACTCCAAGTAAAATCGCACCTAATCCAATCCCTAAATCAAAAGCGGTAAAGAATGAAGCGTTAGCAACTCCTCTTTTACTAGGATCAACAATTGTCAGCATCGCTGCTTGTAAAGCGGGCTGTGCTGAACCGAATCCAACACCATATAATGCCGCTGCAATCATTACACCTATCAAACCATTTGAAATCGTTAGTACAACTATCGCTAAAATAGTAATACATAGTGCCGGAAGTATGATAAAAACTTCTCCATACTTATCTAATAGTTTTCCTGAAATAGGTCGTACAATTGTTAAAGCAATTGCATATACAAGAAAGAATGTCCCAGGATTCACATCAATTGATGACGCGAATAACGGTAAAAATGTTGTTATTCCTCCATATGCAAATGATAAAAAGAAAACAACAACCGTTATTGATAAAACGGATTTTTCAAACAGCTGAATTTTCCCTTTTTGTTTTTGTGGCGTGAATGGTATTTTCGTTATTAACGATAATACGACTGCCATAAAGGATAAAAGAGTTGCTAACAAGAATAGACCATGAAATGAATAATTTTGTACAACCCATAATCCAATCATCGGGCCAATTGCCATCGCGATTGTCATACCAGCCCATCCCTTCACCACGACGTGAATCTGGAATAATATCAGTTATCGCTGTTCCAACTGCTGTTGTAGAAACAGCCCACGTCACTCCGTGAATAACGCGTAAAACAGCTAAAAGGACAATAGTCGATGCTAAATTATACGAATACATCGTTATCCCAAAAAATATGAGTCCGAAAATAATAAAAGATCTTCTACCATATTGATCTAACATACCTCCAATAATCGGTCGTATTACAACTGCCGCTATTGTAAACATTCCCATCATCAGTCCAACTTGCGATTCATTTCCACCAATCTCTTTAATAAAGAGCGGGAGCGTTGGAACAAGTAAATAAAACCCCGTAAATAAAAATAACATCGCGATAGTCATTTGTATAAATGATTTCGTCCATAATCGTTCCATTAAAATCCCTCCATAAACACGTAAAATATTACAATCAACACATCAATTGTATATTTTTCATGTTCCCTTGCCCTCCGCTAATAGACGTATCTTTTCATAATAGATGGTCTACCATCAATTTAAGTTGGTCTTACGACTTTATGCCTATGTTTTAAGCAAAAAACCTATATATGTACCTTTATAGGTTTTAGAAGAATATACTATTTTATTATTAAACTTAGGAGTGATCGTTTTCATGTGGGTATCACCAAGAATAACCGCCGTTGTCCCATCAGCTCCCTCAATACATGTTCCTGTCGTTCATACAGCTAGTTCTGATGTTGGTATCGAACTTCCTGCCGCTTGGCAACAATATCAATCGACTGACCAAGTCACCCCTTCATTTTGGCATCATGGTACACACCCGAGTAGTACTACTTTTTATGGCCCTAGTTATCCAATACCGCCAACTCAAATTTTTTATCATTTCCCATCAATTTACTTTCAAAATTTCTATGGTACTTTTAATATTTAAAAATAATATTACTCTTTATAATACAAAAAGCACCAAAGAAACCGTTTTTCCCGGTACCTTCGGTGCTTTTAAAATGCATTATTTATTGTCCATTATTGGAAGGAGCCTCTCCTGTGTTCCCGCCAGTAGTTGGTGGGGTTGGAGTTTCTTGGCCACCTCCAGTGGTTGGTGGATTTGGAGTTCCTTGACCACCTCCAGTGGTTGGTGGATTTGGAGTTCCTTGGCCACCTCCAGTGGTTGGCGGATTTGGAGTTCCTTGACCACCTCCAGTGGTTGGTGGATTTGGAGTTCCTTGGCCACCTCCAGTGGTTGGTGGATTTGGAGTTCCTTGGTCACCTCCATTAGTTGGTGGATTTGGAGTTCCTTGACCATTTCCATTGTTTTGTTCATTTTGCTTATTCTGTTCATCTTGTTTCTTTTGCTCTTCTTGCTTCTTTTGCTCTTCTTGCTTCTTAAGTTCATCTTGTTTCTTTTGCTCTTCTTGTTTCTTAAGTTCTTCCTGTTTCTTTAATTCCTCTTGATTTTTCTCTTCTTCAGTTTTTTGCTGTTGATCTTGTTTTGGTTGTTCCGTTGTATCCGGTACGCTAGTATTTGGAGATGAATCACGTTTTTCACCTTTTATACGCAATTCACTACCTTCTTGAATAACACTACTTGGCATTTTAAAGCGTGATTTATCTGTAGCCATCTCGCTCATCATTTCTTTAAAGATCAACTGTGCAATTTTCGTATTTTTACTACTAATATACTCGTCTTTACCATCTTTCGTATATCCAGTCCATACTGCCATCGTATATTGCGGTGTATATCCTGCAAACCAACTATCACGAGTTGCACTTTCTGGAATTCCATATTGTGCTAGTTGTTTTGAAGAATAGTTAGTTGTACCTGTTTTACCAGCTACATCTAAAGAGGCCACATTTGCCGATGTACCAGTACCTGATGTAACTACGGAACGAAGCATATCAGTAATCATATATGCTGTAGAATCCGCCATAACTGATTTTGGTTTTTGTCCAAAACTTTGTGACTTGCCGTCTGGATAAACTACTTTCTTAACAAAATGCGGCTTCGTATACTTACCGTCATTCCCAAATGCCGCATAAGCACCTGCAATTTCAGTTGGTGACGCTTCATTTGTACCGATCGCTGTTGATTCTGTCGGTGCTACATTAAATGTAATACCTAATTTCTCAGAGAACTCTTTCGATTTACTAATACCTACCTCTTTAGCTGTTTTAACTGCTGGAACGTTACGTGACATTTTTAACGCTTCACGCATAGTAATTGGGCCTAAATGACTTCTGTCCGCATTTCGAAGTTCTTGTCCAGTTGAATATTTAAATGGAGAGTCATCGATTTGATGATACGTAGCCCATTTTAAATATTCAATAGCCGGTGCATAATCAAAGATTGGCTTCATAGTTGAACCAGCTGCACGATCTAATTCAATCGCCATATTATGCCCTTTAAATACTGCTTTATTTTCACCGCGCCCACTACCTATAGCGCGAACTTCTCCAGTTTTCGTATCCATAAATGTGAAAGCACCTTGGAATTTATCATTTGGATAATTAATAATATTTGTATTCAAAATATTATCAGCTAATTTCTGTGCTTTTGGATCCAATGTTGTATAAATTTCTAAACCATCAGATCCAATATTAACATCTGGTATTTCCTTTTCTACTTCTTTAACTACTGCATCCATAAATGCAGTATATGGCATCGCTTGTAGTTCAGCTGCACTCTTAATATTTTTATCCACTGGTACTTTCGATGCTTCTTCCATTTCTGCCTTTGTAATATAACCATGTCTATTCATTAAGTTTAGTACAGTATTTCTTCTTTCTGTTGCCCTTTGAACATTTTCTTTTTTCGTTGGGTCATAGTTATTCGGTGCTTTTGGTAAGCCAGCTAGCATCGCAACTTCTGGTAATGTTAAATCTTTCAATTCTTTACCGTAGTAGTTTTGTGCTGCTGTTGCGATTCCATATGAACGGTTTCCTAAATTAATTTTATTTAAATACATCTCTAATATTTCATGTTTTGAATATTGTTGTTCTAGCTTATACGCTAAATATATTTCCTGAACCTTACGTTTTGACGTTTTTTCCATCGATAAGAAGTAGTTTTTAATAACTTGCTGCGTTATCGTACTACCACCTTGAGAGCCATAATCTCCCTTAAGACTAACTAAAACTGCACGAGCAGTACCTTTAAAATCTACTCCGCTATGCTCATAAAAACGCGAATCTTCTGTTGCTAAAAATGCATTTTCTACTAATTTTGGGATTTGATCATACGTAACATTCGTCCGCTTTTCTTT
Organism: Bacillus sp. TH19; assembly: GCF_016651075.1. NCBI lineage: Bacteria > Bacillati > Bacillota > Bacilli > Caryophanales > Bacillaceae > Bacillus > Bacillus sp. TH19. The sequence goes on along the minus strand of NZ_JAEKEO010000010.1, from coordinate 1,900,693 downwards.
CCCATATTCATATACCAAATTCCCGTCTTTATCATAAATTTTTGAGGATAACGGATTAACAAGTTTTGCTTTCTCAAGTTTTGGTGCATCCTTAATCATTACGAAAAAGGTAGCAACCCCTGCCACTAAACCTACAATACCCAGTAGTAAACAACTGATTAAAAATTTACGAAAAAACGATGTTTTACCTTTTGGTTTTGTTTTTTTAGAAGCTGGCTGTTTTTTCTTTTGAACTTGTCGTCGCTCCTCTCGAGAACGATAATTTTCTGACATGTTACTTTCTCCTGCCTTTCAATTCTCCCGTTGATTTACTTGAAAATATTGAGGTCACTTTCCCAAATACATTTAATCAAGAAAGTATATTGACCTGGAGCATTCAATATTTTCCCAATTCACAGATTATACATTTTAGAATACTTCTTATACAAACTATTTTCACTTCTATTTTTTCTAATAATACTGCCCCTTAAAGCATAGAATGTAAGAAGTGAATTTTTAATACCTCGTATAAATAATATACCTTTTTTTCAAATGGTCAATATTTTCTTATTTATAAATCAAAGGTGAAATAAAAATAGCACAACGATATGTACTTCGTGTGAACTTCCTTATAATTACGTATAACAAACATTTAATATATTGCATATAAGTATAATACTCCTTTAATTATTAGGATTTCAACACGACAATCCCCTTCTCTACAAGAAACCATCTAAAATGAAAAATAAGGAGTTGCGTAATGATGAAGCTATCTCCCGTTATTTCAAAAAAATTAGTTGCTGTTGGCTATAATCCTTTTTCTATGATTTTACGTATTCAACTAAAGAATGGTATGTATGATTTCTTTAATGTGCCAGAAAGCATTTACACCGGTTTATTAAACGCACACTCTAAAAGTTATTATCATAATACTTATATTAAAAATTCTTACCGCTATACTAAAATTTAAACTTGATTGGCATACAAAAAAGAAAGGCGAATCAAATCCCCTTTCTTTTTTGTATGTCAATCGCAATTTACCTTCTATTTCTTTTATTAATTTCATCATACGCTTGAACTTGTTTTTTAAGTCGCCTGTCGGCTTTTTTATCATGTACGACAAGAACTGCGTGTATCGCTCCTGGAACCCAAAAATTAAGGTTAAAATGAAATTAATAATCGCTTGAAACGGCTTTCCGCAAAATAAAACAGCTACCGGCGGAAGTAAAATTGCTAATAAGTACATCATGTCTGAAAAACTCCTTAATGTTTATTTTTCGCTTCTTCCCCATCCATCTCCTACACTATCAAACCTATGAAATCATGTTATTTCTAAAAGCGTATATAAGAACTCATCATTACAAAAATCACATATAATAGTATAACTAAATGAGAAGCCTCTCACTAACGTTAACAAGTTATTTTCACCTGTTCGTTTATATGTATATTCTACGCCTATATGAAAAAGCCTACAAAAACAATTAACACATCCATCTTGTCCTACTTCTAAAATTGAAATACTCCAAACTTCATTGAAATGAGTATTTCATCACCTTTTCTTAGATTCCAATCGTTGTTCCTCTACTATTTCGGTTAATCCAATTGCTGAAATTACAGTACCTATTGCCTGTATCCAAATACCTATTAGCCCTATTATACGTTGATCTTCTTTATCTATATTACTGTCTTCTTTTCCCTTTTCTTCTTTTGGTATATTTTTAATACCTTCATATGCTTGTAATCCCGCACCTAAACTTTGCATTGAATTCCCTAATACGATAATCCACTGTATTCCATTTATCTCATTCAATGCTACTTCTACTCCTAAAAAAGCGCCAATTGATTGCAAACTATTTCCAGTAATTATAAGGAAATCATTTTCTTTCATTTGTTCATTGAGATTAAAATACGTTCCTATTACATTTGAAATATTACCTAAAGCTAATAACTCAATCCCCGTTTTCGCTAGCGCTTTATTTTTATTATCTATAGTTACCTCTTGCTTCTCACATTTATCTTCATCTTTCGCATCATTAGTTGCTATAATTTGTAATATATATCCGAGAGCTTGTAATGAACTCCCTACAATAACGAGATCCGACTCAATCTTTTCTTCCCCTGCAAACCCTCTAGTTGTTCCAATTGCTGCTATAAGATTTCCTCCTACTTGAAACCAGGCACCTGTCAATTCTAAATCGCGTAGGTTCATTTCCCATCACCTATATTTAAATTTTCTAGTACATTCAAAACAAACAAATATCACCTTTAATTCATTATTCTATTTTTCATATGTAATTTTGTGCATCACATAATGTACTAATAATACAAAAGAGCACCTTTCAGGCGCTCTTTTTGACAAGGAGTTTCTCAATGAATGTATGCCGGACATGTCAATGACTCACCGTTTTTATCTATTGATATATTTAATATATAATGAATTGCTTTATGTGACCACATTTCAGGTGTAGGAGATTCTTTTACATATTGAGGTGCACATAAGTGAAGCATTGGAGTGCTAATACTGCCACCTGGATCTAAAGCAACTACTGCCATACCATTTGGCAGTTCCATTGCCATTGACTGCGTGATACCTTCAACAGCAAACTTCGAGGCACAATATGGCGCAAGTTCAGCCTCGCCTTCTCTTCCCCAACTAGAGCTCATGTTAATAATAATTCCTTCTTTCCTAGCTATCATCGCCGGGACGAACGCCCTAATGACATTTACTACCCCGTTCACATTTACACTCATTACACTTTCAAATTCTTGTGCGGTAACTTTCCATAGAGGTGCATTTTGATTAACAATCGATGCATTATTTATTAACATATCGGGAGCCCTATACTTATTAAGAATACGACTTGCCCATTTACTAACTTGGTGATGATTTGAAACATCAATTATTTGAAAATCATGTGAAGCACCGTAATATTTATTAAGTTCTTCAATTTTATTTTTTGAGCGTCCACACCCTGCTATGTTCCACCCCAATTCATGAAACCTATCAACCATTGCACGTCCTAACCCTTGCGTTACTCCAGTAATAATTACAAGTTTCCCAATGTCGTTTCGCTCCAACTTCATCTCCTCCTTTCCATTAATATTACTCTTTTTATTCTTATTCAACTTCTCACTTAAGTATCAATTCATTTCATACTTTAGAAGTATTTTTGATATTACATATTACAAACAAAAAGAGTAACCATCATAGTTACTCTTTTTGTTTGTATCGTTATTATTTTTAAATTGTATCTTCTATTCCCTACATTTCTCACATCGATAAATATAGGTTACACCTTAATGAAAGTATATTTATGTTTACGGTTCGATTTATCCAAATACTTTTCAATCCACTTTTTCAACTTAACAGAGCCCACCTCTATCAATAAATTTCCACCTAGTCTTATAACATACTTTTATTTAAATTCTCAATCTCATTTTGTAACTTTTTAAATTGCTCAAAATGCATTGTTATAGATTGAATACTATTCCTTTCAACATTTTGCTTTACTAATAAAACGCCTGTATCGTGAAAAATTGCTTCAAGTTCTTTCCTTATAGATACTTTCGTAATATATGCGGTTTTAATTGCCGATAAAATTGCTATTTCATTAAACTTTAATTTTATTTCATTAGGACAAAATGCTTTTTCGATCAATGTGACATCATTACTATAAATATAAGCAATAAGTTTACTTGATTCTGCATCTGTTAAATCGACTGTTTTTATAACATTATCCATTACATTTTGCCTCCTTTAATTCCATATATATTAATTATTCAAATTTATTCTTTTTAAAATTCAGCTCTTCATTAATTTTAACATACTTTTTGCTCGATTGATTAAACAAAGCTTCAAACATTTTTCTATTCCGGAATATTTGTCAAATGAACCAATTAGACTATACCTTCATATAGTAATGCAAACAATTACTTATAAAGCAGGTGAAAATTATGCCCTCAGTTGTTGGGAATTTAGTTGTACAAAATAGTAACGGATCTTTCAACTTAGGTGATTTCTACAATGTTTCTCCAAAAGAGAATACGAAAGCTTATAACGGCTCTGGCGCATCTAACGTTGGTTTCGTAGTGAACACTTTTAGTGGGGTTAGCGCGACTAATACATTTGATTCTGATCTAGCAGATCAAAACCAAGTTGGTACGGCCTAACCAGATCTGTAATCATTTTTGTATAACATTTTAAAATTTGTCTATACTATACTCAGGCTGATACACAGCTATCATTGATTTTTTGAGTGCCAATCTTTTTCTCCCTTTCCCTGGGACTAAGCAGCTAGCTTGCAGCTAGCTGCTTTTTCATTTAGTTCTTCACCTCTTCAAAAAATTAGGTTTTAACAGGTAGCCTGACTCACAGCCGAATTTTGAGGTGTGAATCTGCCTGTCCGTAAATAGCTAGATAAATTAAAGAAGCTAAACTTCAAAATTCAGCTTCTTTTAGGTTACATCAATTATGTCCATTGCAGAAAATATATATGTTTTATAAAATGCATCTGTACATTTTACAATTTGTTGAATTGGATTTATATGAACCACTGTCATATAACTCGTAAGTATGTATCCTTCTTCAAAATATGTCACTAACATCTCTTCTTCAGACAATAATGAAGTTAATAATTTGTCTGAAATGCTGTCTTTCGCTTCATTTGTTATTAGCGGTCTTTGGACTTTTAATTTCTCTCCAATAATTTTTTTCATACTTAATAATTGTTCCGACATTACTGTAAACGGAACCCACTCTCTTCCTTTTTCCTGTATCTTTACATAATTCATTTTCTTTACTCCTCAATTTTCTATATCTATCCATTCTTGAACTACCCCACTTTCACTTCGTTTAGAAGTGGGGGATTCCTAAGTAAAGAGTTCTATCGAACTCTAATTTATTAGGCTATCTCCGCAGCCCTTGCGGTTAGAAGCCTTATCGCTTCATTCTTTATCCATCTCTTATTTATACGTAGCGTAGCTTTCCAATTCAAAACTATTTATGAATTTGTAGACATCTCCACTTCGAAAGAACATTCGTTCTAACTATACACGAACGAACGTTCTTACGGAAGTGCAACATGTAAATTTTTCAAACAAAATGCAACTTTAATATATGAAGTTTATTCATACTCATTTATTAGTCCCTTTTATTAATCAAATTTCTTTGCACTTCCTATCGCATCATAGAATACGTGTAGCAACAATAAAAGCGACTCCACCTAATGTGAAGTCGCTTTTATTGAACTAATTATATTTCTAATTTTACTTTTCTATCCTAACTAACGTTCTTTCTGTAATACAAATTTCAGCTACATCTCATTAACCATCCTTCAACAAAAGCATACACTTTTATTATGAACGAACTCACAAAGCTTTAGAAACTTATGATGTAAAACAATTCATTCCTCATAAGTTTCATACATATCGACAATTACTACCATTTATGCTGCTATTTGCAGGCAGTAAGATTCACACTCATCAATTTTTCACTTTCTTTATTGAATATGCTTGGGTTGCATTATAATATGTAATTCTCTCTCTGTTTCTGTTTTTTTCGGATTCCGATAATATTCCAGTTTATATTCTAATACTTCATACTCAACCATCCCAATCTTTATCCCTTTTGTTTCTTTTAATACAGCTAATAGAACGCTTATATTTTCATTAGATGATTCAAAAACTTTCCCTCCGCCTTCTCTCTTAAAAATAACTTTCATATATTCTCCCCCAAATTAATTTAATAATCTAGTAAATATAAAAATATTCATCCTATTTTAATAAAGTGAAGGCTAATAATCAGTGGGGGTTTTACGAGCAGTAAGACTCCCACAAATAGCGGGATAAATAATTCTTATCATCATTAAGAACATCTTTTTGTACTAAATGTTCAACATGTCACTTCCTATAAAGTTAATTTATACTCCAATAAATATGATATGTACCATTCTTTAAATTATGTCCTCAATTCACTCTCCAAGAAAATATATTTAGTTTATATTTAACAAAATTAATTAACTAAAACATTATCATTTCAACATTTTGCGAATTTAATTGCTTATTCCTTTTATCTACATCCAAATTTTCCTATTGTAATTCTTAATATTTAAATGTAATATTGTATTGTCTTACTATCTATTTATAACTCACACACTAACGCGAAAAGGGAACTCTATATGAGTTCCCTTTTCTATTGAAAACAAAAAAACAGAAATATAGCATTATGCTAAATCTCTGTTTTTCTTCTAAACCTTATTTCTCATCTAAGAATTTAAATGTATCTTTAAATTCTTTATCTGTTACTTTAATATCTGCTTCTTTCAATAGATCATTGATTACTTGTTGTTTCCATTTACCTGTCGCATCTTGCAGTCTTTGTTGTTCTAAATCTTTTCGAATCGTATCTTTTACTTCATCAAATGGTTTCAATTCTTTTTTATCCGTCACTTTTATTATATGATAACCATAAGATGTTTTTATTGGCTCACTTACTTGTCCTGCATCTAATTTATACGCAGCTTCCTCAAACTCTTTCACAGTTTGACCAGGAGCAAAACCAGCTATTTCTCCGCCCTGTTCCTTTGAACCAGTATCTTCCGAATACTGTTTCGCTAAAGCAGTAAAATCTTCACCATTATTTATTTTCTCTTTTACTTCTTTCGCAGTTTTTTCATCTTTCACTAAAATGTGACTTACCTTCATTTCAGGTTTATGGTTATCTTTCACATCTTTATCTGTGACAGTCGCTCTAATCGCTTTCTCAAGTGCAATTTCTGGCTTCATTCTCTCTTTTAATTCATCTTCATTCTTTAATCCCACTTGCTCTAAAGCCACTTTAAACTTGTCACCCATTTGTTCCTTCGCTGCTTCTACTTGTTTTTTAGCTTCTTCATCTGAAACTTTATATTTATCTAGCAATGCCTTATTTAACATCATTTGAGATAAAGTACTTTTTCCATATGTTTGCCTTAATTCTTTACTTAACTCTTTCTCTGTCACGTTTCCTACTTTTGATGTTGCAACATTTTCTGAGGAACCACACGCAGACAATGTTAGCGCCACACATGCAATAATAGTTCCCATAAATAGCTTTTTCTTTTTCAATTCAAATACCTCACTTTGATAAATGTATATTAGGAACTATACAGCGCTATTGTGAAATCAATGTGTTTTCTGCAAGTATTTCTCTTCATGCCAGAGACAAGCTTTATTAAATAAAAAAGCCGGCATAAATCCGACTTTTAACATCATTTAATCTGCACATGTTCTTCTTTGATCCATTTGTTCCCACCTATATCTATATATCCATCTTGACGATTCCAAATACGATAAGGAACCCTCCCATCGACCGCACCTGTATCATTCCCGTTTGGCCCATCGTACGTTCTAATTTCATATCCAGGTGTATACTTTGAATATGCATAAAACCATTGTACATTAAAATGTTCTAACTTAGCCCACTGTTGTTCACCACCTAAACAAATCATATCTTTTTCGCCACCTCCCCAATAACCTTTATAGATTAAATATGGGATTTTTTTCGTAAGTCTTCCTATAAATTGCGGATTCGCAGGATTTTCATATAAATTAATTCCGTATCCATCATCATATTTTGAAACTGCAATACCAATTCCATTTGGTCGCTTACTGTCTCCAATACTAGATTGATTTGTTTGATTTGAACCTATAAACCAAGAAAGATTTTTATTCCCAATTAATTGATTCAAATCACATTTTCCAATACCAGGAACATTTCCTGAATCAGTATATTGCCAAATATCACAAGGATATGCTGGTTTATTCCCTCCATAACGAGGAATCCAAATAAAATCAGCATCAATATTGCGAGCTCCAAATGATACATACGTGTGATGTCCTACATATAAACCAATTTTTTTTGCACCTAATCGGCGTAATTCATCAATAAATGCTTGAGTCCCGCCTTGCATATCTACCATTGTTTGAACTTCTACATCTGCCACCCAAAATTTAGCGTTTTTATCGCCACGATTCCAAAAATCTTGTGCTTCTTTTTTTGCATCTGAAATAGATATAAAACGGCAAAATGCATAATTCCCAAATGGGATACTACGTTTCTTCATTTCTTTCACATAACCTTGATACATAAAATCGATCGTATTCGAACCATCTTGAACTCTAGCAATAACTAAATCTAGCTGAGACGCTGCAATATCCCAATTAATATTTCCATTCCATTTCGAAATATCTACAATATAACCCATTACTAATCAACTCCTTTTTATTATCTTATTCAAAGCTTGTTTTATTGCTAGACCCATACGCCTAATAGCAAGCTTCTATAAGACAAATAAATATATTTTCATCATTTTTTAAAACTAAATAATTTCTTTTTATCCATAATAAATAAGTCCTTCTTTTTTTGCATTTGTAAACGATAAACTTGCGTTTATTTCATACTAAATATTGGAATAAAACTATAAATAATGTACATACTACATATAAGCAATTTTTGCTTATACTCATGAATGACCTCCAAGATTTTTCAATCTCCCTGTAAAAGGCAGCTAAAAAAAGCTGCCTTTTTACAATTTATTATATAGAGACAAGTTAATTAACGCTTATTCCCTCATATTAGTCTGTTTTTAAGCTTTTTATAAACATGATATATATTTTTCACAACACTATTTTGATACGTAATAGAAATTACATCAACTCATACAGTATATGTAATAATCAACTACAATAAAAATTACATATTATATTAATATGTCTTCCTAATTAAAAGGAAATAAACATATAACCTCTGTTATGTAAGGAGTTTATTTAATGAAAAAAATCCCTATCGTATTCAAAGTTCCCCCGGATTCAAAGCTAAAAGTTACATTCTATGGTCCTTGTAACGAAGTAATTACAAATGTATCTTTAATTAATCAACTACTCACCACTACCTGCCAAACTGTATCTCAATATCCAGACTTCAAGAAATATATAACTGAAGTCCGATCATTATCAAATTGTTAATCGTATAATTTTATGATTTATCATTTCGAACAGTACGATAACAAAATAATAAAAAGAGCCGCATCTTTCAAAAGAAACGGCTCTTTTTCATTTCACAAAACATGACTTCATTAAAAAACTAAAATAACTCATTAATTGATATTCTGTTGATATTTTATTGATATTTTACACATATTAATGAAATGCGCATATATTATCGTATGGAGATTCTCCACTCATAAAACCTATCTTTTTTTGAGCATACTTTATTTGTATGCTCCTTTTTTATTCTTTACTTAACGGCTTACCCTGTTAATATTTCCAAATATCATCTGAACGAACATTGAATATTTCAATCTTTTCTTATTATGTGCTATGAATATAAGTTTAATAATTTATCTGTAGCTACATTTTCAGTATCACTTAAATCGACAAAATAATGAAGTTGCCACAATTGACTCTTCTTAGCTTGATTACTAATAGGTTTATCCCAAATAGGGTAAACCCTCATAGCCATTTTCCCTTTTTGATTTTGAGTTTTTAATATTTTTTCTTTTAGAAGAATCTCTTTTGGAAAAATAAATTGTCCTAGGTTATTATCCGCTATACAAGTGATAACTAAAAGGTTAGGAGCTGAATCATAAGAAAATGCCTGATTGCTCATGGAGGCATTCTTCTCCCAAAAAGAAACAAATTGTCCAATCTTATTAGGCGTAATTTTTGATACCCTAAATCGGATGCTTCTATTATTTAGCTGGAATACCCCTCCTGCATATTCTGAATTTTGCTTTTCTTCTTTTCGTTTAGTAATTAATAGATTATTAGGTTTGTAAATCATTTCATCTAGTTTTTCAATTATATTACTAAAATTTGTCATGTAAACGCACCTTTTTTATTTTCCAGTATACCAAGAACGTTCGTTCTTGTATATTAAACTTAAACAAATGTTGGCTTTGAATAGTCTTTCAAAGATTATTTTATCTACTCCATCCATAACTTCAAATTTACTTTTATAGTATTTATTACATTACTCTTCCAATTCCTTATATTCTTCATTATTTCATTAATATATTAATAAAAAACGAGGTACATATTACATGAATCCATCCAAAATTGACTTCGGCTCCATAGAGCAACCTTTATTCCTATTAATTTTATATCTTATCGCAATTCTTTTAACACTCGGCATTACATTTAGTATATGTCATTCCCTTTTACTAAATTTAAATGCACCGAGATGGGTAGCAAAACTGTTAGCTATCATATTAACTCTAGGTGTTGCTTATCAAGTGTTTATGAACTTATTTTAATATATTACCAATTTAACACCTTTAACTAAAAGGCCCTACCATAAGGTAGGGCCTTTTTTAAAAAATAGTCCATAAATCACAAACATGTCTTTTATTTTATTGGAGATGGGAATCTTGCAGCTTCAAAATGCGTACTAATAAATCCTGGATCATTTTGTATAATCAGTCCATCTACATCACTCTCAGCAAAAATTTCAACTACATCTCCTGCATGTAATTGAAGTATTGTTGAAACAGCTACGACATTTGCAAAATTGGGTGGACCAAAAAAGTCATTATCTATCGCTATAGCTGGATTATCATTTACCCGAATTTCTACACGCGCTCTATAATTCGTATTACTATCATTAGGTGCAAAGCTGATTGTACCAATAATAGAATAAACCCCTCTAGTCTTCGGAATAAAATCTGATGTTACTGGATTATATTCATTCGCTAAATCAAACTGTTCATTTTGGAATAATACTTTAACAAAAGTATTTGCAGTGACATTTTGATCTACTGTACTAACCGCTCTAAAAGCAGATGCCCTTACAAGTTTATCTTTCTCATTATCACAACACTTATCGTAATAATCTGTACTCTTCTTACAACAAGTATGCTTTGTCTTTTTATAGCCATTGCAATGCTTACAATAATAATAAGACATATTTATATCCCCTTTCTAAATCTATTGTTGTATACTATGCAAAATAAATTTAAAAAGTTTGGACGAGCTATTGCTATTATAAAATTAAAAAACTCCACCGAAAAGCAGAGTTAATAAATTTTTTTCCTTTTTAATATTTATACAATTGGAGATGGGAATCTTGCAGCCTCAAAATGAGAACCGTCTTCTGTACTACTAATAACCCCATCTATACTACTTTGTGCAAAAATCTCGACAATATCACCTGCATGTAATTGAAGTATTGTTGAAACACTTACGACATTACCGAAATTTATCGGACCAAAAAAGTCGTTATCTATAGCAATTGACGCATTTCCATTCACTCGAACTTCTACACGCGCTCTATAATTTAAATTTGTATCGTTCGGAAAGAAACCAATCGTCCCAATTACGGAATAAACTCCTCTAGTCTTCGGAGTAAAATCTGATGTTGCTGGGTTATATTCGTTCGCTAAATCAAATTGTTCATTTTGAAATAATACTTTAACAAAAGTATTAGCTGGAAGGTTTTGATTAACTGTATTTACAGCTCTAAAAGCAGATGCTCTTACAAGGTTATTCTCCTTATGATCGCAAGAACAGTCATCACATCTTTTACCGCACTTATTATAATAATCACTTCTTTTTTTACAGCAATCATGATTTTTCTTTTGGTAACTCTCACAATTCTTACAGTAGTAATAACAAGACATATATAGTGCTCCTTTCTAATCTACTACTGCATAATATGTATGCTAGACTTGAAAAGTTTGGACAGGTTATTGCGATTACAAAAATAAAAATGCTCCACCATAAGGCAGAGCGAAGAGAAAGTATAACTTTTAAAAACAAAGCACTCATGTAATATTCTGGTTAAATCAGTAATACAAATTATCTAGTTTCATCAACTCGGATTTTCAGAAAAAACTCCTCTGTACGATTTTATTATTATTGAATAGATTATATTGTTAAGTGAGATATGCAATATTTCATATTTTATTATTTCAATATTCCTTTATTATCGTTGAGTTGTAAACATTCTCTTTAAAACACTTTAAAATCAGCACTTACTCTATAACAAATACTTTTCCATCCTTTAGAATTACCTGTAAGCATTATATTCAAATATTATTATTGTAAATTATCGACCTGTACAAACGTATAATTTTTGTGTATTCTATGGACAAGGAGTAAGGTAAGAGTTACTCTTTGCCTTTTTTCATAAACTAAATCGGTAAGATCCCCTAACTAGTAAGCTTTCTTTACCTAAACATCATGCATTTCTTTTTGCATACACCGCTACTCTTCTTCGACTGTTTCGTTTACAATCATCAGACACTATTTAACAGTACATAGTTCATTTATCCAGCACTTTCAAAACAACTTGTACACCGTTAAAATACTTCATGCACTACAAATAAATTATCCGTTCTTGTACAGGATGAGTATAAATTTTGGAATGTCCTGATATTAAATTACTTACAAGGTTTCATACCACTTATACTTTTGGAGACGGGAATCTTGCAGCTTCAAAATGCGTACTATCTTCTACATTACTAATAACTCCAGCTACGCTACTTTGTGCAAAAATCTCGACTAAATCCCCTGCACTCAATTGAATTATGGATGAAACAGCTACAACATTAGCAAAGTTTATTGGACCAAAAAAATCATTATCTATTTCATAGACACCATTTATCAAACACTCCATGTTTCTTCACCTCTTGAATATTTTTTAAATAAAAATACATACTACTTTCAAGTCGTCGTATCCACGGCTAGTACTTCTTTCTTTTGTTACAGTAGTAAGCAGGCAGGTTCTTCACCTATCTGCTTTCTCTGTATATTTTTTTAGATATCGAAAACACTACCTACAAGCTGTTTGAACTAGCAGCTTCACTCTTCTTGTAATGGGAAAGCAATTTATCACAATTAGCTAACTCATTCAACTCACAGGCAGACAACCAAAATTGTTGTCTGCTTTTTGTATGGAATTTTTCATTTTGCATATACTACTTTTGAGCCTGTTTACCAACGCAAGCCATTTTGGTGTTTTGAATTCCGACTAAGCTTTTATGTTGCACAGATTATTACATCTTTGACAACACTGGTTAAAAGCGCGTTTTCTGGTTATTCGTAGTTCTAGTCCAGAATAATTTTCCTCCTATAAAGGACAGCAGGTACGACCGCTCGTCCTTTTTTATTGCCCCAAATACTTTTGTAACAATTCCAACGCTTCATTAATGCTCCCATTTAAATCATCAAGTTCAGCATCTTCTGGACACTCCTGCAAAATCACTACCGCTCGACTTATAACATCTTGTAACTTTTCGATATCGATAGAAGTTGTAATAATTCCCTCTTGTTCTTGCGAATCAGCTTTACCATAGCCATTGTGCATGGACATCGGGTTTTCTAGCATCTAGCTCACCCCCTTAAAAAATGCAGGATTTTCCTTTCCATTATCGAATTAGTAATGTTTGAAAAGGGGGTGTAATATGGCAGAAATTAAAGTAGGACTTACACAATTTTTAGATTTCACACTGAAAAGTAGTGCAGCTAAAACAAACTTTGCGAAAAATCTAAAATCTCAACCGGAATACCAACCAGCTTTTGATTACTGGAAACAATTACGAGACACTGTTATTAAATTTCATCAAAACGAACTACCTTTTGAATGTTTCGAAACATTAGTGCAAACGGTTGATCAGAAGAAAAAGCAAAACTACATTGATGTCATAAAACAGTACAAAAAATTTATTAAAAACAAAGACGTCTCTTGGTTCGATCCAGGTAAATCACATTGGATATCAGATGATTTAATCGTCCGCTCATCACCTGAACTCGGTTTGCTCATTAATGATGAGCCGCATCTTATCAAACTGTTTTTCAAAGGAAAAAAAGAGCGAATTGATAAATACAACATCAACTCAACGCTGACATTATTAAACGAATCGACATTTTCAAATGAACATAACGATGTGAATTATACGGTTCTTAACATCCAAAAGAACAGAATGTATACGAATAACTCTATTAATAATGATCATTTAATAGCGCTTGAATCAGAAGCTAACCAGCTTTGTTATATATGGAATAAGATGTAAAGAGTACTATTCATCTCTTTCAATACCTTTTCCATGCATAATTTGGGCACAATTTTCACAGATCCTATCAGTTTAGCCCACCCTGCATTGTTCCTCACGAACAATGCAGGGTGGGCGTTTTTTCGAAAATAGTTTCTTTCACCATTTCCGCATCCTAACTCACCTCCTCCGAAAGAGTGATATAATGAGCTCTCTCCACTAAATCAGCGTTATCCCCCTGATTTTTAATTGATGAAGAAGTTCTTCGTTTTTTAGAACATGCAAAAAAAAACGTTATTATATCGCTTATCTTCTTGCTATTACATGTGGAATGCGTAAAGGTGAAATTAATTATGTTCATTTTAATAAAACACATAAAGATTCCTTACCTAAGCCAAAAGGAGATGGGCCAAATGGTGGGCGATTACAATCTCATCATGGATTACAACAAGAATGGGCAAAAAATAATTTCAGTCAGTATGGGTATGATTCGAAACTTGCTCCAACAATAACTGTCGAGACTGGAAAAGGACTACCACATACAATCATTACTAATGCTCAAACTGCGAGACGAAATGAACGGGTGGCTTCAGGGGTAGGGAAATGGAGTACTACTTTACAAGAAGAAATGCAATTCATGGTGGGTGATTTAACTAAAGCTGGTTTTTCACGTGATACTACTAGCCAAGTTCTTGAACAACAATACAAGATGCTAGATAAACTAGGAGTTAAATATGAAAGGATTGATTATTAATGAACAGATTAGATAATATCAGTAGTGTGTATAGAATTGATGCCAAAAAATCTCCTTCGAAAGAAGAAGAAATTAAAGCGCTTCAGGATTTTTCAACAATAGATGTACCTACAGAATATATAGAAATAATTCAGCTAACTTCAGACATTGAACTTAATGTTAACGACCAAATTTATATTCGAATTTGGGGAGCTTCGGGGTGCATTGAAATGAATGAAGCTTATGAAGTGCAGAAATATCTCCCGAATTCACTCGCAATTGGTGATGATGAAAGAGGCGGTGCATTAATCTATCTACAGGGTAAAGATGGTTTTGGAATATACTATAACAGATTCGCAGATTTGGATATTGAGGAGGCAGTGAAAATTGCAACATCGCTAACCGAATTATTAGAAAATAATGTAGGTGTGAATACTTTATTAGACATTTAAAAAATTTAGAGACCTTGATTGGCTTGCCTTTCAAGGTTTTTTATTGGTAACGATATAGGTTTTGTAACAACTATGCTATTTTTTACAAATGTTTTAGATTCCAGTGTATGGGGGTAGTGACAGAGTTGTTGTCATAGACCGCAAAGTATGATTCGATAAAATTATAAAAAGTGCACCGTACACTTTTTGAAAAAGGTTTACCGATGAAATATGATGAAATAAATGAGTACTATAGAAAACAGGCGGAACAAAACGCCATAGAGAAAACTAAGGAGACTCCAGAAGATGGAGAACGTAAGAAGCAAGAAGATCATCAAAAGCTAATGGAAAATATCTATGGAGAAGAAATGATAAAAAACGGTGAATTAAATATGAATAAAGAAACATTTGGAGAATAAATAAGAAAAAAGCCGCCCAACAGGACGGCTTTTTTTACATTACTTAATCGTTACATGCTCCGCTTTAATCCATCGATTACCACCTATATCAATAGCATCTAAGTGTTTACCCCAAACACGATAAGGAACCGTACCATCGATGTTATCAATATGATTCGTACACTCAGGTTCGCTATGAACCGCAATTCCGTATCCTGGAGGATATTTAGAGTATGCGCAGAACCATTGCACATCAAAATGCTCTAATTTCGCCCACTGCTTCTCGCTACCTAAACAAATCATATCCTTATCACCGCCACCCCAATATCCCTTAAAAATAAGATACGGGATTTTTTTCGTGATATTTCCTGTGTATTGCGGATCAGCAGGATTCTCATATAAATTCACGCCATAACCATCTGCGTATTTTGAAGTTGCGATTCCGATCCCTCCAACTTTCTCATTATCTTGTTGCGGTTGTTCTTTTACCTTTTCAGTAGTTTGTGATTGGTTCGTAAACCAAGCTAATGACTTGCTACCCACAAGATAATTCAAATCACATTTACCGACACCAGGTACATTTCCTGTTTCCGTGTATTGCCAAATATCGCATGGATACGCTGGTTTATTTCCACCATAACGCGGAATCCATACAAAGTCATATTTCACGTTTGCCATTCTACATAATCAATTGCTTTATGATCTATCCCTAAATTAACAAGTGCCTTTCTTGGCGCTCCGATTCCTCCGAATAATTCAAGTATTTTAATCAAAGCCACCCCTCCCTTCTTGCTATTAAAATAGCGTTTTTATTAAATTTCCTAAATACAACCGCTTGTTCATTACACTTTGCTCTATCATTGCATTTACTATTAGTAATACGAACTTTTAGAGGTGAATTATATTGGACGAGTTTTTATCTTCTACTGCATTAAATCCGTGTTCGATTGGGCCGACACTTCCACCTATGCAACCCTTTCAATTCCCTACAGGTCCCACTGGTTCAACAGGTACTACTGGACCGACCGGATCAATCGGGCCAACTGGGAATACGGGATTGACAGGGAACACCGGACCTACTGGTATTACTGGACCTACTGGCGACACCGGTTGATTTCCCGCATTATTGTTGGTCCTCTCCATATACCAGCTTGCTTCCATTCCTTTTTCATTTTCCCGACATAAGAAGGACTACGATCATACATAATGCTAATATCTTTATCTGGAATGCCTTGTTGATTCAATTCGCGCACACGCTCCGGAGTAAGTCCGATGGGTTTGTCTTTTCGTTTTCCACCGTGCTCTATCGGTTGTGTATCAAAATATCTACCCAACTGACGTAATTCTTGGCCAGTCGGGCAATTTTGACAGACACTAATACTGAAACACTCTTTTTCCGAACGATTGTAATAACACCTTCTGCATTTCTCCTCAATAATATCGCCAATTTCGTATGTGATTTGGATGCGTTCTACTTTCGTTTTACTCATTAACTGAATTATTTCACATACACTATTCACTATCGATGCCATTCTTCTCTTCACCCCTTGAATAATTTTTCCAAATCAATACATACTATTTTCAAGCCGTCATATTCACGGCTAATACTTCTTTCTTTTGTTACAACAGAAGCAGGTAGATTCGTCACTTATCTGCTTTCTCTGTATATTTTTTTAAATATCTAAAAGACTACCTACAAGCTGTTTGAACTAGCAGCTTCACTCTTCTTGTAATGGGAAAGCAATTTATCACAATTGACTAGCTCATTCGACTCGCTGGCAGACAACCAAAATTGTTGTCTGCTTTTTGTATGAGATTTTTCATTATACATATACTACTCTTGGGCCTGTTTACCAATGCAAGCCATTTTGGTATTTTGAATTCCGACTAAGCTTTTTTATTGCATAGATTATTACATCTTTGAAAACACTGGTTAAAAGCGCGTTTTCTGGTTATTCGTAGTTTTAATCCAGAATAATTTTTCTCCTATAAAGGACAGCAGGTACGACTGCTTGTCCTTTTTTACTTATACTGCGTACTTTCCTTTTGGGTAGCCTCGAACAACATTGCTCACGCTGCTCCCCTTTTCCCATTCTGCAAACCTTTGTAACCAAGCTCCCCAACGTTCTTGTATGGAAGGATATTGATTTTGACAGACGTACCTTATCTGTTAATCATTCCCTCTCGCATATTACCAAAGAGTTTCATGAGCCTAAAACATCTTCAGGAAAGAGATTAATTGTTTTACCTGAAATTACTCTGCTGGCTCTTCAAGGACATCTTCAAAAAATCAATGAAGAAAAAGAACGGTATGGCGATGGAAATAATAATTATGATTTAGTTTGCCCAACCTATAATGGTAACCCGTGCAATTTCAGAAGTTTGACACAGCTCCTGAAAAAGCTTATAAAGAAAAGTGAGGTTCCTAATATTCGTTTGCAGGATATAAGGCGTAAATCCGAAAATCGTAAGTAAACGATTAGGACATAAAAGAGTAGGGATCACATTAGACACCTACTCATATGTATACCAGACCTACAAGAAAAAGCAGTCGAAGATTTTGCAGTTACGGATTTTGCATAAAAAATACTAGCTTATCCGTGTGACATTGAGAGGAGTCAAAAACATGAAAGAAATCAAATCTGAACAAGAATTCAAAGACATCATCGCAAGCGAGGAGCCAGTAGTTGTTAAGTTCTTTACAACATGGTGCCCGGATTGCGTGCGTATGGACAACTTTATCGGAGATGTAATGGAAGAATTCAATAAGTTTGAATGGTATTCTATTAATAAAGATGAATTCCCAAGTATCGCGGAAGAGTATCAAGTAATGGGTATTCCAAGCCTGCTTGTTTATCAAAATGGCGAGAAGCTTGGCCACTTACATAGTGCTAACGCAAAAACTGAAGAGCAAGTTACTGAGTTTTTAGAAGCATACTAAGAAACGAAAAACCTCTGAAAATATTTTCAGAGGTTTTTTCGTTTCTTAGTATGCTATTTGTATTTTTCTCTTTATAGAAAATGAACATTTTTATATTATTCTCCTCTTCTTATCCACTAATTTTTTATCATTTCTTATATATTACTCCCACGAGGAATTACGAAGAGTTATTTTGTGAAATATATATATGAATGGAATTATGCGAATCATTATTCACGCCACCTTCTCCTATACCATAATCATCGTTAATGGTTTAAACAATTTTCCGCTTTGTACTTTTCAACATTTTTTTCCTTAACGAAACTTTGTTATCCCCTTCTTAAAAAGCTATAAAACGTCAACAATGTTTGTATAGACCCACACGAGTTTCGTTTGATACTCTATGTATAGAAAGAAATTCCTTGTAGAAAGGCGAGTGATTAAAATGGATTCTCTTTCTCATAAAGAAGCTGATAAAGGTGCTATTGTCAGCATTATAGCCTACATATTTTTATCCTCTATGAAAATCATCATCAGTTATATTACCCTCTCTAGCGCATTACGTGCTGACGGTTTGAATAACTTAACGGATATTGGTGCTTCTTTAGCAATATTAATTGGCCTGAAAATTTCTCGTAAGCCTCGTGACCCAGATCATCCATATGGGCATTCGCGTGCAGAACAAATCGCATCACTTGTTGCTTCCTTTATTATGGCAACGGTCGGATTAGAAGTTGTTATTAGTGCAATTCAATCGTTTTTCAATCCGAAACAAGCAGCACCTAATGTACTTGCTGCATGGGTAGCTTTATTTTCTGCTGTCGTTATGTACGGTGTATACAAGTATACGAAAAAGATTGCAATGCGAACAAAAAGTAAATCATTAGAGGCTGCTGCAAAAGATAATTTATCAGATGCTCTTGTAAGTATTGGTACAGTAGTAGGTATAGTCGGAGCACAGTTCCAAATGCCTATTTTAGACCCTATTGCAGCTTTACTTGTCGGTCTTATTATTTGTAAGACCGCGTGGGAAATTTTCGTAGAAGCTTCTCATATGCTAACGGATGGAATTGATCCTGAAAAAATGGATGAATACGCTGATGCTATAGGGCATATTTCAGGTGTAGAACATATTGTAGATATTCGTGCTCGTATGTATGGGAACCAAACGTATGTGGATATTACAATTGAAGTAGATGCTCGAATGGATGTTAGCGAAAGCCATTGTATTACTGACAATATTGAAGATATGCTTCGAAAAAAATTCGGAATTTACCATGCTCATATTCATGTGGAGCCCATGCAAAAAGAACCTATTATGACATAGGTTCTTTTTTAATGAACGCCTTATGAAATATAATACATAAAACGAGCCAGCTACCGCCCGCTGCCCATCCGGCTAATATGTCAGATGGATAGTGCACGCCAAGATAAATTCGGCTAACTGAAATAGATAATACAACGAAGCTTGCTATAAAAATAATCAGCAACTTTTTATGCAATGAAATACGATCTTCTGTAATTGTGACGTATGCAATAAATCCTAAAAAAGCAGTAGCATTCATCGTATGACCGCTCGGAAAGCTATATCCAGTTGCTGTAACAAGCTGCGTCACATCAGGTCGTGCTCGTTCATACCATAGTTTGAGCATACTGTTCAAATAACGTGATCCGTAATAATTAATTGTTAGAAGTAATGCACTTAATATTTTTTTCTAAGAAGAAAATACATTACAAGTATAATGAGTAACGGGAAATATATTCTTTTTGAACCGATAAAGGACACCCAAGTAAAATAGGTTGTCAAATACTCGTTTCGGAAACTTTGAATAAAGTGTGCGACTACATTATCAAATTTTTCAATACAAGCGGTATGATACGAAAGTGATAGTGCGACAAAACAAATGAGTAGTGTACAACTTAAAAAGTATAAATGTCGGTATCGTTTCACATACATAACCTCACTATGCAAAAAAATGGAGCGGTTGTTTTAGTTTTCCTCTCCATTTCTTTTTTATGCATAGTTTATTAAAAAATATTATTGTTAATTTTTTGCTGCATCGTTGGAATATCTTCGTTTGTTACTGTAAAGCGAATAACCTTCTCATCAAGATCAAGTGCTTCTGCGAATAAACCAGCCAATCCACGTGATTTTCTATCTACTTCCATAATAATTTCTAATCGGTCGTGGGCACTTGGCAAAATTAATAATTCTAATTCATCTAATTTCCCATAATACTCTCCGGAAACTGGAATAAACTCAAATTCTTGCGCGAATGGAACTTGCTTACGTAATCGATACGGTAATTCTTCGCATTCTACATGACGCGCTTTAAAACCTAATTGATTTACACTATTTAATACACTGTTCAATAGCGCATTCGGCAATACTTGAATATAATCACGGTCACTTGGATCAATACTACGTTTAATATCAAGACCTGTATGAACCCAAACCGTTTTCATTCCAAGTGTTAGTGGTGCTTCAATTGGCATTAAAAACGAAAATGGAATTTCCACTTTTTCATTTGGCTCTACAGAAAATGGATCTGTTAAACGAACTCGCTCTAAATCATACGATGCAGTTACTTTTTTATCATCCACTTCTCTTACATATGACGTCGACAACGTTAAGTAAATGCTTTCAATTTCTTGGCTAACTGAACCTCCAGTTATATGAACCTTCCCTACTATCTCTTCTCCAACTGTATACTCATCTCTTTCAAGAACAGTATCTACTTTTGCACTTCCAATTCCAACGCTTGCTAAAAACTTTTGAAACATGGGGTCTCCATCCTTTCTAAAGCGTAAGCTACATCTTTTTTCAAATCTTGTACATTTTCATAGTATGGTGCTTTCATTTGTAACATTCGCATCAGCATGTCGCGATTATATTCTTCCAGCACTAACTCTTCATACCAAGGTTTTTCCTTTTTTTCAGTCGATTGATAACTAGCATACAATAAAAATAATACGAAATGACCGAGCGCATAAAAGTCGCTACGAAAGTGAACTTCTCGCATCAAAGCTTGTTCACCTTCATAAGTTATAGCTCGCTCATCACCCTCACCTTTCAATTTAGCCAATCCAAAATCAATAATACTAATCTGATTTTCTTTCATTAATATGTTTGGAATACGTAAATCTCGGTGAATGATACCTTTACTATGAAAATACGAAACAATTCCTAGTACTTCATATAAAATTTCAAAAACTTCACGTTCATCATATACTTGCCCATCTAAGAAAATATGATCTTCGAAATTTTCCCCCGGCATATACTCCATCACAAAAAAGTTCTTTTTCTCCCATATGAAATGGTCATGTAGCTTAGGAATTGACGCATGATTTAATGTTTGTAAAATCACTTTCTCTTGCTCAAATGATTTTCTACCAGACTCATATCTTTGTTTACTTTGCCTTAATTGTTTTAAGACTTTATATTTATTTATTTGTAAATCATTAACGACATATGTAACCCCATAACTGCCCATTCCAATTACTGATTCAATCTTATAACGCTCTGCAACGATTGTATTTTTTCGCAGTGGTCTATCAAATAAAGCTAGTATACGACGCCATTTCATCAGCTACTTGAAAAGAAACTACGGCTTTTACGTTTTCTTTTATAATGCTGATGCCCATAACCAGATGAACGTCGTTTATTATCGCTACTTGAATATGAGCGCCCTCTATGACGATAATCACTACTTGAATACGAACGATGTTTTTTCTTTCCTAATAAAGAATCAATAATTTTTTTGAACATCCCTTCACCTCTTGTATAAAATTTTCTTTTAATTATACCAACAATTCTTGTCTATATTTGTGACAAGTTTGTAAAGAGTAAAAAACGACGAGTTAAGCCCGCCGTTACTTTCAATCTTCCTCTTCATCAAAAACTTCATCAATCATGCATTTCTCTAATAAATACTCAAATGTAATATCTGCCAGGTCCTCAATTTCTTCTCTTTTTGGAACGTACCCTCTTTCAATTAGTCGCTCATAAAAAAACTCCGCAATCTCTTCCGTGTCAATTACGACTTCAATTTCCTTCATGAGCATCACTCCTTTATTTCTGTTTTATGAAAAAAATCTCAAAATTATGTATATGAGATTAGAAAAATAGTTTTTCTTTTTTATAAGTCATATCATGTAGGTAAAGGGCATACGATGTTAGTACAAGCTATCCAAAGGGGGAAATAATAATGGAATACCAATATGAAGTAGATCAAGAAGTAGGGCAAACAAAAGAAGAGTTCATGCATGAAGATCAATGGGCAGACTCTCTTATTAAATGGCTTTTTATTTTTTAATAATTGTAGGCATACCTTATACTGCATATGTTGTTGTTCAATTTATTCTCTCTTTCTAGTTAACTATTTTTTCTCTGTCAATTTAACTAAATAATTTTGAACAACATCCATAACAATTTTATATTCTTCATCTTTAAATGTATCGAATAATAAATGATAATCATTATAAATATCTAATAACCCATCAATAATTTCTTGGCGATTCGTCTTTACACTTACTTTTTCGAATTGTTAATCGACTTCAATTTTCCTAAATCCAATTTATTCATACCAGCTTTATCTTGTTTCATTTTCTTCAAAATTGCATTTGCCGTTTGTGCATTGGCAAGTAATGTTAAATCCGATTCATCAGCTTCTAACCATTCACCATCAGTAATTCGTGACAATTCATATATAGTATCTTCCCATGCATCATTTTTATATCTCCATACTTCTGTACGAAAACCAACAATACGAAAAACATCTTTATCATATCCAGTTACTTGCACGAGATCACCAAACGTAAAGTTATAATTTAATTCAATCCACTCTGTGTCGCCCTTTTTCATTTCTTGCTCTGTAACATGCTGCAAAGTTTGTTCTACATAAAATCCATCGTGATTATTTACTTCGTATACGTAAACTCCATCTAAAACTTTCATATTTGTAACTTTCCCAACGGTTCCATATAGCGTAATCACGACTATGTCTCCTACGTTATATTTAGGTTGTTTTTTCCTTGCCATCAATATCTCTCCTTTTTTAAACGTCGTGATTTTGATAACAGTATATGCAACCTACATAAAAACGCTTATCACATAAGCTTATATTCATAAATTTTTTCAATAAAAAAGTAGAATTTGTATATAACTTAAAAAAGCTAGTATTTAAACTAGCTTTCACTTTTCATTTATGTTCTAACAGCAAGACGTATTGTAAATAAAAAAGCATAATGAATACTTCACTTCTTTCAAAGTAATGTATTCATTATGCTTTCATTTCCCTAAAACTCCATATCGTTATCTCTCTTGTATATATAAATCCCATGCATCATCAAATATAGACATACTTTCTAGCATTCCACTTAACTCTAAGTATGAACTAATTACATCATAGTCTTCAGATTGCTTCGGAAAACTTAAATCATCATACATCGCCTCTGCTAAATCTGATATTTCATTTTTAAATAAAGCTGCACGGTGCTTCATCATATAATGGTAAAATGTCTTTTTCAAAAATATTCCCTACCTTTCTAACTTGGGTACATTATACAAGGCAAAAAAGAAAAAAACCAGCATAAAAGCTGGTTAGAAGTCGAAATAATTCCTTTTTAATAAACGTGGTCTTCCCATCAACTCTTCGTATGTTAGTTGTTTTGGCAAATCTTTCGTATAAATTAAAAACAACTGATCTTCAATTTCTTTTACAGTATGGTCTGCTTGATAGTCCATTCCACATGAGGAACAAGTAATACATGGTGTCTCTTGGATTTCAATGGCTTTCGTACCATCTGGTAATTCCCAATATACAGTATTCAAGCTTTCTTTCGCTTCTGTACTGTCACACCACATACAATTCATACTACGTCACCCTCATTTTTTTTGTCATCATCTAACTTTGCTATTTGTGCTTGATATTTTTTATCTTTTAATTGATCACGCTTATCACGTTTATCTTTTAAAGAAGCATGCGTTTCATTGACTTCATAATCTTTGCGGCGATTCATACGTTGTAAATCATCTGGAACAAGATTAAATTTCTTATCACTCATCAATCCTGCAACGCCGATATCAGAACGTTTCTCTTCATAAGTCGGATAAATTTCTTTAAAGTAGCCTTCTGCTCTTCCTGGGATATAGTTTTCTGGTTCTGGATACGTTGTAATAACCCCTTCAAAGTTACGAAGAACAACTTTATCCGCACTTTGTGAAATTAAATAGTTTGGCTGAAGCGCAATTTTTCCGCCTCCACCCGGTGCATCGACAACGAAAGTTGGTACTGCATAACCAGACGTATGTCCACGTAAGCCTTCAATAATTTCAAGACCTTTCGAAACTGGTGCACGGAAATGACCGATACCTTCTGATAAATCACATTGATAAATGTAATATGGACGAACACGAATTTTCACTAAATCATGCATAAGTTTTTTCATAATTGGAACGCTGTCATTAATTCCAGCTAAAATTACAGCTTGGTTTCCAATTGGAACACCTGCATTTGCAAGCATTTCACATGCTAGTTTCGATTCTTCTGTAATCTCAATAGAAGTGTTAAAATGAGTATTTAACCATACTGGATGGTATTTTTTAATTATGTTACACAGGTTTTCTGTAATACGCTGTGGGAATACAACTGGTGCTCTCGTTCCGATACGAATAATCTCAACATGCGGGATTGCTCGTAAATTCTTTAATACATATTCTAAAATTTTATCATTAATTAGAAGTCCATCACCGCCAGAAATTAAAACGTCACGTACTTGTGGTGTTTCACTAATATAAGCAATCGCATCATCTAATTGCTTTTTCGGTACGCCCATTCCAATTTGTCCACTAAAACGACGACGTGTACAGTAACGACAATACATAGAACATTGATTCGTTACTAAAAATAGTACACGGTCTGGATAACGATGAGTTAATCCTGGAACTGGTGAATCTTCATCTTCATGAAGAGGATCTTCTAAATCATATTTTGTTTTATATAACTCTTCCGAAATCGGTACTGATTGCATCCGAATCGGACAGCGTGGGTCATCAGGATTCATTAGCCAAGCATAGTACGGTGTAATGTTTAACGGGATCGTTTTCGTTGAAATTTTAACGCCTTCTTCTTCGTCAGGTGTTAAGTTAATTACTTTCTTTAAATCATCTAAAGTTTTGATCGTATTCGTTAATTGCCAAACCCAATCATTCCATTGTTCTTCTGTAACATCTTTCCATAATTCAATATCCTTCCAGTGACGATTTGGTTTGTATACATCATGTAACATTGCTATTCCCCCTTTTTATACGCTCATCCTTTATATAAGCAATAATTATGCCAACTTCATATTCTTGATAAGTAAATGCGAGAAATACCCTATTATATAAGAGAATAAATATTTTTAAGTGCTGTACTAAAACGATATTTACTATCATATTCATTACTTGTTATATATGTAAACGCTCTTTTATTGGTGCAAACACACAAAAACCGCCGGTTATTCGGCGGTTTTGTCATACTTGCTCAGTTTATATTGAAGCGTTTGACGCGGAATACCTAACATTTTTGCTGCTTGCAAAATATTCCCTTCCGTTTCAATTAACGCTTGATCTATTAATTCCTTTTCCATTTGATGAAGAGCTTCCCTAAGCGGTAATATACTTTTCTTCTTCGGAAGTTTCTCTTTCCGAAATGTTCGTGGCAAGCAATTTGCTGTTAACGAATTCCCTTCTGTAATAATGACAGCATGTTCAATCGTATGCTTTAACTCACGAACATTTCCAGGCCATTGATAAGCTTGTAATCTTTCTTTCGCTTCCTTATCAATTTGAAGTACACCTTTTTTATAACTTTTATTATATTCTTTCAAAAAGTAAGACGCTAATAACAGTACATCCTCAGTTCTTTCGCGAAGCGGCGGGATATATAATGAAAACACATTTAATCGATAGTATAAATCAGTGCGAATTTTATTTTCTCTTAAACATACTTCTGGAGGCTGATTCATTGCAGTAATAACGCGAACATCTACTTTTCTCGTCTTATTATCACCAATGCGACGAATAACTCCATCTTCTAATACACGTAGCATTTTTGCTTGTAAATCAAGCGGCATTGAATTCAGTTCATCTAAAAATAATGTCCCTCCATCTACAAGTTCAAATAATCCTGCTCGTTCGATTGCCCCTGTATAACTACCTTTTGTCGTGCCAAACAGCAAACTTTCTAATAGCGACTCTGGCAAAGCTGCACAGTTTTGTGCAATAAACGGCTTGTTTTTTCGTTTAGAAGCTTCATGAATCGCTTGCACAAATAGCTCTTTCCCCGTTCCGGTTTCACCATATATTAAAACATTCGCATCGGTTGGCGCTACTTTTTGTGCTAACTCTTTCGTCTGTTTAAAGCGGGAATCATCAGTTACAATTGTCTCGAATGCAACATGCTTTTTCACCGTTTTTTTGCTAGTCGATCGTTTTATTTTCGATTGTAGATCTACAATCGTATCAGTAAGCTTTTGAATAGTAGAATAATCTTTCGCAATTTCTACAGCACCAGCAATATTTCCATCTATTAAAATAGGTAACGTTGTATTGACCGTACAAACGTCTTCCCCATTTAAATTTTGGTAATGTTGAACTTGGTGTACGATTGGTTTTTTTGTATCTAATACTTTCATCAACGTACTTGTTTCTCTGGATAATGACGGGAATGCTTCTAATAAATGCTTTCCTAGCACATTTTCAATTTTAGATCCATCATGTTTTGCAGCAACTGTATTATAAAATATTGTAATCCCATTTTCATCTACTGCATGTATGGCCTCATCTATACTGCCCAAAATCGCTTCAATGACTTCCTGTGTCGAAACTGCTAGCAATGTCATCCTCCCTTTTGCCGAAAATCCAGCAAATTCAACGCCGAATTTCCGGCACCCTCTGTGCGATTATAAGCATGACGATTCCGTTCTATTATTTTGATGAAATGTATATATATTTTTATTGCTTATTTATGGTTAAGTGAAACTTTAATCAGTGGGGCTTTATTATTAACCCGACTCCCACTTAACTTCTTTGCTTTACAGCCGAATTTTGAGGCGGGAGTCTTACTGCTTTCGAATAGCTTGATAAATCTTTCACCCATATATTCATATCTTCCAACTTATCAAAAATGTAGCAATTATTCGCAAGCCTTCCCGTATATGTATAGCCTAATTGATGAAAGGCTGCATTCATACCGAAAGATAGCGAGCGAGCAATTGTATAAGAACAAAAAATAGATTTTTCTTGGAGCTCTTCCTCCAATTTAATTAACAGACTTTTCATGAAACCATGTTTTCGATATTCAGGTAATGTAGCACAATTCGTTAATTCTGCATTACCTTCTTTCACGTTCATTTCAGCAGATGCTGTACTAATAATTTTTCCCTCGAATTCATAAACATAGTAAATTGTATCGTCTTCCTTCATCGTCTGCTTTACATAATTCCCATCATTTAAAGGTGTCGGATAAACTTCAAATACTTTTCCAAAGACAATTGCTAATTCTTCCGCATCCTCTTCTGTCGCTTTTCTTAACACAAATTCCTCTGGGACTATTTTTTCTTTCACTTCTTTTTCTTTTACACCACTTAAAATAGTATCTTCCTCAGTCCAATGAATACTATTTCGTCTTTCATCATTATGATATTTCACGAAGAAGTGCGCATCGTGCCCTTGAAAATAATGAGGTATCGTTGCTTCCAGTAAGAAACCGAAAGAGAGCCATGTTGAAACATGCTCTCCCTTTCCTTTAATAATACATTTAGTGAAAGAATGTTTCTTTGCTAATTCATCGATTGTTTGTATGATGCTTTCAACATTTCCTGTATAGTGATCAACTCTAATACGTTTATTAAAATAATCTAAAACCCCTTCTACTGTATAATGCTTTGTCTGTTCACTAAAAGATTCATAGTATTTCATTTTTTCACCTCACACCAATCTAGTAATGTACATGCAATTATTTTTGCGGCAGCAATCATTTTATCAACTTCTATATATTCGTTTGGATAGTGTGCTACTTTCGTCTCTCCTGGACCAAATACTATCGTGGGTACGTTAGCTATTTGTGTGAACAAACCTCCATCTGTTCCCCATGGCGAAGCTTCTATAATCGGCTCGTTCCCTTCGATTTCAACAAAGTTATGTTGAAGCGTTGTAATAAGTGGATGATTTTCTTCTAGTTCACCAGGAACCCATCTAGCCCCAAACCATTCTACTTCTACAGGATTTTTTACAAACCAACTATCCACATCTTTTAATTCACCAATCCAGCCCTCAAACTCTTCTTTTGCTGCCTCTATAGTCTCATTCGGCGCAATACCACATCTTCCTTCTAAAATTAATGAATCGGGAACAGAACTTGGCCAGCTTCCCCCTTCAATTTTCCCAACGTTAATTGGAATTGGAATCGGAATCCCCTTAAATAACGGATCTGTAATTCGACCATTTCTCTTCTCTTCTAATTTTCTCAAATGCTCTACAACAAACATACTTTTTTCAATTGCACTTACTCCTTCATAACGTGTACCACCATGTGCTGCTTTTCCTTTTATATGTAGACGAAACCACATTGATCCTTGTTGTTTCGGAAAAAACTTCATATTCGTCGGCTCAGGAATAATAACGCCATCTGCCTTATATCCTCGTAAAATAGCAGCTAATGTTCCTGCCCCACCGCTCTCTTCTTCTATTACACTTTGAAAATGTATATCACCTTTTAGTTCAATACCAGATTCAATAATCGCTTCCATCGCAAGCATAAGTGAAACATTGCCGCCTTTCATATCTGTTGTTCCACGTCCATATATGCGGTTTCCTATTTTCTCTCCACTATATGGATGATGGTCCCACTGATTTACATCCCCTTCTGGCACGACATCAATATGCCCGTTTAAAATCATAGATTTCCCTTCGCCACTTCCTTTTAAAGTCGCTACAATATTCGGGCTATCTGTAAAACTTGTACGAGGTGATACGAAATAAGGGTGATCTTTCATTTCATTAAAAGCAGGCTCCCAAATATCAAGATCTAGACCTAACTCACGCAACTTTTCAATAACAATTGCCTGCGCACCACTTTCATCACCAGATACGCTCTTTTCTTGAATTAATCGTGTTAAAAATTTTACACTCTCTTCTTCATGACCCTCAATATAATCACAAACTTGTTTTTTTAATTGCTCCATATATTACAACTCCCCTCATTCAATTACTAGTAAATTTGAGCTTATATGAAAATCAGCTGTCGTATGTCGTTTTACATCTTCTACAGTATATGGACTCATTAATTCTTGTAAGACAAGTCCTCTTTGGGTCACTTCCATGACAGCCATGTCTGTAATAATTAAATCTACACATTTTTTCGAAGTTAATGGCAATGTACATTCCGAAACAATCTTTGCATTTCCGTATTTATCAACATGATTCATCACAACAACGACCCGCTTCGCTTTTTGCGCTAAATCCATCGCTCCTCCAATACCTGGAACGCGTTTTCCTGGTACAATCCAGTTCGCTAAATCACCATTTTCACTTACTTGTAACGAACCAAGTATCGTAACATCAAGTAATCCTTTTCGAATCATGCCAAACGCCATGCAACTATCAAAATAACTTGCTCCTGTAATAAGAGATGTTGGTAAACCAGCTGCGTTACATAAATTCTCATCTTCATTCCCTTTACTTGGCGTTGGTCCCATACCAACAATACCGTTTTCCGCATGAAACATAACATTCATATCTTCTGGCAAATGATTCGGTACAAGCGATGGAATTCCAATACCTAAATTTACAAGCATACCATTCTGAATTTCTTTCGCTGCACGTCTTGCAATCTTATCTCTTACTTCTACGCCCATACCCATTTCCAATTCACTCCTTCCGATGGCACGATATAATTTACAAATACACCTGGGACGACAATTTCTTCTGGATCTAAACTTCCAAGTGGAACAATTTCTTCTGCTTCTACTATCGTTATGTCACCAGCCATAGCTACGTGTGGATTCATATTACGAGCACTTTTATCAAATACAAGATTGCCAAACGGATCCGCTTTTTTCGCATATACAATTGCGACTTCAGCCGTTAAAGCTGTTTCAACTAAATATGTCTTTCCATTCATTTCAACTGTACGCTTTCCTTCTTCTACAATCGTATCAACACCAACGTCAACTAAAATACCACCAAGCCCTACACCACCAGCGCGAATACGCTCTGCGAGTGTTCCTTGCGGAGAGAATTCAATTTGCAATCTTCCTTCATTTAATTGTCTTCCCGCATTTGGATTTGACCCAATATGAGAAGTAACTAAAGATTTAACCCTTTCATTCGTAACAAGACGACCGATTCCTACATCAGGAAATCCAGTATCATTTCCTATTAAATTTAAATTTGTAATGCCTTTATCTAAAACAGCTTGAATTAAAGATGGAGGGGATCCGATTCCTCCAAATCCCCCAAACATTAATGTCATATCATCATGGAACAAAGAAATTACTTCCTCTATTTCTTTTAATTTACCGAATGTATTTGTAATAGTTGTCATGCGATACTATGCCCTCCTTTTTGCATCATCTCTTCCACGCTCTTTACAAAAATTGAAAGTAATTCATCTAACTCGGAATATGTAGTTGTCATTGGTGGTGCAACAAGCAGTGCACTATCCTCTTTTCCTGCTTGCCCTGAAACAGCTTGGTATAAGAGCAGTCCATTTTTAGCAGCAACTGAAATAAGCTCCGACGCTTTTGTAAACGGTTGCAATTCTATTCCAATTAGCAATCCTTTTCCACGCACATCGGCAATGATTGTCGATTGTTGCTGAACTTTCTGCAAGCCTTTTAATAAATACTCTCCCTTTTCTGCTGTTTTTTCAGGTAAATTATGTTTCTCCATATATTCAATAACAGCTAAAGCCGTTGCTGCAGACAATGGATTTGCACTAAGCGTATGCCCGCTCATTACAGAACGTGATCCACGTAAAATCGGCTCCATAACACGGTCACTTACAACTGTTGCTGCCATTGGTGTATAACCTGCTCCTAGCCCCTTACCAAGGGTCATAATATCCGGTTCTACACCCCAGTGCTCCATCGCAAACCATGCACCAGTACGACCAAGTCCAGTCATTACTTCATCCGCAATAAATAATATATCGTAATGACTACAAATATCTTTAATTACTTTATAGTATTCTTTCGGTGGGACAACCGCTCCTCCAGCAGCTCCGATAATCGGTTCAGCAATAAAAGCTGCAATATGTTCTGCACCAATTCGATCAATCGCTCTTTCTAGTTCAGTCGCACAAGAAAGTTGACATGTTGGATATACCTTTTGTACAGGACATCTAAAACAGTATGGAGCTGGAATAGTCGGATAATCTTCCAAAATAGAAACGAAACGTTGTCTGCGCAGTGGATGCCCAGACATAGATAAAGCTCCCATTGTAATCCCGTGATAGCTCATCCACCGTGACAAAATTTTATGTTTCCCTTGAATGCCACGCTCCTGAAAATGCTGAATTGCGATTTTCATAGCTGTTTCATTTGCTTCCGTACCACTATTCACAAAAAAGCTCCAGTTCAAATCTCCTACACATAAATCACTTAACTTCTTCGCTAATTTTTCAGCTGGTTCACTCGTAAACTGTGATCTATAAACGAAAGCGATCTCCTCTGCCTGTTTTTTTATAACTTCTGCTATCTCTGCTACGCCATGTCCAATACCTGCCGTAATCGCTCCAGACGAACCATCAAAATATTTATTTCCGTTTTGATCATACAAATACACACCTTTTCCATGTGAAATCATCGGATACGGCTGACCAACAAGTGGTTTAATTAAGTAATCGCGCATAGCGCTCCCCCATTTCTCCAATTTGTATATGTATATGAAGAAAATTGACGTTTCTTTCATAAAAAAGAATCCTCTGCAAAAGCAGTGAATTTATCAAAAAACTATTATAAAATATACAAATGACTGCTAAATATTATTTTAAAAACAGAAAATTCAGAACTGAAAATGAAGACCAACCTTACCTGTACGCTTAAATACCCCTTCCTGATTTAAGATAACAGCAAATTGAATATTTTTTTAATATAATATCAACTTTCCTCAATTGCTGACATTGTGTAAACTTCGACGAAACTCCCGTTATTCTCCTTCCTATTATCCTACTTTATATTGCATATTTTCAAACAAAATTCGACATTTTACTTCGCCTCATTTATCATAACTATTTCTTAACAAATAGTACCACCTGTTTAGAACAATAAAAAAAGAACCGATTAACCACATTAATCAGTTCGGCACGACGCTCTTTTATCGGTATTACCTTATCCAACGCATCACTAAAATTAATAGAAATACTCATAATACAAATCCATAATTCGTCCCACAGCCTATAGCACCAAATCCTCCATAACTTCATTCCCAATAACTATGGGGATTTCCCCATCCCAATGGTTCCACTCCTTCCATCAAAGTCAAACTACCTTTCCTTTATAATTTATGTAGGACAATTATCGATTTGTATGTGTGTTTGCCTATAAATAAAAAAATCCCCATTTAAACTTTTCCTTCTAGAAAGGCAAGTTTTTTGCATAACCTCTTTCTAGCTTCGCATATATTTGTAATGATGATAAAGGAGGAATGTTCATGACTCAATCCGAAATTGAAAAATACGGCCAAGAAGCTGCACGTTACGAACAGCTCGCTCGTTACTATCAATATAGCAATCCTAAAAGATATGTAGAACTCTATATGAAATACTATGATGCAATTACAAAACTTGTACAAGCATATGAAAAGAGAGATTCACAAGAAGCGACTTTACCGTCACATATGAGAATCTTCCACACAGCTCCCCATACACCAGCAGTTGATATTATAATAAACGGACAAAAGGTTATTAAAAATATTTCTTTTAAACAATTCAGTCCGTATTTATCATTAGTGCAAGGTAAATACCGTATTGATA
This sequence comes from Bacillus sp. TH19, assembly GCF_016651075.1. NCBI lineage: Bacteria > Bacillati > Bacillota > Bacilli > Caryophanales > Bacillaceae > Bacillus > Bacillus sp. TH19. The sequence goes on along the minus strand of NZ_JAEKEO010000010.1, from coordinate 1,867,185 downwards.
TTGTCCCTGTCGGAAACGAAACTCCAATATTTTCAGCATTAGTACCAATAATGGGGAATCACACTTATACCCTTGCAGCGGTCAATAGCGATAATCATCTCCAATTACAACCCATTCTTGATAATACTCATTTACCATCTGGTCAAGCAAAAATACGATTTGCACATTTTTCACCAGACACTCCAGTTGTAAATGTAAATTTAAAAGATGGGGATCATTTATTTGAAAATGTACTCTTTAAGCAAATAACAGATTTTTTACAAGTTAGCCCTGGTACAGCAGATATTGAAGTTTCACTTGCTGATACAAAAAAAGTTCTATTAACCATTCCAAAATTCAACGTTGAACCAAATACAATTTACACAATTTCAATAGTTGGTTATTCAACTGAGGATCCAAAATTAGAAACCGTTATACTTACAAATTAAAACAGTCTACACCATTCGCATGGTGTAGACTGTTTACTTTTGAAACGTAATTTGAAATTCTGTCCAATCGTTATCCGAACGACACAATATGGATCCTTTATGTTTTTCTACAATTTGTTTACATACAAATAGTCCAATACCAGTTCCTAGCTTTTTAGTAGTTACAAATGGCTCAAAAATAGTCTCTACATTGTCTGCTGGAATCATAGGTCCATTATTTTTTATAACAATGCGAACAGCTTGATCCTCTTCAAATACATCAATGATAATTTTCCGCTCTTCTTTCACCGATTCAAGAGCATCAATCGAATTCATTAAAATATTTAAAACTACTTGCTTCACTTCACTCCGGTAACCAACGAGTGGAATAGGATACGGCAAATTCTTTTCAATCAAAACATTTGCATTAACTAAACTTGGATATAAGAATTGTATAATATCTTGAAATAAGTCATTTACCAAAAAACGTTCAGATTCATTCCACATTTCTTTTTTCGATACAAGTAAAAATTGCGAAATCCTAAAATTTAATTGATCTAATTCATGTGAAATAATATCTAAATACGATAGATTAGGGTGATCTGTCTTCAATAACTTTACAAATCCCATAATCGAAGTTAGCGGATTACGAAATTCATGTACAAAACTAGCCGACATTTGCCCTAGAATCGTAAGCCTTTCTTTATGTGTTTCATTTATATATTGCTGTTTTTCTTCTAAATTCCTCGATATAATTTCTGAGTATTTTAAAACGGTATAATAAATTAATTTGTCAAAACAAGTATGTATTTTGGCCATAATCGGTTTCAGTTCTCGAGCGCTTACATCCAATTCGCACATCGCTTCAAAAAGTTCATTTCTTCCCACATTTGCATTGTAAACAAAATCTCCAATATTCGCATCTGCCCCTGCACGCTCAATGGCAATTTTCTCACATAATGGCTGAAGATAATTAATGTCTTTATCTTCCATAATAAGTTCGATAATTAACTCTAATAAATTCGCTCCATTTTGAACTACCTCTTGTTTAAATGGATCTTTTTCGGAAATTATCATTTTGTTTTTCCAGTTCTCTACGAATTGGTGCCTGTTGTTTTTCAAGTGCGAACAAAATACTTCTTTAATATCCTTATCGATTGGAAAAACCTCCATTCCTCCATTTCCATACGACGAATACCCTTTATATTTTGAATATTAACACAAAAAATACATTTCGTTAATAGATTTTTGTCACATTTTGTTAATTTCTGTTGATAAAATTTATTTTTCCTTTCTTATTTAAATAAGTTGTATTCCTATATCCCATTCCCTTCTCATTTTTTAAATTATTTTCCTGTTCAAAACTACTTTTTTTTTTGCATCCTTTTTAATTCTTGCGTACAATAAGAAGTGAAAGGTGTGAAAAATATGGTAAATAAAAATGTGGAAGACTATCTCCAAGAAGGCATATATGGCCAAAAGCAAAACAAACCAGAAGAACGTAATATGTACTTAACTACATTACGTGAGCGTGTAGAAATCGCTTTAACAATCGGTCAAGTAATGCAAAGTAATGTGTATACAGAAGTAACGGGTAACATACGTTCTTCTCAATCATTACAACTATTCCTAAATGGAAGCATTGCTTACCCACATTTATCAAAATACATTAAATTAGCAACTGAAAAAAATATTCATTTTACAATTGTTCAAAATAAAGGTACTGAAACACCAATAGGTTTAGTACTCTCTCATAGCACTGCTGTAGATAAAGAACATATTTATGTCGAAGATGATATTTTCAAACAAGAAATGAAGTAAAAGGTACACTTGATTAAATGTAATCGTTCCGAGAAACGTAAAACAAACAATAAAAAACGAGTATGGAATCGTAAACATTTCCTGCTCGTTTTTTATTGCGGTGTTTAAGCTCGATCTACTTTATTTTTTAATACACACTAATTTCATTTCTGTCATTTCTTCTATTGCATATTTAATCCCTTCACGGCCTGTTCCACTCTCTTTCACACCGCCATAAGGCATATGATCTACTCTGAACGTTGGAATATCATTAATCATGACACCACCGACTTCTAATTCATCAATTGCACGCATTGCCTTACATAGATTGTTTGTAAATACACCTGCTTGTAATCCATAGCGTGAATTATTTACTTGTTCTAAAGCCTCATCAAATTCTTTAAATGTATTTACAGTCATAAGTGGACCAAATACTTCTTGGCACTGAACAGATACATAATCTGGAACATTTGTTAATACAGTTGGTTCAAAAATCCTTGCATCACGTTTGTTACCACCGTATACAACATTAGCTCCTTCCTTAACAGCCTCTTCCACCCATGAATTTATACGTTCTACATCTTTTTTTGAAATAAGTGCTGATACATCTGTTTCTTCATGAAGCGGATCTCCTACTACAACGTTTTCCATTGCTTTCGTTAATTTTGTAATAAACTCTTCCATTTTGCGTTCATGCACAAAAACACGTTGTACTGAAATACAAACTTGTCCATTATTCACAAACGCGCCCCATTTTACACGTTCAATTATTTCGTCTGTCAATTCAACATCTTCATCAATAATTACTGCAGCGTTCGATCCTAATTCTAACGTCACTCGTTTCAACCCGGCTTTTGCCTTAATTCCAATACCTACTTTCGGACTTCCTGTAAAAGTAATACTAGCAACGTTCTCATCTTTTACTAATGCCTCACCTACAACAGATCCAGGTCCAGAAATTATATTGAAAGCTCCCTTTGGTAAACCAGCTTCTTCAAATAATTCTACCAATGCATACGAAGAAAGTGGCGTTTGGTCGGCAGGCTTTAGCACAATAGTATTTCCAGCCGCAATTGCTGGGCCTACCTTATGTGCTACTAAATTAAGTGGAAAATTAAATGGTGTAATAGCACCAATAACCCCGATTGGTTGTCGAATTGTATACGCTATACGGCCACCTGCTCCTGGTGCAGCATCTAATGGTAACGTCTCACCATATATTCGCTTCGCTTCTTCAGCTGCAAACTTATATGTTTGAACAGTGCGATCTACTTCTCCACGTGCAGCACGAATTGGTTTTGCAGCTTCTTTTGCGATAATCTCTGCAAACTCTTCTCTTCTCTCATCCATTTTTTGTGCAACCTTTTCTAAAATAGTTGCACGGTCGTATGCGGATAATTTTTTCATTTCTTTCATTGCATTTTTGGCCGAAACTATTGCTTCCTTAACGTCATCTTCTGTACCTTGCGCAATCTCCGCTAATGTTTCTTCAGAATATGGTGCATACAATGGTTTATACGTCTCCACTGATTTCCATACCCCATTTATATATAAATGTTTTTTCATAGTGGTTCTCCTTCCGAATATATGTATACAATAATACATTTCATTTATTTCACCTAGTGAAAGGTCTGACTTGTGTAATTGTATCATAGCCCTAATACATCAAAAAAACATTTTGCTCAAAAAAACTCTGCTACAAAGCAGAGTTTACGAACTAATTTGTTCTTGGAGCGAAATCTTTTTTTCATCTCCTACAATAACAATCGATTCTGAAGGTTTCGTTACTTCTAATCTCTTAATATAGTGTCCATCTAATTTTTTCACGCAAAATTTATAATTTTCAATCTCAATGGTATCACCCTCGGAAATCTCAATATTTTTTGTTAGGATCCAACCGCCAATCGTATCGACATCATCGTCGTCAATAGTCAAACCTAATAATGCGTTCACTTCACTAACAAGTACTTTTCCCTCTAAAATCGTTTTCGTCTCACTAACTTGTTGGATTTCCGGTTGTTCATCAGTATCGAACTCATCTTGAATATCCCCTACAATTTCTTCTAAAATATCTTCAACGGTTACAAGACCTGATGTACCACCATATTCATCAATTAATATAGCGATATGTGTTCTTTCTCTTTGCATTTTTAAAAATAGATCATGAATTGGGATAGATTCAATAACTAAAATAATTGGCCTAATATATTGCTCCACTGTCTTTTCACTAACAACTCGGTGCTTCACAAAATCTGTAAATATATCTTTAAAATTCACAAAGCCTATTACATGGTCCTTATCACCATCAACAACCGGATACCTCGTATATTTTTCATGAGACATTTTTTGTAAAGCCTCTTCAGCAGGCATTTCTTTATTTAAAATATTCATCTCTGTTCGTGGTACCATTATTTCTTTCGCAATACGATCATCAAATTCAAATATTTTATTCACATACTTATATTCAGATTGATTAATCTCACCATTTTTATAACTTTCTGAAACTAACAACCGCAATTCTTCTTCTGAATGCACTTCATCATGCCCTTTTGGTGGTTTCAACCCAAGAAACTTTGTAATTAACCGAGCTGATCCATTTAAAATCCAAATGAATGGGAATGCAATACGATAAAACAAAATGAGTGGCTTAGCAACAAAGAAACTCACTTGTTCTGCTTTTTGAATCGCAAATGTTTTTGGAGCTAACTCTCCTACTACCACATGGAAAAATGTGATAAACAAAAATACTAAAATTATAGCTAAAATGTCTGCGAGTTGAGTAGGGACGTTCCAATTTGCAAACAACACATCAAACATGTGCTTTAGCGCAGGTTTACCAGACCACCCAATCCCAAGAGCTGTAACAGTTATTCCTAATTGACAAGCTGATAAATATTCGTCTAAGTTTGTAATGATTGTTTTGACAGATATTGCACGATTATTTCCTTTTGCAATTAAATAGTCAATTCGTGAACTCCTCACTTTAACAATTGCAAATTCTGCTGCAACGAAAAATGCCGTTAAGGCAATTAAAACAATCACTATACTTATACTATATATGTCCAAATACTTTTCCTTACTTACAGTGTAAGCAAGGAAGCCACCTCCTACTTAAATTTATTCAAGTGAAGTAAGCATTCTTATACTCTAATAAAATTCTACATTAGTAACCACCTTTTTATATATTATATGCATACATAAAAAAGATATTTATAATTATGATAATCTAATTAGCTTATTATCGTCAAACTATAATAAGCCCAATTTTCCGATAACTAAAAATGATTTATATAAATAGTATGTGCTAAACAGCTGAACTTCGTGAAAAAACACTTTCTTTGCCGATTCCACACTTCTTTTGTCACACCTGAAGGGAACTTGCTACATAACTAGAAATCATTCAACAGGATATATATAGGAGGGATTATTTTGGAATATAAAACACCATTTATCGCAAAGAAATTAGGTGTTAGCCCAAAGGCTGTTGTCCGGATTGCACAACAATTAAATCTTACGATTAAAAAAAATAAATATGGTCATTTTATTTTCACACAAGGTGATTTAGATCTAATGTTAGAATACCATCGCTCTCAAATGGACCAGCCTCAAAACTCTCAAACTACTCAAAAACCATCTTCAAATGATGTAGAAAAATTAAAAACTCAAGTAAACACAATTGTTCAAAACACATCATCGAATGATTTTGAGCAATTAACAGCTCAATTTACCACAATTACGAGAAGACTAGATCGAATGGAAGAACAAATGCAAGATAAAGCAAATGATGTCGTTACATACCAACTTTTACAACATCGCCGCGAAATAGAGGAAATGTTAGAACGAATTCAAAAACTAGAAGCTGCCCTAAAAAAAGAAGAACCAATATACATTACTCCTGATGCAAAACCAACATATGAAAGAGAAAAGAAACCGAAGCGTCGTAAAATGATTTTTAGTATATTTGGACTATAATATTTTAGACCCTTATTCTGAGAATAAGGGTCTACTTTTTGTATGAAAACAGATGCCTTTAATAAGTAACTCTTCTTCATACTATACATATTCATATATTTTCATTTTGTTAACATAATATTTTTACTGTATTCTGCAATAAGTGCCTGCGCATGAGCATTCCCTTGAATAATATCACGGAATTCTTTCAAAGAATACAGATGTGTAGCCCCTTTTCGAGCATGAATTCGCACTGGTACACCTTGTAAAGTATCATGAAACTGGAATGGACTATCTATCGGTTCGATTGGAAAACCGAGTGTAAGTAAATACATATACATTCTTTTTGTAACTGCTGCAATATACCATTCCGCTTTCGTCTCTAACGCATGCATAAATAAAATAGCTGCCAGCCTTTTGAAATGTCCTCTCCCCCGAGACGTTTTCGCAATACTTAACTTTCCTATTTCATACACATTTTTCAAATCTTTCACTAAATCATTTTTAGAAAACGGATAGAAAAACTCAGAATTTGATTGTTCAGGTACTGTAAACTTAATACATTCTACTGTACCAATATGATGTTCATCTTCTATTAATAAAAATCGTGATGGATTTAAATTACGTTCTACAAACATTAAGTTTCTTTCTTCACAAAAGTCTCCCCACAGTTGCTCGAACCAAAAATGCTCTTCCTTTGTTTGAACACGCTGGAACATATTTAACCGCCTTTCCCATCGCCGCTCTGTTTTTGATAACGCTTTCACTTACTATCATATAAGAACAAATCTTCGTATGCAACTAAAAATATTTATGTCTTATTATATTCTGCAAAATGAATTAAATTCCTACTTATTAGTCATTCATGCACATGTAAAAACCCTTAATTCCCCATACTATTACAAACATAAAAAGATTCAATTACTCTAATAAAAAATAATAATCACTATCAAGTTCGAACCGTATAATGTGTCTTTCCGTACTGCATATAATTCTTCTTAACCTAAAGAAATCCTTCATTAAAAAGGATTTCTTTTACATTTTATTACTTTTTAACCATTTCTCAAAAATTTGAATCATCCCATGCTTCCCAGCCAACTTCTCTTCTCCTTGTTTCGTTTTATATGGATATAGTTGTAAAAACACTCCACATCCAGATTCAATTTTTTTACTATGCATATGGCTACCTGGATATACACAAATCACTTCATAAATCGCTCTTCGCTTAAAAATTCGTTTACCATCCTGTTCTTCTACATACTTAATAGACCAGTATTTATACATTTGCTCCGTTGCTTTCGTATTACCGACAGGCTGAAAAATATTGTACATAGGGCTGTATTTCACTTCGATAATAATAGAAGATTTATATACATACTTCTCTTCTTCCTTTACATAACAATCTAAACGAATATCCGGCTTCTTTGTGTCCTCTCCGTTATAAAAATTACTTCCTTTGCTTAGTGCAATAAGAGGGTGTGTTTCAATTAAATCATTAAACGCGACGTGCACTTTTATATCATCTCGATGTAAAATCACTGTCGTTCCATCTTGTAATCCGTCTAAATAAAAATGTTCTTGTATTTGTTCACGAATAGGATTCTTATCTTCAAATCCGATTTGTTCTAATATAGAAATAACGATAAAAAAGCGTAATACTCATACACTAAAAACGTTGGTTTATATACGAATAATAAAGATGGGGGTTGCTCCGTATGTTGCGGTAACAATTCTAAATGGTGGATTAATTGTTGATGCGGTATAGATAAAATGTTCGAATTAATGGTAGCTGTTTCAGAAACTTCCCTCCAAAATGGAGAATACAATAAATTTCGAAAGTATTGCACACTTTCATATACGATATGAGCTAATATTTTATATTCTTGTATTTTCACAGAACTTTTCCGTAAATCTGCTTCTTTCAGTAAATGTAGATTTCTATATTTTTGTTTTTCCCTATCCGTCACGGATCCATTTCGTTCAATCGTTTTCATAATTGTTTTAACAGCTTGAAATTCATCTGACTTTTTCTTCTTTTCTCCTTCTAGTATTTCAATAGTTTTACGTACAAAAATTTCTGCTTCAAGTAAATAATAATAGAATTGCATCGTTTTAAATTTAAGAAATGCATTTTCAATACTATTTTTTTGCTCCTTAAATTTACGGTTGTAATATTTCGCATAAAGCTTTCTTTCTGTCATAATGGCAGTTTTTCTCGTTGCCTTCCGCGCTTTCGTTTCCCATTCATATTCGTGTACAAATTCCGCATTCGATTCTACTTTCTTAAAAATTTGTTTTATTCTTTTCATTTTTTGTGGCAACTTTCTTAACAATACCAAATAAGAAGAATCTTCAATATCGCTAAGTGCTGAGAAAGTTTTCTTGTAATAACCTCTATCTAAAATTAACTCGTTTAAAATTGACTTCACATAATCTTGAATCATTTCAAATTGGTCATCAAAAAAGTTTTTAGGAACAACTTGAAACGCACCATAATAAGTTTTATCTTCTATACGCACTTCAAAATGGTATAAGCCACAGCGCCACGGATAAAAAAATTCAGTTTTTCCATGTTCATACACTAATACTCTTTGTTTTTTTTCATTTAATTCATATTGTGACTCTTTTATATTCTTTTGTCCCTCATATACTTTATTCCATATGAATGTAATATCCATTGGATTTTGATAATGGAAATGTAATTTCAGTGGTTTTAATTCCTGTACTTTATAAATACATTGAACTAATGCTGTAGTAGACGTACAAAGCCGGTTTAAAAGGATAAAATCGCCTTTCCCCTCAGTACCAATAATTAGCTTCAATACAAACGGGAGCGTTTCTTTCGTATCGACGATTGCTGTTTCATAACGCTCCTCATTTTGCATAGCCATACAGCTCCAGTTCTCTACGCTTTTGTCTTATATAAGCTAAAGAATGTTCAAATGTAGATACACGATTTGCAAGCGGAGACTGTAAAAGTGGTATCAATGTCGCTCCCCTTTTTGCTTCTTCAGAAAGTAGAGGGCCCACTGTCATTTCTGTCCCCCTTAATTTCGTTAATACACGCTGCTTTATTTGCAAATCAAAACCTTCTTCCCTGCTAATCATATAGGACTGATTATTTTGGAACGGTATATTTTGCAAATACGTAGCGATTGCGCTTGCACATCGGAAAGAAATTCCTTTTGATATATCGTGTGATGATAATACATCATGTAACTTATCCAATAACTCTAATTCCTCTTCAGTATACACTTCGATCATCTCTTTATTCCTAAACCAATTGAGTCGAAATTCTCCCGTTGTTACTTTCAGCGGGGGTTGCTGAACAACTTTCTCATGTTCTATACTCATCTCGCAAAACGGAATTTTTTGTAATGTAATCAAATTTGTTCGATCTAATAATCGATCGGAAAGCTCTTTCGTCGTTTCATCAAAATTTACAGTGCCTACGAAAATAATATTCTCACCAATTTCCACTGAAGGTGGAATTTGATTTTCTATTTCTTGTACTTTCTCATACAAACTCAAAATACGATTTTTCTTTTCAAGTTGAAGAACGGATAGAAACGGAGTAAACCAATGCTCAATATGTGACATGTTCATTTCATCGAACACAATTATGTACAATTGATTTGGATTTTCTTTAGCCTTTAACAATGTCCGAACTAACTTCGTTTCACTTTCAATAAAATTACCATTCGGATGAAGGTAACCGAGAATATCATGTGGTTCTTGATACGATGGTGAAATCGGAATCCAAATTAATTCTTCCCCATAACGTAACCCAAGTGATTCTGCATAAGCTTGCACAAAGCGTGATTTCCCAACACCTGGTATACCACCAACAATTGTTAACATATTGGTTTTAATACTAATGTGAAAATTATATATATCTGTATCATCCAAATATAACCCTTTATTACGAACCATACTTTGTACATACTGCAAAAAAGAGGATTCACGCTCATCCCATTCCCAGTCATCCTTTTGCATTTTAATATCTTCTACTTCAACTAACTTACCTTCTTCAGCAATTCGTTTATTTAGTTGGTCATACACATTTTCACTTACAAAATATAAATGATCATCTACTGCTATTTCTACATGTTTCATCCAATCGTTTATTTCAATATATTTGCATTCTTTTCTTTGCTCAAAATATGAAATTGAACTTATTGATGATTTTAACGATAAATTTCCATATAGCCTTCCCTCATGCCACAATAATTCTGGAGGCTCAAAGTCTTTTGGTAATTTAGGCATAAGAAATGATAAATAACCGTTGCTTAACTTCCGTTCCAATGACGCTCTCTTTTTATAATTTGAGACCTTTGGTGAAGGAATCACTTTATATGAAGATGCTATTTCCCGAGGCTCTTCTGTGCATATTAATTCCAGAAATAAATTTCCACGATCATAATAAAGACGAAACATAACCAGTTGCTTTTCTAATTTATGCTTCTTTAAATCAGTAAAGATTTTTTCATTCTTTTTATTACTGCATAATCCTTCAAACAAATATTTTCCAGTCGGAAATAACTCTTGTAAAGTTAAAGGTATTGAAGAAAGACATTGTACAAAGAAATTTTCTCCATTCTTCTCTCCCTCAGCTTTTGCAAACTTCCCAATAAACCTCATATAATACATTCGCTTTATAAAACTTGGATGAAGAGCTTTATGTAATTTCAACGTAGTCACCTTCTTTTTTTCATACTATCCTTATTGTATGAACTACAATCTAAAACTAGAAATAAAAAACCTGACGTCATCCGTCAGGTTCAAAATTAAAACGTATATTAATGAGAAGGAAATGCTTTTTTTCTTGTAAAATGGCATTATGAGCGATTTTCATTTTAGCAAGTACGTACCGTAATCGATCTTCGGCATTTTCATCTTTATTTTGCTGCAAACTCGCCAAATTCTCTACAGAACTCGCTAAATTTTCAATCACGCCTCGAAGTTCAGGATGATGATTAAAAAAAGATTCTTGTACTAATACTTTCCTTAAATCACTAGCTAAATCCATAATTCTAGACAACTGTTCTTTTTCTTCCATTTTCATCCCTCCTGAATATCTTATGTATTAAATATTCTCTAGACAAGGAAAAAAGCCCTTTAAATTAAAAGGACTTTTACATTTTTATAGTTCCTGTCAGTAACATATAAAGTGATGTAATAGCTGCAATAACAATTGCCAACATCACATATCGCTCTTTGCCTGCAAAACAACGATTCCCTTTTTCTTTTCTTGCAAACATATACACGAGAATCCCAATACCATATACGATTGAAACAAGCAATAAATTCTTTAAACCAGCTGCATAAATTAACCATACAGAGTATAGGGAAGCAATTAATGCTAACAATCCATTTTTTACTCTCGCAACTTTCAGCTCTTTCGTGATGACTAATTTCAATTGAAATAGCGCTGATAATAAGTACGGCAGTAATATAGATGTTGACGCAATAAAATACATAATTTGATATGTCGATTGTGAAAACAAAACGATTATAAATATAGTTTGGGCAACGATATTTGAAATCCACAATGCCATATGCGGCGTTTGTTTCTTATTTGTTTTCGTAAAGACTTTCGGAAACACGCCGTCTTTTCCTGCTACGTGAGAAATTTCAGAAACAAGTAAAAACCAGCCAATTAATGTACCTACAAGTGACGCAACTAATCCAATATTAATTGCCATTGCACCCCATGGCCCAACAACATGTTCTAATACATGTCCCATTGAAGGAGTCTCTAATACTGAAAGTTCTTTTCTTGTCATGGCTCCCATTGACAGAACAGAAATTAAAATATAAATAGACATTACTAAAATAAGTCCAAGTACTGTCGCTTTTCCAACGTCTCTACTATTTTTAGCTCTTCCTGATAATACAACTGCTCCTTCAACCCCAATGAACACCCAAAGGGTTACGAGCATTGTATTTTTCACTTGACCTAGTACAGAGGAAACTGAGATAGTTCCTTCGCCCCAAAAGTCATGTGTAAATGTATCCCAGCGAAACGCTGTTACCATCACGACAATAAATAATAAGATCGGAACTAATTTCCCAATCGTTGCGATAACATTCATAATGGAGGCTTCACGAATTCCAAATAAAATTAGAAAATGCAATGTCCATAATAAAAGTGATGCACCTACGATTGACGCAACATTATTTCCGCCTTTAAAAATTGGGAAGAAGTAACCTAATGTACTAAACAGTAACATAATTGTTGCAACATTTCCTAAAATCCCTGCTAGCCAGTATCCCCAAGCACTGTTAAAACCAATATATTCACCGAATCCAGCTCGTGCATAACTATAGATTCCGCCCTCAAGCTCCGGTTTTTGTCTTGCTAACGTTTGATATACGAGCGCAAGTGGAATCATTCCCATTGCTGTAATACACCAACCAATTATCGTTGCACCACTATTTGCTCCTACTGCTAAATCATGCGGTAAACTAAAAACACCGCCACCAACCATTGTTCCAACTACTAATGCGATTAACGGAAAAAACCCTAACTTCTTTTCTATTTGTACCACCCCATCTGTCATTCTAGGTGTTATGTTCGTTCAACTATTAAAGTCACCTTTTTCTCTAATAGACGTTTCTCTTATATTTTTTCAGGAAAACATTACTTATTCTAAAAGAAAATGAAGAAAAATGGAATACTTTTTTGAAAAAATGTATAAGTATGCACAAAAAAACCGTTCATTTTGTAATGAACGGTCATTTCATACATATAAAATTGTATATTTATTGTAAAATTAACGAAGTAACTTCTCTTTTGTAAAAATTGTTTTGCGACTTCTTCGCTACTTTTCCCATTCACATTTACTTCATAATTCATTTTTCTCATTTCTTCATCTGTAATCTTTCCAGATAATTTATTTAATACTTTTTCGAGTTCAGGATATTTCTGTAACGTCTCTTTTCTTAATAATGGTGCTCCTTGATAAGGCGGGAATAGTCCTTTATCATCTTTTAGCACTTTAAGCCCATATTGCTCCAATTCACTATCTGTTGAATATGCATCGATTACGTTAACATCTCCCGATTGTATTGCACTATAGCGCAGTTTCGGTTCCATCGTTTTAACATTTGAAAACTTATAGTTATATAATTTTCGCATTCCTTTATAACCATCTTCACGATCAGCAAATTCTAATGTAAATCCTACTTTAGCTTCCTGTGCAATTTTTCCTAAATCAGAAATTGTATTTATGTTATTTTGATCTGCTATTTTTTTCGGCATGGCTAGTGCGTATGTATTGTTATACTCCATTGGCTTTAACATAACCATATTATATTTCTTTTCCATTCCAATACGAGCTTGTTCATATACTTCATCACGATTTGTACTTTTCGGTTCTTCTTTCACGAAAGTAGATAAAGCTGTACCTGAAAATTCTGGGTATATATCTACTTCACCTGATTTTAACGCTTCGAATACAAATGCTGTTTTTCCAAGGCCTGGCTTTAATTCCACTTGTAAATCTGTATCCTGTTCAATAAGTTGCTTGTACATTTGAATTAATATTTCTGGTTCAGATCCAAGTTTACCAGCAATAACTATGTCTTTCTTTTCGTTATTCCAAAGAAATGGAGCAGCTATCATTACTACAACTATACATATCGTCAATATAACGCGCTTAGAAGAGCGTTTCGGGCTCTCAAGTATGCGAAGTACTATATCAAAGAATAAAGCGAGTAACGCAGCTGGTACGGCCCCTAAAATGATAAGCGCATGGTCATTTCGATCTATGCCTAATAATATGAGCTTACCGAGCCCACCAGCGCCTATTAAAGCAGCTAATGTAGCCGTTCCAACAATTAATACCATCGCTGTACGAATACCAGCCATAATAATTGGCAATGCGAGTGGAAGCTCTACCTTCCATAATCTTTTCCAGCTATTCATCCCCATAGCTCTCGCCGCTTCTATAAGTGATTCATCTAATTCCCGTATTCCTGTATATGTATTTCGTAAAATAGGTAATAGTGCATACACAACTAATGCGATTATAGCTGGCAGTTTTCCAATTCCTACTAACGGAATTAATAGTCCAAGTAAAGCAAGTGAGGGCACTGTCTGCATAACAGCAGAAGTCCCTATAATAAATTCAGCCATTCGTTCTTTTCTCGTTAATATAATGCCGAGCGGCACTGCAATAATTACTGCAAAAAATAGTGAAATAAGCGATATTTGTAAATGCTCACTTAATGCACTTAGCAATTCTACTTTTCGTTCTTGGAACGTTTGAATAAAATCAGTCACTGTTTAGCCTCTTTCCTTCATTTGTTCAACAATGTAATTGACAATATGACGACTTGTTAACGCTCCAACATATTGACCATGCTCTTCAACCGGCACTGACTCTTCAGTTTGTAAGCGGACTAGTGCTTCTTGTAATGACGAATGTAAAGATAAAGCATTCCCTTCAATTCGTATACCCTCGTCTAGCGGCAATACCTCTTCTATACTCTTCCCCTCATACCAAGGTCGTCCACGATTTCCAATGAACTCCTCTACAAACTCATTTTTCGGGTTATGTATAATTCCTTCTGGTGTATCTAATTGAACAACTTTTCCTTCTTTCATTACACAAATACGATCACCAAGTGATAAAGCCTCTTGCATATCGTGCGTTACGAACACGATTGTTTTTTGAATCTTTTTTTGCAGTTGTACGATATCCTTCTGGAGCTGCTCCCTACTTAACGGATCTAACGCACTAAATGGTTCGTCCATAAGTACAATTTTCGGGTTTGCGGCTAATGCCCGTACGACACCAACACGTTGTTTCTGCCCTCCCGACAATTCATCTGGCATACGATCACGATATACATCTGGATCGAGCCCAACCATCTGTAGCAAGTCATCGACACGTGCTTTTATTTCCTTTTTGGTCCATTTTCTCATTTCAGGGACAACTGCAATATTTTCAGCAATTGTCATATGTGGAAACAGCGCAATCTGCTGCAACACGTACCCTATATTCCAACGTAGTTCGTTTATGTTATATTGTTGAATATCTTTTCCATCGATTAAAATTGATCCTTCCGTCGTTTCAATTAAACGGTTAATCATCTTCATTGTCGTTGTTTTCCCGCAACCACTCGGACCAATGAGAACAAAAAATTCTCCTTTTTTAATTTCTAAATGTAGTGAATCCACTGCTTTTGTGCCATCTTCATACGCTTTTGACACATGATTAAATTGAATCACAGACACAACTCCTTTCATGTTGTTTCCTTTATTTTGATGGAATATAGCATTCATTTCAAATGATACGCTTTATTATACAAAAAAAGAGCTCTCATTTGAGCTCTAACGGTCGAACAATATTGTTTTCATAATTGCAGCATATTCACGCACATACGCTTTTTTCTTAGAGCGTCTCGGTGTTTCAGCAGCCAAAGCTTCCATCTTTATCCCTAAACGCTTTGCAATTATTTTCGTTCGATATAAATGATACGTATTACTTACAACTACCGCATGCTTTACATCATATAAATCCATACTAAACTTTAAATTTTCATACGTATTTGTAGAGCAGTCTTCAATTAAAATACGATTCTCATCTATACCATGTACCATTAAATAGTTTCTCATACTGTGAGCTTCCGGTATATCTTCATCTTCCCCTTGACCACCTGAAACAATTACTTTCACCTCAGGGTGAGCATGTAAATATTCCAACGCTATATCCAAACGATTTTGAAGAGATAAAGACGGTCTATCTCCAAATAACTTTGCACCTAATATAAGAACGTATGGAGAGTGATTACTCAATGTTTCACGAGCAACTTTATTCATTCGAAACGTCATATAAATGATGTATAGCGGAGGTAGTAATAAGATTATAAGCAATATCCATTTGTTCATAAATAAGTTAACACTCCCTTTCTTTTTATTATATAGAAAAAGAAAAGGAGGCAGAAGTATTTTTTAAACAATTGATTTATTAGACACATTCGCTTCCGTTTTACGTTTTGAAATTACATAATAAAAAGCAATCCCTAATGATAGGATCAATATACAGCTCAGTACGTAAAACGGGATCATTACCCCTGCTTTAGATACGCCTGCCGTAAACAACATTAATAATACAATTCGAATTCCTGTGCCAATTAATCGAAATAAGCTGTCCACACGTCCCATTACTTCGTTTGGGATTTCTTCCATCATCAATACATTTCTCGCCACTCGTGTTCCAGCATTTCCAATCGCATGGAAAATCGCTAGTCCATATAATAACATAATGGAAGGCTCAATAATCATTGCGGTAATTGAAATTACATAAATAACCATCGTCATAACGATTGAAATTTCTATTTTGACATATTTCATCATGATTGGAATACTTATTCCTGCAAGAACCGCTCCGACACCGTACATCATACCTTCAATTGCGTATACAGAGGCACTAGCTGTGAGTATATCTGAAATATATACTGGGATTAAATAATTTGCCATCATGACACCGATAAACGGCATATAAGTCGCTAGTAAAAACCAAAATAACTTAGGGCGCTTTTTCATAAAGTGAATTCCTTCGAACAATTGCTTCTTAAATGTTGCTTTCCGTTTTACTTCTTTTTTCTTTACATACGGTATACATAAGAAAAGAAAAAATGCTCCTGCAAAAGTTAACATATCCACTAACAAGATCCATTTCAAAGAAATAATCTCAATTAAAAAGCTAGCAGCTGCGCCTGAAATAACTTGCGTTAATTGTCCTTGTATTTCCATTGTGCCACTTAAACTTTTATAATGCTCTGATTGAAATATTTCTTGGTTAAATGCAAATATTGTGGGATAGAATAATAGATAATAGAAAGAACCTGCTATATAAATAATAATGTAATGAATAGAATTGTATGATTGCCCAGCAAATCCCCAAATGGCCATCATTCCTATAATGGCTATCCCGATACCTTCGTTACATAACAATAAAGATTTTCTTGAAAAACGATCTATGCTTTGCCCAATGAATGGTGTTAGTAAAAACATGATGAGAGTTGCAACGATAGAAACATAACCAAATGTTGTCTCTCCTCCACTTTCCTTAATTAACAACCACGGAATCGTTATCATAACAATCCCGGAACCAATAGCGGATAAACTATTGGCTCCTAGAATGTAATACAAGCGAGAATCATGATAAAGAGAGGACATATCACTCAACTCCTAATTGTTTTTTCACCTCTTTATATACGCTCATATATGCTTTTAATTCTTTAACTAAATCATGAATTAATGGTTTTGCATCTTCTCCAAGTTCACTATCTTGCACATGTAATCCATCAAGCACGACTTGTTTTGGAATTGCATTTGCGTAAACGCCTCTAGCGACAGTGCGCATACTATTTAATGCGTTTATTCCCCCTTTACCTCCTCCAGCAACTGCTAGTAATGCGACAGGCTTATGGATGAATTCACTGCTACTTAAGTAATCTAACGAATTTTTCAACGCTCCGCTCATCGCATTATGATATTCTGGTGTACATAGTACTACTCCATCCGCAGCTTTCACTAAAGCTTTTAATTTTTTTACTGCCTCTAATTCACGTTGTGATTCTTCTCCATTATATAAAGGCAATTCCGCTACTGCTAAATCGTATAACTCCCCTTCAAATTGCTCTGCAATATATTTTGCCACAACGCGAGTTCTACCGAATTTTCTTGGTGTACCGTTAATAACGACTAGTTTCATAATTATTTCTCCCCTTTGTTTTCAAGTTATATTTATATATTATCAGAAATTTCTATACAAAACACAGTAAAAAGAGGGAAAAACTTTCATTAAATAGTATGAGAAATAAAAAAACTCATACTTTCGTATGAGTTTCACAAAACTAATTTTTCACAACCTCATGTCCACCGAATTGATTACGAAGAGCTGAGACAACTTTCCCATGGAATGTATCATCTTCTTGTGAACGGTAGCGCATAAATAATGACATAGCGATAACTGGTGCCGCTGCTTGTAATTCAAGCGCTGTTTCAACAGTCCATTTCCCTTCTCCTGAAGAGTTCATAACACCTTTAATGCCATCAAGTTTCGGATCTTCTGCAAATGCTTTTTCAGTTAAGTCCATTAACCAACCACGGATAACCGATCCGTTTGCCCATACTTTTGCAACATCTTCATAATTGAAATCAAAATCACTTTTATCTAGTACTTCAAATCCTTCAGCGATTGCTTGCATCATTCCGTATTCAATACCGTTGTGAACCATTTTTAAGAAATGCCCACTACCAACACGGCCTGCATATGAATAACCATTTTCTACTGCTAAATCTTTAAATAAAGGTTCTAGTTGATCATAAATTTCTTTTTCTCCACCAACCATTAAGCAAGCGCCGTATCTAGCTCCTTCTACACCGCCTGATGTACCGATATCTACATAATGTAAGCCAAAGCTTTTCGCTTCTTCAGCACGGCGTAACGTATCCTTATAGAATGAATTTCCACCTTCAATAACGATATCGCCTTCCTCTAATAATGGATATACATCTTTTAGTACTGACTCAACAACTTCTCCTGCAGGTACCATTACCCAAAGTGTACGAGGTGCTTCTAATTCAGAGATCATTTCTTTTAATGTATGACGAGCAGTAATCCCTAATTCCCCTGCCTTTTCAACAAGCTCATTATTTACATCGTATACAACTACTTCATGCTTGTCTTCATGTAAGTGTTCAGCTAATGGGAATCCCATTTTTCCTAATCCAATTAAACCTAGTTTCATATTAATCAATCTCCCATTCTATACAAATATATTTAATAACGAAATTAATCCAAGTGCTACAACAGATAATATTGTCTCCATTGCGGTCCATGTTAATAATGTTTCTTTCACAGTCATTCCGAAATACTCTTTAATCATCCAAAATCCAGAATCATTTACATGCGATAATATTAATGACCCTGCTCCTGTTGCAAGTGCCAGTAACTCTACATTTACTCCTGGTGTACTTGCTGCAATCGGTGCTACAATTCCAGCTGCTGTCATCATAGAAACAGTAGCCGATCCCGTTGCAACTCGGATAAGTGCAGCAATTCCCCAACCTAATAATATCGGTGAAATATGTGATTCTTTCGCCATCTCCGCAATTGTAGTTCCGATCCCAGAATCTAATAACACTTTATTAAATGCACCACCTGCACCGATAACTAACAGTATGTTTGCAATTGGGCCTAAACAATCATTTGTAACTTGTAAGACTTTGTCTTTAGAAAACCCTTTTGCATAGCCAAGACTAAAGAAAGAATATATCGTTGCAATTAATAATGCGACTATTGGATCTCCAATAAAATGCAATACTTGTGCAAGTTGGCTTGTTTTATTTAATGCTACTTCCGCTATCGATGCACCTAGCATAAGAAATACTGGAAGTAAAATAGTAAACAATGTATTTCCGAAGCTAGGAAGTTCCTTCTTCTTATCTCTTTCAATAAATTGCTCCGCTATATCTAACGGTACTTCTTTATGTATACGAGCACCAATCCATTTCCCGTAAAGCGGACCTGCAATTATTGCAGTTGGAAGTCCGACAATTAATGCATATAAAATTGTCTTCCCTACATCTGCTTTAAATATACCTACCGCTGCCATTGCTGCTGGATGCGGTGGAACAAGTCCGTGTACAACCGAAAGACCCGCTACTAGCGGAATACCGATTGTAATAAGTGATACCCCTGTTTCTAACGCAATTGTAAATACTAACGGAATTAATAGTACAAATCCAACTTGGAAAAATACCGGAATCCCTACTATAAATGCAACGAACATCATTGCCCAGTGAACACGCTTTTTCCCAAAACGTCCAATTAATGTGTTAGCAATTCGTTCAGCACCGCCAGACTCAGCCATCATTTTTCCAAGCATTGTTCCTAAAGCTAAAACAATCGCTAAAAACCCTAACGTATTACCGAGACCTAATTTAATAGAATCGATAATCCCCGGATGTTGTGGTGAAATTCCAATTAAGGGCATCCCCATTGCTAGCCCAACTCCGATTGCTGTTAAAATTAACGCGACAAATGGATGCCATTTTACTACCGTAATTAGTAAAAGTAATATAACAACAGCCGCTAGTACGATCCCAACTACCATTTCTCCCAATCCCCCTATTGTTTACGTTGGAAAGCAGCTATACAATCAAATTCTTCTTTCAAACGATTGTAAAGTCGTTCATACATATAAAACATCTCTAAATATAAAGCCGTATTTTCTTTATTCGGTACATGGTGATGGACAATATCAATCCAATCCTTCACCTCTTCAAGAGAATCAATTTTCCCAATTGCATACAAAGCAAGTGCTGCTGCCCCAAGCGCAGATGCTTCATGACTTTCTGGAACAAGCAATTCTTTCCCCATCATGTCAGATAACATTTGTCTCCAAAATGCAGATTTCGCAAAGCCTCCTGAAACACGTATTTCAGTAAGTGGCCCTGTACAATCTCGAATGGCAAGTGCTACTGAATACACACTCATACAAACACCTTCCATAACTGCTCGTATGAAATGTTTACGTTTATGCTGAAGGTTTATCCCGAAGAATGTACCTCGAGCATTTGCATTCCAGTAGGGTGCACGTTCTCCAGATAGAAACGGTAAAAATAGTAATCCATCTGCTCCAGCTGGTACACTTTCTGCATACTTAATTAATAAATCATAAGGATCAATTCCAAGCTTTCTTGCTACCTCTTGCTCTGGGCTACCAAATTCATCACGTAACCATCTAAGTAATATTCCACCGTTATTCGTTGGTCCGCCGATCACCCAGTGCTCATCTGTTAATGCGTAACAAAAAGTTCTTCCTTTTTCATCTGTATTAACACTCGATGAAATTGTTCGAACCGCACCACTTGTCCCGATCGTAATTGCAGCTGAGCCAGGTGATATTGCACCGACACCTACATTTGCAAGAACACCATCACTTGCACCAATAACAACCGGAGTATCCTCACTAATACCCATCTTTTGTGCTAATTCCGGCTTCATTCCCGATAAAATATATGTAGTTGGTACAGGTGTTGATAATTGTTCTGGTGACATATTTAACATAGTTAAAACATCTTCATCCCAGTTTAATGTTTTTAAATTAAATAACCCTGTAGCAGATGCAATAGAATAATCAACTACATAGCGTGAAAATAATTGATAAATGACATACTCTTTAATGGAAATAAATTTATGAGCAGTTCTGAATAACTCCGTTTCTTCTTCTTTCATCCACAATAATTTAGAAAGTGGTGACATCGGATGAATCGGTGTACCAGTTCTTCTATAAATGTCATGACCATTCATTTGTTGTAATAGTTTTTCTGATTGCTTTGTGCTTCTATTATCTGCCCAAATAATAGAGCGCGTTAACGGCGCACCGTTTTCATCTACAGCAATTAAGGCATGCATCGCTGTACTAATCCCGATTGAAGAAATATCTTCCGGTGACACATTACCCTTTTCAATGGCAACGCTTACAGTTTTATATACAGCAGCACATATTACATCAGGATCTTGCTCAGCCCATCCGACGTTCGGTTGAATAATTGGATAATCAATTGCATGTGAAGCAACGACTTTTCCTTTCTCAGTGAATACAACCGTTTTCGTACTTGTGGTACCGATGTCAACCCCGATTACTCTCCCCCTTGTTTCCATGCGAATCTTCCCTTCGTTTCTAGCAAAATACGATCTAGTAAACCGTTTACATGAATTAGTATATAAAATATTTTTTCATAAATCAAGTTACAAGAAGAAAAATTTTTTCAAATCAAAATGTAACCCCCATTTTATTTCACTTATCCATACACATAGATCGACTAAACCTTTTGTTTAGTATTTGCTGGTTCGTTGCACGAAACCAACATCTCTCGTAAGATATTTGGAAATAAAAAGCTTTGAATTTCTCAAGCAAATAATTGTAATTCATTGGATACAGAAATAGACATACAAAAACGCCATCCTTTCCTGTGATTTTACAGAATGAATAGCGTATTTTGTAACGGGAACATAAAGTTTGATAAATTAATATAGATAAACTTAATAAATGAACAAAAAGAAAGAGCGTTTTAACAAAGGATTAATTATTATTTGTATTTCTTGTTCAACTACATAACTCGTTAATTAAACGAGAGACTAGTATACATTAATTATTCAATTAATGTTTGTAAAGCTGTTTCAATGTCTGTTTCTAAATTATTTCTTGATGTATCATATAAAGTCCCAGTACCTTTAAAATAACCACCATAGTAATACCACAACTGTATGAAATCTGCATATTCATCATCTTCAACAGTAACATCATTAAAATCTATTATTATTTCAGAACGATATTCTTTTTCTAGACATTTCTCAGAATTTAAGTCTTCTATTTCATCTCCGTCAATATCCCTATTAACCCATATTTTTAGGTTTCGTTTTCCTTTTCTCTCAAATTCATTTATATATTTTTTTTGAAGAACTTTACTATATTCTGATCCTAACCTTTCTAATTCAACTATCTTTCTTTTTAATTCTTCATTTATCTCACTTTCAGAAATCAAAATGTACCTCTCATCTTCTAAATCATTCTCTTTATCTTTTTTAAATAACCTTTTTAATTTATCAAACATTCTTTCCCCTCCACCTAAAGATAATAATATATAAGTTCTCGTTTTCTTAGTTTGATGGACATAGGGCGTGGCTGCCTACTATCACTTTTTTACCTTGTAAATATATGTTCCATACTATAAAATCTAATAGTATTTATATTTTTCTGAAAAATCAAAACAAAATATGAACTTTATTGTATAATGTTGTAAAAAGATGTCGGAGGGATTTAATGTTATATAAAATATCTCAATTCACAATAAAACTTTCATCAATTCTTTTATCACTCTTACTATTACTAAATTTACCTTATTTATTTATCACTCAACAGGGATTCACTTTTCAACCAATTCATTTTTTTAATCAGATCGTTACTATGTTAAAACAGGTTTTCTCCCCTGAATCATTAGTAGTTATGGGATCAGACCCGAAATTTGGTCATTTCAAAAAGACACCATTATTTCCAACTGTTTTAGAACCTTACCTATATTCATTTACTGTATTATTTATAGCCTTTTTGCTTGCACTCTTTCTATCATCTAGTATGGCATTTTTTTATTTTTTAGCAAAAGATTATATAAAAAAATGGATAAACCGAATTGTGTTCATATTAGAAGCTGTCCCTGATATGATGATGATGATTTGTTTGCAAATATTTTTCATATGGGTACTTCAGAAATTCGGGGAATCTCCTGTCACCATTATTTCTTTTAATGAAAATCGAGCTTATTTACTCCCTATTTTATCTTTAGCAGTCTTACCTACATTACAAATGTTTCGGATGATGGTGTTATACATAAAAGAAGAACATGAAAAACATTACGTAGAGGTTGCATATGGAAAAGGACTTTCATCAAGTTATATACTATGCATTCATTTATTCAAAAATATATCTATCCACTTCTTTCATCATTTAAAAACGATTTTTGTTTTCTTACTTTCTAACTTATTCATTTTAGAATTTGTTTTTAATATGGAAGGCATTATTCAATTTTTATTTAAGAAGGCGTTTATTTCACCTCCAGCTGCATTTATCATACTTGTTATGATTATTTTACCGTTTTATGCCATTTTTCAAATAATCTCATTCATGATGAATAGATGGAAAAAGCAATTGAAAGGAGCAGCATTATGAAATCTATTTGGAAATCAAAACGATTTTTAATCGGCTTTACTTATCTATTCATACTTGTTTCAGCTAGTTTTATTTATAGTTGGTTCTTTAAAGATAACATCCCAAAACCTCCTCAGTTACTTTACAATGACAATAACGAATTACTTGGAAAGGCCCCCTTTTCGCCATTGTTAATGCCGCCTTTTGGATCTGATCGTTTTGGAGAGTCTGTTTTCTTACAAATTGTAGAAGGAGCAAAATTCACCATTTTATTAGCCGTGGCAATTAGCTTCTTTCGAATTTTATTCGGAACATGTATAGGAATCCTCTTAAGTTTATACGCTCCAAGATTCAAGAGATTTTTCCAGGCATGCTCAGAAGTTTTTTACTATATTCCTACTTTATTTATCGCATTTATACTCATCACGCCCGTTAATATTGTAATCATATCAAATGCTGATAGATTAGATCCAAATATTTCATTTGCGTTTTATCAAGTTCTCGTACTTATTTTCGTCGCTCTACCTACACTTTCTTTATATATCTCCTCAGAGGTTGATGAATTTATGAAACGAGATTACATTTTAAGTTCACAATTACTGGGTGCTAGCCGTTTTCATATTATCAAAAAACACTTACGAGTCTTATTACTTGATCGCTTATTTGTGTTATTTATGGAACATATCGTCCAAACACTCATACTCGTTATCCATTTAGCGTTGCTTGATATTGTAATTGGTGGGATACAAATGCGTGAACTCTATGACGGAGTACTCAAACCTGTTTCTCTATCGAATGATTGGGCAGGCCTTATTGGATTAAATCGTTATGAAATGAATATTTCATGGTGGATTATTTTGTATACTCTCGTTTCATTCTTTATTACGATTCTATTTATTAAGCTTATGACAATCGGGATTCAAGATGCACTGAAAGCAAGAGATTCGCAAGTTGTAGCAATTCAAACCGTTCCAAATCATGAA
This sequence comes from Bacillus sp. TH19, assembly GCF_016651075.1. Classification (NCBI taxonomy): domain Bacteria; kingdom Bacillati; phylum Bacillota; class Bacilli; order Caryophanales; family Bacillaceae; genus Bacillus; species Bacillus sp. TH19. The sequence continues at coordinate 1,842,311 of NZ_JAEKEO010000010.1, read as the reverse complement.
AAATTTGTTAAAAGTAAAGATTCTTTTTCGTTTGTAGATAAAGTGAACCTTTAATCATGTCTCATCAATCAAGTATTAATTGGCATTGATATTAGTAGAATATAAAAAAGATGATCTCTATTGAATACGAGGGATCATCTTTTTTATGCCGTCTAACTTTTTTAAATGTCCTTTGCTAGACTCATGCTTTTTATATTTAAAATGAATTATTTACACTCACAATTATGCTGTTTAAAATCGATTACCATACGCCCTTGAATTCTACCTTGTTCCATTTCTTCGAATACATTTTGTACTTTATCTAGAGAACACGTTTGAACAACCGGCACTACTTTTCCTTCTGCGCCGAACATAAATGCCTCCTCCAGATCCTTACGAGTACCAACTAGAGAACCAACTACTTCAATTCCGTCTAATACAAGTCGTGGAATGTTTAAATCCATAGTTTCTACTGGTAAACCTACCGCAACTACTTTACCGCAAGCACGTACTGCATCAACTGCTGAGTTGAATGCTACTTTAGAAACTGCTGTTACTACAGCAGCATAAGCACCATCAAACTCCTCTTGAACAATTTTATCAGCAGGACCTTGAGAAATCGGATTGATAGTCATATCAGCACCAACTTCTTTTGCTAAGGCTAATTTGTCGTCATTGATATCTACTGCAATTACCTTTGCACCAAATACGTTTTTAGCATATTGAATAGCTAGGTTACCTAATCCACCACAACCATAGATTACGATAGGTTGACCAGGTTTAATGTCTGATACTTTTATAGCTTTATATGTAGTTACGCCCGCACATGTGATTGATGATGCTTGAGCAGGATCTAATCCTTCTGGTACCTTCACCGCATAATCAGCTGTAACAATACATTGTTCAGCCATACCACCATCTACTGAATAACCAGCATTTTTCACTTCACGGCAGAATGTTTCTCTCCCCGTTACGCAATATTCACAACGTCCACAAGATTGGAACATCCATGCAATACTTACACGGTCACCTATCTTTAGTGAAGTAACATCATCAGCAATTTTAGTAACAATACCTACACCCTCATGACCAAGGATGCGGCCATCGGTGTTTCCAAAATCATGATTCGCAACGTGTAAATCAGTGTGGCAAACTCCACAATACTCTACATCTACTAGCGCTTCACCCGAGTGTAACGGACGTAATTCTTTTTCAATAACTTCAATATTTGCTTTGCTGTTTTTATTAACTACTACTGCTTTCATATGTGATCTCCCCTTTAGTGTTTTAGAGTTTTAATGAGTTTATCTCACAACTACTGTCCTCACTATTTTGGCTAATTATTGTACCAAATTTAAGTGTTCAATCATCATTACAGGTTCATCATAACATGGAATTTCATAAGCTTATTGTAAAATATTGAACAATATTTGAATTATTACCCAATACGTATTTTGATGTATCAAGCTACTTGTTAAATTTCATATGCAAAATATCGAGGTTTAAAAAATGAAGGGTCTAAAAGATGAGAGATTATTATTATTATTATAGGTAATTGGCATATTTCTATAGACACTTAGAACAAGTGGATCTAGAGGGTATATCAACAGACTACTCGCCAATATAAAAAGCTCTTCATTTGAAGAGCTTTTTATATTCGCTTCATCGAAATAGTTTCACGTATACTTTGTAAATTTTGTAGTGTTTCCTCTTGTCGCTGCAATGACAATCCCACATACAAAGTATCTAATAAACTAAGCTGCGCTAATCGTGACGAACTTGCTTCTGTACGAAATTCCGTCTCACGCGTCGAAGTATATAATGTTATATGAGCAAGTTGGCTTAATGCCGATTTTTGATAGCTCGTAATCGCAATAATTTTGGCCCCTCTTGCTTTCGCTACTTCTAACGCTTCAAGTAAACCTTTATTACTGCCCGAATGAGAAATTGCAATGACCACTGCTTCTTTTGTCAGCAAGCCAGCTCCCATAATTTGAAAATGTGAATCCGTATGAGCAATACAAGAAATACCCGTTCTCATAAATTTATGATAAGCATCCATCGCAATAATACCTGAACCACCATTTCCATAAAACTCAATTCGTTTCGCTTCATTCAGCGCACTTACTGCCTGTTCCAACGCGTTATCGTTTAACAAATGTAATGTATCTTGCAGTCCTGTAATATGTGAATGAAAAACTTTTTTAGCAACAGTGACAATATTATCTTCTACCGATACTTCCTCATGAATATTTTGCATCGGGGTATGTACAATCTCACGAGCTAATGTAATTTTCAAGTCTTGGAACCCTTGAAAACCTAAGTGTTTGCATAAGCGGAATATCGTTGCTTCGGAACTATTCGTAACTTCCGCTAATTCCGTAATCGATTTATGTACAACATCTTGTGGATGTTTCAAAATATGTTCGGCAATACTTCGTAATTTCGGTGATAAACCATTTAACGAAGCCTGAATCTTTCCAATCCCACTTTTTGTACCAGGCATAGCGTATCTTCCCCTTCCATAGTAGCTTTATCCCGTATTAACGGGCAGTAAGACTCCCACCTCAAAATTCGATGAATGCAAGGGAGTTAGGTGGGAGATCAACTGCCCGTAAAAACCCGATTGGTTCAACTAATAATCAGTGGGGATGGCCCCCCCACTGATTAAAGTTTCACTTTATTGTACCTAATTATTGAAAGAAGAAAAACCTTTATTCGGCATCTCTATACATTTTAATTTCTCATATGTATTCTTCCGTAGCATATGACACAATTATTCATACTTATTTCTAGTTTTCCCCATGCTTTACTGCGTATAAGGCAGCTTGTGTACGATCATCTACTTCCAATTTAGCCAATACGTTAGAAACGTGTGTTTTCACAGTTTGTTCTGTAATATGAAGTTCTACTGCAATCTCCTTATTGCTTCTTCCTTTCGCAATTTCACGAAGTACTTCTTGCTCCCTTTTTGTTAACATAGAAAAAGGATTCTCTTTTTCTTTCTTGACTGCTGATCGTCCTAATAGTGCTGGTGTTACTTTCGGGTGAAAATTTGCGTTTCCTTGATATACCGCAACGATTGACGCAACAAGTTGATCTGGCTGCACTTCTTTTAATTGATAACCATCTGCCCCAGCTTCTAATGCTGGTAAAACGTAATCTTGTTCTGAAAAACTACTGAGCATAAGAATTTTTATTGTCTCATCGTATTGTTTTATACGTTTTGTCGCTTCAATACCATCCATTTTCGGCATTGATAAATCCATTAATACTACATCTGGCCTTTCTGTTTGGACGAATGTTAATGCTTCTTCACCATTTGCTGCTTCCCCAATAATTTCAAATTCTTCTCTCGTCTTCAAAAAGAATACGAGTCCCCTTCGAACGATATGATGATCTTCTACAAGTAATAATTTAATTTTCACTGACGTTCTCCCTCTCAAACCGGTAATTGAATTTCTATCTTTGTCCCCTTTTCCGGTTCTGCTTTTATTCGAAAAATTCCCCTCATTAATTCAATTCGTTCTTTCATACTTTTCAAACCAAGTGCTGACTCTCTTACTTGATCCTGTATAAATCCTATTCCGTTATCTTCTATGTAAAAATGCAACTTATTATTTTCTATCCTTAAATGAACACATACTTTTTCACATGAGGCATGTTTTTTACAATTATGTAATGCCTCTTGGCTTATACGCCATAAAACTTCTTCTATTTCATCTTCAATTAAAACCATTCCATCAATTCGAACTTCCACTTGAATCCCTAACAGTTTTCCGTAATTTTGAATCGCTTCTGCTAAACCTTTCTCTAATCCTTCAGGCCTTAATTGCCAAATCAAAAGTGTCATCTCTTGTAATGCTTCCTGTGATAATTCTCCAATATAACTTAACATCTCTTGCAAGTCTCTATCCTTCGTCATATTTAGAGTCCCTTTCGCTGTTAGCATAATTGAAAATAACAATTGTTTAACAGAATCATGTAAATCACGAGCCAATCGATTTCTTTCAGCTACAACTACATATTTTCGTTCTTTCTCAACTAATTGAATACGTTGTATTGTCGTTCCAATTTGAAATGCAATCGCTTCTAATAACGCTAACTCCTCCTCAGAAAAATGTGTTTTATGAGGCGAGGCTACATTTAATAGACCAAATTTCTCTGATCCAGATCTTAGCGGGATTGTCGCATGATGTGTAACATCTTCTGTCTCGCCCCAATTACATTCAATCGCATCCTCTATTCGTTTACATTCAATAATATTTGTCGCTTTTTCCAATCTTCCATTCACAAAACGTTCTACACACCAACAATCTCCTTCACACATCGGCTTCTTTTCCTGCCACGTAAGAGCTGGGGGTAAGTTTTGGTCTACAAGCATACGATGCTTTCCACTTTCATCAATAAAGAATATCCACCCTGTTTGTAAATTCATAACTTGTAACAATGTATGTAACACTTTCCCTAACATTTCCTGTAAGTTTGTTGCTTCATTTAGTAACTCAGCAATTTCTTTTAATGCCTCTAAACGATGCATCTCTTTTTCATCTATGTTCATTCTCATCACCAACTACCATTATAACATTAAGAAATTTCAAAATACTACAAACAAAAAAGAACCGAATTCCTTCAGCTCTTTTTTCGGAGATATCCCATACAGTTCATTCAAATCCAAATCCTAAATAAAAACAGAAATTAGCTAATTTTCTTTAACTGTCTGATAAAGATTGTCCCCCATGAATATGCTGTAAACTTTCAGTGTTAACGAACATATTCGCTGCTGGCATTTGCACTTGATTTTTATGGAACATAGACATTAATTCAAATCTTACTTGTCTAGAAGTTTCAAAATAATCTTCCGGTTTAATCAAACCTGTAATACAAAATTCATATCCAACATATTTAAGGTTAGGATTTAAGTCTGTAACTCCAACATATTTAAATGGCTCAACAGCTTCATCATCTACTCTATAAAGATTTTGCTCCAATTTTTCATTACAAATAACACATACTTCTTCTAACAATTCTTTAACTCTTGTAGGATCTTCCTGATAACTTACCGTGATGCGTTCAATAACTCGCATCCATCCTTTATTAAAATTCTGTATCGTTCTAATCTCTCCGTGTGGTATGGTAAGGAGTTTCCCTGACCATTCACGAATTTGCATAAAACGAATACTAATTTCCTCAATAGTTCCTGAATTTGTTCCGTTAAAAGTTACAAAATCGCCAACTCGAAACTCTTTGTCCGCTAATCTTGCGAAGCCTAATATGACATCTTTTAGCATCTGTTGTGCAGCAAAACCGATGACGACTCCCGCTATCCCTGCACCTGCAATAATACTTTTTATATCTACAAATTGACTAATTAAATATATGATCAGACTGATGATAATGATATATCTAAAAATAGATCGAATAACACTTTGAATCGTCTGCTCTACCTCTTCATCAAAAAAGCTTGATTTCCTAAAAAACCAATCAATAATGCGATTTATAACAAAAGAAATAATGATAAGAACTAAAGCAAATAGTAAAAACCTTAAAAGTAAAAACTCCCTTACATAATTAAAAAACTCTTCAGTATACGTTAATAAACTCATCCATCCACTTCCTTACTAATGAAAATTTCATGCAAAACTGATTTATTGTATTACTTTTTGGTTCCCTTCAAACTTGTTATACATTCTTCTATAAATATAACCTTTTTCATTATCTAAAGGGAGCTGACAATTGAAAATTTTTTAAATGACTTTATTTTAAGACTGCACTACTCATCTTAATAACAGGAAAACATTCACATGACACCGAATAGTTCATTTGAAAATATTTTGACTCGCGAAGGTTACTAACAATGGGCTATATCGAAGAACTAAGAGAAGTTATTGGATCAAGACCACTCAATTTAGCTGGAGTAGCTGTTTTCAATGAACAAGGATAAATATTACAGAATTTACATGTGGCTTGTTAAAAGCAGATGGAGTTGAATCATTGCATGTACAATTTTTCGATTTAAACCGACTACCAGAAAAGATTAGTCCGTTCATTAAAAAGTTAATTCAAAAACAAGTCGTTTCTATATAAATGTAAAAAAGAGGCCTTTTCGAAGGCCTCTTTTTTTACTTCACTTCTGCATTTAAACAAGATTTAAAATGTCCAAGTGCATATTCATGTCCTTGCGCATTAAAAGATGCAACCGCCTTTTCATAAACGACAATTTTAAATCCTTTATTATAAGCATCTACTGCTGTATGAAGAACACAGATGTCGGTACAAACACCTACAAGATGAACTTCTTCTATTCCTCGTTCTCTTAACTTCATCTCTAAATCTGTTCCGGCAAATGCACTGTATCGTGTTTTGTCCATGTAATATACATTCTCTGCATTTTTATATTTCTCGCATACATCTTGTAATTCACCAAATAAGTCTCTTCCATTTGTACCTGCTATATTATGAGGTGGAAACAATTTCGCTTCTGGATGATATACATCATTGTCTTCATGTTTATCGATCGCAAATACTACGTAATCACCTTTTTCAATAAATTGTTTCGTTACACTTACAAGTTCCTTCTCAATTTCTTGACCTGGTTTCCCGCATGTTAAAGCACCTTTTTCAGCTACAAAATCATATGTATAATCAATATTTATAAGAGCTCTTTTCATAACTACAATCTCTCCTTCTTCTGTTTCACAGTAAACAATAGAAAATTTGTTATTACGACATCGTATGTACTATTCGACATTTCAAATGAGATCCCTACATTTCCAACTCAATACTTACCTTAATCCGAGTTTATCATAAAGCGAAACTTTAATCATAGGGGTATTATCCTTCACCAATCGGGCTTTTACGGGCAAGTTGATCTCCCACCTAACTTCCTCGCATGTGCCGAATTTTCAAGTGGGGTTCTTATTGTCCGTTAAGGCTTGATAAAACCGATACACAATGACAAAACATACAGCTCCAATTAACAAGTCATGAATGTGATAATTGAGCGTAACTTCAACCGCCTCTTGTAAAGTAAACCAAATGACCGAAAACATTATAATAAATAAGAAAATACGAATAACTCGTTTCAAACTTTCAATTCCTTCCTCTTACATGATAGTAAAGAATAAGTTCTTTCTATTCATTCGTACTAGAAAGTGAAACAAATTATTCTCAATGACATAATTCAATCCAAACTAAAAAGTACACTACTTTTGAGTAATGTACTTTTTTCCATATTAAGACGCAGGTTTCGTTTCAAACGTCGCTTGATTCAAGCTAATGACTTTTCCTTTTGGATCATTGTTTTCAAACTGAGCTGCGGTAATCGTATGACTACCTGTCTCAAGCGTCTTTTCTTTTAATTGTACTGTTGTCTGTGTTGTACTAGTTACTTGATGTTTATCTGCAAATATTTGATCTACAAATACAAATGTTTCTTTATCGTTTTGAAAATTGGAAAGTTCTAATTCGACTTGCTGAATTAAAGTATCCTTTTTTATGAATACAGTTGGTATATTGCCATTTTCAGAAGTACCATCTGGAGTAGTTACTTTTACTTTCCCTTCTCCGATTGGCACTGCTCCTTCAGGAAATACGACCATATTCTCATCACTTGCATTTACAACTTGTTCTTCCTGGTTTGACTGTGCATCCTCTTTTTCCTTTGGAGTACCACAGCCTACTAATAACAATACAGACAATCCAGCGATTATGAATTTCTTCAAAATTCATTCCCCCTGTTATTTCATTATAATTTATTATACAAAAATAACTTCTTGATTTTAAAACTAGTTTTTAACACTTTCATGAACAAATATTAGCTTGCTCACGATTACTGTACCATACTTTCATTTTAAGAACATTAATTTTTTTAAAGAAATAAATAGTAATTCCAATCTATTCATCATTTTAGCCCAATTTACTAAAAAAATATCCATTCAAAATAAAAAGACATTGTCATTTCAATGTCTTTTCTACATAACATTTAGAAAATAAATGTTGTAATCTCATCAACTTCTTTTCGAGAAAGTTTCTTCGGCTTATCTTTCGGAAACCCGAGTGAAATTACCATATTAATTTGTTTTTGAGGCTCAATTTGTAAATATTGTCGCAGTTCATCTTGAGCTAATAATACAGGTCCTGTCATTGGACAAGTACCCAGTCCTCTCGCATGTGCAGCCAACATTAAGTTTTGTGCTGCTAAACAGCTACTCTTAATTCCTTCCTCTTCCCATACTGAATCAGGAACGAAGGCAATTGGATCAAATATCTTTTCACGAAACTTTGATTCATATGGTGTTGCCAAACATACGATTAATACTGGCGCCTCAGAGAAAGCTGTCGCATATGGACCGAAAGAACGTGTAAGTAATTTCCCTGCTTTCTCTTCTCCATTTTCTGCTGCTTTTGCTGCAAGTTTATGTAATGCATCCCATGTCATTTGTTCAATTTCTTTAATTTTCTCTCGGTTCATAATGACCAAGAACTCCCACGTTTGTGAGTTCGTATCACTCGGTGCATAACGAGCACAATCAATAATTTCTTTTATATCACTAGTGGATACTTCTTGTTCTGTAAACTTTCTAACACTTCGTCTACCGTGAATTACTTCTTTAAAATCTTCATAATTCATATATTAAATCCCCTTTTTACAGCGTTTTCAAAACTTGTCCTATGGTTGAATTATATCATGAAAAAAAGCTGGGGGAATACCAGCTTTTTCCCTTATTATTAATTTGTCACTTTAAACAAACTAATACTTTCTTCATATGCAGCTTGTAGTTTTTTCGTAATGGGTCCTCTTTCGCCACTTCCAAACTTCTCATCACCAATTTGAACAACAGGGAACATTTCAAGTGGTGTCGCTGTAAAGAAACATTCGTCAGCCTCGTATACTTCTTGCAATGAGAATTCACGCTCTTCTACTTCAATATGTAAAGCTTTCGCTAATGTAATAACGTAGTGACGGGTAATGCCGTGTAGAATGAAATTATCGGCCGGATGTGTAATTAATTTATTATTTTTCACCATAAAGAAATTCGAATGACACCCTTCTGTTACAACTCCATCTCGTACTAATATCGCTTCTTGATACCCTTGCTCGTTTATTTTATTTTTAATCATGATATTAGGTAGAAGGTTTAAAGATTTTATATGACAGAACTTCCAGCGTATATCCTCTTCTACAGTAACCTTTATTCCTTGTTCCATAGTAGTAGTAGGTCTTGGAAACGAAACAATATTCGCAAAATATGTTGGTTGTAAATCTTTTTCATACACATGATTTCGAGCTTGAGCACCACGTGATATTTGAAGATACACATTCCCATCTTCTTGAAATTGATTTTTTTCAATCATTTGATGTAACTCTTCCACTAACTCTTCTTTAGTAAACGATGGAATTAGTTTTATTTCTTCCATAGAATTAAAAAATCGTTCCAAATGTAAATCCAATAAATGTGGCTTCCCATCATATAACCTAAACACCTCATATATACCATCACCAAATTGAAAGCCCCTCTCCTCTAATGGGACCATCGGCTGTTCTTCCTTCGTATTCACAATTCTTCCGTTAAATAAAATCCAATCTTTATGAGTAGCTTTCATTCCTTCCCACTCCTTTATTCCATAATTGATTTTATTGTACAACTTATCCACACTTAAAAGAAGGAATTTTCTGTATTTAACTAAACAAAAAAAGTACATCACCTATTTAAAGTGATGCACTCAACCATTCATTTATTTCAAAAAATATTTTTCAATATCATCTAGCATTAAGTTTGCAGCTTTAATACCGCCTGCTGTATTCCAAATTACTTCATCCACTTGGAATACTTTATTATCTTTAGAAGCCTGCAGCTGCTTAAAGAGTGGGTCTTCTGTCCATTCTTTTGCTAACGTGGTTCCTTCGTTATTCTTATCTGCATCTTTATCAGATGTGAAGTAGAATATGTAGTCTCCATCCATATTCGGAATTTGCTCTTTTGTAATTCCTTTTATCGCAAACTCATCTTTATCTTGTAGTGGTGGTCGCTTAAATCCAATATCATTTAAAACAGCACCTGAGAATGAGTTTTTCTGATAAATACGAACGTCACCTGGTACGAAGCGAATAATAGAAACTTTAGAATTCAATTTATCTCCTAACTTCTCTTTCATTCCTTCAATACGTTTTTTATAATCTTCAAGAGCCTTTTGCCCTTCTTTTTCTTTATTTACAGCTTTTGTATAGAGTGTAAAGTTTTCTTTCCAATCCCCGCGCAATGTTTCAGCGTACACAGTTGGCGCTATTTCGTTCAATTGCTCATATATTTTTTCATGACGCATTTTATTACCGATAATTAAATCTGGCTTAAGCTTCATAACTGCCTCTAAATTAATATCACGCTCAGTACCTACAACTTTCGTATCTTTTAAATCTTTCGCTAAATGAGGATACCATTCATCACCAGCACGTGGTTTTGTAGTTCCAACTGGTGTTACTCCGACAGCTAAAAGCGCCTCCGCACCCTCATTTGTTAAAACAACTACTTTTTTAGGTGTACCATTTACTGTTGTTTCACCCATTGTATGCTTTACAGTATACGAATCTTTTGCTTTAGCCGATGTATCATTTTCTTTTTTCTCTTCTTTGCTACACCCTGCGATTATTACCATAAGTATCATAATGCAGAACATAAATATTTTTTTACTATGTACCATATGTCCTCCCTAGATGAAATCGATTATCATTAACAATTAAAGATTAATGTATATTACATACATTGTCAATGTATATCAGAAAACTTTTTCAATATATACATTTTAGATTCTATCCGCTATTCAAATGTTTATTTTTAAAATAAAGTGTATAAGTATGAAAATAATAAACGTTCTTAAAATGCGTATCTACGTTATACATAAATACGCATTCATATTACATTATAAACTCATTTCCTAATATTGATTATATTTAATATATGATGGATCATTATACACCCATTGATTTCCACCAAGGTTCAACCAACCGTTTTGATTAATATACACTAAATACGATTCAGGATTATTTAATTTACGAATAACTGAAGAAGATGTTGATGGACCACTTCTTAAGTTCACATTCGTTCCTTTTATATAAGCGGCACCAATTGGACTTCCATCACTATTGCTCGTCTTTACAAAATTAATGTACGAAGGGTCATTATACACCCATTGTCCATTTCCTAAGTCTAACCATCCGTTACTTTCCTGATATACGACATACGATTCTGGGGCGTTTAGTTGACGAATAACTGAAGAAGACGTTGATGGGCCACTTCTTAAATTCACATTTTTCCCAAGGATATAAGCAATCCCCTTCGTTTGTGGTGTTGGCTGAGGATTTGGAGGTTGTGGATTTGGAGGATTCGGATTTGGAGCTACTCCAAAAATAGCTGCTATTCCGTTTGCATATGCTTGACTTAAATCTTCAATAAATTGTGGGTTTTTCAATAAATTAGCATCAAATGTTGTATCAATAAAAGCAGTCTCAGTTAAAATTGCATCCATTGCAGTCTCCCTTAGTACCGCATAATTTGCTTTTTTTGCCCCTCGATCACGAAGACCATATTTTGTTAATACAGGATTGACTGCTGCATGCATTTTTTGTTGCTTTTCATATGCGGAACTACTATTAGATAGCGCATTGTAAATATAACTTTCAAATCCAGTGCCACCGCCACTATTAATGTGAAATGAGATAAAATAATCTGCACCAAATGAATTAGCAATATTAGCACGTTCTGATAAAGAGATAAACACATCACTATCACGTGTCATTTTAATATTGATTGGATAATTTGCAGATAAAATATCTCGTACACGTCTAGCAATTTGAAGTGTTAACTCTTTTTCCACTAATCCATTACCAACAGCACCAGAATCATATCCACCATGCCCTGCGTCTATAACAAGTTTCATATGTCTTTTTCGTTCCTTTCTTTATTGTAATAAGCTTTCATTTCTACTCGTCCTATTTTATGTTAATTGTACAAGTTCCGTTACAAGTACAAATAAAAAAACCCCCTTATGTAAGGCGGTTTCTATCGCTTTGCTTTAGCCAATTTAAAATGAATATATACGATTGATAATGGATGTAACGTATGCAAAATAAAAGAAATAAAAGAAATATCCCACCGCCGCTATATAGCAACCCAAACTTCAAAAAGATGTTCAAAAGAGGTGGGAAATACGTTATGTTTTGCAATACAAATAGCATACAAAACAAAATTACAAACACGGGTATATATTGTAATTCATATGGTCTTCTCTTCTTATACATTCTTTTCCGAATAAAAGTCTGGCATAGTTCTGCTACTATAAAACAACCTCCAACTAATACAAGACCAGAAGTTATCGTCATACGTCCACCTACCTTATATTCATATCATCACCTAATCAATATTCACTATATTTTCTTTACATATATTCCATTTTCCTCAATAAAACCAGATCCCTCTATGAAAGATTTAGCTTGTTCCGTAAACATCTCTTGCAATACTTTTATTTCTTTCACATTTCTCTGTTTCATCATTTCTTCAAATGTAAAATACGTATTTGTCCCGTATCCATAACCTTGATAATCAAAATGAATAATTAACTGTGACAAAATAGCACTCTCTTCTTGAACGCTATAATCTATTACACCAATATATGTATCATCAGCCTTTACACAATACTGAACCTTTTTCTCATCTAAGCTGTGTGAGTGAAACATTTCTTTTACCGCGCTTTCATTTTCTGTATTTACTTTCTCAAACGTAATCATATGTTGCCCATCCTTTTACTATTATTGTATCAATAATAAATGCAATTTATGAAAAAAACCTTAAGATCGAATGCGACCTTAAGGTTTTTTATTAAACTAAGCTATACGCACGCTTTGTTTCTTCGTGGAACTTATTCGTATCGTATTTATGCTCAACATAAATTTGATGCCATACCATAAACGCAAGTACAGTCCAAATTTTACGGCTATAATCGCCTTTATCTGCACAATGTGCTTCCAGTAAGTTTAATACATACTGTTTTTCGATTAAATGCTCAGTTTTGCTTTCTTTAATAATATTTACAGCCCAATCGTGCATTTCATCTTTTAACCAGTGACGAATTGGTACTGGGAATCCAAGCTTTTTACGATCTAACACGTGATCCGGAACAATTCCACGAGCAGCTTCACGTAATATAGCTTTCGTTGTTCCGTTTGCAATTTTAAATTCTGTCGGAATTTTAGATGCAACGTCAAATACTTCTTTATCTAAGAACGGTACACGAAGTTCTAATGAATTTGCCATCGTCATTTTATCAGCTTTTAATAAAATATCGCCGCGTAACCATGTGAACATATCAATGTACTGCATTTTACTTACATCATCATAATCTTTAATTTCGTTATACAATGGTTTCGTGATATCCATATAGTTAACACTTTCATCGTAATACTTCATTAATTCAGCTTTCTCTTCTTCACGGAAGATTTTCGCATTTCCATAGTAACGCTCTTCAATTGGCGTACATCCACGCTCTAAGAAGCTTTTTCCTTTAAACCCTTCTTTAAGAGCACCACTTAATGCCTTTAGAACACTCTTTCCTGGGCTAGGAATGTAAGAGAACATTTTTAACGAGTTTGGCTCACGATAAATGTTATATCCACCAAATAGCTCGTCTGCACCTTCACCAGAAAGAACAACCGTTACATGTTTACGCGCTTCTTTCGCAACGAAATACAATGGTACAGCTGCTGGATCCGCTAAAGGATCATCCATATGCCAAATGATTTTTGGGAACTCATCCATAAATTCTTGCGCTGTAATGAATACGTTATGGTTTTTAACTCCTAATTTCTCAGCAGTTTCTTTCGCAACATCAACTTCACTGAAACCGCGTTGTTCGAAACCAATAGAGAATGTTAATAGATTTGGATTCATTTCTCTTGCGATAGAAGCAATAATAGATGAATCGATACCACCAGATAAGAAAGAACCTACTGGTACATCACTACGCATATGTACTTTTACAGAATCGTATAATACATCACGAATTGCTTGGATATGCTCTTCTTTCGTTGCGCTTGAAGCGTTGAAATAAGGATTCCAGTAGCGATGGATTTCCATCTCTTTACCGATTTCTTTTACGAAGTAATGACCAGGCTCAATTTTGTTAACATCAATTGTTAATGTTTCTGGCTCTGGACCATATTGGTACGTAAAGTAGTGTTGTAGTGACTTTGGGTTTACCCCTTTGTCTTCCATTACATGCATAATACTTTTCTTCTCAGATGCAAAGAATGTAGTATCACCTTGTTGTGCGATGTATAAAGGCTTAATACCGAAGTGGTCACGTGCACCGAAAAGTGTCTTTTCTTCACGATCCCAAATCATAAATGCGAACATACCACGAAGGTAGTCTACACATTTTTCTTTCATATGTGCATACAATGCAATGATAACTTCTGTATCAGATTGTGTAGCAAAAGTTGCACCTTTTTCAAGTAACATTTCACGTAGTTCTACATAATTGTAAATTTCACCATTAAAAATAATTACATATCGATCATTTTCATAAGTTAACGGCTGATGTCCTGCCTCTAAGTCAATGATGCTTAAACGGCGGAAGCCAAATTGTACATGTTCATCACGAAAATATCCTTCGTCATCTGGACCGCGGTGGAAAATCATCGTGTTCATATTTTCAAATTGATGTTTTTCTGTTTCTGAAAACTCTCTAGGGTTTTCACATAAACATCCTACAAAACCACACATACTTCTTACCCTCTTTCAGTTTTCATTCTGTCTCAATACTACTATATCAACCCTATTTATACTAGCATAATCAACTGAATATGGCGACCAAAAACTATAAAAAACTCACTCCATTTCACATTTTTAACATTTTTTTATGAAAACATGAAAACTAGGCACTCACCTTTCTCCGCTTTTGTCATATGATATTGCAAATTGATTTCTAGGAGGTAATACCATGAGTGAAGAAAAAAAAGATTCTTCTCGCCCACCAGTTCGTAATTATTTAAAACAAATTGATGATTTTTTCGAACAAACGCCTCTTCGTGGCGTAATTGCTGATTTAAATCATTTTTTCCAAAAAGGAAACCGTTTATTAACATTCCCAGTAGATTTATACGAAGTTGGTGACGAACTCGTCGTTACAGCCGAACTACCAGGTATACAAAAAGAACAAATTCAAATTGAAATACAAAGCGAATACTTAAAAGTCTCTGTAAAAGAAGATATACTTGAAGAGACGGAAGGAGAACAAACATCTCATAACTATTATCGCCGAGAACGTTCCATTTCAGAAGCGTCAAGAATTATTAAGTTACCATATTTAATTAATAAAAAAGCAACGAAAGCTTCTTATCAAAACGGTGTATTAGAAATTCGCGCACCGAAATTACCACAACAGCATGACATATTATCCATAGACTGAATACTAATAAAAGAAGGGTGCTTAGCACCCTTCTTTTTAATCAGCTAATCGCTTCATATCACGTATAATATCTTCGTATGGCGTATTGCTAATGCCACTATATTTTTTCATTACTTTTCCATTTTGATCGACTAAGAAAAATGATGTACCGTGTATTACTTGCCCATTCTCTGGTTTATCTACAAGCGACTGGAAGTTATCTTTTGAAAACTTTGTAATATCCTCCAGTGAATAACCAGTTAACAAGTTCCAGTTACTTGTATCCTCTGTAAACTTTTGAATGAATGCTTTCAAATTTTCTGGTTTATCAAGTTCAGGGTCTACACTAAACGAAACAAACTGAACGTCTAATTTCTCTTCCTTAGCCATTTTCTGTAATTTCGCCATATTAGCAGTCATTGGCGGACAAACTGTTTGACAGTTTGTAAACATGAAATCAGCTACCCAAACTTTCCCTTTTAAATCTTTTGTACCAAACGGCTTTCCTTCTTGATTTGTAAATTGGAAAGTTTCCAAATCCCAGTTTAACGGTTTACGGAGTTTTGCCCCTGAACTGCTACAACCTGCAAGTACAAAGAGACAAAATACAACCATAAGGCCAATTAACTTTTGATAACGCTTCATTATTAAACCTCTTTTCTCTATCCTTAATTTATGTAAGTTATGTATATCATAACAAAAGTAAACACTATGAGAAAATTGTTTACATCATTTGTTCACGAAATCGTACGAATTTACGTATGTTACTTCTTTATTTCAAGCGAATTACTAGACAAAATATATTTTACTACTATTATTTCTCTAACCATTATTTGCGAAACGAAGTTCATTGTTAAATTTGTAAATAAATCCCCCTATTTTTTTACAATTACTTAAACATTAATCCATGTTAAACACTGTATTCCTTAACAACATTTCGGTACAATACAACTACAACGATTTTAAATGAGGTGATGTTCATGGCAAAGCGCTATGAAAATATGGATAATGCAAGTACAAAAAAATCAATTCGCTCCTTCTTACGTTGGCGTAAAGAGAGAAAGCAAAACAAAAAAGACTTTTCTTTTCTAGTAGAACAATCACCTGTTAAACAAAGTAAATTTCTACTAAATAACTTTGAAAAAACGACTGTCACATGGATTGGTCATTCAACTTTTCTCATTCAAACGAACGGCTTAAATATTTTAACAGATCCAGTATGGGCAAATAAATTAAAGTTAGTTCCACGACTTACTGAGCCAGGGCTCACTATAAAAGAACTACCTAAAATCGATATCGTTCTTATTTCACACGGTCATTACGATCATTTAGACTTTTCATCTCTTCGTCAACTAAATGATGATGCCTTATACCTTGTTCCTATTGGGCTAAAAAAATTATTTACTCGTAAAAAATTCACCAATGTAGAAGAATACAACTGGTGGGAAAGTACAACAATTGATGAAGTCTCTTTTCACTTCGTACCTGCCCAGCACTGGACGAGAAGAACATTATTTGATATGAACACCTCTCACTGGGGAGGGTGGATCATTGATAATATGACTTCTTCAGAAACCATTTATTTTTGTGGTGATAGTGGTTATTTCCAAGGATTTAAAGAGATCGGCAAACGTTTTTCAATCGATATTGCACTTATGCCAATTGGTGCCTATGAACCAGAATGGTTTATGAAAGTGTCTCACGTTTCACCAGAAGAAGCTGTGCAAGCCTATCTAGATATAAAAGCTACACATTTCATTCCCATGCACTACGGTACTTTTGCTTTAGCAGATGAAACACCAAGGGAAGCAGTAACACGACTACGAAATAACTGGAATTTACGAATGCTACCGTGGGAACAGCTACATGTTCTCTTTTTAGGTCAAACTTTCACTTATAGCCCTATTGTCCCCGTTAAAGAACCAGTAAAAATCACAGAAACTTCTCATGTATAATAGTACTAATTTTTGCGAGTAATTTATCATATACTTTAAAAAATTGAAAAGGGTGTTTTCCATGAAAGATTATTTACAGACTCGCTATATAATTAGCGGTAGCGCCTGTATTGCCCTTCTCATTTCTTATTTTCTGTCCTGAAATAATAAAAAAGCTACTTGAAAATTCATTTCAAGTAGCTTTTTTATTACTCTGCTAAATACATAAAACCAATTGCTCCTGGTCCTGTATGAGTACTGATAACTGGTGTTGTATAGAAAATCTCTGATTGAGTGAATCCATTCACTTTTTCAACAGCAGCTTTTACACTTTCTGCTAAAGGAATTGCTTTAGCATGTGGAATCGCAACAGCTTTCACCACTTTTCCAGCAGTATCTTCCTCGAATAGTTTAGCCAACGTTTTTACAATCTGCCCTTGGCTACGTACTTTCGTTACCGGATTATATACGCCGCCTTCTAAACTTGCAATTGGTTTAATATTAAGTAAAGAACCAATAAGTGCCTTACCTTTACCGATGCGTCCACCTTTTACTAAGTTTTCTAATGTATCTACGACAACATATAAACGAGTATTCTTTCTTACTTCATCAATACGTTTTAAAATATCTTCTAGTGAGCATTCTTCTTTTGCCATTTTTGCCGCTTCAATTACTTGATATGCTAAAGCATGTGTAATAAATTGAGAATCAACAACTGTTACTTTTGTATCTGTCATTGATGCAGCGCTATTCGCTGTTGCGACAGTACCGCTCATTCCACCTGTCATATGAATGGAAAGTACTTCACTTCCATCTTCGCCTAGCTTGTCATACATTTCTACAAATGTACCCATAGCCGGTTGTGATGTTTTTGGTAATTCATCTGATTTAATCATTTCTTCAATAAATTCATCCGGTTGCAAATCTACACGATCTAAGTATGTTTGTCCATTTACAGAAATAGATAATGGTAAAACATGAATATCATACTTCTCAAGTATATCTTTTGATAAATCTGCCGTTGAATCTGTTACAATTTTAATTTTTTGCATATTATATTCTTCCCTTTCCAATACGCTCTCCCTGTTATTATACTAGCATTCCCGAGGCTTTCAACAATTTCGAATGAATTTCACCAAATTAATTATATTTTTATACCTAAAATGAAAAAGACAGAGCCTATCTAACTCTGTCCCTGCTGTGTATTATGCATTCTTTTCAAGAGTATTTGTCTTATATACATTTGAATAATCATTCCACTTCAAACAACTTTGTAAATATTCACGGAAAGAGTACGAGAATCTTGGGTTTTTATGTTTTTGAATTTTCGCAATAAATAATTGAAGACGAGACTGAATTAGAAACGCTAATGGATGCTGTGTTTGTAGGACAGGGATTTCAAATATTTTAATACAATTCCCTGTTGCATGAGTGAAATAAAAACTTTTCGTAATCACAATATCAATCCTCTTTTTCGTTGGATTTTTGAACTTCCTCCACTTTATTCTTTAACACGTTTTTTAGTGTAGGTTTCCTATGAATACTAAAATATCCTTAAGCTGCCCCATTTAGAAGTTAATACTTCATTTATATCCACCTAATTCGAACCCTGTCCTATATATCCTTTGAGACGGGAGTCTTATTACCCATATATAGCTTGATAACTTCAGTATAAACTTATAAAAATGAAAAGTTTGTCTAAATTTTGGAGATTCTATAATTTTTTCCTTCTATATATTGTATACAATTATAGCTAGAGTATAACAAATAAATTAAAAAGTGCCTTTATAACGAGGCACTTTTCGACTGTATTTCTTCTTCTCTTTTCTGTTTTCGTTTACTAACTATCTTTGATAAAGCGATACTAATTTCATAAATACAAATAAGCGGTACCGCTACTAAACTATGTGATAAAAAATCTGGCGGCGATATACATGATGCAATTATAATCAACACGACATAAGCATATCTTCTTATTTTCTGAAGAAATTCTGCCGTTAGAAGACCTATACTCGTTAAAAACATAACAACTACAGGTAATTCAAATATAACAGCAAACGGAACTGTTAAATTTAATACGAAATGAAAATATTTTTCCGTTGTAAACATCGTATTAAACATCTCATTACCAATTGTAGTTAGGAAATGAAATAAAAATGGCATGACGATAAAATAACCGAAAGATAGGCCTGCTATAAATAATATAGACAATACCGGTATATACATTAATGTCATTTTTTGTTCATTGGGATGTAAACCTGGTTTTACAAATAACCAAATTTGTATCGCAGCAAAAGGAATTGTACAAACGATAGCAAATACTGTAGCAATCGAGAAAAAAATCCACAACACATCACTTGGACCGAGAACAGTTAATTTCATTGGTAAATCTTTTACAAGCCAAAAATAAATATCCTTCGTAAAAGTAAATCCAATAATTAAAAATAATACAAAGGATAATACTGTATATATTACTCGTTTGCGAAGCTCAACAATATGTTCTACTACGCTCATTTCCCGATCTTCCATCTCGTTCACCACACTTTATTTATCCATTCCGAGAAAAACTTCAGCATATTCTTTTATTTATTTTTTTCTTTCTCTTGAAATGCCTCATCAGTCAATTCTTTTGTTGATTTTTTAAATTCTTTTAACGTTTCCCCTAAAGCTTTCCCAATTTCCGGTAACTTTTTTGGGCCAAATAAAATTAACACTGCTACTAAAATTAAAATTAACCCTGGAAAGCCGATATTTGAAAACATTTCCCCATCCCCTTCATAAGTAGATTCCTTGTCCTACTATTCCATAAGTTCATTTTGTCAAAAAATTTCGTAAACGTCAATGTATCCGTTGTCTTTTGTCAAAAAAATTCAAAAATATAATCAATTAAATATCATTTTCTATTCCTTTTGTATATGATATGGTTAAGGAAAATATAACTTATCTCAATACAGTGAAAGGGATTAACATTATGACGCAAAAAATTAAAAGAATGACCCAATTTGTAAAAGAAGAAATTGCGAATGCAATTACCCATGGTATCGGTGCCATTTTAAGCATCCCTGCCTTAATCATATTAATTATTCATGCTTCCAAACATGGCACAGCATCTGCTGTTGTTGGCTTTACCGTTTATGGCGTAAGCATGTTCTTACTATACTTATTTTCTACACTGCTACATAGCATCCATCATCCAAAAGTAGAAAAGTTATTTACCATTTTAGATCACTCCGCCATATATTTATTAATTGCCGGCACGTATACACCATTTCTACTCATTACACTGCGTGGCCCGCTCGGTTGGACTTTACTCGCAATTATTTGGACCCTTGCGATTGGTGGCATTATTTTCAAAATCTTCTTTGTTCGTCGCTTTATTAAAACATCAACATTATGTTATATCATTATGGGTTGGCTCATCATCGTTGCCATTAAACCCCTTTATGAAAATTTAACCGGTCACGGCTTCTCACTACTATTAATAGGCGGCATTTTGTATTCTGTCGGAGCTATATTCTTCCTTTGGGAAAAGCTTCCGTTCAATCATGCCATTTGGCATCTCTTCGTACTAGGCGGTAGTACAATGATGTTTTTCTGCGTACTGTTTTATGTCTTACCCGCAGCATAAAAAAAGTTTCAGCTTGTTTAAGCTGAAACTTTTTTTATTACTTATGTGATTGAGATGCAATAATATCTTTTGTATGCTGGGTTAACTCTTTAGCATCCATACTTGCATATTCTTCAGGTGTAATTGGCTTAGAAATTGTTAATGTTGCATGAGCTGGTTTCATACGATTTCCATTAGCCTCAAACATCTTATATGTACCATCTAAAGTTACTGGTAATATAGATACGCCAGATTTTACAGCAAGGTGAAAACTCCCTGCTTTAAACTCACCGATTTCGCCACCCTTACTTCTCGTTCCCTCTGGAAAAATCACGATAGAATGCCCGCTCTTTAACAGTTCAATTCCATCTTTAATTGCCTTAAGAGATTGACGACGATCACTGCGGTCCATAAACACACAATTCATTAGTTCCATCCATGTTGGCACAACCGGAAACTTTTTAATTTCCGCTTTTGAAACGAATCCAATTGGCTTATTTAAGTAACCTAGTAACACAGGAATATCCATATTACTTTGATGATTACTTACAACTAGCACTGGCTTGTCTTTCGGAACATTTTCAAGTCCCTTTACTTCTACAGTCGATCCAGTTACACGCACCATTTTCTTACCAAACCAGTTTGTTGTTTTATACACAACACTATCTTTTTCTTGCGGTGACATCGCATTTGCTTTTCTTTTTATACGCCACAACCTTGGTGTAATCGCAATTACGATTAAAATTAAATAAAAGATTTTAAAAAACGTTTGAATCATACAGAACCCCCACCTATTATCATTCCGACCTTCATTATACTAGACAAACGAAGGAAAAAGAAGAAAAAATGTCCAAACAACAAGTGTTTGGACATTTTGAAGTTTTCTATATTAGAAACGTTTTGCTAATTCGCGTGCACTTGCAATTGCTGCTTCTTTAATGTCTTGTGCTTTTTCAGGATTTGCATTCATTCCTTCAACTGCAATATATTCAGTGTCTGATACACCCATGAATCCTAATACTGCATTTAAATGATTGCGACCGAAGTCCATAGATGCGTATGCTCCTTCAGAGTAAACGCCGCCTGTAGCTTGAATATGAAGTGCTTTTTTTCCTTCTAGTAAGCCAACTGGACCATTTTCAGTATATTTAAATGTTTTACCTGCGATTGATAAGTTATCTAAGTATGCTTTCACTACTGCTGGGTAGCTGAAGTTCCACATTGGAGTCACGAATACATAACGATCTGCATGCATAAATGTTTCTAAGTTATTGTTCATTGCTGCAACTTTTTGTTGCTGATTTTCACTTAAAGCTTCGAATCCTTCGCCTGCTGCAAATTTACCCCAAGCAGCGAATACGTCTGCATCGATTGCTGGTACAGTTGTATTGAATAAATCAATTGTTACAACTTCGTCTTGTGGATGTTCGTTTTTATATGCTTCGATGAAAGCTTCCCCTACTGCCATACCGAAAGAACCTTCTGCTGAATTTGGATTTGCTGTAATAAATAGTACTTTTGTCATTGTATTATCTCCCTTTTTCTAATTTATCTTTAATTCGAGATTTATTATTTTATAGTAAATAACTTACCTTATGTAAGTATAATACAAAAAGTTTTAATGGATGTCAATAAAAATAGCTACTTTTTTTCGTAAGTTAATAAGCTATATTATTTCAGTTAGTTTTTGTATATAAATATTAAGGTTTTAATCAAATAAAAAACTATCTCCATATTTCATGGAGATAGTCTTCTTCAATTACTACTTTTGAAAAACATGTTTCACTTTTTCAGCTGGAATATTACTTCCACCTCTACCTTTTACATCTTCAATCATCATTGTAATAACCATATCAGGTGAATTTAAATCAAACGCAGCGAACCAACCTAGTTCTTTTCCTTCTGCCTCTTTTGATACTTTTAATTCTGCTGTTCCTGTTTTACCAGCAAGGGTCATACCATCAATTTTCGCAATTTTCCCCGTACCATCTGGATCGTTAATTACTTTCGTTAAAGCCGTTTTCAATATATCTTGATTTTCTTTAGAAATCACGTTCTCTTTCCAAGCTTTTGGTTGTTTATCTGTTTTAATAAGATATGGCGATGGAATCGTTCCATCATTTACAATCGGTGCATACGTTAAAGCTAAATGAAGAGGAGTCATTAAGACTTGTCCTTGTCCATATCCTGTATCTGCCATTTGAATATCATTTTTTATGCCATCATTTGCGATTTTAGAAGCTGGGAATCCGTATTCAATTGGTAATTTCTCATCAAATCCGAATTTTTTCGCCCCAGCCATAAATTTATCTTTTCCAATTTTCAAAGCTTCTTGTGCGAAATAAATATTATCCGAGTATTTCATTGCCTTATCAAAATCAATCGGATTTGCATCTTTTACACGTGTTACGTAATAATTGCCCCAAGAAGAATCTTTCGTCCATTTCAGTCCTTCAATTTTCAATTCTTCTTTTGGATCGATTGTTTTTGTTTCAAGACCAATTGCACCTGTAATTGGCTTAAATACAGAACCTGGTACCGATAATTGTGTAAATCGATTCGTCATCGGTTTTTTCGGGTCATTATTCCAAGCCTCGCGCTGTGCTTTTGATGTTCCTCGTGCAATTAAATTAGGATTATAAGCTGGACTACTTACAAGAGCAATTGTTTCTCCACTTTTCGGATTAATTGCCGCACTTGAACCAGCTTCTCCTTTCATTTCATTATACGTTTTTTCTTGAACAACACTATCGATAGTTAAAGTTACATTTTCTCCATCAACAGCATCTGTTTTCGCTAAATTTTTAATTTCTTTTCCTTGTGCATCCTCCATGAAGACACGGCCACCTTTTTTCCCGCGTAGCTGTTCTTCCAATACTTGCTCTAATCCAGCTTTACCAACTGGATCATCGGCTTGATAGCCTTTCTTTTGAAGCGTTTTTAAATCTTCTGCATTTACTTTTCCGATATAACCAGTAAGATGCGCTGCTGCTTCCCCTAACGGATATGTACGAACATTTACAGGTTTTGCTGCAACACCAGGTAAATCGATGTACGTATTTTGCGTTGCTCCCTCAGGCAAAATTCCAATTGGTACGAGATACCCTGGTTTTACCCATTTCGCAGCTAGTTTTTGATCAATCTCTTCTACAGACATATTTAACAACTTCGCCACTGCTTCTTTCGTTTGCGGAGCAGTTTCATCTAATTTTTCTGGAATAATTCCAATCTCAGAAGCTTTCCCATTCGTCGCAAGACCTTTTCCATTACGATCGTAAACTTCACCACGTTTTGGTTGTGTTGCCTGCATACGCACTTTACTATCTTTTGTCATGCCAGGGAAAATGAAATCAGGAGTCCAATCTATTTTCCAAGATTCTTTATCTCCATCTTTTTCTTTCACCATTTTTGCTTCATGGCCAAAAGAGATATTACCACCAACTGTATCCATACTTACTTTAAAAGGAACAGGACCTTCATCTTTTTTATCTTCTTTTACTTCTCCTGCTTCTACTTTTAAGTTTTTCACTTCAATGCCAGAATAAATTTTTTCATATTTCTCAGTGAACTCTTTCTTTGAAATATCTTTTTTTGCCTTTTCTGATAATTGATCATACATTTCTGCAAATTTTTGTTTATTCCATGCTTTTGTATATGTATCAAACGCTTCTTGTGGTTTTTCTTCTTTACCGCATCCAACTAACATGAACGTTAAGCAAAGAAAAAGAATCCCCCATATCTTTTTCAATCGATTCTCCTCCTCTTTCTATATGAATACTTTTGAAAATTTTAGCATTTTTACATGCTAGATTTCATTATAGCACTATTGAATATCATCTATAAACTTATATTAACGAATACAAATAAAAAGATTGATGTGAATTTCACATCAATCCTTCTTATTATTGTTGCTTCTCATATACATGATAATAGTACGTATACGGATTCTTTTCATCCGTTAAACCTTTTTCAACAAAAACTTCTTTCCAATTTGTCATATCCATTTCTGGGAAGAATGTATCTCCTTCAAATGCATGATGGATTTTTGTTATATATAACTTGTCTACGTAAGGTAAAAAGAGATCATAAATTTGTGCTCCGCCGAAAATAAAGATTTCCTCTTCATTTTTGCATAGTTCAAACACTTCTTCTACAGAATGTGCTACTTCACAACCTTCAACATGATACCCTTCATTACGTGTTACAATAATATTACGTCTTCCAGGCAGTGGTCTACCAATCGCTTCGTAGTTCTTTCTCCCCATAATAAGTGAATGGCCCATCGTTGTTTTCTTTACATACTGCAATTCACTTGGTAAACGCCAAGGTAAATTATTATCTTTGCCAATTACTCTATTCTCGTCCATTGCGACCATAAATGAAACAATCATTTTTTCATCTCCTCTACAATTATACTGCAACCGGTGCTTTAATTGCTGGGTGTGGATCATATCCTTCAATCGTTAAATCTTCCATTTCAAAATCAAACACAGATTTCACATCTGGATTTAATGTAAGTTTCGGGAATGGACGTGGTTCACGTGCCAATTGCTTTTCTACTTGTTCAAAATGATTCGTATAAATGTGTGCATCTCCAATTGTATGAACAAATTCTCCCACTTCAAGACCACATTCATGTGCGATTAAATGTGTTAGTAATGAGTAACTTGCAATGTTAAATGGAATTCCAAGGAATATGTCACCACTTCTTTGATATAACTGACAAGAAAGTTTGCCATCCGCTACATAAAACTGGAATAGCGTATGACAAGGTGGTAATGCCATACTTGGTACATCTTCAGGATTCCAGGCAGAAACAATTAAGCGACGGGAGTCTGGCGTTTTTTTAATCATTTCAATTACATCTTTTAATTGATCAAGCGTCTCACCAGCTGTCGTTTTCCAGGCACGCCACTGCTTTCCGTATACATCTCCTAAATAACCATATTTATTCGAGAAATCATCATCTTCTAAAACGTTCTTTTTAAACAATTCCATTTGCTCATCGTACTGCACTTTAAATTCCTCATCTTGTTGTGAGCGAAGACCGAAATCTGTCATATCAGGGCCAGTATACTCATCGCTTTCTACCCAGCTCTTAAACGCCCATTCATTCCAAATATTATTATGTTGTTGCAATAAATAGCGAATGTTTGTATCACCTTTCATAAACCAAAGCAGTTCACTTGCTACTAGGCGAAATGGCACTCTCTTTGTCGTTAATAAAGGAAATCCTTTACTTAGATCGAAACGCATTTGATATCCAAATACAGATACAGTACCTGTCCCTGTACGATCTTCTTTCTTCGTACCGTGCTCCATTACATGACGGCATAAATTTAAGTATTCATATTCAGCATGTTTCATATGTAGAAAAACCTTCTTTCAATCGTATATGAGATTTATCATAACATGAAAAACAGCGAATTTAATAATCCAAATTAATAAAAATTCTTTCAATATTTCTTACAAAATTATTAACTTTCAATATTAAAAAAGGTTTTCACTTTTCTATTACAGAAAGTATAGTGCGGAACATAAAAATTATATTTGGAGGTTGGAAGCATGTCTAAAATCAAAACTCCTGTTTTAAGTACGTTACAACATAAGGTTGAGAAGATGATGAAGGATTTACACGTTCCTGGAGCGGCTGTAGCTGTTATAAAAGATGGTGAGGTCATTATTTCAGAAGGTTTCGGCTATCGTAACATAGAGAAAAAAGAGGCTGTTACTCCGCGGACACGATTCGCAATCGGTTCTGCGACGAAAGCATTCGGTACGCTTTCATTAAGCTTATTAGCACAGCAAAAAAAGTTTAATTGGGATACTCCTGTCCAAACTTACGTACCTAACTTCTCTCTATCCGATATGCTCGCTAACTCGCAAGTTACAGGACGAGATTTAGCTTCTCATCGTACTGGGGTAAGTCGTCACGATGCTCTTTGGTACAGTTCTTCCTTAACTCGAAAAGATCTTGTTGAAAAAATAAAACATTTATCACTTGATGCACCGTTCCGCACAGCATTTCTTTATAACAACTTAATGTATGCGACAATTAGTTATATTGTAGAAAACGTTACGAATCAAACGTGGGAGCAATACGTTGCAGAACATATTTTAGAACCTTTAAATATGAGGCATACAAACTTATCTGTTACAGACTCACAAAATACAGATGATTACGCATTACCTTACACTGAAGATAATGGTGAAATGAAAGAAATTCCATTCCGAAATATTGATACAGTTGGAGCGGCTGGATGTATTAATTCTACCATTGAAGATATGGCAAAATGGGTTTTGCTTCATTTAAACGAAGGAAAAACAGAAAATCATGATTTGATTTCTACTGAACTACTCCAAGAAATGTATACACCACACACTCCAATCCCGGATCAGCCAATGTTATCAACGAGTGAATCACCATTAAATAGCTATGGACTAGGTTGGTTTATTAGTGCTTACCGCGGTTATAAACTTATTCATCATGGTGGTAATATTGATGGATTTTCTGCACTTGCGTCATTTATGCCCAACGAAAATATCGGTATTATCGTATTAACAAATTCAGGGCAAACTGTACTCCCTACTTATATTACAAAACATATTTACGACGAACTTCTCGGACTAGAATATATCGACTGGCATGAACGCGCTGTAGAAGATAGTGAAAAAATGAAAGAAATGATGAAAGAGGCAACTACATCACTTCCCGAACCAATAAAAGGGACTACCCCTTCTCATGCATTAGATGACTACACTGGAACTTTTGAGCATCCCGCTTATGGAACACTGAAAGTATACAAACAAGATGATTTCCTACATGTACAATTTATGGATATGGAATTTCAGCTAAAACATCATCATTACAACATCTTCTCAGCATCAATTAGTTTGTTCCAAATGAAAATGGGGCTTTTATTCGCTTATGATATGAATGTAAATGGTGAATTCCCGACTCTTCAATTACACGTACCTGCAACTTTAAGTACTCAGCCTCTTACATTTACGAAAATTAAATAACAAATTAAATAGAGGGAAGATTACTCTTCCCTCTATTATTTCGGAATTAGAAATTCACCTTGCAACCAATCCTATTATTGAATTTAATAAATGAAATGAGGATAACCCAAATGCTAAATTATTTATCGTTTTCTGACAGAAGACTCCTTCCTCAAAAATGTGAAGGTGTGAAACACCAATTTTAGGTGGGAGATGAATGTCAGTAGGCGTAAGCCTACGTTTTTTGTATACTGTAGATATACGATGAAAAAGTGAGGTGCAACCTATGTTAGTAAATAAAGCATATAAATTTCGTATCTACCCGAATAAGAAACAAGAAATATTAATTGCTAAAACAATCGGTTGCAGTCGCTTTGTATTTAACTATTTCCTTGCTCTTTGGAATGATACGTATAAAGAAGCAAGAAAAGGGTTAACCTACTTTTCTTGCTCTGCCAAGCTTACTCAATTAAAGAAGCAACAGGATACGATTTGGTTAAAAGAAGTAGATAGTATCGCTCTTCAATCCACATTAAAAAACCTCGCAGATGCTTTTTCACGTTTTTTCAAGAAACAGAATGATATGCCTCGATTCAAGTCTAAAAAGAATACAGTTCAATCCTACACAACTAAGCAAACAAACGGAAATATTGGAATTGTAGGCAACACAATAAAATTACCGAAACTTGGCCTTGTTCGCTTTGCTAAAAGTCGTGAAGTAGAAGGGCGTATCTTGCATGCAACGATTCGTCGTAACCCAAGTGGTAAATACTTTGTATCTATCTTTGTTCAAACAAGCGTACAAGAAATGCCTAAAACTGATTCCACTTGTGGAATTGATGTTGGATTAAAAGATTTTGCCATTCTTTCTGATGGCACAACATACAAGAACCCTAAATTCTTCCGTACATTAGAAGAGAAGTTAGCGAAAGCACAACGTATCCTTTCTAGAAGAACAAAAGGTTCTTCGAACTGGAATAAACAACGTGTGAACGTTGCACGAATCCATGAACATATTGCAAATGCAAGAGCTGATTACTTACATAAACTTTCTACTGAAATCATCAAAAACCACGATGTTATCGGTATGGAAGACTTACAAGTCAGTAACATGCTCAAAAATAGAAAGCTTGCAAAAGCGATTAGTGAAGTATCTTGGTCACAATTTCGGACTATGTTGGAATATAAAGCAAAATGGTATGGCAAACAAGTTGTTATAGTATCTAAAACATTTGCTTCTAGTCAATTATGCTCCAATTGTGAATACAAAAACAAAGACGTTAAAAATCTAACCATTCGTGAGTGGGATTGCCCTTCTTGTGGCGCACATCACGATAGAGATCGAAATGCAGCACTCAATCTTAGAAATGAAGCAATTCGTCTCTTAACCGTAGGAACTACGGGGATAGCCTACTAATGAATTAGAAACCGTTAGGTTTCTGTACTTCGGAAACTCCCACTTCAAACAGTCCGTGAGAATGTTAAGTGGTGAGTAGTTCAACAAAACAGCTTAATGAACAAGCCATGCATTAATTATTATATTCCCTCAAAGGAAAAGACTTTCTTATTACCGATTCAATGAATGTGGAAGAACATCATTATTATTTGTGCGTTTATTTTTCTTATCTTTCCATATAAATTTTTTCAAACACATAAAAACAGTAACTGAAATAGCGACTCCAACTGTAACATCTGAAGCAAAATGGGCTCCTACCACAATACGACTCATTGGTACTAGTATCTTATTAGTTGGTTCATATAAACTATTGGATATTTGTAAGTCTGTAAATGCAAAGATACATAGTAAAATAGCGAAGCTGGAAATTAATATCACTTTTCTATTTCCCATCATTTCTCCTACTTTCCACTATGCTTTAATATAAAATTCCCCATCTCAATTGCTAAATCTTCACTTTGAGGATAAACCCCTACATTATCTCCATAAGCGTGCCCTAAACCACGATAAAGGACCGTTTCAGTATCCACTCCTTTTTTAGTCAATTTAGCTGCATACGCTAAACATTCAATCATTAAAAAATCATGCTCTCCTACCGTAATAAATGTACTTGGATAGTCTGGGGATACATCAACATATGGACTTAAATACTTCGAATGAATTTCTTTCGTACCAAGTACTTCTGACATACCTCCAACCATTGAATGCATTATATTAAGCATTTTTTCTAATCCTTTTTTATACTTAGGAGCAATTTCATATTTATCTATACTCCAAGAATAAAATTCATCTTCATAGTCACACATATTAAGTGTAGGATACAGAAGCAACTGTCCCTTCACGTACTTCCTACCATCTTCCATATCTTTAGTTGTACAATACTGTGTTAAGTTCCCTCCTGCACTATCACCTGCCACAAAGATATTATTCTTATCACCGCCTAGTATTTCAGCATTTTCATAAATCCACTTTAAAGTAGTGTAGCAATCTGTATGCCCAGTTGGAAAAGGATTTTCCGGAGCTAATCGATAATCCACAGAAACGGCTAGTATATCTGTTTTTTCTACGATCAATTTCACAAGTTCTTCTACTACATCTGGTGATCCTGCCATAAATCCACCACCATGAATAAAGTATAAAACTGGCGCATTCTCTCGCTTAGAAACACTGTTATAAATTCTTATCGGAATATCATATCCATCTTCCGCTTTCACTGTTTTATGCGTAATATTAACGTCTTTAGTGACAATTGGAACACTCTTAATTCCATTAAATTGTTTTCGCATATTCCTTACTGATTTTTCAGAAGCGTCCATTTTCATCATATTTTTAGGCATAAACCTCATTACATTCATTTGAACCTTCGTGTCCTTGTAAAGACGTGGATCCATCGCTCCTTTTTCATCACAATCTGGTATGTTTTTTACTAAAACTTTCGCCCCCTGTACATTGATGGTTTCTTGTTTTTCTTGCATTTTTTCTAATAAGTCTAAGTCATATTTTCTAGTCATCTAGTATTCATCCTCCCTTGTTTTAAACGCTTTCATTTCTTCAGATTAGATAAATCTCTATTGAATCTCACTTCATTTACTATTACTAAATAAAAAACGTTCCATGTACAAAATGTAACATGAAACGTTTTTTTATTGTTGTTCATATTTGATTCGATTATTGTCATTTTTTGATATGATATTTTTCCTATACTGTAATGGTGTATATCCGTATTTTTCTTTAAACTGTGAAATAAATGATTTTACATTTGGAAATCCGTGTTTCACTGCTATATCTTGTATAGAATTTGTACTATTAATAATATCTTCATACGCTTTATAGAGCCTGTATCTCGTTAAAAAAGTGGTAAAATTTGATCCGAACGATTTTTTGAACATACGGGAAAAATGTTCTTCACTTACAAAAAAATGTTTAGCTACATCTTTCAGTTTAAGTTCTTCATCATAATTTTTATAAATATACGTAATCATTTCTTTCTGTTTATTTCCAAGTTGATAATTATTGTCTATACTCTCTCCTTCTTTGCAATATCGCAATAGAATATAAACAATTTCATAAATTAAACTATTAATTTTTATGTAACTTAAATCATCAGAATTTGTGACTAACTCCTTTAATTCATAAAATATTTGCTGGAGGTTAGTTTTCTGAACAACTGATTCTTTTATATTAAATCTATATTTATCAAAATCTCCATTTACCTCTTTAAGAAATTCATAAGAAATAATTAACATCATTACTGCACAACTTGTATTTTCAACTTTTTCGAATTCATGAACATCGCCACTATTCACAAAAATAAATTCGCCAGCGGATACTTTCTTTTTTTGCCCATTCACATACAAGAAAACCTCTCCATATACGACTAGGCTAATTTCAATACTTCTATGCCAGTGAGGAGGAATATAATAGTGAAAACCAGTAGGTAACATCGTATCCTCTATATATTCAACCATTCCTGGAATTCTATCGCGTACTTTTATTTCTTCATATTTTCCTTGCCTGATTTTCAATTTCCCACCCCCTTTTTATATTATAAAGTAGACGTCAAGGTTTTCATTCCTTCATAAAAAAACTACATACATAGTATGTAAAGAGACCGTCTCATGAGTTATTTACAAATAGCAGGTGTGAGATTTCCCACCTGCTATCCTTATTTTTTATTCATCATTTCACTATCAAACCAGATTGGCCTTGATAATTCAAAGTTTTTATGATCCTCTAAAACTATAGTAAGACGTTCTAACGTATCATCTAACATATGCGGTGCTGCTCGTAAACTCCAGACAACTGAAGAAAAAACCGTCATGCCAACGTAAACCGCATATAATTTCCAAAACTCCTCTGGTATTCTCCCATTAAAGTATCCTTCTATTTGTCCGATTGAATACGGGATACTAATGTCTCTTGCAAATAATGCTATTTTTACGAAATCATGAAGTGGGTCGCCCCAGTCGTAGCCATTAAAATCAACAACACCTACATATTTCGCATCACGTACAATTATATTTTCTAAATGAAAATCATCGTGTTGAAATCGATTTGGGCGGTTCTTTAAATATTTTTCATTTTCATCTATAAACTTTATGATTTTATCATCATTTTTAATTTGTATTCCGCATGTTTTATATGCCTCTACATATTTTCGATGTTTTTTCATTGCTCTTTCATACCATGGGAGTATATCCTTAGGAGCTTCATGTGTATGCATTTTTGCTAAGTCTTTTCCTGCTGCTATACCAATATCATATTGTTCTCTTGGCGTATATGTAGGCAATAGCTTCTTAGCATCTTCTCCTTCTAAATATGAAAAAATACTATAACATAAATCTTCTTCCTCCAATATACCGAGTTCAATTGGTCTTTGAGCCTGCACGTTACGTTTTACCATTTCATTTAAAATTTGAAACTCTATTTTTTTCCTATCATACTCTTTTATATCACCTGTCCGTAATAAATATTTTTCATCATCAGTAGTCGTAATAATATATTTTTTATCAGGAGAGAAACCTTTAGAGATTTCTTCAATATTTGCAGCATCTTTTACTATTTGTATATCGTTTTTCCACGTTGTAATTATCTTCATGTCTATTCTCCTTACATTTCTGTATTCGCTGTATACGCAACCTCTACAATAAAGCCCTTCGGTTCATAAAAGTCTATTGTATAGTAACATCCGAATAATAATTCATTTCAATTGGACCATGTATAACCTTCACCTTATTGCCAGTAAGAAACTTTGCTACCCAAAATTCAATATGATAAATAACTGCTCGAAGTTTATTTATATTGAGAATGTGCCGCCTGTACTACTTGCACAATTTCCCCTGGCGTATTAACCATATAATCTGGCGCGTCTCCTTTTACTGTCTCAATTACATCATACCCCCAAGAAACCCAAATGACATTCACACCAGCTTTTTTACAAGCTACAATATCACGTTGTTCATCACCGACATACAACATATCTTGTTCTGTTAGCTTTTTCGACTTTAAAAATCTTTTAATCATTTTATCTTTACCAAATAAATTTTTAGAACAATACACTTCTTGAATATTTTCTATGCCATTACTATGTAAAAATGCCCTAATATGCTCTTCTGAGTTCGAAGATATAACCGCAATCCCGTAGCCTTTTTTATGTAATTCATCTAATACATCCTTCATCCCATGGAATAAAACGAGATCTTTTATGGCAGGTTGATATAATTTATAAAACTCTAACGCCAATATAGGAAGTTTATAAAGTGGTACATCGAGTTTTTTACATCTTTCAGAAATAGTCAATTTTCGTAAAGGCTCAATTTCTTCCTCACTAACTGTCTTATATCCATGCTTTTCAGCAAGTTGATTATAAATTGGTACAAATATATTTTGTGAATCTACTAATGTGCCATCAAAGTCAAAAACGATATATTTTTGCATCCCCATACTCCCTTTTCTTTTTTCCTAAACCTATGTTATTCAACAACATAAATGTCTTACCCTTTCATACACATAAAAAAAGAACAAGATTTTCTCTCGTTCTTTTTAAGACAACCATTTCGGCGGTACATTCGTATTCCAATAAATATTTCCTAACTCATGGTGTCCTGAATATCCATCATCAAAACGATGATAGTGGAAATTAAAATAATATCCATCTTGCGGTGGATGATCTCTCCTCACATGAAATCGCAGTAAGTCATTTCCTGATTTCGTGTCATAAACATGAAAAATCTTTTCATTATTTCCACCAGCCGGTCTTTGAGAAATCGCTAATGATTGCAAAGATTCTTCTGGCACATCATTTGCAAGTTCCGCAATTGCCTCTTCAATTTTAGGTAATACAACATCTTTAAATTCATCTTCAATTACAGGCCCAATTTTAGAGCCGAATTTTTGCATAGATTGCTTCTCTGCTTCTTGCATCGCATAGTTAACAAAAGTATCGGTGGTTAACCTATCATTTGTTTCTTCATATGTATAGGACGTACTCTCCAAATTTTGTTGCCCAGCTGTGCTCGTAGGCTTGTCCGCAGCTTTGGCATTATCAAGTAATATGGAAGGAGGCGTCACTAAACCAAACGTAAATACGGTAATTAATGCGACTAAGGTTTTTCTAAACCAATTTGGCATTTATGTTCCCTCCCCTTTCACTCATTATATTTTATATAACGGTTGTTTCTTCTATTATACAAAATGATTGTAATTTTTGCACTTTACAATTTTGTTAACGTTCACATATTTTTCACTTGAATATGAAATTGTAAGATTTCATACACTATAAATACAACAACAATGAGGGGGCAATCAGATGACTTTAGATGTCGTGTACTCCGCCGCAAGCATACTCCTTTTAGTATATTTTATTTACCAGTGTGTTACAGACTAGAAAAAGAGCCGCTTCCGGCTCTTTTTCTATGGTAAAAATACAATCCAACCAATGAATACTATAAAAATAACTCCAATAATTACTGCTGGTAATAAATAAAACTGAGAAAGGATGACCATCCCGTATATGAATACGACTGGAAGGAGCAAATAACGATCCGCCTTCCACCTTAATAATAGTAATTCTCCTTCATCACAATATAAATGTAGAAACATTTTCTTCGTAAATTCATTCCAATAATCACGCGCATAGCGAGAAATAGCAACTATAGCAAATACAAGAATAATAGCTGTTATCCACTGCGGAGTCACGATAATACTTACAGTACTTATACATACAATTTGAACATAAAATATTAAAGCACTACTTGTACGCAAAAATTCTTTTAAAAAAGCTTCTACAATACGCGAATCAGAATTTTTTCCTAATATCTTTTTAGACCGAGGGAACATCCACGGTTTTTTATTCGAACTACTTGGTTTAGCTGCATGACCACCAACTTGCATAATCCCTACAGTCCAGCGCATACTTTCTTCTTTTTCTTTCTCAACTTCTTTAAAAAAGAAATTTTTATAATTCATCTTTTCTTTTACTAAGACTACAGTAAGTACAGCTACTAGGCCGGTAAATAATATGAAATACAATGGATTTTTAAAAATGAAAAATACACTGATTCCAAAATAGACTAAACTTAAAGAAAATATAACATCTTTTATAATCAATAAAACCCATCGTTTCCCCACACGTACATTTATGAATCTCGTCAACAACGATAGCATAAATCGAAAAACAGTAAAGAACATCCAGAACAGTACGATTTGTATAATTGTCGCTCCCATACTTTTCATCAATATAGGCAGCATAATGAATACTACAATTGCGTTCGTTATTGCAATCCGAATTAACGTATATATAATGCCAAGCTTCATTAATTTTCGCATATGATTTGGGTACGAAATTAAAAATAAACTATCTGCTTGTTCAAAAAATGAGCGAACTCCTCTTGAAAATGTGACAAAATAAAACGCAAGTAAACCTAACCCAAAATAAATGTTCTCTTCCATCGATAATTCTTTCATCCATAGTGAACGATAATAGATCCCCGCAAATATAAGTGCTGGAATAATAATATATAATGCTACTGTCCAATCTGTTACAGAACGAATCGCTTTCCATTTTCTTTGCAATTCATGGCGTAACCTTTTATTAAACTGTTGTTTAATCATTTTGTTCCCGCCTTACAATTGCATCGAAACAATCTAACAGTGTACGTCCTGGCATTTTTGCTAACGATTGGATCGCCTCTAAATGCCCATCTGCTACTAATGTACCTTGCGAAATGAGTAAAAATCTTTCACAAATTCTTTCAGCTGTATCCAGCACGTGCGTACAAAGTAATATACCTGCTCCTCGCTCTTTTTCTTTATATAAATAATTCAAAAAGTCTTTCGTGGCTACTGGATCTAAACCGATAAAAGGCTCATCAATAATATAGAAATCTGGCTCTGTTAAAAATGCTAATATTAGCATCGATTTTTGTTTCATACCTTTTGAAAATTTTGATATGTATTCGTGTATATGTTTTTCCATTCGAAACGTATGTAATAATTCCTTTGCTTTGTCCTCCCAATGTCCCTCTTCATTTCCACGGGCAGCCATTAACAATTCAATATGCTCCCATAAAGTTAAATAATCATAATAAGTGGGATGCTCCGGTACATATGCATATGGATTTTTCTTTTCACCAAACGAGATTTCACCATCCATATTGACAAGCAAACCGAGTATCGATTTAATTGTCGTACTCTTTCCTGCGCCATTTGCACCAATAAGAGCCACTAACTCTCCTTTTTCAATTGCAAATGCAATATCATGAACTGTCTTTTCACCAATTTCATATCCGGCTGAGCGGATATTCACCTCTAACATAATACTTACCTTCTTTCCATTTACATTACAACCAAATAAAATAGTAAAATATTCCTCTTAATATATTATTATACCATTTTCCGACATATTTATTTCAGTAGCAGGAAAAAGCATATTTCAAGAGAATACTTAATGTTTGTGGATTTTAATTTAAATTGAAAGGACTATAACTATGACAAACATTGAAGCAATATTCATTGATCGTGACGGAACAATTGGCGGTGATACTACAATACATTATCCAGGTTCTTTCACGTTATTTCCTTTTACAAAGGAATCTTTACAAAAGTTAAAAGCTCAAAATATTAAACTATTCTCTTTTACGAATCAACCAGGTATCGCGG
Source organism: Bacillus sp. TH19 (assembly GCF_016651075.1). Classification (NCBI taxonomy): domain Bacteria; kingdom Bacillati; phylum Bacillota; class Bacilli; order Caryophanales; family Bacillaceae; genus Bacillus; species Bacillus sp. TH19. The sequence continues at coordinate 1,805,233 of NZ_JAEKEO010000010.1, read as the reverse complement.
ATGGAAAAGCAACTGTGAATGATTTTGTGCAAGAATTAAAAAGGTTTGGTTTTGATGATATTTATCTATGTCCTCATAAACATGGTGGCGGATGTGAATGCCGCAAACCGAGCACAGGTATGCTCCTGCAAGCAGCGGAAAAACATGGGCTTGATTTAACAAAATGCGCTGTAATCGGTGATCGCTGGACGGATATTGTTGCTGGGGCAAAAGTAAATGCAACGACTATATTAGTTCAAACTGGCGCTGGATATGATGCTTTACATACATTCCGAGATAAATGGGCACATATTGAACCAAACTACATCGCAGAAAACTTTGAAGATGCTACAAATTGGATTTTAAATCATCAATAAAAAAATTAAATGAGACGTCTTCACATTGAAAACGTCTCATTTAACTATATATATTTCAAAAAGTTAATTCATAATGGAAATAACGATTATCTCTCAAGTATCCATTTTCAGCGTATAATCGCTGAGCTGATAAATTATCAATCTCTGTTTGTAATTTCACACCTTTTGCGCCATTTTCTAAGGCAAATTCTTTTGCAGCTTCTAACAATTTTTTACCTGTTCCGGCTCCGCGCTTCGCCTTTTGTACAAACAGATCATTTAAAATCCATAACTCTTTCATCGAAATAGAAGAAAATGATGGATATAGTTGCGTGAATCCGATATATTCTCCATCTTCAACTGCCACGAAAATAATGGATTCTTTTCTCTCGATTCGATTTCGTAAAAACACTTTTGCTCCTTCAATATCGGAATCTTGTCGATAAAATACGCGATAGTTATTAAAAACAGATGCTAGTCCATCTAAATCTGCAATTGTTGCCTCATATATTCTCATTTTGTTTTATTCCCCTTCCAATATTGTTTCATAATATCCGTTACCCATTTAGGCTGTAGAATTTCTTCTTTCGGCATAAACTCTTTCATTATCGGCTTTATATCCAATATAGGGGTGCCATCAATAGCATCTAACCCCTCAACAATAATTGATTTACCTTCTCTTTTGATCACCTTTACAATTGTAGCTCCTATGCGATTCGGACGATTTTTCCCGCGCTGTGCAAAAATGCCTACTTTAGGATAATCATTATTATTTCTAGGATGTCTAGCAAAATATTGAATTTGTTCATCAGTTACTTTATGAAAATAAAAGACAACTTCAACATGAGAAAAATCTTCAATCCCTTGTATACTTTCCTCTGTATACATATCAGTTAAAGTAATATAAGATCTTACTTCTCCCCACTCATCATCTTTTATTTCCTTTCTTTCATTATGTACAAATGCGATTGGCTGAACTGAAAACATCCGCATTCCCCCTTGAATGTAACCACTTACATTATAAAATATTTTCTGAATGTTTTCCAGACAAATGAGTTAAGTTTACATAACATAATTACAATCTATTATCTAAAGCGAAATTGACTGCTTCAATCGCATGTATATGCGTTGTATCAAATATCGGAACTGATATGTCTTCCTGCTTTATTAATAACCCTATTTCTGTACACCCTAATATTATTCCTTGCGCCCCTTTTTGCACTAACTCTTCTATAACTCTTTTATAATACTCTCTAGATTGAGATGTTATCTTTCCTAAACATAATTCTTTGTATATTACTTCATTTATTTTTTCTCTATCTTTTCCTAATGGTACTATTACTTTTATATCATTCTCTTCTATACGTGATTTATAGAAATCTTGCTCCATCGTATATTTTGTTCCAAGCAGACCAACCGATTGAATACCTTTTCTATTTATTTCTTTTGCAGTTGCATCCGCAATATGTAATACTGGAATGTTAATATTCTCCTTTATTTTCTCAACTACTTTATGCATTGTATTTGTGCAAATGATTATAAAGTCTGCTCCTCCTTTCTGCAATGAATACGCCGTATTCCCTAATACTTCTCCTGCTCCCTCCCAATCTCCGCTAGACTGGAATCGTTCAATCTCTTCAAAATTCACACTATTAATCAGACATTTTGCTGAATGTAATCCACCTAATCTACTTTTTATTTCTTCATTTAAAATTCGATAGTATTCAGAAGTTGATTCCCAACTCATACCACCTATAAGACCTATCGTTTTCATAGTAAAACACCTACCTAAACTATTTTTATAAAACTAATAACAATATTTTATTATGTATATTATACACAATAAAACAAGACTTTAAATTTATAATATAAAGTCTTGTTTTAACTATTTCCAAGGAAATTTTATTATAATATTCCGAAATTAAAGCCCTGATATTTTTATAGAATCTTCATATTGATAATTAAAACAATCTCGATACAACTGTTTGATTTCATCATAAGAAGGAACTCGTGGATTATTTCCTGGGCTACCACTTGCAATTGCATCTTTCGCCATTTTAGAAATAGCATTTTCAAATTCAACTTCGTCAATTCCGTATTCTCTTAAATTAGGAATACGAAGATCAAAACAAAGTTTCTTAATTTCAGCAATCGTGTAGTTCGCTACTTCTTCATCAGAATGAGAATACAAATCTTTGTTTAAGCTACGTCCTACTTCTGCTAACCTTTTTATTGCACTCATTTTTGTAAACTCTAAAACTGTAGGTAATAGTATTGCATTCGATATTCCATGTGGTACATGGAATAATGCTCCCACTGGACGGGACATACCATGCACTAATGTAACAGATGCATTTGAAAAAGCAATCCCAGCTTGTAATGAAGCAATCATCATTGCTTCCCTTGCTTCCATATTATCTCCATCTTCATATGCGATACGTAAATATTTCATAATGCTTTCAATAGCTGAAAGAGCAAGAACATCTGTAAGAGGTTGTGAAACTTTAGAAATATAAGCTTCAATTGCATGGCATAATGCATCTACTCCCGTTGCTGCTGTAATATGAGGTGGTACCGAACTTGTAAAAATCGGGTCTATTATAGCAATATGAGGGATAAAGCTTGGATGTTTTATCATCATTTTCACATCTGTTTTTTTATTTGTAATTACTGCTACACTTGTTACTTCCGATCCAGTACCAGAAGTCGTCGGGATTGCGATTAGCGGTAGTGGATTGTATTCTATTTCTATATCCTTTTGGACGTAATCCTCAATTTCTCCACCATTTGTATATAACACTGCTACTGCTTTCGCAGCATCAATACAGCTTCCTCCTCCAATACCTATGATAAAATCGCATTTTCCTCCTTTACAAATAGATAACGCTTCCAATACGTGTAAATTTGTAGGCTCAGTGTTTACTTCATTGTACGTAATAACAGTAATCCCTTTCGTATTTAAGTGATCCACACATCTTTCAACATAACCGAAACTCTCCATAATTGTATCACTGACAATAAAAGCCCTTTTCCCTAACTTTCTTGATTGATCCCCTAGTTTTTCAAACGAATTTCTTCCATATAATACAGACTTCGGCATACGAAACTCAGCAACTTCTTGCAAGTACTCCACCCCTTCTATCTATAATAAATATTTGCAACTACTCAGCCATGCATTTCATTCAGAAGTTTGATAAAGTCTATTATTCCAATTAAAATAAGCCCCCTTATTAACTATAGAAAGTTGTTTTCATTTTTCAGTATATAGATTGTTGCCATGAAGATAAAAATGGACCTACACCTTACTACCTTTCTTTGTTTTAAAACTTTGCGCGTGGCAGGAAAGACCCTGACCGCTCCTATAAATAGCCAAGTCCCCTCTCGACCAACTTAAAAAACTTTTCTGCCGATTTTTCATAGAGTGACTGAGTAGTTACAATAAATATTTTATTATGTAAAATATCAATCTAATAAATATTTTCTTTTCGTATATTAACTAGTATTAATAGATCCCTGTTAAAGTATAGAATGCGATGACTGCAAATACAGCAATCGTTTTCAAAATTGTAATAGCGAATATATCTTTATACGACTGTTTATGTGTTAATCCTGTTACCGTTAGAATAGTAATAATTGCACCATTATGTGGTAATGTATCCATTCCGCCTGATGCCATTGATACAATGCGGTGCATAACTTCTAATGGAATATCATATTGATTGGCCGCTGCAATAAATTTATCCCCCATCGCACTTAACACAATTCCCATTCCGCCTGATGCTGAACCTGTAATTCCAGCTAAAATATTCGTCGTTACTGCCCCATTTACTAATGGATTCGTGAAAGTTGCAGAGATGCTATCTCTCATAATTGCAAAGCCTGGAAGTGCTGCAATAACACCACCAAATCCAAACTCCGCGCCTGTATTCATTGTTGCAAGTAGCGCTCCACCAATACTTGTATTCAATCCAGCTTGAAATCCAGTTACTACTCGTTTCCAATATAATAAAAGCGTTGATAAAATCCCTATAATAAGTGCCAATTCTACAGACCAAATCCCAACTACCGCACTTAATTCAACTTTTCCAAATGCTTTCATACCAATAGCTGAGAAATCAAAACCATCTGGATACCACTTTGGTATCATGATTGTGAAAACTTTATTCATTACACCTACTAAAATAAGTGGTACAAACGCAATTACTTGCTGTACTCTTGTAATTTCAATACTGCTTAATATCGGCATATCTTTTTGTTCTAATTGCAAAGATGCTGCCATTTCAGAATTCCCATCGTTAAAACCAAAATATCCTTCACCTGCTTCTTTTGCCTTCTTACGTCTACTCTCTAAATATAGTAAACCTAATGTAAGAACAAAAATTGCCCCTACAATACCAAGTATCGGCGCAGCATAAATGTCCGTTTTAAAAAAGGTTGTAGGTATTACGTTTTGAATTTGTGGTGATCCAGGTAGCGCATCCATTGTAAACGTTACTGCTCCAAGAACAATCGTTCCAGGGATTAGACGCTTCGGAATATCCGCTTGTCGAAACAACTTAGCCGCAAACGGAAATATAGCGAACACCACTACATATACGCTAACACCGCTATACGTTAAAATAGCTCCCATTAGAACAATCGCTAAAATTGTACGTTTTTCTCCAACTAACTCTACAATGGTCTTTGCGATGGAATCAGCGATTCCTGACATTTCTACTACTTTCCCAAATATTGCTCCAAGTAAAAACACAGGGAAATATAATTTAATAAATCCTACCATTTTCTCCATGAAAATATTTGAAAAGAAAGGTAATACAAAACTAGGCTCTGTCAAAAATACCGCAAATAATGCAAAAATCGGTGCGAATAATATTACAGAAAATCCTTTATATGCTACAAACATGAGTAAACTAAGTGCTAATAAAATAATAACTAGCTCCAATTATAACCCTCCTTTTAAACTGAAAATTCAATCTTTTAACGACGAACTTTTACTCGTATTTCGAACCCTTTTATTTCATGACATTCCTCCTCTTTTTATCCCGCTATTTGCGGGCAGTAAGACTCCCACCTTAAAATTCAGCAAATGTGCAGAAGCTAGGCGGGATTTCAACTGCTCGTAACAGCCCGATTGGTGGGGCTGTTAATCAGTGCCGGATGGACAAAACTTCCACTAATTAAAGTTTTACTTTATTACAAATTTTTCATGCTAAAATTGTCTAATTATAGTATTCGATTACATATGTAAAATCCCTTTAAACAAAAACGATTTCATCGTCATATGTTATAAAGGGATTTCTAGGTTCTATTTCTATAGTTTATCGTACTATTCTCTATACAAAATCTTTGTAACTCTTCGACATCTTTCACTATATGAATCGCCCCAGCATCGCTCAATTCATTCTCATTACCATATCCATACAATACACCTATTGAAGCAATTCCGTTACTGTTCGCACCGATTACGTCATGCTTTCTATCACCAATCATCACCATTTCTTCTTTTTTAAGTTCTTCATTTGTTTGTAAAATATGAGCAATTATTTCTTCCTTTTGTATTCTTGTCCCATCTAAATTACTCCCCACAATCTCTTCAAAAAAAGTTGTTAACTGAAAGTGCTCTATTACTTGTTTCGCAAATACAGTAGGCTTTGAAGTTGCTACAAACAAACGATTGCCAGCATCCTTTAATTCTTGCAATAGGGCTCCAATTCCATCGTATACTTTATTCTCTAATAAACCACTTTGCTTTAAATATTCCCGAAAGTAAAACACCGCTCGTTCTACTTCTATTTCATTCATATTATATCTATCTGCAAAAGATTGTTGTATTGGTGGGCCGATAAATGAATCTAACTCACTTATATTCACTTCTTCAATCCCCATTTTTTCTAACACGTATAGAACAGCATTGATTATCCCTTCTTTCGGATCAGTTAATGTTCCATCTAAATCAAATAGAAATGTTGTATACATATTTAATTCCCCCACTGATTTTATATGTACCCCATTAAGGCCATTCTCCTCCTTATCCCTTTACTATACTATCACCATCTAACTTTTCAGAAAATTACTTTTTCTAACCCTTATACTTTCAGTTACAAAATCACAAAAGATATGATAAAGTGAAAAAGTTATACTTAATTTAATAGAAACTGGTGAATCACATGTCAATTACGTTAATTTTTATAATGGCTTTCACAATTGTCATCCACGCAGTCGAAACTAGTTCTTATAGTATTCGATTAGCTGGTGTTCGTTTAAAAAAGATTGTCGTTGCCTTATCTGTCGTAGGAATGGTATTACTTATTTCAAGAACGTCAAATTTACTACAAGCCTTTTTAATTGGCGGGATTGTCGATGACGCAAAACGAGATGCTTCTATTAATTTAGAGCATACTATACGACTTGTACTATTATCTGCTTCCATCGGTACATTACTTGCGATTATTCTTTATCCAACTTTGACAAAACTATTTGGATATGTCATTCAAAACTTTGAAACAGATGGTTCTTTCATTCGAATGATGAAAACAAATAACATTCAAAAATTAAAGTACACAAAAAAATATGTGCGCTTTCCAAGATTTGAAATGATTCATAGATTGCGTATCGGTGGTATCCCAAAGCGTATTATGCTTATTAACATGTTTGCTACTGCAATTTATACAGCAGGTGTTCTTTCTGCCCTTTATGCTTCTTTTCTAAATCCAGATTACGCAACAAATGCAAGTACAGCTTCTGGCCTTGTGAATGGTTTTGCTACAATTTTATTAACAGTGTTACTCGATCCACGTATAGCACTTTTGACAGAACGTGCTTTACAATCAGAAAATGGCGCTGAATCTATGAGTAAAATGTATGGTTGGCTAATGATTTCTAGACTTCTCGGCACCTTATTAGCACAACTTTTATTTGTACCAGGTGCTCACTGGATTTTATGGATTATTGAGCTGATGCATTAATCTACTAGGAAGGTGTATTTATCGATGAATATAAAAACAGAGCAAGATTTAATTCACTTAATAGAAAATGACGAATGGATGATGAATGTATTACAAATGGCAAAATCACTAGAGCTACCTGATTGGTGGATTTGTGCCGGGTTTGTCCGTTCTAAAATTTGGGATGCATTACATAACTACAAAGTAAGAACAGCTACACCAGACGTTGATGTCATTTATTATGATGCATTACATAAAGATGAGGTGTACGAACAATCATTAGAACAGAAGCTGACGAATATGGATGCCTCTATCCCTTGGTCAGTAAAAAATCAAACTCGCATGCATGTAGTGAATGGAATGCCGCCATACTCTTCTTCTGTTGATGCTATTTCTAAATTTCCTGAAACAGCAACCGCTCTTGGTGTTTCTTTGGACGAACAAAACAAAGTCATATTAACATCCCCATGCGGAATAGAAGATGTACTTTCATTACAAGTGAAACCTACACCTCATTTTCTTGAAACGAAAGAACGAATACATATGTACAACAAAAGAGTTAATCAAAAGAAATGGCAAAGTAAATGGCCTAATATTACAATCACTTATCCAGAAATTTAAAATAGAGCGCTTCGCATTATACGAAGCGCTCTTTCTTTTTTAGTTCAAAAAATGAATGACTGTTTCAGCAAATCGATCAGCTTCCTCATAATGTGGTGTATGGCCACTCTCTTCGAATATGATATGCTTCCCATTTTGAGCATCTTTATTAAATGTTTCAATTTGTTTTTCACACGTTACTACATCATGTTTTCCTACAATTAATAACATTGGATTTTGTATATCTTTTATTTTAGATAATAATGACGTATGACATGCTCCCTCTGATTTTAATCTATCAAAATGGATTTTGGAGCGATTTGAAAATACTTCCCACTCTTCATCACTATATAAACTATCGTCTGTCTCATCTTTTTTATAATTGTAAATCTCCATTCTTTTTTCTTCTAATTCAGCACTTAATCTTATATAAGCTTCTAACAACTCTTCTGAACTAGCATTATTAGATGAATAAGCAAAGCAGTCTTCTGCCACTAATTCTTTTCCATACTTTTTTAATAAAGTTCCTGTCTTTTGTAGTAAGGCCCTACTTGTTAATGCAAAATCGAAAGTCGGACCTTCAAATATTATTTTCTCTATTGAATTTGGATACATCGACGCATATAACAACGCTAAATATCCACCGAAAGAATGTCCAATTACAGACCATTTCTCAATTTGTAATACTTTTCTTAGTTCTTCACAGTCTTCAATTAAATCACATAGTCCAAAAGTTTCTTCTTCGGTAATTACTTCTGACCGACAAACCCCTCTTTGATCTATCATAATTACATATAAGGAATCTTTTAATCGTTCCGCTTGATGAAATGAAAAATCATAACAGCTTTCACCTGGACCACCGTGTAAAAATAATACTGGTTTATTTTTAGGACTTCCATGTGTTTCAACGTATAGCTTTTTCCCTCTAATGTTCATATATTTCCCAACTTCAATCAAATTTGTTTTTATTATCATTACCTTCTTTTTTACTGAATATTATAACATTTAAACTTAAATAATCCCTATTACATTTAAAAATACGATAACTATCGCAAGTGGTGCTACAAATCGAAGTAAAAATGCCCAGATAGTAAATACTATCTTTCCGTAATTTCCACCTACAAAAAATTCAGCTTCTAACACTTTCTTTTCCATCTTGAATGATACGAAAATACTAATAAATAATGCTCCCAGCGGCATTAATATATTACTAGATAAGAAGTCTACTGCATCAAAAATATTCTTCCCAAAAATCGTAATATCACTCCATACTCCAAATGATAAGGCAGATGGTATACCTGCTAGGAAAATGCAGAACCCGATGATCCATGATAGTTTAGCTCTTCTTTCTTGTTCACCATTTGCTAATGCTGAAACAACCGTCTCTAGTAGAGAAAATGCCGAGGTTAATGTGGCAAATGTAAATAGCGCAAGAAATACAGTCAAGAACAATCCTCCGAATGGAATTTGGCTAAATACAGATGGCAATACAATAAATAGTAAGCCCGGCCCCTCTGTCGGCTCCATTCCTAATGAAAATACTGCTGGAAATATAGCAAGACCTGCAAATAAAGAAACGAATAAATTCAATCCGACAATCGTAACTGCTGATTTTGGTAAACTTTCTTTTTTATTTAAATACGAGCTATACGTAACCATAATCGAAATCCCTATGCTAATCGCAAAGAATGATTGGCCCATTGCGAACAAAATACTTTCTGAAGTAATCTTTGAGAAATCTGGTTGTAAGAAAAACTTCACACCTTGCATTGCATTATCCAGTGTTAATGAACGAATAATAAGGGCGACAAATAAAACGAACAATGCTGGTAGCATATATTTACTTGCTTTTTCAATTCCGTTTTGTACACCTTTTGATACAACCCATATCGTAATGAACATAAAAGCGAAATGTCCAGTAATAGCCCAAACCGGATTTCCAATTGTTTCAGTAAATAACGAACCGTAATTTTGTCCCGGAGTAATAAGTTGTCCAGTTACTCCTCTGAATAAATAAATTAGTACCCAGCCACCTACAACACTATAAAATGAAAGTAATATAAAACAAGTCCCAACCCCAAGACGCCCAATCCAGTGCCATCCTGTATTTGGTGCGATACTTTTAAATGCTCCAACTGCTTGTTTCTGTGTACTGCGTCCAATCATAAATTCAGCTATAAGTAGCGGTAATCCAATTAATACAGTAAATAATATAAAGATTAAAAAGAATGCTCCTCCCCCGCTCTTTCCAGCAATATAAGGGAACTTCCATATTGCGCCAAGTCCAATTGCTGATCCTGCTGCTGCCATTATAAAACCTAATTTCGAAGTCCATTGCTCCGTCTGTTTCATCCTATTTTCCTCCTGCTAAAATCATTTTATATTAATAAATAAATGTTATTGATCAATCTGAATAAAACCTCCATTTCTTTTTCTATAAAATAAAAAAATGGCCCAACGTCTCTATATAAAGAGACGCTAAGCCATTTACTTAACGCGGTACCACCCTTATTGATTCCATTATGAATCCACCTTAGTAGTAATCGTTTGATTACAAACCTAATATCGAAGGTTAACCGTTAAGATTTACTAAGAATGTGATTCCGTTCCACCTTACTGCTCCTAGGCGAGTTCAGGATGTCATTTGACTATGTCGCACCAACCCATAGCTCTCTGCACAAATACATGACCTTACTACTCCTATTCAACACATTTTAATATTTAGAATATATTTTCTTTTGAAATTAATATGAAGTATATCGGTTATATTTATAACTGTCAAGGGATATATTTTTTTTTTTGTCGAAAAGGATTTTTATAAAATCACATAGAAAATATTTACAAATAAAAATATAAGGAAAAAATACGTTACGTCACTTTTAAAGGGTGGATGTTTTTTTATTATCCGCTCACTGTTCATTATCCTTGGTATTATTGGGATTTGTTCTTTACCACAATTGTTTTTTGGTACATCTCCAAGTTCATCAACATCGCTAGCTATACAACCAACACCTACTTTACAATTTAATTTTAGTAACTATCATAATTTCAAGTTATATTACGAAAGAGAAAGTAGACGCAGGAAAAATCACACCTGTTCCTGCTTATCAATATGTCGATGGTAAAATAACTAGTACTGCCCCAGCACCCCCATCTTTCTCTCATCCCCTCGGAGTAGATCAGCATGGGGGTGATGTATTAATTTGGACTCTCTACGAGGCAAAAACACCAATATTTTATGCAGTAATTATTAGCTTTTTTCGGATTGTTTTTTCACTTATATTCGGTGTTCTTCATGCATACTTTTATCGATATGTACGCTTTTTAGATATTTTATTTGAAACATTCCAATACGTTCCGACTACCTTACTAGCGATATTTTTACTATCACCTGTAATGTTCGTATCTCCTGATGAAGAACGTCTCTGGCTTACTTATATGATTTCGGTTTTAATTTTTATTAGCGTACCAAATTTAGTACAACTTTTCAGTAATGAAATTCGTTTATTACTACAAAATGAATTTGTGATAAGTTCTAAAACATTAGGAGGTAGTTTTTTTCACATTTGTAAGATTCATTTTAAACCCTTTCTTATGCCAAAGGTTTTTATTTGGATTAATCAGCAAATGCTGCAAACCTTAGTTTTATTGCTGCATTTAGCATTATTTCGAACCATTTCATTTAACATTGCTGGTACACTTGTTTTACTTGGTCACAATCATCAATTTTTAAATGTATTACCTTGGGTAGCATTCGGACCTGTTTTATTTTTCACTATAGTTATTTTAGCTGTATACATAATGTTATCTGGAATGCAAAGCACACTAGACAAAGATGTAAATTATATAGATAACTCGCTTTTATTAAGTGTTTTGGCTAAAGAAAAAAACGAAAAAAGAAACCTTCTTTTTTCGTTTAAGAAAAGATTTATGACAAAACATTAACAGCAATACCCAATTGTATATTAATCATCTAAATCGTCTTTATCTTCTTTTTGTTACGCTGCTTCTTTTTGCTGAATAGCTTTTATCTATCGATGTAGTAGACATGATTACAATCCCTATAACGTCTATCCATTAAAACATAATTTAAGATGACTTCAAAAAATAATACAACCCTTTATTTTTTCCTCTACTATCGTCATACACTGTTCACAGCCATTACAATCTATAAAAATTTAACACTTAGCGCACTTATAAAATTATAGTGCTCTTTTAATTTTTCACGTTAAAACACAAAAAAGCACTTGTTGCCTTTCGTAGACAATCAAGCGCTTTAAGTTCATATGTATTTAAGTAACATAAAATTTGTAAGTTTTATTGTAACAGTATGACACCTTTTATATATCGTAACAAGTATTACATTAAAACTTACGAGCTTGTACGAGTTCATTAGTTTCATATACATTCCATGTGTTTATATTCATCGCCATATAAAATGTCATCTCGCCTAAGCTCGTACTTCGTTTTCTATTCTATCGTTGCACACAGTACTCCATGACGGTATAACCATCATGGAGTATATATTTTCAAACACAATATATTTTTCTATCCACTTCAAAAATACATTCTTTTTCATCCATTTTTCTTATGTGCTTTTGTATTTATGGTTTTAGAACCATGAGCTTTATCACTCGCTTATGTTGCTTTACTAACACAAGCTCTTAACATATATTTTCAAAATAATAATTATTAAGACCAATTAAACTTCGTCAGACAAAGCATCATCGTAATCCTGTAATTCTTCCATAATTTCTTTTAACCGGTCAATATTATTTATAAATTCGTCGTAAGAAATTTCTTGGTAATCGAAAATTCCTTCACCGTATTCATCGCTATCAAATATTTTCACTTCCGCACCTAACTTCAATAAGTTATCAACTAATCCTTTTAAATTTTCCATATCATCAATATCATTTGCATCTGTTTCGGCAAAAAAATCTTTGTTTTCAATTTTATTTTTTATCTCTGTAATTCCTAAACCAGTGTACTTTCTTAATGGTACTACACATTTACTAAATAAACCATTAGAGCTTATTTTAATTGCCATTTTACTCATCTATTATTCTCCTTTCCATTAAAATTCTTCTAAATAGTTTGGATTAACAGGTCTACCAGGTGCATTTTTACTATAGCTTCCGCCATGCCAACCCTTTAAATGTTCCCTGCCAGTTACAGGATAAATTAATTCTCCTCTATTACATATATGTGGATAATTCATAGCATTGTAAGTATGATGACCAATTATTGATTTCCCATTGTATTGAGGGTTTTTTCCTTTTAAAATCTCTTGTATCTGTTCATTAGTCCAATCCCTTGTTGTAGGTTCTCCATCTAAAATTCTTTTCTTTTCTTGCTTCCAAAATTCATTAACCCCTGCAGCTCTTCTTTTTGAAAATCTTTTATCCCATTGATATCTTTTATATTCTTCTTTTGTTACTGTACGATTTTCAATCTTTTCTTTTATTTTTTTCTGCTGACCCCTACTTAAAGATTTGTATGGTGTAAGTTTTGGTGTTAAATCAAGTTCTGCTTTCAGTACCCTTTGGGCAATAATCTCTTCTCCTACTGCTACTTTTTTATTCCCCAGAGCTTCACCCGTACCCTATGTTGTAATCTTAAACCCTCACAATAAAAAAACAAACCACGTATACCTTATTAAACTACTTCTTTTTCTTCCACTACCGGCAACTCATAAGCTGTTTTATATTTCATCATGCCATATACAATGTTTACAAGCCTTCTCATAATACATACCAATGCTTGTCCTTTTGTTTTTCCTTCTTTTAATTTCTTTTGGTAGTACGCATGAAACACTGGATTCCGTGGCTTCTTACTTCCTTTTGCTACTTGCACTTGCTGTACTGCTAAATTATAAAATAAAGCATGTAGCGCCCTTTTTCCTTGTTTGCTTTTATGTGTCTTACCTTTCCCACCAGAACCAAAGTAAACAGGCGCAATCCCCGCAAATCGTGCTAATTTATTGGCATTTAGAACTCGTCTTATATCTCCTATCTCAGCTATTAATGCTGATGCCGTCACAAGTTCTATTCCCGGCATCGTCTCTAATTGATAATCTAGTAGATTTACTAGCTGTTTTAATTCTCTTTCGATGTATTTCATTTCTTTCTTTTTAAACTCAATCTCCCGTACAATACTTCTTACTAAAAAGTCTCGTGTGTCTTGATATTCCTTCATTGTATGTCCATCTTCTTTTACAAGTTTTAATATGTCGCTTGCTTTCTTTACTGAACATGTATTGTTGCTAACATCTAATAAAAAAGCTGTTAATTGCTTTATATTCGTCCCCTCTAAACAAGAGGGTGACGGATATTGCTCCCAAAATGCTAATGCTGTTTTTCCATCTAACTCTGAGAAAAACTTTTTATAACTTGGATAATGGTGGTTTAATTGAATATGTAATTGGTTCTTTAACGCACTTTGTGCTTTTACTAATGCATTCCTTCTTGACACTAGTTGTTGTATCGACCAAAATAAATCGTTTGGCTTTACATCTGGTAATTGATTTAACTTATTTATTAGTATACGGGCTACGCATTCCGCATCCCAACTATCATTTTTTTGTATCATCACTTGGCTCTTTCGTTCTAAAAATGATAAAGCTGGATTTACTTCTTTCACTACTTGTTCATGATCTACTAAATATTTCGCTAATGCTCTTCCATAACCGCCAACATCCTCTAAACCAAATACAACTGATAAACCATCACTCACATATGTCTCTACTTCTAATAAAAACTTCGAAAATGCAGATGGTTTATTCTCAAATTGTATTTCTCCTAATTTCTCTTGCCAACAATTAATAATAACAGCCGTATGATGCTCCTTATGTAAATCTACTCCTACATACAAATAGTTCTGTCTATTATGCATAACTCATCCCTCTATTCAATGATTTAGTCATATATAAAAATGTCGGCAACCTTAGTTCGAGCGTTCATCTTCCGATGCGCATAGGTACGCAAGCCTATCCATTTTCATAATTTCATAAGTACATATAGTAAAATGAGTGATTTTTTTAAGTACGACTATTATATAATTGCCGGATGTTTCCCAATTGTTTGTATTTGCCCGTATGTATATACCCCTCGATAAAAGTTCTCTCGGTCTAACATACGTTTCACTTGCACTTTCGTAAACAACTTTCCTTTCTCAGTACAATACCCTTCCCTATTTAGTCGTTCTGCCAATTGAGTTAGCGACCAATGTTTAAAAAAGTGTCTTAATTCAAATAGTCTACGTACAACTATCGCTTTCTCCGCATCTACCTCTAACACTTTTTGTCCTTTCTTTACTCTATAACCAAACATCACACCGCCCCCCGCATATCCACCTTGTTCTGCTTTTTTCTTTCTGCCTCTACTTAGCTTTAATGCAATCTCAAGACGTTGATATTGATCTAATAGCTCTAACATACCATTTACTAAAAAGTCATTTGGGTCATGCGTGTATATACTATAATTTGGTTGTTCAATTGCTTTCACATCTACCTTGTGTTTCTTTAGCTCTCGTTGTATTAACACTTTTGCCATATCAGAGCGCCATAACCGAGATGTATTTAGTACAATAACTTTGCGCACTTGATGATATGCCATATCCGACAATAGCTCTTGTAGACCTTCACGTTCAACTGTTAATCCATCTTCATCTACTGTCGCTCCGCTGATTCCTTTATCTTCGTATATGTGAAGCAGTTGTAGTTTATTTTCGATGCAGTACCGTTCAATTTCTTCTACTTGATACGTTAGGCTATACCCTTCACGCACTTGTCCTTCCGTTGAAACTCGTACATAACCAACTACTTTCTCTCCCATATTGAGCACCTTCCCGTTACAGCAATTAAAGTCCCTGTAACGTTTACCCGTTTTTTGCGGATAACGTATGCATAACGTCCATCCGTTAAAACGTACTTTACGATGACTTCAAAAAATAACACAACCCTTTATTTTTTCCTCTACTATCGTCGTACACTGTACATAGCCACTACAGTCTATAAAACAACAATAAAAATTTAACACTTAATGCACTTATAAAATTATAGTGCTCTTTTAAATTTCTACGCTAAAACGCAAAAAAGCACTTGTTGCCTTTAATTGACAATCAAGTACTTTAAGTTCATATGTTTTTAAGTAGCATAAATTTGTAAGTTTTGTAGTAACAGTATGACACCTTTTATATGTCATGACAACTACTACGTTAAAACTTACGAGTTTGTACGAGCTCGTTAGTTTAATATACATTCCATGTGTTTATATTCATCGCCATGTAAAATGTCATCTCGCCTAAGCTCATACTTCCTTTTCTATTCTATCATTGCACATAGTACTCCATGATGGTACAACCATCATGGAGTACGTATTCTCAAACACCCTATTATTTTTTCTATCCACTTCACATGTACTTTATTTTCCATTCGTATATGTGCTAATGTATATTTAAACTTTAACACCACGAGCTTTTTCATTTTCTTATGTAAAGTATATATCGAGTAGTAAGTGTAGTTGCAATACTTATAAAGTCATTGTAACCAATCCCATGCACTTTTCTTTTTACTATAAGCTTTTAATTTTAACATAAAATTATAAAAACCTTGAGAGGCATATAGCCCATCAAGGTTTCAAATTAATATAAGATTAACGCTCTTCACTATTCAGCAGTTTATTCAAATTTCAATCAAAAAATTACTATTGTAAGTAACTAGTAGAAGTAATATAATCAAAATCCTCAAAAGAGTTAACTAGGTTCTCGTACTCAAAATTGTAAATTAAAATAACAGCGTTATATAACTTATTTACGTTAACATATCCTCTAATTTTAGGTAGTATAATTTCCTCATATGAACACCCCTCTAATAAAGCAGAGATATTATCACTCTTTTCTTCTAATACCGCTTTTTCAATAAAATCCTCATCTGTTTCATCCATATCAATATTGAAATCTACAAAAAATTTAGAAGGTACAGACTCTCCGTCTTCATCGTATGTTAAATTGACGTATTTCTCTAACTGGTTTTGTGTTTTAATATTACCTAACCATATTGAAACCATTCCTTGCTTTTCCATAAATAACACACCCCTATTTTAATCTTAATCCTTCTGGCAATGATGAAATTCCACCCTCTAATCTATAGTAAGCCCAATTATTAAGTCTTCTAATAAATGTGTTATAGTCATTTGATGTATCAATAATTGCCAATAATTCATTATGTGCTTTTGTAGAACCTAATCCTCCATGAACGCCTTTAGGATTTACAAATTTAACATCAGATATTGCTGTTCTTAAATCTTTAATTTTTTCAGCACTTATATCCCAAAACTTGAATTGTGGAGCCCTCGATACTAAATGCCATTCATGTAAACCACCAGGTTCTCTAAGCTGACGTTCAATTTTCTTTCTAATCTTTTTATCTTTCCATAATCCATCCAATTCTGCACTAGAAAGAGAATTAAAGAAATCATTAAATTTGCCACTTTTTGCAGTCGGGATATCTTCTGTAGTTAATTTAGATATATTCTCTATCTTACTACCTTCACCCGTACCCTTAACACCCTTCTCTCCAACACTTTTCATATACTGATAAGCATCTTTCAGAGAATGCTGTCCCATCTCTCGGACCATTCCTACTCCAGGCATGACGTAGGCTTTTCCTAAACCTGGGATCCATTTGTACTCCAGTAATGTTTTTACTGCGTACTGAATCTTTTCATTCCCCTGCAAGAAAGTTGTTTTTACGGTTGTGGCACCTTTGTTCCATAAGCTTCCGATTTTGTCGGCAAAGCCTTTTGCTGTGGAGGCTACAAAATTTACACCCTCTTTTACTTTGTGGGTGGCTGTTTTTATTCCATCGACCGCTGCTTTTCCAGCTTTTCCAGCCACCATCGTTATGCCTTCGCCTAGTCCTTTTCCTGCTTTTACAATTGTCTTCCCGAAGCTAGAGGCGACATACTTTATTCCTTTTCCAGCAAGACTCGCAACTTTTCCAACAGGAACAAAGTTTAGGAGTGTCCATCCTGCAGCGATGAGTCTTTCTTTTGTTGATAATTCTTTTCCTGTAATAGGGTCTTTACCAGTAACTGCACGAATTGCATCATTCACTCCGATGAATTCAGCTGCTCCTTCTATTCCCTTTTCCCACCATGATTTTTCATGTTTCTTTTCTTTTTTATGGGTTTCTTTCAATTTTTCATTTTGTTTCTTTTGATATTCTTCATCTGCTTGACGAAACTTTTGAGCAATACGCCGTAATTCTTTTTCTGTAACTTGTAAGTTACGTATGTAAGATTCCATGAGTCTCATTGATCTCATATATTCCCCATAAAAATGCTGACTCGTCGCTCCTTGCCATTGCATTTGAATACTAAACATGGATTGATTGAGATTTTGTTGTATATTCTGGCTGTGTGTTTGCATCTCTGATATGTTTTTGGCAATTTGTTCGAGTTGTTCAGGTTTGACTTTAATCTCCAAACCTTCTCCCACCTTCCTCTATTTTATACCAAAAAGAAATAGAACTGCATCAATTTTTACTTATTCTCTTTAGAGAAAACATCAAAAATACTGTTATCACAAATCGCTTCAATTTCTTCCTTTACAAATAATTTTTGAAATTTTGTTCGTGGGTTCAATATGACATTTGCCTCTAAATCTATCGTTTTCAATAATTCAACTGCATTCATAGAGACATACGGACATTCTTCTGGAATAACCATTTCTAGATGCTTTAAATCAGAATACAGTGGTAACATTAATCCTTCTTCCATTTCAAAATAATGAATTTGTAATTGTGTATTATTAGTAGAAATCAAATTCCCTTCTTCATCTACACTTGTATCCCCTTCGACAGAAGCAACAACGAATAAATTTGATTTCTGTAATATCTCATAAAAATGGCCTCTTTTTTCTTCGTTTTGTAAAGCTTCCACTAACGCCTCATCTAATGGACTAATTTCTAGTAAACTCATTAACTTTCACTCCTTATTTGGAATAAATTTCGCCATCTTACCTAGGGTAAGATGGCGAAATTTATTACTTTATTTTTTAGTAGCATTTTTTATCGCTTGTAGTCCATCATTTGCTTGGCTACGAACATCCTGCGGAACATGTTTATAATCTGCACGGCTTACAAATTCAAAATACTGATATGCAGTATTTAAATCATTTCCCTTTAATTTATTTTGCCCCACTTTAACCATTTCCTCTGCAATTTGTCTTATTTTCGCTTTACTTTGTTCATTTGCATATCCATTTTCAATAGCTGTATTTGCATAAGCTAATGCTGTTGCAATATCTTTCACATTTAAACTATTACCATATTTCGCGAACGATTGACTTGCTACATTGAAATCATTCAAGTAATCAATAGAATTTCTAATTACGTCTTGGAAGCCAAGTCCTTGCGCACCAGGCGTTGTATACATTAATCGGTATAAATTCATAGCTCTTGCAGGATCAGACACTTCAAATCCACGTGCTTTATTTAATAACTTATTAAAAATGTTACTCATATCTCCTGCGTCAGCTATACCACGTTCATAAGCTTGTCCATAATAATACAATGCATTCAATTGACTAGCTTCATCACTCTTACTATTTTCATAACTTGCTAAATTCAACAACTGAATACCTTCTAATTTCTTCGTTGCTTCCTTTATTTTCTCATTGAATCTTGTATCATCCACTATAGCTGGTGAAATATCTTTTAAATATACAATTAATTCAAGGGATGGTTGAACAGATTTTTTAACTTCACTTTGCCATCCAGAATTACCCTTTAAATTATTCCATTGCTCCATAGTTTGATTCCAAAGGAAGTTTGTATTTGTTTGTAATTTTTCAAATGCATGAGCATGTTTATTTTTATTACGAATAGAGTTCGCCATATATAATACAGCGTTATAATAATCTTTCTCTGCTAATGCCTGATCTGCCTTTACTTCTAACATTACAGGTAAAGATAACGATTTTGCCTCTTCTCTCTGCTCAGCAACTACATTTTTAACATTTAAGATAAAGTGATAATTTTGTAATGCCATTTCTGCAGATGTCTCTTCTGCTTTTGATTGTGTTAATAAGTTCTCAACTGCATTTTTCAATTGATCCTTCAATGTGTTTTGTTCTTCACCTTTTGTCTGATCAATGTATTGATCTGCTAGTACAATTGCTTCTTTCCACTTCGCTTCGTTCATATACGCTGTTACCTGTTCAATCGCCCATTGTCCAGGTGTTTTTACTTCATCTTGCTTTTTACCATCTTTATTATCTTTTTGTTCCTCATTCTTTTTATCTTCTTTATTATTTTGTACTTCTTCTTGTTTTGCATTTTCTTTATTCGTTTGGATTTCTTCTTGTTTTACCTCTTCTTTATTTGTTTTTGATTCTTCTGGCTTCGATTTTTCTTTATTCTCTTGTTTTTCTTCACCTTTTGAATTTTTAACTTCATTTTCAGTCGTTGGTTTTCCTGCTACATTTTTATCTTTTTCTTTTCCTTGATTTAAAACTGGCACAGTTGGAACTTCAACTTTTCCTTGTACCATTTGTTCCAATTCATTTTCAAGCATTTGATTAAAAATAGCTTGCACTCGATCGTAAGCCTGCTTTTGCAAGTCTTCATCTACGCCTTGTAATACGGAAGTTAATAAATAATATTTACTTAAAGCTGCATTTACATCTCGTTTTTCTTCATTAAGTGCAACTTTAAAAATATCTTTAGACAGCTTTTCTATAACATCTTGCTTATTTTTTTTAAAGTATTCAAATTCTTGGTCATTAAAAGCAGGCTCTTGATATAAAGTTAATTGATTTCGAATATAAAATAGTTGCTCATATTTTGAACTAGCTACTTTTTCAAATTGAGCGGAATCTTGTGCTGCTAACAATAATGCTGCTTTATTTGCTTCTGTTGGTGAAGAACTAACTTGAGAAATAAGCTGTAAATCATTACGATTCTCTATATTTTTCATACCATCAATTAGTTTCAAATGATTTTGTGCCTTATAAAACTCCCCAAAAAATACTGCACTAGATTTCTCTCCATTTGCTGTATACCATTCTACAAGAATATCACCCGTTTTTGGTGATACTGTAATTGTTGGGTATGTTGGTTCTGGATCTGGTTTTGGTTTTTCTGTTCCAGTTCCTCCTGTTCCGGTTCCTCCTGTTCCGGTTCCTCCTGTTCCAGTTCCTCCTGTTCCAGTTCCTCCTGTTCCAGTTCCTCCTGTTCCAGTTCCTCCTGTTCCGGTTCCTCCTGTTCCAGTTCCTCCTGTTCCAGTTCCTCCTGTTCCAGTTCCTCCTGTTCCAGTTCCTCCTGTTCCAGTTCGAATATCTAAAAAATCCGGACTTTCGGGTGTTCGCTCCCATAAGTTACTTTCTTGATTTTCAATTCTTTGCACACTTTTTAAAGGACTTGGATTTTGTGTAATTAAATACTTTGCTTGTTCAACCTTTAACGTATCTAATTCCACTCGGTGCTTTTGAATTTGCTCTAAGTATCTTGTTTGCAATTGTTCAACCAATTGACGGTGTTCTTTCTTTCTACGTAAATGCCCCATCGATGTAAATATATATGACCCTAACATAGGAATACTAGAAACCATCATTAGCGGCATATAGCTTGAATTCATTTTCATAACCTTCATCATCACAAAGTATAATACTAGAGTCAAAATTGTCATCGCCGCTGGCAATATCATCGTTTCAATTGAAAATTTCGGCTCCTCCGGTATATTCGGCGGATCATGAATAATAACATCCCCTGTGGGTATATCTACTTTCACACGCGGAGAGCGTTGAAAATATGGTGATTTTTGCACAAAACATTTCTCCTTCCCCATTCAAAAACTATTACTCAATGATTTTCCATACATAATCTTCTTCACTAGAAGATATATCTGGTTTAACAGGTTCATTATAAACTTCTTCTGCCGATAACATTTCAAAAGAAGGAATAATAGCCCCCTTTTTATATAGCATTACATATTGTCCATCCCAAACATCATTATCTCGCAAAGTTTCATCATTCCGAATAGAATGCCACTCTTCTTTATCTTTTGCCACTTTAATTTCATAGATACTGCTTAATGCTTCATCTATTTTTTCATGATGTAAAATCGCTTCAATAATTTGCACTACTTTTATATCATTAGGAATCGCAATATCTATTTCTTCATTTGATTGTTTTATGTACGTCACAATAATCTCTTCCACGTTTTATTCACCTTTTTCCATCGTGTTGTTACCAAGAAATATCTAAAAATGAAATATCATCGCTTGTCGGCGAGCACTGCGCCCTCTCGATTTCTGCTAAGACTTCCTCAAAATTATACTGCATAAGCGACATAAGCCCGTCTGAATGAATAACCATCCGATTAGCTTCTTCTCTGGATAATGTCTTTGAAAAAACCTCCAATTCGCCACCAATAATGCCACGATGTGTAGACCATCTTTTCTCTATATTTCTCTCAAACTTCACTACATTCGAACAATTCTTCTTATCTTGAAACAATTGTACAAATGAATCACCATGTACAACTATCGTTATTTGTACTTTGTCTTGATTTGGAATGAGCTCTATTTTCCCACCGATAAACATCGCTTCACTACCTTGTTTTCGCTTTTCTTCTAATACATCGCGAAGTAACCACGGTGTTTCTTCTGGCAATCGAAATGCACTCACTTCCTCTGAAGCTTCTTCTATCCAATTATTTAACTGTTCATCTAATAATGTAGGAATGTCCTGTCCACTTTCTTGACACGTTTCAAACAAGTTTAATAACTTCATACCAAGAAACTCTGCAGCAATTTCACCGTGGAAAGACATCCCTACACCATCACATAAAACAAATATGAAACTAGTTCCATTATCTTGAAATACTAAGAAGTCCTGTCCACTCTCATTTAAATCCTGCGTTTCTTTTGCTCTGACATAGCTATATCGATAAGTAAAATGTTTGCTTTTCTTTTCTTGCAATACCGTTTCTTTCTCTTGCGATAGGATATATTTCACCATACTTCTCCCTCCTATCGAACCGGCGTTGCAGCAGACATTTGAAATCCAAGTGATACTAAATCCACATTTGTACCAGGAAACATCATCACCGCACCATCTGCAATATGGAAACCATATTCAGTCATCATCTCACGATAGCTTTGAGGGATAGGCGATGAAAGTCTTTGCAACTTTGCTCCGTACTCATCCGTAATTTCTGTATTTGGCATAATACCTTGCCACTTCTTTATATTAGTAATTTGGTCTTGCATAATTTCATCTGAAATAAAAATATTTTCAATTAACACATTTCCATCAGGTACAGACATATCCATAATTCTTCGCACAATTAATTCTGGATCTTCACCAGTTGAAGCACCGTCTGTCATATGACAGACCACAGGAGCTGGCCCATCTTGTAAATTTGGTAATTCCATTTGCAATAACTTCTCCACTACAGAGAAAGCTTTTGCTGTATCAGTTAAGCGATGCGTTTGGATTTTTTCTAGTGGGCGCAGTCTTGCTACTTCGTCTATTGTTTTCACCCCACCCAATAGATCAAAAACATGATCGCTATAGGCTAAAATAGATAACTTATACCTTGGAAGCAGGCGACTACCTTTTGTTGAACGAAATACCATTTGGCGAATCGCTAAAGAAAGAGCATCCGTTACAATGTCAATTCTTCTTTTTTCTTCTCCGCCTGCATCCATCATTTGATTCATTGATGCGCTTACATCCAGAAGATAGATTATATAAGCTGGTGTTTGTTGTGTTGCTTGAGTTTGATATAACATGTTTCATACCCTTCCATACATTATTATGTGAACTATTTTTATATTCATATTTTATTATAACTTATGAATTTTCTATTTCTCAATTCATTATCAAATTTTCTTGATATAATTTACATATTTTCACACGAAAAAACCATTATCATTCCCTTTAACATATGTTGAAATGCACAAAACCCTTCTATATTATAGAAGGGTTTTAATGTTATGGTATAAGACGTGTACAATCCCTCGGAAAAGCACTCGCTTCTCTTACATTCGATAATTCTAATAGCTTATACACAACTCGTTCTAATCCAATTCCAAAACCACCATGTGGCGGACAACCGTATCGGAATGTATTTACATAAGATTGAAATTTATCTGGATGTAATCCTTTTTCTTTAAAAGATGCGAGCAACATTTCATGATTATGAATTCGCTGTGCACCTGACGTTATTTCTAATCCTTTATATAATAGATCAAATGAATCCGTTATGGCTTCGTTCTCCTTATTCGGCATTGTATACATCGGTCGCGATTCTTTCGGATAATGTGTAATAAAGACAAATTCACTATTATATGTTTCCTTCACATATTTCCCTAATAACTTTTCACCTTCTGTATCTAAATCCCCAATCTGCGATTCTTTCCGGTATTTATTTTTCAAAATATCTTGTGCTTCTAACAATGTGATTTTAGGAATTTCAGTAATGACAGGTACTTCTATTTGTAATAGTTGTAGTTCTTTCTCGCATGTTTCTCCTACTTGTTGAAACATATATCGTAAAACATCCGTTTCTAATTGCATCACTTCATAAAAATCATTTATAAATCCAAGCTCTACATCTAACGATATATATTCATTTAAATGTCGTGAAGAGTTATGATGTTCCGCCCGGTACACAGGAGCAATTTCAAAAACACGTTCGAGTCCTCCCGCTACCATCATTTGTTTATAAAACTGTGGTGATTGCGCTAAGTAAGCTTCTTTTTGGAAGTATGGAAGCTTAAAAACATTTGCTCCTCCTTCTGCCCCTTGCGAGACAATTTTCGGAGTAAATACACGTGTGAAATCGTTCTCTATTAGGAACTCACCAAAGCTTTGAACGAGTGTCGATTTCACTTTAAAAATCGCCGCGGTTCGCTCATGTCTTAAAGATAATACCCGCTCATTCAATAATTGATCTAAGCCAACTTGTAACTTCTTTTTATTTATTTCAAACGGAAGTGGTTCTGCACCATTTAATACTTTCACTTCATGAGCGAGTACTTCAACCCCTAATTCTGTTTTCGAAGTCTCTACAATTTCACCAACTACTTGAACGACACTTTCAACATCAACTTTGTATCCGGCTAACTCGTTTTCTAATACACATTGAATAACTCCCGTTCGGTCCCTTAATAATAAAAAACTAACATTCCCTAGATGACGAATCTTTTTTACCCATCCTTGTAGTAATACAACCTTCCCGCCATGTTCCGTACATTCTCGTGTGAGTGAACGCTTCATTATTTGATCCATTACATTTCCCTCCAATAGTTTTATTTTTATTTACATTATTGTTGTCATCGTCGTCATCCACGGTCACTCACCTCCTTTCAAAGAATACAAAAATCCGCCCCTATAAATAGGGACGGATTTTTCCGCGGTACCACCCAAATTGTCATAATGACCATCTTAGCCCTGATAACGGTAGGTACCGTTTGCTTTTACTAATTATCACGTTCAAAGCAACACTCACAGGTGTCTTTCCATCATGCGGTATCGCAATCTTCCCAGCAATCGATTGCTCTCTGTAGACACCTGCATCATGTACTTTTCCTAATCATCACTTTTTATATTTACAGAGTATTCTATCTCTTTATTTTATAAAACGCAAGCTTTTTTAAAATATATTCTGATTTTTCATATCCAATTTTGCACAATCTCCTCTAAAGCCATTCCACGAGAGCCTTTCAATAATACGACATCCTTTTTCGTTATAATTTTCAATACTTCCTCTGCTATCTTAGCTTTATTATTATATGACTGTACTTTTCCTGTATCATATTTCTTTCTTGCTTCTTCCGCCACTATTTCTGCCATCTCTCCATAAGTAAACACATATGAAATATTCTCTTGATTTAACATTTTACCAATTTCTCTATGATAAGTTTCAGCTTCCTTCCCTAACTCCAACATATCCCCAATGACAATGATTTTTTTCTCATAAGCATTTAACTTCTCTAACGTTTCAATTGCAGCCTTCATTGAAGATGGACTGGCATTCCATGCATCATTAATAATCGTAAAACCTGTTTTAGCAGTTAAAAATTGAAAACGCATATGAGTAATATTTATTTGCCTCAATGCATCCTGTATTTTTTCTGTAGGGACATTGTAAAATTGACCTACAGCGATTCCAACAATCGTATTTAAAATATTATGTTTTCCATGTAAGGGGACATCATACTGTATTTTTGAATCATTTAATTTAAAATGAACACCATATTCATCTAATTGCACGTTTGTTGGAAACAAATCATTTGTATCCTTTTCACCAAATGACTTACATTCTAGAACTAGTACATTATTTTTTCGAGAAAGTAATGTCTCATCACCATTATATAAGAGCAATCCTTCCTCTTTTAATCCGTCTATAATTTCTAATTTAGCCTTCGAAATCTCTTCTCTTGATCCAAGTGTTTCTAAGTGAGACTGTCCAATCATTGTAATTATCGCTACATCTGGCTGTGCTATTTGTGATAAATTTCGAATTTGTCCTTTCTCACTCATTCCCATTTCAAGTATTAAAAACTCTGTATCTCGTTTCATTTCTAAAATTGTTAACGGCAAACCGATTTGACTATTAAAATTGCCCTTTGTTTTATGCACACGATGAGTTGTACTTAAAATCGTGCTTATTATATCTTTTACCGTTGTCTTGCCATTACTACCAGTAATTCCGATTACTTTTACATCTAGCCCTTGTCGATAAAATTGTGCCAATTGTTGCAAAGCAAACAAAGTGTCATCTACAAATATAATTGGTATCCCTTTTGGCGGAGTACCGTAAGACTTTTTCCATAATGAAGCGACAGCTCCATTATCCATTGCTTCTTTCACATAACCATGTCCATCCTTCACCCTAATGATTGGAACGAATAAATTTCCTTCTTTAATGTTTTTGGAATCTATGCAGACACCATGTATTTTTATATGATGAAACGATTCTTGTAATCCTTCTCCATCTACTACCTCTTCAAGTTTTTTCAAATTCATTTGAATCAAAGTATCACCTTCTTCCATTTTATTACATAAAATCCGTTTCATTTACGCATATTAATAAAAATTTTGTAGCGAGGTGTTTATATGAAAAAAACAATTAGTTTCTTTCTCCTATTATTATGCTTAGTTGTAGTTAATGAAACATACGCCTATTCACCAAAATCTTTACCAATCTCTCAAAACTCTGATCAATGGCAAGTGAATATTGATGAACCGAAAAAAACAAGTGAAAATATGCTTCAAGCTAAAAAAGATAAATTTCAAACATATCAATTTTCGGTAAAGAATGTTGGAGAAAACGAAGTATATAACGTACAAGTTGAAGTCTTCCGCAATGAACCAAATATGAAAACAAAATACGAACTCTTTTCCCTAAAAGAAGGTCGTCTAGCAAGTGGAAAAACTGGATTTAGACATGCTAACTTCCCTGTTTCTACAAAATCAGATGAGGTTGACGTTATAATCACTTGGCAAGAACACCCTTTCCGCTCGATGCGAAACGGTCAAAAAGTCGAGTCTAGAAAATTTAAAGAGCATTTTGTTTTTAAAGACGCAAAAAAATAAATGGAATGCGTATAAATTCACACTATCATTGATATAGCTTAATTTACTAGTACCAGTTCTTAAGCAAATAAAAAAGTCGTGGCTTTTAAACGCCACGACTTTTTATATTAATTCGTACTAATTCCTCTCGCTGTCCAAATTCGATCGATTTCCGCGGCATGTTGTCCGCCGTATAAAAGAGCATCTGCTTGCTTAATCGCTTTCGCTCCATCACGGAATTTCGCATTTGGCGTTAATGACCAATGTGATTGTAAAATAATTTTTGTTGCTACATCACGTCCAAAAGATTGCGCCATTTCGTATTGACCTTGAGCCCAAATTTCCCCATCATTATGCACTTCATTCGTTATATCTTTCGGGTATACTTTATTCGTATCTAATCGGCGTAAGCACGTCGGATCTGAACTAGAATAAGCAGCCGCATCCCATTCTCCAATACATGCTTTCCCGTATCCTGTTGTCGATACTGCATCTTCATAAGTAGCACCTAAGAAGTCTCCAAATCCTTCTCCCATCGCTCCACCTTCTGGTGAACTTCCGAAGCCTGGCACTTGATTATCTTGAATAGAATGACCATATTCATGCGCAATAATGCCAGCATCTTCTGCATCATCTACTCCGCCAGTACCGAAAGTTAAAGCTTTCGTTGATGGAGAATAGAATGAATTATCGTCAGTTGTACCATTTACATTCACTTTAATCGAACGTTTATTAATATTTTGAAAGCCTAATCCTTGAATGTAACGCTGTAATGTATCAATATGATAATATGACATAACATCTTCAAAACTATCATTTGCACGTGTATAGTTAAATTGTAAGTTTGTAGATTTCGTCTTCGCTTTTGAAGAAATCGTAACATACTCACCAATTAAAAATCCTGTACCATCTAAACCTTTTAACGTAACAGTTTTCAATTGATTCGTTAATGCTGTTGAATCTGCATCATTATTATCTTTTAACCCTGCTAAACTTCCACTAGATACGACAGGGTTAGGTAAAAATACTTTTCCTGTTCCTTCTGCTTTTCGGTTTATATCAACTTTTTTAATTAACTTTCCATTTTCCGCATCAATGAATGTTTCCCATGCACCGAATGGATTATTAGAATGGACTACCACTTTATATACAGGAATAGCGACTCCCTCTTCAACAATATATCCGAATTCTTTTTCTGTAGGAGCCCATAAGTTTTGCTCACTTGCTTCTCCAACATACGCCATTGATTTTTGTATTGCATCTTTTTCACTAATTTTTGTCGTTACTTCCTTCACATCTTTGACAGATTGATAATCAGAAACTGCAAGTACTCCCTTTCCCTCTCCGTTAAGAGTAACTGTAATTTGTTTTGAAAATACAGGAGCACCATTAACTACTTGTTGGAACCTAACATATGAAGCTACTGACGTTTCTGTTGTAGAAATATATTGCAAGTCTGAGAGGTCTGTTTTCAATCCATACTGCGCAGCATTTTCTTTTAAATATTCAGTTGCTTTTTTCTGTGGCGAATAAGCTTCTAGCTTTACTTGTTGTTGTTTTTCCAACGCCGAAACCGTAGAAATCGTCCCCATTACTAACGGCACAGTCATTGCCATTGCCACCATTTTTTTGTTTAACATAAAACCACTCCCCCTAATAAATTGAACCCTTTACCCCATTCCTATAAGGCTATTACTGTCCACAAGTAACGAAATAAAGTGAATCTACGAGTAATTCTATACAAACAATTCTATTACCTTTACATTTTGGGTAAGTGAAATTTTCTCAATATTTATGTGTAAAACTAGAAAAATACTGTAGAAATATATTTCTTTTGTAAATTCCTTTACCTTATACTTTTTAAATTAATGTGTAAAAAAATAGGTTACTTTTTACCTAACGGTAGGTTGAAAATATTGTTAATGAATGATACGATTTATGTAACCTTTTTTAGGAGGATTTATTATGAGCAAAAGTGAAGAAACACTCTCTTCCATAGTGGAAGCAAGCTATCGACTGTTTGCTATGCGTGGTATTGCTAAAACGACCTATTCAATGATTGCTGAGGAAGTTGGTATCGCCAAGCCATCTATTTATTATTACTTTAAATCTAAAGATGCATTAATCGAAAGTATTTTTAATGAATTATGCGAAGCGATGCAGTTCTCCTCTTTCTTCCATACAGAAGAGTTTACGAAAGAGAATTTCATTGCGAAATGTATTGAAATTGGCTTTAAAATGATAGACGAACAACAGAAAGATCCTTATTTTAATCGTGTATTACAAGAATATGTATTACTATCTTCAAGAAACGATATGTACAAAGATCGATTACTAACTGTACAAACAGAATATTTAAACGGATTTGAATCACTCCTAACAAAAGCAAATGAACTTCAACTCATTCAAAATAAAAATCTAGTTTCAAAAGCTCATATGTTAGCATTAGTTCTTGATAATATTGGGAATTTTATGATGTTACATTTAGATATGGATTATAAACAAATATGGATTGAAGCTGTAAATAGCATTTTTGAAAGCAGGGATTGAAGTGAATACAAAAAAGCGCATTATCGGCTTAGATTTTGCTAGAGCGTGGGCAATGTTTGGAATGTTACTAGTTAATTTCATGGTGATAACAGGGGCGGAAGGAAATGGACCTCCTCTGTTAAAAACCTTTATAACACTTTTTGAAGGTAGAGCTTCTGCCTTGTTTGTTATACTTGCTGGGATTGGCATAACTTTAATGACTAAATCATCTGTTGCTAGCCAAGAGAAAATAAAAATCAATACCAGCCGAATATTGATTTGGAAACGATCACTATTCTTATTTATTTTAGGATTATTATTGTATGTAATGGAATGGACGGGTGATATTTTACACTACTACGGCGTTTACCTTTTCATCGCTGCATTACTAATTACTGTACGAAGAACTATACTAATATGGCTTTCTATCATTATTTTACTTGCTGCACAATATCTCCAACTTACTTTCAACGCCTTCGAAGGATGGGGAGGCACAATCCCATTTATAAACTATATAGACTTTTGGACCTTAACAGGTTTTCTTCGCAACTTATTTTTTAATGGCTATCACCCTATTTTCCCATGGTTTTCTTTCTTCTTAATTGGTATGATAATTGGTAGATTAGATCTTCATAATAAAAATATTAGAGAAAGATTACTCTTACTCAGTATTACAATCACAATACTGACAGAACTTTTATCAAAAGGACTTACACACTTCTTTATTCCATACATCGGCAAAGAGGCAGCTACATTTTTGTTTAACACAGGACCCATTTTGCCCAATATATTATACGTCGCATCCGCTACAGGATCTGCTATTGCTATATTAATAATTTGCCTCTACATTGCTGAAAAATATGAAAATAATTGGTTTGTTACTTCCATTATACAAACAGGACAATTAACATTAACGCATTATGTAAGTCATGTATTTATCGGTATTGGCGCATTGATTGTATTAAATCGTATGGAACATCAAACACTACTTTTCGTTTTATTATTTGCTACTGCATTTTTCATTTTCAGTATTTTATTTAGCGTATTATGGCGAAGGAACTTTTCTAGAGGACCTATCGAATGGATTATGCGGAAAATAACTGATTAATTTATCTTCATACAAAAAAGGAAGTTGGAATGATTCCATCTTCCTTTTTTCTTTAATTAGCCGCGTTTAATTTAATTCGGATCTTTGTCTCACCTAAAGAAAGTTCATCGTCCTCATTCGTTAAGTGACCAAATGTAAATTGCTTGACGAGTAAGTTTTCTTCCAGTAAATCTTTATGATTCGTTAACGTTTGCTGTAGTTCTTCTTCTGTATCAAGAATTACATCCACTCGTAAATTAACCGGTAAATTCAACTGCTTACGATATTCTTGAACTGCACGAATAAATTCACGTGCTACTCCTTCTTGTAACAATTCCTCAGTTACATTCGTATCTAACATGACCGTATATTGACCGTTAGTCGTATTTGAAAATCCTGATTTCGCAACTTTCTCTACTAATACATCTTCAGCTGTTACAACTACTTCTTCTCCTGGTGCTACTTCGTAAACTGCTCTTTCTGTAGATACAAAGTGTTGTACTTCTTCTTTTGATAATTGTTTTAGCCAGCCATTTACTGCATTCACACTTTTACCAAACTTCGGCCCAGCCGTTTTAAAATTCAGCTTTAATTGATAGGACGTGTATTTCGTTTCATCGAGTTCAACATGGAACGCTTTTACATTTAGCTCATCCATGATGATATCACGATAAGATTCCCAATCCATATCATTTTCATTATGCGCTAGTAATACAAGTTCCGCTAACGGCTGTTTTACTTTTAATGAATGTTGATTACGGTTACTTCTTCCAAGTTCAACAACTTGTAAAACAGCATCCATTTCTGCTTCTAACTCAGGCTGGATAAGTGATTCGTTTACAACCGGATAATCTGCTAAATGAACGCTTCTTCCTTCTAAATTCAGATGAATATCCTCAGCTACAAACGGTGTAAATGGTGCGATTAATTTACTAATTGTTACAAGCACTTCATGAAGCGTTTCATACGCAGCTGCTTTTTCAGGATTCATACCAGATTCCCAGAAACGATTACGTGATCGTCTTACGTACCAGTTACTGACTCCATCTACAAGCGCCGCGATTTCACGAGCTGCATTCGTAAATTGATAATCATCAAGTGCTGTTCTCACTTTTTTCGTTGTGCTATGCAATCTTGATAATACCCATTCATCTAATTTCGTACGTTTAACTTCATACTTTTCTTTCGGATTATACTCATCTAAATTTGCATATAAAACGTAGAAGCTATATACATTGACTAACGTATCTACAAATTTAGATTTTGCTTCCAGTACTGTTCTTTCAGAAAAACGCTTTGCATTCCACGGAGCACTGTCAACAAGTAGAGCCCATCTTAAAGCATCTGCACCAAACTGATTTACTAAATCAACTGGATCTAGTGCATTTCCTTTACTTTTAGACATTTTCTGTCCTTCCTCGTCTAGAACATGCCCTAGTGATAACACTCGTTTATATGGTACTTTCCCTGTATATAGCGCTGATACGGCTAATAAACTATAAAACCATCCGCGTGTTTGATCAATGCCTTCTGCAATAACATCTGCTGGAAACTGTTCTTCAAATAACTCTTTATTTTCAAATGGATAATGATATTGTGCAAACGGCATGGAACCACTATCAAACCAAACATCGATTACTTCTGGTGTGCGATTCATTGTACTTCCGCATTTTTCGCAGCAAACTTGCACTTCATCTACATACGGCTTATGCAATTCTAAATCTTCAGGTGCTTCTTTCGTACTATGCTTTCTTAATTCGGCAATGCTTTTCGGTGCAAATTGATGATCGCAGCTTTCACATTCCCATACGTTTAAAGGTGTTCCCCAATATCTATTCCGGCTAATATTCCAGTCCACCATGTTTTCTAAAAACTTACCAAACCGTCCATGCTTCATATGGTCTGGATACCACTTAACAGAATCATTATTTCGTAAAAATGTTTCTTTAATCTCAGTTGTTCGGATTAACCAGCTTTCTCCTGCATAATAAAGTAATGGTGAATCACAGCGCCAACAGTGCGGATAGCTATGCTCATATTTTTCTTTATGATATAGTAACCCTTCTTTCGCTAAATAACGAACGATATCAACGTCACATTCTTTTACAAACTTTCCTTTTAAGAACGGTACTGCTTCTGTATACTCACCTTTCTCATCTACAACATGTAAAAATGATAACCCTTCACTTTGAACGACTTTATAATCGTCCTCCCCATATGCTGGAGCGATATGAACGAGTCCTGTACCACTATCTGCTGTTACAAAATCTGCTGCAATTACGTGGTATCCATTTGTAACTTCCTTCATCGGAAACGGTGCTGTATAAGATGTGTTTACTAATTCTTCGCCTTTATGAACAGATAATACTTCATAGTTTTCTTTTAATACTTCTTGTACACGTTCTTTCGCAACAATGTATACATATCCTTCTTGTTTCGCTTTAACGTATTCCATATTTGGATGTACGGCAAGTGCAACATTCGCTGGAAGTGTCCACGGCGTTGTCGTCCATCCAAGGAAATATTCATTTTCACTATCTTTTACTTTAAACTTAACCGTTGCGCTTAAATCTTTCACTGTTTTATATCCTTGTGCAACTTCATGTGAACTAAGCGATGTTTGACAGCTTGGACAGTATGGAGAAACTCTATGTCCTTTATATAACAAACCTTTTTCATGAATCGTCCCTAAAATATTCCATACACTTTCGATATATGGATTCTCTAGAGTAACGTATGGATCATCCATATCTACCCAATATCCAATGCTCTCCGTAAATTCACGCCACTGCTTCTCATACGTGAATACACTCTCTTTACACTTTTGAATAAATGGCTCAATGCCGTACTCTTCAATCTCATGCTTACCTGAAATACCAAGTTGTTTTTCGACGCCTAATTCTACAGGTAATCCATGTGTATCCCAGCCAGCTTTTCTTAACACTTTATATCCAGCCATCGTTTTATATCTCGCTACTAAATCTTTAATTGCCCGACCAAGTGCATGGCCGACGTGTGGTAAACCGTTCGCCGTTGGTGGTCCTTCATAAAACACAAACGATTGTGCGCCTTCTCTATTCTGAATTGATTGTTCAAAAATGCCCTGTTCGTTCCACTGTTTACGAATACGTGTTTCTCTCCCTACAGCCCACTCTTTTACATCTACTTTCTTCATCTACAATCACTCCTTTGAATGTTTTAAAAGCACACAAAAAACCCGCCCCTATGAAGTAGGGACGGGTTTACCCGCGTTACCACCCTAATTCTATTAGCTTTTCACTAATAGCACTTAGCAACGTACTAACATACGCGTTCTTTGTAACGGTAGACATCCGTCCGAGCTTACTTTATTCAGCCACGGCTCCTCGGAGATGATTTTCAAATAACGTCTGCACACCGGCTTTCAGCAATACACCGGCTCTCTGGAGAACAGCTCACTATTTTACTCTTTCTCGTCTTCAGATTTGTATACTTTATTAAAAGTTATTTTATGCCATTAAACAATTAATTGTCAACTAATTCGAAATATATTTTTATTTATACCCTTTTTCTCTATTCTTATACAATTACTTTTCAAATTCTCGCAATCCTGCTAAATCTTCATCTTCCTCTGCAAGTTCAGCGAAAAATCCTGTTTCATCTTCACGAAGCACAATTTCAAGTTCATCTCTTGCCTCTTCATTTCTGTTTAATGTTGTTAAATAACAAGCATGATCGTATCTTGCTAACAAGTCAGTAGCATCAATTGCTAATATTTCACTTGTTATTTCTTCTGCCTTGGCCGTTTGCCCAGCTCTATGATACGAAGATGCTAAAGCAAGAAGAATTGCCGTTTCATTCGGATGATGCACAGAAGCACCTTCTAATAAATGAATCGCCTCTTCAAACCTCTCTTGACTTTGGTACATTTCCCCTAAAGCAAGGAATCCTCTACTTACAAATGGTGTTTTCTCAATTAATTGCAAGTAAATTTTTTCGGCTTTTCTTTCTTCGCCTAGCTTACATAATACACTCGCTTGTAAAAGAAGAGTATCATAATCATCCGGTAGCTCTCGAACCATTTGTTTCGTTAATTCCAAAGCATCTCGTAACATAGCTTCTTCCTCACACTCAATGAAAAGATTTACAAGTTGCTTCGCTACATCATAATCCCACTTATTTTCTAACGATGTTTGTAAAACCTCTATAGCTTCTTTATTCATCGCCGCATTCTCATAAAATATTGCGAAACGCTGCGCTGCCATACTATTTTTCGGATTTAACTTTAAGGAGATTTCAAATAAATCAATAATAACTGTAATCATTGAAATTTCCTTCGCACGATTTTTCATACGATAAAATGCTCTTGTAAATATAGATTTTTTCGGTTGCTCATTTTGTTGCCTTTCTACTAATCTTTCGGCAACCGCAGTAGCTGCATACATAAACGCTGTACTTCTTTCTGCTTTTTTCACCTTTAGCGTATGAAGTACGTCTCGTATTTGGGATAATTTTTTATGTTGTTCCATTGCTTTTACGTACACACCAAAAATACGTTCACTTTCCAAATCTTTATGCATTACTTTCAGCGCAACTTCGATTGCTTCTGCATTCTGCTTTTTAACTAGCAATTTCGCATAATGATATAGTACTTCCACATGCGCTTCATCTATTTTCATTGCGCATTCGATATATTCTTTTTCTTTATCTATGTCATTCATCGCGCCAAACACGTATGCAATCGCATCTAAACGCCATGTTTCAGGAACTTCTTCCTCCAATTTTTCTAGTTCAACTAGCAATTCTTCCTGAAGATTCATTTCTACTGAAAGCTGCGCTAAATATTCCATATTTATATGCATTGGTTCTTCTTTCATCGCCTGGACCATATGCTTTTGTTCTTTGGAACGATTCTCTTCTTTTTCGTATATTTCAGCAAGCTGCAAATGTACACCTAAGAAGTTCTTATCCATTTCTAAACATGTTTCATACGCATGCTTCGCTTCTTGAAATTGCCCTAAC
Organism: Bacillus sp. TH19; assembly: GCF_016651075.1. Taxonomy (NCBI): domain Bacteria; kingdom Bacillati; phylum Bacillota; class Bacilli; order Caryophanales; family Bacillaceae; genus Bacillus; species Bacillus sp. TH19. The sequence continues at coordinate 1,769,146 of NZ_JAEKEO010000010.1, read as the reverse complement.
GCCATGAATGTTTCACCGATACGGAAATACGGCAATGAATCTTGTTTTTTCTTAAGTGCATCATTATACCGTTTTATCGCCTGATCATACTGTCCAATAGATTCATATAAAACACCTGCGTAACAACCGTATTCAATTACATCCTCTTTTTCTTTTTCTTTTTCTAACGTTCTTAAAAATGCTATGCCTCGTTGCACAAAAGCTGTGTCTTTTATTCGATTTACATACTCATCCAACACGCTCGCTATATTAGCGTATACGCTTCGTATACCGTTCTCTAATTTAGAAAGTGCAAGTTTTAACTCTTTTTCATCCTCACCTAATGCCATTTCAGCATCCCATAACACCATACCAGCATTCATAAGGAAATCTTGATTGTCTTCAAATTGCTTATTAATACTGACAATATAGTTTTTTGCATCCTTATATTGTTCCTTTGCCATATAAACTTGAATTAAACCGAAATGAGAATATACATCTTCATTATTTTCTTCTAAAGAACGCTTATATATAGTTTCCGCTTCTTCAATTTCATCATTTTGAAAATGAAAATCTCCTAAACGAACATATAAAGACGCCTGATCTTCACAATTTTGAATTCCTTGTAATAGAATTTCCTTCGTATTTTTCTCATCATCCAAATCCGATTCATAGATTTCCGAAAGCTTCGTATATAAATAGGCTGCTGTTTTATCTAATTGAATCGCCACTTTAAGTCCTTTTACCGCCAAATACACTTTCCCTAAATACTGAGCACATCTTGCACGTTCATACCATATGTGCGCTTCATATTTATATTCTTTTAATAAATCATTAAAGAATCCATATGCTTCTTCATATCGTTCTAAATCTATTAAAATTAAACCGTGATTTACAAGTGTAAACCTTTCTGGACTACGTTCTATAGCTGTTAGAGAATACTCTAGCCCCTTTTCGGATTGATCCATATACATGTATGATAATGCTAAGAAACTCCACGCAACTGGTTGATCTGCATCCAATTGTAATGATGAACGAAAACTAGCAATCGATTCTGCATAATTATCTTGCTCAAAAGAATAACGTCCATTTATAAAATGATACAACGCTTGATTGCTTTTCTTCTCCACACTTTGAAGCATCTGTCCTGCTTTTTCCATATCCTGCAGACGAATAAAACACTGTGCACTATGCAATTTCACAAAGTCAGAGCTCGGAAACTTTTTCATTAATTTTTCTATACAAAACTGAATAAAATCTTTATCTACTTCAGCATCTAAATGTTTAATCGTATATAACCAAGTGTTTGGATTTTCACTTGTTTCTTTTAAAAATAGTACTAACTTTTCAATTCCCTCTTTATCTTGCTCACCTAAATGATCTGTAAGAGAAAAGATTGTTTTATAATAAGTGTGTTCTTCCTCATTTAAAAATGAAAGTTGTTCCATTCTATCTTTTGGTATAAACGTAATAGCTAAACAATCTGTATAACGATATTTTTCTTGCAACTTATCATATTCCACAAGAATCGGTTCCAAGAAATTCGGATCTTGAATATAAAAAGCTTGCAGTACATCGTCATAACCAGAAAGCACTTGTACATGGGAAGCGTGCTCAATATCTATACTTAATAAAACGGGAATACCTTGATTGAGTAATCTCTTATAATTTTCCTCATTCCCTTGAAAATAACGATATTCGTAACCTTGCTCTTCTATATATGTAACTGTATCTGAAAACTTAGAACCTGTTACATCAAAAATATGTTGTGCAATTTCATCTTGCGTACGTTTTTCTCCCCATACCCCTAACATCATTTCCAAACTTGTCGGAACGCAATAGTTATCCTTTTGTACAACCGGAACTATCGGTAAACGAACCTTTTTTCCATCAGGATTTTTTTCTATATGATGATATAGAGAATTTTTCAAACTCTTTTCACTTTTCAATAGTGCTTGCAAATCGTGAATATTATTCATTTTATAAAATGCTTCTGCACGTAAATGTATAAAATAAGTTGTATATGCATGATGCGGAAGCATATGATTGATTTTATCTATTACCGCTAACATTTCTTCATAGCGCTCTAAATCTAATAAATATTTTACTTTTTCAAAATAGAAATATGGTACTTGAGGGAACTTTGCAATCGCATCATTAATGAGTTGTAACGCTCGCTGCTGTTCACCTTTATATGCATATAATTGCGCCAATAAGTACGTAGCTAACTCTTCACAATCTTTATGCTGCTGACCGAATAAAAGTTGTTCCTCTGCCTTCTCCCACTCACCAGTCTGTATATATAAGTAACCCCATTTATCAAAAACTGCACGCGTACTATATTTTTCCGCCTTTTGCATATAGGCATAGGCCTCTTCATTTCGCTTCATATCTAGCAAACATCTAACTAACGTAAAGTATGCTTTCGTTAAAACATCCGCATCAGTTTCCTCTTCATTTACCTTTTCCAAAGAAGCTTTTAACAATTGTTCAGCATCAAGGATTTTACGCTCATCAATTAATTCATCACAATATAAAGAGAGCGTTCTCATATTTGGGAATTTTTTATAAGTATAACGAATTAAAAAGGAGCTATATTGATGCATCAAACCTTCATCAGCAAGACGAATTAATGTATCAAACTCCTTAGGTGACGAGACGTTAGAAAGCCAGTTCTTCACGTATGATAACTTATTCGTTTCTTTTATATGCGCAATTTCATTATTTATCTCATGTAATCCATCTACGAATCTCTTTTCTTTCAAACAAATCTCTAATTGCTTAAAATCTAGCATGCATTCACCTCAAATTATTATTTATACTGCCATTTGCAAGCAGTATTCTAACCTACTTGCTTAGATTTTACACATCATATAGTATGCATTCAACTAAAACCTCATATAATGAACGATATTATTTAATATTATTCAAGTTTATAACTAAATATCTTAAAAACGATACTTTTTCTCGTTATTTTGTTTAATTTGATGAAATAACATGTATTATTCGAAGATGGGTTTTATCTTCTTTTTTGAGCCTTCATTCAGTGGATGAAATTATATTAACGATTTGATAAGATATATCGATTCACCGAAAAATCTTGATAATAATGATAACCTATCCATATTAGAAATGTAGCAATTCTCCTTCTCCCTTACTTTTCTAATATGATATTTACTTCTTTATTTCACCAAATGTAATTTTCATATTCGGAGCATATACTAAAGATGCATGTATATGAAACATTTCAAAAAATCGTAGTTCTGCTTCATATTGAGCGAGTGCATCAGCAAATGTTAAGCCCCGACTCATTAAACGGTCTATAAATTGTTGTTTTTCACCTGGATTACTAGCAATCCCCTCTTCTTTTAGAGAATTATATAATCCTTGCTTATCATTTTGATTTAAATTAGAATCTAAATAATTCACTTTATCACTTACTCTACATTCAATATTTTTAACACCTAATTCACTTAAATACATTGGTATTTTCATGCCAATATTGCCATCTCTACCACTTCTGTGTACATCTTCTTCAAATAACTTCTGCAAAACACCAAGCTGGATAATTTCCGATTGAATTAATCCGTCTAGCGTGTATGAGGACATATTAGAAATCCAATGTGGTTCAAAACAAATAACATGTCCGCCCTCCTTAATCGAATTTATCATTTTTTGCAACATTGCTTTGGGTGAATTCATATGTAATAAGAAGGCATGACAGATTGCTATATCATATTTATTTTCCAATTCAATTTCTGTAGCATCTCCTTCAATAAATTCTGATTCATATGGAAGCGAACGAAACAACTCTCTCGCTTCAGCTATTAATGCTTCCCCGCTATCAATGCCTGTATACTTTGATCCCTTTGGAAGCAATGGCAACAAAACTAAGCCTAAATAACCATATCCACAACCATAATCAACAATATGTACCGGTTCATAAATCTTCCAAACTGTATTTACTAAAAAACTTAAATAATCGTCATTGTAATATAAATCTCTCGTATTTTTTAAATATGTTAGTTTGCTGTTCCAATCATACTCTTTCAGGTCCAACACCTCCTTTTATATACAAAACTAAAGTTCTCCATTTAATAGTCACATTCCTACACTTCTAATAAAAATAGCTAGTATACCTTAAATGATACACTAACTTTTCCACTCGCATAATTTAACAATTACAATCAGTATAATCGGTACAAGCTAATGTACTGCAATCACAGTTTCTATGTTCGTCATTTCTTTTTAGGTGAAAATAGAGTAACACAATAAATATTGTACAAATAACAAAAGCAATTATTGCTTCTATATTTCTTTCATGAATGAGAAAACTAATCCCGCTTCCTCCTGAAATAAGAATTAGAACTGAGTAAATCCAAAACATGTAAAGTTCTCCTTCCGTTAATATATGCTTTTAGATGTTATCCATATAATGCTAGAGGCAATAAATAGCCCCATACCATTACCGCTTAATAAACCGGTCGTTACTCTTAGTAAATTTGTGCTGCTTCTCCATTTCCATTTTTGGGTGAATCCATCAATAAGTAACGGAATTTGAGCGGAAAATGATAGTATTATTGCAAGCAGAAACGAAGGTGTCATATAAAAATAAATTGGAAACATTAAAATACCGATAAGCATGCCTGTACAACGCGCACATAAAGGTATGTATTTTTGTAGTTTAAGGAAACTTCTTTCCGATCTTCTATGACAAGGAATTTGTAAAATAAAAGTTCGAATCAATATGAATCACCCTCTCTAAAAATATTTTAATTGATTTTGCAAAAAAATTATATATCCAATAAAAAAACAAACCAGGTTCATACTAGACCCGGTTTGTCAGTTTATTACTAAGTTCATAATAATTCTTTTCATATTTACATCTCCTCAGGTGCCTCCACCCCAAGTAAACGTAATCCCTCTTTTAATACAACCGTCACAGTGTAAGCTAATGCCAGTCTACTGTCTTTCTCTTCGCTCTCTTCCAATATACGAACATTTCCATAATATTTATTGAACGCTTGTGCTACATCTAATACGTATTTTGAAATAATAGATGGCTCATTTTTGTTGAAGGCTGCTTCAATTACTTGCGGGAATTTGTTGAGTAATTTTACTACACTCCAGCTGTAATCGTCTTTTAATGCAAAAGTACACGTTTCAAATTCCACACTTTCTTTTCTTAAAATTGAACAGGCACGCGCATGTGTGTACTGTACATACGGTCCTGTTTCTCCTTCAAATTTCAACATATTTTCTAATGAGAATTCGATATTATGCATACGCTCATTTTTTAAATCGTGGAAGATAACTGCTCCAATACCGACTTGTTTTGCCACTTCTTCTTTTTGTTTTAAATTCGGATTTTTCTCTTCAATATTTTGTTCCGCAAGCGCAACAGCTTCTTCTAACACTTCTTCCAATAAAATAATTCTGCCCTTACGTGTCGACATTTTCTTACCATCTTTTAATATGAACCCGAACGGTACATGTTCCATACCATCGACCCAGTCATAACCAAGCTTTTTTAATACAGTGAAAAATTGATTGAAATGTAAGCTTTGTTCTGGGCCTACAACATATACCGCTTTATCAAATTCGTATGTGTTTTGACGATACAATGCCGCTGTTAAATCACGCGTTGCGTAAATAGTTGCACCATCTGATTTTCTAATTAAGCATGGCGGCATACCTTCTTTTTCTAAATTAACGACTAATGCGCCTTCTGATTCTTCAAGTAAATCGTGCTCTTCTAAAATCCCAATAAAGTCTTCCATTTTATCGTTATAGAAAGCTTCTCCTTGAAAGTTTGTAAATTCCACACCGAGAAGTTCATAAATACGAGAAAATTCTTTTAAAGACTCATGACGGAACCAATTCCAAAGTTCGACTGCTTCTTCATTTCCTTCTTCTAGTTTTTTAAACCATGATCGTCCTTCTTCTTCTAGTTCTTTGTTCTCTTTTGCTTCTTCATGAAACTGAACATATAACTTAAATAACTCACGAATTGGATCCTCTTTAACAACTTCTTCATTTCCCCATTTTTTATATGCAGTAATTAACTTTCCAAACTGCGTGCCCCAATCGCCAATATAATTGATTCCGACAACTTCATACCCACATTTTTCGGCGATATGTTTCAGCGAATTACCAATCATTGTAGAACGTAAATGCCCCATTGAAAAAGGTTTCGCGATATTAGGAGAGGAATAATCGATAACTACCGTTTTTTCACATCCAAAGTGATTTTGACCGTACTCTTCTTTCTCCGCTAAAATCGTTTTTAATACTTTATCACTTACTGTTTCACGATTAAAAAAGACATTTACATAAGGACCCACAGCCTCTACTTTCGTAAAGAACGGATCATTTAATTTCTCCGCCAATTCCTTCGCTATAATAGCTGGTGATTTTTTATATTGCTTCGCTAGTGAAAAGCATGGGAACGCTGCATCTCCGAATTCATCTTGTTTTGGTGTTTCGATTAAATCTAAAATTTGATTTTTTGTTAATTCATTCGTAAAAATATTCGATAAACTTTTCGCAAACTGCGTTTTATAATTCATACTATAACCTCCTTATTTTTTAAAACACAAAAAACTCGTCTCTAAAAAAGAGACGAGTTTTAACCCGTGGTACCACCCTTGTTGTTCATTTCGAACCACTTTCCCGTTTATAACGAGGACAGGGGGCCTCGGCTTACTCTACTATTCGTTCAAGAAGCGTCTCCGAAGTGCGCTTCATCTTTTTCTTCTGCACTAGGCTCACACCATCCCTAGCTCGCTTTCCTTCTGAAAAAGATTACTCTCTTCATCACAGACAGTATATTTAATTAATTATTGCTTATTATACATCTTTTCAAACAATTAGCAAGGGTCAATTACACCAAAGTGAAACTTAGCACTTTTTCTTTTGTATACTTGAAAATTATGTTTTTCAAATCTAGAACTACGGAAATGATCTTTCAGAACGACACGCTTTCTCGCCACACGCTTCGCTTCCGCAATTGTTTCGTCAGTAATATCATGATACAAAGCGAAGTGTTTTAATCCTTTAATTCCATCTGATTCTATGACAGTTTCTTCAAACATCGGATCAAGGTAAACGACATCATAACTATTATCTTCACATTGTGTTAAAAATGCGTAATGCTCCGTTTGCTTCACATCGATTTGTTGCATTGCTTCATCAATTTCAGAAACGAATGAAGACCATGTTTGCAAGCCTTTTTTCATGATATAAGCCATATATTCGTTTCCTTCAAGCCCTGTTACTTTTCCGTTCTCACCAACGATATAACTAGCTACAATACTATCTGATGCCATACCGAGCGTACAATCTAATACTGTCATTCCGCTCTCTAATTTAGCTGCTTGTATAAATGGATCATGTTCTCCGCGCATTAACCTTTTCACACGAAACATCGCTGAGTTTGGATGAAAGAAAAACGACTCTTCCGTACCTTTTGGATAAATGGCTAATCGATTTTTCCCTACGACAAGTACATCTTGTTCATACTGCTCATGCAGTTTATGTACTGGTATGTCATTACGTTTAACGAAAGAAAGATTTAATTCTGCTGCTACCTTGTTTGCATAATCTTTCATTTCTTTATTTGTTCTTCCTGCTGTTGTTACTATCATTTTTTCACCTCTATATAAAGAAAAGAGGGAGATTCACTCTCCCCCTACTTTAGCAATTCTTTTCGAAAGCTTGTTCTAAGTTTGTAATAATTTCGTCCATTGTTGCGCCTTCAATTTCATGACGGTGAATGAAGTGAACAACTTCTTTTCCTTTTAGTAATGCCATAGATGGTGAAGATGGAGGAATTTCTCCGAAGTATTCACGCATTTTTACAGTAGCATCTTTATCTTGACCTGCAAATACAGTTACAAGATGATCAGGTTGTTTTTCAGCACGTACAACCGCTTGACCTGCTGATGGGCGTGCTAAACCAGCTGCACAACCACAAACAGAGTTTACAACTACTAAAGTTGTACCTGATGCATTCTCCATAAATTCTGTTACAGCTTCTTCTGTAGTTAACTCTTCAAATCCAGAACGCACTAACTCTTGGCGCATTGGAATTACCATTTGACGCATGTATTCTTCATATGCATTTGACATCTTGTATCTCTCCTTCAACTTTCATTCCAAATTTATCATATCACGCTCTATTAATAGGTGCAAAAGAAAGATAACGATGATTTCATTTTTTTGTAGGGATTTCACAAACCCCTTCACGACAGTGTCCAACTGGGACAAGTTTTCTATTGTTGGCAATATAATCGTATACTTTACTTCCAAATCCAAGTACGATAGATAGTTTTATAAAAGGTACTGCAAACCAATAAGATGGAACGGCCTTTGCTAATACGTTAATGCTATGAATTCCGTCATACCACTTATTATTTTTAAAAATATACAATCTTTGTTCCATCTTACTTTGTAATTTTTGAGAAAGTTCATACTTCTCAACTACATCTTCATCTCGAAATGAAACAAATTTCATCTTACCCTTTTTATCTAATCTTTTCGTACGTTCTGCAACCGCCGTACACATCGGGCACCAACTATCATAGAAAACAATCATAAACTATTCCCCTTTACGAGACTCCGTCATTTGCTTCCATACTGATCCTTTTGCTTCTTCGCCGCCTTCAATACGTTCTAAAGCTAAACGTGCTTGCATCGCCACTTCAAACTCCGGATCATCTTCTGCTGCTTTTAGTGCCGGAATTGCACTTTCATCACCAAGTTCAAATAAGAACATTGCTGCACGCCAGCGTACTAATTTACTTGAATCTTTCAGAGATTTAATCATAACGAACATCGCTGCTGGATCACCTACGTCTGATAAGCAATCTCCTGCTGTACGACGAACACTTACTGAACGATCTAATAACGCTTTATATAATAACGGCAATACTCCTTCACCTTTTACCATACCTAAATAAGCTGTTGCTAAACGGCGGATAGATACTTTCTCATCATCTAATGCCATTTTCAATACCATCATATCTTCTTCCGTTGGATCCATTTGTTCTAAAGCTGCAAAACGGTTTTTCCAGTCAGAATCTTTCATCATCTCTTCTGTTACTTTATATGGCTCACGCTTTTGAATCGTTACTTCAACAGCACCTGCCTGGTTTAATAATTCTTTAACCGTTTCATTTACACGTCCTTCTGAATAAGCAGCAATAATTTCTTCTACTACTTCTTTCCCGATTTCTTCAAAATTACCGTAACGTGTACTTTGCTCTACCCACTTACGCTCTTTCACAACGTTAGGTGCAGACATTTGCACTTTCATAATTGATTCTTTAAAACGATCAGGTAAACCAACACGCTCTTCTGAGGTTCCATCTGTTAACTTCACTTGCATCGGAATTGTAAAGAACATTTGAACAAACACTTTCACTTCTCCAAAATGAGAAAGTTGTTGTTCTTCGCTTTCTTCCACTATTTCTTCACCGAAAACAGCACGAACTTGTTGTAATAAAACTTTCCAGTCATACTTCGCATTTCGCTCCACTGCTAAAAAGTCTGCAACATGATACACACCTTTAATGCCTTCAATCTTCAAAATTTCTTGCACTTGCACTGGTGCTTGTTCTTTATTTTCATTTGTATAATTATTACGCGCTCCTGATGGTAATACTTCATTCAAAATAACTTTCATTGTATTTGGACTTGGCGTCGGTTCAATTGCTTTAATCTTCACGTAAAAAACTCTCCTTTATTGCGTGTTCTTAGCTGTATTGTAACATGTTATCCCTCTATACTCCTACTCGGATGCTTAATTTTACTAATTCCTCTTCTACATTTTTAGAATTTCAATTATTTCTATTTTCACCTAATCGTTCCGGAACTATAGTTAAAAGTCTAATTGACAATAACAAAAAAAGGTATTAATCTTAACTCATAAAATGACCATGGTCATTTTATGAGTTAAGTCACTTAATTGTGGAGGGATAACAAATGAATAATTTCATGGTTATAGGTGGTGGTATTGCTGGTCTTTGTGTAGCAATTTCCTTACAAAAAATAGGATTAGATGTAAAAGTATATGACAAAAATATTGAAACTACTGTTGCTGGTGCAGGTATTATCATTGCCCCAAATGCGATGCAAGCACTTGAACCATACGGAATTTCTGAGCAAATAAAAAAATTTGGCAACGAAAGTGACGGTTTTAACCTTGTATCCGAAAAAGGAACTATATTTAGTAAATTGACCATTCCAGCTTGTTATCCAAAAATGTACTCCATTCATAGAAAAGATTTACATCAATTGCTACTTTCCGAACTACAAGAAGGTACTGTCGAATGGGGAAAAGAGTGCGTAAAAATAGAACAAAATGAAGAAAACGCCTTAAAAATATTATTTCAAGATGGTAGTGAAGCACTCGGCAATATACTCATTGCTGCAGATGGTATTCATTCTGTCGTTCGAAAACAAGTAACACAAAGTGACGGTTATCGTTATGCCGGTTATACGTGTTGGCGCGGCGTAACTCCAGCTCATAGTCTATCTTTAACAAACGATTTTATTGAAACTTGGGGAACAAACGGTAGATTTGGTATCGTCCCTCTCCCAAACAACGAAGTATACTGGTATGCGCTCATAAACGCTAAAGCTAGAGATCCCAAATACAAGGATTACACAACAGCAGATTTGTATAATCATTTCAAAACTTACCATAACCCCATCCCATCTATTTTAAATAACGCCTCTGACATTGATATGATTCATCGTGATATTGTAGACATTATTCCAATGAAACAGTTTTTTGACAAACGCATCGTCTTTATTGGGGATGCTGCCCATGCACTTACACCTAATTTAGGCCAAGGGGCTTGTCAGGCAATTGAAGATTCTATTATTCTTGCTGAATGCATCAAAAATAATGCCCACTATCGCCAAGCATTTATAGAATACGAACAAAAAAGACGAGAAAGAATTGAAAAAATCTCAAACACTGCGTGGAAAGTTGGAAAAATGGCGCAAATAGAAAGTAAACCTTTAACTATACTAAGAAACCAAGCAATGAAACATATTCCGAAATGGATTTCTGATAGGCAAGCACATGAACTATACAGTTTTCATTTATGACAAACTCCAACGAAAAGTATGAACGGAATTCTCTCTATCCTTCTTTCAATTGTATTAAACAGTAAAATTAGGAGGCATGAAATAAGATTTCATTTGAGATACTCTAATAAACAGATATAATTGTTTGTATTAGGAGTCGATTATATGCTTAGAGAAACGAGAAAAAAAGAATTAAAAGAACTTATATTCCTAAAAGCAGTACAGCTCTTTCAAGAACGTGGGTACGAAAATGTAACGGTTCAAGATATTACTACTGCATGTGGGATTGCAAAAGGAACTTTCTTCAACTACTTTCCGAAAAAAGAAAACATATTATTATTTTTAGGTGATTCTCAAATTGAACTATGGAATGAAAGTTTAAAAACGTATGAAAATGTGGAACATCCAAAAGAACGAATCAAACTTGTTTTAGGAGACTTACTAGATCGCTTTACTGGACATGGAGAATTAATGAAGCATGCTGTTTTTGAAATTATTAAATCTAACTACTTAGTAGAAAATGAATTAAAAAGTATACAACAGCTACAAGAAAGTTTGTCTTCAATTATTACAGCAGCGAAAGAAACAGGAAAATTAAACAGTCAATGGGATATAAATATTATCACTTCTACTATTATGAGTACTTATTTTTATACACTCATGTCCCAATCCCTATTAAATTCTAATGAAACAAATGCAAAAAATATACTCAATCAACAGTTAGATGTTGTTTGGGAAGGTATCAATCAAAAATAATAGAGGGCTATGCTACAAAGCCCTCTTAACTTTTAATACTCTTTACATCTTATTGCGATGCCCCCTCCCTCCTTCTCTCCAGAAATGTAATGCTCTCAATCAGAACTTCAGTTCTATATACTCTCTTTCCTTGTTCATCATCGTAATTACTCGTATGAATACGCCCTGTAATCCCAACAAGTGAGCCTTTCGTACAATATTCTGTTACATTTTCAGCCGACCTTCTCCATACAACACAATTAATAAAATCTACTTGTTGCTCACCTAAACTATTTCGAAAACCTCTATTCACCGCAACACATATTCGTGCATAAGCGACACCTTGTTTTGTGTAGTATAATTCTGGCTCCTTTGTCAATCTACCGATTAATACAACCCGATTCATCATAAGTTATACCACCTCACATATTTTTCTTCATTGTAAAGAAAAATGTTGGAAGGGTAAAAAGCGCAAAATGATATGTTTGTAAGCAAAAATTATTACTTTATATCTTACAAATCAAAAAAAGAAACCCTACATAGTTTAAACATGTAAGGTTTCCAAAAATATTATACTTCACTGCAAGATATGTAATATCCTCCGCGGGCCATCTTTATTTCAGCGCGGTACATTACATTTTCTAAGTAGAAAGTAATCGGTTTAACTTTACTCTCAATTTTTAATTGTTCATTACATTTAGCCGCATAGCTTTCAATAGCTGAACGAATAACTTCTGCTGATGGATATGTTAAAGCGTCATCTAGTTCTATGAAAAAACTTTTAGAAAATAGTTTTTTCATAATCCCTTTTTCTCTTTCATCATATTCCATCCCCCTTCAATTTAAGTCGCCAACATCCATATTTTCAATTTATCTTTAAAAATAAAAAAACCTGCACATTTCATGCAGGATTTTTTATTAGTCATTTTTCGTAAAGTAAGAAACGAAACGAAGAATTTCTAAGTATAACCATACTAGCGTCATCATTAGACCCATTGCACTGTACCATTCCATATATTTTGGAGCTTGGCTACGTGCACCATTTTCGATTAAATCGAAATCTAGTAATAAATTTAATGCAGCAACTACAATAATAACTGCACTAATGATCATACCAATTGTTCCACCTTGGTGAATATATGGAACAGAAACACCGAACATGTTTAATAAGAATACGATTAAATACATAACCATAATTCCCATTGTTGCTGCCATAACACCTGTGCGGAATTTATCAGTTACCTTCACTACGCGTGTTGCATATAAAACTAACATCGCAAATAGAATTGAGATTGTTAGTAATACAGCGTTTAAAACGATAGAATCCTGAAATTTCATTGCATAAACTGCTGAAATACTTCCTAACACTACCCCTTCTACTGCCGCATAAATCGGTGCACCAATTGGTGATATGCGCGGGAAGAAGATAGATGCAAATGCAACGATTGCCGCAATAACTAAAGCACCAATTAATACTGGCATTTTCATCGTACCTTGCGTCATCTGTATGTATGAATAGACAGACGTTGCAAGCAGCAAGATAAGCATGATAAACGTTTTGCCTACTGTTCCGCCAATAGTCATCGCAGAAGTATTTGCTCCCTCTTTACGGAATGCCTCTTTTTTCAACATTGGATTAGATGTTCTCATTTTTTCCCTCCTAAAATAGGTTCTACCAATAGTGTAAAGTTTTTCTCTTTACTTTTCAATATATGCAGCTTGTTTTTATTTTAATCCTTCAACGATGTCGGATAGTTCACTCCATCGTTCCATCGTTTTTTCTAGCTCTTCTTCTATCTTCTGCCCTGCTTCAGATAATTCTTGGGCCTTTGTGAAGTCAGATCCAACATTCGTAAGTTCTTCTCCAATTGATTCAAGTTTCTCTTCTAGTTGTGCAATTGTATCTTCAATTGTTTCCCATTCACGCTGCTCATTGTAAGAAAGTTTACGTTTACGTTGTTGTTTCGGAGCCTCTTCTACTACTTTTTTCTCCTTTTGAACTTCTGCTTTCTCAATGAGTTCTCTCGTTTTTTCCATTTCTAAATACTCTGTATAACTACCTAGGAATTCACGCACTTCGCCTTCGCCAGTAAAGATGAACAATTCATCTACTACTTTATCTAAGAAGTAACGGTCATGCGATACAGTTAAAACGACACCTGGGAAATCTTCTAAATAATCTTCTAGCACTGTTAATGTTTGTGTGTCTAAATCATTCGTAGGCTCATCAAGTAATAGTACGTTTGGTTCTCCCATTAAAATACGCAATAAATATAACCGTCTTCTTTCGCCACCAGATAGTTTACCAAGCGTTGTTCCATGTGAATGCGGTAGGAATAAGAAACGTTCTAACATTTGAGATGCGCCAATTACTTTTCCGTCTGTCGTATGAATAACTTCCGCAATTTCTTTAATGTATTCAATCATACGCTGGTTTAAATTCATCTCTTCATTTTCTTGCGTATAATAGGCAACTTTTACAGTTTGTCCTACTTCAATTTCACCACTATCAGGAGAGAATTTTCCTGCAAGCATATTTAATAGTGATGATTTTCCGCTTCCATTTGCTCCGATGATTCCGATACGATCACCAGGCTTCACAATATGATTAAAGTTATGTAATACTGTTTTATCACCAAATTTTTTCGTTACATCTTTTAATTCAAGTACTTTCTTTCCTAAACGACTTCCACTTAGTGCAATATCAACTGATTGCTTCGCTGCTGGTCCTTCTTGTCCCTTCAGCTCATCAAAACGCTGAATACGCGCCTTTTGTTTCGTAGAACGGGCTTTTGCACCACGGCGAATCCAAGCAAGTTCACGACGATATAAATTTTGGCGTTTTGATTCTTGTGCCGATTCTTGCTCTTCACGAAGTGCTTTCGCTTCTAAAAATGTACTGTAGTTTCCTTCGTAGCTATACAGTTTACCGTTATCTAATTCAAAAATACGGTTTGTCACACGATCTAAGAAATAACGATCATGGGTTACAAGTAATACCGCACCTGTATATCTTGCTAAATATTCTTCTAACCATTCAACTGTCTCATGGTCAAGATGGTTCGTAGGCTCATCCAAAATTAATAAATCAGGTGTTTCAATAAAACATTGCGCCATTGCAATACGCTTTTTTTGTCCACCAGATAGGTTTCCAACAGTTGCTGTAAAATCAGTAATTCCTAATTTCGTTAATAATGATTTTGCATTCGCATTTGCTTCCCATGCACTCATCGCATCCATACGTTGCTGCACTGCAAATAATTGTTCCTGTACTTTTTCATTACTTGGATCTTTTTCGATATTTAATAACGATTGTTCATAATCACGAAGAAGACGAATTAAAGGTGTATCACCATGGAACACTTGCTCTAATACTGTTAGTTTTTCATCAAACTCTGGTTGCTGTGATAAATAACTAATTGTATATCCGCGTGAATGCGTCATATCACCTGTATCAGGAGTTTCTAATCCTGCAATAATTTTTAATAACGTTGATTTACCAGTGCCGTTAACACCGATAATTCCGACACGTTGTCCTTCTGTAATACTACATGATAATCCATCAAATAACGGTTTTTCTCCGTATGATTTCGATAAGTTCTCCACAGTTAACATTTTCATATTTGTGCATTCCACTCTTTCATAAATTGTTCAATAAACTGTTCCATATAACGATGACGAACTTCAGCCTCTTGTTTTGCTGCGTTCGTGTTCATTAAATCTTTTAGTTTTAAAAGCTTTTCATAAAAATGATTTAAAGATGGATCATTATTTTTTCTATATTCATCTTTCGTCATCACTTCTCGAGGAGGGATAGTTGGATCATACATTAATCTCCCTTTCGCTCCTCCGTATGCAAACGTTCGAGCTATTCCAATTGCACCAAGAGCATCTAAACGATCCGCATCTTGAACAATTCTACCTTCAAGTGACTCAACTGTGCCACCATGACCGCCCTTATAAGACATATTGGCGATGATATGAAGAACATGCTTACTTTCATCTTCTTCAACACGTAACTCTTCTAACCAATCAGAAACTTTTTTCATTCCTGCTTCTTCACTCTCATTTAACTTCTCATCTGCTACATCGTGAAGTAATGCTGCCATTTCAATTATAAAACGATTTCCCCCTTCTTGCTCGGATAAAGAAATCGCCAATTTATGTACGCGTTCAATATGATACCAATCATGCCCACTCGCATCTTTTTCTAAAATATGCTTTACGAAAGTTATTGTTTTTTGTATTTTTTCTTGTTTTATCATTTTATCTTCACCCAGTTACTTATTGTAACACGCCCGCATTTTTTCATCACATATTTTCTTGTCCGCCCATACACTAGGTGGTAGGCATCATTATGAAGGAGGAATAAAAATGTTCTATAATAACCAACCACCTTACCCACAACAACCTCTTTATCCTCAACATCAGGAACAAAGATATGCTGGACAATATGAGGAGCAAGAGACACAACATCAAGAGCCACAATACGAACAAAATCCATACGCAACACCGCAAAATCAAGAAACTGAATATCCTCAAAACCCTTATGACACACGTCCAAATTATGAATATCCTCAAAATCCATACGTAGCACAACCTAGCCAAGAACCTCAATTTCAAGGTACTCCATACGAGACGCAACCACAATATCAACAAAATCCATACCAACAACAAATGTATCAACCAAACTATGACGCACGTGTCTCACCACCTAAACCACCAACAATTGATCCGACGCAACCACAAATTTTACCACCTGGGCCGACTTTAGATATTACACAACCACAAATTTTACCACCTGGACCTATTACAGAACCAACGCAACAACAAATCCAACAAGTTGTCGGTACACAATTTTTACCTTTAAAGAAACCTGTACTTGATTTCGTAAAACCTTGGGTAGATTACGGCTTGAATGAAGCGAAACATACATCACACAAACATGCTTTAACAGAAGTTGCTGCGATTATGTTCTTAGTTGGTAAAGGATTCAACCCAACGATTGCTCATTATATTGTAGAATCTTGGGAGAAGAATGAGCAGTTTTAGGGTTGTTCATTTCATGTTATATAAAACTATAAAAGCATCGAAAATGCCTGTTATACAAGCATTTTCGATGCTTTTTTGTTATATTATATTCTATTCAAAAAAAAGAGTTTCATATTTTTTCATGTGTTTTTATATTATTTGTGAGCAAAATGTGAGCAAATAATATCCTTTTTTCTTTTTCTCTCATAATTTAAATTGGGAATGGGAGGAAAGAAATGGTTCAAATCAAAGTAACACCTGAAATGCTAGAAGAAGTTGCTAATCATGCAAGTAATACCAGAATCGCATTAGAATCTATACATAATAATTTATGTAATGAAATTGATCATTTGTGTTTTCAATGGATTGGTGCCTCTAATCAACAGTTCATTCAAATGTTCAATGAAGCGAGACCAAAAGCTTTTACATCTATCAATTCAATTATACAAGTGGAAGAGGATTTGAAACGAATTGCCGAAAAATTCCGTAACGCAGATAATCAAGATGTTACAATGGAAGAAGGTGCAATGTGTGGTAAACCTTCTTCGGAGGAAAAAGGATTTGATGGTAAAAAATTAGCTAGAGATATAGCTGGTGAAATAAGTGGTGAGTATGATATTAAAAGAGCGTGGGATGGAGTTGATCCATCTACTGGCGAAAAACTTTCAACCTAGGATAGAATTTTTGCAGGTGGAATGGCAGTAGCTGGTCTTACACCTGTCGGGAAACTTGCTAAAGTGGGAAAAGGCGTTTAGATGACGCATGCTGCAGTAGAAAGTAAAAATCTTTTACGAGGAGAGGATTACTTAAAATCAGCAACACGACCAAACGGCATTGGTAAACCGCATATTGGTGAGAATGGAAACTTAATCCCAGCAAATAAAGAAGGGATGTATAAGGGCCGACAAGTAACTGTCACTGAACATATCTTAGGTGGATATCGAAGGGGAGCAAAACATAATAGCCCTTATACTAGTTTCTCAATAAATCCTGAAGTTGCAAGCAATTATGGTAAAAATATTATTGATATTGACTTACCTGCTTTAAATAACCCTAAAAACCAAGAACTTATTCAAAACTGGTTAAATAATTCACGTAATAATCGGCCCTTAGCCTTACCCTATAGTGGTAATGAAATAATTGGTAGAGGAATTCAAAGAGGTTCTACGACAATTGAGGAAATGACCAATGCTAAAATTATTTTAAAGAAAGATGCAAACGGAAAATTTATTTTAACTGGCTATCCAAATTAATAAATAGGAGGATAAATATGTTATTAAAACACAATCCAGAAGATGAAATTTATCAATTCCTAGCAGGAAACTTTCATCAAGATTCTTTCTATGAAGAGGTAATTCAAGAACTAATAGAAGAGGAAAACAAAGAATATATACAAGATGCTATTATTTTCTTAACTTAATTTATTCAAAGTGATTACAGTAACGAAGAAAAAAATAGATATATAAAAGAAGCTGCAGATGGAATATATTTTGAGGGATTAAAAGTAACACCTTTAGAATGGTTAGAACAAACCGTTGATTTATTAAAAAAAAGATACAAAATGCAATGCTACCCAAAAGCCGTCTCTACTAAAGGAAACGGCTTTTATCTTACTTCACAAACATATAGACTTCATTTACTGTTACGTTGTATATTTTCCTTTCCATATGGGGCTACCGTATAACAAATATACATTCAATAGTTAGTGAGGTGATAATGACAAATTGTTCAAAGTTATTTGTTATTATCACCCATTAATTTTAAACTTTAATCCTTCATCTACTATGTTCTTCTAATACAGAAATAGAATCTAAAAAAGGAAATCGAAATAACTACCTTTTTTATTTTATAAGTTGTAAAGCTTTCATGTAAGGTAAAACCTGGTGATAGCAGTTCACTTGCCCCTGGAGGAGGCCTAGCTGCACATGAGGCTAGAGGTGGACATTTACTAGAAAGACATGTAGGTAAAACGGATGAAGAACTATTGCAAAGATTAGAAAGTAATTCTACAATAACAGGTGCGTCCACCTTTGCCGATAGAGCTACGGCTGAAAAAATAACAAATGAAGTTTTAAGCAACCCGCAAAATACGGAAAAAATAAACAGATGGTTAAATAACCCTAACAGCAGGCCAACCTTACCGTTAAGATACCAAAGTACAGATATTACTGGTAGGCATGTTGCTAGAGGATCAGAAATTATCTCAGAAGTAACAAATGCAAAAATTGTTTTAAAAAAGACAGAGATGGTAGTTTTATTATTACAGGATATCCAGAAAGATAGATGAGAGTTTACATGAAAGATAAATACACACAATATGAAGAATTAGGTGGTTTTTTAGCAGGAACTTTCCATCAAGATATTGAATCACTCGAATTCGCCATAAACGAATTTATCACTGAAGTTACTAATATATGTTTAGAGAATACGATTGAAGACATTACATCATTCCTACAAAGTGGTTTAACTGTTCATGAAAAAGAAGAGTTCATTAAATATAATGCCGAAATTTATTTTCCTGCTTTAAACCTTACCCCTATAGAATGGCTAGAGCAAATAGTTGACCTCTTAAATAGAGCATTAAAAAATAAATAGTAAGAACGATTTTCGACCGCCCTTTACAGGTGGTCTTTTACTTTTTCTACTTCATATATACAAAAGCTTCATTTGTCGTAACATAGTATATTTCCCCCTTTTCTATTGTGTACTTTATATTGTAGCGGATCGTTTACATTTACTTTTTATCCCTTATGGCGATAATTTTAATGACCAATAAATAACCTAGCGACTACTTACAATATCCTCAAACAGGAAATGGATTTGTAATGTCCGAAAACGGACGGATTATTCCAGAATATGAATCTTAGAACCAAAAAACGGAGCGGAAATCTACACGATAATTAATGGTGAAGAAAAATTAGTAGGAGTATATCGCGAAAGATACCAGCGTTTTATTCCAGCAACAACAAAATAATTTTGTTTTTAAATGTTTATTTTCTAATCGTAGCTGTTCCAATTCATTTAGCTCTTTTGGCCCTTTTCTATAAGAATATTGTTTTCCTAAAGGTTGTTGAAAACGATAAGTTTGACCTGTACGATACCATTTCATCCATGTCTTAATTTGGGAAACATTTTTAATTTCGAGTATCTCCATAATGGTACGATTTGAATAACCATCCTTTTTCATCTCAATCACTTTCCACTTTATTTCTTCTGGATAATGAACTCTTGTCTTCAAACGAAAAACACCTCCATTGAATTTGCATACTTAGTATGCGAATTCAGGAGGTGTTTTTCTCATGTACCACTATTCGGGTTCACTTCAAAAGTGAGAGTGGTCTTGTTATTGCTTTATCTAGCGACCTTTTCAAATCCCCTTATATTAATGCTCGCTATTAAGACCTTCTCCTTCTAGGACCTACAATTAATTTGATTGCTGTTCTTTCTTGATTATCGATAGTAACCTCTTGAAATGCTGGAACAAGAACCAAGTCAATGCCACTTGGAGCTACAAAACCTCTTGCAATCGCAATTGCTTTAATCGCTTGATTTAAAGAACCAGCTCCAATCACTTGGATTTCTACTTTGCCACTTGCTCTTAGTACGCCCGCTATTGCACCTGCCACTGAATTCGGACTTGATTTTGAGGATACCTTTAATATATTTTCCATGTAAGTTGCTCCCTCTATTATTTAATCTCTCTTTTCTTACTGTTTGAAATATAACTAACGTATCTTTAACTACTATTCGAAATAAATACAAACAATTCTGTATAATTACATTCATTCGATATTTTTTGCCTTCTTCCTGCACAACTACATAAATAAAAAGCGACGACTAAGTTAAAAACTTAATCATCGCTTTATCCATTTCTCTGTTTCACTAAAATGCTGTCCTTTAAATACTTCTCTTCTTTACTTTGGCGATATACTATCTTAAAGTTTAAATACTTCAACATTTTAAAACCTTGGATAGAGTTATCTGCTAAATATTCATCCTTTTTCTTCTCCAAAATTCATTACATAGAATATTCTAACTCCATTTTTTTGAAAACTATATCTCCTCATTAGAGCACTTTATATTATGCCAGCTTTTTATCCCAAATCTATTACCTTATATATGGACAAGTATACACGCCAATTGCTTTTCGATTGCATAAACTACTATGTGTTATACATTTATTAATAATAGGAGGTAATATATTGGGTTCATACTATCATTCTTCAAGTTCATATAAAAGATCTTCATGCCACTCTTCTTCTAGTTCATATAAAAAATGTTCGTGCCATCAATCTTCCAGTTCGTATAAAAAATGTTCATGCGACCATTCACATAAATCATCTAAGCCTGCTTACGGCACTTTTTGGCAAACTGAGTTTATAACTGTTCCTTTTGGAGGTTCTTTTCCGTTTAATCACGTTGGCCCTTTGGCAGGGGGAGTTTCCTTATTAAATCCGACTACTATACAATTTAGTAAAGCTGGTGATTATAGAATTTCTTTCATTTCAAGTATTAACACTACGTTAAATCCTGTATTTCCCCATATTCCAGTCATAACTATATTTTTAAATAATAATCCACTTGCTAATAGTCAAGGTGATTTCGCTTTTCAAATGAATACTTCATCAAATAACGAATGCCTTCAACTAGTTGGCGAAACTATTGTTACGGTGCCTGCTAATTCAACTCTTCAACTTAGAAATAATAGTGGTTTTAATCATCAAAGTATTGTAACTTGTGATAATGGTATAAATTCAGTTGAATTAACAGTTACAAAACTAAGTTAATATTATTCCCTCACATTCAGATGCTAACTCAGCATCTTTTTTATTGCATAACGTTTTTTTTATTCCTATCGTCCTCTTATAGAACATAAGCTCCTATTTCACTTTTCTATTCATCTAATAAACATGAAAAAGTGCCGAAATCCTTCTTCCACAAGAATTCGGCACTTTTTTTATTAAAACCGATTCATTCTTTCCTACTTCTCCACATAAACCGATTTAACTATCGTACGATTATAAGGTTGTCCTTCCTTATTCATTCCTTTCATATCAATTGTAACGTTATATACACCTGGCTGTTCTATATTTTTCAAAGCACCTGTAAATGTAGTTGTATTAATGTTTTTCGATTCATTTGATTCAGAAACTAATTTTCCATCTTTATTAATTACTCGTACTGTTACTGAAAGATCGCCTTTCATTTCTGGAGCTACAGGTGATTTTTTGAGTTTATACTCTGCTTTATTTACTTTAACCTTTGCCGGCATTTGAAGGACGAACGGAGCATCTTTTTTGTAATCGGTCACGATTAAATATGCATCTTTCGGCTGCTTCGCCATCATTTTAACTTGCCATTCTCCTGCTTCCATTTTATCAAATTTAAATGTTCTTATAGTGGCTCCTTTAAAGAGAGATTCACCTTCACCAGTAGATACAGCACTATCTTTATTTGTATAAACTTTTCCTTTTGGAGATATTAGTTGTATTTCTACATCTGAAGAAGCTGTTAAAATAGAAACTACCCCTTCTGCTTTTTTATCAACTGCGACAGTTTGTCCTACCCACTCATTTTGTGACAACTCTCCTCCTAAAATAGCTTGATTAGAAGTTGTGTTTAATTGTTCTGCCTTATCCTCTGAACTATTACTCGGGGCTAATAAAGCTGGTACTGGTACATTTACTGTCCGTAAATATGGTTCAATTCGTGCGAAAACGGCTGAACCTTTTCGTATATTATCATGATCAAATCGTGAATCTGTAAATAAATGTGTTCCATATGGTAACTTAGCACTCCATTCGTTCACCAATCCATCATTAGAACCGTATGATGACAAATACAACCCGCCCATAGATAGTGCTGAAAAAACAGGTCCCCAGCTTGTCCCAGTAGCCGTATAGTAACGGTTTAATTTAGCTGCAGGATTATTATCTATTGTAGAACGAAACTTTGCCATTTCACCTATTTGCAATGAATATGTCCCATCATCTTTTTGACCTAATATAGAGGCAAGCCATCCTGCCCACCAACTATATGATAAATCCGCTAAATTGGATCCGTAATGCGGAGTGGCAAGCGTAATAACATTTCCAACAAATCGATTCGCTCCATATCCAACTAACGCAGCTTGTGTATCAATACCACCTTTACTGTGAGCTACAATATTTACTTTTTTGCCAAAATGATTATAAATCTCTTCAAGCTTTTGTGCTAACAATTTTCCATTGTCCCATTGGCTAGCTGATCCTTTCCCCGCGGCATCATATAATTGAATAAATACAGTTTGATAGCCTGCTTTCAAAGCATAATCGTACATATCATTCATCTCATGATATACTGTCTTTCCATACCAACTATCCACATTACCATTTCTTCCTTGTACAAAGAGAATTGGTGTTTTATTCTCATCATAATTAGCAGGTTTCTGACCTAAAAACCATTCTCCAGGAGTAAATACTTCTTGATTTGGAAAGCCAGTCTTAAGCTCTGTTACAACCTCTGCGTGTACATTTGCACTAAAAACCAGCGGACTCATAAAACAAAGTACAATAAATAATGCGATACTCCTTTTCATAATTCCCATTAACATCCCCCTTTTTCTCCCGAAAGAAAACGCTACCATTACGTTGAACACCAATTGTTTTAAATTCCATTTAATCAATTACTTTTACGTTACAATATAATAAGAAATTAATAGCCGCATTCCTTTCTTATCAAACGTTATTCTCTCAACATTTCTTCATTCCTTTTTACAATAAGCCTTTTGAATATTTCTCAATAAAGCTTTCTCTTTACAAAAAAACTGCGTATAAAAGGTCTCTTTAATAACCTTTTATACGCAGCTTCTTTGTTTAAAACTCGATGATGTACTCATCATCATATTTATCGTATTGCAAACCCGCTCCTATTTTGAATTCTGTAACTTGATCTCTTAGAAATGGTGCATCTTCTATTTTACTAGTTGCTATTTCAATCCCATATTTTTTTGTTAAATGCGCTAATTCTATTAAAAACCATTCTCTTCGTAATACGACTGGAATATCATACGTTCGTCTTTTCATATATACTAGCACCTCTTTTATTTTCATTATTGAAAAGAATATCACTTCTACTTTCGATACACTTTTTAAAACTATCGTTCATCATCGAAGGCCAATGAAACATTATAGTATATGCATGTCCGTTTTAAACGTGCTATGGCAAAAATAATATTAAAAAACTTAAAAATCCTTATTTAGTTTACATAAAAAAATTATGTAATAGTAAAAGGGGAAGGCTTGTCCCTCATCCTTTTACTATCAAAAGCTAAATTAAGAACATCTTGGTACACCTAAAGCTAAGAATAAACCTGCTACTCCTGCTGTAATTGGCACTTTCAACGTAATAACATCGTCTACTTTTGTTACTAAAAAGTAAGCATTCCCTTCTTGTAACACACAATTCACTAATAATTGAAATTCCATTCAAATCTCCTCCTTTCAATCGATATACCATAATTTATGAAATCTCTTTCAAAATGTAATAGTAAATATATCTATTTTTCCTTATATACAAAACAAATGTTTATACGTCTATTAAAAATATTAATTTTCTAAATTAATATAAAACGTGTAATATCCAATAAATCCCTATATAATCAATAGAGAAAATCTTACAAATGGAGGTATGAAAATGGCAGTTTTGAGTAATATTGGTGCAGCTTTATTTTTTATTGCTTTTATCCTTTTAATTCTTTGCATCATCTCGTTCTTTAAGAAAAATGGTAAAGCAATACGATATGGTCGTTCTACCGTTATTCTTTTTATGATTTCAATCGTCTTAATAATAACTGGCGCAGAGACTTCTAATCACCCAATCGTTGAATTCTTTTCTATTTTAAGCTTTGTTTTATTTATTTTCTTCCTCGTACTAGCAATATTATCTGTAATTAAAAAGACAGGTGTTGCAAAAAAACAATTTATCATTACAGCTGTTTTATTTGTCATTTTTGTTGTGCTATTAGGTATTTCAGGTCCTTCTTCTGAAAAAACGACAGCAACGAATAAACAAGTTGCTTCTAATAGTGAAGAGAAAAAAGATGACGAAAAGAAAAAGGAAGTAGAAAAGAAAGAAGCGGACGAAAAAACTCGTAAACAACAAGAAGATGAAAAACGCCAAGCCGAAGAGCAAGCTCTTAAGCAAGAAGATGAAAAGCGTCTAGCTGATGAACAAGCTCGTAAACAACAAGAAGAGCAAAAACGTCTAGCTGATGAACAGGCTCGTAAACAACAAGAAGAGCAAAAACGCCAGGCTGATGAACAAGCTCGTAAACAACAAGAAGAGCAAAAACGCCAGGCTGATGAACAAGCTCGTAAACAACAAGAAGAGCAAAAACGCCAGGCTGATGAACAAGCTCGTAAACAACAAGAAGAGCAAAAACGCCAGGCTGATGAACAAGCTCGCAAACAACAAGAAGAGCAAAAACGCCAGGCTGATGAACAAGCTCGCAAACAACAAGAAGAGCAAAAAGTACAGCAAGCTCAAACACAACCAGCTGCAGGTAACAATAGTAATGTAACTTACAAAAATTGTACTGAAGTTAAAAACGCTGGAAAAGCTCCATTATATAGAGATCAACCAGGTTATAGCTCTAAACTTGATCGTGATGGCGATGGAGTTGCATGTGAAAAATAGTAGTAAAAAAGAAGCTTCTAGTAAGCTTCTTTTTTTATTATCAGAAACTATTGCGACGGATTACCCTCCCTCTCCCTTTTATAAAACTCATTTTATTATTCTCAAAAATGACACATAATAAGTGATTTAAATCACCACATTAATTTTAATTTATCGCTATTCTTAATTTAGATATTACATTTAAATTTTATGGAGGCATTCATATGAAACATACATTTACTGAAACTTCAATTATCGGTGAGATTGTAACACAATTCCCGAAAGCTAGTGATCTTTTTAAATCATATAGAATAGACTTTTGTTGTGGTGGTAGTAGACCACTTATTGACGCAATTAATGAAAGAAATTTATCGGCAACAGAGGTAATTACAGAGTTAAATACACTTTATAATAATACGAAACTATTAAATGAATCTGAAATTGATTGGAAAAATGCTTCTTATCAAGAATTGATTGATTATGTTGTAAATAAGCATCATCGCTATTTAAATGAAGAGTTGCCACAGCTAAGTCCATATGTGACGAAAGTATTACGCGTTCATGGAGCAAATCAGCCTCATTTAGCTCAAATTCATAAACTATTTCATGAACTTAAAATGGAATTAGAACAACATTTAATTAAAGAAGAAACGGAAGATTTCCCATTAATTTTAGCATTCGAACAAAATCCAACTGATGAAAACTATGCGAAGTTACGTAAAGTAGTAGATGAGCTCGAAAATGAACATAACCACGCTGGCAATATTATTAAAGAACTTCGTAAGGTGACAAATGACTTTACTCCACCAGAAGGCGCTTGCGGCACTTATCGACTTGTTTACCAACGTCTTGAAGCGCTAGAGTCTGATTTATTTGAGCACATTCATTTAGAAAATAATATTTTATTTCCACGTGCCATTACGAGAGTATAAATCAAGTGCAGGACATGAGTGTAAATACTTATGTCCTGCTTTTTCATTTTGCGAAAAATATCCACATCCCCCTCACACAAATCCGAATTTTAACAATTTGTGAATCATTGTCAACTACCCCCACTGAGATAAAACGTTTCAGTGGAGGCTTGAGTTAGAACGCTAGGTCTTTTCGTCTATCGCTAGACAGTTTGACGCTCTAGAATTCATGCCACCTTAAGGTAACACCCCAAGTAAGTTTTTGGTTGGTACTAGAAACGAACAATCGTTTCCCCACTTGCACCACCCTTTCGAAAAAGAGCAATTCTTCCTTGTAGAAGAAGCCACCACTCAGATGAACCCGGCGTGTGCTACAAGCCCCGACAAGTCGAGTACACATGGATGGTTGACACACCCACTAAGCTATGCGCGAAGCAAAAGCCCTACGTTTTTGCACTTTTAATAGAATCGGCGTTTTCACTTTGAGATTGTCATCCAATTGTACAATTTTTGATTTTTCCAATGTATTCAATGCACCATTAATATCAGCATGGATACATGTTCCTGCTTTACTTTGGTACAGACCACGAGTGATTCGTTTGCCACTAAAGCGATAATGCGTCCTATCATCCTTATCCCAAACTGGGACCCTATCTTTATCAAGAAAACTAGCTTTTGAAGTATAGCTTTCTTCTTGTTTTAAAAATCGGATGCCTTCTTTTATACATTTATTCTCAATTGCTGCAATCAGTTTATGAAATGGGATTTGAGCAAATTTTTGATTATTCTTTTTTCCCATATCAGATTTTTGTTTCCAACCAGCGTTATACCCTACGACAACAGTATCTATGTTGAATGCTTTCACTTTTTCGAACAACAAGCCTACAGTTTGTGAAATGTAACCATTTATTTGTCTTTCTCGTTTATGCCAAAGTGCAGCCATTTTGTTCGTTACAACTCGTTTTGAAAGTCCATTTTCCACATTTTTCAGTTGCAGATTACGTATCATTTTGTTGAAGTACTGGTTAATGGATTTAAGTTTTTTTCCATCAATTAAAAATGTGTCACCTGTATTTGTTGCGCAACTTACTAATCTGTCTACACCTAAATCGCAACTCAAAGCGTTACTAGTAGTCGTGGATTGCTTCTTCATTTGAGAAACGTGCATTTCATATGTGTAATGCACCTCAAAGAACCGACCTTTTTGCTTCGGTACAATCTCAATGTAGGAGATTTTTTTATTTCTTACGTTTTTAGGCATACGTATTTTAATGGAACCGAATTTTTTTCTGAATGCAACATTCATCGGAATCATCCAATACCCGTTATTATCAACTTTTGGAACTTGATAGATTTCAATGATTCGTTTGTCAGTGGAACGGGAATAATTCGGAAACTTAGGACGACCTGTGAAGGTTTCAGGTTTTTTCTTCCACTGTTCCATTGCTTTAAAAAAGCTCTTCACTTCTGTAAATAAGGCTCTACGAATCGCTTGAACAGAGTTTGATTGAATACCCCAGTAGTTCATATCGGTTTGCATGGCAGTGTCCACTTCTTTTACAGTAGCCATCTTGTTATTATTCAAATAACTTTGTTTAATCGTGTACAATCCAACATTTCGCAATGCTTTAGAACTATGTGACATGCGTTGCAGTAAGCGAAATTCTTTAGCTGTGAGACAAGCTCGTCCGATATTCTATTTCTGCGTGAATCGTTGCATGGTTTCTCTTTTCTTTTGTTTACGTAATACTTTCACTGCTTTCTTTCTAGCCATTGTTTTCACCACCTTTCTTAGAGAGTCCATTAAAATTATTTCTTTCCTAAGATAGTGTTTTATCTTAGGAAAGAAATAATTTTGTAACTGTTAATTACTTTTGACAAATCAATATTTGGAACGAAACGGAACAAAATGTGAACATGTTCTTCATCGTAATTACATTTGGCTCAAGTAACCGAATGATGATTATTATCCAATTTCGTTATCTTACGATATATTCCCTCCTTATCTAAGGGCGGATTATATCGCAAGACAAAAAGAAATAAATATTCGCCCCCGGGAAAATTATTATGAACCAAACAAAAGTGTTTGGTCTATTGAATGATAGCAATTCATCTCCACCTGAATTGTTGGGTTTCACCCGTAACACAAATTAGATGGAGTCTTCTTGCCGAAAGGGATAAAAATGTGATAAATATCACATCTCCCTCTTTTTAATTTTCTATAATAGAAATATAATCCTTTGTTCAACATTTCACATAAAAAGGGGAAACGAAAATGAAAAAACGTTTAGTTATGATCGGAAATGGTATGGCTGGCATACGTTGTATGGAAGAAATATTAAAACATGATAGTAATTTATATGAGATTACTATTTTCGGAGATGAACCACATCCGAACTACAACCGTATTATGCTCTCTCATGTATTACAAGGAAAAACAAATATGCAAGATATCATTATGAATCAATACAGTTGGTATGAAGAAAATGAAATAACTTTGTATACAAATGAAAGAGTTCAAAGTATTAACCGAAAAGAAAAAATTATTATTACAGAAAAAAATCGTACTGTTACATACGACAAACTCATTATCGCAACAGGTTCTAGTGCTTTTATTTTACCAGTTGAAGGTTCCACCCTTCCTGGTGTAACAGGATTTCGAACAATTGAAGATACACAATTTATGATGGATACCGCTAAAGAAAAGAAAAAGGCCGTTGTCATTGGTGGTGGATTACTCGGTTTAGAAGCCGCAAGAGGTCTTATTGACTTAGGAATGGACGTACATGTTGTTCATTTAATGCCTAGCTTAATGGAGCAACAACTAGATACGAAAGCATCTTCCCTATTGCGTGAAGATTTAGAAGCGCAAGGCATGAAGTTTCTAATGGAAAAGAAAACTGTAAAGATTCTTGGTACAGACCATGTTGAGGGCATTCAATTTGAAGATGGTGAAGTTGTAGATTGTAATTTAATCGTAATGGCTGTCGGAATACGCCCAAATACTCAAATAGCAAAAGATGCTAGTTTACTTGTAAATCGCGGCATTGTAGTCAATGACTATATGCTAACGAATGATGAATCCATTTATGCAGTTGGAGAATGTGCAGAACATGACGGTATCGCATATGGACTTGTTGCCCCTCTTTATGAACAAGGCGCAATATTAGCAAAACATATAACGAATTTACAAACTAATGGATATACGGGCAGCATCGTCGGTACACAGTTAAAAGTTGCAGGTTGTGATTTATTCTCTGCTGGTCAAATTTATGAAGATGATCAAACGAAAGCAATTTCAATCTTTGATGAATGTAAACGTTCCTATAAAAAAGTATTAATTCGTGACAATAAAGTCGTCGGTATCGTTTTATATGGTGATGCAACTGATGGTACACGCCTCTTTAGCATGTTAAAGAAAGAAGAAGATATACAAGAATATACAGCCGCTTCCCTTCTTCACAAAGCTGGTGAAGAAAGTGAACTTGACGTTGCTACAATGAGTGCGGATGACACAATTTGTGGATGTAATGGCGTTACGAAAGGTACAATCGTTCATGCCATTTTAGAACAAGAGTTAACTACTTTTGAAGAAGTTAAAGGATGCACGAAAGCCGCAGGGTCTTGTGGTAAATGTCGTCCGCTTGTGGAACAAGTTCTAGCTCATACACTCGGAGATGCTTTTGATGCTTCTGCGCAGTCTGCTGGTATGTGCGGATGTACAACTTTATCACGTGACGAAGTCGTAGCCGCCATTCACGAGAAAGGTTTAAAATCGCCAAAAGAAGTACGAAATGTACTCGGTTTTGCACATGAAGACGGCTGTTCGAAATGTCGTCCTGCTTTAAATTACTATTTACGTATGGCGATTCCGGAAGAATATGTAGATGATAAATCATCCCGTTACGTTAATGAAAGAATGAATGGTAACATCCAGCACGATGGTACATTCTCTGTTATTCCACGTATGTACGGAGGCGTTACAACCGCAGATGATTTAATGAAAATTGCTGAAGTCGCAAAAAAATATGACGTTCCTCTTGTGAAAATTACAGGTGCGAGCCGAATCGGCTTATATGGTGTTAAGAAACATGATTTACCTAACGTATGGGCTGACTTAAATATGACTTCTGGATATGCGTACTCAAAATCGCTTCGTAATGTAAAATCATGTGTTGGTTCTCGCTTCTGTCGTTTCGGTACGAAAGATTCATTAGGACTTGGTATGCTCCTTGAACAGTCATTAGAAATGGTAGATACACCTCATAAAATGAAAATGGGTGTAACAGGTTGTCCACGTAACTGTGCGGAAGTACTTACGAAAGATTTCGGCGTTGTGTGTGTTGAAAATGGATTCCAACTGTATATCGGTGGAAATGGTGGTACGGAAGTACGCGAGGCTGATTTTGTAATGATCGTCCCTACTGAAGACGATGTCCTTCGCATCGCTACAGCTTACATGCAATATTATCGTGAAACTGGTATTTACGGGGAGCGTACTGCCTATTGGACAGAACGATTAGGCTTCGATCATATAAAAGAAATACTACAAGATACAAGTATGGTCACGATGTTAAATGATCGTTTCCAAACAGCTCGTAGCACATATACGGAAGCTTGGGGAGAAGCACTAGAAACGAAGTCTTTAAAAGCGATGTATGAAGTAGAAACTGTGAAATAAGGAGCTGTGATCTATATGATACAAACGAAAGAAAAAATAAAAGTTATGCGTGCGGAAGACCTTCCTATTCAAATCGGTAAAGAGGTACAAATGAAAGACATGTCTATCGCCCTATTCCGCCTTTCAAATGGTGATATTCGAGCTGTAGAAAATCGGTGCCCTCATAAAAATGGACCGTTAGCGGAAGGAATTGTATCTGGGGAATTCGTCTTTTGTCCACTGCATGATTGGAAAATCTCATTACTAACAGGTGAAGTTCAAAAACCTGATGACGGCTGTATCCAAACGTACGAGGTAGAAGTTATTGATGGTGACATTTATATAAAGTGAAACTTTAATCAGCGGGGATTGGTTCATCCCCCGCTGATTATTAGCCCTCACCAATCGGGCTTTTACGGGCAGGTGATCCCTACCTAACTACTTTGCTTTCGCTGAATTTTGAGGTAGGGGTCTTACTGCCCTGCAAATAGCGGGATAAACATGTAATTTACGAAAGGAAGCCTCCTCTGGCTTCCTTTTAAATAAAAAATGATGAGGTGCGATTATGAACGGATATGTATATTTAGTTGGTGCAGGACCAGGGGATGAGGGGCTTATTACAAAAAAAGCGATAGATTGCTTAAAGCGTGCAGATATTGTCTTATATGACCGCTTATTGAACCCTAACTTTCTTAGCTATACAAAGCCAACTTGTGAACTTATTTATTGCGGTAAAATGCCAAAGAATCATACTATGCGTCAAGAAATGATTAACGCCCACCTCCTTCAATTTGCACAAGAAGGAAAAATCGTTGTCCGCTTAAAGGGCGGAGATCCATCTATTTTTGGCCGTGTTGGTGAAGAAGCAGAAACTTTAGCAGCAGCGGACATTCCATATGAAATTGTACCAGGTATTACATCTAGCATCGCCGCTAGTAGCTATGCAGGTATCCCCCTCACCCACCGTGAGTATAGTAATAGCGTTACTTTACTAACTGGGCATGCAAAAGGTCCTTTAACCGATCATGGAAAATATAATTCATCCCACAATAGCGATACAATTGCCTACTACATGGGTATAAAAAACTTACCTACAATTTGTGAAAATTTACTACAAGCAGGAAAACAAGAAAATACCCCCGTAGCAGTCATTGAGTGGGGTACAACTGGAAAGCAACGCGTTGTCACAGGAACACTTTCAACCATTGTTCCTATCGTCAAAAACGAAAATTTTTCTAACCCTTCTATGACAATTGTTGGTGATGTCGTTTCCTTACGGGATCAAATCGCTTGGAAAGAACGTAAACCATTGCATGGTAAAAAAGTTTTATTTGCATCCGCAACAAATAAAACCAGTTTCATGAAGCAAAAGTTACAAGAATGCGGTGCAGAAACATATCAAATTCCAACTTTCAAAAGGGAAGAATACACATTAACATCTGAACAAATCAATGAAATTTTTAACGTTGATCGCCTTGTATTTTGTTCAGATGAAAGTGTAGAAATCTTGATGCGATCATGTAGTAAGCACCAGAAAGATATTCGTTCCTTACAGGCGAAACTGCAGTATATGAACGTTGCCACTCAAGAAAAACTTATGCAATATGGGCTACTAAGTAAACAAGCAGAGTTCTCTTCCGATACAACTGTTTATTTAGGCAGAAATATTAATCGAATTGGTTTTATTCAAGAAAAAATTGGTGCTGGGTCTTATATGATGACTCATGAGTATACAATTGATCATCGCTTCGATGAAATTCATTCTCGTATGCTTTCTGAATTCTCATGGGATAGCATTGTATTTGAAGGACGTGCTTCAATTGATACATTTTTATCAGAAATAAAACGACTTGGCTTTATCGATATTCTTACTCTTCCCTTCTCGTATACCGACATTCCAACGTTACACTATGCGAATAAAGTTGGTTTTCATAATGTAGATGAACAATTACAAGACATGATTATGAAGAAAGATTTGGTGGTACGATGAAAGGAATTGTATACGTTGGACACGGTAGTCGCCTGCGAGAAGGTAATGAACAATTCATTCACTTTATTCAATCTGTTATGAAAGAACGTAACGAAAGGAGTCAAAAAATAGCTTTTCTAGAACTAACGACACCTACCATTTCGGATGCAGTTACAGAAGCAATACTAGAGGGTGCAACTGAAATAATGATTGTACCTGTTTTATTATTTGCAGCAGCTCACTATAAACGTGATATTCCTTTTGAAATAGAGCAACTACAAAAGAAATATCCTCAAATAACATTTTCAGTTGTACCACCTTTTAGTACGCATCCA
This sequence comes from Bacillus sp. TH19, assembly GCF_016651075.1. Lineage (NCBI taxonomy): Bacteria > Bacillati > Bacillota > Bacilli > Caryophanales > Bacillaceae > Bacillus > Bacillus sp. TH19. Next base: position 1,735,774 of record NZ_JAEKEO010000010.1, on the reverse strand, counting down.
CATATGGTTGAACTTGTAGTGAAAAGAATACTTGAAACTATGCCAAAGCAAGATAGTAGCGTTTTACTCGTAGGACGAGGCAGTAGTGATCCACAGCCGATACATGAGTTACAACAAATCGGAGCAGCGGTCGAACGAAAACTCGGTATGCCAGTATCGTGCTCCTTTTTAACGAAAGGAACGCCCTCTTTTACTGCTGAGCTCAAGGCTATAACATCGACTGCGTCCCGTGTATATGTCATGCCGTACCTTCTCTTTACCGGATTGTTGCTTCAAAAAATTAAGTTGCATACAAAAAAATATGATCACGTTACGACTTGTAATTGTCTTCAATTTGATACATATATGAAGTTGGCATTATTAGAACGAATGGAGGAATGTGTGTATGTATAATATGTATCCTCTTATGTTTAATTTAGATAAAAAAATTGTTGTTATAGTTGGTGGTGGTAAAATCGCATATCGGAAAGCGTCTGGATTAAAAGATACAGGCGCTTTTGTCACCGTTATCAGCCCAGAGATTTGTGAGGAAATGAAGGAACTTCCTTATATTACTTGGAAGCAAAAAACTTTTAGTAATGATGATATTAAAGATGCTCATCTTATTTATGCAGCTACAAATCAACATGATGTCAATATGATGGTCAAACAAGCCGCACATGATTTCCAATGGGTTAACGTTGTAAGTGATGGCACAGAATCATCCTTTCACACACCTGGTGTCATCCGAAATGATGAATATATTGTAACTATTTCAACTTCCGGTAAGGATCCATCGTTTACAAAGCGTTTGAAGCAGGAACTAGCATCTATATTTCCTAAACTTATAAAAAAGCTTTCTCGTACTCACAAATAATAATCTATTTCTTAGCTAAAATAGTAATTACCTTTGGACAAACGTTTTTTAGAAGCGTTTGTTCTTTTTGTTTTGGTTCCTTTTTTGAATTAAGCCGCTTGATTATCAGACATGGTACAATTGTAAACGACACCCAATATATCAAAAACTGTTTTCTTCTCATATCGATGGGATTTCCGTCCATCATTTACCGCCTCAATTCTATCCGTTTTTGCACGTATATTCAAAACAAAATATATGACAAATAAATAACGACAGTTACTGTAATAATGCTGAAAAGTGTTGAAAATAAAACGATTTGTGCATGTAGTTCAGGCTCTATTTGATACTCCATAGCAATAGTTGCTGTATTTCTTGAAGTAGGAAAAGAACTTGCAATAAATAATGATTGTGCAACAATACCATCAATGTTTAGTAGGTATATCATGGCAAGTGCTAATAATGGTCCCATCAATAATCTTCCAATTAAAGCCCATGTTATGACTCGATTGAAAAAATTAAGCTTAATGTTGGATAATTGCGCTCCTAGCAATATGAGTGCTATTGCAACAAAACTATTCGCAAGCTGATTAAGAGGTAGAAAGATAGAATTAGGTATTTGAATTGTAAAAGATTGAAAGAGAACCCCTAATATGAGTGCATGGAATACAGGCAGTCTTAGAAATGATTGAATAATACTTCCGATTGTTTTTGTTGCTGATAGTAAGTTATATATCCCATATGAATAAGTTAAAAGATTCTGGAAAATCACAATGAAAATCTGAATGGAAACCCCCACTGGATTGTGACTAAAAATCAATTGACTTACTGGTAATCCATAATTACCGGAATTCATTAACGAAATGCTATTTTTTAGAGCTGCACTTTCTCCTTTTTCTAACTTTAATGTTTTTGAAATGAAATGACTTACTATCATCACACTCAGACTGTAAAGTATTAAATAGTATATTATCTGGAGCAACAAACCTGTTTCTATACTAATATCATATATATTCACAAATACAGCCGCTGGCATCAAGCAATAAGTAATAAGTGTAGATAGTTGCTTTAAGTTAAATTGGAACTTTCTTTGTAAGATTGCACCAATTAGAATCAATATTAATATTGGTAATATCACGTCTAATATAATAAAAACAAACATTTAATACCCCATTCTAAATACATTATAGTTGGATTAAACTCTTTACTAAATATGGATACAGTTAATTCAAATGTAGCCCCTGACGCTACCCAAAATACCATTTGAAAGCATTCGTATACAGGATTTTATCGGTAGCTTGTTCATCAAATAGCTGTTGAATCAATTTGATATCTCCATACTCAAAAGGTCTTTTTGCTCTTGTAGATGGTAAATCTGTTCCAAACATAAGTGCATCTGGGTTAACTTCATAAATCGACTTTAAGGCATTCTCAACATCTAATTCGACACGACCAAAACCAGTAGCTTTCACATGTACCCCTTTATCAACTAGTTTTAATAAATGTGGTAAACCTTCTTCTGATAACCCTAAATGGTCAATTGATATAGCTGGTAATTTTTCTATAGTGGATGCAATTTCGGGCAACTCTTTTGCATCCATATAAAGCTCACTATGCCATCCTACTAAATCATGAACTCTTCTAGCAAAGTAATCCAGCTTCGATAAATCTTCTGAACCACCTCTTTTAATATTAAAGCGTAATGCTTTTACCCCATTTTCATTTAAATTTAGTATTTCTTCATCCGTCACTGTAAAAGGTAATTGTGTTACGCCACAAAATGTTGAACCCAACTGTTTTAGTGCCTTTAATAAATATTCTTGATCAAACCCTTGGAAAGAACCAGATACGATCGCTCCACCAATTACATTCAAATTAGGAGTTTCATTCTGATAATCTTCTACAACAAAGTTGGGTGGAAAATACCCTTGGTTCTCAATAATCGGAAAATTAAAATCAATAATATGAAAATGTACATCAAAAATTCTCATTTCATTTCCCTCCCCTCTCTTTTCTTTAACATATCAAATATGACTCATAAAGAAAATTATGGATTATTTATACAAATTCATAATTTTATCTTATCGACCTAAACTTTATTCTTTATTTTAAGTGTACTTTTTCACAATATCCATTAGCCTTACGAAAAAATCTGGTCCTAAAAAATATGAAGTTTTTTCTTGTTATAAATACCGTCATATGTTTTTGGAATTTCAGAATATTTAAATCCACCAATATTTTTTTGTACAGATTAATAGATATCCTTTAGAAAGGAGCGACTATTTATCGATTCGTTAGCGATCAATAGTCATCGTTTAATTCAAAAGTTATTATTTTCGTTCTCGATATATTCCGAATGTTTTATGAGGATTTTTCGTTTGTTCATTTCAGTCTTATAACAATCGTACTGTTGCTTTTACTTTGGAAACTTTCAATAGACAAAAAACAGAGTTCTCGATTGTGGAATTAGATTTAAGTTCATACATTTATCTCTTAATATCTTTATCTGTAGGCAAAACAATTGCAGCTATTATATAAAGTAACACCGTAAATCCACTAGTAAAAAAGGCTGATAATGCAGTGACTATGCGAAGGATACTTACATCAATTCCATACTTATCGCTTAAGCCACCTAATACACCTGATACTTGTTTATCTTGAGTGGACTTATATAATTTTTTCATCTAAACACCCCGATCCAATTAAGTATTTGTATGCTAAAAATTAGTTCTATCTTCGGAAGAGATTTAAAATTTCTTTAACTAACCCTTTAATTGAATAACATCTGATATCTATATTTTAACATAAAATTCCATAAAACTTCTGTTTTTCATTTTTAAACCACATTATTTTAGAATACAAGTGTTTGTTAAGTTAGCAATAAAAAACATATCGAAGCCTATTACTAAAAGAACCCTCCTAGATTACTTTAGGAGGGTTCTTTTTCTTTATTAATGATTCTTTAACATCACTAACAGCTTCTCTTGGCTATACATCCATACTGTAATGATTAAACAAGCAAGTGCGACTTCTGATAACGCCATAAATCCAATTGCATAATGACCTGTTAGTTGGAATAGTAACGTTAAAATTAATGGTGGGAAGAACCCTCCTAATCCACCTAAAGCTGACACAACCCCATTTACAATCCCTGCTTGCTCAGAGAAGTACATTGGAACAAGCTTAAAGATTGTACCATTTCCAATACCTGCACAGAATGCGACTAGTAAGCAACCAAACGTATACACGTTCATACTAGGCATGAATGATAAAACAATACCAGATAGTGTTAAGCCGATAAATACGAAGATTAATATTTTAAATGGATTAAATTTATCACCGAGCCAACCACCAATCGGGCGCATCATTGTTGCTAATACGATGAATCCAGCTGTCCGCATGCCTGCATCTACTTTCTCTAATCCGAAGTGAGATACTAAAAAGTTTGGTAAATATACTGTAAATGCAACAAATGATCCAAATGTTAAAAAGTAAAAGATACATAGAAACCAAAGTTTTTCATTTTTATATACACCTTTTATTTGTTCCATTAATGGTGTATTCACCTTTTTTTCCTTACGATCGCCTAATAAAAAGTTCATAAGTGCAAATGCTGCAAGTAAAACTAAATAACACTGTACTGTTGTTCTCCAGCCAACTGATGTCGCAATTACAGGTGCTAAAAATGAAGTAATTGCTGTTCCAGCGTTACCCACACCGTAAATACCATTTACAAAACCGTGACTCTCTTTCGGGAAGTATTTCGGTAGAGAAGTTACTCCTACAGAGAATACAGCACCACCAATCCCTACAAATAATCCACCAATAATTAAATCCATCATAGAATTGGCAACACTAATGTAAAAGACAGGGAATAATAAAAGTATAAAACTAATAAAGAACAATTTTCTTGCTCCGTAACGATTTGTCCAATAACCAATTGGAATGCGAAGAATAGAACCTAAAATAACCGGTACTGCTGTGACCATAGAAATTTGTCCCGCAGTTAATGGAATATCCGCTTTAATATATGGCATTAATGATGATAAGATAACCCATACCATAAAACCGATAACTAGATTAGAAGTTTGTAAACTTAATTGAAAATTAGGACTTTTCATCCTGTTCCCTCCTATGTATGCATAGTTATATTCATTCTCTCCAGCCTAATCACGTCCTAACATGATTAGGCTGAAAAGAATCAACCACCACTTACTGGCGGAATCATTGCTACTACATCGCCAGTTTGAATAATGTCATCCTCATTTGCATACTCTTCATTTACGGCGACCATTATCTCGTTTGAAATCGCTACGCTGTATTTCTTAATGAAAACTTCCTTTAGTTCAGCAACCGTAATATTTTCACAATCTATGTACAAGGCCGGCTTACTTGCTTCTTCTTGCAAATGTGCAAATAATAGTACTTCAATCATGTTCTCATCTCCCTTTCAGGCTCACCATTTGCATATGCTATTTTCTCTAACTGATCACCTATCCATGACTCACCATCTTCCCAAAACTCTTTCTTCCAAATCGGAACAATTTGTTTTATACGCTCCATAATATATTCGTTCGCCTCATAGGCTGCTTTCCGGTGTGGTGTTGAAACGGCGACAACAACAGCAAAATCAGAAATTTCCAATGTACCAATGCGATGTGTAATTGCTACATATGTCCCAGGCCACTTCTCTTCTACTTCATTACCAATTTTCTCAAGCTGTTTTTCCGCCATTGTTTTATATGCTACATACTCTAAATATAGCGTACGACGTCCTTTCGTAAATTCTCTGACGGTACCAATGAAAGTAGTAACCGCACCACACTCACACCGAATTACTTTGTTTGTAACTTCTTCAATTGAAATAGGTGTATCAATTACTTCATAATACGTATGTGTCATTTTGCACCTCTTACCTTTGTATAAGTTAGCAATCTATTTTTCTATTACTTATATGATCGAAGTGGTTCTTTCCACGGCCACTCACTTCCTATGTTCGATTCCAATAATAATACCGAAACAATTATTCCTGCTTCAAATCCTCTTGTTCCTCCCGGCAGGACGATAAATGCATTCGCCTCTGCAAGTGAAGAAATTGCACTAGATTTATCTAAACCAACTGGTGTAGCTTGCAATTTGCCATCTACAATTTCTACTCTCCCTCTGACAAAACGAGTAAATGGGTTTGCTTTCGGAAAATCTTTCTGTAAAATCGCTTCTGCACGATATACATGCGGATCTTTTCTTTGCAAATATGTTCGAATAACTGGTCTAACATATAATTCACATCCAACATAACAAGCAGAGGGATTACCAGATAGACCAAATAATAGTTTTCCTTCTAGCTCAGCTACAGTTGTCACGCTTCCTGGTCGCATCGCTATTTTATTGAAAAGTACATTAGCTTGTAATCTCTCATAAATAGCAGGTAAATAATCGTAGTCTCCTACTGAAACGCCACCAGTTGTAATTAAAATATCGACTTCTTTTATTGCTCTTTTTACGGTCTCATAACACGTCTCTAAATCGTCAGCAAATTGTCCATAATAGCGTACAATTCCACCTGCTCGCTCAATTTGAGCAGCAATCATATAAGAGTTACTGTTTCGAATCTTCCCTTGTTTTAGTGGTTCATGTACTTCTAAAAGTTCACTTCCTGTTGTTACAACCCCAATAACCGGCTGTTTTACAACATGTACGGAACTATAACCAAACGTAGCAAGAAGCGCCGCTACTCCAGGGTTAATAGAAGTCCCTTTTTTCACAAGTATGGCATTTTGTTTTACATCTTCTCCTTTAAAAGAAATGTTATCACCAGCAGCAAAAGAGCGTTTTAATTTCATATAAGTCTTTTCTTTTTCTTCAAATCCTTCCGTTAGCTCTAACATAACAACCGCATTACATCCTGCTGGAATTGCAGCTCCTGTCATAATACGTACAGCTTGAAATGCTTTCACCTCTTCTCTAAAAACAGAACCTGCCCCGATCTCACCAATCACTTCAAACTGAATCGGGTTACTGCTATTTGCTTCTTTTGTATCTTCCGCTCGAATCGCAAATCCGTCGTACGGAGAGCGATCGAAATGCGGGACATCATGATCTGCAATAACATCTTCTCCAAGCATTCTACCGTAGCTGTCTATAAGAGAAACCTTTTCTATTTCACCTTGATGAGCATACTCCATTATGCGTGCAACTGCTTCTGCTACTGGAATTGGTTTACGTTTTTCTAGCATTCTTTTTTCACCTCGTTTTGATAAGGATAAATTCTCTTTCTGTTCATCCTATATATTTTGCGTATAATCGTTTTGCCATTTTTACATCATTTGTCCCATGAATAAATGCCCTACCGTCTGTAAATAAAACAAAACGATATTCATCTACTAGAAACGATAGTAAATATGGAGTTTTTTTGACACTCACGCTTTTTTGTAAGCGATTTCGAACTTCTTCTAAATTAAGAACTCGCTTTATCCCTGGACGGATTTGAACTGTATTCCGCCCGCATAGCACTTCAGTTTTCATCTGTGATCCAAATGTTAAATTTGGGTAAGTGCGTACATTCCCACAAGATGGACATGTACTTTTCTTCTGCCTATTTACTTTTAATGAGAGATATTGATTGTTCCAAATATCAAATGATAACATCGTTCCCCTTAGCGCCTGAAAATCATTCACCAATATTTTCATCGCTTCTGTCACTTGGTGAGCAACGACCATTTGCACAGCCGGCTGAATGATTCCTGCTGTATCACATGTTGCACCGCCCATAGGATGATCCATTAGGCAGCGAAAGCATGGTGTTTCCCCCGGAAGAATTGTATACGTTACACCGTAACTTCCAATGCATCCACCGTATATCCAAGGTATATTTTCTTTTTGCGAAATGTCATTTATAAGTAGGCGCGTATCGAAATTGTCAGTCGCATCTAATATAAGATCCACTTCTTTTGTTAACTCTTCTATTTCTTGCATTGTGACATCCGTTACAATATGTACAATTTCTACTTCAGAATTAATCTTTCTTAAATGTTCTGCCGCTGCAATTGCTTTTGGTTTACACTGCTGTGCATCTTCTTCTATATATAACTGTTGCCGCTGTAAATTACTCCATTCGACGTAGTCACGGTCAGCAATTGTCAACTTCCCAATCCCCATCCTAACGAGCGCTTCCGCATTTGCAGCTCCTAGTGCACCCGCACCGATTAGGAGCACATGTTTTTTTCTTATTTTTCTTTGTCCCATTTCACCAATTCCAGAAAACAATACTTGCCTTGAATATCGCTCTTGCATATGGAATCCTCCTTTCGCTATCCACCAATATAAGACATTTCAACTTTTGGACGTTTATTTGTACTTTCAGCCGTTCTTTCATCCGAATACCGATCTGTTCTGCACTCCCATGTATGTTGGAGAATTTTTAATAATGAAGCATCAGAAATATTTTCTCGAAGAAGCGTTCGCAAATCAGTTCCTTTCGTTCCAAATAAGCACGTAAAAAACTTACCGTCTGCCGATATACGAGCTCTCGTACAAGAGGAACAAAAAGATTCAGAAACAGAAGTAATAAATCCAACTTCTGCATCGCTCCCTACATATCGATACAATTTCGCAACTTCTCCAAAGTAACGAGGTTTAACAGGCTCAATCGGATATACACGATTAATTTTCTCTATTAATTGTTCCTTCGTAATAACTTGTTCAAAGTTCCATCCGTTCGTACTGCCCACATCCATAAATTCGATAAAACGAAGCTGAATTTCTTGTTCTTTAAAATAACGAGCCATAAGAAGAATTTGACTATCATTCATCCCTTTTTTTACGACCATATTTACTTTTACTTCTAATCCAGCTGCCTTTGCTGCTTCAATTCCTTTCAATACAGGTTTTGTACTTACATTTCGTCCATTAATTTTTCGGAAGACATGATCTTCTATCGCATCTAAACTAATGTTTACACGTTTTAATCCCGCTTCTTTTAATGCCCTTGCCTGTTTTGCTAAATGAATACCGTTTGTTGTGAGTCCAATATCCTTTAAGCCTTCTAGCTTTGCAAGCCTTGCAATTAACTTCGGTAAATCTTTACGCAATAAAGGTTCACCGCCAGTAAGTCTAATTTTATTAACACCCATACTTATAAATAATCTCGCTAACCTTTCTATTTCATCGAACGTTAATAAAAACTCTTCCTGTAAAAAAGCATAATCAGGTCCGAACACTTCAGCTGGCATACAGTACGTGCACCTAAAATTACAACGGTCAATAACTGAAATACGTAAATCTTGAAGTGGCCGCTCTAAAGAATCTTTCATCTTCTCGTGCATATATATCCCTTCTTTTCTACTGCAATCATTAGTAAGCTTTCAAATTTTTTATTTGCCTTCATTATAAAAAAGAAGCTACATATTCAATGTGACTTTTCTCACATTACTTTCCCCATTCAAAAATTCTTCACAAATCTGTTCGCATTTTGTTCACATCTTCAGTCCCTACTCCTTACGGTCATTGAAATTTTACAACAATTTTGAAATAGCTCTTGCATTTTCAGCATACTTACACTCAAAATAGGAAATGTATTGCTTATAAGAAGAAAGGTGATTGCTGTGACAAACAGTATGAAATTATCTCAAGATTTAAAGGAATTACTTGCATCTGTTGAATATAAAATGCAAATTAAAAAAGGAAGTTTTATTTTTCAAGAAGGTATGGAGGCAACCGAACTCTATATCATCCACTCTGGAAAAGTGCAAATCAGTAAACTTAGTGCTGACGGACAAGAATTAACACTTCGCATTTGTTCACAAAATGATATTATTGGGGAATTAACATTGTTCACGGACGATGCGAAGTATTTATTAAATTCAAAATGCCTTGAAGATGTTGAAGTAGGCGTTATAAAGCGTGAAGCGTTAGAAAGAGAATTACTCCAAAAGCCCGCACTTGTATTTGAATTTATGAAATGGATTAGTGAACATTTAAGAAGAATGCAAACGAAGTTCCGAGATCTAGTATTACACGGCAAAAAAGGTGCCCTATATTCTACTCTCATTCGAATGACAAATAGTTATGGTGTGTTAAAAGAAAATGGGATTCTCATCGATTTACCATTAACGAATCAAGAACTTGCAAACTTCTGTGCAACTTCGCGTGAAAGCGTAAATCGAATGTTAAATGATTTGAAAAAAAAAGGTACGATTTCTATTCATAAAGGAAAGATTACAATCCATGATTTACAATTTTTAAAATGTGAAATTGCTTGTGAAGATTGCTCTGCCTCTGTTTGTAGCATAGAGTAGCATCTTATTTAGATGCTACTCTTTTTCTCTTGCATACAGTTATTTCCTAAAAAAGACGAGGCCTTCCATTAGACCTCGTTTCATGTTAGTTGCTAACTTCTATTCGTTTACTGTGGCATTATTTTTTCAATTCATTAGGAATACGTCTTCTGTAAATCACATAACTACGACTTAAGTATTTAATTGGGGCACTAAATACATGGACAAGTCTAGTAAATGGCCATACTGCGAATAGACCCATACCTGCAATTATATGAATTTTAAACCATACTGGTACTTCCATCATATATTCAACTTTCGGTTGGAAAATAAAGAGACTTCGGAACCACGGACCGATCGTTGTACGATAATCAAACCCTTTTGAGTCGATATTTAAAAAGGTTGAAGAAAGTCCCGCTAGCATTACGATTAGTAATAAAATAAGCGCAATATAATCTCCCCTTGTACTCGTTGCAATGATGCGTTTTACTGTTACACGGCGGTACGTTAATATAATTAAACCGATGATAGAAGCAACACCTGCCGGAAGCCCGAAACTAATTGCCATTATATGATACATATGCTCAGAAATACCTATTGAACGGTATACAGACTCTGGAATTAAAATCCCCATAACATGACCACCAATGACGAACATGATCCCAAAGTGGAATAATAGACTTCCGATTCGGAGCATTTTCTTTTCTAATAGTTCACTAGATTTTGACGTCCATCCAAATTGATCATAGTTGTATCTGAAAATATGTCCACCGATAAAGATTGCAAAAATGATATAGGGAAACAATACCCAAAGAAATTGATCCATCATTTTGACAACTCTCCTTTCTAATTTGCCTGTACACCCCATGTATTGATAGCGAGTAGAACAGCGGCGAGAATTGGTTCATACATACAGTTTGCTTCTTTTAATTGCCCGTGCAACGCTTGTATATTTTCCGTGTATTTACTCATAATTGGTTCGCTATCTTTTTCATTCGCGTTTGCAAGAAACTCAAGTAGAAGCGGTAAATAATCAGGTAGTTCTTTATCTGTTACGTTAAAACCAGATTTTTGATAATGCTGTTTTAACTCTAATAATTCAATTCCACGCTCTCTTTGTTCACCTGTTTTCATGTAGGTAAGATACATATTTGTCTTCTTTCCAAAGTCGAATGTATAGACGTAAGAATCAATAAGTTGATTGTCTGTTTTATTTAGCGCTTCTTTTATAAATGTTGTAAGTGATGCTCTGATTTCTTCCTGTTCAATTTCTTGAATCTCTTCCTGTAATTCTAGTAAAGCTTCCCTCCAACCTAGTTCAGGATAGGAGAGAAGAAAAGAAGAACAAGAAAAAGCTGTTTGTAAACTTTGTTTCATAGTTTTCTGCCCCTTTTTTAAGAAATTGTCGTACAAGAGCCTGGCCCACCTGCGAAAGATAAACCACAACTTCCTTGCTCGCTATATAAATCTGCAACTTGTTCGCGGTGAGACGTCGGGATAACAAAGCGATCTTTATATTTCGCAATAGCAAGAAGACGATACATATCTTCTACATCTTCTTTCGTTAAACCGAGTTCTTTTAATACAGCTTCATTTGGTTCTTTATTAATTTGCAACGCTCTCATATGCGTTCGCATGACAGCCAATTTTTTCAATGTAAGACGAATATGTGATTCATCTCCTGCAGTGAGTAAATTTGCTAAATATTGAATTGGAATACGCATATTATCAATAGCAGGGAAAATCTCTTCTGCTTGCCAGTTACTACCTTTCCCCTCCACCATGTTCATAATTGGGCTAAGCGGCGGGATATACCAAACCATTGGCATTGTACGATACTCTGGATGAAGAGGTAGAGCGATTTTCCAATCGATAATCATTTTATAGATTGGCGACTGTTGTGCCGCTTTAATCCATTCTTCAGGAATGCCTTGTTTTTTCGCTTCAGCTGCTACTTCTGGATCATTTGGATCTAGGAAAACAGTAAGCTGAGATTCATATAAATCTTTTTCATTTTCAACAGAAGCCGCTTCTTTTACTTTGTCAGCGTCATATAGCATTACCCCAATATATCGAATACGTCCTACACATGTTTCAGAACAAATTGTTGGCATACCAGCTTCAATACGAGGGAAACACATTGTACATTTTTCAGCTTTATTTGTTTGCCAGTTAAAATATACTTTTTTATACGGACAAGACGATACACAAAATCTCCATGCACGACATGCATTTTGATCCACAAGAACAATCCCATCTTCCTCACGTTTATACATCGCACCCGATGGACAAGAAGAAACGCAAGATGGATTCATACAATGTTCGCAAATACGTGGTAAATACATCATAAAGACATTTTCAAAATCCGTTTTAATTCCTTCTTCCATTTTCTTGACGTTTGGATCTTGTAACCCTGTTATATGTCCGCCTGCTAAATCATCTTCCCAGTTTGGACCCCATTCAATTTTGTCGATAAATTCACCCGTAATTGCTGATTTCGGACGAGCAACTGGTTGATGCTTACGCTGCGGGCTATTTGTTAATGTTTCATAATCATAATTCCAAGGTTCAAAGTAATCATCAATTGTTGGCTGATCTGGATTGTGGAAAATATTCATAAGACGCTTCATTTTCGAACCGGATTTCAGCTGAATTTCACCATTTTTCAATTCCCAGCCGCCTTTGTATTTCTCCTGATTTTCCCATTGTTTCGGATAACCAATTCCAGGTTTCGTTTCTACGTTATTGAAGTACATATATTCAGCACCTGGACGATTCGTCCAGGTGTTTTTGCATGTTACGCTACAAGTGTGGCAGCCGATGCATTTATCTAAGTTCATTACCATTCCGACTTGTGCTTTAATCTTCAAGCCAATCTACCTCCTTCAGTTTACGGATTACAACGTTTAAGTCACGCTGGTTCCCAGTCGGACCATAATAGTTAAATCCATAGCTTAATTGGCCATATCCACCAATCATATGTGTTGGTTTAACGTGAATACGAGTTGGACTATTATGTGTTCCCCCGCGGGTGCTTGTTAATTTCGTACCAGGCACGTTAATGTGACGATCTTGCGCATGGTGCATAAATGCCATCCCCCTCGGTATACGGTGCGTTACAACAGCACGTGCTACGACTACGCCGTTACGGTTAAAGCATTCAATCCAATCATTATCAGCAACACCAGCTTCATTCGCATCATCTTTATTCATCCAAACAGTTGGACCACCTCTAAACAGCGTTAACATTGGCAATGAATCGAAGTACATACTATGAATCGACCACTTATTATGCGGTGTTAAATAGTTTAGTGTAATTTCTTTCCCTTCTACTTCAGGGCGTGATTTACGGAATGGTTTATGTTGCAGTATTGGTTTAAATGTTGCCATCGTTTCGCCAAATTCTTTCATCATGTCGTGATCTAAGTAGAAAGATTGTCGACCAGTTATCGTTCTCCAAGGGATGAGACGCTCAACATTTGTTGTAAATGGTGAGTAACGGCGTCCACCTTTTTCAGAACCCGTAAAGGCCGGAGAAGTAATTACTGTTTTAGGCTGCGCTGTAATTTGTTCAAATGTGAAGCATTCTTCTTCACGTTCTTCTGCTAAGTCACGTAGTTTTAAATCGGTTTGTTTTTCAAGCGCTTCCCATGCTTTTACCGCCATATGACCGTTTGTTGTAGAAGAAAGTGTTAATACCGCTTCAGCAGCATTAATTGCTTCTTTTATGTCTGGGCACCCCTTCGCAATAGAATCCGTTCGAACAACTCCTAATCGACTCTTTAATTGCTCATATTCTTTTTCTGCCGACCAAGAAATCCCTTTCGTACCAATCGGTTGTTTTCCGGTATTTGGTCCAAGCGCTGTCATCTTGTCATAAATCGTTTTATAATCCCTTTCGACAACATGAATTTGCGGCATTGTTTTACCTGGGATCGGTTCACACTCACCTTTGCTCCAGTCTTTAATCTTACCAAGTGGTTGTGCTAATTCTTGCGGTGTATCGTGAAGAAGTGGTGTTGCAACGACTTCTTTCATTGGTTCAAGATCGATTTTCTTTGCTAAATCTGACACAGCTTTAGAAAGAGCGGTGAAAATATCCCAGTCAGAGCGTGCTTCCCACGGTGAACCGATTGCTGGATTAAATGGATGCACAAATGGATGCATATCCGTACTGCTTAAATCATGCTTTTCATACCAAGTTGAAGCAGGTAAGACGATATCAGAATAAAGCGCCGTTCCAGCCATACGGAAATCTAAATTAATGAGTAAATCTAACTTCCCTTCAGGTGCATCTTCATGCCACTTAATTTCTTCTGGTCTTAATGAGTCACTATCGTCATTCATTAATCCGTTTGTTGTACCTAATAAATGTTTTAAGAAATATTCGTGTCCTTTACCGGAACTTGAAATTAAGTTTGCACGCCATACGAATAAGTTACGCGGGAAGTTGTTTTTATTATCTGGGTCTTCAATCGCAAATTTCAGTTCTTTTTCTTTTAGTTTTTGTGCAACGTATTTTCCGATTTCTTCTTGTGTTGTTGCACCAGCAGCAACAGCTTCTTTATATAATTCAATCCCATTCTTCTCGAATGTTGGATAAGAAGGTAACCAGCCAAGTCGTGCTGCTAATACGTTGTAATCACCGTGATGTTGATAACGAGAGTTGCCCTCAACTGGTGATGCTAAATGTCCAACAGGTGTATCTTCATAACGCCATTGATCTGTTACGAAATAGAAGAAAGATGTACCGTTTTGTAATTTCGGTGGCCCTTGCCAATCTTTCGCCATCGCGATTGTTTGCCATCCTTCTGCTGGTCGTAATTTTTCTTGACCAACATAATGTGCCCAACCGCCGCCGTTTACACCTTGTGCCCCAACGAGAAGAACAAGATTTAAAACTGCGCGATAAATCGTATCAGAGTTAAACCAATGGTTAATACCAGCTCCCATAATAATCATCGAGCGGCCATTCGTATCAACTGCATTTTGCGCGAACTCACGAGCAATTTGAATAATAAGCTCTCGCTTTACTCCGGTCATTTTCTCTTGCCATGCAGGTGTAAACGGTACATCATCATTGAAATCTTTCGGTTCTTGCCCGCCAAGACCTCGGTTCACACCGTAATTTGCTAACGTTAAGTCATATACAGTTGTAACGCACACTTCGCCTTCTTCTGTCATAACTTTTTTCACTGGAATTGTACGTTCTAATATTGTATTTCCATCATCAGAGAAGTATGGAATTTGCACTGTTTCAACACTATCTTCCATTCCAAGTAAAGAAAGACGTGGATCAATCGTTTCACCTGTCTGTTCATCTTCTAAACGCAAGTTCCATTTCTTCTCGTTATCCCAACGTGATCCCATTGTGCCGTGAGGTGTTGCAAAATCATTCGTATTCTCGTTCCAAATTACAGGTTTCCATTCCCCTAACTTCGTTTCGCGTCCAATATCAGAAGCATTTAAGAAACGATCAGCAACGAATTGATCTCCTTTTTGTTTCAATGTGACAAAGAAAGGAAAATCAGTATATTGCTTCGCATACTTTGTGAAGTATTCCACTTGATTATCTACGTAAAATTCTTGTAAGATCACATGCCCCATTGCCATCGCAAGTGCACCATCTGTACCTTGTTTCACACTAATCCAATCATCTGCAAACTTTGTAGACTCGGCGAAGTCAGGACTTACAGAAACGACTTTCGTTCCTTTATATCGAACTTCGGCTAAAAAGTGTGCATCTGGCGTTCTCGTCATCGGTACGTTTGAACCCCATGTCATAATGTAACCAGAGTTATACCAGTCACTACTTTCTGGTACATCAGTTTGATCACCCCAAATTTGCGGAGAAGCTGGTGGTAAATCTGCGTACCAATCATAAAAGCTAAGCATTGGTCCACCCATAAGTTGCATAAAGCGGCTACCAGCTGCATGACTTAACATCGACATTGCTGGAATTGGTGAAAAACCAACATTTCGGTCTGGACCGTATTTAATTACTGTGTATAGTAATGAAGCAGAAACGAGTTGTAATACTTCATCCCAATTCGCACGAATGAATCCCCCTTTACCACGCGCCTGCTTATACGTACGTGCTTTTTCAGGGTTTTCCACAATGCTTTTCCAAGCGTCTAGTGGTGACTCGTTATTTTGTAGTTCCTCTTGCCACATACTCCATAGAACACCACGTACATACGGATATTTCACACGAAGCGGACTGTAAATGTACCAAGAAAAACTTGCTCCACGTGGGCATCCTCGTGGTTCAAAATCAGGCATATCAGGACCTGTAGTCGGATAGTTAAGCTCCTGCCCTTCCCAAGTTACAATTCCATCCTTCACATATATATTCCAACTACATGAACCAGTACAGTTCACGCCGTGTGTAGAACGAATTACTTTATCATGCTGCCAACGCTTTCTGTACACATTCTCCCATTCGCGATCTTCATATGTTTCTTGTGTATGATTATCGTTATAACGATCTATTGGTGAAAAATATTTTAAACGTCTCATTAGTGCTGAAGGTTTCTTCTTCATACTGTTCACTCCTTTAATACGTCTCTCTTACATACCCTTACTATAAGAGAGGTTGTAAAATACAGATGTGACATTTCGCACAGTTCAAGAGATTGTCAAAAATTCCGGAACAAATATAAAAAAGTGAAAATCTAATCATTGTGGAGGGTTCACATCCTTCACTGACTGTTAAATTACTTCCTTGCTTCTAGCAAAGTTTAAGATGAAGTACAGATTATAATGAGCGTGCAAAAAATTTCTTATATAATAGCGGAAGTAATTTGGGAATAGTTAAATTTGATTTGCCTAAATCGTAAGATAAGTTTATAAATGAAAATACAATACTTTCAATCCAACATACTAAGGGTAAATATCCTGAAAATAGTTGAACAAAAAACGCCAGGAAACCCATATGATTTGCCAACAACTTGGATTGAATGAAGAGAAGAATACACCAGAATGGTAGGATATTAAGATAATAATAAAAGGAGTAGATTATGATATTAGAACCGCTTTATGCAGAAAACATTATAGTAGCCGTCATATATAAAAATGAGTTTAGGTGGTATGTAACAGATAAAGAACTATGGTTTTTAGATTATAATAAATTAGATAATGCATATAAAATTTTAGGTATAAGCATTGAAGATAATGATGAAACGGAAGAAAGAAATGGAATAAAAGTATTAGATCATGAAAATGTAGAAGTATTTTTAGTAAGGATTAATCAATATAAAACAACTAAAGGAGAATTAAATTATTTACTACTTGAAAATATTAAAAGGAAGAATGCAGTAGAAGATCTATTAGATTATAGTCCAGTCTTATTAATTAACTTTGATAATAAAATACTATATTCAATGTTTCCAGAACCGGCATCATACGAAAACTATGTACCAAAAGATTGGATAGGTACATATGAAGATTTCACTGAACTCATACCTACATCAGAGAAATATTGGATAAATAAGTTTAATAACAATCTACTTTTACTATAAATGTAAGTAAGACAAGAGTAATGATAGTATAAGAATTTATTACCTTAATAGAGAAGTAAATAGAGTCACTAAAGCCAGAAATAAAGGAGTAAAATAGTCATGAAATATCCATATAGTTTTGAAGTACTTAACAGTAGTGATTTAGTTATGAGACTTCCTCAAGAAATAAAACTTGTTGAAACTTTTTTAGGAATTGAAGTTTCAGCTTTTGGAGATTGGATTTTAGAAGAAATACATAGTGTTTTAAACGGAGAAAAAAATTATGTAGTAGTAAATGGCAACATTTGCGGTTTAGAAATCCGGAACGACACAACTACTGTGTTAGACAATTTAGCCGAAGATGGGAAAGGAGAATATTGTGAGATTGAAACAATGGAATTGGTAGAATTTATTCATATTTGGTTAAATAAACGAAAAGAATATAAAAAAGATAAAAAATAAAGGAGTGTAATAATTTAAATAGATGGCCTCTTCATGTGAAGCCGACTTTATTTTATTCATATATATTTTAATCATAAGGCGTATTAATATATGTTCCAAACTTTACGCGTAGGGTTTCCTACGCTATTTATTTTGCTCATTGAGGTCAATCTTTCCTGTCCTTCCCCTCTTCTACTTTTACCGACGATACTATTCTATATCAAAACGTATTTCACATAAAACGAGAAATCATTATTTACCATATTGCCCTTAGTTACGGAAACAATTATACTGGATGTAATCAGATAAATAATCTGAATATTCTTAGAATTAAAGATAAAAGTTTCACTACTCGCAAATAGAAAGATAAATTCTATTTTCCACTAAATAGATTAGAAAACGATAATAACATTAGGAGGATTACGATGCCCCAGCTTGATTCATTACATCCCATAGTAGAAAGAATAATCAACAATATTGAAAAATTAATGGTCGGAAAACGAAAAGAAACGATCTTAGCTTTGACAGCTCTCTTAGCTGAAGGTCATGTACTATTAGAAGATGTTCCTGGCGTTGGGAAAACAATGCTAGTACGTGCTCTTTCTAAATCCATTGATGCCGATTACAAGCGTATTCAATTCACACCTGATTTACTGCCGTCAGATGTAACAGGTGTTTCTATTTATAATCCGAAAGAGCTCCAATTTGAGTTCAAGCCTGGACCGATTATGGGGAATTTTGTACTTGCTGATGAAATTAATCGTACATCTCCAAAGACACAATCTGCCTTACTTGAAAGTATGGAAGAAGGCACTATCACAATAGATGGCATTACAAGATCGTTACCAAAACCTTTCTTTGTAATGGCTACACAAAATCCCGTCGAATATGAGGGAACATATCCTTTACCAGAGGCTCAGCTCGATCGTTTCTTGTTGAAGCTAAGAATGGGATATCCTACACCAGAAGAAGAATTTGAAATTTTAAACCGGATGGAAAAAACAAATCCACTCTCTCATTTACAAGCTATTACTACAATAAAAGAATTACTTTATTTACAACAAAGCGTACGGGAAGTAAGCATGGACAAAGCAATCAAGCATTACATTGTAAAACTTGTTACTCAGACGCGTTCTTATAGTTCTATACAGCTAGGTGCAAGTCCACGCGGCTCAATCGCTTTAATGAAAGCTTCACAAGCTTATGCATTCATCCATGGCAGAAATTATGTTATTCCAGACGATGTTAAATTTTTAGCTCCTTACGTTTTAGCTCACAGACTCATTCTAAAAATGGAAGCAAGATTTGAAGGAATAACAGGAGAACAAGTTATCGCCAAAATCGTTGCACGAACTACCGTGCCGACTCAAAGGACGAAAAACCTTTGATGAAACGACTACTACGAGCACTATATCACGTTACGAAGTTATTGCTAATCCCTTTATGCCTAGTCTTAACATTTGTGTACGCTATGCTTCAAGGAGGATTTGTAAGTTGGTTTTTGTTTTACAGTACGATTCCTATTGGTCTTTATTCACTACTACTTCCCTTCTACGCTTTACGAGACGCTGAAGTAAAACGAATAACAAACCAAAATGAATATGCAGCAGGAGAACAATTTTTAAGCACCATTACAATAAAAAGAAGATTTCCTTTTCCCTTACTTTATTTAATTATAGAAGATGAACTGCCATCACAATTTACAAATTGTAGACAAACGAAGGTGAATAAGGTAATACTCTTTCCAGGATTGAAACGAAATATTTCATTTCAATATGCAATTGACACAATCCCTAGAGGAGAGCACACTTTTTCAAGCGTACGTGTCAAAACTGGTGATCTATTCGGTATGATGGAGAAAGAAGTAACTTTTTCAGTTCTAGATACATTTTTAGTCTATCCCCAGTACGTAGATATAACGTATCGACAATTGGAAAATCATTTCGAACAAGGAGCGCTTTCAGCAAATATAAATTTAGCAAAAGACTCTACAATCTCTGTCGGTGTCAGAGACTATAAACCTGGTGACCGCTTTTCATGGATTGATTGGAAAGCAACTGCCCGAACAAACAATATTATGACGAAAGAGTTTGAACAACAGCGCAGCCATAATATCATGATATTTATGGACAGAACTGAGTCCCCTCTATTCGAATCAGTCGTAACATTTTCCGCCTCTATTGTAAGGGCTGTCTTGAAGCAAAATTCACCAGCGTCATTCGTGTCTGTCGGAAAAGAACGAACTTTTTTTCCTTTAGACAATGGTGATACGCAGTTACAACAAATCTTTTGTCATTTAGCGAAAGTACAAGCAGACAGTGTATTCCCGCTCTCCCGGAGTGTAGAAATGGAATTAAGAAAAATTTATGAGCCCGTAACGATTATACTCGTAACAAGCGATCTTTCTCCCGATATTCAAAAGGCGGCTGACTTTGCTGCTATAAAAAACAGAAAATTAATGGTATTTGTCGTGAAAGAAAAAGCAAATCAACTCTCACATCGAGAACTAAGTATTCTAGAAACTCTACAAAAACGAAAAATATTTGTAAATGTGGTTTATGGGAACCGGTATACAAACGTGTTTTTTGAGGTGAGCAAATGATAACATTACGAACAAAATACAAATGGGATATGAGCAGATTCTTCATGCATGTATGTGCATTTCTACTTTTACTAGAATGGCTAAGACCCCTTATAGGTATTACAAACGTAGGTAGATTAGATATTTTTGTAATATTTAT
Source organism: Bacillus sp. TH19 (assembly GCF_016651075.1). Lineage (NCBI taxonomy): Bacteria > Bacillati > Bacillota > Bacilli > Caryophanales > Bacillaceae > Bacillus > Bacillus sp. TH19. The sequence continues at coordinate 1,714,983 of NZ_JAEKEO010000010.1, read as the reverse complement.
AGGAATTTGCTTCACTCTCTCTTTTTTTCAAACAAGGTGGCAGATTCCAATAAAGATCGTCACGATCTTATTCATCATTCATTTCCTGTATTATAAAAATGCTTTTATAAATCCATCTTGGCTAACGAAATTTTTTGCTGATATTTCTCGAAATTCCTCTCTGTTTTTCCAGGGGAATTTGCTAGATATTTCTCCCGTTTTTCCAACACTTTTATTTTTTTTATCCTTTTGGTTTTTGAGTGCTTTCATCTCTTTTTGGATGATTCATAAAAAACGTGGGTTGTTATTTCTTATATTGACTATTATTTATATCACCATTTTTCATAACTTACATTTATACAATGCAAACTACGCTATTATTCGTACTATTGTCATCGGCTTTTTTATGCTTAGTCTTCTTCGCATAGAACGAATAAGAGAGATGGAACACTTACAAAATTTTGCTAGAGAAATCTCAAAATTACTTAGACCTCTTACAATATTTATTGTATTGTCAGCAACTATCGCATACTTTGCTCCAAAATTTGGCCCTCAATGGCCAAACCCAATGGATTTTTTAAAATTCAACACATCCGAAGCAAGTAAAAAACAAGAAGTTTCTAAAATTGGATATGGTTTAGATGACTCGCGATTAGGCGGTCCTTTTAAGGCAGATCCTACAATTGTTTTCACAGCACAAACGCAAAACAAACAATATTGGAGAGTCGAAACGAAAGATTTTTATACAGGAAAAGGCTGGGAAGTTTCTGAAAATCAAAAAAAGATTTCTTTTAAAAATAAAAACGACGTCGTGAGCTGGTACGAACCAAATACAAAAACGGAGATAACTGAGGCAACAATCACCATGCAAAAAAGTTATCCACACCTTACCTATCCAGCAGGATTAGTATCAGTTGAGGCTTCTTCTAATGTATCATACAGCGTTGACCCCTTTTCAGAAAAAATCTATACGATGGACGGAGATTCTTCTACTATTTTAAATTCATATAAAGTAACATATGGGGTCCCAGAGTTTTCCATAGAAAACTTGAAAGCTGTAAAAACAAATGAAGGTCAAGAATCAAATCCTTATTTCATGACAAAGTACACGCAACTTCCCGAATCATTACCACAGCGAGTAAAAGACTTAGCTGTAAATCTAACAAATGATAAAGACAACCGATATGATAAAGTATTAGCTATTGAAAACTACTTTACCGACCAATCTTTTGTATATGAAACAATGAATGTGTTGTTCCCTTCCAAAAACCAAGATTATGTAGATCAATTCCTTTTCGATACAAAAAGCGGCTACTGTAATAATTTCTCGACGTCTATGATCGTGTTACTTCGTTCTGCCGGGATTCCTGCTCGCTGGGTAAAAGGTTATACAGAAGGAACTCTTGATAATACACTTGCCTCTGCAGAAGGTGAGGATGTTTATAAAATCGCGAACGATAACGCACACTCTTGGGTCGAAGTATATTTCCCAGGATACGGATGGATTCCATTCGAACCAACAAAAGGATTTACTAATCCCTATAATTTTACAAATAATACTCCTGCTTCTACTTCACAAAATAACGAAGTAAATAATTCTAATAACGAGCCAATACACCAACGGAACAATGAAGCAAAGCTCAAAAGTTTAATAGAAAATACAGAAGAAGCCTCTACTAAAAAGATCACAAATTCTAAAAATGATTTTTCTTGGTGGTACGTATTCCTCTCTACGATACCGATTAGTATCATCGGATACATTCTCTTCACCACTAGAATGAAATGGATTACATTTTTTATTATTCTTTTCTATAAATACCGAAAAGATGATGCTGTTTATCAAAAAGCTTACGGTGCACTTTTAAAACAATTTGCGAGAATTGGCATACCACGGGGTGAAAGTCAAACATTCCGAGAATACGCTCTCCACATCGATACACTTTACAATTCGGCCGATATGCAACAACTTACTTTCAGTTATGAGAACGCTATGTATCAAAAGGAACAGGCCGCAGCCGAATGGAAGACATCCGTACACTTATGGGAAGTGCTTATGAAAAAAGCAGCTTCTCTGCCTAAATCAAACGACTACGATAGAGTGATTTAATCTTGATAATGTGAGTTTAAAGAAAACACCTCAAAGAACTACATTGTTCTTTGAGGCGTTTGTTAATAAAGTGAAACTCCTAATTATTCCCCAAGTACCTTCTCAATCTCAACCTCTAAATCCACCGGCTTCGTCTGCGGTGCAAAACGCCCTACTACTTTTCCGTCTTTTCCAATTAAAAACTTAGTAAAGTTCCATTTCACTGCTTTCATACCGAGTAAACCTGGCGCTTGTTCTGTCATGTATGTATATAGTGGATGAGCTTTATCACCTTTCACATCAACCTTTGCAAACATCGGGAAGTTTACACCGTAGTTCAATTCACAAAAACTAGTAATATCAGCTTCTGTGCCTGGTTCTTGTCCCCCAAATTGATTACAAGGGAAACCGAGTATTTCTAGTCCTTGGTCTTTATATTTATCATATACTTCTTGTAATCCTTTATATTGCGGTGTAAAACCACATTTGCTAGCTACATTTACAATAAGAAGTGCTTTTCCTTCGTAATCTTTTAACGATTTATCTTCTCCTGTTATTGTTTTAGCTGAAAAATCATAAACTGTCATTGTTCATACCCCTCTCTTCACTATCATTCTATGTTTATACTATACTACATTCGTGAATATACAGCTCTTATTACGTATTCACATACCGTAATGATAGCGCTTTATTTTCGTTCGAAAATTCGACACGATATACTAGACTTTTATGATGGAAAGTTTTACAATTAATTTGTGAACAAAATGTGACAGTTTATATTTCCATTATAATAGAAAAGGATGGTGTTCATTATGAAAACTGCACAACATGAAACGATTTCAAATCGCGAGTTTTATTTCGTACTATATATGATGTTATTGTATGTTATTGGCTGGGTAATCGATGTAAATGGTTTATTTTTAAGCTCCTACTTTAATTTAGCAGGAGAAATTATGCTTCCGATCGTTGGTGGCATTGTTGGACTGTTCGTTATGTCTATCAATAAAGAACAAACGAAATAACTACATTACAAAAGGGCAGAAGACGAGCTTTCGTTTTCTGTCTTTTTCTGTTTTTAGCGTATAATAGATACATACCGTATATAAGGAGTGGTAAGTATGAAAAAAGTAGAACAACTATCTTCTCATCTATATCTTATTGATGATTATGACTTACAACATGATGAACGCACAGGTACATACGTTTTATTAGGTGACGATATTACTTTAATTGAAACTTGTGCGGCCCCTTCTCTTCCCTATATTTTAGACGGCTTACAGCAATTACATATTAATTTAAATGATGTAAAAAACATTATCGTTACACATGTTCATTTAGATCACGCAGGCGCAGCAGGGTTAATGATGGAAAAGTGCCCAAATGCTACTCTATTTGTGCATCCGCGCGGGGCTCGTCATATGATTGATCCAACAAAACTAATTCTTGGCGCAAAAGCTGTGTACAAAGAAGATTTTGATAAACTTTTTGATCCAATTCTTCCAATTGAAGAAGAACGTGTTCATATTGTACAAAATGGTGATACATTAAAAATTGCAGAAGACCGTACACTCACATTTTATGATACACCGGGACATGCGAAGCACCATATTAGCATTCACGATTCATTAACAAACGGCATTTTTACTGGTGATACAATAGGAATTTATTATAGAGAACTCGCAGACCTTGATGTAGAACTATATCTACCATCAACGTCTCCTTCACAATTCCAGCCAGATGCGATGATTGCTTCTAAAAATCATATTCAAAGTATGAATGTAGATACTATTTATTTCGGTCATTACGGCGCATCATCCAATGTTACAGAAGTATATAACCAACTTGAACATTGGTTACCTATTTTCGTTGGTACTGGTAAAGAAGTCTTTGAAAAGTATAATGATTTCGATGAAGCGACTAAAGCTTTACAAACTTTATTAATGGATAAAATCTCTTCTCATCTTACAAAGTTAAACGTTCCATCAAATCATTCCGTTTATAACATTTTACATCTAGATATAGAAATTAGTGCAATGGGCATTATTGATTATTTCACGAAGCAAGAGAAGTCCAAATCCACTATCAACTAACAGTAAAAGAAGAGATATATAACAGTAGTTATTGTATATCTCTTCTTTTTTTGAATATATTTTTTAATAAAGGATGGTGGAATGGAATGCAAAAAGTGATACTATACCTCTGCTTTACATTATTTATCATCTTATTATTAGTTGTAGGTGTTAAAATTCAATTTTATTTAGATACAGACGCGCAAGTGAACTTTAACGTCTATCCAAGATTATTCTACTTTACAGTCTTCCCTCTTTTGGTCGGCATTTTATTACGATTCCTACAATCAATTAATCGCGAAACGAGTAAACAAAACTGGAACTTTCAGCCGGATAAGTTTATCGCTATTACGTTGCCAACACTATTCATTGCCTTTTCTCCAGCTCTACTCTTTTCACCAGTTGGCAAATACCTACCTTATTTAACTAATATTATTCTTGTGAATACAACTTTCGTTACCATTATTAGTTTAATAGCTGGTTACTCACTTTTAGATTGTTTGATACAAAAAGACAAGGAGAATAGTAAGGAATATAACTAAGTGATTTCCCACTTTCACTTTATTAAGCAAATCAAGATAATTCTGCCCCTAACTTGTATGCAAAAGAACCTAATTTTCAATTTTTAAGTGTCGTTGGTTATGGTGGTTTATTTATAAAGTGCAATACTCCTTGTAAGAGTTGCTATACATGTGGTAAGGAAATTTAAGTAATAACAAAACGAGTATGAAATCGCATAGATTTTATACTCGTTTTTTATTGTTCATATATTTAATTGGTAATAGGAAATTTATGTTAAACTAAAGAAAGTCGCGCACTAAATCAAAATATATTTCAAACAAGGGAGACTTATTATGAAATTAGGGACTTTCTCGTTTCTAACGTTTATCACAAGTATATGTTCTTTCTTTATTTTAAGAGGACCTAATGCAAATTTAACATTAATTATTGTGCTTCTAAGTATTCTTTCATTACTCGGTATTATTTTTGCGATCGCATCAAAGAATTGGCTATTTAAAATAGTTGGTACGACATTAAATGGAGTCATAATAATATTTGTATATTTCTTATTGCTAGCAAAAGGAATAGGTGGTTAATATATTTACGTTTCAATAAGAAAAGCTCACCTTTTCATCTACATACTCCATAAACTGTTCTGCTTTAATAAATCTTTCTTTATACGCTTCAGGTACTTCTTCTACTGTTATCCCACCACTCGATTTCGCTTTTACTAATACAGTTTGATATGACATTAACGCTTCCATATATCGTTCATACTCTTCTGAAGTTAATACTTCTTTACTAGATTTATGGCCATTTAATTTATCAAAATACGGCTGAAGTTCCATTTCTACCTTTTTCATTTCCTCTTTTTTAGCTGGTGATAATTGATCATAATCAATATTACCGTTCGAATCCCCGTACTCAAGCTTTGCATTTGTTAATTTCTTTAGTTCTTTTGTAAACTCTTCATATTCCTTCGCACCCATTTCGTCTTTCGCTTGTGATAACTTTGCATTAAAACGCATGTATCCTTCTAATGTTATAGCTCCGGCATGTTTTTTTAAGTTCTCAAAAGATCCGTATATACCATCCGCCATAATAGATTGGTAAGCAAAACCAGTCGTTGGGATTAAAAATGCGGCTGCAAGCACTCCTGCGATAAGGCGCTTCTTCCTTTTACTTCCCCCGCTCTTCATTTTTATTTGAACAATTACTTTTTCTTTTAACTCCGGCGGGGCAATAATCCCCTTCGCTTCTTCTTGTATAGATTCTCTAATTCTACAATCTAAGCTCATTTCACATTCCCTACCTCTCCTAAAAAGATTTCTTCTACTTGCTCTTTTTGACGTAGTTTCTTTAATGCCGCATGAATTCTAGACTTCACTGTACCGATTGGAATATGTAATATTTGTGCTACTTCTTCTTGAGAGTAATCGTGTAAGTATCTTAAGATAATAACTTGTTTCAATTTATACGGTAACTTATGAATGAGTTCGATTAATTTTTGATTTGATATTTTACTTACAACATCGCTAGAAAAATCAATTTGTACTGGTTTTCTTTGCTCTTCTGCTTTTTTTACAATTCGTAGTCGCATCCACCTCTTTCTTCTATAAGAATGAATTTGTTTAATCGCAAGTCCAATTAGCCAAGGTCTAAATGGCTTCTCGCTATCATATTTACGAAGCGATTCATATAGCTGTATGTATATTTCTTGAACGACATCATCTACATCTGCTTTGTCTTCTATTAAAAAATGTGCTGTCTTATATATTTCTTGAATCGTTTTATCATACAATTCGCTATATGCTTCTTTATTGCCTGATAAAGTTAATTGGATTAAATCTGAATACACTGTTTCACCCTTCATGTACCATCCCTCCTTTGTCCTACACTATATATTGGCAAGAAAACGATATTTCGTTCGATTTCTTTCAAAGTTTTTTCAAATAAATTAATATAATGATGCAATGACTTCATAAGCTTCACTTATAACCCTGCATAACAATTATATAATTTTCCAATTTCTAATAAAGATTTAAAATAATATATATATTCAAATTTAGGAGGATGTATATGAAAGCTATCGTTGTAACTTCGTTCGGTGGTCCTGAAGTGATGAAATATACAGATGTGGAGATGCCGGCTATTTCAGACAATCAAGTTTTAATTCGTGTTGTTGCTACTAGTGTTAATTTCGCCGATATTAAATCACGCTATGGCAAAAAAGGAAACAAAGCATTACCTTTTATTCCAGGTATAGATGTAGCTGGTATTGTAGAACACGTAGGTTCTCAAGTGAAAAATATTCATTCTGGACAACGTGTCATCGCTTTCCCTCAAAACGGATCTTACGCAGAATACGTTGTCGCAAACGAAAATCTTACTTTCGTTTTACCTGATGAAGTCGATTTTCAAGCTGCAGCTGCCTGCCCTATCGTATCTTTTACAAGCTACAATTTACTTGCAAATGTTGCAAGACTACAAAAAGATGAAACAGTTCTAATCCATGCAGCTGCTGGTGGAATTGGTACTACAGCGATTCAACTTGCAAAACTATTAGGGGCTAAAAAAGTTATCGGTACTGTTGGAAGTGAAGCGAAAAGAAAAATCGCTTTTGGTGCAGGAGCCGATTATGTTATTTGTCATCAAGATAAAGATTTTGTAGAGAGGGTAAATCAACTTACAAACGGAGAAGGCGTTAATATTATTTTAGATTCTATTTCTGGAACTGTTTCTGAAAGAAGTTTAAACTGCCTTGCTTATTACGGTCGCCTCGTCCATTTCGGCAATGCTAGCGGAGAAGTTGGTAGTTTTCAAACGAAAGATTTACACGCAAGTTGCCGTTCTATACTCGGTTTCAGCTTTGGCACTACACGGAAAAAACGTCCTGAATTGCTTCAAGAAACTGCGAATGAAGTTTTCCGTTATTTACGCGATGGAAGTTTACAAATTAAGGCTACGAAATCTTTTCCCCTTCAAGATGCAGGGAAAGCACATGAATGGGTCGAAAGTAGACAAAGTACAGGGAAAGTAATACTACACGTTCAGACAGCTCCCTAAAATGAATACATGAAATAGAGGTGTTATTCATGGGATCACGAATTATGCATATCATTATCGCGAGCGGTATTGCTGAGAAACTTTCTATTCAAGATAAAACTTCTTTCTTACTTGGTGGTGTAGCTCCTGATGCTGTTCATTCAAAAAAAGAAAAAGGAACTTCACATTTTTACGCTGGTACAACGAAGAACTATACGAGAAGAATAGATTATGATACATTTATTCATAAATACGAAGATCATCTGGATTCCCCTTATATTTTAGGTTATTATACCCACCTCATTGCCGATGATAATTGGCTAAGCGGCTTTTTTCTACCTTGGCTTAAAAACAGAATAGAAAACGACGAAACTATCGCACCTATGTACTATAACGATTTTAAATTATTGAACGCACAATTGTTGCATCATTACGATAAAGAACAGCAGCTCTTCGCCCTACTTAATCAAGAGGCTAACATTGTGAATATAGAGGAGATTTCTAGAAAGAATGTTTTAGCTTTTCGGCAATATATTTTTGAAGATATGCTATATCCTGAGCAACACTTACACGAAAACTTACAAGTGTTTTCATTTGATCAAATCGTTGGTTATATTGAGACTGCAATTGAAAAAGGAACATTTTTTATAGAACAACTCGTTAATAAAAAATTGACTTCAAATATTTAATCCCCCTCATTATTTACGAGGGGGATTTTCACATAACTATATAATTATTTATTTTTTCCCATTACTGCAAAGTAATTCCCTTTACTATCAGCAAAGTTAAACACTTTACCAGAAGGCATAGTTACGTCTTCCCAATTATTTATCTAGGCTTTTTCTTACCAGTAAAAGCTGGTTTCTTTTTCTTTGGTGCTGGTGGTTTCGATTCTACAAATGTTCCTTTGAACATTTCTTGTTTCGTAAACACGATACCTAATTTTTTCGCAAATTGAAGTAATTTACGCTCTTCTTGTTCTGTTACAAGAGACACAACTGTTCCTTCTTTGCCCATACGTCCAGTACGTCCTGAGCGGTGAATATATTGGTCTACTGTGTCTGGTAACTCTAAGTGGATTACGTGTGTTAAATCATCGATATCTAATCCACGTGCTGCAATATCAGTAGCAAGTAATATTTCTAATTTCCCGCTACGGAACGCGCGCATCGTTACTTCACGCTCTTGTTTGCTTGCCTCTGCATGAAGTGCTGCTGCTTTCATTTTACGGAACTTCAGTTTTTGAGTAATTTCATCTAAACGGAATGGATCATTTAAGAAGGCAACTGCTTTTACATTTCCCATATGCATAACTCTTCTAATATAATCATTTTTTTCACGACGCTCACAAACGATATACGTATGTTCAACTAGGCTCTGTGCCTCTGAACGTGTTACACGTACTAATTGTGGTTCAACTGTCAAATCACGTGCCGCATCTTCTGCAGCTTTTGTTATTGTCGCCGAGCAGAATACTAATTGACGATCGCGCATCGTTGATTTAATTACATCAAGTACAGCACCCATCATCTTTTGTTTTACAATTTGATCAAACTCATCAAATACAATCGTTTTCACTTCATGCATCTTTAATTTTTTCATGCGAATCAACTCTAAAATACGTCCTGGTGAACCGACAATAACTCTCGGATGTTTCTTTAATTTTTCAACTTGGCGCTTAATATCCGCACCACCAATTAAAGACGCACCTGAAATATCCGTTCCTGCTGTAAACTTTTGAACCTCTTCATGAATTTGCATAACAAGTTCACGAGTTGGCGCTAAAATTACAACTTGAGGTTGTTTAACTTCAGGATTAATTTTATGTAAAAGTGGTAATAAGTACGCTAATGTTTTTCCTGTTCCAGTTGGAGATTCAGCAATAACGTCTTGTCCTTCTAAAATAGTTGGAATCGCTTGTTTTTGAATTTCAGTAAATTCTTTAAAACCAGCCTTTTCCCAAGCTTGTTGTAAAAATGGTTGCATATCTTTTATCATTTGTTTTTCTCCTTTATCTCTATTTTTGAAGAAAATGTTGTATTGTTCGCACCGTTTCTATCATGTGTGAAATAACAGCTATTAAATCATCAACATGGTCTTCTGTAATCGTTTTTTGAAATAGAACCTCTACCTTATTATGATATGAAATCGCTTGCTTATTATATTCGTATGAAATTTTTTGCGTAATCATTCGCTCTTTTCCCCATATAGAATGCAATAAAGTTTCAATTTCTTCGCATCCTATCTCTGGTTGCTCCATTTCGAACGAGAATTCCAGCTTCATTTCACAACCTGGTATAAACTGAGGTACTTCTAATATTTCACCTGATAAATTCTTTGCATCAACAGATAGTGAAAATGTCGCCTCTACCATCGTTTTAAATGTTTCTGTTAGTTGAAATGAAATACTATACATACGACTTAATGAAGCAAGGTCCATCACATCTTTTCGATCCGTTACGAGAATATCACCGTGTAAATCGAAATCATAGACAGCTCCTTCCACAATTACCTTTAAATTTTCAAAAGCAGTTGGATCAAACATAATTTCCTCCAAAAAACAGGCGCCTTTCGATGGAAAGGCGCCACTTGATGTATATATAGTTTACAGATAAACGAGATGAATTACAACCTTTTAGAATAAACCTACTGCTTTTCCATCTTCATTTACATCCATTTGCAGCGCAGCTGGCTGTTTTGGAAGGCCTGGCATTGTTAACATTGTTCCTGTTAACGCAACGATAAACCCTGCACCGATAGATGGTTTTAATTCACGAATTGTAACGATAAAGTCAGATGGGCGACCTAATTTTGTTGCATCATCTGAAAGAGAGTATTGTGTTTTCGCCATACAAATCGGTAGGTTACTCCAACCTTCTCCCTCATATTGAGCTAATTGCTTACGTGCTTTCGGAGCAAATTCAATATCTTTTGCGCCGTACACTTTTTGAGCAATTGTACGAATTTTTTCTTCTAATGGTAATTCTAATTCATAAAGTGGTGCGTAGTTGTTTTCACCTTTTTCAATTTCTTTTAACACTTTCTCAGCAAGGTCAACTCCGCCTTGGCCACCTTTCTCCCAAACTTCTGTTAAGGATACTGCATAGCCACGCTCATTGCACCATTCTTGTAAGTATGCAACTTCTGCATCTGTATCAGTAATGAATTTGTTAATGGCAATTACGAAAGGAACACCGAAGCTTTGAATTGTTTCAACATGCTTCTGTAAGTTCTCCATACCTTTTGCTAACGCATCTACATTTTCTTCTTTTAATTGATCTCTCGCAACACCACCGTGCATTTTAAGCGCACGAATAGTCGCAACAATAACTACCGCTTCTGGTTTAATACCAGCTGCACGTGCTTTAATATCTAAAAACTTCTCGGCACCTAAATCTGCACCGAATCCAGCTTCTGTAATAACATAATCACCTAATTTTGCTGCCATTGTCGTAGCGATAACACTGTTACAACCGTGAGCGATATTCGCAAATGGTCCGCCATGAATGATAGCTGGTGTATTTTCTAATGTTTGTACTAAGTTCGGTTTTAATGCATCTTTTAATAGAAGTGTTAACGCTCCTTCTACTCCTAAATCTTTAACTGTTACAGGTTGATTTGAAAAATTATAAGCGACAACAATGCGAGATAGACGTGATTTTAAATCTTGAATATCTGTTGCAAGGCAGAATACGGCCATAATTTCAGATGCTACTGTAATATCAAAACCATCTTCACGTGGTACACCTTGAACCGGTCCACCAAGGCCAATTACTACATTACGAAGGGCACGATCATTTAAGTCAACACAGCGTTTCCAAACGATTTTACGCGTATCAATTCCAAGTGTGTTTCCTTGTTGGATATGATTATCAATGAACGCCGCTAATGCGTTATTGGCAGTTGTAATCGCATGAATATCTCCAGTAAAGTGAAGGTTAATATCTTCCATTGGTACTACTTGAGAATAACCACCACCTGCTGCTCCGCCTTTTAATCCCATTGTTGGTCCAAGAGATGGTTCGCGAAGTGCAATTACTGTTTTCTTACCAATTTTATTAAAAGCTTGACCTAAACCAACTGTTACTGTTGATTTACCTTCTCCTGCTGGAGTTGGGTTAATCGCTGTTACTAAAACAACTTTACCGTCTTTCTCATCTTGTAAACGCTTAAAAATATCAAGAGATAACTTGCCTTTATAATGTCCGTATGGCTCTAGTTCTTCTTCTAAAATATTTAAATTAGCTGCAATTTCTTGAATCTTCTTCATACTTGCTTCTTGTGCGATTTCAATATCAGATTTAACTGTTGTAGTAGTTGTCATATACCCTAGTCCCCCTTTAATTGATTCTGATGATATTGTATCAGTTTTTTGTATTTTCTGCACTTATTTACCTCCTAAAACCCTTCAATTTTGTTATATGTTTTTTAACATAAATACCCATAAAAATGTTAACGCTTGTTGTAACTCTGTAGGTAGCTGACCTAACATCTTCTCATTTACTCCGCGCTTATATACGCCGGTACCATCTACAACTTCAAATCCTTGTTCTTTTGCTAACTGTTCAAATTCCCAAGGCATCATCGTATTGCAAACAACGTCTTTGCCATATAAGCGCGGATAACTGTTCTCTCTCGGTTTTGCTGTCGGTCCTAAAATTGCAATACATGCGTATCCATCTTTCTTTAAAACACGCTTTATTTCATTTAATGCTCGCAACGGCTCCTCGGTCCATTCTAAAGAATTAATTGCCATAATTGCTTCAAATTTCTCATTTTCAAATGGTAATGAAGAAAGATCACCTTTTATAAAAGATAAGTTTGGGTCTTCTCCGCGCTCCTTACCCTTTTGAATCATAACTTCCGATAAGTCCACCCCAACCGCTTTGTAGCCAGTAAGACTTAATTTATATGTACCATACCCATCACCACAGCCAACATCTAACACTTGTACTTCCTTTTCCACGTACTGCTCAAAAAATGGAATGATTGTACTCCTACTCCCGCTATCCCACATTTCTTGACTATTTTGATTCCAAAACTCTGCATTGTTATCCCATTTTTTCTCTGCCGATTCATGCCAATTAAACTTCGCCATACATTCCCCTACCTTCACGTATTATCATTCATTTCATTCTACATCATGTTCCAAAATCCCTGTTTATCTTCATAAGGAGATAAAGTGAAACTTTAATCAGTGGGAGTGTTTGTTCGTCCCCCACTGATTATTATTTGAGCAATCGGGCTTTCACTGGCAGCCCGACTCCCATCTAACTTCTTTGCTCCAGCCGAATTTTGAGGCGGGGGTCTTACTGCACGGCAAATAGCGGGATAAACAGGATAACAACGGAATCTATTTTCTCCAATTTTTGCTTTACTTGGGTTTAACTCATACTCATGTTCTGCTCCTTATGAAAGATACTATAGATACACCCAATTGAAAGAGAGGGATGTACATGCGAAGAAAGAGAAATCATCATTTTAAAAGTGGTGAAAAAAACGAAGAGTATGCAGCTGAAATATCTCCGGCTGGTATTCCGATTAGACATGAGCGCAAAGAAATTGCAAATGAAATAGAAGGTACAAATACCGGTGCAATGATCGGCTATGTCGCATTATTTCTTTCGTTATTCTCCATTGCTTTTTATCCTGTTACACTCGGCTCCCTTGCTATTTTAGTTGGCTTATTAGCTGTCAATTTTGGAGCGAGAACACTTGGATATACCGCAATTGGTTTTGGTAGTTTTTCTGTTTTATTTACTTTACTCTATCCGCTTGCTTTGTCAGCGTTTTAAAAAAAACACACCAAGTTATACTTGGTGTGTTCATTCATGATACAACATGATATGACCGCATCCACAACAATGCTTCGCTGTAATTTCTTGAAAAACTGGATAATTTTCTTCATCTCTATGCTCAATAAACACCTTTTCAAATCGGTACATGTTTGGCGCATATGCCCAATCTTGTTTCGTACGTGCATATAATGTTGAAGAAAAAAACTCCTCACCACCACAAACGATACATCCCTTCTTCATCAATACCCCTCCTATGCTTGTCTTACTTCATCTATATGAACATAAGCATAAAAAAAAGACCTTCTATTACTAGAAAGTCTTCTCTGAAACAAAAAGAAATGTACCGAATATACCTACTCCGCTATATTCTTTCGTAACACCAGCTTCTGTTTTATACGTTTGCTTTACAGTCATAAAGAAAACACCATTTCGTGCATCAATACTTTCAAACTGTAATTTCTCTTTTTTTTCATCTACATTTTGCGTGCATTCAAAGCTACTCTCGTCACATTTCAATGCATATTTATCCTCTAAATACAATTTAAAATCTGATTCTTTCGGACAAGTTATAAGTAATATTGCCACGAGAATAATACTTACAATACCCACAATTGTATAATATTTCTTCATTTGTTCTCCTTTCAAAAGACAAGAAAACTTGACTTCATGCGCCAAGTTTTCTTAGTCTACAACCCATTGCCACTCTTGTTCTTTCTTATCAAAAATGAGCCAACCCGTTTCTGTTGCTTCCGCTTTCAATTCATCGATATTATCTAGTACCTCATCCGTACTTTCGAATGATCCTACTACATATACCGGAATTTCAAGACCTCTTCTCGACTCAATTTTCCCCGCTAAATCAATGTATAATCCATCTTCCATTAACGGCATAAGCCCAAGGATAACTTCCTTTGAAATTGCTGGGAAAATTTTTGATTTTTGGAAGAAAGTAAAACGTTTCTTTCCAAACGAACCGAGTTTATATGGAATCACTTTACTCAGCATTCCTACAAAATCACCGATTCTACGGTAATACACTTTGTTGTACCAACCGTCATCATGTGAAAAATAAACGAATCTATTCTTCAACAATGGGAAGAACGTTCTTCCAAGTGGTTCTTTTTTGTGAGCCAAATATAATAATTCTGCAATTTCTTTTGGCTCTAACTCATCTAAATCGCTTGCATCATCGAAATCTACCCAACAAAATTCATCAAATTCATCAATCTCTGCTTGAATGAGTTTATGTATGTTTTCTTCCTCAACATATTCAAATAAAGTATGATAATGAAAATCTGTCCACTCAAAATTATGCTTTAAAAGCAATACTTGATGAAGCGGTGAAGGGATGTTACTTGCAAACTCTTTAAACGTAATTCCAGATGTAATAAAACAATGACCCCGACGATTACCATTAATATATATCATATTGTTTACTTGGTCAGATCCTCCAGACAAAGCACCTAGCCACCTTCGTTTTATATGTTTCAATTCTATAGCATATTTTAACATGAAAAATTTTAGAAACATAGAAAAAACTTCAAAAACTATTTACAATTTCATGTGTTTTATTACATACTGATTACAAGAAAAAACGCCTGCTTATGAGCAGGCGTTTTTAAAGGATTTCATCTGGGTTTTGAGGGTGATGATTTCCCTCTTTCTTTTCATCTGTTTGGAACATCGATTGAATTTTATCAATTGTTTGTGGAGCTAATTCAATTATTTTTTCTGCTAAATGTGTCGCATTTTGTAAATGAAGAATATTTACCCCGTCTTTATTCACGACTAGAAATGCTACTGGTGTAATAGAAACACCACCCGCGCTACCGCCACCAAATGCAGGGTTACCGTTCGCTCTTTGTCCATCATTCGTTTGGAAATCAGAACCTCCTGCTCCAAAACCGAACGCTACTTTAGAAACCGTTAACACTACACCACCGTCAGCCGTTTGAACAGGCTCTCCAACAATCGTATTTACATCGACCATTTCTTTTAAATTTTCCATTGCTGCTTTCATTAATCCTTGAATTGGATGATCCACCGTTCATAACCTCCTTTGTCATATCTTTCCTAGTTTTTCCGAAACTTTGTGAACTAAACATAAAATTTTATATTGATTTCAAAAATAAAAAGTTGTAATATTTAGAAAAAATAAAAAAGAGGTCGATTTACTGTGCTCAAAAAATTAACTCAAAATGATCATGAACAAGTACTTTCTTTTCTAAAAGAAGAAGCAGCAATGAATTTATTTATTATTGGTGATATTGAAGCTTTCGGTTATGACACAGATTTTCAAGAATTATGGGGCGCATTCAAAGAGAACGGAACATTAAAATCAATTTTGCTACGCTTCCATGAAACATTTATACCGTATAGTAAAGGAGAGTTTATAGTCGCTGACTATGAGGCACTTCTTTCCGCATATAAGCCGCTTAAACTCTCTGGCAAGTCAACTATTGTAGAAAGATTTGAAACTGCTCCAAGTGTACAACTAGGCGCCAAAAATGAAATGTATTTTTGCGAATGTCTAAATGACAGCAACTTACCTAGCACACCAATTCATGAAACAATTAAACTTGCCTCACTCGATGATATAGAACGAATTATGAAATTACGAAGTGACATCGCTGAATTCCCGGCTGCTAATGAATCAGAAAAAATGTTAAGGCAAGCTATCGAAACAAATACAGGACGTACATATTATATTGAAAAAGACGGCGCAATCATCGCATCCTCCTCAACTTCCGCTGAAAATTCATTATCCGCTATGGTAGTTGGTGTATGTACACACCCGAATTACCGCGGAAATGGATATGCTTCACTCATATTACAAAAAATGATTCAAGACTTTACGAAAGAAGGCCGAACGCTTTGCTTATTTTATAACAATCCAGCTGCTGGACGAATTTATAAAAGTTTAGGGTTTAAAGATATTGGAATGTGGACGATGTATCGTTAAAAAGCCGATTTATTCATCGGCTTCTTTTATTTTATATTTTGCTATTCCAGCTTGAAATATTTTCTCACTTCAAAGTCATAATTACTTGTCTTTCAATGAACCCAAATTCTTCGTACATCTCTTTTGCAAAATTTCCAGCAAATACGTTCAAACGAATTTCGGAATACTTCTCCTTCAATTCCTTAATGCCAGCCTCCATCAATTCTCGCGATAATCCTCTCCCGCGATATTCTGAAAACACATACAGCTCATATATAAATCCAAGTTTTTCACGAGAAAAATAGTCTGTATTTTCCCCTATTAATATCCATCCCATTACTTTATTTTCTTCTTTAATGACTAAATAATATGCCCCTTTTTCTATTATCGGCTTTGTAATTTCAATCGCTTTTTCTTTACTTAACTGACAATTCCCTCTCGTTCCTTCGAAAAGTGATTGAGCTGCATAATGTAATATTTTTTCCGTTTCTTTCTCATTCGCTTTTGTAATCATTCCTTTCTCCCTCCTACCCTCTAATCATCATTGAAATACCATTTTCAAGACCGTCTGACTCAATTACAATTGCCATCAATCCTTTTTCCGTACTTGTTTCATGGAATTCGCCCTTCGTCCAAAATACAGCTTGTCCAGCTTCCACCTTCACTTTTTCTTTATTTGCTCCACACGCATATCCTTCTCCGTCCACAATAAGAAGCAGTTGAGATACAACTGCTTCTTGATATCCGATGATTCCATTCTCTTGTAAATGCATAGCGCCGATATGTATATTCCCTTGATGGTTTAATATTTTCGACATTATGAAATTAGATTGAAATACTGATATGTGCTTTCCCATTTTTTCGCTAAAGTCAAATATTTTCATTCCTGCTCCTCCCTATATGTATAAAACCATCCTTATTGTCTGCATCAAATGCCCTTCAAAATCTTCTTCAAATTGCTCTAAAGCTGCAAAACCTTTCGCTTCATAAAAGCGCTTTCCTTTTTCATTTGCTGCTTCTACATGTATGTACAGTTTCCGAATCCCTTTAAGTCCGTTAATCCCTCTTTTTAACAAAGCACTTCCTATCCCTTTTCCTTGCTGATCTGGTAACAAATAAATCGCACCTAATTCTGCTTCATTTTGCAGTCTAACGGGTGAAAAATTCGCAAATCCAATTACTTCTCCCTCTTCTTCTGCAACGAATAAATGTGTATTTTTAAGACGATATTTCATTTTTTCATCAGAATAGGCTTCATCTAAAAAACTATTTTGAATCTCTCTCGGAATAATTCCTTCGTAAGTATCATGCCAAGCTATTTTTGCTACGTTTTGTACAGCATGAATATCTTCTTGCTTCATTTCTCTAATTACATATGTCATCTCGATGTCTCCATTCTCTTTAAATTATATTCTGCTAATATACTAGAAGAAATGGCAAAACCATCTTCATAATTTACCTTAATTAATTTTAACTTCTCAATCGAAGCTAGTGTAACATTAAATTTTTCATATATATATTCCATTACACTTAAAAATTGATTTGAATTTAACCCATTAGCAATCGTGCAATGCGGAATCCATTTTCCTGGAACGTAATAGGACTGTGGATTATCATGAAAAGTTTTGAAATAATCATGATAAGAATGATGAAGTCTTAATAATTCATCAGTAATGGTTGGTGCTAGAAAGATCGTTCCGTTAGTAGGAAAAGTTCCAACTGAAGGAAAAGTTACAGCGGAGATGTTCTCTTGAAAAACTACAAACTCCTCTAATTTCTTCGTATATAAATTAACATCTAACTCATTATAATCAGCCAATGTAATATGTGGTTCTACTCCAGCTAGTTGATTTATTCCAATTATATTTGTTAATTCATTTTGCAATTCTTTAATTTTATTAGTAAACACACTATCCAATGTAGCAATAATTGCGTACATGCTTCCTCACCCCTTCGTTACACATAGCGCTTCCCACTCTTCACGAATCATTCCCATTCGAATAGAGTCATAGTATGTCCCGTTATAATAACGGCATTTTCGCATTCTACCTTCTAATCGCATTCCTATTTTCTCCGCTACTTTCATCATGCGTTCATTACCAGACCAAGTCGTAAGTCCTACTCTACCAATCTCCATATTTTCAAATAGCAAATCTCTATATAGTTTTAATGCTTCTGTACCATATCCACCATTCCAGTATGCTGGGTCATAAATTACGATTCCCATTTCTAACCAACGCGTCGGTTTATGTTCCCAATAAAATCCGACTGTCCCTATAATTTGACCGTTATTTTCTATTATTAAATTTGATAGCGGTTCTTCTTGTAAACGAGTTTGCATCTTCTCTTTATAGGACGAATATTCTTGCATTGAGAACGGAAAATACGGTGCATCCCATTTTTTCCACTCTGGATTTTCTTCTTTATATATGAAGCTCCATAATGTTTTTATATCTGATTCTTCAATTGTACGAATTGTAACTTTGTTCCCCTTTAATATAACGTTTTGCATAATTCCCTCCTACATTCCTCTTTATTTCATATACAATTATAATATTTTTTCAGAAAAATCAAAACAAATATCATTTATTATTTTGTATAATTTTGTTATAAAATACGAATTATTTATGTAAATTAGCCTATTTTTTCGAGTTTAATTTAGAAACGGAACTTCGGAAAAAATTAGATGAAGTACGAACTCGTAACATAGTTAATAAAAAATAGGAGGTTATATCCCTCCCATTTTAGCTAAATATTGTATTCCCCTTCTTTTCTACCTCAAGTAGAATTCCTTTCTCTATCCAGCCTTCTACACCATCTTTTTTAATTAAATCATATCCGGCACAACTACCATCAATGAGAGAAACAACATCCCCGTTTCTAACGCTTAATTGTGCACAAGAAATATCCGTTTTCACTGTATACTCACCTGATTCAAGTTGCTTTATATACTCGTTTTTCACATGAAGTAATTCATTTGTTCCTAGTTGTTTACATACGGTAAAACCTTTCATTCTCTCCACAGGCTCTATATAATAATGCGGATATGTAACCCCGCCCTGCATTACTGAATTCGCATTAAAATCGGCCAATACTTCATACTGCGGAAAATGATCTACATATGTATAAGAAAACGTATCACCTGAAGTTGTCCTCTGAATAATAAATGCATTTAATTGCCCTGCTTCTTTAATCGCATTACCACCATCAATCGCAATAATTTTTTTCTCCTTATCAATAACTGGATTGTTAGACGGCGCCTCCTCGGAATAGTTCACAACAGGCCAATGTCCAACAATTACGTACTTATCCGCTCTATGTGACTTATAAAAAAACTCCGGCATTGCAATTGCATTTTTCCTGTCTGTTTGTCTCCAATTCTCTCTATCTTCAAGACCAGCATGTACAAAGATATAATCTTCTGTTTCAATCGCTGTCGGCAATTCTGTTAGCCACTTTATTTCTTTTGAAAAATAGCTCATCAATATGTTTTTCACTTCACGAATATCACTTTCTTCATTAACTGTAATGTTCAATTTCCCTAGCCATTCATTAAAAATTGTATTTTTTCGCGTACATAAATAATTTATTAGCGCAGGATTTTCATTTACAAGCGCTTCAACTACAACTTCACAATTCCCTTCAACTACATAAACATTTGGCTTGCTAACTACTAAATCCATCACATAGTTTACGACGCCAATGCTATCGTTCCCCTTCTCACAAAGGTCACCATTTATAATTAAATAATCATCATCTTTAAAATTAACTTTATGTAATAATTCCTTTAAAAGATTTAATTCGCCATGAATATCAGATATTACGATAACTCTTACACCTTTTGGGATTAATAGTTTCTGAATTTTTTTCAAGTATAAACTCCCCTAACCTTCTTTTAATTCCATATTATCGTCTCAATTATAAAGAGACTATTCGACAAAATAAGTAATTAACCCTCCTCATTCTTCAATTCTAAATTAAAAGGGGTTCCATATGTTCTCACACATAGAACCCCCTTACTATTATAATTCTTTATAAAAAGAATAGCTTACCTTATCATAGCCTTCTCTTTCATAAAAACGATGTGCATCAACTCTTGGAAACGCTGATGTAAGAACGATAGAACTGCACCCTTTTTCTTCCCCCATTTTTCTACATATGACAGCAGAACCTTACCATATCCTTTTGATCTGTGAGCTTCTGCAGTTACAAGATCATATACGAAAACATGTTTCTCATTATAAAAATTCGTACAAATCGCTACACCAGCTAGACTAACAACTTCGTCATCTTCATTCTGTAACGAGAGTAGTTTATAATTTTCTTTTTTCATTTTTTGAAATAAATAACTTGCTTCTTCTCTTGAAATTTTTGTTCGTAATTGCTGTAATACAGGGAATACATCATGTAAATCAGCTTCTGTTACTACTTCTCTAATATTCATTATGATTCTCCTCTTTCTATTTATTAAATTTTCTAAATGTTGTATCATCATTATAAAAAGTAACTGCCCTTAACTTAAGTGACAGTTCGATTATTTTTTATATGGCCAGTTTTTAAAGGAGAATTCTTAAAATGGATCTTACTATCCCATTACAATTAGAAAGTAAAACACCAATTTACTTACAAATTTACGAATATATGAAACGAGAAATTTCTCAGGGATCACTGCCTGCCGGTACACGCCTTCCTTCTCACAGAAATTTAGCGATACAACTTAATGTTAGCCGTATTACTGTTGAATCTGCTTATCAACAATTACTAGCTGAAGGTTATGTAGAAAGTAAACCGAAGCGCGGGATTTTTGTTGTGGAAGTTGATATTGATGTCATTCAAAATAAACAACTCGTTGCGTCAAACAGCGCTAACAATACTAAAAATGAACAATATGACTATGATTGTAGCCAAGGCCTTATTGATCAAAAAGCTTTTCCAATTACAAACTGGAAAAGAGCATTACAAGAAACTTTATTCCAGTATGAAAATGAATTATTTGCTAAAGAAGATCCTCAAGGTGAGTTCATTCTACGAGAACATATTTCAAAATATTTATATCATGCTCGCGGGGTACATTCTTCACCTGATCAAATTATTATTGGAGCCGGTACGCAGCCTCTTCTTTGGCTACTACTTCAACTGCTTGGTTCAAAAAAAGAATACGGAATCGAAAACCCTGGATTTCACCGTATAACTGCTATGATTCAAAGCTCTGCTCTTCCTGTTCACCCTATACCTCTAGATGATAAAGGGCTTCATATTTCAGCTTTACGTGAATCAAGTGCTAATGTAGCATACGTCACTCCATCTCACCAATTTCCTCTTGGAATGATTATGCCATTATCTAGAAGGCTCGAATTATTAAGATGGGCCAATGATTGCGAAGGATATATTATTGAAGATGATTATGACGGGGAATTTCGTTATGTAGGAAAACCTATTCCCTCTTTACAAGGACTAGATTCAAATGAACGCGTTATTTATATGGGAACTTTCTCGAAATCCTTTTTACCTTCTTTGCGAATGGGGTATATCGTTTTACCACCTCATCTTTTAAAAATCTATAAAGCGCTTGGGGGCATGTTTAAACAAACTGTTTCTACCCTGCAGCAACTTGCCTTTGCAACCTTTATTCAAAATGGGGATTGGGAACGCCATATTAATCGAAGTCGTACGTTATATAAAAGAAAACATATTTCTTTAGTTAAATCTATTACAAATGAAATGGGCAATAACGTTCATATACTCGGTGAACAATCAGGGCTTCATATCGTACTTCATGTTCATAATGGTATGAACGAACAAGAACTGATTCATACTGCTGCAAACCAACAAATCAAATTATACCCACTCTCTACATATGATTCTGTACATAATTTAAGCGAGGCGTCATATGTACTACTCGGTTTCGGCAGCATTCCCGAAGATAGTATCGAAATTGTAGTCAAATTACTAAAGGAAGCCTGGTTCCCTAAGTAAAATAACTCCACATAAGTTATACTTATGTGGAGTTATTTTACACACTATTTTTCTGATACGTCTCCTGATCGAGCAGTCCTTCCTGGACGCTTAACACCAGTTGTTTCTGTTGAATAAGAAGCTTCAATTATAGCGGTTGGATCTACAGAGAGAACGAGATCTTTCATTTTTGGATAAATGAAACGGTTTGTAATACAATAAATGATTTTCTTGTGCTCTCCTAAAAAACCACCTTCTCCATGTAGATACGTAACGGATAATTGCAATTCTTTCATAAGCAAATCGCCTATTTCTTTATTTTTTCCAGAAATAATCATAACGCTCTTTCCTTGATTAATACCATCTAATATGAAATCAATCATTTTCGTAACAATATAGAAAATAGCTAATGAGAACATCGCTTGTTCAATTGAAAATAAAATGGCAACAAAAATGAAAATAACTGCATTAACAGCAAGTAAAAATGTGCTAATTGGTACTTTAAAGTGTTTGTTCATCCAAACAGCTAACATTTCTGATCCATCAATTGCCCCACCCATTTTTACAACGATCCCAACACCAACTCCAAATAGAACTCCTCCATAAAGTACAATTAATAATTCCGAAGTTGTAATTGCTGGAAATGGCTTTAAATAAATCAATCCAAGTGTTGTAACAACATTTGCATAAGACGTACGGATAAAGAACTTCTTACCCATTACTTTTGCAGTAAATAACAAAATAGGAATATTAAGTCCTAAAAACACTCCGTAAAGCGGTAATCCTGCAACTTTATTTGCCATAATAGCAATGGCCGTTACCCCGCCATCTACTAATCCATTAGGTGCTAAAATAAGCTCTAGTGAGCCCGCTACAATAATGGATCCAATTGTTAATAATACGTATTCGAATAATTTTTTCATTCATTACCCCCAAAACTTATATATTTTCTTAGTATTATTTTAACGTAATTTTACTACTAATTCAAAGATATCAGTTTATATACACAAAAGTTTCACCTTTATAGTGATTTTTTATGTAATTTATTTATAAAAACACACTTACGTATTTCAGTAAGTGTGCTCCAAACATTTATTTAAGTTTTAAGTATGAATTCACTTTCATTTTAAATATTTCATCAACTGCTCTATTATACCCACCAGCATTTCGAAGTGACTCTCCAACTTTACGACTATTTTCCTTAAACGTTACATCATACATTACTTTCTTTACAGTCTCACGTAACAATTCAGAAGTTAATTCTTTACGATTAAGCCTTATTCCAGCTCCTACTTCACTCACTCTTTTCGCAACTAAAGGCTGATCTCCTGTTACCGGAATTACAACTAACGGGACACCGTAATATAGTGCTTCACTCGAACTATTCATACCACCGTGTGTCACGAATACATCAGCGTACTGTAATACTTCTAATTGCGGCACATAATTATACAACTTAAAGTTATTCGGAATGTTTTCAAATTGACTTATATTTATCTTCTTACCAACAACTAATACGACTGTCGCTTCTACATCTTTAAACGCTTCAAAACATTTTTCATATAACTCAGGTTGTTCATTAAAAACTGTTCCCATAGAAATGAAAATCAATTGTTTATCTTTTAAATCTTCCATAGGAAAGCTATCTACTTCTTTTCGAGTAGCAATTGATGGACCGACAAACTTATACGATTCATCGAATACATCTGAACGCGGCTGATATTCCTTTGAAGTATATACAATAGTAATATCACCAGGATGATTCATAATATCATACATATTAATACATTTCATTCCATACTGCCTATTCCATTTTTCCATTCCCGCTAAACAAGATTGATATAATGGATTAGTTTCATCTACTTGTCTCGATTCTTGTTCATCATTAAAAGTAATGTACTGATTAAAAGCAAACGTTGTACAAGAAGAAACGCTAGGTAATTTTAAAACATTCGCTATAATACGTCCTACTGGAAAATGATTATCGTATATCAAGTAATCGTACTTTTCCCCTTTTGTTTCTTCTACAATTTGAGTAACAATACGCTCTGATGCTTCAATCATATGAGATAGCATCGTCAAAGGACTCCCACCTTCATTTACTCGTTCCATAATATTAATTTGAGAGAGGAAATTCTCAAACACTCGGAATTCTGCACCTGTTGCTTCAATCTTCTTTCTATAATCTTCAATACAATACGAAACAACTGTTTCCCCTCGCCGAATTAACTCACTTACAATAGCTAAAGTCGGATTTATATGACCTTCTCCAGGGAAATTTATTACGAGTACATTTGCCATAATATTCTCTCCTATCTAATATAATTAATAGTTAATCATATTAATTAATTTAAAACTATTAAGTAATCTATTCTACTTCTTCATATTTTTCTCTTCATTTTATTATTGAGAAATATTTTTCATAACCTACATTATAACTCTTATAAAAGTAGGCTTAACCTTTCATTTATTGAAAAATACGGGATTTACATTCAGGCATTTTTCAGATTTATCATCAGAAACATTATTTTGATAATTCATACAAAACTAGAAAAATATAATTTTCACACTGATTTCTCACCATAAATTCATTTAAGTTCTATGTTGTCCCCATCATTATCCACTTGGTACATATTCTGTTATATAATGAATTTATAGAATTTACAGAATAAGGAGTCCTTTCATGCTACAACAATTGTTTACTTCACCTATTTTATCCGCTCAAGCTTTGCATCCAGGCTATGAAGACCATGCAAGCGACGTGTTTCTTGTTAAAACAGAAGCTGAAGAAGTTATTGTTCGCTCTTCAAAAATGACTGAAGAGCCCAACAATGATTTTTGGTGGGGATGTAAAAATCTTTTTGGAATTGATCCAAGGCATGTACATCATTTAGAAACAATACACGCATTATTGAAAAAGCATACTACCTTACCCATCCCGACTATTTTGCAAAAACATGTTTTAAATGAGCGAGAGTATGTAATCGTCGAAAAACTAACCGGAAATACGCTGCAATCATTTATCGGACAACCTGATTCTATTTTATTCAGCCTTGGAAAAGGACTAGCAGAAATTCATTCGTTTCAAGCAGAGTTTATAGGAAACCCATCAAATACTTTCCACATTCCACTAGAAGAATTTAAGTCTCACATATTAAAAGTCAGTAAAGATCTTGTAAATAAGTTCTATTCCGATAACGCGAGCATCCAAAACGCATTTCATACTTTTGAGTCACAGCTCTCTTCCTTGCCGTCACCGAAGGAATCTACACTTGTTTTAATTGATATGGATCCTACTCAGTTTTTATCAGATGGAGAATCTATTACTGGTTTAGTAGATACAGAGGCTTATGCAATTTCTCCACGAGAGTTTGATTTTATTGGATTAGAATATGTACTTACAGAAAAAGAGGCTCATGCTTTTAAACAAGGTTACGAAACCATTATGCCCATTCCTCGTCTTGAAGAATGTAGACACCCCTATCGATATTTGTACCGGTTATTATCTGTTCAGGGCAATGTGGAGTTAGAAAAGTGGCTAAGTCATCCATCCTATTTTTAAATACGAATGAGAGGGATTATGAAATGAATATTGAAAAAAAGAAATCTTTAACAGCAAACGAAATTCAGCAAATGAAAGATTTAGCTCATATTTGCGGACAACACGATCAAATTGATTATTCGTCAGATTTACATGTCAACTTTTTAACTGCCCGTAATAAAGAAAGGATAAATGATTTTATATTTTATGATGGTACTCAATTAATTGGTGCATTAAGTATGTATGACTTTGAAAGACCGACAAAACTGGAGTTAATAGGGTTTGTTCATCCAAACTATAGGAAACAACATATAGGCACCACTCTTTTACAAACCGCAATGAAAGAAATACGAATAAGAGAGGCAGATGAAGCTCTTCTTATTTTGAATGGGGATTCTGCTTCTGGGAAAGAATTTGCAAAACAAATGAAGTTACCTTATTTATATAGTGAATATAGTATGGAGTTCAAAGCAAAAGAAGTGCAAAAAACAACAAAGAATACTATACAGCTCACTCTTGCATCTTCAGAATCACTTCTTAATCTTATTGAAATTTCCAGTAAAGCCTTTGGAGATTCTGTAGAAAATACCGCTACATGGTTACAGAAAATGATGAATTCACCTTCTCATCAAGTTTACATTGCTCTTATTAATGAAAAAGCAATTGGAACGATTACAGTTACTGAGCAAGAGCAATCTACTACACTATCAGGATTTGCAGTTCATCCTTCTTATCAAGGTAAAGGATATGGTAAAGATATTCTTAGTTATATGGTACATACACTTATTACAGAAGGAGTTTCAACAATTGAACTAGACGTCGAAACGAAAAATAACAATGCTTTAAAACTATATACACAATGTGGTTTTGAAATTAAAAAGAAGCATGACTATTATAATTTAATGAATTTTGAGCAGAATACATATGTCTAAAAAACTAATTTATTCTGATTATGATATTTTTACAGACATTTATAATAAACATTGGGGACATTTTGCAGAACACTCCTATCCAGCCTATCATAAATTTGTTTTACAAGATGCCGCTTCCCACTCCCGTATATTAGACCTTTGCTGCGGGACTGGTCATCTTACTAGGAAACTAATTGATAATAATTTTATAGTAACTGGTATAGATGGTTCTGCTCAAATGATCGAACACGCACGTCAAAATGCGCCAGATGCAACCTTCATCGTCGATGATGCTCGCTATTTCAATATAAATGAGCAATTCCACTACGTCATCTCAGCCGGTGATAGCTTAAATCACATTATGAAATTAAACGAGCTAAAAGACGCTTTTCATCATGTTTATTCGGCATTATATGATGGAGGTACATTCGCATTTGATATAAATACAGAAAAAGGATTTCTTGAAAACTGGAGTGCTTCTTTTCATATTTCAGAACGAGAATATGTTTGCACCATTGATTCCACGTATGATAGTGAAAGTAACAGAGCAGAAATGAACTTCATACTATTTAAACATGACATAGATGATAGTTGGAAAAGAAGTGACTTTTCTTTTGAGGAAGCCTGTTACTCCAATGAAGAAATAATTTCTTCGTTGGAATCTGTAGGATTTAAAAACATTCAACTACATGGTGCAAATAGAACATTTTTCATTTGTCAAAAATAAAAAAACTGAATCATATCGATTCAGTTTTTTCTTAATATATTTACAATTGCAGTCGTTTCATCATTTTCTTTATAGACACGTGGAATTCTTCTGTCCAACATACATGTAACTTCATAGTTAATTGTACCTAGCATATCTGCTATTTCTTCTACCGCAATCTCTTCTTCATCTTGTTTGCCGTAGAATACAACTTCGTCTCCTACTTGTACTGGCATTGCATTTGTAACATCTAGCATAAGCTGATCCATACAAACACGGCCAATTACAGGTACTCGTACTCCGTTTATTAGCGCATGCCCTTTATTAGATAGCTGACGATTATAACCATCAGCATAACCAATCGGTACAGTTGCAATCCATTCTTCGCCCGTTGTTACATAAGTATTCCCATAGCTAACACCACGATTTTTCTTCGCATGTTTAACATGAGCTACTTTTGATTTTAAAGACAACACTGGCTGTAAGGAAGCAACTGTATGATCCACTTCTCTTGAAGGATACATACCGTAAATTCCAATACCGACACGAACCATATTTTGAAATGTGTTACTAAGTTCCATTGATCCTGCACTGTTTGAACTATGAATATATGGAAAATGAATTCCTAATTCTTCCGCTGTATTTACAGCTTTCTCAAACAAACTTGTTTGCATATTTGTATAAGTTTTATCTATTTCATCAGCGGTAGAGTAATGTGTAAACATCCCTACTACTTCTACATATCGCATACGTTTTAACTCTTCAAAAAACGGTTTAACTTCTTCTTCCTGTAAACCAATACGGCTCATTCCTGTATCAATTTTCACATGAATTCGCACTTTCTTTTGAAGATGGTTTGCAACTTCATCTATACCATGTAAATCTTCTACTCTATAAACAGTCATCATAACGTCATATTGAATTACATCTTCTACAGCTGCTACTGGTGTATATCCTAAAATTAAAATAGGTACAGTGATTCCAGCTTCTCTTAATTCAATTGCTTCATCTACAAATGCAACTGCAAGTTGGTTTATTCCTGCTTCAATAGCCGATTTCGCAACTTCAACTGCCCCATGACCATACCCATTCGCTTTTACAGCAGCCATCATTGCAATATTTTCATCATTCACACGTTTTTTAAATTCTTTTACATTATGTTTTACCGCATTTAAGTCAACTTCAACAATTGTATCTCTTCCATATTTCAAGCTCATTGGTCTAACTCCTAACTCAATAATTACATTCCATTCTATTTCACGTTTCATATGACCTTTTACAATATAATACTTTTCACTATGCTAGTCAAACTACTAGAATTTTCGGAATTTTGAGTATGATATAATACCCTTAAGAAACTATTATATACGGAGGTGAGAATAATTACAATGTTTGTTCCATCTGCATTGAATCAAGTTAAAATTGCTATCGATACTTCCATTCAAATACTGAACCAATATACTGAAAGTGATTTGAAAATAAAGTCGATTGAATCAAAGCGGGCATTATTTGAAATGTGTACACATCTTTCCCTTATTTGCCACGCTGATTTACTCATATTAAATGGTATTACGGAAAAAGACTTACATACCTTTTATATAGAACAAACACCAGAAACAATTACTCAAATACAGCAAACGATGATACAAGGGTACGATTTACTTTCTAAAACTTTTTTATCCTATTCCAATGAAGAGTTAGCGGAAATTATGACTGCTTATTGGGGTATTTCTTACTCTCGATTCGAATGGTTGCTTGAAATCGTTGCACATTTTTATCATCATCGCGGGCAAATTCATATTTTATTATGTGAGCACGTTAAAGATCCTAACATACCTTTATTTCAATAAAGGTATGTTAGACGACATTAAACTTTTTTAAGGCAAATAAAATACCACCTTCACTCGCCTTCTTTGTAACGAAATCTGCTCTTGTTTTTAACTCTTCTCCGCCATTCCCCATCGCAATTCCTAGTCCTACATACTGTAACATCTCAACATCATTTCCACCGTCACCAAAAGCAATTGCTTCTGATTTACAAATTTCCAGATGTTCCAATACCTTTTGAATTGCAGTTAGCTTCGATACTTTACTATCTTCCAACACATTCATAACGTAACCATGAAAACGTTCAAACGTAAGTGCTGGATATCTTTCAAAGAATTTTTGAGCTTCTGTTTCATCAGCATACAGACATACACAATAAATCTCTTCTGATAAGTTTCTAACTTTGTCAGGATACCGCTCTAAATTTAACGTTTCATTTAATGCTCGTATTACACGTTCGTCTTTTGAGGCAATACCATTCATTACAAATTCCTCTGTAAAATAAGAAACACTGTGACCATGTAATTCAGCGAAATTTGAAATATCATGAACAATTCCACTTGAAAGTACCGATTTATGTATAACTTCATCAGCACATTTTATATGTGCACCATTTGCAGAAATAAACGTATTTATGCCCAGCTCTTTAAATTGTGAGCATAAACTATATGGTCTCCCTGTTGTAACAACTACGTGAATTTCTTTATCTATTAACCTTTGTATCGCTTCTTTTGTGCTTTCATGCATACTTCTATCAATCTCACTTAAAAGAGTACCATCCACATCAAAAAATACAACTTTGTACATATCCTCTTACATTCCCTCTAAATGATTTGTATCATTTATAAAATGAATAGTTTTCTGTTTATCCGTAAGTTCAATCAAACTAATTCCCGTATCTCCCATTTTAAAATAATAGTCCATGCTAATTGGCATTTGGAAAAACGCTCGTAAAAGACTATTTATTACACCACCGTGTGCAACAATTGCAATTCGGTCATATGTATTCTCTGTCACGATTTTAGAAAAAATCCCTTCTATTCTCATTCTAAATTTAATAAATGATTCCCCGTTTTCAAAACGATCATGAAGAAATTTTGGCTCTGGATATTTTTTCGCTTCTTCAAATGATAACCCTGCTTGTACCCCATTATTAAACTCCATTAATTCTTCTTCTAGTTGAATTGGGCACCCAATTCCTTCTGCTAATGTTTCACCAGTTTCGCGAGCACGTTTTAATGTGCTTGCCCAAATGAAATCTGGCGGGAAATCTGCTTTCACTTTCTGTACAAGTCTTTGTACTTGCTGTCTTCCCTTTTCTGTTAATTCAAAGTCAGCTCGACCTTCATGTACATTTAAAATATCTGCTTCTGATTCACCGTGGCGTATTAGTAGTATTTGCATGTTTCTTCCGCTCCCTTGTTTAATATTCACAAAACTCCATTATATCACATTCTTAACTTTATATAACAAAAAAGGAACGGTTTCCCGCCCCTCATCCATTCACTTTCTCTGCATCATTCCAATAATACTTACTAAACGCTTCCGTTAACACATCAATAGTATTATATAGTTCGTCTAGCGTATTATCCACACCACCAACTTCAATTAACATCGCATTTTTAGATAAATCTTGATTATAAACGCCATTTCCATCTTTTTTATACTTTGGAAAGATCCCTCTGCTTAACCCGTAATAGTTTTCATCTAAATAACTATTGATTGCTCTTGCAATTTTTTCATTTTCAGCACGCCCTTCATTTTCCATCCCAATTATAAAATATAATCTTGCATACGATTTCCCGTTAATTACTTTTGTTGTTACCTTCTTCCGCTGATCATCACGGTGTATATCAATCGGAAACGCAATTTTATTATTTTGTGCTAATGTTTCTTTTACATATTCATGAGACGCTTTATATGATTGCGGCCATTTCCATTTTTTACTCGCTAATAAATTCCCCATATTCGTTTTATCATGAACTACCGGAATTCCTTGTCCTTCAAGTTGTTCTTTCATACGTTTCCCTAGTAAGGACACATTTACATCTGGACTTGATGGATCGGTAGCCCCTGGTAATAACGGAAAGAAAGATTCCCAGCTATGTGTATGATAAATATATACTGCACTTTCACCTTTTTTCGCTCCGTTCTTTTTCTGAACCGGATTATTCTTTTCAGCTTCTGTAACTTTATCTTTTGCTACTTCTCGCTCTTTCGTTACTTCTTCAATCGGTACACTAGATTCATTTGGGATATTCGTAAAGTTTGTCCCTTCCCCAGCTACGATAATGTTAGAGTAATACTTTGACATACCAGGCACTTCTTTACCGACAAACGTTCTTAAATCTTTAATTTTCAAATCCGTCGCAATCGAGAACATTAAATTTCCAAATGACTCCCTTTTATTCTGCTTAAAATAATCAAATCCGTAATAGCGATTCTCACTTTCTATCATTTGAACAAAACCTTGCATCGATACTTTTCCAAACCATTGATTCACGTAATTCGATTTCATTGTATGTAAAAGCGACGTCAAAATCGACGCAATAATAATTATGACTAGTGCATATAGAAAGAGTAACGAGATTAGTTTCTTCCCATGTATACGGGTTGCATACTTCTTCACTGTATCACCTTCTTTATACATGGATATGTACAAGCTTTTCGTAATATACGCAAAAAAAAAAAGAGAAATGGCATCCCATTTCTCTTTCTCACTCTTATTATTCTTTTTCTGTATCTGACGAAGGTAATTTCTTCGCTTGTTTTTCTTTGAAGATTTCCCCAATTGCACCAAGAGTACCAAGTGTTTCAATTGCATTAGACGGAATAAAGACTTTATTCGCTGGTCCTTTTGCAACCTCAATTAATGATTCAAACGATTTATAAGCAAGTACGCGTTCATCTAAATCTGCTGCGCGAAGTAATTCAATTCGGTTTTGTTCTGCTTTTGCGATTTCCTCAATCGCTCTTGCTTCCCCTTGCGCTTCTAATTCTTTTGCTTCTTTTAAACCTTCAGCTTCTCGAATACGCGCTTCTTTATCCCCTTCAGCCATTAAAATTTTACTTTGTTTTTCCCCTTCAGCCCGAAGGACTTTATCTTGTTTCGCTGCTTCAGCTTCTAAAATGATCGCACGTTTATTACGTTCTGCTTTCATTTGTTTTTCCATTGATACTTGCACATCTTTTGGTGGATTAATATCGACTATTTCGACACGCTCAATACGAACGCCCCATTTTTCTGTCGCTTCATCAAGTGCTAAACGAATTTCTGTTGAAATTTTTTCACGACCTGATAATGTTTCATCAAGCTCCATTTTACCAATAATTTGACGCATTGTTGCAGATGTAATATTACGAACACCATATTCATAGTTTGAAATACCATATGTCGCAAGCTCTGGTTCAACAATTTGATAGAAAATAATTGTATCAATTTCTACTTGTACATTATCTTTCGTTATTACCTTTTGTGGTGGTACATTCGTTTGTTGAATACGCAAATCGTGATATACACGAACGCGGTCTACAATTGGGATTAGAATATTTAATCCTGGGTGCATAATCCGTTGAAATTTACCAAACCTTTCAACGACCCCAACTTTTTGCTGAGAAATAATTTTAATTGTCAATGCAATAAATACAACGACAATCAATGCGAAAATAATCGTTAACGTTAATGCTACTGCCATATTTATTCACTCTCCTTTTTCACTTGTAAAATAGTACTATGCCTCTGTATAACAACGACTTTTTCTCCAGCATCAATAGGAGTATCCGAAATAGCTGTCCAAGTATCTCCATCCACTTTCACAATACCGTTCACTTCGCTTGTAATCGTTTGCATAACAATTCCCTTTTTACCAACAAGTTTATCTACTGTATCAGTAAAACCTTTTGCTTCTCGAAAGTTTTTAGAAATTCTTTTCGTAAAGAAAGTCAATGTTAAACTTACAATTGCCCCAACAACAACTTGTAAAAATAGTGCATCAGGAGCAAACAAAGCAATAAGACCTCCGACAACAGCTCCAATTCCAAGCCAAAGCATGTAAAACGTAATCGACAACATTTCTGCAATAAATAAAATACCCGCTATTATAAACCAAATCACCCATCCAGCCATATGCAACCCTCACTTTCTTTCTCATTTTCTATATGTATATGAAGAAAAGAATGGTTTATCCGCCCTTTCTCATAGAGGGGGCGTTTGCTACAAGCTATTATATGTATTCGCTGTTACAACAAGTATTAATAAAATGCTATATTAATATATTCTTCATTATACACGAAAATCCCTTTCAAAAAATGACAAAAAATTTAATTCTTTCAAAAATATAACTTACAGATTATAATGATTAAAATTAAAATTAAAAGCAGTATTGATTTGAAAGGTGGTATTCTTATTGCCTAAACGTTCACTAACTTACTATTTGGGCTCCAAAATATGCATTACTCTCGCTGACATTGTATACATAATGATTATTACAACTCACATCTATATCACAACTAGATCAGCTACAATTACTGCTCTTTTTCCATTATTACAGGTTATCACAAATCTTATCGCGAACACCTCTGCACCACTTATAATGAATCGGTTTCCATCTTATTCATTGCTATATACTCTACAATGGATTAAAACAGCTCTTTTAATATTGTTAATGATATTATTTCCTATACTATCAACAAACATTTCTGCTCTTTTAACTTTTGTTATTTTCATTTCATTATGTAGTGGCTGGAGCGCTCCTCTACTATACGCCGTTATCCCGCGCTTAACACCACAAGAAAAATTAGTAAAAGTAAATAGTGTCTTTTCCTTTTCAACACAAATTATACAAGCCGCTGCATACTCATTTACAAGCATAATTGTTCTTCTCATTGGCGTTACTTCGACACTCATGATTAATAACATATTGATGATTTTCGGATGTATTACATTACACCTTTCATTACAATCTATACAAGCTGAACGAGTAGCAGAACCCACTTCTTCGAAAACTACTGCATTATTAGAAGGATGGAAACTGTTATTTCAACACCCGTCTCTGCGCATCGTTACAATTATGGACTTAATTGAAACTTTCGCAGGGACGATATGGATCGGTGCTATTACGATGGCATATGTAACGACTGTTCTTCATAAAGGCGAAGATTGGTGGGGATATATTAACACAAGTTATTACGTCGGCACATTAATTGGTGGGATATTAGCGTGGAAAATGAGTACATATATTCAAAAAAATTTAATACGCTCCATGGCGATAGGCTCTCTTATGTTTAGTATTCTTACATTTTTATATGGTATGACAAGTAGCGGATTTATTGCTCTATTTCTTTGTGTTCTAATGGGGCCATGTTATCAAATTAGAGATATTTCTCAAACGACGGTTTTACAATCAAGCGTCACTCCTTCTTTATTATCGAAGATGTATACAGCTCATGGTGCACTTCTCTCGACAGCTTCTGGTCTTTCTATGCTTAGCGTTGGAATTATTACTGATATGTTCGGCGTTCGTACTATTTATATTATCGCCGCTTTTCTTATTTTATGTTCTGCTTGTTTATCCTTTAACTTATTAAAATATCAGAAGACGGAGCAGAAAGATATTTCACTTTAATCATTAAAACAAAAAGGACAGGAATTCCTGTCCTCTTTGTTTATTCTATTCATGACAAGTTGGGAATCTTCCTATGTTTTGTCGCTTGTTCAAAAGCATATGCTAGTTTAATTAATGCCCCTTCACTAAAAGCAGCACTTGCAAGAGTAATTCCAAAAGGCCTCCCATTATCCATATATCCCGCAGGCATTGCTATAGACGGATAACCTGCTTTCGCACATATAGTAGATCCTATATAAGAAGGGAACAGTATCGCATCAAGATTATATTTTTCCAATGCAAAATCAATACCTTGTTTTTGCGAAAAGTATATATCTTCTAATCTTGCCTTTAAATATTCAGGATTTCTTAACGTATTAGGAAAATCTTTTTTTCTTTCTAACTTAGTTTGTCCATATTTCAAAGCTCTTTCTGCTATGTTTTTATTAAACTCCATTAACTCCGAAATAGAATGTACTGGAATAGTAGAAGGTAATTTAGAAAGATAGTTATCTAAGCTATGCTTCAGTTCATAAAGCGGAACCCCCCAGCTCCATTCTCTATGAAAAGATGGAATATCAATATCTTCTACTATTGTCGCTCCCTTACTACGTAAAACTTGAATCGTTTCCTTAAACAATTTTTCATCGTATTCTCCAGATTCATAATAATCTTTTGGCGCATTGCTAAATACACCAATCTTCGCCCCCTTTAAACCGTTAGCATCAAGATAAGATGTATAATCTTGATATGCCATGCCTTCACTTTTATGAGTGGCTACATCCTTCTCATCCACCCCAGTTAGACTCCCTAGTAAAATAGCAGCATCTGTTACTGTTCTAGCAAATGGCCCAGCTGTATCTTGTGAATAAGTGAAAGGAATAATTCCACTACGACTAATTAACCCAACAGTCGGCTTAATACCTACAACCGAGTTTTGAACAGCTGGGCTCAAAATAGAAGCATCTGTCTCTGTTCCAACGGATAATACAGTAAAGTTAGCGGCAACTGCTATAGCAGACCCTGTACTTGAGCCACCAACGAACATATCATCCTTTCCTGTACCGTAAGGATTAATTGTTTGACCACCTCTAGCGCTATATCCAGCCCACATTTCAAAAGACATTGCATTTGCTAGTTCTGTCATATTTGTTTTACCTATTATAATTGATCCTGCTTCTCGAAGTTTTGTAACGAGAAATGCATCTTCACTACTTATATTTTGTTCTAGGGCAATCGTACCAGCACTTGTATGCATCGAGTCATTCGTTTCAATATTATCCTTAAGTAAAACAGGTATACCATGTAATGGACCTCTTACACCTTTTGTCTTTCTTTCATAATCTAACGCTTCTGCAATAAAGATAGCATCTGGATTGATTTCTAAAATAGAATTGATTTTCGGTCCATCTTGGTCATACTTTGCGATTCTATGAAGATAATACATGACTAGTTCTTTTGAAGTTAACTTCCCAGCTTCCATTTCCTTTTGAATATCATGAATTGTTAATTCTTTTTGCAGTAGGGTATTGAACTGAATTTCCATTTTCATTCTCCTTTTATAAGCCCTTTTATATATGACGTATGTCTATTACTTTTTCATTTTCTCCGCTCCTCGTATTAACAACTACTATCCCTATACAGGAATTCAACTCACCAGTTTAAAAACCTTTAATTTCCAGAGAAATACAAAGAGTCTGAAACGAATACAATATCGCCTCAGACCCTTTTTATTATTTTACATATACCTCTTCTAACAAATGTAAAAACTCGCCTTGTTTACCTGCTAATTCAGGGCATTTGTTAATATCAACCCACTCATAACAAAATACTAAACCTTTGTCTTCCTCACCAGCACTTACTATATGTTCCCACGTATCTTTCACATCTGTTAATAATGAAATGTGGAAAAAATGACGTTTTTGATATTCCTTTTTTTCTTTCATATAAATAATGTAATCAGAAAGGAAGCGCTCGATACAAAAATGGCGTAGTCCTGACTCTTCTTGTACTTCACGTAAAATTGCTGCCTCTAACGTTTCGCCTTCATCTACCGTCCCGCCTGGAACTTGGATACCAGCCTCTCGTATATCACGATGTTTAAAAACGAGTAGTTGCATAGCCCCTTCTTTTTCTCTCGTAATATATGCATGTACCTTTTTCTTATATAACATCGTCATCTTAGCCCTCTCCCCTCAATTCATTACTGCGTTACTTCTTCAATCGTCAGTTGGTTTTCATATAAATATGTAGCTTGCGGATTCCCAACATACCGTACATGCCACGGTTCATAACGATAACCGGTAATCCCTTCTTTCTCTTTCGTATATCTAATAACAAAACCAAATTTATGGGCATTTTCAGAAAGCCACTTTCCTTCTTTCGTCTCCCCAAAAACAGTTTCTAGCTGAAATTTAGCAGATTGAGATGTAATATCCATAGCTAGTCCTGTTTGATGTTCACTCGTACCAGGGACTGCACTAGACATCGCTGTCTTTGCTTCTCCATCTTGTCTTTTATACATCGTATTTAATGCTTTTTGTCGATCAAAAGATCTAAATCCAGAGACTGCAAAAAGGAAAATCCGCTCCTTATTGGCTTGCTGAAACATTTCCTCAAGTGCCGCCGCTGCCTCTTTCCTCATCTTTTTCTTCTCTTGATCACCTTCACTAGAGTAACGTACTTTCGGAACAACTAAATCTGGCGGTCTATACCCATCTGGTAAACGCCTATTTTTATTCACAAGTACAAGCATCGAATTCGGATTACTAATGACTGCGATATCCCCATCCATATTAGCAATCGTTTCTTTAGCTTTCGGAAATATATTATTTACATTTACTTCCTTCGCCTCTTGACCCTTGTACATCTTATAATTTATTCCTGCTACTCCAATGATCAGTATCATCGCTACGATACCAAGTAGTGCCCATCTTTTTTTCATATAACGACCTCTTATTTTAATAATTTGGCCATTTCATACTCATCGACACCTTTTCCATCGATGATAAGAGCAGATTTTTTGACACCTTCTTGTTCAAATCCAATTTTGCTATATAGTGCCTGAGCTCTTGTATTGTGGGCCATTACCGTTAATTCTAAACGCCATACATCATGTAATCTTGCCCACTTCTCTACTTCTTTAAACAAACTCGTTCCAATACCTCGGCCACTATACTCTTGCAAAATACCAATTACAATGCCTGCCACATGTCTCTTTCTTTGAACATCATTACCATTGGCTAAAATAAATCCAACTACTCTATCATCTTCAACTGCTACAAATATTGTTGCATATTCATTTTCTATAAAACGGTGGACCATCTTTTCTTGTTGCTCTACTGTGGTTTTTCTTTCCCCTGGTTCGTATAACATAAATTTCGTTTCTTCGTCTAACTGCTTACTTAATTGTAAAAATGATGCTGCATCTTCTACTCTAATCTCTCGTATCACCTTGATCCCCTACCCATTCTGTTAGTTAAAAATTTTCCTTGTAAAAAGATTTTCTCTATTTTTGCGAAAATCCCTTTCTAATTCTCCTATTATAAATAGACAAATTTCGATATTACTATAGCAATTACAAATTATGTCTATAATGTGACATCTTATCATCCTCATTTCATGACAAACAAAAAACGTAAGCTGTACACTTACGTTTTCCCCCAATTGATGTAGGCTGATAACCATCGGCAATGCCTACCACTAATTCAAATTTCACTTTATCCATTCACTTTTTCTGCTTGCCAAAAATATTCACCAAATGCTTTAGCAAGTGCATCAATTGATCGATTTAATTCTTCCTCTGTATTATCTACCCCGCCAACTTCAATTAATATCGCTTGTCCTGATAGGTCTTGATTGTAGACTCCATTTCCTGTTTGGAATCCTTTTTGAATTACACCACGGCTCATTCCCGGATATTTCTTACTAATCGTCTCATGTAACGCAGTTGCTAATTGTAAGTTTTTTTCATAGTTTTTGTTACCTTTCCCAATTACAAAAGCAAGCTTAGCATATGATTTATCTCCAATTGTTTTTGTTGTTACATTTTTCCGTGCACTATCACGGTGTAAATCGAAGAAGTATTGTAATTCTTTATTACCAGCCATCGCTTCTTGTACAATTTCCCGTGACATTTTATAAGAACTAGTATCATTCAATCCTTTACTTATTAACTTTTGACCGACATTAGTCTTATCGTTAGTAGCACCTATCCCTTCACTTGCCAGTTGTTCACGAAAGCGATCTCCAACTATTGAAATATTCGTTACAGAACTCGTTGCTTTATTTGGATTAGGATCATTTGTTAAGTTAAGTAACGGCAAATAAGATTCCCAGCTATGTGAATGATATATAAATGCAACTTGTCTTTTTCCAGTCGTTTGAGCTGGTTGTTTTTTCTCTTTATTCGTATCAGGCTTTGGCGCTTGTCCACCTTCTCCAGTCCGTTCTTTCACTACTTCTTCAAGAGGAACACTCGACTCTATCGGTAAGTTAGAATAATTTGTTCCCTCACCTGCTATAACGATTTCTGTATCATATTTCCCAAATCCCGGAAGTTCTTTCCCGACAAAACTACGTACATCATCAAAACGAATATTCGTAGCCATCGAAAAGAGGAATGAAGAAATAGAAAAGTCTTGATTCAAATTCCGGTACTCCTGTGTAAAATAATGATTCTCTTTCCCAATAACGTACATGTAACCATTCATTGATAACTCATTTAACCAATTATATAAATACGTTGACTTTGTCTCTTTCATGGAAGTTACCATTACACTAATAAGAAAGAAAGTCGCTAATACCGTAGTAATAATAAATATAATTAACTTGCGTACACTTGTTAATTTCACGTAAAAAAAGCCTCGATTCATACTATCACCCTCTCTATTTCAAGTTATGTACAAGCTCTAGAGAATAGACCGCTTAAATTCCGGCTATATTGTTAATGAGGTGAAATGAATTGAAGCTATTAATAGGAATATTACCAATCGTTCTATCATTCATTTTTTATTTGTCCGCTAAACATCCAAAAGTCTCTATTGTGCTACATATTTCTGCGTACTTGGCACTGTATGTACTCGGTACAGTTATTTCCATTAATATATACGATGTTTTAATACAAGATTTAGTTTTCATGACGAGCATTCATGGAATTTTACTGAATCCATTTTTCCTTATTGCAGGAGCGTATATAGGAACATACACTTTATACTTACTTTTGTCTTACATTATTACAAATATAAAAAATGGAGCGTAATGAAATGCAACCACCGTTCATCTGTCATACATGCAAAAAAAGAATTGCGCGAAAGAAAGATCTTATTACCTCTACACGGTATTTCCGCTTTTATTTATTTCACAACACTTGTTTCAAAAATCAGCAATTATTTGTCTCACGTTTTATTCCTATAAATACACTCTTTGGTTTCTTTCTTATTACATATGGGCTTATTGCTGGCAGCATTCTAATGTTCACGGAGCCCTCTATCAATTGGCTTATTTTTTTGCTTCCTATTTTATATCGGTTTCTTTCCTATTATTACGTTGAACGTTTTTTCTGTAAATAACTAGTAGATTGACCTCTAGGAATGCTTAAACACTCCCATTCATTTTCTTTTAACATTTTACCAATGTAAATGATTTGTCCAATATGTAAAGCATAATGAGAAATTTGCCTTTCGATCGCTTGCATGACAGTGTGTTCTTCTCCGCGAATGTATACTTTCTGCAAAATCTGCTCTGCTGTTAAAGTATCCATCGTTTTAAAGACATACTCCCACCCTTCTTGCCACGCAGCAAGCGCTTCTTGTTTTGAATTGTAGCCACCTTCAAATTCACCATCTCGGTTACGATCTATTTTTTCGCCATCAGACGTTAAAAATTCCGTCCATCTTGAACGCATATTACCATGTAAATGTTTAATAATAATCGCGATACTATTTGTCTCTTCCTGAGCAGACCACATTATCTGTTCATAAGATAATTGAGAAAGTACACGTTCTCCTTGTTTTTGTGTTGCCTTGAAATTCGAAATGGCACATTGTAAATATTCTCGTCCGATATCCATGCTTACCCCTACCTTCACACTAACTAATTTTCGTTCCATTTGGCAATTCCATATTAGGCTGAAGCAACACAACATCACCAGCTTCAGGAACACCACCTAATACAAGCACTTCCGATTTAAATCCTGCCACACGCTTTGGCGGAAAATTTACAACAGCAACAATTTGCTGACCGATTAAGTCTTCTGGATTATATCTCTTCGTAATTTGAGCACTTGACTGCTTGACCCCAAGCTCCCCAAAATCAATTTCTAGTTTAATCGCTGGCACTCTCGCTTCTTTAAATTCCTCTGCCTGTGTTACTGTTCCAATTCTTACATCAAAAGTTAAAAAATCTTCAAAATTAGCCATTTTATCATTCCTCCCAATTATTACTTAGACAAAATACAAAAATCCCCTTTAAAAAAAGAAAGGCGCCTAAGCACCTTTCTTTTGTAATTCACTTAATTCATTTGATTTATAGAAGAAGAAACCGAGAATCCCGCCAATACATGATGGGATTAGCCATCCTATTCCTTCTTTATATAATGGTAACATTTGTAGCACATTAGAAATCGCATCAATTTTAATGTTCGCACTTTCTAAACCGTTAAAGAAACTAATTAACAACGCACCTAAAATAGCTCCAATATATATTGTATTACGCTTCCCTATCCATTTATGGAAATATGAAAGAACGATTAATACAATTGCAACTGGATAAATGATCATTAACACTGGTAATGTTACTGTGATTAATTGTGTTAACCCTAGGTTAGATACAATTAAACTAAATACACATACCATAGTTACAATCGTTTTATGCGAAAGTTTTGGGAATAAGTTTGTAAAGAAGCCAGCACACGCAGATGTTAATCCAACAGAAGTTGTTAAACAAGCGAGTATAATTACAAGTCCTAATAAAATTTTGCCACTTGTTCCATATAACTCATTTACAACATTCGTTAAAATAAGACCACCGTTCTCCGACACACCAAGTGATGTACTTGTAGATCCGAGATATGCAAGTGATAAATATATTAACGTTAAGCCTAATACAGCAATAACCCCTGATACAACTGTTATTTTTGCGATTTGTCCGCTCTCTTTTATCCCTTTTGAGCGAATAACTTGTACAACAACAATCCCAAACACCAGTGCACTAATCGCATCCATCGTTAAATATCCTTGAATAAATCCACCAAAGAAAGCATTCTCTTTATAAGCAGCTAAAGGTGCAGCTGGTTCTCCAATTGGATCAATAATTGCTTTTCCGACAATAACAGCAACAATCAATACTAACAATGGTGTAAGAAATTTCCCGAACCAATCCACTAATTTAGATGGATTTAATGATAAATACCACGTTATTCCGAAGAAAACTATAGTGAAAAGAAATAGCATGTACCACTCAGAAACCATTGTCTCTGATAGAAATGGCTTCATACCCATTTCAAATGAAACAGCTCCAGTACGCGGAATCGCGAAAAATGGTCCAATCGCTAAATAACTAATCAATGGGAAAATAAACGCAAATATAGGGTGAACTCTAGAAGATAGCGCTTTCAAGTCCCCCTCTACAAACGCGACAGCTGTTACAGCTAATAGGGGTAATCCGACTCCCGTTACAAGGAATCCAATTGTAGCAATCCAAACATTTTCTCCTGCTTGTTGACCTAAAACTGGCGGGAAAATTAAATTTCCTGCTCCTAAAAATAGTGCAAATAACATTAAACCAATCGCTACCGTATCACCTGGCCTTAAACGTCCCTTCATGCTTTTCATTTGCATAGCACTTTTTCATTGTTTATATCTCTTTTCACAATATGCTATGCATCCTCCTCTCTGCTCAAGATGATAAAATATGCCCCTTACAAAGCAGTGTCTTTCTCCATAATTTCTCCATTCCCCTTATTCTTACTCTAATTATTAATTTTTGATTTTTTCGAAAATTTAACTCATCAGAGTGGTATAACGTGGAGTTTAGTTGTCAGACCTCTTTGTTTTTATCACACATATAGTAACATATTTAGTTGAAAAATAAAAACATATTTTCAATTTGATTTTTTTGAAAATCAAAATTATCTACATATACTTCCTTTATTTATTCTATTACACAAATATTTTTTAAAATTTACGATTCATATATTTTATTATATTTAGATATCTTTATGTGAAAGAAAGTAAAAGCCATCAAAAATAAGATGGCTTTACTTGTTAGTCTATCGTTTCAACTTCACGTGGATTTTTCATCTCTTCAACATACACCACTCTAAATCCATGATCTTCTAAATCCTTTAGCAATGTTTCTAATTCACTATCTTCAAACTCTTCTCCCAATGTAAACATTATTCTACGTACTAATAAAGCATCATTATCAAAAGTCATTAAGCTTTGAATACCAGTGTATTTCTTTAGCACTGTCGATAATTTTTGAATGGCCCCATTATAATCTTGTGTTCCAATCATGACAGAATATTTACTAGAATGGACTCCCCATGCATCTTCTAATAGTTCAAAAACTTTTTTATGAGTTAAA
This sequence comes from Bacillus sp. TH19, assembly GCF_016651075.1. Classification (NCBI taxonomy): domain Bacteria; kingdom Bacillati; phylum Bacillota; class Bacilli; order Caryophanales; family Bacillaceae; genus Bacillus; species Bacillus sp. TH19. The sequence continues at coordinate 1,671,435 of NZ_JAEKEO010000010.1, read as the reverse complement.
ATACCAAGGAAGACCCCTTTTTCATCAACTACTGATAAATACGGTAGTTTTTTAATTGTAAAAAATACTTTAAAGAAGGAAGAGTCTTCTCTCACGTACCCATTTTTATCGTTCAATAATTGTAATACATTATCTTCAAGTGAACCTTTATATTCTAAAATATCTACTTTATATACATTCCCTAAAAACTTCTCTTTTTTTTCATCTAAAACTGGTACACAACGATACCCCGTTTTATTTAAATGTTCCAGCGTTTCCCTTATCGTAATTGAACTTGAGCAAAACAAAACTTCCCTCTTTGGCACATAATTCCCTTTAATCCTCATAAAAAAGCCTCCTTATGCTAAAATACTTTCTGTGCCATAACTATATTATATTTTCAGAAAAAAATAAATATATTATTTTATTTTTCTGAAAATTATTCATTTTTCCGTCATAATTTATTCATGAATCATTCACTTGTACTCTCTTCAGCATCAAAAACCCCTTCTGAATTCTGGATCACTTTACTGCATCATTGTACGGACCTAATTGCTTTTTAGAAAAACAATGATTTGTCTCCTTACTTTTCATTAACATATTTCCTTTTATAATTAAAAAATAGGTTGCTACTAGAAAATAGATCAGCCCTAATATCCAATCCAAATTTGTAGCTAGATTGTGTAAAAGAACATATCTCATATATGCATAACCAATCGGAACATGTAGTAATACAACCGCACCTAATCCCGGATTGTATATTGTTTTAGCTTTTTATATTCGCAAAAATACCATGCCATATGAATTGAAAAAACCCCATTAAAATAGGTGCCATCCCAAGCCATATTATATTTTGAAAGAAAACCGGAAGTAAATAAAAAACATACGCAATCAAAATATTTATTACCATAGCAGATTGCGTATTTAATGGATAGCGATCTGGTATATCACTTTTAAATATAACTACATTAAACAGACCAGCGAAATAACCTGGCCAACGATACTCTTCAAATTGATGCACTAAAATGGCTACAAAACTTAACGCTAACAGTACTTTTATTTCACTTATTTCTCCCAAATTCGCGACTAAACAAACAACGACAACAATAGCCACAACTAACCCTATATCATACCAATGCTTTCTAAAGAAACTAACCATCTCTATCACCCACTATCTCAATTTTTATAAAAATAGCGTTCAAATAGGAAATCAATCTGTTTTTCTATAGGCAGTACTCTTATATCTGCCCCTGATTCAAGAATTGGCATCATTAATGCTGGCAGAAAAATGGATCCAAATATTTGCACTGTCATCATCATTAAAATTTCCTGATCCGCTTCATTTGTTATTTCGCTCAAAATATTCTTCACTTTACTAAAACCTAGCCTCTTCAAAAAATCTCCATATTCGTATTGAGATGTAAATACCGTAGTTCCCATTGCAATAATCTTCCTGACTAACTCAGGATATTGCCGAATTACTAGTACATAATCAAATAAAAATATTTTTAATCTTTCTTTCGCTGGCACTGTAATATCATCTAAAATAGAAAAAGTGCCTTGGAAGCTAATTAACAAAACTTTAATCGCCTCACTAATCAACTTTTCTTTTGAACCAAAATGGTAATTTACAAGCGCAATATTTACATCTGACAATGATGCAATTTTCCTTATCGTTACCCTTTCAAAACCTTCGTTTTTAATTAACTCCAAGGTTGTATTTAAAATCTTTTCTTTCGTTGATATGTTTTCATTTTCCCCCAACTTATCTCCCCCTCTAGAATTTATCGATTAAACAATGATTTAAACGTTGTTTAACTTTATGGTATCACTTTCCAATTTGAAAAATCAATTTAATCCTTTCGACATTTACCTACATTTCTTTTCATTCATCCCATACAAAAAACGTGAAAATGCTAAACTGTTCACGTTTTTTGTATAGATGCTGTTATATACCCTCTCCTGCTTTATATCCCACACATAAAATAAATTTCTAAAAATAATTTAAAACTATCCATATACCAATACGTAAAGAAAAATATATTGTAACTTCCCCTGAAAAAAGCTAAAATAAGAATAAGAATTTTCTGAATATTCTAAGGGTAGGTGGTTATATGTCCTTATTGCGCTCACATATATGTAAATTTATAGCCGGTGTTTTTATTATTTTTGTCATAAGTCCTATTCCAGCATTATTCATTACACATAATTACTCTTACACAACTGGATTTATTAGCATTTTTCATAACTTTGCACAACTTTTTTCTATTTCAATTCCAAGAATCGATTGGATGCATGAACCTATCCTTTTCTCAGCAAATCAGATTATAAATACACAAAATATGATACATACTTCTAGCCATTCGTCACCACTATTCCCCTACATATGGGAAATATATTTTTTATCAATCGTTCGTTTCACATTCACTCTTGTAATCGGTTTCTTTATTAGTTTAGGGATCGGTCATCTATTTTTAAAAGCACCGAGATCAGTAAGAAAGTGCACTTCCTTATTGCGCTGGATACCATATTCTTTTGGTACTGTGATATTACAATGTTCAGTACTATTACTACTACTCTACATCGCGGAATTCATGAAGGTTCCTTTCTTCTCTTCTTTTATCATCGTATGTAGCACTTCTATGATAATCGTTATGCAAGCAATTAAAAAATGGCTACCGTTCTTAAATACTACTAATGAATACGAAATAAAAAATTCATCTTTCCTTGTTGATACGTTATTTATTGCGCTTACTTCCAATCATAAATCTATTTTGAGTTCCATTATTCTTTCATTCGTTTTTATGGAATGTATTTTTCATACAAACGGACTATTACAATTTATCGTCCAATTTGGTAGAAATGCACCTATAGTTGTCACAATTGGTTTATTACTACTTTATATTCCATATAGCATCTTATCGTTTCTCCAAGCTTTATGGACAACAAACCACTCTAAACAAAACACGTATACTTTAACTAGAAGTATTTCGAAACCATAACATAGAATAACCGTCTACTTAAATTAAAAGTAGACGGTTATTCCTATTATATAGAGGACAAAATAACAGCAAATTAAAAAACTACTATAGAAACCTACCATTATTTACCCATTTTCTTTGACTAATCTTTTCATTTGGATTTATTATAAAAGTATAACATAATTACAGGAGGTGACATCTTTATTCCAAATTAGGAATAAAGAACACACTTGGACATATTAAATATTTTTCTCATCTTTATACTTATCCTTATTTCTGGTTTTTTCGTTGCTTCAGAATTCGCTGTCGTAAAAGTACGAAAAAGTCGAATTGACCAGCTTGCTAATGAAGGTAATAAACAAGCATTAGCTGCAAGAAGCGTTTTATCTAACTTAGACGTTTATTTATCCGCTTGTCAGCTTGGCATTACTATCACCTCTTTAGGACTTGGTTGGCTTGGTGAACCAACTGTGGAACATTTACTGCGACCACTATTTGAAAAAATCAATATTACTGGAACAATGGCTAACACGTTATCCTTTATTATTGCTTTTAGTGTGATTACTTTTTTCCATGTTGTATTAGGCGAGTTAGTTCCTAAGTCTTTCGCAATCCAAAAAGCTGAAGCAATCACATTAAAATTTGCAAAACCACTTATTTTATTTGATAAAATTATGTATCCGTTCATTTGGCTTCTCAATAGTGCAGCTATATTTTTCACAAAATTACTCGGTTTAGAGCCTGCGAAAGAAAATGAACTTGCCCATTCCGAAGAAGAACTACGACTCATTTTAGGTGAAAGCTATAAAAGCGGCGAAATTAATCAAACCGAATATAAATATGTAAATAATATTTTTGAATTTGATGATCGTGTTGCTAAAGAAATTATGGTACCTAGAACTGAAATGGTTTGTTTATCTACTGAAAATACGTTAGAAGAAAATATGAAAATCGTTGCAACTGAAAAGTATACACGTTATCCTATTATTGAAAAGGATAAAGATGATATTATCGGAATGATAAATACGAAAGAGATTTTTCATAATCAAACAAAAGGCATTTACAAACCACTTGATGCCTACATACATCCTGTTTTAACTGTATTTGAAACAGTTCCCATTCGTAAAACGTTAATACACCTCCAAAAGAACCGCGTACAAATGGCGATTGTTATGGATGAATACGGCGGAACTGCTGGCCTTTTAACGATGGAGGATATTCTTGAAGAAATTATCGGAGAAATTCAAGATGAATTTGACGCAGACGAATCACCAATGATTGAAAAGCGTACTCCTAGGCTTACTGTTTTAGATGGGAAAGTACTCATTTCTGAAGTAAATGATATGTTTGGCCTACATATCGATGAAAGTGATTTAGATACAATTGGTGGTTGGCTTCTCTCTCAATCAATTGATTTAAATATTGAGGCTGGCTATTCAGTTGAATATGATGGTTTTCAATTTAAAGCATTAGAACTTGATGGGCATCAAATTAAAAAGATTGCTGTACATAAATTAGATACTACAAAGGAGCTATAAAGTGACTGTTTTACTAACAATTTGTATCATTGCTTGTTTCATTGTTTCATTTCTTGCCTTTATATACCCCATTATCCCTGGCATCCTTGCCGTATGGGCTGGCTATTTCATTTATCATTTTGGAATAAACGGCGGAGAGTTAACGACATCTTTTTGGATTATTCAAGTCATTTTTACACTCTTCATTTTCGTTGCTGACTTTATTGCAAATGGATACTTCCTAAAAAAATACGGAAGTACAAAATCGGGCGAACGTGTTGGTATGGTTTCTATCATTGTCGGATCGTTCTTCTTCCCACCATTCGGGCTTATTATCATACCGTTCTTATCTGTATTTATTACGGAACTTATGCATAAAAAGGCGCCAAAAGACGCCCTTTTAGTCGGAATTGCAACTGTTGTCGGTTTTTTAAGTAGTACAGTAGCCAAAGCCATTCTCCAAATCATTATGATTATCATCTTTGTATGCTATATCATTTTTTAGCCATCCCTATTTTGGGATGGGTTTTTAATATGAAATACCTACTCGGCTTTTCTCGTATAAGCTTTTATTACGTAAACTCCATGTAAACTGAGCTGTATCACCAACTGTGATTTTCGATCCATCTGTTGGCAACATATCTTGTTCAGTTCGATATACACCGGTTACATCACCATCTATTAAATGCGTCGGACAAACAACAGTCCAACATAGTTTACTATTATTCAGCGCTTCATAAGCAGCTAAATGATCTTCCGCAGCTGTTGTCATTTTTCTTTTCGATTCTTTTGATTGGAAACGATATATACTTGGGTTTGTTCGTGCTTGTAAAATACCAGCAGTTCCTATTGTAACAATTTTCTTTATGCCCTCTTCTTCCATTTGCTTTATAATAATCGGTACACTCTTCTCTAACGTCCCATTCCGATCAGTTCCAAGAGCACTAATTACAATATCACATCCTTTAATCGCTTCCTTTATATCATCTCCGCTTAATACATTTCCCTTAATAACTTGCAACCTTTCATGCTCTGTTTCCACTCTACTCAAATCACGAACTAATACCGTTACTTCATATGAATCTTGTAATGCCAATTTCATAATGTGTGATCCTACTCTACCAGTCGCTCCTAATATGCATACTTTCATATATTATCCCCTCTTCCATTCTTTCTCTCTATTTTTCCGCAAAACTTACAAATATACAACAAAAAAGCTCCCTCGTATATGTGAGGAAGCTCTGTTATCCATTTATCCCGCATTAACGGGCAGTAAATTCGGCGAATAACTGCCCGTTAATGCCCAATCGGTGTGGGCTAATAATCAGTGGGGATGGACAAAATCCCCACTGATTAAAGTTTCACTTTATTTCTTTTCTTTCGAATCAGAAGATTTTTCTGTTCCACTTGTTTCTTTATCTTTCTTTTCATCTTGCTGCGAAGTTGTGTCATCCTCTTTCTTTTTATCCTCATCTTTACTACAACCTACCATTAATAAAGAACTTGCAAGTGCCATAGTAGTTAATGACTTAACCCATTTGTTCATTTGCGTTTCCTCCCTTTGATAGAATATGTACAATCCCATATTACTCTTTTTTTTAAAGGGAAGATTTAAAAATAGTAAAGATACAGTAAACTTTTGTAAATTTTCTGATAACATAGCCAATCTTTAATCCTCCCATTCTAATTAGACATAAAAAAACTAAGGCGCCTTTCATTCCACCTTAGCTTTTCACGCGAATTTTTCACTTTCATATACATGTTTAATCTTATATTCCTTCTTCACAACATATTGCCAAACACTATAAGCATAACGATTCATTTTCACAAAACAATTTTCCAGAAAAGAACGAAACTCCGGGTTCGCAACTTCTACTGCCACTTGAGCAAACTTTAATGCTAATCGTTTCAAATGTGTAATATAACAAATAGCAATCCCAGTATCCCCTGTATACTCATTATCTGTTTCCCTATCCATTTCAGTAAATTCCGGCCACATTTGTTTACAAGTTATATGTTGTATATTTTCTCCTTCTTGAAAATTCACTTGTTCATTATATGCTTGTAACATATACGGCAAATGATGCTGCAAAATATCTTTTAATTCTTCATCTCGAACCTTGCTCGCGTATTCTCCAACTTTATATATAAGTGTGTAACTATATGTCATCAATTCTTTCATACAATCCATTAAAGCGCCTCCCTTCCTATTTCATCTCTATACTATAAATATGATGCGATAACATTTGATATTCTTGCTAGAAACCAATCCCATCTACTAATTTTCTCAAAATCTTCTTCAGAAAATCGTTTTGATTTATGAAAGTCTTCTTTTAATCGATTCCATACGTCAGCAACGACTGTCTTATCATATATGAAACAGTTAGATTCGTTATTTAAGTAAAAACTTCTATTATCAAAATTTGCTGTACCAATATCAACCATTTCCTCATCGATGATTGTTACTTTCCCATGAAAAAATCCATTTCGATATTGATAAATCTCCGCTCCAGCATCTAACATGTCTTTCAAATAGGGATAGGCAGCCTGTTTTAGCAATACTGCATCACTTTTAAATGGGACGAGGATTTTTACATGGACACCACGATTTAATGCATCTTTCAGCCCCTTCACCATTTCTTTACTCGGTACAAAATATGGTGTAGCGATAATTAAAGAATGTTTTGCCTTCTTTAAAAACGCTCCATACTCCTTCCATAAACCTTTTCCATTCGAAAATACGTATTGATATTTTACATTTCCTTGTACAGGTAACTCTTGGTGTATAGGAAACTTTTCTCCCGTATCTTCTTGCCAGTCTTCCGCAAACTTCCGTTCCATATCAGTAGCTCCATTCCCTTCGATGCGTACATGATAATCACGCCACGGACCAAATTTAGGATCCTGTCCAAGATATTCCTTTCCGATATTGAAGCCACCAATGTAAGAAACTTTCCCATCTATAGTAACAATGCGTCTATGATTACGTTGATGCAAAGAATAAAATAAGTTTTTAAATTTAGGTTTTTTACTAAATGTAAACTTCACGCCTTTTTCTTTTAATTGATTAATTATCTTTTTCTTAAGCTTATATCCGCCAATGCGGTCTACTGACAATTTCACATCTACTCCGCTAGATGCTTTTTTCTCTAATAACTGTAAGAACTTTTGGCTTACTTCATCTTTTCCTACAATATAAAAATGAATATACACATTCTTTTCTGCACGATTTATATCCTCAAATAAACTTTTATATAACTCATCACCGTTCGTATATACTTGAAAATCCCCTGATCGGATTTTTTCTAATTCATATCCACTAGCCATTTTCTTCCCCATTTCCACATCAACGTTCATCCATATGAATACACCTATAAAACAAATTATTACAATTAAAAAGCGCTTCATGGATACGTTCCTTTCTCTAACTACTGTTATTCCTATATCTTTCCTTTTTTAAAACATTATCATACAAAAAATATGTCATTGCATGATATACGTCCATATCAAACAGGAGCTCATCTGCATATTGTATGTTGTATCTTAAAATAAAAGGAGGAAATAACAATGGGCTTCGCACATGGTAATGGATTTGCGCTACTAGTCGTATTATTTATCCTCTTAATTATCGTCGGTGCTGCTTGCTTCTGCTAAGCAGTTATTGTAGTACGATATGGGGATGAAAAACTATAAAAGCGGACACCTATTTTTAGGTGTCCGCTTTTCATTTCAAAAATCTCCTAACCTATTACAAAATAGTACCACTAGGAAAGTATTTTACATCAAAAAGTTAGCAGTGTAGCTACCTTCTTACTCTCTGCCTTACGAATATGGCGCTGTTCTGCACGTAACACAGCAATTCGATGCAATTCTTTCTCCTCTTCTGTCTCAGGGATAACACGCGGTACAGGAACTGGATTATTCTCCTTACTAAGCGCAACAAAAGTAACGAATGAAGTTGCTGCTACACGTTTTTTACCTGAAATTAAATCTTCTGCTACTACTTTCACAAATATCTCCATAGAAGTTCTTCCCGTCCAAATTACGAAAGATTCATAACTAACACAATCTGAAGAACGTACTGGATGTAAGAAATCTACCCAATCCATAGACGCTGTGACACATTCCATTCTCGAGTGTCTCGTTGCTGAAATTGAAGCAACCATATCCATCTCCGCCAATATCTTTCCACCAAATAGCGTGTTATGATCATTTAAATCCGTTGGAAATACTCGACTCGTTTTAAACACCCTTGATTCATTAGCTGTTTTACCCTTTACTTCAGTCATTGTTATCACCCCTTTAATTATTTATCCCTAATATCCCAATATACACTACACCTCATGAACTACACGTTTAATATTAACAATTTTTAGAACTTTTAGTCCATAAAAAAGAACCGATTTTATCAATCGGCTCCTCTAAATACATATTGTTCTTTCGGCTGTTCAACTTTATTCCATTTCGTTACTTCTAACACTGGAATATTCGCATGAAACGGCTGATAAAATTCAGTTGAAATTTCTCCCTCTATCTGAATCCAATCATCATTTTTCCACTCTACACCTTCTGGTTTTTTAACTAACATACCATATACACCCGAATCGGCAACACAATGTATAATGCCGAAACGGAATAAGAAATATTGTTCCTTTTTAGAAGAATCATCTCGGAAAACAAATCCTTTATAAGACAGGGTTTTACCAGTAAATTCACCAGGATAATTATAAATTGTCTCCATACCCTTTAAGAAATCTTCATCTTTTAAAGTGATATTGTCTTTCGTTACAAACTCTTTCTTCCCTTTTTCCATTACACCACGGTATCCTTCTTTCCCGTAATAAATGCTCGTGTCAGGTCTTAGAAATTGCCTTGTCATAAATGGATCTTTACTTTCTGCTTGCGCTACTGGAAAATGGAATCCCTTCGCCTTAACAATATCGGAATCTAATGTTGCAATTGGGAAAAACAATCCTGTAATGATTGGAAAACAGAATAACGTGTAAGAAAACACTTTTTTCCACCATGTATTCTCATCTTTCGAATGATCATGCCCACAATGACTATGATCACAACTACAATCATGTTTCTCTTTTTCCTTTTGGTGCTCTTTTTGGAAAACGATAATAATTTGTACAATCGTTAAGAAACCTAAAATAATAGCAGCAGTTTTTGATAAATAGGCGTACTTCATATTTATATACTTCGTAATGTTACCGGAAATATGAAGCTGTCCAATTAAAATTGTAAAGCCTAATAATATATATGCTCGAAACATAACCTACCACCCCATCGCATAAATGAGTAGTGAGCTTGCATAAACAACAAGGGTAACTGTAACCGTCACAACAATTACAAATTTTGTTTTAAATGTCGCAAGCATCATAAACATATTTTTAATATCCACCATCGGTCCATATACGAGAAACGCGACAAGTGACGCTGTTGAAAATGTACTTTGGAACGAAGAAGCAATAAATGCATCCGCCTCTGAACAAAGTGATAAAATGAAAGCAAGTCCCATCATTACAGCTGATGAAGAAAACGGACCTTGTCCAATAGCAAGCAATGTTGAAGTTTGTACAAACGTTTGAACTGCAGCAGCAATTAACGCTCCTAACACTAAATATTTCCCCATTGAGAAAAATTCCTCAACAGCATGTGTACATACATCCCACATTTTTGTACGTAACGGACGCTTATGGTTCACTTCTGGGAAGTGATCATCTCTTAATTGATGTTCTTTAAACATAAATGATAATATAATTCCAACGATAATTGCTACGATAATCGCTACAATAGAACGATACCATACCATGTGCATACTACTTCCAAAAGCAACATATGTTGCAAATAATACAACTGGATTAATAATCGGTCCAGTTAACATAAATGCAATTCCTGCATAGGGTGGAACCCCTTTTCCGATTAATCGTCTTACAATCGGAACAATTCCACATTCACATCCAGGAAACATCATACCTAAAAAAGTAGCTAATAAAACAGACAGAAATCGGTTTTTAGGCATCCATTTTGCCACCATATCTTCTGTCACAAACATTTGAATGAATCCTGAAATAAATACACCAATTAGCACAAAAGGAAGTGCTTCGATTAATATTGAGATAAAGATTGTATTCATTTGCAGGAATGCTTTCGGTAATTGAAACAATTCCATGATGTATTTCCTCCAACTTTTCATTAACAATATGTAATTTTAACCCCATTTCATTATTTGAACAAGAGTTATATGGAATTCATAACCTTCATACACATTACATTTCACAAGTTATATTCTGTTCCAAAATTGAGATTTCATAGCAAAAAAAGCTGCGCTAGCACAGTTTTATAACTATGCTAGCGCAGCTTTCCTATCATTAAAAGTAACGTTTCTTCCAAAAAACAAATGCTAAAGTGAAAGATAATGTTACACATATTATAAGTACAATTACAAAACCATGTGCTTCCCCTTCAAACGGAACCTTTACATTCATTCCAAAGAAACTAGAAACCATCGTTGGTAATGATAAAATGATTGTAATAGAAGTCAACAGTTTCATAACACTATTTAAATTGTTAGAAATAACCGAACTAAATGTATTCATCATTCCACTTAAAATGTGACTATATATTTCCGCCATTTCAATAGCCTGCTTATTTTCAATTAATACATCTTCTAGTAAATCTTGATCGTCTTCATACATTTTCAAAAATGTACTGTTTCGCATTAATTTTTGAATTACAATTTTATTTGCCTTTAATGATGTTGTAAAATAAACTAAACTTTTTTCAAGGCCGAGCAATGTAAAAATTTCTTTATTTTTCATCGACTTATTTAATTGGTGCTCTAAATCGATTGTTTTTCTGTTAATTTGCTTTAAGTATCTTAAATAATAAGTAGAAATCGTATATAAGAGCTGAAGTGCAAAGCGCGTCTTTTTAAACGTATAAAATTCTTTAATACGTTGATTAATAAAGCGTTCAAAAATTGGATTTTCTTCTAAACAAATTGTCACAAAGCAATCTGGCATTACAATCATACCTATTGGAATCGTGTCATAAATCGAATTTCCTTCTTCATCATGTCTAACTGTTGGAATATCCACGATAATTAAAGTATTATTGTCTTCCTTTTCAATACGAGAGCGTTCTTCATCATCTAAAGGGTCTTTAATGAAATCTAAGTCTACATTTAACGTTTGTACTAGATATTGAATTTCTTCTTCCGTTGGATGAAGTACATTAATCCAGCAACCCTTTTGCATTTCCTCAACCTCTTGTAGTTTTCCGTTTCGGTCTGTTAAATAAATATTTAACATACTATCACCCCGATTCTTTTTACATGTAGGAATCTACCTCTCTTACATAACAGTTTTTGAACCGCCATTCTCAGCATATGAAACATACGTTTAAATTTCAATAGAAAAATTATTTTGAAAACGTTTTTATAAGAAAAATATTCTAAACAAAGAAAAAGACAGAGTGCTCTCTGCCTTAAAAAGCTTATGTTGCCTTTATAACATATTTAGAAAGCATCCACAAGTTAAAGCCAACTGAAATCGTATAACCAGCGTATGTTGAAATAATAAAACTTACATAATCGAAATACGGAAGCAATACGATATTTAAAACTATCTTCACAATAATACCAATTACTAATCCTAGCACTGTTTTCTGTTGTTGATTAACTCCTTGTAACATCGCAGCTGTTACTGTAAAAAGCGAAAATAGTATACAGGCAGGAGCATAATACTGCAAAATAATACTGCCCATCTCCGGATCATTTCCAGCACCAAATAAAAGAGTATACACTGGTTTTGCTAAAATCATCATTCCAATCGCCGCCGGTACGGTAATTCCTACCACTAATAAATTTGTCCTTGTAAAGTGTTTATACAGTAGCTTCTCATTTCCCGCTGTATAAGCTTTCGTCATCTCAGGTACAAGGGACATACTAAAAGCTGTTGCAACAGAAACCGGGATAAGTACAACCATCTGAACAAGGCCAATAATCGCATTAATCTTTTCTGCTTCTCCTTGCATATATCCTACTTGTATAAGTAGCTTATTAATTGTAAATGTATCAATCGTCTGATATAACGGAATCGCTAATCCAACTACAACGAAAGGAATAGAATATGTAAACAGTTCTCTATACAACGAAAAAAAAGTTTTCGTCGTTTGTGGTATACTGGCAATCTCTTTTTTCTTTAAATGTTTTCTCCTTCTTATATAATACGCACTTAAAACACTTAATCCACCTAGTGCTCCCATAAATGCTCCAAACGTTGAAATACCAACTGCCAACGAAACAGAAGCTTTTATAACATATAAAACGACAAAGCTCCCTATCAAAATAGTTAAGACCCGAAAAAATTGCTCTACAACTACACTGAGCGCAGAAGGTCCCATAGATTGAAAACCTTGAAAGAAACCACGTAACAAGCTCATTACAGGAACGAGTATTAACGCAAAACTTACAATTTGAATATTGTGTGTGACAGCTACCACACTATTACCCGACTGATCATTTCCATCAATCACAAGTTTAGCTAAATGTGGTGCTAACATATATAATGCTAAACAAGAAATAACGCCCATAATGACCATAAAAACGATACCACTCTTTAGCACTCTCTTAACAGTGTGATAATCATTGAGTTGATCATATTTTGAAACCATTTTTGAAACGGCAAGTGGCAATCCCATCGTTGCAATACTAAGCATAATTGTATAAGGACGGTATGCATACGTATATAATACGTACCCACTCGTACCCACCATTGCTGTAAATGGTATAACATATATAAACCCTAACATTTTAGATATCATCGTTGCCATCGTTAAAAATATCGTTCCACGTAAAAACGGTGATCCTTTCATCACATTCCCCCGCTACGCTTTATTATTACACATTATGGACAACTCCTTTTTTTTAGAACTGAAACAATAAAAAAAGCCAATGAAAAATCATTGACTTTAACGCGCTGCTTTTTTCTTTTTTAAATACTTTAAACCGAAGTATAGAGCAACAAAGAGAACAGCCCCTATAATTATGTAATGTGTGTAATCAGATGCATACTCTTTAATATGTCGCCAATTTCCACCAAGCTTTTCACCTAAGTATATAAATAGTATGGACCATGGAATAATCGCTACAACTGTATACAGTGTGAAAAGTTTTAATGGCATTTTAGCTAGTCCTGCCGGAATAGAGATTGCATGACGTACTACTGGGATAAAGCGTGCAGAAAAGATTACTCCTGCTCCGTAACGCTTAAACCAACCTTCCGCTATGTCTAAATGGTGTTTATTAATAAGTAGATATTTCCCATATTTCTCTACAACCGGACGCCCTCCGTAATATCCAAGCCAATATAAAAAGATTTGCGCTAAAGTACCACCGATTGTTCCAGCAATAACTGCACCGACAAAGCTAATTTTACCATCTGCGACTAAAAAGCCAGCATACGAAAGTACAATTTCACTCGGGATAATTTCAATCATTAAAGCTAGTGCTACTCCAAAGTAACCTAGACTTGCAAAGAATTGCAATAACTGATCTATTATGTTTGCTAACATTTTCTTTTCTATCTCCTTTTTTCTTCACATACCATCCCATTATTACATAAAGGTTGCATTCTGCCAATATCTTCATTTCAACAATATCATCGGCATAAGCATTATTAATCTATTAATATTTCTTTTTGAGGTTCTTTCATGTAGGCAAACATTTCTTTAATTTGCTCTTCTGTATTTCTAGAAATCGATAAATTAGGCAATTCATTCTCATCAAAAAACTCCACATCTTCTGTTTCAATACTAGTTTTCTTTTCGCCACCAATAATCTTACAGCCAATAAAAATTTTATATACATGTGTTGCTGAAGGCGATGGTTGATGTTTTTCTTTATCAAATATAGCGAGTAGCTTAAAATCATCTACTTCATAGCCCGTCTCCTCTAAAACTTCTTTTGCTGCTACTTCTGTTGGTGTATAACCAACATCAGCCCATCCACCTGGCAATGCCCATTTCCTATCACTTTTTTCTTTCACAAATAATAGTTTTTCATTTTGAAAAATAACTGCCCGTATATCAACTTTAGGTGTTTGATAGCCTGTCTCACTTGCAAATAAATTCTCTACTACTTCCCAATCTGTCTTTGTGTAATGTGATATCATTGAAACTGAAATGTCCCGTAATTGTTGGAAACGTTCTATATCATATACATCCTTAGAATACGTTAAACCCGCTTGAGCTATAGATTGTATTTGTTTTACCCAATCAATCCACTTGACCGTCATGTTTCCACATCTCCATTCTTTATTAAGTAAATATTACGTCAATTCAATCGATACATCTTTATTATACAAAAAAAGAGATTGATAATGTTCCAATCTCTTTCAAAATTAATCCAATTCATGTAAGTGGTCTTGTATATACTTCCTTCTTTTATTTATATATTCATCAATCATATCAGCTTCTTGATCAAATGTTTCTAATTTTCCTTTCATATATGGATCTTGTAGTAAATATGGACGAATCGATTCACACAAACCTTCTACTTTCGACATCATAAACGAAACGGTAAATTGTTCTTCTAATATTTCTTCTAAAATACTTCGGTATTGTTTTCTAAATACAGGTATATCTAACAATCTTGCACTTAACGTATTATAACCTTGAATACGAATATATTCATGATTAAGTGGTCTCCCTTGTACATCTCGCCCCCAAGTCGCATCATAATCCCACGGTATCACTTCAAATAAATTTGTCTCATCGTTATGATATAGTGCATAGTTATGAACGAAGCCATCAAAGTTTTGCGTAAAAATAACTCCAGCTAACCATCGTAAATATTTATCTACATGTAGAAACTTCCCGATTTCTTTTTCATAATCTTCCCTCGACAAAGTATTCGCTTGAAATACAAATTCACTCAGTTGTTCTTCACTATTTTTATTCGAATATTTAAATTCATAACCCGCAAAGAGCTCTGTCTTAACATCTTTATCTCGCTCACTCATTAACGAAAAATTCGCATCATCATCTATCGCATAATAAATAGAACCACTCGGTAGCCCTCTATTTTTCAAAAAGTTTTCATCAACTGATTCTAACTGTAAATACACACCTTGAATTTGACCATTAATTTTTATAAATACATGTTGTGATTTTGGCGAAAGTACACCAATATCATGAAAAAAATCTAAAGATAATTTATTTCGTATGAGAGACGGATCCATAAACTCAGAATTCAAATGAAACTCTTTCGCGCCTTGAAATTTTTTCGGTTTATAAAACATAACATGATAAGATTTTTTCTCAAATTCGCGAATATGAGCCCCTCGGTATACGATATCAATGTCATACTTCTTTTTTCCATAAGTTAATTTTGCTGGCACTGGACTATCTGACCAAATGTCCTTTTTCAATTCCACTAAGTACATTGGATGAACAAAAAAATCATATGAAGGCAGCATATTTTCTCATCCCTTCTCAGTTCTCTTCATTCAATGTATGCGCCTTGTCTTGTCCATACATCCGCTATCATCTATTTATATAAAATTACACTCTTGTCCTGTTCAGAAAGAAGTCGAATCTCATATCATGTTAAGGAAAAAGAATACCTTTTCAATTTAACACTCGATAAGGAGGATTTCTATGAAACGTGATATTAGAAAAGCTGTTGAAGAAATCAAAAGTGCTGGTATGGAGGATTTCTTACACCAAGATCCAAGTACTTTTGAGTGCGATGATGATAAATTCTCTCATCATAAATGTACAACAGGGTGTAAATGTACAACAGGGCGTAAATGTACAACAGGGCGTAAATGTACAACAGGGCGTAAATGTCCAAGAACAAGATGTACTCGCGTAAAACATTGTACTTTCGTTACAAAATGTACTCATGTTAAAAAATGGACGTTTGTTACGAAATGCACTCGTGTGCGCGTTCAAAAATGGACGTTCGTTACAAAAGTGACGCGTAGAAAAGAATGCGTTTTAGTTACAAAACGTACTCGCAGAAAGCATTGTACTTTCGTTACAAAATGCATACGCTTTGAAAAGAAATTTTTCTGGACAAAACGAAGTTTCTGTAAAAAATGCGAATTCTTCCCTCACGGACACGGTAGCTCTTGCGATGATGATTGTGATCATGGTAAAGACTGTCACGATGACGGGCACAAATGGAATGATTGCAGAGACGGACATAAGTTCCCATCTTGCAAAAATAAGAAATTCGATCATTTCTGGTATAAAAAACGTAATTGCTAGTTTTTTATACCCACCAAAAAAGGCCGCATTGCGGCCTTTTTTACGTTTACTGAAAATGGCTTATATCTGCAAATTGTTTTACTTTACCAAGATCTTCATCAAATTCAATCACACTAAGACTCGCGCTATGCATAA
Source organism: Bacillus sp. TH19 (assembly GCF_016651075.1). Taxonomy (NCBI): domain Bacteria; kingdom Bacillati; phylum Bacillota; class Bacilli; order Caryophanales; family Bacillaceae; genus Bacillus; species Bacillus sp. TH19. The sequence goes on along the minus strand of NZ_JAEKEO010000010.1, from coordinate 1,654,541 downwards.
ATGGCTCTTCCCATACATGTTCAATTTCAAAACCTGCAAAATGCCCTACGAGTAATTTCGCTGCTGCAGCATGAGTAACTATTAAAATATTTTCTCCTTTATGCTTTTCTAAAAGAAAGTGTATCCCTTCAATTACTCTTTTATGAACGGCCGCAAAGTTTTCCCCTGATGTTGACTGAAAAAGATGTGGTTCATTCCAAAATAAATGTACTTCTTCTGGATATTGCATTTCCAAGTCAGCAATTGTTTGCCCTTCCCATATCCCCATGTTTATTTCATAGAAACATTCATCTTCTATAATTGGAAGATCGCGTTCCCCTTTAATCAATTCAGCAGTATGAAGCGTTCTTTCGCTTGGACTACTATATATGGCATGGAGTGGTAAATCCTTCATACGCTCCCCTAATTGTTTCGCTTGTATCATACCATTCTCTGTTAATGCTGAATTTTTCCGTCCTTGCATCCGCCCTGCTACATTCCATTCTGTCTCACCGTGCCTTGTTACATATACCGTTGTCTTCATTTCACATGCCCCCTTACCATTTCGGCCGCGATTCCCACGGCTCTACTCTCCCTACAATCCATTCTGTGCATTTACTTTCAATTCCTTTTATAACTCCGTCAGCAATCTCTTCATGAGTAAGCCATCTTGCATATGTATCTTCTAAAATAAACCCTAATATAATTCTATAATAACTACATAATGTCCCACCTATTTTTTGTGACTTCGTACGCGATGCACTACTACCTAATATATGAAATAAACTATACTTTTCCGATGACAATTCAACCTCATTACAAATGAGTCGTAATGCATGCTTAGCACTCGAATGTACCCATGCAACTACTAATGTAATTGGACCATTCTGTTCAATTGTATTTGTAATAGATCGCTTTAAATCATCGTCATTTTGATAATCTAAAGGAAGACATGTAATATTTTCTGGTGCGGAACTAGCTTGCTTAACATTTTCTAATTTCACTTCATCTCGTCCAATAACAGACACACGAAATCCTTGATCACAAAGCCACATAGAAACTTTCTTTAACATTCCTGTTCCACCAATTACAAGTGCATGCAACTTCTTGCCCCCTTAGTAAAATGTCATATGAGGTTTTTCTTCCCTATAATAATTTAGACGGTCTTGCAGTGTCCCTGAATGAAACTCGAACTTGTGACCGTCAGGATCAACAAAATATATAGACCCACAATCTCTCACATTACGTTCTCTTACTTGTAAAATATGAACATTATTTTCTTCTAACCGATGTAACAGGTGTTCAAAATCTTTTTGTTCAACAGAAAATGCGAGGTGCGTATAAGATTGATGAATCTCCTTTCTCGGAATATGTGTTTCTTCATTAAGCGCTATCCATACTCCACATATATTAAAATATGCAAGTTTTCTCCCCTTGACTAATAATTCTCCTTCCAATACTTTCTCGTAAAATGTAATAGAGTTTTCTAAATTGGACACTGAAAAACAAAGATGATTGATTCCCTTTAACAACTCTAATTCCTCCTATACAAATAAAAGATGAGCGAAAATTCACTCATCTTTTATTATACTATTTCTTTGTAATATATGCCCATTTATAACTGAAGTCTCCACCAAACGTATGGTTAGCGATACCTTTTACATATGTCTTCTCTAAATAAGCCGTACTTTGCTGATACGTAGGTGAGATTGCAGCGTCTTGACCAATTAAGATTTTTTCAGCTTCCGCAAGTGCTTTCCAGCGTGCTGCATCATCTTTTAATAACTCTCCTTTTGATTTTGCTACTAAATCATCATACTTCGGATTAGAATAATCCATTTCATTAAATGAGCTTCCAGTTACAAACATATCAATATAAGTCATTGGATCTGGATAATCTGGACTCCAAGCAGATAATGAGAATTCATATTCAAATTTCTTTTCTAAATCTAACTTCTGCTTATATGGTTGTTGCTTCAGATTCACTTTAATACCAGGTAAGTTTTTCTCTAATTCTTCTTTAATAAAGTCGCCCACTTTTTTACGACTACCGTTATCATCATTTAGTAATTCTACTGTAATTGTATCTTGACCAAGTTCTTTCTTCGCTTCTTCCCACAGTTTTTTTGCTTTCGCAGCATTATCTTTACTGTCACGGAAATTTTTATTTACAGTACGGAAGTCTTTTCCATCTGGTCCTGTCGTAAACTTTTCAGGTACTAAGAAATACGCCGGCAATGATCCATCATTCAAAATTACATCCGCAATTCCTTTTTTATCGTACGCTAAATCAATCGCCTCACGAACCTTTTGATTTTTAAACGTTGCATTTTTTTGATTAAAACGTAGGAAATACATACGTGGGTCTAGCTTCGTTTTAAATTCATCTGGTTTATTCTTTTTATATTTGTCTACAAACTCAGAACTTAAAATGACACGATCTGCTTGATCACTATCATATAAATTTACCCCAGTACTTGTCTCTTTTACTATACCCACATTAATTTCTTGTAATTTTACAGCATCTTTATCCCAATAATTTGGGTTTTTCTTTAACTGGTAACTTTGTTCATGTTTCCATTCACTCATTGTAAATGGTCCATTGTACAATAATTTATCTGCTTCTAATCCGTATTTATCCCCTTGTCCTTTTACATACTTTTCATTTAATGGGAAGAATGTAGGGAACGAAGTAAGCTCAAGGAAATAAGGTGCTGGTTGCTCTAATTCTACTACCAACGTTTTATCATCCTTCGCTTTAACACCTAATTGATCCGACGGTACTTCTCCTTTATTTACTTTCTGTGCATTTTTCACATCAAATAAAATAAATGCATATTCTGCTGCTATTGCTTTATCTAATGTACGTTGCCATGCATATACAAAATCTTGTGCTCGAACTGGATCACCATTTGACCATTTTGCATCACGTAATTCAAATGTATATGTCTTTTTATCTTCACTAATCTTCACGTCTTTGGCCATACCTGGAGTTGGTTTATTATCTTTATCTAGACGATATAATCCTTCCATTGCATTTACAAATACACGGAAAGATACAGAATCTGTTGATTTAGATGTATCCATTGAAGGAATTTCAGCTGTTTCTAGTAAGTTTAATACTTGCTTATCCGCTACTCCCTTACCTGCTTCTTTCTTCGTTGTAGATGCCTTCTCCCCATTTCCGCAACCTGCAACCAATACACTAGCCGATAATGCAACTGCAGCAATCGTTGTTACCTTTCTCTTCATTCTTCCTTCCCCCAATCTATATGTATAAGTTAAAACTTGTATAATATATTTTATTATACAAAAAATTCTGATTATTTTAAATATTTATTTTCATAAAAAGAAAAAAAGCGGTCAGAAATTGCTTTCCCTCCGCTTTGTTGAATAGCATTTACTTGTAAGCCATCCTCTATATCAAATGGATTTTGAACTTTAAATATTTCCTCCATTATCTTCAAAAACTCTTCTTCATTTTTAGATTCACCGTTAATCGTAAGTGAATATGGTTCCACTTCTCCCAATTTATAATCAACAATAAATTGAATTCTCACCTTTTTCCTTGGCATCTCAGGACTCTCCCCCTGAAATTCTACTAATTCTAATCCTTCCGTTCCCCGATAGTATATCCATCCTGAATTTTGAAAATAATTTTCGAACGATTCACCAATTGAAAAGACTGGATATTCATAAAGCGAGCTTGTACGAACTTTTTGAATAATATCCCGATCAGTCGGGAAAAAGAAATGACTGAAAAAAATACTTGCAACTGCTAAAATAGTAACGATTGTTGCTCCCATTTTACTCGTTCCACCACTATCACGGATGAGATAATTTTCAACCGATTCATCTTTAATTCCCCGTGCTTTTATTCGATATATACGCCTTTCTGCAAATTGATAAAATAATCCATTTGCAAAAATCCCCATCCCAAATAGAATGAAAACGAGTAATAAAAACGTGAGAGGTACCATATTAATAATTGGCAATGCTACGTTGAACCCCATATAATAAGAAAATGCATCACATGCTACTAATAACAGTATAAATAAAGCAGCAGGTACGTAATACTTACGATATCCAAGCCAACCTACATTAAAAATAGCAGCCAGACCATTCCAGCTCCACCTAGCAATTCGCTTATTCTCAAGCTCCCATTTTCTTTTGTAATATGGATATTGTCTCCCTACATATACTTCTAATTCTTTGTCTATTAGCGAGCTTTCTTCACCTTGTTCATTATGCAAGTTTCGTTGACAATTTGCACAATTCAGCTGATCATTAATACAAGGTCGCCCACAATTTATACATTTCAAAACAATCCCTCTTTCCATCCATACTTCATTGTGAACTACCCACCACTTAGTATCTCTTACGAGCTTACCCCGAAGTGGGGGCTTCTCGGTTCATCGTTACTTTTGATAGCTAACGAATTTGTCTTAGGACAGCCGAGCTAACTCCCTCGTTCCAAAGGTTGTTTTTTACGATTTATTTAAAATACCTTCATGTTTCAATAACCACTCTTTCCTCCATAAACCACCCGCATACCCAACAAGTTTTCCACTCTTTCCTATTACACGATGGCATGGAACGATAATTGAAATTGGATTCCGGCTATTTGCCCCTCCTATCGCTCGTACAGCTTTCGTATTCCCAACCTTCTCCGCAATATCTAAATATGAAGCACTTACGCCATACGGAACAGTGTAAAGTGCATCCCATACATTCTTTTGGAATGGTGTTCCTTCAGCAGACAATGGAACTGTAAACTCTTTTCTTTTTCCTTCAAAGTATTCATCTAATTCATTTATACATTGTTCAACAAGTTCATTTTTATGTTCTTCTTTTCTTTCTTCAACAAATATAACAGACGTAATTCCTTCTTCGTCCGCTGTAATTTCTAACAAACCTAATTCACTATCATAATAAGCCTGGTACATATGTCATCCTCCAATTCATTACATATTATTTATTGTAACACGAATAGACGAAATTTTTCGTATAAGCGTTTTATTAGGGAAACAAAAAAGAGGATGATACAATGTAAGAAAATTCAATCAAGGGGGATATTTGATGGAGTTTCAACTCTTTTCACCTTATACAATTAAGGACGTTACGCTAAAAAACCGTATCATTATGTCACCTATGTGCATGTATTCATCAGAAAATGAGGATGGCCAAGTAACTAATTTTCATCTCGTCCATTATGGAACCAGGGCTGCTGGCCAAGTAGGTTTAGTTATGATTGAAGCAACAGCTGTGTTACCTGAAGGACGAATTTCTAACAAAGACTTAGGCATTTGGGATGATAATCTAATTGAAGGCTTACATAAAACGACAACATTTATACATAATAACGGTGCAAAAGCAGCCATTCAACTCGCTCACGCCGGAAGAAAGGCTGAATTAGAAACAGATGCTTTCGCTCCCTCAGCAATTCCGTTTAACGATAGAATGAAAATACCAGTAGAAATGAATAAACAGCAAATTAAAGAAACTGTCTCTGCTTTTCAAAAAGCAGCTTTACGCTCTAAACGAGCGGGGGTTGACGTTATTGAATTACATGGTGCTCACGGTTATCTTATTAATGAATTTCTTTCTCCGCTTTCCAATAAGCGGATTGATGAATACGGGGGCTCACCTGAAAATCGCTATCGTTTCTTACGCGAAATCATCGATGCTGTAAATGAAGTTTGGAACGGACCGTTATTTGTTCGTATTTCAGCAAATGATTATCATCCTGACGGGTTAACGGTTCAAGATTATGTGCAGTATACAGGATGGATGAAAGAACAAGGGGTAGATTTAATCGATTGTAGTTCTGGCGCTGTTGTACCCGCACATATTGATGTGTATCCTGGTTACCAAGTACAATATGCTAAACATATTAAGGAGCATGTTAACATCGCGACTGGTGCGGTAGGATTAATTACAACCGGATCACAAGCAGAGCAAATTTTAAATAATAACGAAGCAGATTTAATTTTTATCGGACGCGAGTTACTTCGTAATCCATACTTCCCAAGAATAGCTGCCAATGAACTTGGCTTTGAATTAAAAGAACCATATCAGTACCGACGAGCACCCGGGAAAATTAAAACTAATAAATAAAACCGAGAAATTATTCTTCTCGGTTTTATTTATTTTATTTCTATAATATCGTTTGAACTATAAATATGAATACCAGATTCTTCACGTAGCGCTGTTATATACATTCCTTTCGCCACATCTTTAGCTGAAATTGGTTTATACTTTTTAAAAGCCCCTTTAAATATAAACGGAAGAATACGAGATAATTTCTCAGCCATTCTTTCCCCAAAACGATATTCTTTTCGATTTCCAACTAATAATGACGGCCTGAAAATATGTATGCCACCAATAACTAGCTTTTTCAGCTCCTCTTCCATTTTCCCCTTCACTTGCGAGTAAAAGAAAAATGATTTAGGTTTTGCTCCCATTGATGAAATAACAAGAAAATTTTGCACGCCTTGTTTTTCAGCTAAGCAGGCAGCTCGTAATGTATATTCATAATCTACTTTTTTAAAATTCGACTTCGACTTCGCTTTTTTTATCGTTGTTCCTAAGCAACTAAAAACATCATCTACTGCAAAAAATTCTTTGTATTCCTCTAATACTGAAAAATCCACCTGTTTCTGTTGCAATTTCTCATGCTGTAATTGTAATGGTTCCCTTACAAAAATAGTAACCGAATCGTAGTAATCTGAGTCAAGTAATAGTCGCGTTATTTCTTGTCCAACTAACCCACTTGCGCCAAGTACTAACGCTGTTCGCTTATTCATATATGTGTATACCTCTTTATTTACTATTCTCTCCTATAGCTAATCGTCGCTAACAGGAGTTTCCGTTCTCCCATTTTACCATAAGTAAAGCACTATGCGTATGCATAGTGCTTTACTTACTCTTTTTCTCTTCTTTTTCTTCCGCTGGCAATTTTGTAATTGTTGTAGCATCCCCTAAATTACTTATTAGTCTTCTTAAAAAAATTAAAACAAAAGATAATGGCAAAACAACCGCAAGTATTAATAAGATAGCTTCCATGAAGTAACCCAAGCGCTCATCCCCTTTTTTCTGCTCCCTCCCAATATATGAAAGTAACATTGTCACATATGCACCAATCATAAAAATTAATACCTTTCTTTTTGACAGATTTATTACAAAATCAAATCGTAATGATTATTATTTATTGCAACTTTCATAAAGATGTATTATACTAGGTTCGCAAACTAAAACGTAATTATTCCGTTTTGTATTAAAACGATATTTTCTTCTTATATTTGGAGAAAATATAATTGTAAAAAAAGAAAAGAGGAGAATTATATGCCTAAAAAATTAGCTCTATTTTCATTTATACTTATTTTCACACTCATCTTTGCTGGATGTTCTAACAACAAAGATAGTGCAGCGAAAAAAGATGGGAAACTTTCTGTTTATACAACCATTTTCCCACTCGCTGACTTTGCAAAAAAAATCGGTGGTGATTATGTAAATGTAGAAACAATTTACCCACCTGGTGCGGATTCTCATACATTTGAACCAAGTCAAAAGCAGACTGTACAAGTGGCGAAAGCCGATTTATTTGTTTATAACGGCGCAGAATTAGAACCATTTGCCGAAAAAATGGAAAAATCATTAAAAAAAGAAAACGTAAAAATTGTAAATGCATCTAAAGATATCGAACTTCGTGCTTCATCTGAAGAAGAGCAGCACGATCATGGAGACGGTCATAAAGAAGATGAACATCATCACGATAAAGACCCACACGTTTGGATAGATCCTACTCTTGCGATGAAACAAGCAGAAAAAATTAAAAATGCACTTGTAGAATTACAGCCTGAACATAAAAAAGAGTTCGAAAAAAACTTTGCAGCACTACAAACAAAATTCACTGATTTAGATGATCAATTTAAAGCAGTTGTTGCAAATGCAAAAACGAAAGAAATATTAGTTTCACACGCAGCTTACGGCTACTGGGAACAACGATACGGTTTGAAACAAATTCCAATCGCTGGAATTTCAGCATCTGATGAACCATCTCAAAAACAGCTTGCTGACATTACAAAAACAGTAAAAGAGCACGGTCTACAATATATTTTATTTGAAACATTCTCTACTCCAAAAGTAGCATCAGTTATTCAAAAAGAAACAGGTACAAAAATTTTACGCTTAAATCACCTTGCTACTATTTCTGAGGATGATGCAAAGAACAATAAAGATTACTTCACATTAATGGAAGAAAACGTAAATACTTTAAAAGAAGCAACAAACTAATCAACTATATTTTCTAGGCAGCTGAATATGTCATTCAGCTGCCTTTTTATGTATTTATCCTTGACTTGATCGAAATAACAAGTAGAATTATCCATATTAGCTTGTAAGCTATACTAATTTAGAAGGTGAGTTGGAACTATGAATCTTCACATTTGTGAAGTAACAGCAAATAATTGGCGTTCAGTTGCTGCTTTAGACGTAGCAAAAGACCAGCAGCAGTTTATTGAAAGCAATGCGTTTTCTTTAGCGGAATCATTATATGAAGAAAACGGAACGTCAGTAGGCTTATATGACAAAGAAACACTCGTTGGATACGCAATGTACGGTTGGTATTCCCAAAAACATGAAAGCGTATGGTTAGATCGTTTTATGATTGACCAACAATTTCAAGGAAAAGGATACGCAAAACGTTTCCTTCGCTTACTAATTCAATTCTTGCAACAAAAATTCGAATGTAAAATAATTTATTTAAGTTTACATCCTGACAACAAACACGCAATGGGACTATATGAGTCATTTGGCTTCCGTTTAAATGGGGATATTGATGACGAAGGTCCAGTTGTAGGCGTTGTAATGGAATTACTTATAGATGAAAATACAAGCCTGTGAAAACAGGCCTTTTATTATGCATTTATCAATGTTATGTTTTCTATTTTTAGTTTCTTTCCCTTATTACTTCATTTTTGTAATCTAGTATTATCTCATTAAAATGCTCATAAAAAATAAGCCTGCGATTTACGCAGACTTATTTCACACATTCTTCAAAATGTTCTCGGAACCATTCTTTATTAATATCTCTTCCGATGAAAACTACTTCGCTTACTCGCTCTTCGCCCTCTTGCCACTCTCTATCGTACGAAGCAGCAAATAACGTATGCACACCTTGGAAAACAATACGTTTATCTACCCCATCAATAGATAAAATTCCTTTGTAGCGATATAAATGCTCCCCTAGTTCCTGAACGACAGCTGACATCCACTCATTCAATTTTTGTAAATCTAACGGACGTTCTTCACGTAGTACAAACGATTTTACACCTTCTAGATGGTTATGTTCTGTATGAGGGTAAATTTGCAGCGTATCTTTCGTTTTAAACGTTTGAATTTGTAATAACGATGGAATATCTACCTCACAGTTAGTCGTCTCGATTAATTTTGCAGTTGGATTAATTCCTTGCAGTTCATGCACGAGACTTTCTTTCTCATTTTCTTCAATTAAATCTAATTTATTAACTAACACAACATCAGCAAAGGCAATTTGTTCTTTTGCTTCTAGTCCCTTTTCAAAATGTTTATGTATATGATAGCTATCTACAACTGTTACAACACCGTTAATTTGGTATGCAGATTGAATAACTGGATCTAAAAAGAAAGTTTGAATAATCGGACCTGGATTTGCAAGACCTGTTGTTTCAATTACTAATCCATCAAAGTCCATTTTCCCTTCTGCTTTCACATCCAGTAATTGTTTTAAAGCAACAAGTAAATCTTCACGCACAGTACAGCATAAACAACCGTTTGTCATTTCCATAATTTCTTCTTCAACGTTCATAATTAATTGATTATCGATACCAATTTGCCCTATTTCATTTACAATCACTGCTAATTTCTTGCCGTGATCCTCTGATAAAATTCGATTTAATAATGTCGTTTTCCCTGACCCAAGAAAACCAGTTAATATTGTTACTGGAATCATCCCTTACATCTCCTTATAGCTCTATGTTTCTACATTATAGCATATAGAGAAAAACGTTTTTGTAGCAAAACATATTTATTGTATGTACGACCCTGTAACTATATAATAATACGTAGTAAGAAAGCCTTTTCAAAAATATTATTCATTCATATAGGGGGTACTTATAGTGGAACGAGTTCAAATGGCCGAAACGCTAGAATTTTCTCGTATTATTCAAGGTTTTTGGCGTTTAGCAGAATGGAATATGCCAAAGCAAGAGTTACTTTCTTTTATTGAAGACTGTATGGATTTGGGGATTACTACTTTCGATCACGCTGATATTTATGGTGGGTATACGTGTGAAGGATTGTTTGGAGAAGCGTTACAATTAAAGCCTTCCTTACGCGAAAATATGCAAATCATCACTAAATGTGGAATCGCTCCCCCATCACCTAAATTTCCAGAGCGATATGTTGCTCACTACAATACGAGTGCTGAACATATCATAAAGAGCGCGGAGGATTCATTACAAAACTTACATACAGATTATATTGATGTATTGCTCATCCATCGTCCAGATCCATTTATGGATCCAACTGAAGTGGCAGAAGCGTTCTCACGCTTAAAGCAAGAAGGCAAAGTTCGCCACTTCGGTGTATCTAACTTTTTACCTTCACAATTTAATATGTTAAGCTCATATTTAGATTTCCCGCTCATTACAAATCAAATTGAAGTATCTGCGATGCAAATGGAGCATTTTGAAAAAGGTACGATTGATTTATGCCAAGAAAAACGAATCAATCCAATGATTTGGTCACCTCTTGCTGGTGGTGAAATCTTTACTGGCCAATCAGAACGTGCCATACGTGTACGTGAAACTTTACAAAAAGTTGCTACTGAACTAGGTGTTACTAGCATCGATACTGTTATGTATGCATGGTTACTTGCTCATCCAGCTAACATGATGCCAATTGTTGGCTCTGGTAAATTAGATCGTGTGAAAACAGCCGCTCTTGCTACAAAAGTTAACTTAGACCGCCAACAATGGTTTACAATTTTCGAAAGCTCTAATGGACATCCTGTACCATAATAAACAAAAAGAAGAGCTGTTTCTTTACAGCTCTTCTTTTTCATATGTATTTCTCGTCATTGCAAATACACACATATCCCTTAATCCATTTCCATCTACCGCAACACTCGCGCTTTCTAAAGTACCCTCTAATTTAAAGCCTAATTTCTCTGGTATCGCTCTACTCTTCTTATTTAGAGAATCACAACGAATTTCTACGCGGTTTGCTTTCAATTCAGTGAAAGCATAATCTGTTATACCCTTTGCAGCCTCTACCATATAGCCCTTTCCACTAAACCTTGAATCAATCCAATACCCGATTTCAAATTGAGGTATATCCCAATTAATACGATGTAATCCGGCAGATGCAATAAATTCACCTGTTTCGTTCGAAAAAACTAGTAATCTCAAATCCTCACGCTGCAAAAATTGAATATGTGATTTTCTAATACTCTCTTCTATTTCTTCCTCTGTTTGCTCTTTTTGTGCAAAGACCATCCAAGGTTTTAATTCTTGTATTGAAGCTTGAATTGCGTCATATACAACTTTACCATCACCTGGTTTTGGCATTCGAATAAAAAGCCTGTCAGTATAAAATTCAGAAGGAAAATCGAATAATAACGGATTCACTGTAAACACTCCCTATAATTCTTTTATATATAATAATATCCATCTCAAGTTATACAGTAAAGAAATTTCTGAATTTTAAACTTTTTGATCATTCACTTCCATCGCTACACGAACTCCAGATTCAATCGCACCTTGAATCCATCCGTGATACAGCGTTGTATGATCACCAGCAAAATATATTCTCCCCTCAGGTTTTACAATGACTGGCTGTAATTCTGATTCTTGGCCAGCTTGAAATAGTGCAAACCCTCCAAGCGCATATGGATCTAATGTCCAACTCTTTGATATTCCAGACATGAACTCATCATATACTTGACCACTTAATATTGTTGCTAAATTTTGTAGTGTGTAATAGATACGATCCCCCTTTGATAACCCATCCCATAACAACGCATCATAAGACCATGTATAGCTTCCTAACATCATAGCAGGCCCTTTCTCTCCGATTCCATGGCTTGGATAATACGCATAACGTATAGGAAGATCTGTTATAATTCTCCCACCTAATTGCCCTTGTTCCTCCCAAAAACGACTTTTAAATTGAATTCCTATTTTTGTAGCTGGCATATAATGCAATTCGCGAATTGTTTTCCACTTCGCATGAGATATCGAATCAAATGGATCTACTTCTACAAATCGCATTGTTGAAAAAGGAATTGTAACAATAACTAAATCCCCTGTAATACTACTATATTCAAAAGTTTCCTCGTTCCGGTAATAGGCTGTTACACTATTGGCTTGTTGATGAAGCTTCATTAATTTTTGATTATATATAATATTTTCTTCTAATTGTGGTAAAAAAGACTTTGGTAATCTATCATTCCCACCTATTATTTCGCAAAATCCGCTCTCCTCTTGCATAATATATAAAAAACGTAACGTCTCAACGAATGACCTTTCTAAAAAACCTTCTAAATCTAATAGAACACCTATCATCTCAATCGTTACTGGCGAAAAATACGTATTATATTGATAAGGATGATATTTTAAAAATTGACCTGTAGAATATTTCCCAAAATCCTTTACTACAATATCCCAATTTTTCTCTGGGTTCTTTTTTATAAAATTTATAATGGGCTGTACCGCTAACATTAATAGTTCCTCAGACGTTTTCCCAACTTCATTCATTTCCACAGGATATCTTAAAATACTTGGATCTTTTTCGTATTGTTTTAATGTCGTTTTCCGACCATTTACGTAGATAATATCTGTCTCATTCCTATTAATAAAAGGGCTCACCTGTAGCCCAAACTTTCTTATATATGCCATCGTTAATGTATGCGAATACGGAATTCTCATCGCTCCAACATCTAAATATAATCCGGTATCTTCCATCCTAACTGTCTCTATGCGGCCACCTACACGGTTGTTCGCTTCAAAAACCTTCACTTCATGCCCTGCTGCTTTTAATAAAGATGCCGAAACTAATCCAGCCATACCAGCCCCTACTACAATGATTTGTTTCGGACGTGTCGTCTTCTTCAATCCCTTATTTATAACTTTTAACGTTTCATCCATCTCATTGTTAAACATTATATCTTTCTGCACAATCCCACCCCTTACTTCATGAAATACAAATTAGTGGTTTAGTGCATTTTATTCATAAATTCACTTAAACATAACACCACCACAATTTGAAAATTCACTAAAAATACATAAGGTGCAGCTCTCCCCCTTCCACATGCTTCATATGATAAACATACAGATAGTAACTGTATGGAAAGGGTGGATACACATGAAACGTACTTACGATTATCAGGCTACAAAAAAACATTTAGAATTAAAGAAACAGCAGTTATGTAAAAAACTCACTAGCGTTAAACTAACTGAAGAAGAACGCAAGCAAATACATTTAGAAATTGATAACTACGAATATATATTAAACTTAGTCGAAATGAATCATTATGAACGAGGGTTTTCTCATTAAAAGCGGATAAAAAATTATTCACTTTTCCTTTTGAGCATTTCATTACGCATTTTTCGTAAGTAAATATATAATAGGATGTACATTAAGATTGAGAGGTATATTCTATGATCAAATTAAGTGTATTAGACCAATCACCTATTTCAGATGGTAGCACAGCAGCCCAAGCTATTTCACATACAGTTACGCTTGCACAAGAAGTTGAGAAACTCGGATTCACACGTTTTTGGGTATCCGAGCACCATAATTCAGTTAGCTTAGCTGGTTCAAGTCCAGAAATACTCATTTCACATATTGCCGCGAAAACTGACCGTATTAGAGTTGGTTCTGGTGGTGTTATGCTGCCACATTATAGTCCATATAAAGTTGCCGAGAATTTCCGCGTTTTAGAAGCACTTTATAAGGGCCGCATCGACCTTGGTGTCGGGAGAGCGCCTGGTGGTATGCCGATAGCAACTCGCGCACTTCAAGAAGGTAAAATGGTCTCACTTGATCAATATCCAGAACAAATTGCAGATATTGCTATGTACTTACATGATCAAGTACCAGAAAACCATCATTATGCAAACTTAAAGGCTACTCCAGTTATCCCAACATCTCCTGAAATGTGGATGCTCGGTTCTAGCGGAGAAAGTGCAATGATTGCCGCAAAGCAAGGCGCTTCTTTTGCATTTGCACAGTTCATTAACGGATACGGTGGCCCTGAAGTAATGAAGGCTTACCAAGAACAATTCCAACCTTCCTATTTAGGTGATAAACCAAAATCAATCGTATCTATTTTTGTTATTTGCGGAGAAACAAATGAAGAAGCGGAGAAGATTGCATCAAGCCTTGATTTATCGATTTTACTATTAGAACAAGGAAAACGGACTACTGGTACTCCTTCTATTGAAACTGCTCAAAATTATTCGTATAGTGCTTATGATCTATTCCGCATAAAAGAAAATCGTCAACGTATGATTGTCGGTGATCCGTCTTCTGTGAAAGAAAAAATATTAAACTTAAGCAAAGCGTATAATACTGACGAATTTATGATTGTCACGATTACTCATCAATTTGAACATAAATTAAACTCTTATCGCCTATTGGCAGATGCTTTTAATTTATAATAACGAAAAGGAGATGCATCACATATGATGCATCTCCTTTTCTTACTACCAATCAATTGTTTTTGCTTCCTATATATTCAATAGCTTCTTTTAATAACTCATCAAAATTATGAGGATAATCATGATTTAAGTTAGGCACAACTTTATACTTATGTTCTATATTTTTATCCTTTAATAACGTTACAAATTGCTGTGTACCTTCAAAACAATCTTCATCTTGATCCCCACATATTATATATCCTTTTATGCTTTTATCATGCAATATTCCAATCATCTCTTCCCATTCTTCCATTTCCGGAAGCCACGGTGCCACAAAAATAAAACCGTTCACTTCTATTTCACCTTGTAACATGGAATGTAACGCTACTCTTGCCCCAGCAGAAAAGCCACCAATAATAATATTCCCAAATGTTTTATTCACTTTAATCTTATTGTAATGTCCTTTTAACTCATCTCTTCCTCTTTCGATATTATCCCACACATATCCATCTGAAAATTGAATTTGGGAAGATTGAGGCAATGCTAGCATAAAACCTTGTTCCATTACAGAGTTCCAATATGGTTCTATTATTTGTATATTTTCTTGATCCCCATGCAGTGTTATTAGTAGATTTTCAGTTTGTTTGCTGTATTTATATTTCACGTCTGCTTGTTCCGATTTCTTTGCTAATTCTTCTCTTTCTTTACATAATTGAACCATTCTATGAAACTCTTCAAATTTATGTAGTGGTTTTAAATCATCATCGGAAATTAAATACTCACTTCCGTACCAAAATCCATTTTCTATAATTGCTTTCTTCATTAAATGCAACGCTTCTTCTTCAAGTCCTGCTGCACTTGCTAATGCATATTTAAAATTATATATTTGTGCTTCATTACCCATTACATCTTTAGCATTATTCATTATATAAGAATACGCTTCAAAACTTCCTTTATTTGCATAACAATGTAACGTTTCATTTAATAACTTAATATAAGTCATATTATTTTCCATATAGGAATTCCCCCGTAACCTTTTATAATAATTGCTTCTCCAATCTTCCTATCATTCTAGGGTCACGGTATAAGTAGTTAAATTCTACAATTCAACTTAATAATACCTGATTCTCAGAATGATATTTAATAGTTAATGTATGTATACGCATAATACACCACTCCTTCCTATCCACTAGTTGTAGTATAAAGTTAAATAAACTGAAAAATCAATATTTCAATAAAAAAAGACAACAATAATATTATTGTTGTTGTTCTCATAACATCTGCCCACTATTCTTTTTTCTTATCTGGTTTACTTGAAACTAAATAATGCTTTTCTGAAATATATAAGTTTCTTTTTAATATACGATTTAAATATGGTCCTAGCTTCACTCCGCATATGAGGCGATCTTCGCTATCTTCAACAATTGGGAACATTTCTTTTTCTGTTACATATTGATCTACGGCCTTTTGTACGATATCAATTTCTTTAACTAGGTTTAAATTTTCTTCTGTATGTTCAAATACTTCAAGCGTTTCCTTCGTTATCAGAAAAAAATTTGTTGGAAATGCAGGTAAATAGGGCTTTAACAAATCATAATTTACTGTGTAATCATCATTTACTAAAACTGTATAAACGATATTAGCATTCGTTTCTAGAAACTTCGCCATCGCTTGTTCTAATTCATCTTTCGTAATTTCCCTATCTTCTTTTCCAGTTCTGAAAAAGCGAAACATTGTATCGCCTCCTTTTTACTATATTATAGCATAAAAGAAAACTGAAAAATTATAAAAAACTCTATTGAAAGAATTTTTCAATAGAGTTTTTCTTTAATCCATTTATGTTTATTTTAAGAATGCACTTAACATCCATACGTGTTGTTCTAATGTCGTATGAATTGCTAATAGCATATCAGCCGATGTTTCATCATCAGCTTCATCAGCTACTTCCATACCTTCTTTTAATTCTTGAATAAGTGCAGAAAAATCGTTTACTAAAATTTGCACCATTTCTTCTGCAGACTCTTTGCTTGTCCCTTCGATTACAGTTGAAGTTGCTAAATACTCTTTCATTGTCGCTAACGGTTTTCCTTCTAACGCTAAAATACGCTCTGCTAACTCATCAATGTATGTTCCTGCTTCATTATAAAACTCTTCAAATTTCTCATGTAATGTAAAGAAGTGTGGTCCTGTCACATACCAGTGATAATTATGCAATTTCACATATAACACATTCCAGTTTGCTACCTGCTTGTTTAATACTTCAACAACATTTGTTTTCGTACTCATACAATCCACTCCTCTTATCATTTTATAATTATTATCTTTTAATAACTCAATTACATTTTACCATACATTTCCTACTCTTCCGAATGAACAGCTTATATGTAACAAAGTTTTAACAACCTTAATATTTCCCTAATATCATATAATTCATGTATTCTTTCAACTACTTCACATGTCTAATTGTCCAAGCTCACACATATGCATAATAGTAAGTCAAGCTCATCATAGAAGAAAGAGGGATAACATGGACAATCAACAATGGCAAGTAGCAAAGAAAGTCGCTGCTACTTATATCGGAACTGTCGTTGGAGCTGGATTTGCTACTGGGCGCGAAATTGTTGAATTTTTTACAGTTAACGGATTTTACGGAACCATTGGCATATGTATAAGTGGATTTTTTTTTATTTGGCTCGGCACAAAGATGATGTTACTTTCATCACAAATAAGGGCATTCTCAGCTCAAGAATTCAACAAATATTTATTTGGGGATGTATTTGGAAATGTCGTAAACACATTACTATTACTCGTATTATTTGGTGTAACGAGCGTTATGTTATCAGGAGCCGGTGCAGTATTTGAAGAACAACTCCGCCTCCCGAGACAACTTGGTATTTTCATCACGGTCATCGCCTGTCTCATTATTGGGAGCCGGGGATTACAAGGTGTTTTTGAAGTAAATACGCTTGTCGTACCTATTATGATGATCTTTATTATCGGACTCGCTATTACAACCTTTTTCCATAGTACAACACCTATTAGTAATACTATTCCTGCAGAGAGCTGGAATATGAAGTGGATTACTAGCCCTATTACATATGTCGCTTTAAATCTTTCGCTCGCCCAAAGCGTTCTCGTCCCGTTAGCCAGTGAAGTAAAAGATCGAAAAGCCATTTTGTGGGGTGGAATTTTAGGTGGTGCAGGACTTTCTTTAATTTTATTATGCAGCCACTTAGCTATCTTATCAGTCGACCAATTTTATCAATACAATATCCCAATGGCTGAAGTCATAAGAAGATTTAATGCAACTTTTCACTTTTTCTTTGTTCTTATTATTTTCGGTGAAGTGTTCACAACTTTAGTTGGTAATGTGTTCGGGATGACAAAACAAATGCAATCCATTACCGGATGGAAAAGTAATAACATTATTTACTTCATATTACTAATTAGTTATTGCTTTAGTTTCATCGGATATAGTGAATTACTTCATATTCTATACCCTATTATCGGTTGGGTGAGCATCATTTTACTACCGATTATTGCCTTTAAACAACTTCAAAAAACATAAAAAAACATCCGTGTATACGGATGTTTTTCATCTTCATTCACAGTCTTCACATACTTCCCAGTACGGCCCCATTTCTACTGCAAGATATGGCTTTAATTGCAAACGAATCATTCGACTTGGCATGCGTTCCAATACGAATTGAATGCCGTCTTCCTCTTCATCCAACTCAACTTTTGAAATAGCAATTCTTTGCATAGTAGTAATAGGGCTTCCATCTTTATATAAAGTGATTTTCACCTCATCATACTCATTAAAATACAATTCAACATTCATTTGCTTTTTTAACATTTCATCAACAATTTCATAATTATCATTTTGTTCCTGGATTATATATTTCCAGCCGCCTCTATCTAATTTTATCGGAGCAGCTTGGAATAATGTCATCAAATCCTCGTATAGCATAAGATAACCCCTCTCTTACTAAAAAACGATGAGTATTTTATATACCCTTTATCTCTATCACTATCCATGTTTATTGTACCATATATCACGAATCTTACTGCATTCATTTGCTTTATAAACACATACAAAACATATAGTATTTTCAGTTCACTCTCTATTCACTAATACGTCCTCTTACTGATAACTTATCACTTTCCTTATTTCCTACACACTACTTATAACTCTTAAAAAACCACAAAAAAGAAGAGTAATTTATATCACTCTCCTCATAAGACTTTTCCTGTAGCTGCTAATGCTAACACTATAATTAAACTTGCAAATAATAGTGATACAATTAAACTAAAAATCGGTAATATTTTCTTTTCATTCTTCTTAAATAATAACCTTAAACTAAGAATGATATTTAATGGAACAAATATAAAATAAAAGTATTTAACGATTTGTAATGAGCTATTTGAAAGTGTTTTAAATACAAACACTTCAATTAAAAAAGCAACAAAGAATAAAATGCTTAACCAAAACGAGACATAGCTAAGCCAAGAATGTCTTTTCGTTCCCCAATACACTCCCATACTGATCTCCTTTAAACGTAGTCTATATTATATTAATTATACACCCGCTTAACAAATTCCTCTATTTTTCGACAAACATTAAATACATTGAACCTCTAATCCGTTTATCAGCTAAAAGACTGTCTCTAATAGCACTAACGCTATTTTGAGACAGCCTCCCTTTTTATACTTTAAATCTTTCAATTAATACTTGTAACTCTTCAGCCATTTGAGATAGTGTACCAGCTGCAGAACCAATTTCCTCCATGGAAGCTAGTTGCTCCTCAGCTGACGCTGCAACACTTTGTGTACTCGTCGCATTATTTTGTGCCGTCATAGCAATTTGACCAACCGAAATAGATACTTCATTTGCACCTTTTGACATCCCATTAGCTGTTTCAACCATCGTTTTAATTTGGTCAGCAATTTCATTTGTAGATTGTAAAATTTCAGTGAAATTTTGTTTTGTTTCATTTGCAATAACAAGTCCAGATTGAACTTCTTCATTTACATTATTCATAGATTTTACTGTCTTACTCATATCATCTTGTATTTCACAAATTAATTTACTAATTTCACTTGATGATACACTAGATTGTTCTGCTAATTTTCGTACTTCATCAGCAACAATTGCAAAGCCTCTTCCATGCTCACCAGCTCTTGCAGCCTCAATTGCTGCATTTAAAGCTAGAAGATTTGTCTGATCTGCAATATTTTGAATAACTTCTAAAATATCACCAATTTGCTTTGATTTGTTATTCAACAACTGAATAACAGCATCTGACTGTGAAACAGATTCCGCAATAGATTGCATTTGATTTACTGTTTTTCCAACTAGCTTTCCACCATCTTCTGCTTTTTCGCGAGTGTGAGCAGAAGCAGTATTAATAGATGATGAGCTATTTGCTACATGCTGAATCCCTTCTGTTACATCAAACAGTAACATAGCACCATTTTCTACGCTTACTGTTTGCGTCGTTGCACCACTTGATATTTCATCCATTGCTGATGTAATTTGTTCAGTCGCTTCACTCGCTTGTCTCACACTTGCTGTTAACTCTTCAGATGCAGCTGCAACATGCCCTGCTGAAGTATTAATTCTTCCAATTAACGTTCTTAGTGAATCTGTCATTTCATTAAAACCTTTTGCAAGTTGACCGATTTCATCGTTTGAATTAATTTCAATTGTTTGCGTTAAATCTCCTTCACTTATTTCTTTAGAAGTGGCAACTAATCTCTTTAAAGGTTTTGTAATAGAAAGAGTTACGAAATAAATAAGTGCCCCTCCTACAACTAATGAAATAAGCATAACAATTAACATATTATAAAATACAGGCTGAGCAGCTTCAATTACTTCATTTGAGTACATCGTTCCACCGATTTTCCAACCTGTTTTTAAGTTTGTAGCAAATACCATTTTCTTTTCACTACCATCATACGTGTATGAAAAAGTGCCTTGATTATCTTCGTAAATTCTCTTTGCCCAAGAATCAGCTGCTTTATCTCCTGGTTTTTCTTGAGGATGCGCAATTATTTTTTGTTTTCCATCTAAAATGAAAGTATATCCTTTTTTACCAATATTGATTAACTTTGTTGTTTTCAATAAATTCTCTAAACTTAAATCTACCGCAACAACACCATTTTTATCTTCTGTTTGTTTCGCAATCGTTACGACAATATGTCCATTTCCTTTCGCCTTATACGGTTCAGTGACCACGATTCCACCTTGTTTACTCACTGCATCTTTATACCAAGAACGAGTTGTTGGATCATAATCTGCTGCCATTTGTATATTTGGTTCTTGCACAAACTTCTTATCATTGCCGGCAACATATACTTGTTCAATATCTTTATTTAAATTAATATATTGAGATAATACCTTTCTTAATTCATCTTGATTATCTCCTTGATACATATCACTATGAATCACTCGTGCAAAGTTATTTACTTCGTTAAATTTCGCCTCAATCATTTGATTGATTAAATTATCTAATATTTTTATATTATCGTGAGCACTACTCGTAATTTGTGATTCAAAATTCTTTTTAGCCGTTTGATAAGACATTCCTCCAATAATAGAGACAGCCGCAATTAAAATTATCAAAAATGAAATTAATAGCTTTTTTGCTACTTTTATATCTCGAAACCACCTTAACAGTTTATTCATTATAAACCTCCTACATTTAAATATTAAGTTTTAAAGATAAATGACCAATTATGAATATATCCCATTCCCTATCCTCTATTTTTACAATTCGTTTTTGATAAACACCTTGTAAAGTTTAAACAAATATCCCCCCTTTGTCTATATATATGAATAATATTATTATAAAATTTACAAATACAAAAAACCAAAGGAATAGTCCTTTGGTTTTTTACATTTTTTTATGTTGTTTAGAAATCTTCTTCCACTTATCACGCTCAGCTCTTGCGAGAATAGCATCTTGTTTTCTCATAAAATACGCCAATTCTCTTTGCAACTTTTTATAGCTTTGCAAACGATTTATCGTCATTAGCCCGTTATCAATTGCTTTATGCACTGCGCATCCTGGTTCATTCTCATGTTTACAATCTCGAAAGCGGCATGTTTTTGCAAATTCTTCAATATCAGAAAATGTTGTTTGGATTGCATCGCTTCCTTCCCAAAGTTGTAACTCCCTCATGCCAGGAGTATCAATGACTAAGCCCCCACTCGGTAGTTGGAACAGCTCACGATGAGTTGTCGTATGCCGCCCTTTACTATCTTCCTCACGTATATCTCCCGTTTTCGCTATCTCAATTCCTACGAGTGCATTTAACAAAGTAGATTTTCCAACCCCTGATGAGCCGACTAAAGCAATTGTTTTTCCTGAAGCAACAAATTGTTGTAATGAGTCAATACCTCTATGCTCTAAACTATCGACGACGAAGACCGGAACACCAATTGCAACAGCTTCCGTTTCTACAATTTTTTGTTCCACATCTTCACATAAACTACTTTTTGTTAAAACAATAACAGGCATTGCACCACTTTCATACGCTAATAGTAAATAACGCTCCAACCTTCTTACGTTAAAATCATGGTTAAGTGCATTCACTAAAAATAGATAATCTACATTTGTTGCGATAATTTGTTCTTCAGTTCTGTTACCAGCTTCTTGTCTTGAAAAAGAACTTCTTCTCGGAAAAATACGGTGAATAATTGCCTTTTTCTCATTTTCTATTTTCTTTATATACACCCAATCCCCAACTGCCGGATAATCTCCCTTCGTTAACGCTTCATGACGAAACTTCCCAGACAGTTCCGCTACATATTCACCATCATTACAAATAATCCGATATATATGCTTATGCTCAAGTAAAACACGCCCTACTTCATAGTTCTCTACAGCTTGTTCTTCAAAAAAAGAATCCCATCCGAAAGATTCTAAAATATTTTGATCCAAATTGATATCCTCCCTAGTTTGAACTTAGTGGAAGGATTGTGCGCTCACTTATAGAGTATCGCCCTTTCCGTCCACCTTTGTATTTGGTTTATTATTCATATAAGTTAATTTCGCCATAATACATCACCCCGTTCTAATTTTAATTACTCTCATTATATGGAATATCCCATTAAAAAGCTACCTTATTTAACGTAATTTTCAAATAACTTTTTTTTAGCATTTTAATTTGTCCGCGATGACTAATTTCATCTTCTAGCACATGAAACCAAAGGTAGTGCTGATTATACGCTACGCCATTAGGCCACTTTCTTTCTGACATTAGCCATTCGTCATCCTGTTCACTCAAACACTTTAGTGTTTCTTCTCTCACTTTTTGCAAAAGTTGTACATAATACGGTATGTCATAGCCACGAATAGATTTCCCTGCTTCCCCTAAATACAGTGCATCTTCCCATATTTCTAATTCTTCTTTTGTAAAGTCACGCTTTTGAAATGAAATAAGCTGATGTGCTTTTTCAATAGCTGCTATATGTTTTAATAAGGCGCCAATTGAATTCCCACCACTTGGCATAATTAAATCTAATTGCTCAACTGATAGATCGTTTATTTCCTGTAATGTTACAGCCCTCGTATGTTCCAGCATGCTTACTAATTCCCCTATATTTTTTGTATAACCATCTACACTTCTTATTCGATAATCTATATTCATATCACGCACCCCTTTCTACATTCATATTAAGGAATAACCGCTTCTTATAATAGACTGAAATACATCAGATTTTTCTGTTATAATTAAATTGAATACGGAATAAACCTAAACAAACTTTCTCAATATGCTTATATGAAATATTAAAAGGAATCAATATAAAATTATCGAATCTTATTCACTAAAAGGAGTGGATTCGATGGAAATGTATCAATGGCTAACCGCAGTTCTCGTTGGTGGCATTACTGGCTTCGTTTCCCATCTAATCAATAACCAAGGCAAGTTATTGCTTCCACGCCGTTTAAAAACTTTTTTTCATTTTGGATTTTTAACTGATATTTTTACAGGTAGCCTCGCCGCACTTCTTGGACTCGTTTTATTCGATGTCACCTTAATAAAAGAAATTATAAAAGTCTCCATTGTGACCGCTATTTCCGGTCAAACGTTTTTACTTCACCAAGCTCTTGGTGGTGAACAGGCTAAAAATACGCAAATTGGGAAAGCTGATGAGAAAATCCAAGAAATTGACAAACTATTACGACGTTAGTCTATACTTTCTCTAAAAATTATTGTTATAATAAAAAATAAATATTTTCTATTGCGTCGTTTGTCAGAAGAAAGGGTGTTTCGTATGACAAAAAAGAAAATAGAAGATTTCTTAACAAACACCGAAAAAGAGGAACTGCTAGAAAACTATAAATGTTTACGAGAAGCCCGCACAAAAAGCGAAGCTAACTATTTTGGTGAGGCAGTAGACCATCTATTAAATAAAGTAAAAAAACGAATTATTGAAGAAGCAGGAATACATGATGAAAATGCGGCAACAGTTCAATCTAAACGAAAAGCACTGTTTTAGCTAAAACAGTGCTTTTTATTACGGCATTTTTCACATTACTTTCACATCTATTTCACAAATATAAGTATTCCTATATGTTAAACTAAGTATATCCTTTTCCAAGGAACTATATGCCGATATATAAATCCCTATCTCTTTAGGGATTTTTTGTTTTTTGGATTTCCCCGATTTATTTTTAAAGGCTTTATGATGCAATTCCTGTTTCACTATCTTCATTAAGCTTTTCACTTTTTCTAAACAAAAATAAAGCTCCTATATATAGTAACGCAGTAAAACTACCTACAAGTATAAAATTGTGAGATGCTGCAAATAACATTCCTGCTATTGCCGCTCCAATCATTTGGCCAATATACATAGAAGCATTAGCAAGAGCGGCTCCTGTTCCTCTTGCTATACTAGACATATTTTGTAAGCGCCCCATCATCAATACAAACAAAATTCCTGTCACAAAAAATAAAACAAAGAAAAATAACTCTACAAATATAATGTTCTTTAAATGAGGAAGTATGACATATAGCACTGCTGTAAATACAATTCCACCATAGAAAGAAAGGTTATAACCAATTTTATTTACGATTCTCGGCCCTAAAATGTTACCGGTTAAATTTCCTAATCCTAATACGAGCATAGCTGTACCTACTTCATGAACTTGTAAGCCAAATTGACTGGAAAGCCACACACCAAAGAATGAAAATGCTGCAAAATTACCAGTTTGAAAAACAAAATATGCAAAATAAGAAAGTGAAACCTTTGAATCTCTAAGTAATTGCTTATAGCCCTTTAATATATTTTTTTCATTTCCACCTATTTGAACTGGTTGTATTTCTGGTAATGTAACATACATAAGAACGACAAGTAGTGCTGATAATATACCAATGACGAAGAATGGTGTTGTATAATGTATCGTTGCTAAATATGCTCCAATTGGCAGTCCTAAAATTTTGGAGATTGATAACCCTGCTGTTGCAATTCCAATTGCTTTTACAATTTGCTTCTTCTTTATAAGGAGCGGAATAGATGCCCATACTTGTGGAGATACAAAAGCTGCACTTACACCTGCTAAAAATCTAAATGTTAGCATCCATAAAAAACTCGGTGCCATTCCACACAAAAATGTACTTAATGCAAAAAAACTCATTCCTAATACCATCACTTTTTTTCTGTTTAAGCCATCTGATATAGGACCAGCGATAAGCGCAAATCCAGCGTATCCTAAAGCATATGAACTCACCATCCATCCTGATAATTCAGTTGATACATGATACACCTGTTGTAATGTTGGCAAAAGTGGTGAAATTAAGAAAGTATCTGTACCAATCATAAACATTATCGTAAAGAATACAGCTAGCACTCTTTTCATTTAAACCTTCTCCTTTTATATAAAAAGAGGGCCCTATCCCTCTTTTCAACTAATCTTCTAATATAGATTCAATCTCTTTCATAACCTTCTCATTCAATGAAACATCCACTGCTCTTACACTTTCTCTTATTTGCTCCGCTCGTTTCCCACCAGGAATAACAGTATCAATTCCTTTTTTATTTAATAGCCATGCTAAAGCTAAATGTGATACTTCAAGATTCATTTCTTTAGCTAAATCTTTTAACATCTCAACTTTTTTAAAGTTATTTTTATATGTATTTTCTTCAAATAGATTTACACTTTGACGCCAATCGCCTTCATTTAATTTAAAATTTTCTGTATATTTCCCGCCTAGTATCCCAAAAGCAAGAGGCCCGTACGGTATAAATGAAATACCTGATTCTATACAATATGGCAAAAGTTCTTCCCCAGCAGCACGATCCAACATATTATACGGTGATTGTACAACATCTATATGTCCGTGCTGATTCGCTTCTTTTAGTTGCTCTACATTTACGTTAGATATTCCAATTGAACGAATTTTCCCTTCCTCTTTTAGGCGAGTAAGCTCTCCAATTGAATCTATGTAACTTGTTTCAGGATTTGTAAAATGTAAATAATATAAATCAATATAATCAGTTTGTAATCTTCTTAAGCTATTTTCCACAGCATTTCTTAAATAGCTTCGTTCATTATTAATATGAACCTCTCCATTTAATAACGGCTGAATTCCACCTTTTGTAGCAAGTACAAACTCGTGGCATTTTCCTTTTAATACTTCTCCTACCAATTCCTCTGATCTACCGAAACCGTATGAATCTGCTGTATCAAAAAATGTAATCCCTTGCTGAATTGCTTCTTCTATTAATCTTTTTCCTTCTTCCTCATTCACATCAGCATATAAATTATGTCCCCCAACAGCGTTTGTTCCTAACCCCAACTTCGAAATATTTAGTCCTGTCTTTTGCAATTTTGTATACTTCATTTTTTATCCCCCTATATTTCTATTGTTCGATTATATTCGAACAATAGAAATATACCACTTTATATGTTATAGTGCAAATATATTAACTTATACAAGCAGGTGAAAAAATGCGTACTCTCTATCATCCAAATCGAGAAGAAATTCAATTCTCTTCTGTCTTATATGCACTTAGCGATCAAATTCGTTTACAAATTGTAACTATGCTACTAGAGAAAAATGAACAATCTTGTGGTGCGTTAAACATTCCAATTGCAAAATCAACTTTATCTCATCATTTCAAAGTTTTACGTGAATCTGGTGTTATGTTTACACGACTTGAGGGAACGCAACGTTTCATTTCAATTCGTGAAGATGATTTAAATGCTCGATTCCCTGGTTTATTAGATGTTGTAATACATGCGACAGAACCATACTAAAAAACATCTCATATAAATATGAGATGTTTTTTAGTAATTACTATTCTTTTAATAAATCTATTAATCCATTCCCTTCAGATGTACGTTCATACCCTAAAGGTACAGTCCTTTTTATAAGTTGCACATATATTTCCGGCTCTGATAATTTTCTACCATACTCTCTCTCACACTGCTTTATGAGAAGTGCTAGCGCCCCAGCGACATGCGGCGTCGCCATTGAAGTACCACTTAATACCGCATATTTCCCCTCTGGATACGTAGACAGTATTTCATCACCCGGCGCTACTAAATCAATTTCTTGATTTGAATTACTAAAGCATGAAATTTTCCGTTCTAAATTAACAGCACCTACTTCAATTACTTCAGAATAAGCACCTGGAAAATCTAATTCTTCAGTATCATCGTTACAATCTCCATCATTTCCTGCAGCGCACACGACAAGTACGTCTTGTTTTACCGCATTTTGAATAGCTTCATGTAACTCTTGTACATCTTGCGGACCACCAAGTGACATTGAAATAATTCTTACTTTCTCTTTATTCGGTCCTCTCCAATTTACAGCATAATGAATGGCCTCAATAATTTGCTCATAACTTCCAGAACCATCTCCAGCTAATACTTTTAAAACTAACATTTTAGAAAGTGGTGCGACTCCTAGTACACCCACTCCATTTTCAGTCGCTGCAATTGTCCCCGATACATGAGTACCATGCCCATTATTATCAAGATAAATATTGGGATTTCCTTCATAATCTTTTGTGAAATTTCTCCCACCAATAATACGATCTTTTAAATCTACATGATTTACATCACAACCTGTATCTAAAACAGCAACGACAATGTCTTTTCCTTTCGCGCTCTTTTCCCATACTTGCGGAGCATGAATCAATTGTACACCTGGTGGAATTTCATTTACTTGTTCAACCACTTTATTTACAGTAAACGGAATTAATTTAATGCCTTTTTGTTTATTCGCTGTACTACTATTCATCGTAATCCCTCCTGAAAATATATTATTTTCATTTCAGACCACTATTGAATGCGTTTAGATTTAACATTCGTTTTATTCGTTCCATTTCCCTTCCTCTCAAATGTTTCTCAATAAACAAAAGAAAAGGACCATTAATGGTCCTTTTCTTTTTCAGTTTTTCAATAGAATAATATAAAGTGAAACTATAATCAGTGGGTGGTGTTCATCCCCCACTGATTATTAGCCCTCACCAATCGGGCTTTTACGGGCAGTTGATCTCCCACCTAACTTCTTTGCTTCAGCCGAGTTTTGAGGTGGGAGTTTTACTGCCCACAAATAGCGGGATAAATTAAGACTAAATCTTACTCTTGTTCAAAAACTGCTCAATTTCTTTTATTACATGTTTTGCGCCTTCTATACTAACAGTAATGTTTCCATTTGCTAATGAAATATTTTGGTCTGAAACATCACCTGTTATTTGACAAGCATTGTAAGGTTGATATTTTTGTAAAATGACTTTGTCTTCTTCTACAAAAATTTCAAGTGGTGATTTGATTTGTATTCCTAATACATCTCGTAATTCTTTAGGAATAACTATCCGTCCCAATTCATCTACTTTTCGAATAATTCCTGTTGCTTTCATGTTACTCCCCCCTTACTCTCTATTATTTTTTTCACCTCGCTATTTTCATTTTATCACTATACATTTGGTAATGCCTTACTCTTTTTAGAAAATATAGTACAAAAGTTAAAAAAACACATTTAACGAATATTCAATCTTTCTTTCAATTGTTTTAAATAACGCGATCTTATAATTAAGAAGTATACAACTTGAATACCTACGAAAATACTTAATACAATTGTATTTTCTTTAAACAGTGAGTACTCAAACATTTGTCCTAACGCAGTTAATGCTACTGCCCCGTGTAATGTTGCAACTCCAACTGGAACGAAGAATAAAAGCGCTAAGCGGATTGTGACTACTTTCGATAATTCCCCTCTCGTCAATCCAACTTTTCGAATCATTTCAAATAAACGAGTATCGTCCTCCAAATCTGAAAATAAACGGAAGTAAAGGAAGCTTCCTGCACAAACGAAAAATACAATACCAATAAAGAAACCTACAAATAAAATGGGTCCTGCGATTTGTAGACTTTGATTTTGATCGTACTCTTCTGCACTAAACGTTGAATGTTCTTCATAAGGCTTCATCTGAAGCGTAAGTTCCTTACCGACCTCAATTTCATCTTTCGCGGATTGTGTTTTATACATATAATCTTTTTCTTCTTTAAATCCATCTTGTAATGAATCATATTGATTTTTAGAGATTACATACACATTACCTCTTAGTATTTTACTTAATGAAGAAGTATTAACTTTTTTCACATTTAAAGGTTCATTCATATTTGGTAAAGTAATTTCTTTTCTTTCTTTCATCGGTGGTCCGGGTATTTCGACTGACAAAAATAAAGCCTCTTTATTTGATACAGTATTAAATGGTTCTCCTGTTAACTTTAAATATTCTTTATAATCTGATTCTTTTATAAAAATGGCGCTTCTTAACGACTGCTCCTCCGTTTTCTTCGATGAAATATTTATTTTTGAAGCTGCTATATTATGTTTCTTTAATCCTTCGTCAATGATTTTCAGATGCTGTGGCTCATTGCTATTACCTTGCTTAGACTGATAGTGAAACGCAATTGGTCTGTCCATAATTTCTTTCGTCATCGAAGCAAACCCAACCAATGTACCTATTGCTGAAAATGCTACTGTTGAAATAATCGTTACAATAAAGAACATCCTTGCATTATCTCTCATACGGTATGCTAAATCTGACAAAGTAATAATATTTGTCTGTGTCCAATAGAAACGTTTGCTTTTTTTACATAATCGAATAATAAAGACGCTCAACTGCTTGTACAGCAAATACGTACCAATAATGACTACCGTTGTAACAGGAATCATCATTATAAATACCATTGCACCATGTGACATAAGAGCTCCTGCATAACCAGCGCTAAGCAATAATACTGCTAATATAGAAGAAATTATAGATGCCTTCGGTTCTGGCTTCGCCTCTGCTGATCCTCTAAACAATTTCATAATTTTATTTTTACGAACCATTCCTGCACTAAACAATGAAATGATCATAAATAATACGAAAAACATAATACTCGTTACAACAATCGCTTTCATCGGTATGTAATAGGATAAAGAGATATCTAGTTTTAATATCATCGGAGCTACAAATATTAATATCCCTGAAAACAACATACCTGAAAGCATCCCAAAAATTATTGCTCCTATTCCAATCATTATATTTTCAAAGAAGATAAGACGCTTTAATTGATATTTCGTCATACCTAGCATCATTAAAATTCCTAGTTCACGCTTTCTCGTTTTTAAAAACATTCCCATTGAATATAAAATAAAGAAGAATGTAAATAAGTAAATAATAGACTGCGCAAAAGACATACTTACGAATACGTACTGTCCTAATTCTCCAGCACTTAATGCCGGATGAAACGCAAAAAATGAATACACGAAAAAAGCCATAATTGCAAATGCACTACTCAAAAAATAAGCTGAGTATGTTCGTCTATTTCGCGTTACATTTCGAAATGCGAGTTCTCTAATGTTCATACTACTTCTCCGCCCTTCTACTAACTATACTTTTATATTAGTAAAGTTCGGAAATACCTTCCATCGATTCAAATGACAAAAACCTTACATTATTGAAAGGTTTTAAACAATTGCTTATATAAAACAGTTTCATTATAATGACTACATTCATACACGCATCCTATTGTATATTCGTTAGTTTTGCGAAATAATAAAGGATAGAAGTATGTACCAATATACATATAAACTTATTTACCGCTTTAATATGAATAGGAGGAAAACATAATGACATTACAAGAACAAATTATGAAAGCATTACATGTTCAACCTGTAATTGATCCGAAAGTAGAAATTCGTAAACGAATTGATTTCTTAAAAGATTATTTAAAAACTACAGGTGCAAAAGGATTTGTACTTGGAATTAGCGGCGGACAAGACTCTACACTGGCAGGACGTTTAGCACAGCTTGCAGTCGAAGAAGTTCGTAATGAAGGTGGTAACGCAACGTTTATCTCCGTACGTCTTCCATACAAAGTACAAAAAGATGAAGATGATGCACAATTAGCATTACAATTTATTCAAGCTGATCAGTCTGTTGCTTTTGATATCGCTTCAACAGTTGATGCTTTCTCAAATCAATACGAAAACTTATTAGGCGAATCATTAACAGATTTCAATAAAGGGAACGTTAAAGCGCGTATCCGTATGGTTACACAATACGCAATCGGCGGACAACAAGGGCTACTCGTTATCGGAACTGATCATGCTGCTGAAGCTGTAACAGGTTTCTTCACAAAATTCGGAGATGGCGGTGCAGATTTATTACCATTAACGGGATTAACGAAACGCCAAGGACGTGATTTATTACAAGAATTAGGTGCAGACGAGCGACTTTACTTAAAAATGCCAACAGCTGATTTATTAGATGAAAAACCAGGTCAAGCTGATGAAACAGAGCTAGGCATTACTTACGATCAATTAGATGACTATTTAGAAGGTAAATCCGTTCCAGCTGACGTTGCTGAAAAGATCGAGAAGCGTTACAAAGTGAGTGAACATAAAAGACAAGTACCAGCGTCAATGTTTGATGATTGGTGGAAATAGAACATAAAAAAGAAGCTAATCTCATTTAGCTTCTTTTTTATACGTTAACGATATACCCCTACTCTTTTCTCTAATAAATCCTGCAAGCAATCTTCATGTTGTTTATTAAACAATGGCGGCATTTTGTCTAAAGGGAAAAACTGCAAATCTAACGTTTCATCACCGTCTATTTTTGTATTCCCTCCAACGATTGAAAACTTAAAGAATATTACAATTGCCTGTGCCTGATCTCCATTCGGATATGTTTGAAAATATTTCGTATACACACCAATGAGCTCATCAATTTCCACATCATATCCTGTTTCTTCTTTTATTTCTCGAATCGCAGTTTCTGCCGCAGATTCCCCGACTTCCATTGCACCGCCCGGAAATCCCCAAGCATTAAAGTCTCCTCTTTTTTGCAGAAGCACTTCACCAAATTCATTAAATACACAACCTCCTGCAAAATTCAAAATAACATAATCATGCCCTATTTTTTCACGTAATTCCTTTATATAATTCGCCATCTGCTTCTCCTTTTTATCCATCTTCCATTATTCTTTTTTATCTTTTTCAAGCAATTCAATAATCCGATCTAACTTCTGATTCATATTAATCACATGTTGTTTTTTCATAGTGTTTTTTTGCAATAATCTTTTAATGAACAGAGTAAATGATACAAAAAACAAAACGATAAGCCCGATTACTAGACAAAAATATATCAATGCAAATATATTATTTTCGAACAAATTCATTCAGCTATCACATCCTCTATTTTCAATTATTTTATCACGCAATTCTAAATAGTCAACGATATTATAAATCAAACACAAAAAGAGCACCTTTTAAAGATGCTCTTTTTCATTAATACGTAAATGTAATTGTCGCTAATGAATAACCTGCCATTGCACTATATGGCGCAACTTGATAAGATACACGCTTTGCACCTTTTGGCCAAGCTATTTCATCTAGTACTTTCTTTATATCTTGCATCGTTCCATCCATTGACTGCTTATATCGTACTTCTACTTTTTCTGGCTTGGAAGCAAATTGTTGCTGTAATTTTTTCTTAAACTCATTGTAATTTTCCGCTCCGTATTGTGCAGATAAATACTTTAAATTTGTTTCTTTTAACATTTGTTCATATACAGCAGTTTTTGAACTACCGGCTTTTATTTTGCTTGTTAATTCGTTGAAGTAGCTTGTAGTTGCCGCTGGATATTCACTACGATCCCATTCATGGTCTTTGCTTAATTGTTCATCAGACATATTAAAATATGAATATGTTACGCGCCCAGCTTTATCAGGAACTGGATCATCGAATGTAGTATCAAGGTGGTACCACTTGTTATCAATGTTCACTAAATTCCATGCGTGAGCTTGTCCATTCCCTGTACCTGTTACAATATGATTTTGAATACCTGCTTCTTTTAGTAATTGATATGTTAACAATGTATATCCTTGGCAAACGGCAGAACGATTCGCTAACGCTTCATACGCTGTATATGCTTGATAAGAAGTATCATATGATACTTCTTTCACAACATAATCATGAATAGCTTTCACTTTTTCATGTTCATCCATGCCTTGTTTAATGATAGAATTTACAATTGCTTTCGCCTGAGACTTTACATACTGTGTTTGCTCTTTTGATTCACGATACTTGACTTGTAATGTAAATGTATAATTCCCTGGCATCCCTTTTATAGAATATTTAGTAGACGCTACATTATATTTTACATACTCATCAGCATCTACAATTTTATTAAACTCACCATACAATTGGTCCATAATATTTCTAGCATTTCTATCTTTTGTTTTATATGTGATTGTAATATTTTCTTCTCTATTATCAATCTGTTTTTTTAATTCTTTTCTGAAATCATTTAACAACTTTGCATCTGATTGTGTTGTCACTGTAGTCAGATTCGTAGCCGCATAAGATACAGCTGACGCCTGTAAGCCTCCCATTACTATAGTTGAACAAAGTGCGGCAGCTGTCACATACTTACTTGTCTTTCCCATCTTGTCACTCCTTACATTCTATAACTATACAAAAAAGTATCGTATAGTTTCAGAGTATACAATACTTTTCAAAATAGGTCATATGAGATTATGCATATTTAACATTTTTAAAAGGGTTGTTCTTTTAGAAAAAGAACAACCCTTTTTTAGCAAGTTTGCAACACACAGCATGTATTTTCAAAATGGCGATTTTTCAAGTCTTCATTTCCAATACAGAAATAAAGCATCCCTAAATCTCCCCACATCATATTACAATTTTTAGTATCTGAATCAATTTGGAATAAGAGCGTCATATGCTGTGGATCTATCCCCATATATTGTCCAGTCTCGTACAATACCTCATCTTGTACAGAGAATGGTTCTCCAAACATTTGATGATTATCATAGTTGTCTGGGATTAGCTCTTCAAGTAATTGCAAGAAACGATCTGAATCCGCCTCATCTTCAATGAAAAGCTCCGGTAATTTATACGTCAGTTCAAAAGTAATTGCACACTGGTTATATTTCGCTTGTATTTCATCTGCTCTACGTAATTGCTCTACAGGGATATCATAATAAATTACACGTCCAGCTTCGGTTGGATCCACATCTTCTTCAAAGTAATTTTCAATACTAAAGAAATATAACATCCCTGTCTTAGGAAGATTGTGATCCATACCAACGTTTTGTAAATCACTTAAATTAAATTGTGCGATAAAACGTAACGGATTCTCTTTGTATGTTGGATATTCAAATGTATTTGGCAAATCAGGAACTCCGCCCATTTTCGAACTGCCTATCGCAATTATTTCCTGTTGTTTTGGCACAACTTTTACACAAGGAAATACAGTATTAATAAGTTCCTGTTTCAAATGTGTTAGTTCATATTTATCAATTAATATTTCAATTTTCTGTTCCATAAATTCTCCTTACATTTACATACTTATTTGTATCATAGCACAAAGATTATACTTCATTCATTGTAAATTCAACAAGCCCTCCAAAAAACGGGCTTATCCCTCGTACGCGAACAAGTTTAAAAAAGCATAGTATACATTGTTCCTACAAACACGATAATTCTTTATTTCTTCCAGTACATTTTCCCCTCGTTCATTTTTATTTTTAATTTAAGGAGGAATTCCACATGGGTTACGGATATAGTTGCGGCGGTTACGGCGGTGGTTACGGTTACGGCGGTAGTTGTGGTGGCGGTTGTGGTTATGGAGGTTTCGCTTTATTAATCGTTTTATTTATCCTTCTAATCATCATCGGAGCTAGCTGTTGGGGCGGCTTTGTAGGCTGCTAGTAAACTTAAAAACTATTGTAAAAAAGCACGTACAATACGTGCTTTTTTTCCATTTTCATTTTTTAGAAAGGAAGTATGTTCAATGAAAATTGATGGTGTTTTTGAAGGAGGCGGTGTACGCGGAATTGCTCATGTAGGGGCAATTTGCGCGTTAGCCGAAAAAGGATATGAATGGGAACGTTTAGCTGGAACATCAGCCGGCGCTATTATTGCAGCTCTTCTAGCAGCAGGATATTCTTGTTCCGAATTAAAGACGATTGTAACAGACATTGATTATGAAAAATTCACTAAAAAAACTTTTCTTGATAAAATCCCCTTTATTGGTAAAGGATTAAGCGCTTGGTCTACTCTAGGTATTTATTCAAATGTATTTCTCGAAGAATGGCTAGAAGACCTGCTTAGAAAAAAAGGAATTCATTTGTTTACAGACTTACCCGATTTGAATAAACTCAAAATTATCGCTTCAGATATAAGCAATGGTAAAATGGTTATTTTTCCTGATGACTTGCCAAACTACGGATTTTTAAATTATCGCTTCTCTATCGCTAAAGCAGTAAGAATGAGTGGAACCATTCCTTTCTTCTTCGAACCAGTGAAATGGAGAACCCCAAAATGGAAACAACCTTGTTATATGGTTGACGGCGGTATTTTAAGTAATTACCCAATTTGGATTTTCGATTCACCGACTTCTCCTCGCTGGCCTACCTTTGGATTTCATTTTGTAAAAGATGAGATTCAAGCTGATCCCGCCCACTATGACGAACCTATTTCCATGTTCAAAGGATTATTTAAAACGATGATGCAAGCTCATGATTTACGTCATTTAGATAAAGAATCAAAGGCTAGAACTATTACAATTCCAACAGGAATCATTACCAGTACTAATTTTCAACTAACTAAAGAAGAGAAAGAATGGCTCTATAACTCTGGTTATAATGCAGCTAATAAGTTTTTACAATCCTGGAACTTCAGACAATATGTTGATGAATATAGAGACGGCAATCAGGATCGAAAAACAAATCGGTATTTCCGCCAACTTGACTCATAATTATATTATTTTCCCTGTCACACTTTAATAGTAAATAAGCCTAATAATATAGTACATTATTAGGCTTATTTACTTCTTATGTACTCTCCCATTATTTAAGGATAAGTTAACCCTTCAGCTTCTTCTGCGGTAATTACTATGTAACGGTTTCCGGTTCTTAATCCTAACAGTTCTGCTTTTTCAACTGCATCCTGTTTTGTCTCTGCATAAGCAGCTAAATATTTATCCCCATCGATAATTTGGCAAATCACATATTGTTTCATGGTTTTCTCCTTTTACCCTTTAATTAATTGCGCAATCTTTTTTATTCCAACTTCAATTTCTTCTACAGTTGCATAGGAATAAGAAAGACGTAAAAATTGGTTAGCACTTCTATCATACAAAGTGCCTGGGTTTAACAACACCCTTTCTTGTAAAGCTTTTTCAAATAAACTACGATTCGAAATTGGTAGATTTATATGTAGCCAAATGTAAAAGCTTCCTACTGGCTCATGCCAAGTTGCAATGCCACTACAATACTTTTCTAACATACTTATCATAAAATCTCTACGTTTTTTCAATTCACTTCTTACAAACTGTAAATGTTCATCATACAATCCATTTTCGAACCACTCCGCTGCAATCTGCTGGGATATAGAACTTGAACCATAATCAGTTTGCATTTTTATATCTGCTAATCTTTGAATAACGGATTCTGATCCAACAACCCACCCAATTCTTAAACCAGGACTAATGACTTTGGACATACTTCCAATATGTAGCACGATCCCATTTTTATCATATGCCTTTAAAGGTTTTGAAACTGGTGCATCGAACCATAAATCTTGATATACCGCGTCCTCAATAATAGGTAATCCAATTTCATTACATATCTCCATCACTTCTTCCCTCTTCTTAGCGTTCATACTAAAATTGGTCGGATTATGAAAAGATGGGATTGTATATAAAATAGATGCGTTAAATTGTTTCTTATATCTTGTAATGTATGAAGTATTTATACCATTCTCATTCATTGGTATTCCAATCAAGCGCATTCCTGCTGATTGAAATACATTAAGCGAATATAAATATGATGGTTTTTCTAATAAAATTGACGCTCCTTTCGGAAGAAGCCCCATAGAAATAAGCTGCAATGCTTGAATTGCCCCTGAAACAATTAAAATAGAGTCAGGAGATACATATACCCCATGCCCTTTTAAATATTCCGCAATTTTTTCTCTTAAATGGAGATTCCCTTTCGGTTCCTCATACCCAAGTGGAACATTTGATTGTAAAATTTTATTAATAATACCCTTCATCTTTTTCTCAGGCAAGAGACTCGGTGAAAGTTCACCTGTTCCTAATCGAATTACATTGGGAGTAAATTCAGCTTGATTAATCTCTTGTACAGCAGGAAGATTCGGATAATGAAGTCCTGTTTCTACGTAAGACTGCCAGTTTGGAGGCGGGGCATATGTTGAAGTATTCTCACTATTTTTTATAACAATTGTTCCCTTCCGTCCATTCCCCTCAATATACCCTTTTGCTATTAACTCATCGAAAGCCATTACAATTGTACTTCGGTTCACTTCAAACGCATGCGCCAAAGCTCTTTGTGAAGGTAATTTAGTTCCAATTGTCCATTCCCCATTAACAATTCTCTCTTTTATATAAGATTCTATTTGTTTATACAAAGGAATAGATGAAGACATATTAGGTTTCCAAACGAGCCTTTCCATTATATCACCTCACATATTTTATGGTTGGTAACCTATCCAACCATATGGATGGATACAAATTTTCATTTCTTCTATACAATATAGACTATCATAATTAATCAAATTAAGTAGGAGGTAATCTGATGAGTGAAGCAATTATTCACGGTATCATCCTTGCATTTGGTCTTATCATTCCATTAGGTGTCCAAAATGTTTTCGTCTTTAACCAAGGCGCTAGTCAACCAAATATTTGGCGAGCTGCTCCTGTAGTCTTGACTGCATCTATATGTGATACATTATTAATATTAATTGCTGTACAAGGTGTCTCCCTTGTCCTCTTAACTTTCTCTTGGTTAACAACCACCTTGTATATGATTGGATTTTTCTTTCTTATGTATATGGGCTGGGTTATTTGGAGAAGCGATTCTTCAAATGATGTAAAACAAGAAAAAAGCATGCCTTTAAAAAATCAAATTATTTTCGCCGCATCAGTTTCATTACTAAATCCACACGCAATTTTAGACACAATTGGTGTAATCGGAACAAACTCTATACAGTACATAGGAAGTGAGAAATGGGCTTTCACTTTTGCAACAATTATAGTTTCTTGGATCTGGTTTATTAGTTTAGCTTTTGCTGGAAAATTTCTAAAAGGATTTGACTCAACAGGAAAAACGATTATAGTATTAAATAAAATTTCAGGGCTACTCATATGGGGAGTCGCACTTTATATGTTACAACAAGTTGTTTTTCCTAACTAATTAAAGAGAATTGCATGTTATGTAATTGGCATGCAATTCTCTTTCGCATTATGAAGTTGGTTCCGGTTTCTGTTTTAACATCATTTCATCTTTTGCTGGTTTAATCCAAATAATTGCTATGACAGCACCAATAGCAGCGAAGATGCTTGTTAAATAAAACACTTCATGGTCTGCCCCTTTCATAAAAAAAGAATACAGGGGTGGTCCAGCTGCTACACCGATAAATCGCATTGAACTATAAAATGACGTAACTGTCCCCCTCTGCTCTTTTTCAATCCCTTGTGTAATAAGAGCATCTAGACATGGTAACGCCATACCAATTCCTCCCCCCATAATAACGAGACAAAGAAGTAGCAAATAGATTCCTTTTAGAAATAAAGGTAAGAAGACAGATGCAGCAGCCAGTAAAAATCCAATATAGATACACTTTTTCATAATATCTTGTTTATCTCCAATTTTTTTACCAGCCATATATGAGCTAAGTGATAGTACAAGTAAAGGAATAGCGAGTACACACCCTTTCCATATACCATGAATATCGTACTTCGACTCCAGTATAGTTGACAGATAAAAAAGTATTCCGAATAAAATAAGCATAATAATTGCACCTAGTATAAAAATGGCAATTAACCATCTTCCCTTTTTTCGAAACGTAGAGATAATAGATTGAATAAATTCTTTAAGTGGTGGGACTTCTTCTTCTTGTTTCTTCGCCTTTACTAGTACCAGTAGTAAAACAATCGATATTACACATAAAACTGGAATCGCCCAAAATGGTAAGAACCATACAATAGCTGCAAGAGCTGATCCTAATATGGGACTCAATACTTTTCCAAATGTATTTGACGTCTCAATGATTCCTAAACCTGCACTAACCTGTTTTTCATCTTTGTATAAATCACCGACACATGGTATGACAACTGGCATAGCACCAGCAGCACCTATCCCTTGAATTGCTCTTCCGATAAGAATCCAAACATAAGGGTTATCAACTTTCCATGATACCCATCCCGTTATCGCTCCTCCAATAGCTGCAATTAATAAACTTGGAACCATTACCATCTTTCGTCCCCATCTATCTGATAAATAACCAGCAATCGGTATAAGTATAATTGCAATGATAGAATAAATTGTAATTATCATGGATACTTGGAAAGATGAAATATGTAATTTCTTTTCAATGGTTGGCAGGATTGGAATAAGCATTGAATTACCTAGCGTCATAACAAGTGGAACTGATGCAAGTGCAATTAAACAACAGTTTTCTTTTTTAACATGTTGATTTCGGAACCTTTCATCATATATTTCTTACCATATAATAGCCCTGCTGGAAATTATGTTTACATTCCACCAGGGCTATTTCATCTTTACTACTTTCCATTTACAACAAAAGAAATTGGGTAAAATATAGCATTACTCCTATTCTTTGAATCCTGTTCACAATATATCCATACCAATTAATTGAAAATAAAAAAGAAAGGAAGAATCCTTCCTTTCTCCTATAACCTTCTACATTTAGCGAGTATATCCGCCACCAAGCTGTTGTTCTGCCATTGCTACAAGGCGTTTTGTAATTTCACCGCCTACAGAACCGTTTGCACGTGAAGAAGTATCAGCTCCAAGCTGTACACCAAACTCTTGTGCAATTTCATATTTCATTTGATCTAGAGCTGCTTGTGCTCCATGTGATGCTAATTGATTAGCGTTACGATTTCTAGCCATTACCGATCACCTCCTTATATATATTAAACTGTATCAAATCCGAAATTAAATACATGGTAATTTTTGGTTATTGATAAAATAAAAAAGAGTCTCCTAAACGAGACTCTTTCATCATTTCACCTTATGAACTTACTACTTCTAATTTTCTATTCGTTAATGCTTTCATTTCTTCTTTCAATATATCTTTCGCATTATGCCCAAACCATTCAAGCGAAGCAAAATGATCAGTATCTCTCACTTCCCGGATGATTTCATCATAGTTTACAATACCTTCAAATAATGGAACCATTCCTATACGACTTCCAGCAGCGGCATATACATTATTTGGTTCAAACACGTGTAAATAATCCGCTGATGATATATTCTTAAAATGGTAATGTTGTATCCATGGCTTTAATCGATGAAAACTATCTACAGGGTCTGCACCAGACTCCCATATATGAAGAAAATCAAGGTTTATTTTTAAATATGGATGATTTACTTCTTCTAACAATTTCAAAGTAGACGGCAAAGTATCCGTTAACGTATTTGGATGTGTTTCTAATAGTATATACATATTATGCGGAGCAAATAGATCACAAATCATGCGAATTCGCTCCACATACTCTTTTCTCTCTTGTTCCGAGAAATCCTCACTACCTTTTTGCCCGGCAAACGTACGAATTTTATTTGTATTAAACCAATTAGCTAGTGTTACCAGCTGTTCACATTTTTCCATCGTTTTTTGAAAATCCGCTAATAATGATATGTCCAAGTAATCACTTATCATCGTAACTTCTAAATTTTTATCCTTTAAATAATC
Organism: Bacillus sp. TH19; assembly: GCF_016651075.1. NCBI lineage: Bacteria > Bacillati > Bacillota > Bacilli > Caryophanales > Bacillaceae > Bacillus > Bacillus sp. TH19. The sequence continues at coordinate 1,613,597 of NZ_JAEKEO010000010.1, read as the reverse complement.
TATTTCTCGTTCTGTCGTTTCACGCTCTTGCATATATAAATTTTGTGCATGGGTCCCCCACAACTCAATTCCTTCAAAACCGTTTTCGTATGCAAATTGAACAATATCAGTAAATGAAATTAGTTGATGGCGAAATGAAATTGTACATAGCGAATATTTCATTGGTTTGAACTCCCTTATCTTAAATTCAATGAACTTGTATTAGTTAAGAAAGACTGATTTGTTATCATTTCTTTCCATAACAGAAACTGTTTCTCTAGTTCATCCTTAATTTGCAGTTCAATTGTATTCATTTCATCAAGTTTCTCAACAATTGGTAATAACATATCTTTATTATTTGTCATTGCCATTTTAATAGCACGGTACTGTACATTTGTAAATCCTTGTACAATGTCTTCCACTCGATCACACCAATAATCAAATTCTTGCTCCGAATATTGTAAAGTTTCACGGAAGTATGCAAAGGCATGTTCATAGCTATATTTACGTATTGCCAATACGGGTATTTGCTTTACTGCCGTTACGAGCCCGGAAAGTGAATACCCATCCTCTTCATTTACCATTTTTATTATTAATTTTTTTAATTCCATTGTTAGTTCATTATCATCTTTTTTGAATGTTTCCATGAAATAACTTTCTACCATCTCTTGTGTTGGCTCCTGAATTCCTTCTATATCAATGAAATAGCCTCCACCAAATGGGTTGTCTTTAACAGAATGGAGCACTTTTTCTCTTTCCATATTCCCTTCCCAGCGAAAATCAGGATCAAGCATGAACCATTCATCTTCTTTCTCTGTCTTCGATATCATTAAGTAATGCGGAAACGGTTTTTGATGAAACTTATTTTCTCTCTCAGGCAATAAAGACATATCAACCATTACAATTACGTAACGATTTTCTGGCTTATTTTCTACTAATTCTAAAAATGTTTCTACATTGCTACTTTTATCTTTTGAATGATCGTACCATTCGTTCACTTTAATGCCATACAATTTTTCATACCAAAGTAAGTAGTTATCATGATTAATGTTTTCGGAATGATAAGAAATAATCCCGCCTTCTGTTATATCAAAATCTCCATCCCATAATCCGAAATAAAATGGACGGAAATCTATATCGCTACGCCTTTTTATAATTTCACAAAAACAACTCACTAAACAGTGAACTTTAATTGAAGTCATACTCTCATCCACTTTCCTAAAAGGTTAGTTATTCACATTTATTTCGTGTAACGGCTGTAACTCTTCCATAAAGTCAAGCAAAGATCCTACAGTAAGAAACGCCTTTGGGTCTATCTCATCCTCTGGAACGCATAGCTTTAAATCCATTTCTATGTATACTATAAGCTGTAACATCATTACCGAATCTATATATAAATCTTGATTTAAACGCATCGTTTCTTCTAAATGCGTTACATTTTTCAGTTCCATTTTTTCTCTCATAATACTTAAAATTGCTTCTTTTAACATTTCACGACTCATGTTGTTATCTCTCCCATCTCTAATAACTTCCGACTTACTTTCCCTGTTTTATTTTTCGGAATCTCTGCTACATTTTCAATTTCATGTGGCACTTTATAAGACGGTAAATGCTGTATGCACCATTCTCGTATTTGTACTGGTTCAATACGAGAGACTACTTTCGCTTTTACTATTTCTCCCATCACAGGATGCTTGCCCCGGTATACAATCGCCTCCTGAATACCTTCTAATCGAAGCATCGTTTCTTCCACTTCTATAGGAAATACCTTTAGACCGGACACATTAATAACATCATCTATTCGCCCCATGAAATGAAGGCCTTGCTCAGATCTATAACCTAAATCTTTTGTATAAATCTCCTTTTCAGCAATTTTTACTACGATTTCTTCAGGTTCATCTTCATTTGAACCTATGTTAATACTTACATGAGGAAGTGGTTTTCCTAAATCCAAATGTGTTTCCATAGCATGACATATACTAATGCAACCAGCTTCAGAACAGCCGTACTGCTGCATCATGTATTTCGTCATGCCCTTTAACTTATAAAATAGCGTTTCTGGCAAAGGTGATCCTGATGTCATAATTTTATGAAACTGAAAAGTCCCTTGTGGAAAACTCCCCATAATATGTAACATAAGTGGTACTGCGTATATGATATGTTTTTCGGTATTACGAACTATATTTAATGCGAATTTAGGGTTTTTATTTGTAATGATTATAGGCTTACTACCTCTCGTAATTGCTGATAACGTGCCACAAATTAATCCGTATGAATGTGAAACTGGAGCCATTACAATTGGCACTTCGTCTTCTTCACATTTTAAAGCTTCATTGTAAGCAGCAATTTCTGTTTCAATTTCCGTCCATGCTCTACGAATCAGTTTTGGCTCTCCTGTTGTACCTGAACTATACTGCAATAAAGACGGTTCTTCTTGTAATAGATTTGGAACTTCTAATTTTGTAAAGTCGTTACTTTCTCCGTATAAAAGTGCAGTACACTTTGCGCGCTTTGCCATTTCAATAGCTGTATCCTTTGGCGTATCTTCATGAATAAGTAGTACAGATGCTCTTTTTTCTTTTAGGAAAAACACAAGCGTAATAATATCGAATGGATTTTTCAGACAAAGTGCAAATCTATTTCCTTCTGCTTCTTGAAATTGTTCCACTCCCTCGTAACCTTGTAATCTCAATTCAAAATCATATTTGCTAAATTCTTGTTTATTAACGATTAGCATGATTTCCCCCTGTAACAACTGATTTTTGTATTGTAAGTTGCTTTGCTCTATACAATGGATTTGGAACTTCATGAACAAGCGATTCCACATCCATATATAAACGACGCTTCGTTAATTGCTCTGCATGAAATGTAGGTGCATATAATTGTAATGCTTCAAAACGTTCTTTCAAATGCGAAAATCTTTCAAAATGATCTTCTATCTCTTCAACAAGAATGATCCAAAATTGTTCCTCTTTCAACTGATACTCATCTGCCAGCACGAAAGCCAGTTCACCTAGATTGAATAGGAAAAGCGCATCTAAAACCATTTCTTGTAAACATTCAATACGGTCCATTTCAAAGAAATCATTCATTTGACCATTCGCATATGTTTTATGCATTTTAGTAAAGTCAGGACATTTTTCGAGTTCTTTCAAAAATGGACGATAAAACTCCAGTCCTTCATGAAAATCTTTTAGTGCAATACGGACTGGTATTCCCTCTTCATGAACTAAAATCATGTTTTGTCCATGTGATTCTAATGCGACTCCATGCTCTACAACGAGGTGTACAACTGGGATAATTGCTTTTTGAATAAGCAATTGTAACCAGCTTTCTACTCCATATCTCTTTAACCACAAATCAATAGTTGGTGTCCCATTTTTTCCCTTGGCATATAAACCGTTAAATGGGATTGCCTCTTCTTTCTTATCTAAATATTTGTGAACGCTTTCGCGCCAAACACATCCTAATGAGCCATACGTAGCTTTTTTATTCGCATCGTACGTAACACTCGAAAATTCATTTAACAAAATTAAACGCGATTCATCCCTTAAATAAGGGTCATGATTTACTATATCTTTTAACCAATTCGATATAGCAGGTGCACTCACAACCGAATGTGGTTTTAATGTACGGATAGTTGAAGTATTGAGTAAATTCATTGATAACTTTACATATGGTTTCTCTCGATTCGTAACATTTCTTAATGTCCGCATCGACTGCTGCGCGCAATAATCATCTTCTGATTTCCCTAAATAAATAATATATTTACCCTGTATATGGTCAGTATAATTCGGAATAATAAAGTTCTCCCACTGCCAAGGATGAACAGGTATAAACATGTACTTCTTCGAATCACAGTCCATTGTTCGAATACGATCCATATACTCTTCGATTTTCTTTTCACCAATTTCTTCTTTAAAGGTACAGTTATAACTCTCTTCACTTTCATATCCTACAGTTGTATATTTCTCATGAACTGCAATCCATATAATTTTCATTGGTTGCATAAATTCAAATCCATATTGAAAATTATCACGATATTGAAACCCGATGCGTGCTTTATAACTAGGATGATACGGGTGTCCATCTATTAAATGACTTTCAAGCTCATCATAAGATTTCGCAAGATAGTCTTCTTCACAACTTCTCTCATATTGTGCAATCGTATCTTTAAAGATTGTTTGTTCTAATTCTTGAATAAAAGAATCCAATTTCGTTCGATCCACTTGAACAATCCGAAAAATCTCCTGTAAAAATTGTGAAACTGATTGTATTTCTTCTTCCTCATCTTGAACTCTCATTATTAATGAGTCATGTAAACAAATACGCCCAAATGTCATACGTTCTCGCCCATAGCATTGGTACATTACATTTTGATCCTTTTCATCAAGACCTTGTATAATAAAAAGTATTTGCTCTCCCTTTTGTATACGAATCGGCGTAATGATTTCTTCATAAATTAACGATTCTACTAATTGCCGGAATACTCTTCTTCTTACTGAAATGTACTCTTTTGATTGGAGTGCCTTCAATATTTTTATGTGATAAACTTCTTCTTTCATAAATCCCTCCGCTATAATACGGAATATCAAATTCCATTATTTGTATTACGTGAAATTTTAGCACTACTTATGAACGAACAGCCACTTCTCTAACGAGTGGATTATCTACTTGTACATAAATTGCTTGCTCTAAAGGATTTGTCAGTTCATCAACATCGAAAAATCTCGTTAGCAAATTTGCTTTACATGCTAATTTATTTTCTTCCAACAATTCACTTAAAAATGTAGAAGGTTCGCGGTTATATGGAAGGAACGCTTCAAGTACAGACCTTAATTCCGAAAGAAGAATTTCCTCCTTTATTAATCCTGCTGTACCAAAACCGTTAATTAGTCCAAACATATGATTAAAAATTAAATAGTAACGAAATCTTTCATCTACAATGTAATCGTCATATAAATTCCCAGTACGTTCGCCAATACCCGCTAGTTCATTATCTAGCACTGACTTCATTGAATTGCAGAAATAAAAACCTTGATTATCACGGAAGTAAAACTTAACTGGATAACCATCTTTCAATTGAACAACACTATTTTGTTGATGCGCTTCTAATGCAACGCCATAACGTAAATACATCCATACCATCGGCTTTAAAGAGATATTCATATATCGTCTAAACCACTCTAAACTTACTTCTTCACAGCTTCTACCTTCTAAATCCGCTAAGTGATAAATAATATTCGATAAACGAGTACGTTCTCCCGGTATAGCATCTTGAACTAGTCCTGCAATTAAAGTAACGTCATTTGCATGTTCACTATAAAAAGGATTCTCTCGAATAATCACTTCAAATCCAGACTCTTTTGCTCCATAATTTAAGGTAATAAAGGCTGGATCACAAATAAAATCAAAACCTGGATACTTTTCTAGTACTTCACCAATTGACGTATTTAACATTTCCTTCCCTTCAAGGCCACTCTCAAGTTCCTTCAACTTATTAATGCGCATTGAATTTGTTACTTTCACCGGAAATGAAAACTTAAGCATATATTTCGAATGAGGATGATATAGCGTCCTAAGTGATGATGTTGCCATATAATACTTACCTACGGGACCCATATACTCAAGTACTCCTTGATTTATCCACTCTTGTACATAAGGTTGATGTAATAGCCATTCTGCTTGTAGCGGATGGATTGGAATTAATGAATATTCATCTTCTTGACAGTACTCTTCAATAAATTCTTGACCTACCTTTTCATCGTTCTTTAATTCCTTTTTTATCATCGCCGTTGTAGAATCTTGTAACAATGACTTTTCACTTACTATACTTTTATGTGCCCGAAAATAGTGAAGTTGGCACTCCCCTTTTAATTCAGGAGAATACATGGAACTTTTCCAATCCAATATACCTTGTCTACTCTTTGGTGTTGGATGAGTTAAATGTCCAAATAATAAAGATTGCTCCGCCTCAATAAAAGTTGTATGGAAACCATATAATGCAGATGTATCTTCTGCTCTCTTTTTTGTAAATCCCTCAATATTTTGACAACTACGAATAACTCGAAGCATAAGTTCAGCAGGGTTAGTTCCTTCTCCATAGTTGATAGACATCTCTTTTATTAAAAATGTAATAACTGTAACGTAATCTGCTTTTATAACAGTTTTAGTTTCTCCGATTTGATAATAAAACTGTTCTCCAAACAAATGGCGATCTGTTGATGATTTATATATAACTTCTCCATACAAAGTAACCTTCTGTGCCGATAGCCGACAACATAAATATGTGGGGACTATATTTCTATTCAACGTATTACTGAAGATACTTTCTATTCTTTCATCCTCTGTAATCCATTCTCCACTCCCTGTTTCTCTTAAATAACAGTTTAAAAAGCTTTGTATTGTTGCATGTTCTGCGATTTGTTTCGCATGCTGCATACTGGTCCTCCTCTTTTAGACGAACACTATTAAAATTTCCATAAAACTATCGATAATTGAATTTCATTATCAATCACAATTTTAATTGATAATGATAATCATTTCAATATATATTTCAGAATTTTTTTATCTGACTAAACCTTTTGTCTTTTCCACAACATTAAATCCGTATGCAAAAAAACATCAATATAATTATTGATGTTTTTTAATATCCGTAAGTTTAATTTACATAATATAATTATTCAAACCTAAATTGATAATGTTTTGTATAAACAATCCATATTTCGCCACACATATGCTATTTCTTCTATATGTAGTCTTTCTAAAAATTTTGTATCAATTTTTTCAGGATTATATTTTTCATAAAATTTTTTAGAAGGATTATTAGAGACAACCCAAACTAAAAGAGATTGCATATTATTTTTTTTACAATCTGATAGTAAAGCTTGAAATAAAAGTTGTCCTATCTTCATTCCTTGATACTCTTGTAAAATGTATATTGCATATAATTCCCCATCACAATTATATGTCCCCGTTCTTTCAGCTCCACCATCGATAAATCCGATAATTTCCCCATTTAACGTCTCTGCTACAAACCTATATTCGTTCTTATCATCTTTTTGGAAGATGCTTTTCCACAGGTTTTCTCGTTGTTCATACGTTATATTGTCTAAAACCCCGTTAGAAAATATCCCTTTATACGTTGTTTTCCAGCTTTCCACATGCACTTTTGCTATACTTGCAATATCATTTTTCGTTGCCCTTCGAACATGTATCTCCATCACTTATATCCCCCTTTGTAATTAATTATAGCAAAATGTTTTTCCCATATAAAAAAAGAGTAAATTTTCATCACCCTTTTCAATCTTTTTTATCTACTTTCAACTTCAACAGATACGACATGATCGATTTCTTTTAGAGAACTATATAACTCAGTTGTATATAAATCTTCTGGAGCTAAAATTACCATTTCTAATTGCTGAGATGCTCCATTATCAATATCTTTAATTTTCACTCGCTTCACTTGCATATTTAAATTTTTAATTTGCTTAAAAATCCCATCTAACTCTCGATGCTCATTTACAGTAATTTTGATAGACAAGTCCTTTTGTCTCAATGAATATGGGCCTGCAATTTTCACAAGGTGAGGAAGTACATTAATCGCTAATATAATTAAAATCATAGCAACCGTCGCTTGTATATAAAAACCTGCGCCAATCGCAATACCTAGTGCTGAAGCGGCCCATACCATAGAGGCTGTCGTTAATCCTGAAATAACGTCATTATTTCTTCGTAAAATTACCCCTGCTCCAAGAAAACCAATCCCACTAACAATTTGAGCGGCGAGACGCATTGGATCCATGTTTGTATGACCCGGTACAGAATAAACATTCACTGATTCAATTGAAACCATTGTAATTAAACAACTTGCTACAGAAATAACCATACTTGTTTTCACACCAAGCGGTTTATTCTTTAGCTGCCTATCTATCCCGATGAATAATCCTAAAAAGAGTGCTAAACCTAATTTGAATAAAAATTCATATGACATATTTCATTCTCCTTACTTTACAATGTTTTCCTTCGAATAATACACTATAACTCTTTTATGATATCAATTCCAGTCTTTTCTATTCATTTAACGACAAAAGCCGAAAAAACACTTTTTGCAATGTTTCTCCGGCTTTTTCTATAGCTTTTTTATTAGGATTAGGATTAAGATCATTATTTATTTTTGTTCTTTAGTCTTAATCTGTGCATCTTTGTAAAATGCTAATTTACTGTCATTATACTCTTTTGTGTGTTTATTAAATTGTTCTTTCGCCTTTTGCGCTTCCACATTTAACTCATTAACAGTTTTAACTTTTTCACCAATTTCTTTTAACTTCGTTTCTTTTACTTTTAATTTTTCATACAGCTCTTTTTCATTCGCTAACGCCTTCGTGTAATCCTCATTCATTTTTTGGAATGCAGCATAACGGTTTTTATACGACTCTTCTACTGCTTTAGCTTGTTTTTGTAATTTCTTATCTTCAAGCTTCTCTATATTGCTTTGAACTGATTTCGTCTCCTTCTGAGCTTTCTCTAACAGTTCTTTCTCGTTTTTCAATACTTTCTCACGCTCATTTACATTTGCAGTAGCTTCCTCTATCTTCTTCGTGACTGCTTCATTATGTTCTTTACCTTCTTGTAAAATTTGAGAATATAGTTCTTGCCCTTGCTTTTCTAATTGCTCTAACTTTTTCGTATCATCAGCTAACGATTTTTCTTGTGTCGCTGCTGTTTCAAAAGCCGTATATAAATTTTCTTCTGGTTTTTCACCGAAACAACCTGATAATAATCCTACTGATAATGCTCCAACTACTGCTACTTTTCCATACTTCAACTTCAATTCCTCCAATTACATACGGTTATCGTGCCAGAAATTCACTGGGAAGTGATTCTCTTCATGGTATGCCTCAAATTCATAACCTTTTTCTTTTAGACCCTTTAAAATTGCTGGCACAGCAGCAACTGATTGCGGGTGAATGTCATGCATTAAAATGACTTCTTGCGGTTTTGTTGCACCAGCTACTACATTTTGAGCGATTTGCGCTGCCGCTGCATCCACTGGTACTTTATTGTATTTCCAGTCTAAAGAATCAATTGTCCAGTCCCACACTTTTAAACCATCCTCAACTACTTTATTTCGGAGACCTTCATTTAAACCAGGCATCGATCCGTATGGAGGACGTGTTAATTTAGGGGCTTTCCCAATAATATTTGCGATTAAGCCTTGATCTTCTTTCATTTCATTAACATACTCGCCATTTTTATATAACTTCGCAAAATTGTGTGTCATACTATGCATTCCAACATAATGTCCTTCTGCATTTTCACGTTTTACTAAATCAGGAAACTGTTTTACATTCGCACCAATTAAAAAGAATGTCGCCTTCGCATCATGCTGTTTTAACATATTCAATAATTCAGCCGTATATTTTCCTGGCCCATCATCAAATGTAAGGTAAGCAACTTTTCTTTCCTGTCCATTAAAACGACTTGGCGCCGTTTTATTCATTTCAACTTTCGATTGTTCACTTGCAAGCTGCACTATATTTTCTTGCTTCGCAACAGCTTTTGCTGGTGAAGTAATAGATTGAAACATGAAATACCCAATAGCTACTATTGCAATCGCTACTGAAACAACTGCAACTCGTTTAATTTTAAAAGCCTTTTCCATTCTATCGAATTCCTCTCCCTATTAATCTTATATATAAATCACCCAATATAATTATACATCTATTTATTTTATTACACTATATAAACAATCTAAAATATGAATTATAATGGGAGTTTTATCAAAATTGTTGTTACTGCCTCAACAAACTCTTTATTCTTTTCATACCAATTCTTGATTGCACTATGTACAACTTTCAAGAAGATTTGTTTTAACCTGTTTGATCTTCCATCAATTCAATTCGCTTTCAACTTGCAATGAGATGAATTTATTTTCTCTATTTTAGGAGTTAATTACCAAATTCTTCCCTCTAGTATATCGTACAATTGCACCTTTTGTTTATATAAATTAAAATGATTTAACTGTAGACGTGAAAAAACTAGTAGCCCTTCTACTAAAAATAAATGAAGCACTCCATTTCCATAAAAAAAGATTGGCTGAGGCCAACCTTTTTTTATACTTATTCATTTCGAGTTGGTTTTGGTGTAACACCTAAATGCTCATTTAACTTAGTCGAAATATCTTTCACATTTTTTTCGTTTGGAATGTAATAATAAATACCACCAATACGTTTATCCGTTCCTTCTATTTGCATCTTTTCCATTTGCAAATCTGATCCTGCCATATTTTTCGTAATAGCAAGCATATCATCAAACGTTAAGTTTGTTTTCATATTTTTATCAACTGCATCAAGTAGAGAGCCCATTTTACTAATAGATTGAACAGACATTGCTTTTTTCGCAATTGCTTCAATTACAAGTTGTTGTCTTTGACCACGCATTGTATCACTGTCAATTTTACGCGTTCTCGCAAGTGCAAGGGCTTGTTCACCATTTAAATGTTGGAAACCTTTTTCTAAATGAATCATACCTGCTTGGTCTTTACTATCTTGTTCTGTGAAAGTAACAGGTACATCAATATCAATACCACCAATTGAATCTACAATTTGTACAAATGACTCAAAGTTAAACTTCACATAATAATCAACTGGTACATTTAAAAATCTTTCCACTGTATCTCTTGTACTTTCAACACCACCAAATACGTGTGCGTGTGTAATTTTATCTAATTTCTTTCTAGATGGAATATAAACACGTGAATCACGAGGAATGCTTACTAATTTAACGGATTTATCATCTTTATTAATTGTCGCTAATAAAAGTGCATCTGTTCGAACCGCTTCACCATATTGGCTTTTTCTCATTTCGCTTCCATCGACACCCATGATTAAAATCGAAATATTATCCTTTAAAGGTTCCACTTCTTTGTCCCTTTTTGATGACTTATCAATTTTTGCATATGCATCACTTACAACAGCTTTTGCTTTGTTATATATAAACGATCCATATCCTACTCCTCCAAAAACAAGTAGGAAAAATGGAATTAAAATGAACCATTTTATTGATTTTCTTTTAGAACGTTTTTTACTGCTTCTCGTATCTTGTTCTAATTCAGAGCTCATGTTCATTCTCCTCTCTTTCTCTTTTCCTAGTATAATGTATGTCTAGTAATCTTCATATTGAATTTCCTTTCAATCACCTTACATTTTTGTAAGGTTACATCATGAATCCAATATGTATTCCATTTCACATTATACTCTCGTGCTTATTTTTGGCAAGTCACTATTTATCAACTTCAAAAATTTAACACTTCAAAACGTTCAAATTTACAGATTTATCATTCTTTTATTTGCAGGTAGTAAGACTTTCACCTCATAATTTAGCAGGAATAAAAGAGTCAAGTTTGTGCCGTGAAATTTTGATTGGTGATGACTAATAATCAGTGAGGGATAAATCCCCCACTGATTAAAGTTTCACCTTATTATTTCTCATTTGGTGTGTATATCATTTGCTTCCCATTATTATTAATTAAAGCTGATTTTGCTTGTATTTTCGTTTTTTCTATTTCTACATCTTTATTTGAGAAATTCACAATAATTTTAATATCTTTTCCATATGAAGCAGATTGTACTAGCTTATCTTCTGACAGATATGCAAAGTTCGTCATTTCTTCTTTTACTGCTTTTTCATGAACTTCATTCCAAACTTTCAGATGCTGTGTAATTTCTTTTTTATGCTTATTCCACTCTACTTCATCTAAATGGTACAACGGAGGAACATTATACAATAACTCATATAACATACGATTTCCAACTTCATCTTTCACCTTCAAACTTCCCCATTCCCAATGGTGCGTTGTAATAACGGAATCGTTGTATACTAATTTATATAATGGTACCGAATATACTGGATTTAAATATACTTGTTTATATTCTTCTTTCAACGGTACTTGTTTTGCATATTTTTCGGGAACATTTTGATTTGGTGACCAATATCCACCTACATAATACGGGCTTGTTTTGTTTTTTCTCATATCTTCATCGTCCCATTTAATAACTGGCGTTTCAATTCCATGAGCAAATGCAATCGTACTACTCGCAAAATCATTTCCACCCTCAGATCCAACTACCATCCCTTTTTCTTGTGCAATATAATCCATTCGTTTTAATCTGGCTTGTAAATCTTGTTCTTGTGTCGTTATATGTTTTTCTGAATAGTCATCATAAATTTCACCTGTCGCATCACAATCAATAAACCATGAATTATATTTAGGACCATTTTGTAATATATCGTTCATTCGCTCTTTTACACTAGGAAGTGATAATGTCGGATTTAATTTTCGGCCTCTACCTAGAAATCCTTGTACTTTTTCTCCATTTTTCTTCGTTACAGTACCCTCTTCATATAACGTTGGATCATTAAAGGAAGCTGTGTTCCAATTTTTATCACCTTTCTCATGAATAGAATGATAAGAATCATACGGACCAACTAAATATCCCGTTTTCTTAGCTTCTGTAACAAAATTAGGCTGCATATATCCTTGTTCCCAGTTCGGTAGACCAATCCACGCCTTTTCTATCCCGGCCTCTTTCATTTCCTTTAGTATATCCGTTCCATCTGCTTTACCCCATTTACTTACTTCTTCAACTGCATCACCGAGTACTGACTTTAATAAATGTTTATTTAAGCTATACAGCTCTGTCTTCGATAAGTGATCTACACCTTTCTTTAATAACACACTAGCTTCCTGATCAACTTTCGGGAAAATATCCTCTTTATACAATTCCTTCATAGATAATACTTCGTTTGTATAGCGTAAAATAACATTTTTTTGGTACTTATCGATAAAGTCTTGTTTACTCACTTGCTCAAATACATTCAATTCCCCAGGCTCTGAACTATTCTTTTGAATAAGCTCTTTTATATGGCTAAACACTGGGCTATTTATTTGCTCTCTTAACTTCGGCCAATTTACGTTACTTTCTGATAAACCATTTTGATTCCAAAAGTAAAAATGAGCCGCTCCGTAAAGTTTTTCAATTTCTTTATTTTTTCTTGCCTTTTCTTGTAATGTTTTAAATTCACCTTTTTCGACAATATTATCCTTGTACAGTTTAGCAATACTTACTGCATCATTATTTGTCACATATAATTGAAAGCCATATGTTTTATTTTTATTTATACTCGGGAATTCATGTGTAAAATCAAACCCTATTTTCGGATCTGAATGAAATTTCAATTCATTATTAAACATATTGTTCGCAATATATACAATCGAATATTTAGAACCATTTAATGCAAAAAACTTCATAGAAAATGATTCAGCAAATGAATATGCATCATCCTTTAAAAACTTCTTCCAATTCTCATCATTACTTGGAATTTGCTTACCTTCCCATAACGGAAGTGTATAATTTTCAGCTTGCACTTTTGGCCATGTAAAACTTTCTGCACCAGTCGATTCCACTTCAATATTCAAGTGATCTTTTTTCTTTTCTAAATTTACTTTTACTTTTTGATCCGGATATTCCCATGATGTATGATCCTTGTCTTTTTTCAAATTCGATACCTTCATTTTTGGTAACGGTTGTGATGCCTGTTCTTTTACACCATCATGTTCTACAGTTAACGTAAAAGTCTCAGGATTTACATCGTAAGTAAAATCTTTATACGTCGCTTTCTTTATTTTAGACTCTTGTAAAGCATCATTACCTTTTACATCACACCCGACTAAAGTCGAAAATGACAATGTTGTAAGAAGACATATCGCTATCATTTTTTTCATCTTCTGCACCTCCACCAATGAATATACAGGAGGTTTGTTACAGGAATATGGCAAAAAATAATAGAGCTAGCATTATGCTAGCTCTATTATGAGCAAAAAAAATTTACGTATAACTATAATCTGTTTAAAGAAAATATGTAATACAGTGGGACTTTAATCCTTATTTTTTTATTCTCACTAATAATTAGATCAAGCAAATCTAAATTCCATCAAGCTTTCCTTAACTGAAAAAGTAAGTGTATATAATATATCCTACAACTAGCACTAAAATTAATATCCCTGTACCTTTCCAATTCATACCACCTGTCATATCAGCAGGGCTACCTGATTTCGCCCTGTTGAGTCCATCATTCAAAGAACCGGTAGGATTATGTTTCAATTCACTTTGTCTCATGCGTTCTCTTTTTTCTTCTGGTGACTCTTTTGAACTCATATAATCACCTCTAAAATTAATGTTCATTCCGAAAAATCCCCTTTAAAATAGATTCTCCATAACGTAAAGAAAGCTAGCGATGCTAGCTTTCTTTATAATCCAATATGTTCTTCCTTATTTACAGTAGTCCCTTTATGATCAATTTCAAGCTCACATACTTTCATAGCTGCAAATACTCTCGCTAATTGGTCAGCTATTTCTTTACGCTTCTCGTACGGAGTTAAAATAAAAATGGATGGTCCCGCACCACTAAGCGCTGTGCCATATGCTCCAAATTCCTTTGCACATTTACGAATTGATGGTAATAACGGTACAAGTTCTAAACGATATGGCTCGTGGAAATGATCTCGTTCCATCATTTCACCTACAACTTCCCACTTCTTTTGACATAACGCAGCTACTAATACGTTGCTTATCGCACTAGCTTTAACTGCTTCATGAAACGGAAACATCTCTGGTAATACAGATCGACTTTCCTCCGTATTTAGCTCTTCATTCGGAATAAGAGAAATTACGCCTAATTCCTTAATTTCAATCCTTACAACCGAAACATTCTTTCCATCCAGTGCTCCGATTACAGTTCCACCTAAAATAGAAGCAGCAACATTATCTGGATGTCCTTCAAAATTTGTAGCAATTTGAACTTTTTGATCAGTTGTTAAATGTAAATTCCCAAGTTGATTCGCAAGCTCTATTCCTGCTACAATCGCTGATGCGCTACTTCCTAGCCCTCTTGTCAGCGGAATATTACTAGTAACTTCTATTATATAGGGTGATAATGAAGGACATACTTTACATGCCGTGCTAACAATTAAATTTTTATCGTCTGTTGGAATCGAATCGTCAAAAGAATGTATTACTTGCCACTTCTCAGCTTCTCCCTTTACACTCACTTCTAAATATAATGACAAAGCTATTCCAACAGAATCAAATCCTGGTCCAACATTCGCTGTACTAGCAGGAACACGAACTCTTAATGGTATCACGACATAATCACCCCTTTAATATGATCTTTAATTTGTTCTATATCATTTGACACACTTGCAATGTCTAATTTATTAGAAGAAATAGCGATATCAGGATCTTTTAAACCGTTTCCAGTTAATACTGCAACAACTGTTTCGCCTTTTTTGATTTTTCCAGATTGAACATGTTTAATTACGCCCGCTAATGAAGCATTTGATCCTGGCTCTGCGAAAACTCCTTCAGTTTTTGCTAATAATCTATACGCATGTAAAATCTCCTCATCTGACACCATATCTATTTCACCATTAGATTGTTCGGCAGCCTCTACTGCATACGACCAACTTGCCGGATTACCGATGCGAATCGCTGTTGCAATTGTTTCAGGCGCCTCAATTACATGTCCTTTTACAATTGCCGCCGCTCCTTCCGCTTCAAAGCCGTGAATTCTTGGCTTCTTATAGCCTTTTTCTTTCTCGTATTCACAGAACCCTTTCCAATATGCTGTAATATTCCCAGCATTTCCAACAGGGATAGCTAGAACATCTGGTGCGTTTTGCAACTGGTCACAAATTTCAAATGCCGCTGTTTTTTGCCCTTCAATTCGATAAGGATTCACTGAGTTTACTAATGTAATCGGCTCTTCTGCAGCAATATTTCTTACAGCTCTAAGTGCATCATCGAAATTCCCTTCTATTGAAATAATCTCCGCTCCATAAGCAACTGCTTGTGCTAATTTCCCATGCGCAATTTTTCCTTCTGGTATTACGATAATACATTTCATCCCTAGGCGTGCCGCATAAGCTGCAGCTGATGCCGATGTATTACCTGTAGATGCACAAATGATTGCCTCTGCCCCTTCTTCTTTCGCCTTTGCAACTGCCATTACCATACCACGGTCTTTAAAAGAACCTGTTGGATTCGCTCCTTCATACTTTCCGTATAACTGAATCCCTAATTGTTTTGATATATTTAATAATGGAATAAGGGGTGTATTTCCTTCCATTAAGCTGACATCAGGTGTGTTTTCATTCACCGGTAAATACGAAGCGTACTGGTTTAATAGTCCTTTATACATATTGTTTTTCCTCCTCAATAATGTAGTAACTGTTTATTTCACTTGCGACATCTTCTATCGCCCCTAAAACTTGTTCGAATTGATATTTTGAAGTTCGATGCGTCACAACAACGACTTCTGCAAGCTCACGGTTCAAAGGTAATTGAATTACCTCTTTTAAACTCACAGAATAATCAACGAAACATTCTGTTATTTTTTTAAACATTCCAGGCTCATCTCGTAATGAAATGCGCAAAAAGTATTTCGAAACTACTTCTTCATCTCCTTGTAATTCATACGGCTCCGGTTCTTTTAATACACTTTTATTTTTCGGAACTTGATTCATATTTTTAACGATTGAAATAATGTCACTTACTACAGCAGAACCAGTTGGTAACTTCCCAGCTCCAGGTCCGTAAAACATCACTTCTCCTACTGCTTGACCGTGAACATACACCGCATTGAATTCATTATTCACATTCGATAGCGGATGATGACTTGGTAATAAAGTCGGTTCTACACTTAAGTGAATGGATGATCCTTGTTTTTCAGCTTTACCAATTAATTTCATAGTAAATCCTAATTTTTCGGCCATCTCTAAATCTTCTTTTTCAACCTTTCGAATACCTCTAACTTGAACATCATCTAAAGAAACATTCATCGAAAAACCTAAGTTTGCAAGAATTGCTACCTTTCTCGCAGCATCTAGCCCATCTACATCCGCTGTTGGATCAGATTCTGCGAAACCTAATTTTTGTGCCTCCTGTAAAGCCTCTTCATACGACCATCCATTTTGACTCATCTTTGTTAACATATAATTTGTTGTTCCATTTACGATTCCCATTATTTTTTCAATTTGATCTGACGCTAGCCCGTCTGTTAATCCTCTTAATATCGGAATCCCACCCGCTACACTTGCTTCATAACATAAATCACATTCATTTTTATTTGCCAGTTGCAAAAGCTCCGCACCGTATACGGCCATTAAATCTTTATTTGCTGTTACGACATGTTTCTTACTTTGTAAAGCCTTAACAATATGCTCTTTCGCTTCTTCAATTCCGCCCATTACCTCTACTACAATATCAATATTTGAATCATTTAGAACTTCATCGACATTACTTGTTACTACGATTCCATCAATGCAAACATCACGTTCCTTTTCCAAATCACGTACAACGACTGTCTTTACCTTTACTTCATATCCTGTATCAAGAGCGATCTTTCGATAATGTTCTTTCAAAATATGGACAACACCACTTCCGACAGTACCTAACCCTAATACCCCAACATTAATAACCTTATTCATCTTCTAATCTCCTCCTAAAATTTTATTTTTTATCTCTATCAATCACCTTGCTCTGCCATTTTTTCATGCAGGTGGTAGTTATTTCCGTACGTACTAATCGTTTCATGTTACCGCACCTCCTTTCAAAGTAATAAAAAAACACACTCATCCCTAGGAAAGGGACGAATGTGTTTTCGTGGTTCCACCCTTGTTCCAACCCAGATTTATTTCCTTCTAGGTTGCTCAAGTTCAGATAACGGCTGATACCGTCAATAATTACTAGATTACTCGTTCACTATTGAAGTTCAAAGGTGGTAAGATCATTTCTCGTGTTAGGAAGCTCACAGCCTTTGGCTTCCCTCTCTGTAAACCGTAAAAATCATCTCATATCCTTATCGTTACTTTTTCGTTCATGTTTATTTGTTAACTCATTATACTCGCATAAAAAACAAAATCAATAATATTTTTTAATTATTTTTAATTTTCAATCTAATGACTATAAAAAAACACACTCATCCCTAGGAAAGGGACGAATGTGTTTTCGTGGTTCCACCCTTGTTCCAACCTAGACTTATTTTCTTCTAGATTGCTCAAGTTCAGATAACGGCTGATACCGTCAATAATTACTAGATTACTCGTTCACTATTGAAGTTCAAAGGTGGTAAAACCATTTCTCGTGTTAGGAAGCTCACACCCTTGGCTTCCCTCTCTGTAAACCGTAAAAATGATTCCATGTCCTTGTCATTACTTTTTCGTTCATGTCTATTTGTTAACTTATTATAGTTATCAAATTTTTAAAAAGCAAGCCTATTTTTACTAACTATTTTAAAGATAAGTTTTCATTATATTTCACAATAACATTTCATGAAGACTCCTCTTATTACGTATCTTACAACTTCGTAACTTATAAACCAGCAGTTCACATATGAAAATCTCATTCTAAAACGAGAAGTTTCGCTCTTACCTAAACTATATTAATAAAATAATTTTCAATACAATCTTTTCGTATAACTTTCTTCTAAAGAACGTCTAACTTCCTCTTCTGAAGCATTCACTTTCGCATGCTCCATTAACATTTTCGCTGCTGAAGGTAGCTCTGTTTTATTTAACCATGACTCTGTATCCCACATTTTTGAACGAATAAAAGCTTTTGCACAATGAATATAGCATTCTTCTATTTCCAAAACAATTCCAAGTAACGGATTACGTCCATTCGCCTGCATTTCTTTCAAAATTTCTTCATCGTTTGTAATATATGCTTTACCGTTTATTCGGAGTGTTTCCCCAAGACCCGGAATAAAAAAGATTAACCCTACGTGTGGATTTGAAATAATATTTAAAATAGAGTCTATACGACGATTTCCCGGTCTTTCTGGAATAACAATTTTATTTTCATTTAAAACATATACAAATCCAGGTGCGTCTCCCCTCGGCGAAGCGTCACACTCTCCGAATTTATTTGCAGTAGATAATACTAGAAAAGGAGATTTAGACAGAAAATCTACACAATGATGATCAAGTGATGAAATAACTTTTTTCAAAGCCCGTTCACTCGGTTGCCCCAATATTTGTCGTAATTCTTCCTCAGTTGAAATTATTGATTTTATTTCCTTACTCTCTATCTTCATTAATAATCACTCCTTTTTCTTTATTTTCCCAAAATTCAATACAAATATTGTATAATAAAATTTGCAGAAAGGGGAATTAAAATGACAGAGTGGTTAACAATATTTGATCCTGAAAGAAATACACTTGGAAAGAAATTACGTGATGACGTGCATCGTGACGGTGATTGGCACGAAACATTTCATTGCTGGTTTGTAGAAAAAGATGCTGAGGATATGTTCTTATATTTCCAATTACGCTCTAAAAATAAAAAAGAAGCTCCTAATATATGGGATATTACATCAGCTGGACACATTATGCATGATGAAGATGTACAAATTGGCGGTCTTCGTGAAATTGAAGAAGAATTAGGACTTTCCTTTCAAACTACTGATCTAACATACAAAGGAATCTATAAAATAGATTATGAAATTTCAAATCTTACTGATCGTGAATTTTGTCATATGTATTTTCACAATGTAATAAAGCCACTCTCATTTGCACCAGGTGAAGAAGTAGACGATGTGATGAAAGTACATGCAACTTCTTTTCTACAACTATTAAAAAGAGAGATTTCATCTTTTACGGTTATTTCTGTTTTAAACAATAAACCGATAACGATAACATTTGAAGATATTTATCCATATGACCTTGAATACTATGAATTTGTTGTAGAACAAGGAAAAGAATTGCTAAAAAATAATAGTTTGTAAATAAAGTGAAACTTTAATCAGTGGGGATTTTGTTCATCCCCCACTGATTATCAGCCCTCACCAATCGGGCCTTTACGGGCAGTTGATTTCCCACCTAACTTCTTTGCTCCAGCCGAATTTTGCGGTGGGAGTCTTACCGCCCGTTAATGCGGGATAAAATAGGCCTCCCAGCTTAGATTGCCTGGGAGGCCTATTTTATTTCTCATTATGGTTCAAGTCTCTTTAATCTTTTCTCTACTCGCATAAATAAGCGAATGATTAACAATAGCATAACAATCATAATCGCTATCATTGTATGAGGATATCTAAACAATATACTAATAGCACTTCCAATTAACATCATAATGTATCCATTCTGTTTCATCACTTCTGCACTATACTTGTTACCTGCATCCCATAATTCCTTATTTTTCATAGACCGTTTCGTCCGATAACCATATGCTGCGTTAATATCCGTCGGTGGATTTTTTTGAAGAATAAGTGCCGCAAGTATAAATATAATACCAATCAATATGCTCATTCCTATGTTTACTAATGCATCCATCAATCATATCCACCCCCTAACTTACATCTTCATTATACTATACAATCATCCAAATTCCAATTATTAACATTTTTATTTTCTCTCTTTCGATGTTTGGAACATGCTTGGAAGTGTTACAAAACGTGCTCCTTTCGTTTTTAACTGTGGAATGATTTTGTCTAGTGCATCTACAGATCCTTGTAAGTGTCCACCTGGAGTTGAATGCTGAAGTATGACACTACCTGGAAATGAATTCCCTAACACATTATTTGTAATCGTATCAGCACTTACACCTTTCCAATCAACCGTATCAACACTCCACTGTACAATCATAAAATTTTGCTCCGTCGCCCACTTCAATTGATTTTCAAGTATTTCACCATACGGTGGACGTATAAATTTCGGTGCATAACCAGCTAAACGATTTAATATTTCTTCCGTTTTTATAATTTGATTATGGTACTCAGCCTCATTTACTTTCGCTAAATTCGGATGATTATACGTATGATTACCAATTACATGCCCTTCATTCGCGATACGCTTTACTACATTCGGAAACTTTTCTGCATTTTCACCAAGCAAGAAAAAAGTAGCTTTTACATTATATTGTTTTAACTTATCTAAAATTTTTGGCGTAAATACTAAATCTGGTCCATCATCAAATGTAAGAGCTACTTCCGCTTTATTGTATGGTCCTGAAAATGCATACGCATATTTTTCAACCCATATAAATGGCGTCCATGACCCTCGATCCTCTTCTTTTATTTGGGCTTCATAATTTTGAGGAACATGTAATGCGTATGGCATCGCATTTACATAGTCTCCATAATAAAATGAATGATATGGCATATAAGCATACGAAATATTGCGTTCTAGCCCCAAAGGAAATGGAACGAACATTTCTGGCGCATAAAAATAATACATGATAAAAACCTCCCTAAAATTTCATATGTGATTCATCTGCACTTTGTTAGAGAATTTCTTATCAATATATAAAAATAAGACTGTCCATAATTAGGACAGTCTTACTGCTTTATACAATTAATAAAGTGAAACTTTAATCAGTGGGGGTTTTGTCCATTCCCCACTGATTATTAGTTGAACCAATCGGGCATTTACGGGCAGTTATCCCCCACCTAACTTCCTTGCATTCGCTGGATTTTGAGGTGGGGGTTTTACTACCCGTTTATGCGGGATAAATCGATGTACTATCTTTCGGCAAAACTTTCACATGTTTTAAATAGCTTGTCACTTTGTCATCATCATCTTGCGGGTATTGATATCCATATGTGTTAGCAATTTCGTTCGCAACTTCCCTAAATAAATCACCCGTTACAAAGAATGACTCCCATATATTTTCATATTCTGCATTTGAAAAGGTCCTTTTAAATTGCTCCCACATATTTTTTTCAAAATATTGCTCAAAATACTTTCCAAACTTCCCAGTATTAACTGTAAAATTTGTTTTCATACCAATATGCCATTCTAGCATTACGATTAACATATCACGCATTGGGCCTTCAAGCATTCCTTTCGCATAAGAAAGTTCCTCGCGCCACAATCCTTTTCCTACATTTGTACTGCACCACCAAAATTCATTACAGCAATCCAAAAACTCTTTTTCTGTAGGATTTTTTATAACGTAATCTTTATCACTTGCTGGCGGAAATTCTCCAATACAATTGTCTTTATCCAGTAGTAATTTACTTAAACTATCCTGTCCAATAAATTTATTTATTAAATCAACTGGAACTAGCATTAAATCAATTCGATTCCCATCCATGAACTGCATTAAATACGGAAATTTCCCGTCTTTATCAGCTGGAAGTAACGACATTTCTTCCGGCATTTGCACAATCATTATTTCTCCAAATCTATTAATCCAACTATGATTACACGTAAAAGATTGTATATCTTTTACAACATAAATAATATCATAGTCTTGAAAACAATCTTTTTTCACATTTGGATTCACACGTGACCCATTCATGATGACAGCTCGAATTCTTTCATCCTCTTTTGCTGTATTTATAATTAAGTCTAACATTTCTTTTTCAGTTCTCATCTTCTTATAGCCTCCAATTTTTTAATATATAATATAAAGCTATGTAAACTGGAGGTCCACGAGCTAAATTCGTTGTACAAGATACACGTTATAATTTTTGAAACTTCTTTTTCATCCCTTTTTCCTCCTTACATTACTCTGTTACGACTGCCATTACAAACCCATCGTACCCTTTACTTCCTACAGTTTGAAGCGCAGTAGCACTTACACGCGGCTCAGCAGCTATTAGCTCATAGAAATGGCGTATCCCTTGTACACGAGGATCGCTACTAGTATTGTCAATAACTTCACCTTCACGTACTACGTTATCCCCAATAATTACAGTACCAGGGCGTGATAGTTTCAGTGCCCATTCAAAATAAGCAGGGTTATTTTGTTTATCCGCATCTATGAAAATAAAATCAAATGGTTCATACTTCTCATTTTCTATTTGTTTTAAAGAATCTAACGCTAATCCTAATCGTATTTCAATTTTATCATTCAAATTGGCACGCTCAATATTGCTCCGTGCAATTTCAGCATGCTTTTCACTTGCTTCTAATGTAACAATTCGCCCTCCAGATGGCAATACTCTTGCAAGCCATATTGTACTATATCCGCCTAGAGTACCAATTTCTAAAATGTTATGAGCTCCTTGGATTTGTACTAATAGTTGTAAAAACTTCCCTTGCGTTGGCGATACATCATGTGCCGGCAAATTAGCTGAAGCATTTGCTTGAAGAACTTCTTCTAATATAGAATCTTTCGGTATTAATACATCACTCATAAATTGATCCACAGCCGTCCATTTCTCAATCGTACTCATGTAAATACCATCCCCTTAAAGTTTTTAATACTTCTCTACCATTCACATTTAATTATACCGAAAATTCCGTTTCATACACAAAAAATAAAGAAGGGACACCCACTCCATTACAGAATAGATGTCCCTTCTTTGTATTTTATATTTATCCCTTACGGATTAGTAGACCAAAGTCCTGCTGATTTAATAAATGTACGTTTATTTAATTTCAGCTGCGCTACGATAAACTCTGCAATATCTTCCGCTTGCATTACTTTATCAGGGTTTCCATCAGTTAATCCTAAGTCTACAGCCATGTCAGTTGCTACTGTACTTGGTGTTAAAGCTGTTACACGGATATTATGTTTACGAACTTCCATCGCTAACGATTCTGTTAAACCAAGAACACCAAATTTAGAAGCACTATATGCACTTGTTACAGGTGCACCTTTTTGTCCTGCTGTAGATGAAATATTAATAATATCACCAGATTGTTGTTCAATCATACTTGGTAAAGCTGCACGAGTTGCATAGTATACACCCATTAAGTTTACTTGAATGATTTTTTCCCAATCAGCAACTTCTAATTCTAAAAACTTACCGAATTTAGAAATACCAGCGTTATTAATTAAAATATCGATAGATCCTAAACCGTTTTTTAATGTTTCAATTGCAGTAGTTACCTCTTCATATGAAGATACGTCAGCAGTCGCAATAACAGCTTTTACACCTTCTGCTTCTACTTCTTTCGCAACTGCTTTTAAGTTTTCTTCTGAACGAGCTAAAAGACCAACATTTACGCCTTCTTTCGCTAATGCGATCGCTACAGCGCGACCAATCCCTCTACCTGCTCCTGTAATTAAAGCATTTTTTCCTTGTAATAATTCTGCCAAGTGTAACACTCCTTAATCTTCTCAGTTGTTTATTATATTAAAAGTGTAGCTATGTTTATGTAAAAAGGCAATGATGCACTTTTATGTGCGTAGGTTACTTATAGGTAACTATAGTAATGGTAAATGCATTTTTAAAGAAAAATAGTGTTAGAAGGCCTCCTTCTAACACTATTTTTCTTCATGATTTGGAATACGCACAATAAATTCTGTACCATTTCCTTCTACACTCTCAACTTTTATTTTTCCTTGATGAAGGTCGAGTACTTTTTTTACAATTGCTAGACCTAATCCACTTCCTCCATAAGCACGGTTTCGTGAAGAATCCGCTTTATAAAAACGTTCAAAAATATGTTGTTTCTGTTCTTCGGATATACCAATTCCCGTATCATGAATACTTACTTCCAGGAATTCTTTATGTTCTTTTAAATGAATTGTAATCGTGCCACCATTTGGTGTGAATTTAATACTGTTATGAATTAAATTAATCCATACTTGGCTCATACTTTCTTTGTCTGCAGTAACACACACTTTATCCATATCAAGATCTAGCTCAAGTCCTTTTTCATCCCAAAGAGGCTCACTATTTAACACAATTTGTTTCAACTGTTGATCTAATCGATAAGTAGCTCTTTCTGGTGAATACTCCTCTGACTCTAAAAGTGTTAGCTTCAATAAATTTTGACTCAATTTAGATAATCGCGTTGTTTCAGTTTCAATAATAGTAAGATAATGTTTTCTTTTTTCAACTGGTAGATTATCATCTTGTAGCGCTCGAGCAAATCCCTTAATAGATGTTAATGGCGACTGTATTTCATGAGAAACATTCGATACAAATTCTTGTCTCATTTTCTCCATTGCATTAAGTTCATCCGTCATATCGTTAATACTTTTTACAAGCACACCAATTTCACCATCATACTTTTCTTCATTCCGTATTTTTACAGAGAAGTCCCCTTTTGCAATTTTTTGTATCGGTTCAATGATCGTCCAAATCATCGCCTCTCGCTTCGGTCTCATTAAAATTCCGATTAATGTCCAAATAAGAACGATAAAAACAAAGCCGACCATATCACTAATTAGAAAAGTAATAAAAGGCGATACGTTTATTTCAAAAGCTTTCATTACACTAGACGATACAAAAAAGGCTATTGACCAAATTATAGTAAGAAAAGCAAAGAGCGCTACTATCGCCCCCATTACTTTTAACATCTTCATCTTACTCATTCTTTCTCTTTTTCTCATTTACTTACCTCTAAGCGATACCCTAAGCCCCTTATCGTCCTTATACTAAACTTTGATAGCTCTTCTTGAAACTTTTCACGCAACCGATTAATATGAACGTCTAGCGTGCGTTCATTCCCTTCAAAATCATATCCCCATACGTCTTCTATTAATTGCTCTCTTGAACAAGTTCTTCCCGCTTTAGATCCTAATGTAAAGAGCAACTCAAATTCTTTTAGCGGCAGCGTCACCGTTTGTTCTCCAACGTTAACTTCAAATGTTTTACGATTTAACAGTACATTCCCAACTTGAATAGATTGCGATACTGTAATTTGGTAACGTTTCAATAATGCCTTCACTCTCACAACTAATTCTAAAGGATCAAATGGTTTTACAAGATAATCATCTGTTCCGAGGTGAAATCCTTTTACTTTTTGAGATGTTTCACCTTTAGCAGTCAGCATAAGAATTGGGATATCATAGTATTTTCTTAATTCATAACATAAATCAAACCCATCCATATTTGGCATCATAATATCAATAATCGCCATTTCGACTTTCACTTCTTCTATTTTTCGAAGAGCATCTAATCCATCAACGGCCTCATATGTTTGAAAACCTTCTCGTTCCAAAAATACAGAAACAAGTTCTCTAATGTGCGGATCATCATCTACAATTAAAATTTTGGGTATCAAGGAATCATATCCTTTCTGCTTAACATACTTTTTAGCACTCTAAAATCAACAAACAGTGAAGTGCCCCTTCACTGTTTGTTTTCATTCTATAATGCTCCTTCTTTAATTTTCAATTGTTGCATTGCAAATTCACGGTACATGTCATGTGTCCGTAATAACTCATCATGTGAGCCACTTCCTGTAAGATTCCCTTTTTCAATAAAGATAATTTTATCTGCATCTACAACAGTAGAAAGTCTATGCGCAATAACTAAAGTTGTTCTACCTTTCATTAAGTTATTTAACGCCTTCTGAACAACCGATTCCGATTTACTATCAAGACTTGATGTCGCTTCATCTAACATAAGGATTTGCGGGTTTCGTAGTAACGCTCGAGCAATCGCAATTCGTTGTCTTTGCCCTCCAGAAAGCTTCACACCACGCTCTCCAACTTCTGTTGCGTATCCACTTGGTAAATCATGAATAAACGCATCAACATACGCCATCGCTGCTACTTTTTCAATTTCTTCATCCGTCACTTCACCCTCAACACCGTAGCAAATATTATCACGAATCGTTCCATCAATTAACGGACTATCTTGTGAAACGTAACCAATTTGACGTCGCCATGATTGTAATGAATATGCTGTAATTGGTTCTTTCCCTAATTTTATGAAACCACTAGTTGGCTCATAAAAACGTTCTAACAGCGAGAATAAAGTTGTTTTTCCGCTACCACTTGGTCCTACAATCGCCGTTACTTTTCCAGATTCAATCGTGAAGTCGATATTTTTCAAGATTTTCTCTTCTTCGTTATACTCAAAATGTACATTTTCAATAACGATCGGCTGCTTCGCATTTGTAACATTCATACCTGTTTCATGATCTTCTACTTCATATTCTAAAATCGTATTAATTCTTTCGGTTGCACCAATTGCTTTTTGGAACTGAGTAAAGAACATTGATAACTGACTCATTGGCATAATAATTTGAACCAAATACAAAATAAATGCTACAAGTTCACCTGTTGTTAATGCACCACTAGAAACTCGCATTCCACCATACCCTACGATAATAACAAGCAATGCCATTAAAACAAACGACATAACAGGTGAAATTAATGCTTGCACTTTTCCTTCTTTCAAACCAAATTGCAATAATTTTTGGATACCTGTATTACCTGTTTCATATTCTTTTTTTTCCGTATTTGAAGATTTTACTAAACGAATTTCTGATAGTACTTGTGTTAATACACTAGTAAAAGAAGCCGTTTCATCTTGAAGTGCTTTTGAAATCTTATACATTTTCCGTCCAAGTGGAACTAAAATTAGTACCGATAATGGAATAACCGTTAAAAGTAAAATTGTCATTTTCCAGTCTAAAACAAATAATACAATTAATGACCCAATAATTGAGATACCGCCTGTTAATAAGTTTGACAAATGCTCAGAAATTAATGTTTTAACAACACCTGTATCATTTGTCATACGACTAATTGTATCTCCCGTTCTGTTTTGATCATAATAAGACACTGGTAAAATAAGTACCTTTTTCCACAATCGTTCTCTAAGTCCAGCTACAATTTTTTGTCCAATATAATTCAGTAAATAAATTGACAATCCTGCAGCAATTGTTTGAATAATAAAGAATGCAATTAATCCAACAATTTGTCCCGTACTAATTGAAGAAAGTGAAAAATTATCAACTAAACCTTTTGTCAGCATTGGAATAAACAAACTCGCTCCAGTAGAAAGTAAGCTCATTATTAATGCAAAAATAAGAATGCCTTTCGGTGGATTTGTATCTTGAATGAGACGTAAAAACTGCCTCCAATTCCCTTTTTTCTTTTCTGTATTCCTAACTTCCATTGTCGTTCATCTCCTCGTTATAAACAAAACTATTCTTTCTAAAACTAGAATACGCTATAAATGTAAACTGAATGTAAACACACTTTTTTCTAATTTTACAAAATATACATATAAACTCATCTTTACAACAAGTATAAATATCTGATATTATTACCTGGTACTTATTATTATTCTATGTAAATTATAGACTACGCATAGAAAATATATAACTAATTTTATCAATTAGCTAATTTAAAACACTATATAAATCTCCAGCATTGAAAGGAGTATCCTTTTTGCAAACAAATACACATTCCGAAAAGGAAACAATCATTTTTATTCATGGATTAGTTGGAAATCGCCGCGCCTTCAAAAAAGAGCATAAACGATTTTCTGCCTCCTACAACATTATAACTTATGATTTATTAGGTCACGGCGACGATAAAGGAGAAGCTATCGACTTTTCAATACAGCGCCTCGTAGATCAATTATTGAACTTGTATGAAAAAGAGGGAATTAAAAAGGCTCATATTTGCGCTCTAAGCTATGGCTGTTATATCTCTACGACATTTGCACAAATGC
Source organism: Bacillus sp. TH19 (assembly GCF_016651075.1). NCBI lineage: Bacteria > Bacillati > Bacillota > Bacilli > Caryophanales > Bacillaceae > Bacillus > Bacillus sp. TH19. The sequence continues at coordinate 1,585,187 of NZ_JAEKEO010000010.1, read as the reverse complement.
ATCCAGAAAAAGTATTGAGTATTTGTCATATTGGTGGACATTATAATAACCCTTCCCGTTTATATAATGTTTTTCAGAATTTTTGGGAAAAACGTGGTGATGAATATTCATCTTGGCTTTCTCAGTATGCTAGTACTATTTTTCCAAGTGGAATACTAAGGGCAAATCCGTTCGCTGTTATTTCACGAAATATTTATTACCGTTTCGGATTACAATTACACTCGTCCATTATTGCTGAGTCATTACGACACCGCTTAGAATTCGACTTAAAATCTAAATTAAAAGCACTTCCCCATCCTATATTATGGGTGATGGGAGAACATGATCATCTCTATAAATCTTGTCTCTTTGATTTGAAGTCCATTCTTCCGAACGTTTTATATAAAGAAATTCCATTAGCAGGTCATGCAGCAAACTTATTCCGTCCAAACTATTTTCATGATTTATATGCTAAGTTTTTGCATGGAAAATTGACATAAAGTGAAACTTTAATCAGCGGGGATTTGTCCATCCCCGCTGATTATTATCCCGCAAATAGCAGGATAAATACTACTATACTGTTAGTTTATCCAACTATGAAAAAGGCTTCCCAAGTTTCCCTGGAAAGCCTTTTCTCTATACGAAAAGTATATAAAATACTTTTTCTTAGTATGCTTTTGTGTAACCTAATAGGTGCTTACTCCAGTAAGAGTTGCTTACAGAGCTAATGCGTACACCAGTTGCGTCAGTTTCTGCACTGATGAACTGTCCATTACCTAAGTAAACGCCCATGTGAGAAGGACCTGATTTATAAGTATTTTGGAAGTATACTAAATCACCTGGTTGTGGACTGTTAGTCTTTGTTTTAGAGCTCCAGTATCCAGCAACTGTTTGACGAGCGCCTTTATGACCAGTTTGATTTAATACGTAGTGAATGAATCCACTGCAGTCAAAACCAGCAGGTGTTGTACCAGCAGTTCTGTATGGTGAACCATTTAAAGATCTAGCGAATCCAGCGATTGAAGATGTATCTCCACCTGTTGGTGCTGTTGGTTTTTGTACTTGGTTCGTACCTTGGTTACCACCAGTAACTACATTGTTCACTCCGCCTTTTACAAACTTAACAAAGTCTGCACTTACGTAACCAGTGCGGCCATTATGGTTAATTTTATACCAACCATTTTCAGCGCCAGTAACGTTTAATACTGTACCATTTGTTACCCCACCAATTACAGGGTTATATGTAGCTGGACCTGTACGTACTTTTAAAGCACCTGTGTTAACAACATAAGATCCACCAGTTTGAACTGTAGTAGTATTGTTGTTGTTGTTTGTAGTTGGTTGCTGAGTTTCGTTAGATACAGCTGAACCACCTTTTGTTACGAAGTCTTTACTTACGTATCCAGTTCCACCATTGAAGTTAATTTTAAACCAATCTTGAACTTCACCTACAACTTGAACTGTTTTCCCTTTATTTACAGAACCTAAAACAGTATGAGATGCACTTGGGCCTGTACGTACGTTTAATGAAGAAACGTTTACTGTGTAAGTACCTGTTCCTTGCTGAACAGTAGTAGTAGTTCCTTTGTTGCCACCAGTTGTTACGAAGTCCCCACTTACATAACCTGTTTGACCGTTTACACTAACTTTGAACCAACCGTTTTCTTGTCCAATTACTTGAAGTACTTGACCTGATTTCACTTTAGAAATAACGTTATGTCCTGTACCAGCACCTGAACGTACATTTAATACATCAGCTGTTACTGTGTATTTTAATTCAGAAGTTGTTTCTACCGTTTTTGTTTCAGTTACAGTCGTTTGAGTTTGAGTTTGAGTTTGTCCATTAATTTCTTTTAGCGCATCATTTGAAACTTGTGCATGAGCAGAATCCATTCCAGGAACTGCTACACCTACTACAGATGCTGCTGCTAAACCTGCGATTACTTTTTTCATAAGTTGTCTTTACTTCCTTTCCCTACTATCCTCTTGAGAAAACTATAAACTTAGTACTTTACAATATTATCAAAGTAAAATATTCATCCAGTTCCATTTTTTAGCAAGAGTTTTATTTTTCACACATCGTTTATTTTAAACGATTGAAGTGAATTTAGTGTGAACTTCATGTGAACTTTATCATTAAACAGTGTGTTTTTGCAATGCTTTTTTCAAATTTCTTATGTATTTCATTGAAAATTCGACATTCCATTCATTATCTTAATATATATTTTTCTTTTGCTATCCACTTTAAAAAACTCTATTAATCTAATACAATGCAAAGAATGTATTTTCTAGTAAAGTCCCTTCCATGAAGCATACTCTTATCATGACAAAAAATGCTTTTTTTATCAATAGTATAATATTTTCAGAAAACTTTTTTGATATTATCCATCGTTTTTAAAAGATTTGACGATTTGTAAGATTTAACTCCAAAAATTCTGTTCTAATTTGACGAAAATACACATTCCACTATCTATTTTTCACTATCCATGGAATTTTCAGGATATTTACATTATCATATATAAAGTAGGATTTTAATCCATACAAATTTTATTCACCCCACACTGAAACCAATCGAACTTTTACAGGTCGGTATTCTATACGTATCATTGAATTTTGATATGGAAGCCTTACTGCCCGCAAATAGTGAGATAAAAAAAGGAGATATATTTATGAAAAACATAATAGATGATCCTATAAATAAAAATATAGAACTGTACTATGCTTTTTTTCAATTCGTTTCACTTATAACATTACAAAAAGTATCAACTATTGAAACACGTAAAAACAAATTAAAGAATCAGATGAAAAATTCCTACAAAAAAATCCTTACTACTTATAAAAGGTGAACAGATTATATCTCTGTTCACCTTTTATTTTTTATTTTATTTGTAAATTTTCACACGAGTTTCTAATGGCTGATATTCTTTATCTCCTGCCGAAACTACCGGTTTACCAAATGGCATTTGCGCAGTTAACTTCCAGTTTTCAGGTACATCCCATTCTTTTTTTACTTCCTCATCAATCAACGGATTATAATGCTGTAGTGTAGCACCAAAACCTTCAATCTCTAATGCTGTCCAAATCGCAAATTGCAACATTCCAGAAGATTGCTGAGACCATGTAGGAAAATTATCTTTATATAGTGCAAAGTTCTCTTGCAAACTTTCTACTACTTTACTATCTTCGAAATACAAAACTGTTCCATAGCCACTTTTAAATGCATTCATTTTCTCTTCAGTAGGTGCAAAATTATTTTCAGGCACAATTTTTCGTAACGTTTCTTTCGTAACATTCCATAATTTGTCGTGTTGTTCACCTAGTAATACAACAACTCTTGCACTTTGAGAATTAAAAGCCGAAGGTGTATGTTTCACAGCATGATAAATCACTTCTTGAATTCTTTCATCAGAAACTACTTGCTCTTTACTAATCGCGTAAATAGATCTTCTGTCTTCAATTGCTGAGTAAAAATCTTTTGCCATTACAATTCCCTCCAATTTTCATTTGAGGCAGTATCATATGTACGAAGCATATAATGCCTCTCGAACTTATTATTAATAAGTTCTTAACTTAATAATATCAACAAACAAAAACAAACTCAAATGATATCACTTGAGTTTCCACTTCCTATACGTCAAAAAATAAAAAAAACAGTTTATTGTCACCAAAATCAAGGTTCAATAAACTGTCTGTCTTATTTTTATAACAATCTAAATTACTTCTTTCTTCACCTAATTAAGCAATTGAAATGCATAGGACATTAATTTATTTGTTTCTGTAAAACGTTTTGTTTTACTTTTTGTCCCCATAACAACTGTAATAATGCGATTATCACCTTGTTTTGCAGTACCTGTAAAACAATACCCTGCGCTATCTGTAAATCCTGTTTTTAATCCGTCTATTCCTTCTATATATAAAGCTTTATTATTTTTGTTTAACATCTCATTTGTGCTTGTAACATTAACATTATTAAATGCTAACTGACTTTGACGTAAGTGAGTCACTTCTAATATCTCTGGATAGTCTTTTATAAGATGATACGCTAATTTTGCTACGTCAGCTGCTGTCATTTTCGTTTCACTTCCGTCGGGCTCCTGCAATCCGGAAGCATTCGCGAATTTAGCTTTATCTGACATTTCTAACTGCTTTGCTTTTTCATTCATAAGTTGAACAAAGTTTTTTTCTGTCTTAGCTACATGTTCCGCTAAAGCGACAGCCGAATTATTAGCCGATTCAATCATTAACGCATGATATAAGTCCTTAACAGTTAATGTATCATTTGCTTGCATCGGGATTTTTGCACCCTCTGTTTGTGCCGACTTTGCACTTATTTTCACTGGATCTTCCCAGTGGACTTTCCCATTATGTATACTCTCTAAAACGAGATATGCTGTCATCATTTTTGACATACTAGCAGGGGCAACAGCTTCATTTTCATTATTTTGATAAATAACTTCTCCATTACTCGCATCGATAATAATAGCTGCTTTTGCATCAATTTCTGGTGGTATATATTTTGGTGGAACTACTTTTTCAGATAGCCCTGTTTTAGGTAGCTCTGCCACTTGTAAAGGCTGAGTATCTACATTTGTTTCACTCTTTTGAACTCCTTGGAAAAAGAACCAACATATACCCAGAATTACTACTAACAGGATTGTTAATCTTCCCCATTTTAACCGCTTCATTCTAAAACTCCTTTAACAAACCTTTTATACACTCATGTTTAACCATAACAACAATTACTTTATATCGTCAAGGTAAAAAGCATATTTATTCATCTATAACAATTATAATTTCAACCTCGTTCTCTTTTTCATATGTGTTACACTAAAAACAACGAAATATAAGAATATTCAATTACATTTAAACACAAAAACACTATATAATAGAAAGGATTTATACAAATGATACTTCCAAAAGCATTAAAATATGGCGATACAATTGGCATCTACTCTCCCTCTTCACCAGTAACCTATACTTCTCCAAAGAGATTTGAGCGAGCAAAATTATACTTAGAACAGAAAGGTTTTCATATGTTAGAAGGTTCACTAACAGGTCAATATGATTATTATCGCTCCGGGAGCATTAAAGAACGTGCTGATGAATTAAATGACTTGATTAGAAACCCTAACGTCTCTTGTATCATGTCAACAATTGGGGGACTGAATTCAAATTCATTATTACCTTATATTGATTATGAGACTTTTCAAAAGAATCCTAAATTAATGATTGGCTATTCAGACACAACAGCATTATTACTAGGTATTTATGCAAAAACAGGAATTCCTACATTTTATGGTCCAGCACTTGTTCCTTCTTTTGGTGAATTTGAGCCTTTCGTAGATTGCACGTACAAATATTTTGCGGATACTTTATTAACTGATCAACACCTTCCTTACAACATAAACCAGCCGTTATTTTGGTCAGATGAATTTATTAATTGGGAAGAAAAAACGAAAGAAAAAGATCTTCGACCGAACAATTGGATTTCAGTAATTGGTGGGAAAGCTACTGGACGTATTATTGGTGGGAATTTAAATACTATACAAAGTATTTGGGGTAGCCCCTATATGCCACTTATTCAAGATGGTGACATTCTCTTTATTGAAGATAGCTCAAAAGATGCAGCTACTATCGAAAGAAGTTTTTCATCACTTAAAATTAACGGCGTTTTTGATAAAGTTTCAGGTATCATCCTTGGAAAACATGAGCAATTTGATGATTGTGGTACAAATAGAAAACCTTACGAAATATTATTAGAAGTATTACAAAATCAAAAACTTCCTTTTCTAGCCGATTTTGACTGTTGTCATACTCATCCAATGATTACTTTGCCAATAGGTATTCAAGTAGAGATGGATGCAACAAATAAAACGATACAAATTATAGAACAGTGGAAAATCTAACTCTACTAGCTCTATTATTTTCAGCTCTAAAGCTACGCATTGCCTTCTATTGTTTTACATTAGAAGACATGATACTATATATTTTGGAATGTGAAGAAATAAACAAAAATCATTTCAATATGCCTTTTATATATAATAAGAAGCTATTGATTATATACATCGAGTTTACATATGTGTATATAAAGTAAAAGAGAGTGAATATATGAAACCAACTATTAAAAACTATGTATTTCTACATGTAGCCTTCTTGATATATTCTATCATTATGGTTTACATGAAATGGGCATCTCAATTCCCTATTGCATCAATTTCATTTTTTATTGCTTACTTCGGACTTGTTGTACTTTTATTCGGATATGCAATTCTATGGCAACAAGTCATTAAGAACTTTGAAATTTCTAGAGCATATTCACACCGTGGGATTATCATACTATGGTCAATGCTTTGGTCAGTATTCCTGTTTGGAGATACGATACAGTGGAATCACATACTTGGCGCAGCTATTATTATCGTCGGAATTGTGGTGGTGACAAAAGATGAATAGTTATATGTTATTATTGATATTTGGGATAATTTTAGCCAATTACTCACAAATATTATTAAAAAAGGCTACTTTACAACAATACGATTCTAGAATAAAAGAATATGTGAATCCTTATGTTATCATCGGCTACTTTTTATTTGTAATTAATGCCGGATTAAATGTGATCGCCTTAAAGGGCATGGCATTAAAGCAAGCATCTGCATTAGAATCATTAAGTTATATCATCATTTTAATTTTCAGTTGGTACTTCCTAGGGGAGAAAATCACGAAACGAAAAATCATTGGCAACATTATTATTGTCATTGGTGTAATCATCTATTGTATTCAATAACAAAAAGATCCGTTTATGATAAACGGATCTTTTTGTTATTGCCCTAAATTTTGAACCTTATCTTTCAAATCACGAACTTGTTCTATCGTCTGCATAAGCTCAGAGTTTTTAAACTGCTCTACATTCATTTTCCCTTCCTCTATCTTTGTCATAGATGTATCAATTAATGTATTTAACTTTTCATTATACCCGACGATTTGCTGGTGAAGATCCTTCGCTACATCTGGTGGTGTTAATTCATTAAAAGCTGGTATATCTTGTTTAATTTCAGTAAGTTTCGTTTCTAGTTCTTTCCGGGCTTCCCCATCATTAACGGCCTTTTCTGCTAATGCTGGCGCTTCATTTGCAAATGCACTTATTTCATTTACATAGTCTGTCGCTTTTTGAGCGTAATCTATGGAGTTCTTCCCTTCCTCTACTAGCGAACATCCCATCAAACCAATTGAAACTACAATTGAAAGTAACATTGTTTTTGTAAACTTCATTTTTACCTCCTAAATAATTTCCATACTTTTATTCATTTATAAACACTTTATTTTCTTCTTATACACTTTATCACATCATATCTTATTTTTTAATCTTCCTCTTATACATTCTAGAAAAATCATTATTATCCTGTTCAACATGTACCTCGAAACTATCTTCATTTAAATATAAAAACAGACATACTTATTTTTCAGTACGTCTGTTTTCCAGGTACATATAACTCTCACTAATTAAAGTTTCTCTTTATCCTCTCACATGCCCTATTACTGTTATAATATCTATGTCTATATGTACACTAATAATATCTTCTATAATGTCTGTATATCCTTGGCCTAAAGGTGTTCCGTAATGTAATAAAATTTCTTTTTTTTCATAAACTGACTTCGGTACTGTAAAAATAAATTTCCTCAGATTCCGCTCATCAGCAGGCTCCAAAATTAAAACAATGCCATCCTCTTCAAACATATAATCACGCCTTCCAACAATCCATTCACTATGGCTCAAGTATTGCCTTGAAAGGATAGATTTTAAACACCCTTTCTAACAATATATAACCATTTCATGATCAAATAGCTTATACGGCTTATATGATTTCACCACAAATACAAAAAAACACGAACCTTGAACTACCAAGAATTTGTGGTTTTTTGCATTTCATTCCTATATACCTTTATCAAGCTCATATAACCTACGATATTTCTCATTTTCTTTCAGTAGCTGTTCGTGACTACCTTGCATAGCGATTTGGCCACTATCAAGGAAAATAACTTCATCTACATGTTCAATTCCTACAAGATGATGTGTAATCCAAATAACAGTCTTTTCTTCTGTTGCAGAAAACATTGTTTCTATTAAGGCTAATTCCGTTTTAGGGTCTAAACCGATAGTCGGTTCATCAAGTACAATAATCGGTGTTTCTTGCATAAGAGTTCTTGCAAATGCTACCCTTTGCCTTTCTCCGCCAGAAAACCTCTTTCCCATTTCATGCATTTTTGTTTGTAATCCATCAGGAAGAGAAGCAATGTGTGGTGCTAGCTGTGCTTTCTCTAAAGCTTTCCATATCTCTTCATCATTAGCCTCTGGTTTACCGATCCGCACATTATTTCCAATTGTCGTATCGAATAAATGTGGTTTTTGGTTTAATACAGAAATATATTTTGACAAAAAATCCGTACGAGCTTGTTCACCATTCAATATAACTTGGCCATTCACCGGACGTAGTGCACCAGTTAACAATTTTAGTAAAGTAGATTTCCCTGTTCCACTTCTACCTAAAATAGCAATTTTCTTTCCTGCCTTTATTTGCAATGATACATCTTTTAATACAGGTTCATTACTATCCGGATAATTATACGACACATTACTCAGTTCAATATCTATATGTTTTTGTGCAACGTAATCTTTATCTCCAGGTAACTTATTTCCATCTTGCAAAATGATATCACTTTCTACGCTTTTAAGCCTATGAGCAGATTCTACATAAGATGGAATTCGATCAATAGCATCTGATATAGGGATAAGCGCATTTGTCACAGATAATGTCATTAATACGAAAGCTGCGATAACTGTAGGTGCAATCTGTTCACTTGCCGCTTGATTTCCAGTCCACATAATCATTGAAATAACTACAATGCCGACTATTAAATGAATGATACTGTCTCGAATATGGTACCAGCGTTTCACTCTCTTTTCTGTCTTTAACAACTGGACATTTTGCGCTACATACTCATTAATAAATTCATCTTTTCTACCACTCGCCTGCCAATCAGATAACCCAAATACAGCATCTGTCAATTGTTGATACAAACGATTTCTTCCTCGCTTCAAAGCAACATGATGTCGTTTCATCAAAAGTAGTGATACGAATGGGAGAAGAAAAACAATAACAGCTAACATACAAGCTGCGATAAGTGCAAATACTAAGTCAAATGCGCCTATAACAATTACGAAAATGCTATATACAACTAACGCTAATATACTAGGGAATATTGTACGTAAATATAGATTCTGTAAATGTTCTATATCATCAGACAATACACCTAGTACATCACCAGTTTGAAATCGAGAGCGTAAAAATAACGCCTGTGGTTCTACAATTCTATATAGTTTCGTTCTCATTTTTTCTAATATACGTAATACAACATCATGCCCAACTAAACGCTCTAAATAATGAAAGACCGCTTGTCCTATACTAAATGCACGCGTTGCGACAATAGGAACATATACAGCCATTACATTTTCCGGTCTGAGAGCAGATTTAGAAATTAAATAACCTGAAATGAAAAGTAACATCGCACCCGAACTAACTCCAAGAAGCCCAAGGAAAATAGTCAAAGTCATTCTACCTTTATTTTGCTGTATATAAGGCTTAATCCAGTTACTCATCGCTCTCCCCTCTCTTCGCTATGAAAATGTAATGTCTCATTCGTTAAAAGTTCTTCATATGTTCCGCTTTCTATAATTTTCCCTTTATTAAAAATAAGAATATGATCCATTTGCTTCATCCAATGTAGACGATGTGTTGCAAGAAATACTAACTTACCTTCAAACAGACGTAACATCGATTGCTTTATTTCAAATTCAGTTTCAATATCAAGATGTGCTGTAGGTTCATCTAATAAAATGATTGGCTTTTTACTTAAAAGTGCACGTGCCATAGCGACACGTTGTTCTTGTCCGCCACTAAGCATACGTCCACCTTCTCCAATCCTTTCGTACATCCCATGTGGTAATGATGCAACGAGCGAACGAAGACCAACTTCATTAATAACTCTCTCAACTTCTTCATCAATTGTATTCGTTTCATAGAAACAAATATTATCTTTTAATGAAAGCGGAAAAATATAAGGTTGCTGCGGAATATAAGCAATATTTTTTTGCCAATCTTCTCGAGTAGATTCACCAATTTCCACACCATTTACTAACATCTTCCCACCGGAAGGCGGTAGAAATCCTGCTAACACATCGATTAGCGTTGATTTCCCTGCCCCACTTTCACCAATAATGCCTATAGCACCGTTACCTTGCCAAGTAAAATCAATTCCCTCTAATATAGCCTTTTCAGATTCAACATTATTTAGTTTTACATCTTGTAATTTCAAACTACTAGAAGAATTCCATACTATATCTACATTTGAATCTTTCTTTTCTATTTCTTTTTGTTTCTGTAAAATTTCTTCTATTTGCTCCATTGCAAGTTGTCCATCTAATGTAGCGTGATAATTCGCTCCAACTTGCTTAATCGGCAGAAAATATTCCGGCGCTAAAATTAAAATCGTAAGAGCTGGTAACAGTATAATTGTCCCATCTATTAACCGTATCCCTAATCCAACTGCTACAAATGCAATTGATAAACTCGTAAAGAAATCTAATGCAAAAGAAGAAAGAAAAGCAACTCGCAAAGTACGCATCGTTGCTTTTCTATATCGTTTACTTACTTTTTCAATCTTTCCTTCGTGCTGTTTACTTTTCCCTAAATACTTTAATGTTTCTAATCCTTTTAACGTATCTACAAAATGATTAGAAAGTACACGATATGTCTCATATTGGCTATCCGCCATTTTCTGCGCTGCTAATCCTAGAAGGATCATAAATATGATCACAATTGGAATCGTTACAACTAAAATGATTCCAGACTTAATGTCCAGTGTTAAAACATATAGAACAATTAGCCCCGGTACGATACTACTTCTAATCATTTTAGGAATTGTTAATTCAATATATGTTTTAAATTTCTCAATACCTTCTATCGATAAAGTAACCAGATGACCAGTCCCATTCGTTTGGACAAATCTCGGCCCTAACGTAAAATATGCTTCTATTAACTGTTTACGTAATGCAAATCCTGTTTTTTCAGCGAAACGCTCAACCAATATTTGCGATGTTCGCACTAACATTTGGCGTGCTGCAAACGTGATCCCAAAATAAACAGTTTCATTTAGTACAGCTTGCACTGTTTCTCCATGAAATAAAAATGTGATTGCTCGTGCTAAAAACACTGTCTGCGCAATGATACTACACGCCTCTAAAATGCTAATAAGACTTAAAGTTACATATAAAACTCGGCTACCAGGATACGATGGAAGTCCTCTTTTTCTTTTCATTAGTACTCCAAATCTTTGTCTGACTTAACAGGTTGTCTAAATACATAGAAACTCCATATTTGACTACCGATAACAAACGGTAAAATAGCAAGAGAAAAATAGCTCATCAGTTTTAATGCATAAGGTCCTGATGCCGCATTATAAATTGTCAAATCATTTACCGCTCCTAATGAGCTAATCATGACACGCGGGAACATACCGATGAACACACTTGCACTTAACAATATGATTGTTAAACTCGTCATAAAGAAAGCCCAACCATCTCTTCTTCTTTTATTTAATAAAGTAGAAACAAATAGCGCTACAAAAGCTCCAATTGGAACCATTAGCCACTCTGAACCATGTGCGGTGAAAATATCTGTTTTCCATAACCCTACAGCTGCAAAAACAAGAAGTGTTATTAATGCAAAAGGTGCAATCTTTGTCGCGGCAATACGTGCGCGTTCTCGTAATTTTCCTGTTGTACGTATAGTAAGGAATTGCAAACCATGAACAATACATAGAAGAAGAAACATAACTCCCCCAAGTAACGCAAATGGGTGAAGTAATTTCATAAATCCGCCTACCATATTTTTACTTCCATCAATTGGTACACCTGTCATAAAGTTTGCGATTGCAACTCCCCAAAGTATGGGTGGTAGCAAACTTCCAATAAACATGCCCCAATCCCAGAAACTCTTCCATTTATGATTTTCTATTTTCGCACGGAATTTAAAGGAAACACCTCTTATAATTAATGCAAGAAGCATAAACACAAATGGAATATAAAACCCACTAAATAAAGTTGCATACCAGTGTGGGAATGCCGCAAACATAGCGCCACCAGCACAAACAAGCCATACTTCATTTGCGTGCCAAAACGGCCCAATTGTATTTAAATATATACGTTTTTCCAAATCGTTTTTCCCTAAAAACCTTGAAACAATTCCTACACCAAAATCGAAACCTTCAAGTACAAAGAAGCCAACGAATAAGGTTGAGATAATTAGAAACCACAACTCATTAAGAGATAACATACTCTTCCTCCTTATCAAATGGATCATGGCTTTGATAATCCTTTTTCGTTTTCTTATTCGCATGTCCTTTAATGATACGAACGAATAAGTAAACAGTAATTCCTCCAACAATTAAATATAGTGATGTGAATGAAACAAGAGAGAATAATACTTCTCCAAATGAAACGTTTGGAGATACAGCATCTTCTGTTTTCATAACACCGAAGACAACCCAAGGCTGACGTCCCATTTCAGTCATGATCCATCCTACTGTATTACCGATAAACGGTAGTGCAATTGCATATACCATTATTTTTAAATACCAAGGGTTTTCAGTTAAGCGATCTTTTCTTGATAAGAACCAGCCGTACATTCCTAAAAGAAGCATGAATGTTCCACTCATTACCATCGCTCTAAAACTCCAGAACATAGTATGTACTGGCGGAATATAATCTCCAGGTCCATATTTTTCTTCATATTGTTTTTGAATTTGGTTCATCCCTTCAACTTGACCGCTAAATTTATCGTATGACAATAGACTTAGCATATAAGGGATTTGAATTTCAAACGAATTTTCTTTCTTCTCTGTATCAATTTTTGCAAATACTGTAAATGGCGCTGGATCCTCACTCGTATTCCATAATGCTTCAGCTGCTGCCATTTTCATCGGATGTGTCTTAATTAAATTTTGTGCTTGTGCATGACCGAAAAATAATACCAGTGCAGTTGTAATTGTTCCAACAACGATAGAAACTCGGAACGATTTTTTAAACACCGCAGTTTCTTGACCTTTTGATATTTTCCATGCACTTACACCTGCAATAAAGAATGCACCAGTTGCAATTGCCGCTGTAATTGTATGCGGGAATTGCACCCATAATTGTGGATTTTGAATAATCGCCCAAAAATCATTCATTTGCGCACGTCCATCTGCTGCCATTTCATATCCTACTGGGGCATGCATAAATGCACTTGCAGTTAAAATCCAAAATGCTGATAACATTGTTCCTATTGAGAGGAGCCAAATACATAAAAGGTGAACTCGCTTCGGAAGTTTATCCTCACCGAATACCCATAAACCTAGGAATGTAGACTCAATGAAAAATGCTAATAAACCTTCAATTGCAAGTGATGGTCCGAAAACATCACCAACAAAACGTGAATACGTTGACCAGTTCATACCAAACTGAAATTCTTGTAAAATACCTGTTACTACACCTACTGCGAAGTTAACAAGGAATATTTGTGTCCAAAACTTTGTCATCTTCTTATAAATTTCTTGTCCCTTTACCACATACAACGTTTGCATTAACGCAATGATAAAAGCTAAACCTATAGACAGCGGAACGAAAAAGTAATGAAAAATCGTTGTTGATGCAAATTGTATTCGTGCCAATTCGAGCGTTTCCATACTAAAGTCACTTCCTTCATATTTTTTTATATCGTAATATCGATTGAATTGTATGAATTCACTTCATAACGAACAATTCAATCATGTGGAAATACAAAAAGATAAATTCGTTTATGTACTTTCTGAAAATATAGATTGTCAGTTTTTTAGATAATTACAAAAGAACTTTCTTCATACGATTTACCTTTTCACTATTTCAGTAGTGTTTTATTCGTTAATCGAATTGTATAATATACTTACATAATAAATTCAGGTGATTTTTGACGTATTATTGACAGGATTTTGTCTGAAATATGTCTTTTGTAATTTTTTTGAATTTGATTTCTCACATTTTAAAAACGTACTTTTCAAACATACAACACACTCTTATATCAATTGTTATTATGTTTTTCTCTTCATACGCTTGACTTTCCCCTTGAAAAATGTCCCCGAATCAAACCTAGAAATATGCTAGTTTTTTGTCAAGAGAAAAATGTATTTCCAAAATTCAAATCAACAATATTGTTATTCACAAATAGAAAAAAACTCCCCTTTCTCTAGACATAAAATTCGTTTTTTTGTCATTTTTCAAACAGACTAAATAAAAAAGTACCGAGAATAAATTATATTCCCGGTACTTTAATCATTATTTCGTTGTATATTTTCTAACAGCCGGCATAATTTCGGTAGCAATTAATTCAATATTTTTCTCAATCTTATCAAATGGTACACCGCCAAAATCAATCTGTGCCATAAAACGTTGCTGTCCAAATAATTCATATTGATAAAGCATTTTTTCAATAATTTGTTGCTGGCTACCAATCATTAACGCATCACGGTGATCTACTGCGTTAGTAAATTGTTGTTTTGGATACCCACCACCGCGTAGCGCAAGCATACCAGCATTAATATGAGGATAATATTCACTAAGTGCATCTTGTGAATTTTCTGCTGTATAAAATAAACTTGTTGTCGCAATTGGTAATGTTGCTGGATCAAAACCACTTTGCTCAGCTGCTTCACGATATGCATCAACCGAAACTTTAAAATTAACAGCTGGGCCACCAAGTGTCGTAAGCATCATTGGTACACCTGCGCGTCCTGCCTTAATTGCACTAGCAGGCGGTCCTCCAACAGCACGCCAAATTGGCATATTGTTATTTTTAGCTCTCGGTATAATTGCCGCATGTTCAAGTGGTGTTCTAAACTGCCCTTTCCATGTTACACTTTCTTCTTTATTTATTTTTAATAAAAGATCCATCTTCTCTTCAAATAGTTCTTCATAATAATTTACATCGTAACCAAGTAAACTATATCCCCCAATACGAGAGCCGCGACCAGCAACGATTTCAGCACGACCATTAGAAATTAAATCAATTGTGGCAAAATCCTCATATACACGAACCGGATCTGACGTACTTAATACTGTTGCAGAACTCGCGATTTTAATGTTTTTCGTAGCTTGTGCAATAGCTCCTAAAATAACTGTATGAGCTTGCGTTGTAAAATGCGCTTGATGACTTTCACCGACAGCAAACACATCAATTCCAGCTTCATCTGCTAACTTAGCTGTTTCAATTAGTTCATGAATTCTTTTTTCTGCACTTATTTTCGAACCATTATGCGGATTTAAAATATGATCTCCAATTGAATATAATCCAAATTCAATTCCTTTACTTGTATCAATACGGTATTTTTCCATAGTTGCTCTCTCCCTTTTAATAAAGCGGTATTAATTTCTCTTCAATCTCTTTTCTTCTCTCTTCTAAAAATGGTGGTAAATCCAGCTCTTTTCCTAATTTTCCAACTGCTGAATCTACAGTAAATCCTGGTCCATCCGTCGCAATCTCAAATAAAATGCCATTTGACTCACGGAAATATAAACTTTTAAAATAAAAGCGATCGATAATGCCTGTTGATTGGAACCCTTTATCTTTCACCGCTTCATTCCAATAACGCAGTTCTTCATCATTTTTTACACGAATAGCTAAATGATGAATACTTCCTTTTCCAGGTCTTTCACTCTCTCCCTCTTGCTGTTTTACCAAAATTTCTCCAAAAGATTGACCAGCAATAGATTGATAAATCCCTTCATCATCTGAACGAGATACTTCTTTATAACTAAACAAACCTGTTAATATTTTTGATAATTTATTTAAACTGCGCACTGTCATTTCAACTGTTCCCATACCTAAAATACGATGATTCTGCTCTACAGAAGATTCATCCCATGCAGTCCAATATTCAGGCACCTCTTCATCTTTATTATTTAACAGCACTAACCGTAGACCATCTGGATCTTCAAAGTGCAGTGCGTCTCTTCCGGCGTAAGTTGTAATTTCCCCATGCGCCACCTGGAGTGACTCAAAACGTCTCTTCCAAAATGTAAGACTTTCTATTGAAGGTACGAGCAAGCCTATTTGTGTTATTGCATTTGTACCACGGATTCTTCTACCTACATTCGGCATTTCAAAAAATGATAATTCAGTTCCGGCACTCCCTGTTAAATCACCATAAAACAAATGATACATAAATGGATTATCTTGATTGACTGTCTTTTTCACCCGGCGTAATCCTAATACTTTTTGATAAAAATCATTATTTGTTTTCGCATTTTTTGTCACCATAGAAATGTGGTGATGCCCTGGAATTGTATACATAAAACTTCCTCCTCTTTATCACTTGATTAGTCAATTGATTGGGTAAAAAAAATTACTCATTCGGTAATTCTTTTTTTTCACTATGCTTATGAACTTTTGACATCAACTCGTATAGTATTTTCTGCTCTTCTTCATTTAATACATCATCAAAAAATGATGATTGAAATGCAAGTTGCTCTGGCAATGCTCTTTCTAAAGCCGCTTCCCCTTGCTCTGTAAGACTAATTGTTTTCGTTTTCCAATCTTGTTTTCGTATAATATATCCTTCTTTTTCAAGACGTGTTAACATTCGAGAAATACCGCCTTGTGTAACGGTAACCTTTTCTGCTAACTCCATTTGTGTTAATGGCTGATAAGTCCGTATTTGCAAAAGCACATCAAATTGGGCTGTTGTTAAATCAAAACGTTTTAAAAACTCATTTGACATTTGATTACTTTGGTTCGTAAATCGTATTAAACGTAGCCATATTAACGATCCTATCGTATTTTCACGCATGTTTCATCACTTCCTAGCGTTGATCTTACTATCACTTTACCACTCAAGTGATAGTAATGCAAGTAGAAATATGTTAAAAACACCTCCCAAAATCATTATTCTTAACTTTCCATTTCATTCATTGCTATATTTAAAGCTGCCACAGCTTTTGGCCAACCAACGTAAAAAGCCATATGTGTTATTAATGCAACTAATTCATTCTCCATTATCCCATTTTGTTTAGCTAGATTCAGATGAAATGGTAATTGTTCTGTATTACCAAGACTGATTAGTGCCGACAATGTACATAAGCTTCTTTCTCTTAATGTTAAAGCGGCATCCCGCCACACTTCCTCAAATAATATCTCTTCACTATAATGAGAAAATACAGGTGCTACTTCTCTCATTTTCTTTGGAATATAGAATTCAATTGGTTCATTCATCATTTTGCTCCCTTCATTTTTACCAATTGTGCCATCCCTTGACCAAATGACCAGTTTTCAGCAGCTGTCTCATGTAATGTAATAAAAATGTCAGTAACTTTCACATTAGAACATGCTGAAATTTCAAAGGATATAGATTGATACAAACCTTTTTTCTGTTGCACTGTTCTTCCAGGTCCACATGTAATAGAAACATGAATCATATTCTCAGTTCTCATTTCTCCTCTTTCCAACAAATAATATGGATTATACAAAAATTGATTTTGTTGATAAGGTAAAAATATTTGAAAATAATCAT
This sequence comes from Bacillus sp. TH19, assembly GCF_016651075.1. NCBI lineage: Bacteria > Bacillati > Bacillota > Bacilli > Caryophanales > Bacillaceae > Bacillus > Bacillus sp. TH19. The sequence continues at coordinate 1,567,577 of NZ_JAEKEO010000010.1, read as the reverse complement.
TTTCAGGGATGTTAAAATGTTCAATTAATGAAAGATGGATACATTCACCTATCTTGTTCAACTCTTCTTTATTTAATATATCTTCATGATAATAAACGTTCACAAAAGGCATAGATTTTCATTCCTTTTTCTTAATTTAGCATTCAACAACATATCCTCGTGAAATATGTAAAATCTCATAAATAGTAACATCGTCCATTACATCTATTTCAGGCTTTTCCTTATAAAAACTGAATTGACTATATCCCCACTTATCCGGATTATAAACTATTACATTTCCTAAACATTTTTCTATGTTTTGCACATTTTCATTTACTTTATTTAATTGCGTCCCAATCAGCGATTTACTTTGAGAAATACTCCCTGCATATTCAACAGCATATCTACTTTTTCTAAAATCATTACTTAAATTAACAACTAATGGAACACCTATATTTATTTGTTGCCACCCAAACGATTGCAAAATATTATCGTAATACCCTTCAAAGATAAATTTATTCATCCCTTCATGACCATTCCAAATATATAAAGGTGCATAACAATTATGGAAATCCCCATCCTTACCTGCCTCAGCAATTAAATAAGCCTTAAAATTCAACCCTTGAAAACCATCCGTTTTATAACCATTCTTTTTCACCCTTGCTCTAATAGTCCCCATATCATAATCTTTTGGCAAAATGACCTTATATTGCATACCAATCATGTTTATCACTCACTTTCGATCTTATATACATAATGATAAACCGATGATCGGCTGACGTAAAATAGGTATAAATTATGTTTGATATCATTTATAATGATACCTTATAAGGGGCTGAAATGAATGGAAATAAATGATCTTATCATATTTAAAACTGTAGCTAACGAAGGATCTATTAGTAAAGCTGCTAAAGAGCTAGGCTATGTACAACCAAATGTAACTGAGCGAATCAAAAAATTAGAACAAGAATTAGAAACACCTTTACTACATAGAGATAACAAAGGTGTCTCCCTGTTACCTTCTGGTGACATTTTATTAGACTACACGAATAAAATATTAGCTCTTTTAGAAGAAGCGAAAGATGAAATTAAAACAAGTGCTTCTTCTTATGTAATAGCGACGTCACAATCTATTTTGACTAATTATTTAAGTATGCGTATTAAAGAAAATTTCAGGAATTATCAAATATACATAGAAAGTAGTAGTCATTTGCAAAAACTACTACAGCAACAAAAAGTTGATATGGTCATAACTTATGAGGATTATCCCAACGCAGCGTTTAAAAAAGTATTCACCACTTCAATTTCTGTAGGCTTATTAAAAGCGAAAGAACAGTGTAACATTGACTTTTCAAAAGAACTTTTCTTTGTTAGTAACGATAAAAAGTGCCCTTTTAGAAATATGACAATACAATTTCTAAAAGAACACAATCTATCTCAGCATCAACTTCAACAGTTAGATTCTTATTCGCTTATTGAAGAGTTTATCGTTGAGGGAAATGGGATAGCTTTTTTACCGATTAGAAATGATAAATTAGTTCCAGTTGAAAATGTCGCGGTTGAAAAACTACCTATTAACTTCTTTACAACTCGAGACTTAGATAAAGTGATTCCAGGTGAACTATTTAATTAATAAAGAGGCTACACTTGTCGTATTTTACGGGTAAATAGATATCCCTTTTCGGATCGCTAATATAACTTCATATACTATCGTACGGCTTAATAAAATAAAAAGGGATGTTACCTAGTTAATATGTTTAACTACTAGGACATCCCTGTTCATCTTGAAGACTTATTTCACACGTTCTGTTCCACCCCTGTACTCTTCTCCTTCTTACTTCTTTTAAAATTCTTCAACTTCTTAACTGTTCCAACTAACCCTTTCGGAAAAACTAGTAGCACGATAATGTATAATAAACCAAGAATGATCGTCCATCGTTCAAAAATCGGATATTCCGTCGCTAATTCGGATAAATAATATTTCAATGATTCAATAATCCCAGCTCCAGCGATTGCTCCGATTAAAGTTCCAACTCCCCCAATCATTGTCATCAATAATGCATTTAATGTCATTTCAATTGAAAATACAGTTGTATTAACAAAGCGTAAAGTGATAACAAATAAACCACCGCTAATCGCTGCAACTACTCCTGCAACAACACTAGCAATAATTTTATAATGAAGAACTTTATAGCCAAGTGCTTCAACTCGTTGTTCATTTTGTGAAATCGCCTTTAACACTTTCCCAATTGAAGATTTTGTGAAAAGACGTAACAAAATGAAAATACTGATTAGACATATAAATGTTATATAATAAAATGTAAAACGATCACGGAATATATCTGGTACACGAAATGTAAATCCATCTCCTCCATGAGTCAGTGAACGCCATTTTTCAGCAAGTACAAAAAACAGCTGGGAAATAGCGAGCGTTAACATTGCATAAAAATGACTTTTCAGCCGTAAAGAAAGCAAACCGATTATATAACTAACGATGGCTGATACAATAATTGCGGCTGCTATTCCTATAAAAAAGTTTGTGATAGACACCCCTTGTCGATCAAATAAAAGTGCTACCCCATACGCCCCTATACCAAAGAACATACAATGACCGAATGAAACAATACCTGTATATCCAAGGAGAACATCAAAACTCATAGCGAAAATAGCAAAGATGAAGATTTGAGTGAACAAAATTAACAAGCTCCGTGAATCATTTACGAATGGAAATACACTTAAACAAATGAGCATAAATACTCCGAAGTATACTTTAATTCGATTCGATGTGCTGTTCACCATTTCACCCCTTTTCACCAACAAGTCCCGTTGGCTTCACTATTAAGAAAAATAGTAACATTAACATATTAATTGCAAGTGATAAATCCGGTATAAAATATGCTGTAAAAGCACCAGCTAATCCGACAATTAAAGATGCTAGCGCTGAACCTTGTACGCTACCTAATCCGCCAATAATAACTACTATAAAAGCTAAAATTGCGTACTGCATACCCATCTCAGCAAAAATAACTCCTGAATATGGTGCTAGTAGAAAACCACCTAACGCCGCCATCCCTGCTCCTAATAAAAAAACAAACGAGAATATCGCTTTTACGTTAATTCCGAGAGCTTGAACCATCTCTTTATCCATTACACCAGCGCGAATCATAAGTCCTATCTTTGTTTTTTTCAGCAGCAATAGTAAAGCGATGTAAATTAGTATCCCAACTAAAATAACGAATAGGCGATATTTTATTAAGATAACTCCTCCAAATGTAAAACTTCCTTGAAGCCATAACGGTAATTTTGCAGCAATTGGATTAGGACCCCAAAATATTTTGATGCACTCGCTAAGAACGAGCATTCCTCCGAGTGTCACGAGAAGCTGCCGCACATGGTTTCCATACACTGGTCTAATAAGAAATCTTTCTAAAATGAAACCGAGGAACACACCCATAGCGACTGCCCCAATTAGCGCTAATAAATAACTATCTGTCATATTAAATAACCAAACGCCTGTAAATGCTCCCCATGCAAACAAACCGCCATGCGCAAAATTTAGTACGCTCATTAAACCGAAAATAAGTGATAGACCAGACGCTAATAAAAAAATAAGCATCCCTGTCGAAACGCCATTTACAAATAAGTTAATTAGCACATCCACGTTCTATCCCCCCGTATCAATGTTAAGAAATACCTAAATATTTATGACATGTTTCCTTATCCTCTCGCAGTTCCTCCATGAAACCTTTATGCACAATGCGCCCATTATCCATAATGTAAAAATAATCACCGATTTGACTAGCCATCATAAAATTTTGTTCAACAAGTAAAACAGTCGTTTTTTCCTTCATTTTCAAAATGGCTATCATTAATTTTTCTATCATAATGGGCGACAAGCCTTTACTCGGCTCATCAATAAGTAATAAACCATCACTATTAATAAATGCTCTTGAAATTGCTAGCATTTGCTTTTGCCCTCCGCTTAAGAGTCCGCTTTTTTTGTGCCAAAATTGCTTTAAATCTGGAAATAATTCAAGCATCCAGTCTATTTTTTCTTCCGCTTCTTCTCCCTTCCCACTAGCAAGAGCGAATGTTTCTTCTACTGTCAGGTCGTGAAAAATACCTTGATTTTCTGGTACATACCCTATTCCTTTCCTTGAAATTAAATGTGTAGATAATCCATTTACTTGTGTACTATCATAATAAATTTCACCATGCGCGATATGGTGAAATCCCATAACCGAACGTAATGTCGTAGTCTTCCCTGCCCCATTTCTTCCAAACAGTACAGTAATCGTTCCTTTCTCAACAGTAAGAGATACCCCTTGTAAAATATGAAACTGATCTAAATACGTCTCTATATTATTCACTTGTAGTAGTGCCACTATATACTCCCCCTAAATAAGCACTTTGTACTCGCTCGTCTTTCATCATTTCTTCCGGCAATCCTTCAGCCAATAACTCCCCATGAAATAAAACGATAAGATGATCTGATAAATCTAGCACCATATCCATTTTGTGTTCGATAAGTACGATTGTGCTCTCTGGATTCTTTTTAATATTTTCGATTACTTGTAATATAGCCGGAACTTCCTCAACAGAAATACCTGCTGTCGGCTCATCTAGTAGCAATACATCCGTTTTTAATGCTAATAACATAGCAAGCTCTAACTTTCTTTTTTCTCCGTGAGCTAAGTCTTTAGCTAATACGTCCCTTTTCTCGTGAAGGAGTACTGTCTTCAAAAGACGTCTCGCTTCTCCAGTTTGCTGCTTTAACTTGGCTGCATTCGGAAAGAAACTGTAATAATCTTGAACGAATGATTGAACACTTAGACGCACATTTTCAAGTACTGTTAGCTCTGGAAAAATATTTGTCAACTGAAAAGAACGACCAATTCCTAAGCGCGTTCGATCTGAAATTGATAATTTTGTAATATCCTGTCCTTTAAAATAAACTTCACCTTTCGTCGGAGAAATTTGCCCACTTAGTAAATTGAATAGTGTTGTCTTTCCAGCACCATTCGGTCCAATAATTGAAATGAGCTTTCCTTTTTGTACCGTTAAATTAACATCCTTAATAACATGATGATCCCCAAAAGATACACAAAGATTTTTCGTCTCTAACAAATGTGTCATGAAATCCCTCCCACTGAAAGCCATGTTATGAAAGAAATAAGTATAAAGAGGGTATCCCCTCTTTATACAAAAAACAACAGAAAATTCAGTTTATTTATTTTGAACAGACGGTTCTGTTTCTTTCATTGTTAATTCTCTCTCTAACACTGGTACTGGATAATCAACACCCTCTTGCTTTTTCAGCGTTATAGAATAAAGAGTTTGTAATGCTTGATGATCCTTCTCTCTGAATTTCATCTTTCCTTTCGGTGTCTCAAATTCCATTCCTTCCATTTTCTTAATAAGTGTATCTACATCTGTATCGCCCTTCGTTTTCTTTAAAGCTTCGACGATAGAAATTGCTGCTGACATTCCTCCTGCTGTGAACAGATCTGGAACAGCACCATTAAAACGTTTTTTATGTTCTTCTACTAACCAATCATTCACCTTATTTTTAGGAAGTGAGTGATAATAAACAGAAAACCCTTGCATCCCTATTAGCGCATCCATCGTTTTTAATGCTGGTATATCCGGTGCACCAGTAGAAATTTTAATACCTTGCGCTTCCACATTCATATCTTTCAACTGTTTCCATGGTGAATTCGCACCTGCCCAAACGATAAATAAATAATCTGGTTTTGAGCTAATAATATTTTGAATATTCGCAGTAAAATCAGTTGAATTCGTATCCGCGTATTGCTCGTTTACAATATTCGCACCTAATTTCTTCGCTCCCGCTTTAAATGCTGCAATTCCTTCACGACCGAAAGCATTATCTGGAGCAAACGTCGCAATCTTTACATCTTTTTTAGCAATTGAGGCAGCTCCAGCAATCGCATCTTGCGAAGAGTTTCTTCCTGTTCTAAAAATATATTTATTCCAGTTCTTCCCGGTAATACTATCAGCAACTGCCGGTTCTACAACCATAATTTTTTCGTATTCTTCAGCTAGTGGTAAAACTGCTAATGTATCACTTGAACTAGATGATCCGACTAAAAAATCAACTTTCTCTTCTTCTAATAACTTCGTAGCTTTCTTAACCGCTACATCTGCTTTCGTTTCTGTATCTTCTACAACAAACTTAATCTTCTTTCCTTCTACTTTCCCTGTTCCACCAGTTGCATAGTCTAACCCTAATTCAAATCCATTTACCGTTTGTTTTCCATATGATTCTAGTGGACCTGTTAACGAAGCAAGAACCCCTATCTTAATCGTTTTTTCATCTTCTGTACTTGTCTTCTTTCCTGAACAAGCTGCTGTTACTAATAACGACCCTAAAACACAACCAGTAACCACCGTCCTTAGCCATTTACGTTTTTTCATCGACATTGTGATCCTCTCCATACTTTACTTTCTGATAGAATCAAACACGCCAAATTCCCCTGTCCGTAATCATGACTTTAAAATTGGTAATGGTAAACTCTTGTAGTAACCTCTACATTCGGCACAAATCTATAATCACCTTCCTATTAAATGGAAACAGACATACAATCAATATATATTCCGTTGTTCAAATGAAATTACTGTTTCATTACAGTATTCGTCACGCAAAAAGCTGCAAATAATTGACTTAATTCATTAAGTCAATTATTTGCAGCTTACCTAAAAAAAACGATTAGAAAAACTGATTAATTATTTTCAACTTTCTCTAACCCTTCAGCCAATTGTTTCTTATCTATCCCTTCTCCTATTACTACTAAGTTTGTCGGGAAACCGAAGTCTTGCTCCAGTAAAGTTGGTACGCCGAACGAATATTGGAATAGATGCGGATATTTATCTCCATGGAATTTCACAAATCCTTTTACGCGATAAATACTATCTGGTAAATTCGAAAGCCATTCGTATAATTTATCTTGATCAATCGATTTCGTAAATTGATACGTCATCGTTTGTATATGTAAATGCTGTTTGACATGTAGTGTCTCATGTTCTCCATCTCTCACAAATTCAGCTTCTTCTATATCTTTTAAAGATATATTACAATACTTTGTTTCAAACAATTTCGCATGATTATTTATTGCCTTTACGTCTTCAAGTACTTTGTTCTTATCCGAATCTGTTAATAAATCTGATTTATTAATAAGAATATGACTTCCATATTTCATTTGCTCATGTAATAGCTGTTGTACATTTGCACTTAATATACTTCGGTTTAACCATCTTACTGCATCTAATACGACTACTATAGATTTCACTTCAAGGAAAGGAGCTAAAATTGGTGATACACATGCATCTAACACTTCAATTGGATGTGCGACACCTGTTGTTTCTATATAAATTACATCTGGTCTTTCTTGTTGATATAAAGAATGTAATTGAATTTCAAGCTCTTCTTTTAACGTACAACAAATACATCCTTTCAGCAGTTCCCTTAACACATTCTCTTTTCCAATAATATCTGTATCTACCGAGTATTCACCGATTTCATTCATCAAAACTGCAACTTTTCGATTTTTCTTCTTTTCTGCTAATAATAAATTTTGCAGCAATGTTGATTTTCCGCTACCTAAAAAACCACCTAATATATGAATTTCTACTTTACTCATTCGACCGACCATCCATTTCTCTACTTCAAATTTCTTCAAAGCGTAATTATTACGATTTATATTTATCATTTTATTAAAAGAATACCTATTTGTAAACAAAACTGCTAGATTATCGTTTCATTTTCCATTCACTTCATGAGCAACTCTAATTCCAGACTCGATTGCTCCTTGCATCCATCCATGTGTTAATGTCGTATGTTCTCCTGCAAAGTGCACTCTACCCGCTGGCGGCGTAATATATGGAAACAATTCAAGCTCTTGCCCTGGTTCAAAAGCTGTAAATGCTCCGCAAGAATACGGATTTTGACTCCAGCTAAAAGATTCTCCCGCAACATACTCACTATAAACCACATTTCCATATATTTGCGCTAAATTTTTCAACGCATAACGAATACGTTCTCTATTTGAGAGACTATCCCACGTTAACGCCTCATCTGCCCACGTATAACTCACTAAAACGATAGCCGCCCCTGGTGTATGAATGCCGTAGCTCGGATAATATGTAAAGCGGATAGGTAAATCTGTAATTGACTTACCACCATATTGTCCTGCTCTTTCCCAAAATCTACTTTTAAACTCTATCGCAATTTTAGTTGAAGCAATATAATTTAATTCACGAATTGCCCGCCTTTTATAATAAGAGAATAAATGATATGGCTGAACTTCTACAAATCGCAAAGCTGAAAATGGAATTGTGACAATAGCGATGTCACCAGTTACTATAAATGAATTTAACGTTTGTTCATGTGTTACTTGCATCATTACTTTATTATCTTCCTGTATAATTTTTTCTACTTTATACGGCATAAAAATATTATCCTTTAGCTCTGGTAAAAATGAATTTGGTAATGCATCCATCCCGCCCGTTATCTCATAATATTTCGTCGTTGAAGTGAAAAAGATCATTTCGCGTAATACTTCAATTAAAGACATTCCCATGTATGCTTCCATATCAAGAAGTACTCCGATCATATCTATTGCCCCATCTGAATAATACTCGGTTAAAAATGAACCGAGCGAATATGTTTTATAATTTTTTTCAACAATAATCCAGTTTTTATCCGGATCTTTCTTAATATAATTAAGTATCGGTTCCAATACCCCTAACATTAACCCTTCTGCTGTTTTCCCTCTTTCTTTATCTAAAACTGGATATCCAAGTACACTTGGATCCTTTTCAAACACATCCAATCTCGTTCTTTTGTTATTCGTATAAATTATATCTGAAGAAGTTTTATTAATAAAAAGGTTTAACGGTAGTTTAAATTTATGAATGTAGGCTAAAGTTAAATCATGAGTATCCGGAATACGCATAGGACCTGCGTTAAAATATAATCCTGCACTAAATGGTTCCCGAATCGTATACACCCTGCCACCTATTCTGTTATTCGCTTCTATAATCGTTACCTCATGCCCAGCCTCTTTTAATAAAGATGCTGCAACTAATCCAGATATCCCTGCACCGGCAACTGTAATCCGTTTGGGGTTATTCGTTTTGGCAAGCCCTTCATGAACAATTTGAAGCATTTGTTCCATCGATAATGGATTCCCCATGCCAATTCCCCTTTTACGAAGGATTTTACTGAATTATATTCGTTTAACAGGATTCCTATGTTTCATTCAAGTAATTGAGTGGATACATTTTCAATCACTTGAATATCTTTTATAAAATGTAATAAAATAGATATGAAACTATAGAAGTAAGACGTATTATCTTACATAATAAAATTTATGAAATAGCGAGGAATTTTGAAATGAAAAAAGGTATTAACCGTGTTGTATTAGTAGGAACAGGAGCAGTTGGGTGTAGTTATGCTTACTGCATGATTAACCAAGCTGTAGCTGAAGAATTTGTTTTAGTGGATGTAAATGAAGCAAAAGCTGAAGGAGAAGCAATGGACTTAAGCCATGCCGTTCCTTTCGCACCAGCTCCAACAAAAGTTTGGAAAGGTAGTTATGAAGATTGTAAAGACGCAGATCTTGTTGTAATTACAGCTGGATTGCCACAAAAGCCAGGTGAAACACGTTTAGATTTAGTTGAGAAAAACGCTAAAATTTTCAAGCAAATTGTTCGTAGCATTATGGATAGCGGCTTTGACGGTATCTTCTTAATCGCAACAAACCCTGTAGATATTTTAACTTACGTAACTTGGAAAGAATCTGGATTACCGAAAGAACGCGTAATCGGTTCTGGTACAACTCTTGATTCTGCTCGTTTCCGCTATATGTTAGGTGAGTACTTCGATATTGGACCTCATAACATTCACGCTTATATTATCGGAGAGCATGGTGATACAGAACTTCCGGTGTGGAGTCACGTATCAATTGGTATTCAAAAACTACAAACGCTTCTTGAAAAAGACAACACATATAACCAAAAAGATTTAGATGATATTTTCGTAAACGTTCGTGATGCAGCTTATCACATTATTGAACGAAAAGGTGCTACATACTACGGCATCGGCATGTCACTTTTACGTGTTACGAAAGCAATCTTAAGCAATGAAAACAGCGTATTAACTGTATCAGCATATCTTGAAGGTCAATACGGCCAACAAGATGTTTATATCGGCGTACCTGCTGTTTTAAACCGCGGCGGTGTTCGTGAAATTTTAGAAGTTGAACTAAGTGAAGAGGAAGAATTAAAATTCGATCACTCTGTTCAAGTGTTGAAAGAAACAATGGCTCCTGTTCTTTAATCATATTTTTCAATCAAAAAAGCAATCCGATTTATATTGGATTGCTTTTTTATATTTTTATAGTTCCCCCTCAATTTAAACGGTAATATTATCTATAAAAAGGGGTGATTTCATGAATGATTCTTTGACGATTGCAATCCTCTTGCTAGCTGTAGCATCCTTAATACTTTTCCTCTTCTTAATCATCAGAACGCTATTTCCAACTAAAAAATATGATAAGAATCTCGGATTGATTCTAATTATTTTAAGCTTGTTAGCAATACCGATAAGTATCTTCCTTGTAGGAGGATGGGCAGGTATGGGAGTTAGTGTAATTGCAGTCTTTATTTTTGCTGCTGTTATTATAGCTTTAATTGCAAATACCTTCATTAAACTACCTCCTCCAAAGAAAAAATAATAAATGACCGATGTTTTCATCAAGAGAAAACATCGGTCATTTTCTATCACTTATTATCTTTAATCGGTTCATCATTATTTACATCAAGTACATCTAATAAAAAGATAAAGATTGGAATCCCAATAATAAGCCCCCATATTCCGAGGAAATGCTCTGAAAAGATAAGAATCATAAATGTATAAAAAACAGGTAAATTCGTTTTTGCAGACATAAATTTTGGATTTAATAAATAACTTTCAAGAGCGTGGATTACTGTAATGAACACTAGTATGTAAACAACATACACAACCCCGCCGACGTTATAGGCAATGATACAAAGTGGAAACAAGGAAATGATAACACCAGCAACTGGAATCAAACCGAGTAGAAAGACCATGACAGCCAATACAAGAAGCTGTGGAAATCCTAAAATGACAAGTGCAATTACAGTGAGCACACAATTTACAACCGCAATTAAAAACTGTGCTTCAATCACTTTTCCGAACGATCTTGCAAACCTTTCACCGAAATATGCAATCTCCTCATAAAAAATTTTTAATTTACTATCTTTAAATTTAGACGTGAATGAAATAATTCGCTCTTTTTCCAATAAGAAAAATAAGCTTAGAATAAGAGACAATAGTATTTGCAAACTTACCTTTCCTATGTTTGCTATTGATTGATAAATGACATCCACACCTTGTTCAATATATTTTGATACTTCCATTTCATTAATTGCTGAAAGTACGTATCTAATCATCTCATTATCAGGTGGATGTTGAAAAAACAATTTAAATTGATAAATTAATTGTGAAATTTGTATCGTTAGCACAGGTAAATATTTATATAATGTAGTTACAATAAACGTCACTAATACAATATATAAACAAGCAATAACCACTTTCCTATTTACTTTCAATTTTTTTGAAATAAACTTTTGAAATCGATCCATCAAAAACGTGAGAATAAACGTAATTAATATTAAATTAATCATACTTTTTAATCCATATAATACAAGCACTAATATTATTAAAACGAGAAACCGTTGAAACCCTCTACTTCGAAAGAAATTTTTCACTTCATTCATTAAAAATTAACCTCCCCCTTCAATGGATGGAAATTGAATATATTACATTTTATGAACTTCTATAGACAATCTTTCTTACTAATTGGGAAGAATCCTTTTTTTCTTTTTAAATGTCGGATTTTTCATCTAATACTTTTCTAAAAACTACTTTATCAACTCTATATTTTAGGAGATCTTCTATTTTTAGATTGCTGTTCATACGCATATCCAATATTAAAAAGTTCTTTTTCACCAAACTGTTTCCCAACAAACACTACGCCTACCGGCTGCCCATCAGAATCATGCCCTGCCGGCACTGCTAATTCTGGATAACCAGCCACAGCTGATAGAAGAACTTCATCGTTATTAATCATCACAAGAGCATCCAAACCTTTTTCTACTAAATACCTATCTAGCTCTTTTCTTGCATTTTCTTGACTCGTTTGAACTACTTTTTCAAACTCACCTTTCGTTATAGCAGATTTTTCAGAGCCCTCAATTAATGTTTGTCCATATTTCATTCGTCTTTTACTATCTTTTTTATTAAACGCTATAATCTCTTCTAACGATTTTACAGGCACGTTTTTTTGCTTCGAAAGATAGTCGTTAACATTATGCTTGAACTCATATTCTAATGTTTGCAGATTATCTACACCCTCGCTGTTTAACTGAATATCATCAGTCAATATCGCACCTGCATCTTGAATGTCTTTTCTAATCTTTTCTGCTACTGCTTTTCTATTTTCATCTTGTTGATCTACAGAAAAAAGAATCCCTATCTTTTTCCCTTTTAATCCATCTATCGATAAATCATTCGTATAATTTATTCTATCTCTATCTTTCATTTTTTCTGTCATAGCATCTTTTTCATCATAACTTACCATTGTATTAAATAACGTTGCCGCGTCTTTTACCGTTCTTGCCATAGGTCCTGCAGTATCAAGCGTTTCAGCTAACGGAATAATTCCAGTTCTACTAATCATACCTAAAGATGGACGTAATCCAACTACTGATTGCTGAGATGCTGGTGCTACAATTGATCCAGTCGTTTCTGTGCCAATCGCAAGCGGTGCAAAATCTGCTGCAACTACTGTAGCAGATCCAGAACTTGATCCCGATGTATCAAACTTAATCGGACCGTATGGATTTAAATTTTGTCCTTTCTTCCCACTATATCCACTTGGCATTGTAAAAGATAAATAATTTGCCCATTCAGACATATTCGCTTTTCCTAAAACAAAAGCACCTTCTTCTTTCAACTTCTTCACGATCGTCGCATCTTCATCTGCAATCCAATCTTTTAATACATAAGTTCCTGCGCTTGTCGGCATCACTTTTTCCGTTTGTATATTATCTTTTACAATGACAGGAATGCCATATAAGTTCGATTTCTTCTTTAACGCTCTCTCTTTATCTAACTTTCGTGCTACTTCCATCGCATTAGGATTAATCTCTGTAACAGCATTTAATGATATTCCACTTTGATCATGTTCTTGTATTCTAAAAAGATAAATACTCGTTAATTCTTCATATGATAATTCCCCATCATCAACCATTTTTTGAAGCTCATCCACAGTCGCATTTACAACTTCTTTTTCTTTTATCTTTATATTATCTATGTCGATCCCTTTAAGCTGATTATGTATCGGTTTTAACACTCTGTCTTTATCATATACAATACGCTCAGGTTCCTTTGGAAAATAATTTTTATACACGTAATATCCTCCGGCACACGCCAATAGAACAATACCTCCGGCGATAGACAACGTTATCTTTACCCATTTTTTCATGTTGCTTCCTCCACTCTAAAAGTTGCTCATTTATATGAAAAAGAGAGTTACCTTTTACTTAACTCTCTCCAATCAAAATGCTAAATGAAAAAATGAAAGATTTCAATCTAATTACTTTTTTTTTGCATTTGCTTTGCTAACAATTCCTTCACCTGATTATATGTTAATCCTGAATTTTTATTTAAACGTTTCACTTCATCAACATCAGTACCTACCACTGTATATTTTTTCTCATCATTCATTTTTCTACTTCCTTTCTCACCGGATTATTTCTTATATTTCTTCCCTAAACTCTTATAAATTAACACAAATACAAATAAGGAAACTACACTAAATTCAATAACTAAAAGGAGTTCTGTTGCGTAAGAGGAATAGATAGAAAAATGTCGAATTTATTATACTTGTTGAATTTGAGGACTTGGAGGATAAATTTTGAAAAAATATGAGTTTAAAAATAACATTCCAACATTGGAAGAGTACAAATATTTGTGCGAGTCTGTGGGATGGACTAATTATATGAATTTTGAAGTGGTGGAAACATCACTGAAGAATTCTGTTCACTGCATCACAGTCAAGGATAATGAACAAATTGTGGGTATGGGGAGAATTGTTGGTGATGGGGCTATCTATTTCTATATTCAAGATATAGTAGTCCATCCAGATTATCAGAAAAATGGAATCGGGAAAGAAATCATGCATATTTTGGTTGAATACTTAAATCAGAATGCCCCTGATAAGGCATTTGTCGGTTTGTTTGCATCACAAGGTAAAGAATCGTTCTATGAAAAATATGATTTTAAAGATTACTCACCAAACATGACGGGTATGTTTACTGTAATTTCAAAAAAATAAACATAATAGATTTTTAATTATACGTCATCAATATTAAAGAAATTGTTCTCACAGTAATGCTTATCTTAAATAAGATCTTCCACGATTGGGTGTGAATATTAAATAAGAAAGGACAGTAGATAGTATATATACTATCTACTGTCCTTTCATTTATCTAACTTTTTTAATTTTGATTTTGAATTGTATTTTTTAATAAAATTTCACTACATCTTCAGTAGGTAAGAATGTTCTTTCCCCTGGTTGTTCATTTGGCTCACCAAATGGCATTTGTCCTACTAAGCTCCACTCTGCTGGAATGTTCCAAGTTGCTTTCACTTCAGCATCTACGATTGGATTGTAATGTTGTAATGACGCTCCAATTCCTTCAGCCGATAATAGCATCCATACAGTATGTTGTAGCATTGCATTTCCTTGATGAGACCAGAATGGGAACTGATCTTTATACAATGGTGCATTTTCTTGCATTTTTTCTACTGTTGCTTGATCTTCAAAGAATAGAACTGTTCCTACACCTGCATGGAAGCCTTTTAGTCTTTCTACTGTTGCTTCAAAATTTTCTGCTGGTACGCGTGATCTAAGCGTTTCTTTTACGATATCCCAAAACTTTTCATGCTCTCCATCCATTAATACGACCATACGGCCACTTTGCATATTGAAAGAAGTTGGTGCATGTAAAGCTGTTTTTAATACTTCTTCAATTCTTTCCTTTGTAATTGTAGCGTTTTTTGTTACTTTACGAATTGAACGACGGTTCACGATTGCTTCTTTTAAGTTTGTTGTAGTTGCTGACATTTTAATTCCTCCAAATATATGTTTTATTATTTTTATTTAAACAAATCAACTTGATTCTTTCATGCAAGACGAATTAGCAATATCCATCCGTCTTACAATGCATACCTTCAAATGAATTTGTTTTATCCTTTTCGATTTCTTTATCAATTACTCTTTGTAACGTTTCTTTACTAGCAAGTCCTTGAATGACTTCATCTCCAATCATGACAGTTGGAACAGCCATAATATTTGCTTCATCATATGCATGCTGAATTGCTTCTTGATGTTTTTCTTTATATTTACGATTTACTAAAGCATCTTTAAATTCAGCTTCAGGAAGCCCTACTTCTACCGCTAATTTCGTTAATACATCAATATCTTCAATGTTTTGCTCTTCTTGGAAAAACGCAGTAAATACTCGGTGATGATACTCATTTCCAAGTCCACGCTCTTTCGCGAATTGGCACCCTTCAAAAGCTAAATGTGTATATGGATGCGGAGAAACGCGTGGCAGACGCATTTCAACCCCTAATTTTTTTGCAGTAGGAAGAATGAAAGAATCCCATGAACCTAACTTATCTGGCTCGTTCCAAGGATCTATTTTAGAATATGGACTTGGACGCAATTCAAATGGCATCCATTCGATTTCCACATCTTTCTCTTTCGCTACTTCATCTAATGGGCCTTTTGCTAAAAAGCAAAACGGGCATATAAAATCTGAGTATACTTTCATTTTTACAGTCATATCTTTTACACCTTACCTTCTTTTTATTTTTAGATGTAACCAAAACAGTTACAATTTTAAGAAAAAAATATGCATTCTCTTTTAGAGACTTGCAATTATCATATTATGCATTCATTTTTTGTTGTAAAGATTCAAATAACTGCCCCATCGTAATATTTCTCAACACTTCTTCCATCGCAGATTGCGCCTGAACTAAAATAACCTCTAAAACAGCTTGAATATTCGCCCCAATTGGACAGTCTGGATTCGGTTTTTCATGAATGTGAAATAGTTTGTCTTCTTCCACTACATTCACTGCATGATACACATCTAATAATGTGATTTCATGTAAATCCTTTAATAATCCCGCGCCACCCGGACCGCGTTTGACGTATACAAACTCAGCTTGTTTCAAGTAAGACGTTATTTTTCGAATTACTACCGGATTTGTATTTACACTTTCGGCCATATAGTCCGAAGTACAAACTGAAGATGGATTGTTTTTCAAAATAGATAAAATATGAACAGCTATAGAAAAGCGGCTACTAATTTTCATTGTGATTACCACCTCGATGTAATCATTATAGTTACAACTAGAGTATAAGTCAATCCTTTTTACAAATTTTTTAAAGCAAATAAAAAAGTGCCCCATTACAATATATGAGACACCTCTTCTTATTCTGCAAACAAGTCTTGAAATTCTTCAATAAATAGCTGCACAGCGATTGAAGAATCCTTTAATGAAGGAACAGCTAAAGCAATTTCTCTCCATACTTGTGGTTCCAATTCTCTCGTTTGTATATTCTTTGGTAAACTCGTTAAAGATAACTCAGCCAAAATTGCGATTCCTAATCCTTCTTGAATCATATTTAAAGCTGTTGTAACTGTGGAAATTATATATTCAGCCCGAAGTGGTACGTTCGCTTGTTTAAACATATCGATAATGGGTGGTTCGTACCCACCCTTACATAATATGATCGGTTCATTCTCTAAATCACCTATTGTAATAGAATCGTTCTTACAAAGAGGGTGATCCTCTCTTAAGACAACAACCATTTTCCCCTTCGTTAAGGGCACGATCTCCATATCTTTATTAGGCAAAATAACAATTCCTATATCAACAACCCTCGATACTAACCAATCTTCAACTTCTTTAATCGTGCCTTCACAAAGAACGACTTCTAAGTTCGGATACTTCTCCTTAAAAAGATTTATCATTTTGGGTAAGAAATGTGCAGAAGCACTCGGAAAACTCCCAATTCGAATCGTCCCAACTTCGTGCCCTTTCTCCATCGCTACTTCTTGTTCAATCTTCTCAACGCCGTTTAAGATTTCTCTAATATGTACAAGAATTCTATTTCCAACATCCGTAACGATTAGCCCTTTTCGTTTATCGCGTATAAGAATGGTAACTCCTAACTCTGACTCAATGCTTGAAATCGCATGACTTACAGCTGGCTGTGTCATATTTAACATCCCGGCAGCCTTCGTAAAACTCCCTAATTCAACCGTTTTAATTAAAACTTGAAGTTGTGTAATGGTCATAACTAATCACTTATACTCCTTATAAAAAAGATTCATTTTATTTATCATAGTCGATATCATATCATAGTGAAATGGAATACAACAAGGAGGGATTACAGTGACACAGCTTTCTCGAACTAAGACTGCCATAATCCTTACATTTCTCGTTATTATGTGGGGAATTAATTGGCCGTTATCAAAATTCGCTCTGCATTACACACCACCCGTACTCTTTGCAGGGATTAGAACATTAATAGGAGGATTTATCTTACTTACTTTCGCATTACCAAAATACAAACAATTAAATTTGAAGGAAACTTGGCATTTATACTTTATTTCATCTTTACTCAATATTATTTTGTTTTACGGACTACAAACTGTCGGACTTCAGTATATGCCCGCCGGACTCTTCTCCGCAATCGTATTTCTCCAACCTGTCTTACTCGGCATTTTCTCATGGATTTGGCTTGAAGAATCTATGTACGGCTTGAAAATTTTCGGACTTATTCTTGGATTTATTGGTGTTGGGGTTATTAGCTCTAGTAGTTTAACTGGACATATTTCTATTATCGGTGTACTACTTGCTTTAGGGTGCGCTATCGGCTGGGCACTCGGCACAGTATTTATTAAGAAAACTGGACACCGCGTTAATGCCATTTGGATGGTAACACTTCAGCTTATTATTGGCGGACTTTGCTTAATCGGATTTGGTTCAGAATTTGAGAGCTGGTCTAACATCGCTTGGAGTATACCATTTGTAAGTGTACTACTATTCATCTCGTTCTTTGTTATTGCAATGGGATGGCTCGCTTACTTTACACTTGTAGGAGCTGGTGAGGCAAGTAAAGTTGGGGCTTATACGTTCCTTATCCCACTGATCGCTATTATTGTAAGCTCTATTTTCTTACATGAGGCCATTACAATTAGCTTATTCATCGGACTTTTATTTATTATCGTAAGCATTTGTTTTGTAAATATAAAGCCGAAAGCACTTGCTGTAAGGCAGCAAGTTGAAGTGAAATAAATAGATATGAGAAAGAGTCTACCACTTGTAGGCTCTTTCTTTTTTACCATTTTATCAGTACAGTCACTTAACATCTTAGCAAAAGGAAAATTTTCCTTTTTTATTGTATGATGATAATTAAGTAGAAAATAGTATCTCTAATACATATGTATGGACTAACAATTCTAATCATAAGGGGGAATTATATGGTTTTACAGTATAAGGAATTTGGAGAATCAAGCTCTCCACTTATGGTTTTTATTCATGGGGGCGGAGTCAGTGGATGGATGTGGGACAAACAAATTAAACATTTTACTAACTTTCACTGCCTTGTTCCTGATTTACCCGAGCAAGGGGAAAATAGTAGTAAGGATCATTTTTCAATACACTTTAGTGCTGAAAAAATCATTGAATTAGTTGAAGAAAAAGGACAAGGTAAAACTGTTATAGTAATCGGTTTTTCGTTAGGTGCTCAAGTATTAATTGCAATGCTCAGCATGAAACCAAACTTAATTCAATACGCTATGATAAATAGCGCATTAGTTAAACTAATTCCTTTCGCTAAAACATTAATAAGATCCCTTGGCTTAACCTATCCACTTATAAAGAGTAAGACGTTTTCCAAAATACAAGCAAAATCAATGTACATAGATGAAACACAATTTGATAACTATTATCATGAAAGTTGTCAAATAAGTAAAAATACATTTGTGAGGATATTAGAAGAAAATATGTCGTTTACAATACCAAAAGGTTTCGAGAATGCTAGTAGCAATATATTAGTGACTGTTGGAGAAAACGAAAAAAGAATCATGAAAGACTCGATGACTGCAATCCTTGAAAGCAATCCTACTTGCACAGGTATTATCATTCCTAAAATCGGTCATGGAATCCCTTTAGCAAATCCCAAACTATTTAATACTTTAATTGAAAACTGGCTTAAGCATGATAACCTACCAGAAGAAGTAATGACAGTCAATTGAGTTCCTTATCTTAATAAACCATGTTGTATTTGTAGCTCTAATCCCACTTGAAGCTGCTTAATCTCAAAATTTTATTAACAAAGGTCCCATTACTTTCAATGAGACCTTTCAATGTTCCCTACTTTTTACGACGTACTACAAAAACACACGTACCTACGGAAGATACAATTGCTAAAACTGATAAAACAATTGCTATTGTTTGCATATTACTTGTACCTTCATTTTTTTCCACACTAGATACTTCACCATGTTCTCCTGTTAATGATGTACCTTTTGCAATCGTAGTAAGTGAATGGGGCTTTTCAGCTTTCTCATCGCCTGTCCATTCAACAATTTCTCCATCTTTATATTGTTGATATGCATTCCAAGCTATTTGTTGCTCTTTATCTGGATTTTTAGCAACGAAAGTAAATCGTTGGAACTGACCAGGTAAAATCCCTTCTCCAGTTGCTTCCCATATTACAGTTTTAACTTTTCCAGCTGCATCTTTTTGTTCTTCCACTTTCCACCCTGGCACTGGCTCGTGCTGTTGAAACTCGACTCCAGACGGTATTTTCAGTGTGACTTTTGTTGTTGCCATATTCTTTTCAACAGGTACCTTTATTGTATAAGTCTCCCAAGAGCCAACGTCAGAAGTTGCTGGTTTCACAGTTACGTGAGCACTAACAGGTAACGAAAAAATCCCCATTGCAATTATTGTTGCGATCATTGTTGTTCCTAATTTTTTTATACGTTTCATTTTCTATAAACTCCTTTTCATTTATAACGTCTTTTTTATCTGCCACCTACAATAAATTTATAATCCGTATCGAAACTATCAAGAGATTTTGTTAATCCGTGAACTTGTATATTCCAGTTTCCTGTCATGTTAATATACATACCTTCCGCTTCATATTCTCCCGGTGACACTGCCGAAACTTTAAATGAACCTTTGCCCATATTCATATCTAAAGATTGAGTCGTCAATACAATTTGTTCCATATCAGTAACAGGCTGTCCATTCTCATCCTTCAAAGTAATATGAAATGTATTCTGTCCTACCTTATTAGGACTTACATGTAAAGTAAGTTCATATCCATTATCTAATTGTTTACCCTCTGTAAAAGGTCCCGTAGGAGGCATCGGCGGCGTTTGTACATTTGTCATAAACGCTACGATTACGAAAACGATAATTCCAATGATAAACTCTACTTTCACCGTGGCTCCTAACCTTTGCTGCGCTCGCATTCTCCCTTTCACATAATGAATAATTCCCAATATCCCCATACACACGAATAAAAGTATCTTTGCTAATAAGGCCAATCCATACTTCGTATCAAATAGGGAATGGATCGTGGGAATAAAAAATGTACTGTTAAAAAGACCCGTTAATAAAATCACTATGACAGCACCTGTTGCCCATGGCGAAAAACGCTTAATCGCATCCCAATACATAGTCCACTTGTCATCCTCTTTACGTAAAAGAAGAACAATCGATGATAGCCCCCCGATCCATAACGAAGCTGCGAATAAATGTAGAAAGTCCATAACGACAGCAATTTCTTTAAACTTTAATCCATATGCATGACTATTGAAAGCTTTCATAACCAGTAACCCCATAAATAATACAATTGGAATGCTCCATACTTTAAACGACGAAAGCCTCTCACTCTTCACTGCAAAATATGTAACAATTATAAGCGTACTAATAAGAGCCATTTGAGTGATCCATACATAACCAAAAACAGATAGCTGTAATGTTTCTTTTAATAATAAAGGATCGAATGCTTCTAACCATGAAACATCAGCATTTATTTTCGCCTGCAATGGTAGATTGAATAGTAAACTAATAAATATCCCAAATAATGATATCCATATTATTCTCTTACTCCTTGATTGAACTGAGGTTGCATTCCCTTTATACATAATAAGATTAAAGAATAGAACTCCTAAAAATAGTGAGAAACTTGTATATAGAACCCCACGTTCCATGATCATATCGATTTGCGGAACATAGCCCATCTCTTCTACTTGTATATCATCTGTTCCCGCTTCTGCTAATCCAATACGGAATGGAATAACTCCTTGAATCGGATGTCCATCAGCTGAAATAGCTTTCCACTGAATAGAGTAAAGACCATTTTTGAGATTCTCTTTTAACCCAGCCTCTAATATTTTTTTGTTTTTCTTATCAATATGTGCATCTTTTAAATCTACTCTTTTACCTGAGGTGTCTCTTACGAACAATGTATTAAAACTTGAAACTTGTATGTCCTCATCGAATTCAATTTTCACAACAGATGGTGCTTTCTTTAACGTTTCATTTTCAGCAGGATTTGATTTCACAACATACGCATGAGCAGATGCACTTTTTGGTATCAATATGATAAACACGCACGCTATTAATAGCCATGCCCCTAACCTTCGTATTACTTTCACAATCATTTCACTTCTTTCTTCTTTCTCGCTACACTTTCATTACTTTATACTTCCTAGCTTAATTTCCTGACGAAATATTAACCTGATTAAGTATTTTTTTATACAACATGACGCTTTCTTTCTCCCCACCTTTAAGCTTCTAATATAATAGCAGCTACTTTAATTAAAACAACTTACATTTTTAAAGTCGATTGTTATTATATCATAAAATATATTTATGTAAGTTTCCTAAGAAGAAAAGTTCTCGTGAATCATTTGTGAAGAAAATGTGAAATACATAAATAAAAAGGTGTTACGTTATTACGTAACACCTTTTTATTTATAAATCGTGCCATTGGAGAAGGTATAGTATTCGTTGGTGTAAGTAATTCAATTCTATCACCATCCAGCTACTTCTCCTTCCACACCTAGCACCTCACTTACGTAACGCTCTATTACTGTTCCTTACCAAACCTTTTCGTAAAAACGTATAACTATCTAGATCATGAACTACGATACCGCTATCCTAAACAAAATGAAACACTTCTTTAAGTCTCTCCATGATAGAGAACTCCCTTTATATCGCCACTTCTATATCATCGTTTTAATTATAATTAAAAGCTAACCTTTTCTATACAATATATCCTTTTATTTATTATAGATATTTAAAGAATGCATTTATATGAAACGGCTATTCCTAAAGTATCATATTAGGAATAGCCTCAATAACCAATATCTTATCTATCTTAAAAATTAAATTTGACATTTTCAATTTCTGTATTCTCGATTACTAACCCTTCAATCTCAATATTTTCTAATTTTATTTCTTTATTTGAACTAATCGTGTCTAAGATACCTAAAAAATTCTCCGCTAATTTTTTTATAGTTTCCATTCTATACAAACTACTCGCATATTCAAATTCAAAAAACAACTCTTTTTTTCCTTTTTCTACAAATAAGGTTAAATCAAATTTCGAAATTTTATTTCTATATTGAACAGGCGTCATTTTCAAATTCCCCATTATACTTTCATTGATTTGAGATTCTTGAAAAGCTAACATTGTAGAAAATATAGGGTTTCTCCCTAAGTCTCTCTTAATTTTTAACTTATCAATAATCATATCAAACTGGTAATCTTGATTATCATACGCTTTAATTAACTGTTCTTTAATCTCTGACAAAAATTCCGTAAAGTTTTTTTTCTCAATAGGGAAACTTCTAATTGCAATAGTATTTGCAAACATACCAATGATATTTTTCAAATCAGAATGTGTCCGCCCTAAAATAGGCATTCCTACAATTATATCGTGCTGCGAGGAACATTTTGATAACAAAATACTATAAGCTGCAGACAAAATCATGTACAATGTCGTATCTGTTTCTAAACATAAATTGTCTAAACGTTGCTTTAATTCATTTCCTCCTTCAAAAATAAAACTATTTCCTTCAAAGCTTTGTATAATTGGTCTAGGAAAATCCGTAGGCATATCTAATACTGGAAGATCCCCTGAAAGTACATCTAACCAATATTTTTCTTGTATACTTGCAGCACTTGTCTTTAAAAACTCATTCTGCCAATAAACGAATTCTTTATATTGAATAGGGTTTTCCTGTAACAGTTTTCCTTGATATAATTCTGATAACTCCTGCAGTAAAATATTGACTGAATATCCATCTGAAATCAAATGGTGCATATCTGTTAAGAGCACATGTTTATGACTACTTAAGCGAATGATCTTAACTCTTACTAAAGGGGCTTTACTTAAGTCGAACGGTTCAATAAATTCATCAATTATATTTTCCAGTTCGACATTCAGCTTACTTGATGGATTAGAACATAAATGTTCATCTAAAACAGAATAACTAATTTCTATATCCACTTCTCCCTGAATTCGTTGTTTGGGCACACCATCTACTACTTCAATAGATGTTTGAAATGCCTCATGTCTCTTTACAATCTCACAAAAAGCTTTTTCCAATTTATCCAGATTGATTTCACCTTCTAGTAAGGTTGCTCTTGGCATATTGTAACTAGTTCCAATCCCTTCCATCTGTTGTAGTGTATATATCCTTTTCTGAGCTGAAGAAAGGTCGTAATATTCGCACTTTTCCACAGGTTGTAATGACACATACTTACTTTCAGATCTTTTCTTTATATGCTTACTTATACCTCTTACTGTTGGTGCTTTAAACGCTTCTCTTAACGATATATCTACACTAAACTTTTTGTGAATTTCTGCCATTAAAAGCATTAACGACAATGAGTTTCCACCCATTTCAAAAAACGAGTCATTCATACTAATTTGCTTAACATTAAGAGTTTCTTCCCACATTTGTGCAACAGTTTTTTCAATTGGATCCTCAGGCAGTTCATAATTAGTTTTTATCAATAATTCATCCTTAATTTCTGGGAGTGCTTTAACATTTAGCTTACCATTTGAAGTCAAAGGAATTCTATCTAACTTAATAAAGATAGAGGGCATCATGTAGTAAGGAATCTTACTTGAAAGGTATTCCCTTATTCCCCACCCATTCTCATTCTCTTTCAACACAATATAAGCACATAGTATATTATTATTTTCTTTATCTTTTTTTGGAACAACAATTGCATCAAGTATCATATCGTGTTGCAACAGTACTGAATTTATTTCTTCTAACTCCACTCTATATCCTCGAATTTTTAATTGATTGTCAATTCTTCCGAGAAATTCTACTTCTTGATGGCATGTGAGCCTCCCTAAGTCTCCCGTTCTATAGAGTTTGATTTTTTCATGTCCCAAAGGTGAAACCGTAATAAACTTTTCGCTATTTAAATCAATTTGATTCAAATAACCTTCTGTCACTCCTACTCCCCCGATACAAATTTCACCAGCCATTCCAAGTGGAACAAGTTTTTGACCTCTATCCAAAATGAATATTTTCGTGTTATCTACTGGCTTTCCAATAACCGTTCCCTTGGATACAAGGTCAAAATCAGTAGCATTAAATTTGTGAAATAGAGCGCCAATAGTAGTTTCTGTAGGTCCATAGTGATTCATAATTACAGTTTGCGGATACACCCTATTAAACTTACTAATATCAGCCGACTTCACTTCTTCACCGCCCAATACGATTAACCTTAGCGCCATGCAATTCTCATAATCTTCAACCATACGATGGTTAACTAAATAATTAAATAGTGAAGGAGTCAGTTTTATATAACTTATCTTTTTCTCTTTCAAATATGTGATAAGGGTTTCTGGGAGCATATAATGTTCTTTTGGAACTAAATGTAACTCACCCCCATTTAATAAAGCTGTATACAAACTTGTATATCCTAAATCAAATGCAAAGGAAGATAATAGTAGTGTTTTATCCCTATACGTTATACTTGCTTCTCGTGTGAACCATGAAATATAATTTACCAAGCTTTGATTCTTAATCGGTACCCCTTTTGGGAGCCCAGTGGTACCAGATGTATAAATAATATATATTGGATTATCAACTGTACTTCTTTCCTCTATATTTGAAGGACATTCAAAAAATAAGCTCTTATCTTCCAATTCCATAACCTCACAAGTAAAATCATTAGAAGTTACTAAGTGAGACTGAGTCAAAAGAAGAATTGTATCACTGTCTTCAATCATGCTATTTATTCGTTCTAATGGAAACTCCGGATCAAGAGGTAAATAAATTGCCCCGCTTTTAATAATACTCCATAGTCCAATGATCATTTCAATAGAAGGCTCAGCTAATAAAGCGATTACTGTATCACTTCCTGCCCCCTTCTTAATCAAGTGTTTAGCTAATTGATTTGCTTTATCATTTAATTCCTTATAAGTTATTGTTCTCTGTCCAAACACTACAGCAGTACGATTCGGATGTTTTTCCACCAGTTCTTCAAATATACGTTTAATCGTTTTTTCTTCTGGATACAAAGTATCAGTATTATTAAAAACACCTATTCTATTTTTTTCTTTCATGGTTACTAGATCAATTTCCTCAATTGGAATAGTAATGTCCTCTATGATAGTATCAATAATTTTAACGAAATGTTCCGCCATTCGTTCTATCGTTTCTTTACGGAACAAACCTGTACTATATTCAAATATAAAACGAAGTTGTCCATCCTGCTCAGTTACTTTCAGCTCTAAATCAAATTTAGATGTACGATTCGTATACTCGTACGGTTTAATTTCAAAATCACCTATTTCCGCCCTTACTGCATCAACATTTTCAAAAGCAAACATCACATCAAACAGAGGATGACGATTCACATTTTTTCGCAATTGTAGCTTATCAACGAGCATCTCAAATGAATATTCCTGATGTTCGAGAGCTTGAAGTGTGTGGCTTGCAACTTCTTTCAAAAAATCCTCAAACCGTTTCTCTGAAGTAGGATAATTTCTGAGCGCAAGTGTATTAACAAACATACCTACCACATTTTCTAATTCAGAATTCAGTCTTCCTGCTACCGGGCTTCCAATTATAATGTCTTCTTGTCCGCTATATTTAAACAGTAGTATATTGAATGCCGAAAGTAATAATGAGTACAGAGTAGCTCCTTTTCGGCTTGAGATTTCATTTAATTTAGATGTATAATATGCATCCAAATTAAATTGAACTACATCACCTTCAAACATTGGCTCATCTAACCTTGGATAATCAGTTGGTAAATTGAGTAATGGTATTTCTTTTGAAAATATTTCAAGCCAGTACAGTTCTTTTAGTTTCCAGTTCCCGGATTCTATCATTTTGTTTTGCCAGTTTGAAAAATCTTTGTATTGAATTCTTACGTCTGGCAAATTATTTTTTTGATAAAGAGATGCAAACTCTCTAATTAAAATTCCCATTGATAAACCATCGGATATAATATGGTGCATATCATAAACAAGCAAATATTTCGATGATGGTAGCACCTCCACAATTGCTGCTCTGAACAAGGGCCCTTTCTCTAAATCAAATGGTCTAATAAATGTTTCAACAACACTCTCAAAATTTTGTTCATCTGCATACAAGTGTTGCATATTCCATTCAGGATTCTGATGGATTTTTTGAACTATTTTCCCTTGTACTTGTTTAAATGATGTTCGCAAGCTTTCATGGCGATTAATTAAAGCTTGCAATGCCTTTTCTATCTGTACTATATTAACTTCCCCTTCAAGAAATACTGCTCCGGTAATATTATAGTTTGTAGATGCACCATTCAATTGACTAACAATATACATACTTTTTTGTGCTGGAGAGACTTCATAATACTCCTGTGGTGGTGCTAGACGAATCGCTTCATATGTTTCTTTTTTCCCCATCATTTCTTCAATGATTACAGCCAATTCCTTAATAGTAGGAAATGTAAATATATTTCCTAGTGGAAGTTCAACTTCAAATTCCCTATGAATTTCAGAAACAAGTGTTATTGCTTTTAATGATTGTCCCCCAATTTCAAAGAAATGATGATTAATGCCTACACCATCAGTTCCCAGTATCTTTCTCCAAATACTTACAAGTTTTTGTTGTATCGTATTATAAGATTTTTGATACTCTTCATCAAACTGTACTTTAATCTCCATATTTTCTAGGGACTTCCGATCAATTTTTCCATTCGGACTGAGCGGAAGGCTTCCTAGTTGAATAAAATAAGAAGGAATCATATATTCAGGAAGTTTCTTCCGCAAAAAACCCCTTATACTGCATTGATTATTTGTACCATGTGAGGGGGAATCATAGAATGCAACAAGATACTTATCATTTGCTACTCCATTCTTCACGACAACTATAGAGTTTTTTATGTTATCACATTTGTTTAAAACAACTTCAATCTCTCCTATATCAATTCGATGCCCTCGTATTTTTGTTTGGTCATCCTTCCGCCCCAGAACCTCAATGTTACCATCGCAAAGTAATTTCCCCATATCTCCTGTTTTATAAAGCATTTTTCCATAATTATGATAATACGGATCTCGAATAAACTTATCCTTCGTCAACTTAGAATTGTTAATATAACCTCTAGCTAAAGGTATGCCACCTATGAATATTTCCCCCTTCACTCCAATCGGCAAAGGGTGCATGTTCTCATCAAGGATATAAATGCGCCTGTTAGCAAGTGGTTTTCCCACGGGAATAACTTTTAAGTCGGCACTTTTAGTTCTTTTTCCAGACACTTCATATAAAGTACTTGTCATCGCCGTTTCAGCAGGTCCATATGCATTTAACAAAATAATATCTTCTAAAGGTAACTGTTCCCACATCCCTACTTTCTCCGCTGGCATTTGTTCCCCACCAACTATGACGAGTCTGAGGTTACTATCTGGAATTATTTCTGGTCTTGTATACCATTCTTGTACAATTTCGCCCCAATAATTTGTAGGTAGATTAACAACTGAGAGTCCAAGTTCAACACATTTCTGAGAAAACTGATAAGGAGTCCATATATTCTTATCACGCAAAACAAGAGAACTTCCTGCAGCTAGTGTTGTAAAAATCTGTTCAAGTGAAATATCAAAACTTATCGAAGAAAACTGAAGAACACGATCCTCCGGTGTCAGCTCATAACGTTTGCAAATATCAATGGAGTGGCTTACAACTGCTTCATGAGACATCATTACACCTTTTGGTCGAC
The DNA here is from genome assembly GCF_016651075.1 of Bacillus sp. TH19. NCBI lineage: Bacteria > Bacillati > Bacillota > Bacilli > Caryophanales > Bacillaceae > Bacillus > Bacillus sp. TH19. The sequence goes on along the minus strand of NZ_JAEKEO010000010.1, from coordinate 1,539,154 downwards.
CAGTAGAACCCGAAGTATAGATGATATATGCCAAATTCTGGGGTTCAATTCTAACACTCGGTTGGTTTTTTGGTTCTTCGAGCACTGAATCCCATTCTATATCAAGACAAACGGTATGCCCCTGATAATCTCTAATCTTCGACTGTAAATTATTTTGGGTGAGTAATATAGGTACTTGGGCATCTTTCAACATCAAATTTATTCTTTCGCCAGGATAATCCATATCTATAGGTAGAAAAGCTCCACCAGCTTTTAAAACAGCTAAAATTCCTACAATCATTTTAGGTGAACGTTCAACATACACTCCCACAGGTATTTCAGGCCCTACTCCTAATTTAATGAGCTTATGCGCTAACTGGTTTGAAAGTATATCTAATTCTGTGTAAGATAAACTTTCATTCCCCTGTATAACAGCAGGTTTGTTTAAATTTAATTTTACTTGATCAGTAAATAAATCCTGAAAACATTGATTCTTAGGATAATCCAATGAAGTAGAATTATTATCACTTAAAATATGTGTAAGTTCTTTTTCGGAAATCATTGAGATATTCTCTAACTTACCATCTTCGCTAACAAGCATTTCCCACAAAATATTGATTAAATGTGAAAGTATCTGATTTGCTTCTGTTTCATTTAAAAAGGAACTATTGAATAGTAGCTTCAATTGAAGCTTTGGTTGTAGATTACAATAAACAACCAAAGGATAATCCATTTGTTCATCTATACGTACTGATTTCACTTGTAATGAACCAATTCCGTCTTTCAATTTCACATCGAATGGATAGTTTTCAACAATTACAATACTCTCATACAAATCATATAAGGCAGAGCTTCTTGGCATATCAATCCAACTTCTTATATCAACGAGTGAGGTATATTCATATTGACGCATTTCAACCTGCTTCAGTTGTACATCTTTAAGCCATTTAATCAAATTTACATTTTTATTTATCTTTACCCTAAAAGGAAGAGTATTCATAAAGCAACCAATTATTGAATCCGAACCTTCTAACTCAGCCGGACGCCCTGATGAAGTTACCCCAAAAATAATATCTGTTTCTTGGGAGTAGCGATTTAAAAGAATTGCCCAAGCCCCCTGAATCATAGTATTTAGTGTAATCCGATTCTTTCTAGTAAAGTCTTGAATTATCTGCTGTTTGTCTTCAGATACTTCGTATACTACATCTCCAAAAGCAGATAACTGATTTGAATTTTTTGCAGGAAAAATATTATTGAATCGTATAGGTGTTTTAAATCCATCTAACTCGGTTCTCCAAAATTGTTCCGCTTTCTTCTTGTCTTGCCTACGTAACCAGTCGATATAATCTTTAAATGAATATACATGTCCAAATGTTATCTTTTCGTCAACACATAATGCTTCATAACACTGACCCAGTTCCTTAAAGAGGATGCTATTACACCAACCATCTAACTGAAGGTGATGATGCGTCCATACTACATCATAGGCATACTCTTCTTGCTTAATGACCAAAATTCTCATAAGTGGTGGTTTTGAAAGGTCGAATCCCTTCTTACGATCTTCCTCAATAAGTTGTTCTAACTTTTGCAATCCTTCAGATTTCGAAAAATTTGTCCAATCTAAAACTTGAAAAGGAATTTTTAAATCTTTATGAACAATCTGTACAGGTTCTTCTAGCCCTTCCCAATGATATGATGTTCTTAAACTTTCATGTCTATCTAAAAGTTTTTGCCAAGCCTTTTCAAATATCTCAATATCTAGTTTTGATTTTATTGAAAATATTGTTTGCTCCACAGTTACTGACGATTTTGGTGAATAGATATGATGAAAAACCATACTTTGTTGTACAGGTGAAAGCATGTATATATCTTCTATATTTTTATATACCTCAATCCATTCATCAATTTTCTTTTGATCTATGGAGACAAGTGGGAAATCTGAAGGCGTCAAATATGTACCTTCTTTTGTTTGACAGTGGTCAATTATATTCTTCAAATTGTTGACAAAGTCCTTTGCCAAGCCTTGGATGGTTTCAACCAAATGACTATTCGCACTATATTTCCATTCTACACATAATTTTTTATCAACGATCATACATTCAATTTCAAGCAAGTGACTTCTAATTCCATTCAAATCACGGGTTGGTCCTGTATTCACATCCGATATATTAAATAACTGCTGTTTTTTAATTGCTTGTTCGAACTGTCCTAAATAATTAAAACTTATTTGTGCCCTTTTCCTAGACGAAATTTGCCCTCGCATCTCTTTCTCTGCTAAGTAATATAAAATTTCATAACCAATTCCACCATTTGGTATAGCACGATACCGCTCTTTTACTTGCTTCAATATTTCTGCTATGCCCTTCTCTTTTTCAATGTCGCCCATAACAATAGGATATACACAAGTAAACCATCCTACAGTTCTTGAAGTGTCGTACTCTTTTAACAAAGGATTCCTACCATGGCCCTCCAAATCAACTAGTGTTTCACCACTCCAATTTGCTAATGTACTAGAAAGTGCGGAAAGCAGAATATCATCAATTCTCATTTTAAATAATTGATACGTGTCATGCAGTAAATACTTTGTTTCTTTCTCCGTCAACATAAAAGAAAGTGTACGAGCAGAGTTTTCATCATTTCTCCCCCCTTCCATGTCAATAGGTATAGTATTTACAGAAGAAGGGACATTGTTCTTCCAAAAAGCAAGTTCATCTTTTAATTGATTGGAATAAGCATATTCATAGAGATGCTCAGACCATTTTTTAAAAGAGAGGCCTTTCACTGGAAGTTGAACAGAGCCACTATTTGTAAGCTGTTCATATATCATCTGTAGAGTGTCCAGCATAAGTCGCCATGAATATCCATCTATTACAAGATGATGTACTGTTATAAACAACCTTCCTTTTTCCTGATCCCCAGAATCAAAATATGCAACTTTAATTAATGGCCCATCTGTAATGTTTAATTCATACTGCAATTTTGATAAAATTTCATGCATATGACTATTATTAAAATCATGTAATTCAAATAACACATTCTCATCGGACTCTGAATAAACTTGAATCCATTCTCCAGCCCTTTGATAATAACGGAGCCTAAAACTATCATGATAATTTGTAAGTATACGAAAACTTTCATGCAACAAAGTCGGATTTATACCTGCTCGTGTTTCCAATAGCACAGATTGATTCCAATGATGATAATTTTCCAAATCTTGCTCAAAAAACCACTTTTGAATCGGTGTAAGAAGCACTTCTCCAGTCTCAGGTTCTTCTATTTGATCTTCACTATAGCTTTCTTTAATATCTGCAATACAATCCGCCAGTTCTGCTATCGTTTGGTTCTCAAACATCTGACTCACGGTAATCTCTATACCCTTTTGAAGCGCTTTACCTACTATTTGAATACTTAAAATTGAGTCTCCTCCCAACTCGAAGAAGTTATCATGTATACCAATTTCCCCCTGATGTAGACCCAATACTGCAGACCATGCCTCTACTAGTTCTTCTTGAACTTTATTTTTTGGAGCAACGTAACCTTTATAAGTATGAATTTGAGGAGCTGGTAAGTTCCTTCGATCAAGCTTTCCTATGGAAGTTAAGGGCAGACTCTCTAGCTGAATATAGTATGACGGAAGCATATAATCTGGTAATTCTTTTGCTAAAAATCCCTTAAGTTCCTCCATGTTAACCTGAACATGGGAAACGATATATGCACAGATAACTTTTTTCCCATTATTAATTTCCCAATCAATTACAGCAACATCTTCAATGTAGTTCCTTTTTAATATTAAATTATGAATTTCTGAAAGTTCAATCCGATACCCTCTGATTTTCACCTGATGATCCTCTCTTCCAAGAAACTCGATTTCTCCGTTTGGAAGCCATCTTCCTAAGTCCCCTGTTTTATACATACGATCATTTGGATTAAAGGGATCATTCATAAACTTTTCATTTGTAAATTCTGGTAGATTCAAATACCCTCTTCCTACACCGTCTCCAGCAATATACAACTCACCAGGAACACCTATTGGACTAATATTTTTATCTTTATCTAATATATAACATCTAACATTTGAAATCGGCCGCCCTAAAGAGATGGTATTTTCTGAACATTCAATACTTAAAGCATCCACTGTCGTTTCTGCTGGACCATAATTATTATATAATTTATATCCTCTATCAATCAGTGCGTCTTTTAATGATTCTTCTAGTCTTTCTCCACCTGAAATAACTGTGTGTAAACTCTGCAATTTGCGATCATGACATAATAATTCTTTTAATACAGTCGGTATGAAATTAATAATATGAATTTCATGTTGATCAACATAATCACAAAAATGCTCCTTATTTAAAATTAAATTCTTTTCGGCTATATGTAATGTCGCTCCATAAAGTAATGTACCGAAAAAATCCTCAATACTCGGATCAAACACATAATTTGTTAGTTGCAATAGATTTGTTTTTTCCGTTATATTAAATGTTTTTCCAAACCACTGAACAAGATTAACAACATTTCGATTTTCTATCATTACACCTTTAGGTTTTCCTGTAGTACCTGAAGTATACAAAACCGTAAATAAATCATTCGGACTAAGGTTTACTTTTGGTAGAAGAGTCTCACCCGAAATTTTTCTACTATTATCCAATATAAAAATACAATCATTGTTGAATTTTCCAATTACATAGTCGTTTTTATTAATTACATCCTTACTGGTCAATATGAACTTTGTTTGACTATCCTGTATCATATACATTTTCCTTGACTCTGGATATTCTGGATCAATTGGCAAGTATGCAGCTCCGACTTTTAAAATAGCAATTATCCCTATTAGCATTTCAATTGATGGATCCGTCATGATTCCAATAATCTCACCCTTTTTCACTCCTTTTCTAAGCAGTTCATTTGATAAGTTATTGGATATGTCATTTAATTCTTCATAAGTCATAGTCCTATTTTTATATACAATCGCAACATTATCTGGGGTTTTCATCGCTTGTTGCTCAAACAACTGACTAATCGTCAACTGATGTGAATATGTTTTACGAGTATTATTAAATTCCAAAAGGATTTGTTTTTCTCTTCAATAGATACGATATCAATCTCTTCTATTTTTTTATGAGGATTTTTTATGACTGCTTCTGCAATTATAGTAAAATGCTGAGCTAAACGCTCAATTTTAGATAATTCATATAATTGTTCGTTGTAACTGAAACATATCTCAATATCTTTGTGCAAACTTATACTAATAGATAAGCCATAATTAGTCATTTCAAAGGTGGAATATGAGTTCAAAGCGATTCTATTTTTGTTTTTCAGTATCGTCTGATCTAAAGGGTAGTTTTCAAAAACAACAATAGTATCAAAAAGGTCGATTTCCGTATCCAATTCACTATATTTTTTTATATCTACTAAAGATGATGTCCCATACAATTCCCAATCCTGCAATGTCTTATTTAACTTTTTGATAAGTTCTATAGATGTTTCGCCAGAATCCTTTTTAACTCTTAATGGAACTGTATTTATAAATAGGCCTACCATTTCTTCAATCCCATTAAATGTTCCTGCTCTACCCGAAATAGTTGCGCCAAAAATAATGTCATCGATATTATGATTCTTTTGTAGCACAATTCCCCATAAACTATAAACAAGGGCGGCAAGAGTAACTTCATTTCCCTTCGCAAATCCTTCCAACTTATCCCTTGAAAATTGAATACGATACTGATGATCTTTTCGAATTGATTTATGTTTCTTTTTTGTTACTTCCAATCTATTTTGCGAGTTAAATCCTTTTAAATACTCTTGCCAAAATGCTTTCTGCCCTTCTTTATCCTGTTTTTGAATATATTTAATAAAATCTTTATATTTTTTTTTAGTAGGCAGATTGTAAGTTTCTGATTCACTAAGGCATCGATATGCGTTTAGGAATTCTTTTAAAATAATTCCATTACTCCAGCCATCATATATAATATGATGATTACTTATAATCATTTCATGTCTTTCTTCTGCTAATATGCACAAAGTAACCCTGAATGGTATTTCTCGAAGATTAAACTTTTTTTCACGATCTTTAACTTTTATCTCTTCTAGTAAAATATTTTTTTCACTTTCACTCTTGTGTGTAAGATCAATTATTTTAATATGAGGGGTATGTTCTTTCAATACTATTTGAACAGGAGTTTTCACTTTTTCCCAACGAAATAGTGTACGTAACTGCTCATTTGTTTGGACAACCGCGTCCCAAGCTTTCTTAAACAATCCTGCATCAACTCTACCTAAAATCCCCAAACATATCTGTTCAAAATACTCATCACTTTGAGGATTTTTTAAGTAGTGAAATAACAACCCTTCCTGTATTGGTGTTAAACCAAGAATATCTTCCAAATTTTGTTTATCCAATTTTATCATCATTGAGCTCCTCCTTGAGACAATCAAATGAATCTAAATAATTATGCTTCTTCATATTTTCTATAATTTCTCCTCTTTCCATCTTGATAACTTTATCCGCGATATGAAAATACCTATCATCATGAGTAATAGCAATGATAGCTTTTCCTTTTTCCTTTAATTCAGCCAATAGTTCTGTATAGAAAAAATGTCTAAATTCAGGGTCTTGATCTGCCGCCCATTCATCAAATAGATAAATAGATTTATCCTCTAAATAGCTAATTAATAGTGCTAGTCTTTTTCGTTGTCCTGTTGAAAGTTTAGTTGTACTAAATTCTCCATTTTGAATTTGTACTTTTTCATCGATGCGTAATATTTTCAAATATTTTTTTATTTCTTCTTCCTTTGAGCTATAGTCAATACCATAGACTTTTGTAAACAAATAAAAATCACTAAATATTGCGGAATATAGCTCTCTTAACTGTTCCTGATTTATTTCTTGATTGTTAACAAATATGTTTCCGCTATTTGCAGAATACAAACCTGTAATTAGTTTAGCAAGAGTTGATTTACCACTACCATTGCCACCGGTTATAAATACAACCTCTCCTGATTTAAGTTCAAAATTAATTGGCCCAACTTGAAAAGGTTCTCCATGTTCACTTTCGTATTGATATACTAGCTCTTTAATCTCCATGTTTATTTTACTTTGAGGTATCAAAGTACTGTTTACGTCTGTCTTATTAGTTTCGGTTTTTAAATACCTTGAAAAATCATTTATTCTCTTCCAACTAATTTTCATTTGAATCGCATTAGGGATAGTATTGAGTATACTATGTAGAGGTCCTGTCATATAAAGAAAAACAAAAACATAGCTTCTTAAAAACTCACTCTGTACCCCTTTAAATAAAAGCGGAAATAAAAATGTAACAGCCCCAATTACCATAACAAACAGCAATTCACCAATAATAAAAACATTAGCAAACTTAAGACCACCTTGAATCCGCTTATCCTTATAATCCTCACAGCTCTCTTGCATCCCTTGTCCAAACTCTTCTCGTTTTGACTTTCCTATGCTTAACTCTTTATAACCGCCAATGAGATCGTTTATATATCTAAAAAAAGTGTTTTGGATGTTTCTTGTTTGTTCCCAAAGATTATTAGCTGATTTTCCAGCTACATAATACATACCTGCTGCAACCAAAATAACTGCAATAGAAACAAGCAGTCCATAAACATTAATTACTCCCAAATAAACCAAACAACATAAAAGTGTAATTGAATCAGTCAAACCAGTAATTATGGTGGCAGCATAATTACTGATAGCTTCTGTATCATTATTTAAGGTGGTTTGAATTCTTTCTGACTCTATTTTTTCAATTTTTTCATAAGGATTTTTTAATATATCGTTAATTAACTGGGTCCTTTTTTCATAAATCAGATTATTTGTAATGGTAATCAACTGCGTCCGTACCAATTTTTGCGCTAATACATAAGTAATAATTCCTAGCAAAAAATATAAAAACAAACTATTGTTGCTTGAATAATTACTTCTAGTTAAAGCTTCATTAATAATAAAAATAATCATCGCATTTCCAAAACCACTGGTTACACTCAACACAAAAATCGGAAAAAAATTTTTCTTATTATGCAAAGGAAAAACAGTTATTAAAGATAAATATAGGCAGAACAGTACAATACTAATTAAAGTAGCCCATACCGCAAAACTCATACTGATAGGTAACCAAACATTAACAAAATCCCAAGAAAGTCTCCCGAAAAATACAAATGGAATTTTATAAAGGGCATACCCAGCTAAGAACGCAAACAGAAACGTTATAAAGGGAATACAAATACTTTTAAATTTATTTTTTTCCAACTTCCTTTTTTTCTTATACACCTGAATCATAACTATGAAAATGAAGTATAGAGTAATAATTGAAAAAGGAACCATAAACAAAAGTACAGTAACAGAAAAGGCATCAATACTCTTATACGTATCTTTACCGTTTGTCACCACACTCTCCCCCACAAGTGTGTCCATAATAACCTGGCCAATATTTTGAGTGTAATCGGAGTTCATGTTAGCCATCACCGCAACTCCTAACTTCTCTTGAGGGTGAAATACAACGAAAGAGGAGAAATTCGGATTACTTCCTGCATGCGATATTTCACCAGGACCATTTTGAAAAACTTGCCACCCTCCGGCATAAGAAGAGCCATCCTCAGATGGTGGAACTGATCTGTTTGGTATATGTGTACTATAAATTGCCTTTTGGTGATTATCACTTAGTCCATATATCCCAAGCTGCATACGAAGCCACTTTTCCATGTCTTCATTATTCGAGATAAAATAACCTGCGGGTGTATTTCCTCGATAAATAGGTGCATTAAACTCTATAGGCTTTAAAAAACCTATTTTATATCCCTTTGACATATCATATTTAGCGACATCTTTTCTAAACAAAAAAGTATTACCCATATTAAATTGGTTTAATATATTATTCTGAACGTATTGTTCAAAAGATTGATTGGTAACTTTTTGTATAACTAATCCTAGAATATCGTAGTTAATACTGGCATAATTGAATTGCTCTCCTGGATATGTCTCCAATTTTTGATTTAATATTTCTCTAACTGTATTTTCCAACGCATCATTGTCATTTGAGATAGGTATGTCCCCAATGGTATGAAAAGGGATCCCACTCGTATGATATAAAAGCTGTTCAAGAGTTATTTCAACATTTTTATTAAGTTGTTGTCCTTTATAATTACCTTCATATATCATTTGAAACCACTGCAAATATTTGCTAACAGGGTCCTTTAAATCAATTAACCCCTTTTGAACAAGTTGATATATTGCGAGAGCTGTAAACGCCTTACTATTCGAGCCGATTTCAAATAATGTTTTTTCCGTTACACGTTGCTTTGTCTCAAGATTTGAATAGCCAAAACTTTTTTTATATACAGCTTGATCACCTTTGACTACTATCACTGACATTCCAGGAATTTTGGCTTCTTGCATTTGTTTTTTTATAAGCGAGTCTAGTTGTTCTTTATCGTTTTCCGTAAACATTCTATCATTCTCTGCATTTGCTATTTGAATCCCAAATAGCATCTGTACATTTAATAATATTACAAGGGTAATCAAAACAATTTTTACTCTCATCATGATTGAATGACTCCTCTCTATTATCATATATTAAATATATTTTCAAGATCTTCACTCGAGAGGTTTGCCGTTTCAAAATCAGATGGGGTGAATTCAGCATGTTTTCTCTGACAACAATGTTGAATCAAATCTCTCAATTGATTCATATACTCCATGAAAAATTGCGATATTGTTTCTTGTTTAAATTTGTTTTTGCTATACGTAATCGACAAATTCAACTTTTTATCTACTGTATACGCAACGATATCTAGCAAACAATCCATCTCATTTTTATTGCTGTTATCTTGACCGGAATTTTCATACGCAAATTCAAAAATTCCATTGGAAAATGTAGCATTAAAATCACCTAAATAGTTAAAACGAACATACTTTCGAGATTCGGAACTTAATTCCTTCGAAATATACTTTAAAACTCCATAATTTAGACCTTTACTTGGAACGCTACGCAATTGCTCTTTTAATTGTTTAATTTGTTGTGATATATCTACATCCTCAAATTGTAACCGAATTGGAAATAGGCTCGTAAACCATCCAATAGTTCGCGATACATCAATTTCATCATTTAATTCTTCACGCCCATGCCCTTCAATTTCAATAATCACATCATTTGTTTTAATATACTTAGCCATTACCAATGATAGCGCTATAATCATTAGTTCATTACCTTTTGTTCGATAAGCTTCATTTGCTTTTTGTAACAGCTGCATAGTTTCTTCTTCTGTTAACTTCTTAATCATTTTCTCGCAAAATTCCATACGATCCAATCCTAAATCAAAATCATTAAATGAATTCTCTTCATATTGATATACATGCTCCCAGTATCGCTTTTCTGATTCTGGAATTTTTTTACTCATTCTCTTTAACTCAATTGCCCAATCCTGTACCGAATTATCTTTTGGCGGCAAAGAAGTTTTCTGCTTATTTTCTATCTGTTTATATAATTGATTTATATCTTCAAAAATAATTCGCCAAGATATACCATCAACAGCTAAATGATGAGCTGTCATTAATAATCTTTTACCAAAATCGCCCAAATCAAATATACAAACTTTAAGAAGAATTTCATTTTCAATATTAAAGCTCGATTTCAATATTTCTCCAATACTAGCAATACGAATACCTTGCTCTGTTTTTGATAATTCAGATAAATCTAATGATTCTATTTTTATTTTTTTATTGTAATTATTTTGATTATAAAATAATTCCTTCGTTTCCATCCGGTAATTCAAGCGAAAAGCGTCGTGATGACAAACTAATAAGCTAAATGCCGATTCAAGTATCCCAACCTCAACGTCATCCTTTACTTTGACTAACACTGACTGTGTATAATGGTTTATATTGTTCAAATCTTGCGAAAAAAACCATGAGATAGATGGTATCGTTTCAATACTACCAACACATTGTTGATTACTCTTCTGCTCTTTTGTGCTAGTCATTTCTAAATATAAAATCATATCTTCAATAACTGGATTAGCCAAAATATCCTTTGTTTTTATTTTAATCCCTTTCTCACGTATCTTAGAAGAAATTTGAATTGCTTTAATGGAATCCCCGCCTAGATGATAGAAGTTGTCTCTTATACTTACTTTTTCAACATTTAATACTTCACGTATAATACCTACTAAATCACTTTCTATCTCACCTTCAGTTTTTTTCTCTATTTTAACTTCAGGTTTCGGCAAGGCCTCTCTATCCAGCTTTCCGTTAAACGTCAACGGTATTTCTTTCAACACAATAAAATACGAAGGAATCATATAAACTGGTAAGATCTCTTTTAAGAATCTAAATAGTTCGGATGTCTTCACCTTAGCATTCTCAGTATAGTAGGCACAAAGATAGTGGTTTCCATCATAATCCTCTTGATCAATCACTACCACTTCCTTAATGCTCGGATATTTTTGCAAGTTTATTTCGATTTCTTTTAGTTCTATGCGGAACCCACGAACTTTTACTTGATCATCTTTCCTTCCCAAATACTCAATCTTATCTCCTTCAATAAATCTAGCTAAATCACCCGATTTATACATCTGCTCTTTTGCCGAATATGGATTTACAATAAATCTCTCTCTTGTTAAATCCTGATTGTTAAAATATCCTCTTGCAACACCTTCCCCAGAAATATAAATTTCTCCAACAACTCCCATTGGTACTGGGCGAAGTTCGGAGTCCAACACATATATTTTCATATTTTGTGCAGGTACACCAATAGGAACAGATACCCCTTTATCTTTTTCAATATCGAATTGATGAATCATACATCCTACAACTGTTTCTGTGGGCCCATATTCATTATATATTTTTGTTTCTCTACCTAATTTTTTCTGTATGTTTGCGGCAAGGTCTACTGTTAAATTTTCTCCACCAACAATAATTTTTTTAATTGAACACCCAACAAAGTCTGAATCTTTCAATAAAAACAGGTGAGATGGAGTTAATTTAATAATACTTGCTTTTTTCTTTAAATATTCTATATAATACATATTCGTTTGCATCAGCAGGATAAATAATAATCTGATTACCACTAATTAATGGGGTAAATATAGTTGTAACAGTAAGATCAAAAGCAAGAGATGAATACAATGGGAAAACTTCATTTTCACTTGCGCCTACATATACTTGATTTGCCCAGGAAATATAATTAACCAATCCTTTCTGTTCAATCATTGTACCTTTAGGGTTTCCCGTAGAACCCGATGTATATATGATGTAAGCAAGGTCAGTCGGCTCACTTCTATTTTTAATATTAGAAGTATCTCCCATATAAATATGAGCTGCATTTATATGGATAACCTCAACCGCATACAAAGAAAGATCCCATTGATGCGAAATATCAAAATTAGTGAACAGAATATTGATATCTGAATCTTGCATCATATAATTGACCCGTTCAGATGGATATTGTGGATCAATAGGTAAATATACCGCTCCTGCTTTTAAAATTCCTAAAATTCCAATAATTGTTTCTAGAGAATGCGTAGTTGATATTCCTATTACTGTACCTTTTATTACATTTTTCTTTAATATATATCTCGCTAATTGATTAGATCTATCATTCAATTCACGATACGTAAGTTCCTTATCTTCCAGGCAAATCGCAACTCTATCTGGTGTCCTTTCTACTTGTTCTTCAAAAAGCTGATGGATTGTCTTGTCCTTTGGATACTCCCTATTCGTTGCATTAAATTCATATATCAATTTATTCCACATATCTTCTGGTAAAATTTCTAATTCCATCAACTTTTTATTAGGCGACTCCAACATCTGATTCAGTAAATGACTGATTCCAAGATACATTTGTTCAATTTGCTTTTCTGTATACATATGATCCTTATAATCTATATCTAGATTAAATCCTCCTAATCTAGACCATTCTCGAATAATCAATTGAATTGAATAAATCTGATTCCTATTGTAAAATTCTTCATTTTCTATTGGTGTACCATTAATTTCAGTAGGAAGTTTTGTATTGTAATAGTTAATACATGTATCAAATAAATCACCGTATCCCTTTTTCTTTAATTCCAAATCTTTCACCAATACATCATATGGATATTTTTGATGATAATAACAGCGAACCAATTCACGATTAATGCCTTTTATAAAATCTAAGACTGTCATTTCACTATCAACAGTATGACGAAATGGCATAGTACTTGTTAACATCCCCACAATATTTTTTTCATTTTTCCCCGCTCGATTAAGTACAGGCATTCCAATAATTAAATCATCCTGCCCATTTACTTTATTTAAGTAAATATAATATAGGGCAACAAAGAATGCGTACACAGAAACATTTATGCCAGTAGCAAATTGTTTAATTTCATCCGATTGATTATTTGTTAAAGAATATGTTTTTCTATTTGCCTTTGCACAATCTACTTCGTTCTTCCGCTTCACAATTGGGAGCTTACTAAACTTCTCATTCCAAAAATTTTTATCCTTCATAAATCTTTTTGAAGTTAAATAAGATTCTTCCTTCTCAAGGCAATACATATAGGTACTATTAAGCTGATCTGTTATTTTTTCACCTTTCAAAATTTGAGTGTATGCATTACAAATCTGTTCAGTTAAAAGATTCATAGACCAACCATCAGAAATTATATGATGGACCTTAACGAAATATCCCCCTTCTTTAGTATCTTGTAACTTGAACAAAGCAAAATCAAATAAGTCTTGTTCATTGATATCGAAAGGTTTTGCAGCTTCCTGCTGAACCCAGGCATCTAAATCCTTCTGACTATTAAAAATAGTATATCGAACTTGATATTTATGATATTCCTCCACATATTGATGAACCTTCTCATCCGATTCTACAAATCGATGCCTGATTCCATCATTTTTTTTATAAAATAATTAATTGCTTTCTCAAGACAAACAAAATCCACTTCTCCTTGTATCTTTACTGTTCCCCCAATATTATGCAATGGCTGATGAGGATTAATTTTCTCCATATACCAAATCCTTTGTTGAGGATGAGTTAGTGAAAAATATTCTCTATACTTCAAATTATCACCACTTTATATTTAATGTTTTTCGAAATAATTCACTTTTTGACCATATCTAATCATTTTTTTCGTCATTTCATCCGTAATATTATTCCATACAAAACCCGTTTTTCTTAACAGCATATTCGTTTTATCTCCCATTATATGGAACAATGTTTGTTCGACATCATTAAATGTTTTCAATTCATCTCCTATACAATGCAGCTGTAAGTTATATATATCTGATGCATATTGATTAAATTGCTTTTCATCAAAGATATAATCTATAAATTTATCAATTGAAGTTTCTTTTACATCTATGTCTAATCCATACGTTGTTAAAAGAGCTGATAAGCTTACATAGTTAGGATTGAAAATGTGATGAGTCTCATTCATTAATTCTTTTTTATTAAACAACTTAATAATTGCCTGACTAACATCATCCACACATGCAAAATCTATATCTCTTTCCATTTCTGGAACCAATCCAATTCTTATATATGATTTCATCATTGAGTATAATGCATTCTGCTCTATGTTTTCTTGAAACCTTCCTGTTTTAGAATCAAAACCAATGTTTCCCACCCGAAAAACATTTACATTTATTCCCTTATCCCTCGTTTCCAGTACAATCTTTTCAGCTTCTAACTTTGTCTTTGGATAAGGATTTTCAATAATTTGCCCTAAATCATTATCATACTCCGTATACAATATATCTTCGTTATTCTTTACTACACCAGAAGCTACAGCCAATGTAGAAATATGATTCACATCTTTCTTTACTCCCTTAAGCGAAAAATCAATTACATTTCTCGTAGCTAGAACGTTTGCTTCATAGGATTTTTCATATTTCCCATAATGACTAACACTGCCTGCTGAATGTATAATACATTGGATTGTTTCACTCAAATATTGATAGTTCGGCAAATCTAAGCCCATATATTTTTTGTCAGGTCGCCACTATATACAAAAATTCTTTTCTTATACTTATCATAAAAAGATGTTCCAAAATAAGAGCAAACTTTTTCTTTAATGCGATTTTCTGCTTGTATACCATTGTCACTTCTTACAATCAAATGTACATTGCAATCTAATTCAGTTAATAAATCATGTAATAAGTAAACGCCCAAATATCCCGTGCTTCCTGTCAATAGAACTTCCTTATAACCGGTTTGGCAAGAAAGGTTGATTTCGTAATACTTTTTGTTTCTATCATCATATAAACTTCGTATCGCTATGTCGCCTCTTATCTTCTCCTCCATTAACCGATGCCTTTCTCCTCTAGCAATCAGATAAGTTGCTAATGCATCTGGAATGGTCTTCTCCTTTTTATATGTCATATGCTGCGCTAGATCAGAGACTCTAGGGTATTCAAATAAATGATTAATAGAAATATCAAAATCCTTCTGTAAGCTCGAAACAACATTGATAGCCGTTAATGAGCTACCTCCTAATTCAAAGAAATCATCATGGATACTAACTTGTTTTACTCCCGTAACTCTCTTATATGATTCTATAATTTTCCGCTGTTTATCATCTTTCGGAACAACATTCCTCTTTAGCTCTTCTACATAGTCACTTTGCGAGAAAGGGGAACTCTCTTCCATTTCAATATCCTTAGAAAGGCTAAAGAACTGCCGTTCAAAAGGATACGTAGGGAGTGGAACACGATATCTTCTTTCTTGCGAAAAATACTTGGACCAGTTAATCTTCACGCCATGAATATGCAACTTACCAATATTTTGAAGCAAGTAATTGTCATCAAAAATTTTTTCTTTAGGATGCCTTACAGTATTAATAATTGGGCATTTTGATTCTCCTTGAGTATGTTGTCTAACAAAACTACTTAATGTTCTACCTGGTCCAACCTCCACAAAAATACTTTCCGTACCCGATAGTAGATGCTTAATGCCCTCAGAAAATTCCACTACATGTCGCAGATGATTCACCCAATAATCTGCACTTTTTGCTTGTTCTTCCGTAATCCATTCTCCTGTAGAATTGGATATAAATGGTATTTTAATATCCTGGAAATTAATTTCTTTTAACTTCTTTCCATAGGTATCTAAAATTGAGTCCATCATGGATGAATGAAAGGCATGGGAAGTTGTAAGTTTTTTAAACTGAAAACCTTTCCTAATCAATTCCCCCTCAAAAGTATAGATTGCCTCATCAGAACCTGAGATTACGCATGATATTGGACTATTCACCGCGGCAATAGATACATCTTGATTCATTAGTGGTAAAATTTCATTTTTCGAAGCCATTACACTTATCATGCTTCCTTTAGGTAATTGCTGCATTAAGGTCGCCCGCTCATACACCAACTGTAGCGCTTGCTTTAATGAGAACACTCCCGCCAAACAAGCCGCCACATATTCCCCTATACTATGTCCAATCATGCCGTCCGGATAGACGCCCCATTCCATTAATGTTTTTGCTAATGAATATTCAAAAATAAATATTGCAGGCTGTGTATTAGATGTTTGATTTATATCATCTCTCATTCTAGCTTCCAGGTCCTTTGGATATAAGACTTCCTTCCAATCAATCCCACTAATCTCTTCTAAAATCTCACAACAAAGATTCACTTCATCTCGAAATCTCTTCTCTTCTTTATATAAATCTAATCCCATATTTACATATTGCGCACCCTGCCCGGGAAACATGAAAATTATTTGCTTACTACCGCCATCACAAATGTTAGTTTGAACCTTAGCAGAATTTTGAATAAAAAATTCTCGCTTCGCTTCCTCTATATCCGAAACCACTAATGCTCTTCGATATTTTAAATTTTTCCTTCCATTTAAAAGTGTATAAGCTACATCAGCCAAATTCACATTATTGTTATGATTTAAATATTCAGCTAACTTTTTAGTTTGCTCTTCAAGAGATTTTTTCGTTTGTGCAGAAAAAGAAAGTAATTGATATCTCCTACTCCGCTCAGAAGCTTCTCTTTGGGGAGGTTCCTCAAGTACAACATGGGCATTTGTTCCTCCCATACCAAATGAACTTACTCCTGCTCTTAAAGGAAACTCTTGGTTCTTCCATTCCGCCAATGTATCCTGTACATAAAATGGACTATTACCAAAATTAATTTTTTCATTTGCTTTCTCGTAGTTAATGCTTGGTGGAATCATGCGATTCTCCAAAGCAACTACAGTTTTTATCAAACCTGCTATACCTGCAGCGTTATCAAGATGACCAATATTCCCTTTAACCGATCCAATACCACAAAAATTATTCTTCTCTGTATTAAATGCCAACTTCAAGGCTTCAACCTCAATCGGGTCACCTAGCATTGTTCCAGTACCATGAGCCTCTACATATGATATACTTTCAGATTCTACCTCGGCCATGTGATGAGCTGCTCTAATAACAGCAGCTTGTCCTTCTACACTTGGCGCATTAAAACTAACCTTATCAGCGCCATCATTATTTATTGCGGATCCTTTCACAACAGCATGGATGAAATCTCCATCAGCAATCGCATCCTCCATACGCTTCAAAACAACAATTCCCGCTCCATTTCCATTGACCGTTCCCCTAGCATTATCATCAAAAGGTCTACAGTGTCCATCTGGTGAAAGAATCATGCCATCCTTGTATAAATACCCTCTTTTCTCAGGTAATGTAAGTGAAACCCCTCCAGCCAAAGCAATGTCACAATCTCCACTTAATAGAGCTTGACATGCCAAGTGCACAGCAACCAATGAAGAGGAACATGCAGTTTGAACTGTATAACTAGGACCTTTCAAATTTAATTTATGTGATAATCTGGTACCAAAAAATTGAGAACCATTTAAAAATTCTGCTTCTTTTATAAAATCTTTCGCCCCATCATATACCGCTTCTAACCAATATAAGTTTGTAGATGCTCCAATATAAGTACCAATTAAACCATTAAAGTTATCCGAAAAGTAAGCACTACTCTCTAATGCTTCCCAAGCACACTCGTGCAAAATTTTCAGCTGCGGATCCATTACCTCTAATTCCCTAGGTGAGTAATTAAATAATTTATTGTCGAACCATTCTGTTCCTGTAATAGCCCCACCAGCCTTTATATAATTGGGATTTTGGATCGTTTCTAGATCAATTCCTCCTTTCTGTAACTCCTTATCTGTGAAGAAGGTTACCGATTCTACACCATTCTTCAAATTTTCCCAGAATTCATTTATAGTATCTCCACCAGGAAATCTGCAAGACATTCCAATAATAGCAATCTCTATACCATTTCTTATCGGTTCCTGTGCACTATCATTCATTCGAATCCCTCTTTCTTTGACGTCTTTGTTTTAACCTATTTTTCGATTCCTTTATTACCTGAACTCTATTTGAATTCATTTTTTCCTGTACCCTGCTCTCAGCGGTCATCTTTAATTGCTGGGATAGAGAATAAATTGTAGGATATCTAAATAGCATCATTACAGTTATGTCGATGTTCAAATCATTTTTCAACCGTTCATTTATTTGAATAATATTCAGTGAATTTCCACCAAGTTCGAAGAAATGATCATAAATACCGACCTGATTTACCCCAAGTACCTGTTTCCAGATCTCCGCTATCATTTTTTCTAGATTCGTTCCAGGTGCTATATAAGTAGTACCTAACGATATATAATTCTCATCATCCCTTTCTTGCAAGGCTCTTACGTCGACTTTGTCGTTATTCGTTACAGGCATACTCTCTAATTGCACAAAATGTGACGGAATCATATATTCAGGTAACTTATTCCTCAAATACTCCCTTAATTCTGTACTGGTAACCTCTTGGTTTGTAATTAGATACGCACACAAATAGCTTTCATTACTTTGATTTTGTTTCGCAACAACAATTGCATTATCAATATATTCATGATTTAAAATGTGGTTTTTTATTTCATCTGGCTCTACTCGGACTCCCTTAACCTTTACCTGATGGTCAATCCTTCCAAGATACTCAATGTCCCCATTAGGGAGCCACCTTGTAAGGTCTCCCGTTTTATACATTTTCTCACCTGGAATAAATGGATTGGACATAAATTTTTCATCTTTCAAATCTGACTTATTGATATATCCCCTTCCTACACCTGCCCCAGCAATATATAACTCCCCAGTCACACCAATAGGTACAGGATAATAATCTTGATTTAAAATATATGCCCTATAGTTACTTAGAGGCTTACCTATTGGTATGCTCGAACCCTCTTCATTTTCACGACAAATATAGTATGTTGAAAAAATCGTCGTCTCGGTTGGACCATACAGATTAATAATCATCTCAGCATTAACAGTACTCTTTAATTGATCATAAAGACTCTTTGTAAAGACCTCACCGGCTACAAGAACATAGTTAAGAGGTTGACTTATGACAATATTATCTATTAAAACTTTCAAATGGGTAGGTACAGCGCCCAAGACATTAATTTTATTTTTCTCAATAAAGTTCCACATATTTCTTGGCTCAGCGATTAGCTCTTCCTCAGGAATATATAACCTACCCCCAGAGAGAATCGGGAGAAGGATTTGTTGAACAGAAACATCGAATGTGATTTTTGCTAGCAATAAATGATTCATTTCTTGATTAAATTTTAATTTCCGAATGAGTCCTATCAACTGATTCACAATATTCTTGTGTTCGACCATAACCCCTTTAGGGTTACCGGTTGTTCCAGAGGTATAAATTACATATGCCAAATCGTCGGGCTGGTTTATGTTTTCAAGATAACAACCATCTTCTTTACAGTTTATTTCATCATCCAACCTAATTACTTCCTGTTCAAAAGTAAAGCGTTCCTTCATATTATTTCGGGCCAGAACCAACTGACAATCACTGTCTCTCAAAAAATATTTTATCCTGCTTATTGGAAGAGTGGGATCAATCGGTAAAAATGCCCCTCCTGCTTTTAGCACACTGAGAACTCCTATGACCATTTCTAAGGAAGGCTCTGCAATAAGTCCAACAACGCTATTTCTTTGCACTCCCTTTTTTCTTAAAGTGCGGGCCAGTTGATTTGCCCTTGCATCCAGCTCAGAGTACGTTAGTGTCATTTCTTTATACACGATGGCATTTTCTGATGGACCTTCTTTCACTTTCTGCTCAAATATCTCATGCACCGTCATTTGATACGAATATTCATCCGTCGTATTATTAAATTCATAAAGAACGGTTTTCATCTCTGATTCAGACATCATCTGGATATCTTGTAATGGTATATCCATCTTTTCGGTAATCTCATCAAGTAGATAAATAAAATGTTCTGCTAATCTTTGTACTGTATCCTTCTTGAATATATCCTTACGATACTTCCACTTAAAATGCATATCTTCATTAATTTCTAATACATGAATGAACATATCAAATTGAGTCATACTACTTTCAAATGGGAATTTTCGGAAAGTTAATTCCCCTTTATCCTTAAAGAAATACTCATCATTATCCAAAGAAAACATAATATCAAATATTGGATTTCTCCCTGTATTTCGATAAGCATCTACTTGATTTACTAACAATTCAAACGGATATTCCTCATGATCAATGGCTTTTATTGTATTATCCTTCACTTCATCCAGAAAATTCAGAAATGTTTTTTTACGACATGGGAAATTTCTTATTACTACCGTATTCACAAACATACCAATAGTCCGTTCCAAACCTGGACGAGATCGGCCAGCTGTAGGGGTACCAATCGTAATATCTTCTTGACCCGTATATTTTAAAAACAATACATTTAAAGCAGCAAGTAGCACCGTATATAGGGTTGTCCCATTCTCCTTCGCTATCTTTTTCAAACGCTTTGTCAAATCGTATCCCGCCATAATTGGTACATAATCACTATCATAAAGTTGCACCGGGTGTCGTGGATAATCTGTATTTAACTCCAGTAATGGAGGTTCATCTTTAAATATGTTTAGCCAATACTTTTCTTTACTCTTAAAATCATCAGTCTGAAAAAATTCTGCCTGCCATACTGCATAGTCTCTATATTGTAATTTAATCGGAGGCAAATCTTTATTTAAATAACTATCATAAAATTCCTCCATAATTATGTCCATCGATATACCATCAAAGACAATATGGTGAGCATCAGTTAACAGCAAATGCTTATTTTCTCTGATTTTAATAACTTTGATTCTAAATAGAGGAGGTTGTCCCAGATTAAAAGGTGTAGCAAACCCATGTACATACTCCATTAATTCTTCTTCCGACGCTTCAACGATATCAACAATAACCTTTAATTTAGGATGTACATACTGCACCACTTGTCCATTGATGAATGAAAACGATGTACGTAAAGATTCATGACGATCAACAAGATGTTGGAAAGCTCTCACCAACATATCATATTCGAGATCACCCTCTATGCTTGTCCCCGACGGTAAATTATAAGCTACTGAATCACGATTAAGTTGCCACATAATAAATAGCCTTTTTTGCTGTGATGAAACAGGATAGTATTCTCTTGCTTCAACAGGTAATATAATTGAACTTTTATGTTGTTCCCCATCCAGTATTAGAGTTGTAAATTCTTTTATAGTTGGCTTTTTAAACATTTCACTTAAGTGTATATTCACGTCAAATTCTTGGTTAACTTTCAATATAATCGAAGCAGCATTTAAAGAATGCCCACCTAACTCAAAAAAATTATCATACACTCCTATCTTTTGAATATTAAGAACATCTCTCCATATATGTGCAACCTTTTTTTCCAATTCGCCTTCTGGTGCAACATAGTCGAAGTCTGATACTGGATCCAAGTTGGACACTGGCAATGCTTTACGATCAATTTTCCCGTTTTGATTGAGTGGCATTTTTTTCAGTTGAGTGAAGTAGGTTGGCACCATGAAATTCGGCAAACTTTTAATAAGGAAATTTCTTAATTCTGAGTTTGTTATATTCACATTGGCAACAAAATAAGCACTTAATACTTTCGTACCGAAAGTATCTTCGATTGCAACAACAACAACCTCATCTACATCTGGATGCTTCATAAGACCAGTCTCTATCTCCCCAACTTCTACCCGAAACCCCCTTATTTTCGTAAGATTATCTTTCCTTCCAATAAATTCAATATTCCCATCAGGCATCCACCTTGCCATATCTCCTGTTTTATAAACTTTTTTTTCGGTAATTTTCGGAAACTCTACAAATTTTTCTCTCGTTAAATCTGGAGCATTATAATACCCACGTGCCAATCCAACCCCAGCAATACACAGTTCTCCTGTTACACCAATAGGTACAAGATTCATTTCTTGATCAACAATGTATATTTCGACATTATTAAGAGGCTTCCCGATTGGAATCACCTTCAATTGTTCTATCTCTTGATTACTAATTCTATAGAAAGCGGCTAAATCCGTGCATTCCGTGGGACCATACGTATTTATAATTTCGCTCTTGAAATTTATTGATTTAACTAAAGGTTTGAGTTTTTTACAATTTATCGATTCACCACCTAAAAAAATACGCTTCAACGTGATTAACCTGCTAAAATTAGTTCTCTCATTATAATCAACCAATGGATAAAAACCACTTGGGGTACAATTAACGCTCGTGATTTTATGAATATTTATATAATCAGACATTTTATTGTAATCATACATACCTGACTCAAAAAGGTGCAATCGCCCCCCTTTTATCAATGGAGCAAATAAATTTTTATGCGCTGTATCGAAACTAATTGGGGCAATTAATAATACATTATCGGTTGGATTCATATCAAATTCATTGGTATACCAGTTGAGCAAATTCATAAATGAATTTCTTTTCACCATAACTCCTTTAGGGTCACCAGTGCTTCCAGATGTATAAAGAACATACATTAAGCTCTCTAATGGGATTTTCAATTCTAAATTCCCACTCATTTCTATAGGTGTACCGTCTCTCAAAGTTGTATCTATATCAATAAATCTAGTGTTTTCAATTATAAAATTAAATTCATTATTGCTGCACTTCAAAATGATATCTACATTAGAATTACTTAAAAGATAATTAATTCGTTCATTTGGATAGTTTGGATCAATGGGTAAATATGCAGCTCCTGCCTTTAAAACACCTAATATACCAATTGGAAGTTCGAGCGATCTATCTAACATAATTCCTATTACAGAATCTTTTTTAGCTCCTAATTCAACTAATTTATGTGCTATATGATTTGCTCTTATATTTAATTCCTCGTAAGTTAAATTTTGATTTTGGTAAAAGACTGCTAGCTTATGTGGACTTTTAGCTACTTGAAATTCAAACAAGTCAACAACAGATTGATCCTTAGGAAAATCTGTTGTTGTGTTGTTAAACTCATTTAGAATACGATTTCTCTCATTGGATAAAATATCAATTTCAGAGAGCCTTATACTCGGATTAGCTACTACTGCTTTTAACAAATGAGTCAATTGATTTATAACTCTTTCAATCAAGTCTCCTACACTTTCTTTACAAGTGATACAACACTCTAGTTTATCTCCATGCCATGTAAAATTAAAGACGGTATCTGCATTTGTATAATGATTAGAAATATTATGTTGAATATTTTCAAACTGTATGACTGTACGAGGATTCAGTTTATTAGAATTTGCATTCTCATCTCCTAAAAGTTTTGCTAATCGCTTATGCGATACTTTCTGATTTTTATTTGCCTCTGTAATGTTTTGTTGTACTTTTAATAGAAGCTCTTTAAATGTCATATTACTATGGACATTACTTCTTATAATCAAAAGATGATCATAATATGCTGTGCCAGATTTTGATTGAATTACTGGCGTTCCAATAGAAATATCTTTACTATCCGTGTATATTGAGAGCAAATATTTCACACTAGCAATCAAAATGATAAGCATTCCATATTCAGAATGATTACTTATTTCACTAATTTTATGTGATATGTTTTCTGATAACCTATATGTAAATATTTTTTCTTCCTGATTTTTCACACCAACTTTTTTATTAAAATTTACAAAACTACTCATTTCTAAATCCGTTGATAGTTGATCCAACCAAAACTTCTCCTCTTTAGTTAACAAATCTGCATTATAAACATCATTGCTCATAATAATCTCCTCTCCCAACCAATGTTGAATTAATAAGATTTATAATATCAATGTAATTTTCATTAATAAAAAAGTGATCTCCTGGATAGCCATAAACAACAGTATCTCTCGAAGTAAACTCACACCATTTTTTCATGTATTCCTCAGTAACATCATCCAGCTTACCGTACATTGCAGTAATACACGTATTTAACTTGTACAATTCATTACTGAATTTATATTCTTCTATCAATTTAAAGTCAGATCTTAAAATTGGGATAAATATATCCATTAACTGCTGATTATTAAGAATTTCTTTTGGAGTACCATTTAAATTTAATATCACATCTTTAAATTCTTTTTCTGGTAAGTTAGACACTTTTTGTTCTCTAATAAAATTTGGGGGCTTTACACCTGATAGAAAAATATGCACAGGAGCATTAAGATTTCTACTTTCTATTTCCTTACAAAGTTCATAAGCGATAAGCCCGCCCATACTGTGACCAAAAAACGCGTAATCGCAATTACCTACAACTCTATATATACATTCGAATATATCATTAATCGCGTGATTCATATCATCATAACAATCTTCTTGAAATCTTTTACCCCTTCCTGCGTATTGAATTGGTTTCAATTCAATACTAGGATGTAAGTAATTTTTCCACTTACTATATATCGAACCGGATCCACCAGCATAAGGAAAACAAAAAAGCATCGTGTTATTCATATACTCTCCTTTCCTATGAATCAAAATTATTTACTAAATTTTAAAAGGCTCTATAGAACTTAATTAGCCACCTAACATCTCCCAATTTTTTTTATTAATCTAGCTCCCATTTATATTTTAGGGTGCAATCAGGAATTATCTTTGGTAAACCATTAAATTTCCATACAGCCTATGTAGCACAACATGTATAATGATCTATTTCCCTTTCACTTTATTCCAAAATGGTATCCGTCCTTGTATATCATCTATTACAGAAGAGAATCCTGGTGCAGTGGAAAAAAAGAACCCTGTACAATGATGCGCTTTTTGATATTCTTCATCTTTCATTAAAATAAGATGAGCCTTCTTTATATTAAAGTGTGGAACAGCAGGGAACAAGTGATGTACCAAATGGTATGAGTTTCTATGAGGATGAATGAGAAAACGCTCAAAAAAATTCCCAAAAGAATTTCTTGATGCAAATATCTCATTTTCCGATTCTAGTCCTGCATGTTCGGCCATTTCAGCCCAATATTTTAACATTTGAAAAGTTGTTAAAAACGGAACTACCCAAAATAAAATCAACTCTTGCCAGAAACCGAAAACAATTGAACAAATAATGATAGCGCCCCAATATAGAGTCCTGATTATTTGATCAAATCTAGGTTCCTCTTTTGCATATGCTGTTACTTTGATCATTCCAATCAAATAATTCGGCACATGTACTAAGAACAAAGGCTTTAAGCAATGCTGAATAAAAAATTCCATTTTATTTTTAGTCGGTTTATCTAACCCAACAATTTGATACCTTTGCTTATCAGGGTCTATCTCACTCCATAAATACCTGTGGTGATTCATGTGACTCTTACAATATGCTTTATAAGAAATCATTATCGGATAAGCAGCAAAGAAACATGCAACCCACTTATTTAATTTACGATTTTTAAAAAGCATACGATGACTTGACTCATGCATCATAATATCAAGGCCACGCATACGGCTACCAATGATAACAATACTAATCAAATACATCCACATAGTAGGGATAAAATAATTCAATGCAATTACTAAGGACACAATACCCCAATCCAATCCTATGGCAAAAAAATTATACCAATTGTTGGTTTTTTGTAATTCGCGAATTTCCAAGTTGATTTCTTTCGAAAAACGATGCTTCTCTAACTCTTTCTTTTGACTTTCCCCTAAATCGGTAGTTCCTCTAATCATATTATTAACTCCTTTATATAGAAATTAATGCTGTTGATTTATATCAGGAATCCTTCATTTAAATCCTTAACAAACACCCTTAGGCTCTCAAAATTTATACTCTAATTAATCATTTAAAGCGAACAATCCAACAGTTTTTATAAGCATATTAACTCTTAGTTAAATATTCATATCCTTTTTTATTTTGTAGGTATCAAAAAACATCCATGAATCTCAAAAACTAAATCTTTTTTTCAGAAATTAATTTATCAATCCCACTTTTAAGAGGAACTACATTTCGTTCCACATTAGACATAATATGGAATTGCATCTTAGACTTTGCATTTACAGATGAATGAACCCTCACACCTGGATCAAATCCAAATACAAAATATTTGAGAATCTCATCATTTTCCATTGAAATCCAAACACCATATCCATAATGTAAACTATTATTTTTCACATAAGGAGTTAACAACTGATTAGTGTACTCTTTATTTAGGAGTTTCCCATTAAATAATCCATTCCAAAATTCTCCTAAATCTAAAACTGTTGTAAAAGCCCCTCCATCTGGCCCACCAACTATAGGGACCGAATAGATATTAGTTCTCCAAGTGTTATCATCTTTATTATCTATATATCCAAGTGCAGTTCGTTCCGGCAGTTGATCCATCCGGAAATATCCTGAATCTGACATGCCACAAACCTGAAATATATTCTCTTTTACATATTCTGCAAACTTCATCCCTGTCAATTTTTCTACAATCAACCCAAGTAAAATATAACCTGCATTACTATAAGAAAATTTACTTCCAGGATTAAACTTCATATGATAATTTTGAAACATAGGCAGAAAATCTGCAGGAGATTTAATAGAATACATTGGTGTATCCTTCCATAAATCTTCAAAATCATCCATTTCTTCTTCATCAAAATAATCTGGTATGCCCGAAGTATGAGTTAATAAATGATGAATTGTAATGCCTTCATAAAAATGTGGGAATGAGTCTTCTAAACACTCTTTCAAACAGGTATCAAAAGTTAAAACACCCTTTTCAACTAATTGACATATTGCCACTGCAGTGAAAATTTTACACCCAGAAGCCATACCAAACCGAGTACGTGATGTATTAAAAATTTGTTCACTTCTATTCGCATATCCAAATCCATCTTCAAAGATCTTTTTTTTATTTTGAATTAAAATCGCACCTGAGAATGGTAATTTATCATCATAATTCTTTATAAATTCTTTTATTTCTCCAGAAATTATCACTTACCCAATCCCCTTTTATTTTTCTGATTTTTCCAACTATTAAACAGGATTAATTGTAACTTCATTTAATTTTCAAAGCAATCTAAAATACATAACAAACCTTGAGAAACTTTTTTAATAATTGAATTGACTTCAAAAAAAAATAAAACATAAGTTTGTTCATTTCTTCAAAATAGCTATACAATAACACTTAATATAATTCACATGATTTCTCAATAAATCTTATATCGCTCTCTATAATTTAATGGTAGTTGATAAATAATAAAATTAATTATACATTTAAATTCTCTTGAGACTATTATTTATATTGTTAGTGAGGTCATTATGAAAAAAATTGATAGTTACTTAGAAATTATTGCAGTTAAATTAGGAATTTTACTACCCTACAAAGACATAGAGCTGAAACTCACAGAATTACCTAAAAATGAAAGGGAAAGAATTTTAAGATTTCATAAATTAGAAGATCAACAAAGAACATTATTAGCTCATCTATGCATCAGAAAACGTTTGCAAAGATTATTGCTCATACCTGCAGATACTATCTCTATTAAAAGAGATCGAACAGGCCGCCCTTTTTTAAATAAATATCATGGTTGGAAGGGGGATTTTAATTTATCTCATTCTGAAGAATGGATTATATGTGGACTTGCTTCAACTGGACGAATTGGTGTAGACATTGAAAAAATTCAACCTATAGATCTTTCCGTAACCGAACTATGCTTTACTCAAGAAGAAATCGACTATTTTCAGTATATTCCTCACGATAGACAGTTATCGTTTTTCTTTGATATTTGGACTCTAAAAGAATCATTTGTTAAAGCAATTGGAAAAGGACTTCTATATCCATTAGATAGTTTTGGCTTCAATATGGACGATTGGTCCCAAAATAAAATAACCTTACGGAACACTAATTCCGATTTTAGTCAATTCTATTTCTGCCTAAATCGGTTAGAGCAAAATTACACTATCGCGGTTTGTTATACAGATTTGGAACAGATAAACAATTCATCTATAAAGATACTAGATTATTCTGAGTTCCTATAATTATTTTACGTTTTTTCTAGAGCAATGATACACCCGTCGTTATAAAAAACTGAAAATACAGAAAAATAACAACTTATAATAATCACTTTAATTATTATAAGCTCAATCTTTTTAAGTTCATATTTTATTACGTTTTATCTTCTGTATCCAAAAATATTTTAAGCTTCAATCATCGTATAACAATTTAAAAATCACCTATATTGGAGGATTATTAGAATGAGTATTTTAAAGTCATATTGCTCAAGTGAATATAGTACGTTAAAAAAAGTTGTACTATGCGAACCATTATATATGAATATTTCTAGCGGTATAAACAAGACCCAAAAATATTTTATCAATTTAGGCTTTAATGTAAATCTAGCGAGAGAACAATACTCAAAATTTATTGATATACTTAAAGAAAATAGAATACACACTTTAATGCTACCTCCTGAAGTACGCTTTCCCGAACAAGTTTTCACGAGAGATATCGGTTTTACTGTAGGGGAAACTGTTTTCATTTCTAACATGAAAAATGAAGTTCGTAAAGGAGAAGAGCAAATTTTCAAGAAAATATTATTAGAAAAAGATATTACTTATATAGATTGTATTAATAGTCATATAGAAGGCGGCGACGTCATTATCGATCAAGATATTGTATATATTGGCGTAAGCAATCGAGACGTTATTTAACTCTGTAATAAAACTTCAACAGTTGCTCACACACTATAAAATAATTCCTGTTCCTTTTTCCAAAGATTTTTTACATTTAGATTGTGTTTTTAATATCATTTCAAAGGAAGAAGCCTTAATATATCCACATGCATTTAGTAATAGTACATTAAAAATGTTATCAGATCGTTATAATTTAATAGAAGTATCTAAAAAAGAGCAATTTACTTTAGCAACCAATGTATTATCTTTAGGCAATAAAAAGATGATTAGTTTACCCATTAATACTACAACAAATAAAGAGCTGAGACTTAGAGGTTATGAGGTTATTGAAATCGACTTTGGAGAAATTATAAAATCTGGCGGATCATTTCGCTGCTGCACTCTTCCTCTACAAAGGGGATGATTAAAAAACTAAAAATTAAAAGCTCACATTATAAAGGTGTTACGTTATTACGTAACACCTTTTCTCAAGGATAAACTTCCTTTACTTCTCTTCCGGATAATCACAGTACTCAATGATTGTTCCCTCTGTATCCGCTGGGTTAAGATAAATTAATCGTCTACCATGTTTATTAATTCGAAGCGTATGTTCTAACGTTCGAATCCCTTGTTCCTTTAATTCTTCTAAAGCTACATCTAAATCGTCTACACGATACGCAACATGATGGACACCTTTCCCTTTTTGCTTTATAAATCGTGCTATTGGAGAAGTCGAATTATTCGTTGGCGCAAGTAATTCGATTCTATCACCATCAACTTCAAGAATAGCTACTTCGCTTTCAACACCAGGTGCTTCACTTACGTATCGATCTATTAAAGTTCCTGATAAAACCTTTTCATAAAACTGTATCGTACTATCTATATCACGAACTGCGATCCCGATATGGTCAATTGTTTTTTTCATTTTATTTCCCCTATTACTTTATTTTTTCTATTCTTATCAATAG
The DNA here is from genome assembly GCF_016651075.1 of Bacillus sp. TH19. NCBI lineage: Bacteria > Bacillati > Bacillota > Bacilli > Caryophanales > Bacillaceae > Bacillus > Bacillus sp. TH19. The sequence continues at coordinate 1,509,294 of NZ_JAEKEO010000010.1, read as the reverse complement.
TAACAAAAAAAGTTATAGAATCAAATTCTATAACTTTTTTCATTTAACTTATTTTCTTATTCGCACTAGCTGCTGGGCGAACTCCATTTTTCATTTTCACAACGCTAATGCCGTATCCAATTAATCCACCAATTACTGCTGGTAACACCCAGCCTAATCCAACCTCATGCATTGGAAGTAACTTAGTAAGAATATCGCTCACTACTGCTAATTTCACACCAGCAGCACTTAATCCATCAAACATACTTACAATAAATGTTACTAATAAACTTCCCTGATACACTTCAGCTCTTCCATTGAACAATGGGTGAAGGAACGTTAGGAAAATTAATACGATTGCTAATGGATAAATCGCTGTTAATACAGGAACTGAAATTGAGATTAATTGTGTTAAACCTACATTTGCAACAACTGCACTGAAAACTGATAACATAATTGCAATCGTTTTATATGGAATACTCGGGAATAGCTTATGGAAAAATGAAGAACACGCTGAGACAAGTCCAACACTAGTTGTTAAACACGCTGCTATAACCATTATACCTAATATAACTCCGCCATATGAACCAAAATAATAGCTTGAAACTTTTGCTAACACTGCACCACCGTTATCTAAGTGACCAAGTTTTGCAACACTTGAAGCTCCCATAAAGGAAAGTGCTGAATAAATTATTGCTAAAATAGATGCAGCGATCAATGTTGCTTTTGCACAAACAATCATAATTTCTTTTTTTGTTTTTGCGCCCTTTTCTTTAATAGCATTGATAATGATAATACCAAATACGAATGATGCTAACGTATCCATTGTTAAGTATCCTTCTTGGAACCCTTTAAAGAACGCATGTGATGTATAAGCCTCTGCAGGTGCTTGCATTTCTCCCATTGGATGAATAAAAGCAAAGACTACCAAAATTCCAATAAACGTTAATTTAATTGGCGTCAAGATTTTTCCAACAATATCGACAATTTTCGCAGGGTTTAGCGAAAAAAAACAAGTGATGCTAAAGAATACAATTGTAAAAAGAATTAGCGCTGTAGAACTTAAGCCTTCTGGCACGAAAGGCTTAATACCAATTTCATAAGAAACGCTTCCTGTTCTAGGAATAGCGAATAACGGACCGATTGCTAAGTATAAAACTGTCGTAAATACAATTCCGAATACTGGATGCACTCGGCTTGCTAATGACTGTAAATCTTCTTTACCTGAAATCCCAAATGCTAATACACCTAGTAATGGTAAACCTACTCCTGTTACTAAAAATCCAGCGTTAGCAATCCATACATTCTCTCCTGCCGATTGACCAAGCATCGCTGGGAATATTAAATTTCCTGCTCCAAAAAATAGTGCAAATAACATTAATCCGATAACTACTATGAACGAAAACGGTACTTTATTCGCCATAATATAACCCCCATTCAAATTTCCTTATTTCATTTTCCAATTTTAACTAATTGAATTTTCTGAATATTTAATTTAAGTATCAACTATTCTTGAACTCATTATAGTTTGTTATATAATATTTTGCAATACTATTTTCAAACTTTTCATTCATTTTATGAATATACATTTTTTAACATGGAAATTAGACTAAAAAACCAACATGGTCATCCATGTTGGTTTTACATTTACTATCATTAATTAAAATTTCGCCGCTACTTTCTTAACGTTATCTAAACCTTCTTCAACAATTTGCTGTGAACGATCTGGATATTGATTGTGTCCTTCAATTACAACTGTCTCTGGATTTGCAATTCCCCAGAACCCAAGTACGTTTGTAACGTAATTAACAGCCATTTCCATAGGAGCCATTTGTTCAGAAGAGTAATCTGAACCACGAGCACCTAAAACAACTACTTTCTTATCACCAACTAAACCTTCTGGACCGTTCGCTGTATATTTAAACGTTTTTCCCGCTTGAGAAAGATATGAAATATACGTGATTAATGGTGCTGGTACTGTAAAGTTCCATAATGGGAATGCAAATACTACTTTTTCAGCTTCTAAAAACTGGTTTAAGTACTTATCCACTGTAGCAACTGCCTTCTCTTCTTCAGCTGTTATCTCCATTCCTTGACTACGTTTATATCCACCTGAAATAGCGATATTTCCGTAATACGGAAGATCTAATGCGAATAAATCTAACTCCGTAATTTCTGTATTCGGATTTGCTTCCTTATAAGCACTTACAAATGTTTCATACATTTTTGAACTAATCGCTTGCTCCGCTGGACGATCGTTTGCTTTTACAAATAATACTTTTGACATTGTTTTATTCTCCTCTACTTTTGTATTTTCTTCTTTTTTACCAAATAACGAGCTAAATAATCCCATTTTCTTCACCTAAACTTTCTTATCATATTCATTATTCATCATCATAAAAATTCTTATTCTAATAAAAAGTTCCAATAGATACCTTAACCTAAGTAACTCAAAACTTTTTGTTATTTAATTACCTTATGTAAGTGATTGTAATACATCTACTTACTTTAGTCAAGTAACTTCTTAAAAAGAAAAATATCTCGGATTAAAAACAATAAAGAAATATATTTCCTCATTCAAAATGATAAATTCGAAAACACATAAGTGAAATCCCTTGTATAATACAACTAGAGAGAGAAATTCATCTATAGAGAGGATTTATTAATGAGTACTTTAGAAAAGATTCAAACCTTTATCATTCTTGCAGCTGTTATATTCGGGGTTATATTAGGACAATTTAATATGATACATATGTATTCGGAAAAATTTATTGTTCCCTTCTTATTTTTCATGCTTTATGGATTATTCCTTAGCATTCCATTAAAGGATATAAAAAATGGATTCCGCAACTTAAAATTCGCTGGAACAAGCCTAGGTATTAACTTTATATGGACACCTTTTCTTGCTTGGGGATTAGGCGCGTTATTTCTTTCAGATCACCCAGCACTTTGGGTCGGCTTTATTATGTTAATGGTTACTCCGTGTACAGACTGGTATTTAATTTTCACAGAGATTGCAAAAGGTAACGTCGCATTATCTACATCAATTCTACCAGTAAATTTAATTTTACAAGTACTACTGCTTCCAATATATTTATTTTTATTTGCTGGTGTAATGAAGACTGTAGCGGTTTCTATTTTAGTAGAAAGTATTGTTATCGTAATCGTCTTACCATTTTTACTTGCGCACGCTACAAAATTCATTATGCATAAAATGAAAAAAGCTGAAACACTTGAGAATAAACTCATTCCGTTTTTTAGCTCTGCTCAAATTGTATTTTTAAGTTTAGCAATAGTAGCGATGTTCGCCTCACAAGGTAAGTACTTATTACAAAATATGAATGTTGTTTTATTGTTACTTATACCTGTATTACTGTTCTTCATAATTAACTTTATACTAGGACAGTTTGTAGGACGTATGATGCATTTATCCTATGAAGACACTGTAAGCCTAAGCTTAACAACATTAGCGAGAAACTCGCCGGTTGCACTCGCAATTGCTGTGACTGCTTTTCCAGACGAGCCTCTTATTGCACTTGCACTCGTTATTGGGCCGTTAATTGAGTTGCCCGTTCTGGCTTGTGTTTCACAAGTGTTATTGCTTATTAAGAAAAAACAACAATATACATAATAAAAAACGTCCTATTTTGGGACGTTTTTTTATTGTCGAGAAAGTATAGAAGTAACGATACTTATCGGCTCTAAGGATTTTATACGTTATAGAAAATTAGCTTGTCGTTACGTTAACAAAGTCTTTCTAATTAAAAATTATAGGAAAAGTAAATATAACGAAAGCTGCCCAAAGTCCGTAGATTGGCAAATACTTCGTAACGGCATCTTGGATAGCTGTCGGTCCTGATTTGTTTTGTAGAAAACGCATATAGGATAACATAATCCAAATGAGATTTGCCCAAATCAGTATGTTTACTCCTAAAACAGCAAGTCTATTAGGTGTAATCCCGTAAGAAGAAAGTCTGAATACGATAGCTGATAAAGCCACAGTGTCAATAATAAGCGCAAGAACAATTAAGGCAAAATTGATATAATCTGAAATGTTCTTTCTCTCATCTGAATCACTCTCAACAATGGAAAATATGGTAACAGCCAATACACCAAGGAGTATTCCGTTGAAGGCCATTAGGAAATTGCGGTCCAAGAACGGATTTTTCCCGACCCATATAACCGTTATAAGATAAATCAACAATGTGATCAGTACGAGAGGACTAAAAATTTTAGATATGTATGGTGTAATATTCTTAGCAAGTTTAAGATTCATTGATGCCAAGTATGCAGCCACAATAGCGAGAGCGGCAGCACCAAATAAAATAACATTACTAAAATAGAAGTCTTCTATATTCAAGTCAACAAACCTAAATAACTGCATGGTTAATGCTGCTAGTACCATTCCGCTCACTGCCATGCTGGCGTAGAGAATACCATATTCCAAATTAAATTTAATATAAGCTAATCTCGTACTTCCTTTTGAATATTCATTTCCTGTAAACGCAAGCCCTACTAAGACCCATAACAATATAGGAAGATGTAAATAAGCAAGGATAATGCTGTCTTTATAAGTTAATGGCAACATATTAAGATACAACCCGGAAATTAGGAACAACGCTACAAGGGAATAAATAATACTTTTTTTCGGAGTATTATTGTAAACAAAATAAGCAGCAATAAAGGGAATTACACCAAAAGCCAAGTTAATTGGAGCAATTGCTCCCTGTTCGACAAAGTGAAAAATGATTCTGGTGCTTAGCCCAGCTAGAATAGCTAACATGCCCATGAATAAGAAACCTTTTTGAAACAGCGATATTTTTTCTGCATTTTCCGTTTCCTTGAAATGCATCCTTTCATACCAAGCAGCTAGAAGCTGAGAATCAGGGTTTTCATCCCATGCTTGTGAGAATGACTTTTTAAAAGCTTTCGGGTCTTTTCTATACATTCTCTCCAACTCATGAGGGTTATCCATATTTTCAATTATTAAATTGTTAACCTCCATATTTATACCTCCTCTATTTTAAAAAATAAAGTTGTTACCTTTTCCATAAAAAGCACCACACTTATTTATTATGTTTTTGATTTTAATATAGAATTTATCGTTTTGCAATAAAATTTTATTATTTTAGATAGTATTTTTGTTGTATATTTTTATTCCAAGCAAAAACAAAAAGCATTCCTCATTCAAAGAAATGATCAAAATGATATAAACGTCCAATTTAATAACACCTTTTCAAACAATTATTTCAAATAAATTTTAGTGCTAGTATACAAAACTCTGTAATTATAAAATAAAAAAGCATGACATAAAATTGTCATGCTTTTTCTTTTCTATCTATTTTTTCAAACCTAATACAGCACATTTTACTCAGGAAAGAGCTTTTTCATTTGTTGAAACCACTTATGTCCTTGTATAAAAAGTTCTTTACTAATAAGTAATGTAATTACTGCGTTTTTCAAATTAGTAAAGAACTTTTTACCTTTTATTTATATAGCTACAGTCAGTTTTGAAACTTCCTCAAGTAAAGAACTTTTTATCCCGGCTCAATTTTTCGTAAGATGTCTTTATTACTTGATTGAAGGCTATTTTTGCTTTGTTCATATCTCCTAATCAACCATTTCCCAAAATTGAGATGCTACTTTGGAAATTCTTTGGTCTTTTAATTTTACTATTACAGGCTCTAACTGAAAATCAAATTGTTTCAATTCAAAAAGCGTTGTATGTTCTAAAAATGATGATGTGTAATCCATTCTTGGAATAACGGATAATCCTAGTCCTCTACTAACAAGTGCTACAACCATCCTTATATCTTTACACTCGATAATGATATTTGGCTTGACTTGATGTTCATCAAATACTTTGAAAAGGTCTTCATTGAAGGAGAGTCCTTCCATTGCTCCTAGCATAATGAATGGAAACTGGGCAATCTGTTCAATCGTCACATGCTGTGATGAAAACGATGTTGCCCAACTTGATGGAATAATCACAGCGGTTGGTTGTTTTTTTAATATTTTCATCTCATATTGTTCACTATTGCCCAATCGTAAAAGTAAGGCAACATCAATTTCTCTTTGTTCTAGTCTTTTTAATAATTCTTCTGAATTTCCAGTTACTATTTTTATTTTGACATTAGGGTATTGCGTTCTAAACGTACTAACATAGTCAATGAGCATATTCGAACATGTAGACGATACACCGATACTTACTGTTCCGCCTATACCTTGTTCAATTTCTTGAATTTGCTGCTTTACATCTTGAATTTGCATTAACATTTGATTGGCATATTGGTATAGTATTTCACCTGTTGCTGTAAGCTCCCATTTTTGACGATATCGATGAATTAAAGTTGTGCCAAGATCAGTTTCAAGCTTTTTTAATAATTGGCTAAGTGGGGGCTGCGCGATATGGAGCACTTCTGCTGCCTTAGAAATGCTTCCTTGTTTCACAATTTCTTTAAAGTAATATAATTGCCTGAAATCCATTGTATCTCTCCGTCATATGTTTTTTGATATAATTAGTTTATCATATATATATTTTTCATATGTCGAATTTAGCGTTATATTTAATTCTATAGCTATAGTCTTTATATTGCTAATATTAACTAGAAAGTGAGAGATACTATGAATCATTGGAGTAGAACCTTGAAGCGCATCATCTTATACGTGCTCGGGTTATTTTTTATGTCGATTGGCATTAGCATGTCGATTCAAGCAGGATTTGGTGTATCGCCTGTGTCATCATTAGCATATGCAAGTACGCTAACGATTGGTTTATCGGTTGGTGTGACAATGGCGCTTGCAAATGTTTTATACATTATTATTCAAGTGATATTAAGTAAACGAATGGAGTTAAATGAATTTGTGAGTCAATTCATTATTTCGTTTTTATTTGGTTTTTTCATGGATGCAACGCTCTTCCTTGTACAACTTTTCCCTGCACCTGAAACTCTCCTTGCTCGAAGTGTATATTTGATTGTTAGTTTATTTGTTATAGCGGTCGGTTTAATGGGCTATACAACAGCGAAACTGCCATTAATGCCGTATGATGCGTTAACTTATGCAATTAGTGAAAAATTTAATTTAAAATTCGGTAAAGCAAAAATTTTGAGCGATTTAATAAACATTTGTGTGGCTGGTGCAATCTGTATAGTTTTCATTCAATCATTAGGCTCAATCGGAATCGGCACACTAATTGCCGCCTATTTTATCGGCAAAATTTTAGGGTGGATGCTACCGTATTATCAACCACCTCTCCAACAATGGGTATTTAAAACAGAAAAGGCTGTCTAAGGAATCATAATAAAGTACAGGAAAAATAGATGAATCAAATTCCTCAGCCGAAATCAAATAATGAATTTTACACCTTACCAAGTGCCAGTCCACATTAGGAATGGCACTTCTTTATTACTGCCTTTTCTTTGACCTTCTATCACTTTGGTTAAATGATGAAACAAACATTGTATTAAAACTAACCTGCCGTTTAGTTAAAGAAGGATCTTTAAACAACTTTTTTATATTTTAAAAGACTTTATTGCTACTTAACACTATTTCATACTATCTTTTCAAACAATTATTTCAAATAAATTTTAGTGCTAGTATACAAAACTCTGTAATTATAAAATAAAAAAGCATGACATAAGATTGTCATGCTTTTTCTTTTCTATCTATATTTTCAAACCTAATACAGCACATTTTACTCAGGAAAGAGCTTTTTCATTTGTTAAAACCACTTAATTCTCAAACACAAAATTAATCTTATTATCTTTCCACTCTAACTTCGCATCAAACGTTTTCTCGCCTTTTTTAAAGCCTTTAATTAAATCGGTCTTCTCACCTTTTAATAGTTTCGTCATGTTTTTTTGCGAAATAGCTTTGCTTAAAATCTTCTTCGAGATGGTAAAGTCACATTGTGTTGTATTGTAGTTAGAACAACCGTAAAACGTCGACTTATCAATAACATCGCCATCACATTTTTTACAGTTCCCCACTTTTTTACCTGTTGTAAATTTCGATCCTTTTCGCTCAATCGATTCAACATGTAATCCGGTGAAATCCCATTTCTCCGACATTTCTACCGCGTCTTCAATAATTTTAGCTGATAGCTTTTTCGTTTGCTCCATAAATGTCGCTGGTGAAGCTGTACCTTCTCCAATTTCCGCAAGGCGTTGTTCCCATTTTGCTGTCATTTCTGGTGAAGCTAGTATTTTATCACCGATTGCTGTAATTAATACTTTCCCTTTATCGGTTGCGTACACTTGGTTTTTCTGTACATCTATATATTTACGGTCTTTCAGCATCGTAATGATACCGGCACGAGTCGCTTCCGTACCTAAACCTTCTGTTTTCTTCAATACTTTCTCAAGCTCTTCATTCTCTAAATACTTACCGGCCGTTTTCATTAACGTAATGAGTTGTCCTTCTGTATAACGTTTCGGTGGCTGTGTTTTCCCCTCTTTCACTTTCACCTTTACAACTTTCCCTTGTTCACCTTCAGCTACAATTGGAAGAATCGTTTCGTCATCTTTATCGTCTTGGAAAATGACTTTACGCCATCCTTCTTGAATTTGTTGTTTTCCTTTCGAAATGAACGCAGCACGTTCGTCTACAAGAGTTGTAATCGTTGTGTAGTCAAAGATTGCTACTTCATAATGCGCCGCAATCAGCCTTCTTACGATCATATCGTAAATTTTCTTTTCATCACCTGATAGTTTGCTTGGATTTGTAACTTGCTCTGTCGGTATAATTGCGTAGTGATCTGTAACTTTCTTTTCATTCACATAACGCTTATTATTCATAATCGATTCAATTGGTGCTGGCAATAAACCTTTATATTCATCAAACTGACTTAACTTCTGTAAAATATCAGGGAACGTCGCTGCCTCTCCTTGTGTAACATAGTTAGAATCCGAACGAGGGTAAGAGACAATCCCTTTTTGATATAGTGCTTGCGTTATATCAAGTGTCTTTTTTGGTGAAAATTTAAAGGCTTTATTCGCTGTCGCTTGCAGTGCTGATAAATTAAATAAAAACGGCGGCTGAAACTCTTTACGCTCCGTTTTCATTTCTTTTACTACAGCCGGTTTGTTTTGACAAAACGCTGCAATTTTATTTGCCAAATCAGGGTCATTTAAGCGGGACTCATTATCTTTCTCCCATTTCCCCTCATATTTCTTTCCTTCTATATTAAAGGTTGCGAACACTTCCCAAAACGGCTCTGACTTAAAGTTCTCTATTTCTTTTTCACGCTTTACAATGAGTGCTAATGTTGGTGTTTGTACACGACCAGCGGAAAACACATCATTCATTCCTTTTTTCTTTAGCAAAATACTAAAGACACGCGATGCATTCATACCAACGACCCAGTCAGCGCAAGATCTTGTATATGCTTCGTAATACGTATTAATCGTATCTGCTTCATCTAGTAAGTTTTTAAATCCTTGATAAATAGCTTGCTTCGTTAAAGATGAAATCCAAAGACGCTTCATTGGCTTTTGCACGTTGCAAAGATTAATAATGTTTCGTACGATCAATTCCCCTTCACGCCCAGCATCGCCCGCGTGAATAATTTCTGTTACCTGAGGATTATGTAACAGCTGTTTCACAACGTTAAATTGCTTATACTTTGACTTTGTTACCTCAAACTGAAAACGCTCTGGAATCATCGGTAATGTATTTAATGACCATTTCTTCCACTCAGCGTGATAATGTTCTGGATTACATAACTGCGTCAAATGACCAATTGCCCATGTACAGTACGCTCCATTTGGAAATAACTCATTTGCTTCTACTTCTAAATATCCATCTTTCCGGCGATATTTAAACTGTGAAACAAGAGCCAAACCTTGATCTGGTTTCTCGGCAATAATTAATTTCATCTTCTAACTCCCTATCTGTATTCCAGTGTTACTTTCATTGTCTATCTGTTTAGAAGCGATGATAAAACAACCATCTTATTTATCATTCGCGGTTTGCCTCACAAATGGGAGACCTATAATATTATACGCTTATTCTTTATAGCTTCACAATAGAAACTCATTATATAACACTTTCTTTCTCATGCTTATAGACAAAAAAGACGCTCAAAAACCGAACATCTTTTCCATTCACTACTACTTGCTTACATATATTCTTTCAAAATAAAAATACAACAATTCTTTATGAAGCATCGTCCACTAAGAGAACCATCATTATTTGAAAATTATATTGAACTTACCTTTTTTAAATTGTGCAGATAATTTGCAGATATATATTAGCATAAGTACTCTCCATTTGAACATATGATGAAGTGAATGATAGGACAGGGAGGTATCATGATGTTCGCTTATACGTTAACTGCCTTAACACTTTGTTGTATCTCGATTATTATTACATCATATATTTCTAAACGTAAGGGTACCCTAATGGAGTATATGGTATTTATTATGTCTTTTAGTATGTGTATCGGTTTAAGTATAGGTTTTTATTTAGGGATTCTCTTCAAAGGAGAATTACTATATTCTACTTTGCTTGCTATTTTGATTAGTGGGTTTATCGGTTTTTTAGTCGGTCTACGTTTTCACCTATATACTGCTTTAGAAGGACTGTTCTCTGGATTAATGGCAAGTATGATGGGAGCTATGATTACAGAAATGTTAAACGCTCAACAAGCCCACAGTATACTGTTCATTAGTCTTTTACTTACTATAACAATAACTATGTCATGTATAATTCAACTTTTATCAGAAACCTTTTCTACTTTTATCCAACGGCGTTTTTTATTATTACTTTCAATTAGTGTGGTAATTATTGTTGCCGTGTTCGTGACATTCCCCGATCATACTCCCCCATCTTCATCCGGGCACGATCAACATATGCATTAACACTTGCAACGAAAATAAATAAGCAGCTATCCATAGGATAACTGCTTCATATTATTCTGGCTTATTAGGAATGTTAGGGTTTGGAACATAATCAGATTTATAATCTGTATATTTCACTTCTGTTACCATCCCCGCTGAAGCATGGTGTAAATCATGACAGTGGAACATCCATTCACCCGGATTGTCTGCTACAAAGGCTACTTCATATTCTTCTCCTGGTTTGAAGTTCAAAGTATCTTTCACAATTGGAGAACCTTCTATCAGTTTTCCATCTTTACTCAACACCTGGAAGAAGTGACCGTGTAAATGCATCGGGTGATCGTCCATTTTAGAACGATTTACCAATTTTACTTTTACTAAATCACCCTTTTTTACTGGAATCGGGTCAATGTCCGGAAATACCTTTCCATTAATTGTATATACCATTTCATTTCCATTCATTTGCGTATTCAAGTCCATATTATATGTGGCAATATATTGTTGATTTAACGTGAAACTACCTAATTTTTTAGCACCATATTTCGTCATATCTAATTTCGGTAATTTTTCTTTTTCGTTTGCTTTATCTTTCATCTCTTTGCTGCCATCATATTCAATAACAGCTTTCATTCCTTTTGCACCTTTACTTTCTGAATGGTCTTCAACGTACCATTTTCCAGGATTGTTAGCTGTAAATTCAATATCATAACGTTCACCCGGTGCAATTGAAATTACTTTGTCTTTTATAACTTTTGGATCATTAATTGGTTGACCATCTGTTGCAATTACTTTTAAATCATGACCGTGAACGTGTATATCATGTGATAGATAACCCGCATTAACGAGTCGAAGACGAACCTTATCACCCTTATTCACTTTTAATGGCTCTACTAAATCTCCACTTTTACCATTGATTGTGAATAAGTCATACATACTCATATCATGACCTTCCATCTTCATATTTCCATGGTCCATTCCTGCCATATTACTAGAGTCTTTTTTATCACTGTCCATACCGGAATGATCCATGCCTTTCATATCATCATTCTTTTTCGTATTTTCATTACCCTTAGATTTATTACCTGTTGGCCCTTTTGTCATTTCTTTTAACTGCTTATTAATTTCTTCTTTATCTGTAACCCATTCATCCAACATTAATGTGTAATCTTTATCATATTTTTCATTAGTATCTTCTACAATGAGAGCACCATATAAACCTCTATCTAGTTGATTCACAGAATCTTGATGCGAATGATACCAATATGTTCCTGGTACGTTCGCTTCAAATTCATAGGTGAAACTCTTTCCAGGTTCAACCGCATCTTGCGTCACACCTGGAATTCCATCCATGTTATTTGGGACAGGATACCCATGCCAATGAATAGATACTGGTGCAGATAATTCATTTTTTAATGTCACTTTAACCTTTTCACCTTTTTTCACTCTAATTTCTGGACCTGGGGATGAGCCATTAAATGTCCAGACTGGAACAATAATACCGTTACTTAGCTTTTGCTTTTCTTCTTTCGCTACTAAAGTAACTTCTGGCCCTTTTACAACTTTCAATGGTTTTGTAGCCGTTTCAGTCTGTGTTGTTTTTTTATCTTCCATATTTTTATGATCATTTGTTGTATTCGTGGTCGCAGAACATGCAGCAATTAAAGATATTACGGAGACTGTAACTGCTGTTAATATAAATCTCTTCAATGAAAATCCCTCCTTTTTCTTTTTCAAGATTATTATAGAAGACAATTTTCAAGAAAATATGGAGGTTTAAAATGGCCCAAATAAAAAGACGCCCAAAATTGAGCGCCTCTTCTAATAATTATTTCGTAACAACTTCATCTTCTTTTACATTCACATTATTTTCACTCATAAACTCTTCAATCTCTTCAACTTCTCTAATGATATCTTTTGACAAGTTTTCATACCCATCTTTTGTTACAAGGATATCATCCTCAATACGAATTCCAATTGATTCTTCTTCAATATAAAGACCAGGTTCGATTGTTATAACCATACCTTCTTCTAACACTCTATCTTTGTATGTTCCTACATCGTGAGTATCTAAACCAAGGAAATGGCTGACGCCATGATAATAGTATTTTGATAACTCTTCATCTTCTTGAATTAAACCAATTGCTTTACACTCTTCTGCCAGTACCTTTTTTGTATGCTCATTTAATGCAGTAAACTTTAATCCTGGCTTAATAAGCTCCGTTGTTTCTTTCAATGCTTTTAACACTATATTATATATTTGTTTTTGGCGACTAGAGAATGTTCCACTAGCTGGGAATGTGTAACTAATATCAGCGTTGTAGTAATCTTTTTGAGCACCTAAATCGAGCAGCACTAAATCACCATTTTGAATTTGTGCATCATTATCTTCATAATGAAGGACTGTAGCATTTTTACCACTCGCCAAAATTGTATTGAATGCATGATGTTTAATTCCAGATGATTTAAGCGTAAAATCAAAATGAGCTTCTAATTCATATTCCATCACATCTGCTTTTGCATGCTTCAGCACGTTATAAATACCCTCTTTAGTTACAGCAATCGCTTCTTTAATGATTTCAATTTCTTCTTCCGTTTTAAACACTCGTAATTCACAAATATGCGGATATACATTACCAATTAAAACGTGTGGATACTGTTCTCTTACATATTTAGCAAACGCTAACGTTTTCGTCTCAGTACCCTTCCACTCACGACGCTCTAAATCTAAATACAGATGCTTCACATTTTCTGTGAAAAGTGTATTTGCCATTGTCTTCTCAAAGCTTTCTATATATACAACTTTTTTTATGCCTGAAATTTGTTCTGCATCTTCTTTAGAAACTGTTTTACCGTCCCATTTTTCCATTACTGGATCTGATTTTTCAATGAAAAGAGTTTCTTCCACACTATTTCCAAACTTTTTCAACATGAAAATAACATTTGGCTCATCGATTCCCGTTAAATAGTAAAAATTTCGATTCGGCACAAATTTATAATGTGCATCGGCTGACATATGAGGTGCTTGCCCAGCAAATAAAATAGTAATAGATTCATCCGGTAATGTGTTTACTAATCGTTCTCTATTTTGAGCAAAAAATGTTGATTTCATAATAATCCCCCTAGCGTTCTATGTATAATTTTGAAACTGATTATCCAATATAATTCATTCTATTATTGTTATAATTTTTCGTCAATTAATAGTGCTCATAGAGAAAAGAAAATCTTCATTACTAGGGCCCCTTCCACTCTAAATTATGCATACCACTCCACAATTTATTGACATTTATTTCATATACTTAAAATCTCATATATATGGAAAGGAGTCTACAAAAGTGAAACATTATGTAGCAACAGGGTTAGCAATTACTTCTTTATTAATAATTACAGGATGTTCTAGCAATGCTGAAACAGCACCAGCTAAAAAAGAAACGGTGCAATCTCAGCCCAAAAATAAAGAAACAGCAAATACGATTCCGCAAAACTTCTATAAAGTAATTACCTCTGGAAAAATCGAGCACATTCATGGAATTGGCTACACGGGAAATATGCCTGGGGTTTCTATCGCAACTCACAGTGGTATAAAAGTTTATCAAAATGGTAAATGGTTTGAAACTACGACTGAGCTACATGATTACATGGGATTTCAGGCAACAAAGAATGGATTCGTTGCCAGCGGTCATCCTGAACCAGGTGCAAATTTAAAAAATCCTTTAGGGTTAATGAAAAGTTCTGATGACGGTAATACCCTCGAAAAGCTAGCGTTTTATGGAGAATCTGATTTTCATAACCTTGCTGTCGGATATAATACGGAAGCAATTTATTTATACAATGAGCGTCCAAATTCTAAATTACAACAAGGTTTTTATTTCAGTACGAACAACGGACAAGATTGGAAAAATAGTAAATTAAACGGTCTTTCAAGTACAATCCACTCCTTTTCAGTACATCCGGATCAATCTAGTGTTGTAGCAGTAAGTGCTAAAGACGGCGTTTATTTATCTACAGATTACGGGAATACTTTTAAATTATTCTCTAAATCTCTTGAATCGACCGCAGTTACATTTAGCGATGAAGATGTCATTTATGCCTCTATTAATAAGGAAAACAAACAAATGATAACGAAGCAATCTATCGCTACAAATGAAGAGACAAACATACAAGTTCCATCTTTAGATCCTAAAGATACAATTATATATATTTCACAAAACCCTCAAAATTCAGCTGAAATGGTATTTGCTACAATGAAAGCAAATGTGTTTCTTTCTACGGATGGTGGTAAAACGTGGAAGCAGATTATTAAAAATGGAACTTATCAGGTATTATAAAAGGAAGAAGTTTCTTCTCTACCATCTTCCCTATCAAATTTATACGAAAATAAAATGAAGTCAGCTCATTTTTACTTGGGTTCTTCTTTTCTTTAGCTTTCTGTCCGACTATGTTCGTTCTATTTTTCGGAACGTTAATCCCTTTATCTTTATCATATAATTATGGGTACTTATTTCCGACATTCTTTTCAATAGGAACCGCTCTACCTATCGTTGTACTTATGTTCATCATCTCCTACCTTGGATTAAATGGAGCACTACTTAAAAAGAGCCGAAAAACAGGAAAAAACATTCAGCGTATAGCAGGGGGACTACTCATTTTAATCGGACTTTATGACATATCCTTATATTGGGTATAAATAAAAAAGGCAATTTCAAGTGAGTCGAACTTACCTTTTTTACAAACATGTTATTATTTTTCTTTTTTTGTAACTGCGCTAATAAATTCATAGCAAACGTCAGAAACAATGGGTCATTTTCTTTTTTAGGTGACCATTGCATTATTAGTTGCCGTGGAATTTTAATTTCAATCGGTTGCACGATGAAGTCATGAATAATTTGTTTATGAAGTCCTGATAACGGAACGATTGTTATACCGTTAACTTGTAAAGCCAGTGCTAATGCTGAACTAATGGTCTCTGATTCCATCACTTTATTAACTACTATTTCATTTTTCGTCAAATATGGTTCAAGTACTTCTTTACAACCAGAGAGCGGCATTATAAAAGGATAATTTTTCAACTCTTTCATTGTAAGACCAGATGGAACTGACTTAGAAGAAACCATAACATACGGATCTTCACCAATTACATCATAATGAAATCCTGGTATTAAATTTTCCTTTATAGAAATAGAAAAATCTGCACTTCCAGAAGACAGCCAATCTAACACTTCTTGATAGCTTCCTTCTCGAACTGCAAGCACATACTGACTTTGATCAAAATTACCTAGTTCGATACACTCCGCCAAACAATATACAGTAACTGAAGGATATGTAGCTAATACAATCTTATACAAGTTATTATTTTTTAATTGTAAAGCTGTTTCTTCAAGGTTTTCATACTCCATTAGAAGTCGATCTACACAAACTAAAAATTCCTTTCCATTTTCAGTTAACATCGTTCCTTGTCTAGAGCGATCAAATAAAGTTAAAGCATATCGTTTCTCTAATTTGTTTATGATATGAGTTATAGCCGGCTGTGTCATATGTAATTCTTTCGCTGCTAAACTAATGCTGTTCAACCGAGCCACATTTTTAAAAACTTTAAAATCAAAAACGTTCATTCTGTTCTCCTTATATAAAAGATATTTATATCATCTATAAATAACCTTCATTATATTTATCAAACCACTTCCTATACACTAAGTATACATCATCAATTTCACAAAAAATAAAGCATATAAACATTAGAGGAGTGTTGATTAAATGAGTACTTACGTTTTAGTACATGGAGCATGGCAAGGCGAATGGGCATGGGAATTAGTAAAACCTCAGCTAGAGGCTTTAGGTCACACTGTTATTACACTAGACTTACCTGGAAGCGGGAAAGATATGACTCCCTCTCAGAATGTAACGTTAGATTCCTATGTTGATGCAGTAACTGATGCTATACATCAACAAAATGAAAATGTTATTCTCGTTGGACATAGTATGGGCGGCATTGTTATTACACAAACAGCTGAATATATACCGAATAAAATCGATAAATTAGTTTATCTTTGCGCATTCTTACCACAAAACGGTGAAAGTCTTGGTAGTAAACTAGCCGGAGAGGCTGGCCCACAATTCTCTGTAAATGAGAATGACATGACTGCAGAACTTATACCTAATCTGATTGAACAAACATTTTTAAATGCTACAGAAGACGAAGCGATTAAAGAAGCTTCTTTCAAACAAATGCGTCCTCAACCGTTAGGACCATTCCAGCAAGAGCTAAAAATTTCTGAAGAAAGCTTCGGAACTATAGATCGCATTTATATTGAAACAACTCTAGATAGAGCGATTCCGATTGATTTTCAGCGCCGAATGAATACAGAAACTCCTTGCACAAAAATAATTACTTTGGAAGCTGATCATTCACCATTCTTTTCTAAAACAACAGAACTTGTGAATCACTTACATGAATTAAGCTAAATCTTATATCTACCTTGTAGACACCCGCTTACTTTAATACGGGTGTCTACTTTTTTACACTTCTTGACATAGTCAAATAAAAAAGTTAAAATAACTATAAATTAGTAAGTAACTAATTTAAATTAAAATTAGAGGTGAACAAAATGAAAAACATTTTATTCCGTATTAACGAATTATCAAAAAAAGAAAGAACATCTGGATTAACTGTTGATGAAAAACAAGAACAACAAATGTTACGTCAAAACTACACAAAAACATTTCGTGGAAGTTTAGATTCCATTTTATTAAACACAAAAATTGTCGATTCAAATGGTTTTAATGTTACACCAGTTGCATTACAAGATGCTCAAATTCGTTTGAAATTAAGCAAATGAAATCAAAGCTAAATAAACAATTGTATATAACATAAAAGAGCTGGACTTTTCATAATGAAATTCCAGCTCTTTTTCTATTTAATATTGTTGTTTTTGCAATGTAACATACGAGCGATACATTGCAATTCTCCACGATACGATCATCGCAAAGGCAAGTAAGAAAAACATCCCACTTAATTGCGTCAAATCAATTGATTGACTTAAATATGATTTTAATGCTACCCGTACAGCTAATAAACCAACTAAAATAAATATGAACGCTTTTGACGGTTTCATATATATATGTTCGCCTCTTATTTCAAACTTAGTTGTTTTAATAAGAAATATAGAGAAAATAAGTCCTACGCTAATTGCTTCTACTATCTCTAATGATGTTAACCGAAACTCTGGTAAGAAGTACATCATTGCACCGGTACTCATAAAAATTGGCGGTAATATAATTTTCTTTTTCGTTATCGGTTTTTTCGCTGACTTAAAGCGAAGAAACATTACCCCAACGGCCATACAAACTGCTACGATACTTGATAAAAGTGCTAAACTCATACTCTCCACCCCTATCTATTTAAAAGACTTTTTGAGCAAAATCATAAACCAAACAAGCCCGACACTTATAATGACATGAGCTAATCCAGCCATATGGCTTAAACCGTTAAAGTCTGTTCCGTTTACTTGTAAAATACCTCTAAATACCATTGTAGCGATTGTAAAAATTAATCCTATGTTATACACAACAAACCATGCGCGAAAACTTTTTGTTTCACGGACATTAAATACTTTAAATAGAGCTAAAGCGACCAAAAAGAATACAAAGCCGAGCACTAATACGTGTGTATGCACTAATTGCAACATAGTGGATCCTTTAATGCCTTGCGCTTTCGTATACTCTCTTGCAAATACACCTGACAATAAACCAATAATTAAGTAAATGAATGCTGCATTATATAATTTCTTCATCATATTCCTCCTGCTGTAGAACGACAATTTATATCGTCACTTTCCATATTCACTGCAATCATTTTACGCAAAGTTTATGAACGGAATATGAACAGAAGATTACATTGCAATTTTTATACATAAAAAAGCCCTTCCACAACTATGAGTTATGGAAGGGCTTTTCACCTTATTTTAAATCTTCAATTGAGAAGGCGCCAGGCAGTAACTGTTCCACAGTCACTTCTTTTTCATCGCCTTTTACATTCGTTAGTAAAACTGGCATTTTCGGATCACAAAATTCAGCAATCACTTGTCTACAAGCACCACATGGTGAAATAGGTCCGTCCGTTTCGCCTGTAATGACTAAGTAACTAAAGTCGCGCTCACCTTCTGATACCGCTTTAAATATTGCCGTTCTTTCTGCACAGTTACATAAACCGTAAGAAGCATTCTCTATATTACAACCAGTATAGATTTTACCTTCTTTCGTAACTAACGCTGCACCAACAGGAAATTTTGAATACGGAATATACGCTTTCGATAACATCTTATTTGCTTCTTCGATATATTTTTTCTTATCCATATTATTTCCTCCTCAAAGTAAATGTAATTATGATTAGTCAGTAATAACTGTATGAACTAATTTAGGAGCCACTGCTGTTTCAGCGATAGAAATGTTCTCATAGATTTTTGCTTTTACATCTTCTACATTTTCGCGATTTGCATAGATCGTTACGAACGGCTCGCCTTCTTTTACTGCATCGCCAACTTTTTTACGTAACATTAATCCTACCGCTAAATCGATTTCATCTTCTTTTGTCGCACGACCTGCACCTAATAACATAGCTGCGATACCGATTTCATCTGCAACAATGTTTGAAATCACACCTGAAGTTTTTGCAGGTACATCAATTACATACTTCGCTTGTGGCATTTTTTCTGGATTGTCTACAATCGAGCTGTCTCCGCCTTGGTTGCTTAAGAACTCTTTAAATTTCTCAGTTGCTTTTCCATTTTTCATCACTTCAATTAGCATTTCACGAGCTTCTTCTAATGTATTTGCTTTTTTCGCAAGTACAACCATTTGGCTACCTAATACAAGTACTAATTCTGTTAAATCTTCTGGACCTTCGCCTTTTAAAGTATCAATTGCTTCCTTCACTTCTAGAGCGTTACCAATCGCAAAACCAAGAGGTTGTGACATATCTGAAATTACTGCCATCGTTTGACGTCCAACATTATTTCCGATACGTACCATTGCATGAGCTAATTCTTTTGCATCTTCTTCGGTTTTCATAAATGCACCAGCACCTGTTTTTACATCAAGTACGATCGCGTCAGCACCAGCTGCAATTTTTTTACTCATAATTGAACTTGCGATTAGAGGAATCGAGTTTACTGTTCCTGTTACATCACGAAGTGCATAGATTTTTTTATCAGCAGGTGTTAAGTTTCCTGTTTGTCCGATAACAGCCACTTTATCACGGTTTACAATATCAATGAATTGCTCTTTCGTAATCTCAACGTGGAACCCTTCCACTGCTTCTAATTTATCAATTGTTCCGCCCGTATGTCCTAAACCACGACCTGACATTTTTGCTACTGGTACATCTAAAGCAGCGACTAATGGTCCTAATACTAATGTTGTTGTATCACCAACACCGCCAGTTGAATGCTTATCTACTTTAATGCCTTCAATTGCTGATAAGTCGATTGTTTCCCCAGACTCAACCATTGCCATCGTTAAATCTGCACGTTCACGATCCGTCATATCTTTAAAGAAAATTGCCATTGCAAGTGCACTCGCTTGATAGTCAGGAATACTTCCGTCTGTATAACCGTTAATAAAGAAATTAATTTCTTCAGTTGTTAATTCTTTTCCATCACGTTTTTTCGCAATAATATCTACCATTCTCATTACAATCACCATTCCTTTTTATATTATATGAATCTGTTAAAATAATAAGCCAACGATTGTTGCTGATAAGAAACTTACTAATGTTGCACCGAAAAGTAATTTCAAACCAAATCTTGCGACTACATTTCCTTGTTTTTCATTTAAGCTCTTAACTGCCCCAGCAATAATTCCAATTGAAGAGAAGTTTGCAAATGAAACTAAGAATACAGATATAATCGCTGTCGTTCTATCTGAGAAATTAAAGTTTCCTTTTGCTAAATCTGTCATCGCAACAAATTCATTTGATACAAGTTTTGTCGCCATAATATTCCCTGCGTTAACTGCTTCATGCCATGGAACACCCATAATAAATGCAAATGGTGCAAATACATAACCAAGAATTTCTTGGAATGAGATACCGATTACACCTTTAAATACTGCATTAATGAATGCGATAAGGGCAACAAAACCGATTAACATAGCTGCTACTGTAATCGCAACTTTAAATCCATCTATAATGTATTCCCCTAATACTTCAAAGAATGTCTTTTTCTCTTCTTCTTGTACTTCTAACATATCCTCTTCTTCAGTAACTTCGTACGGGTTAATGATAGAAGCAATGATGAAACCACCGAATAAGTTAAGCACTAAAGCGGTTACAACATATTGCGGTTTTAATAACACCATATATGATCCAACGATAGACATAGATACTGTAGACATTGCAGATGCACATAATGTATACATTCTTTTCTCTGGCAATAATCCTAGTTGTTTCTTAACTGAAATAAACACTTCAGATTGTCCTAAAATCGCAGAAGCTACCGCGTTATATGATTCGAGTTTCCCCATCCCATTTACTTTACTTAATACTAGACCGATAGATTTCACAATAATAGGTAATACTTTAATGTGTTGCAAAATACCTATTAAAGCTGATATAAATACGATTGGCATTAATACACTTAAAAAGAATGAAAACTCTTTTTGATTTACTAATCCACCAAATACGAAATTCACACCATCAGCGGCATATTTTAATAATTCTCCAAAACCATCTGCTATTCCGCTAATTAATATATTCCCTACGCTTGTATTTAATAATAAAAACCCCAAAATGAATTGTAATATAACCATCGTTATGATTGGGCGATATTTGACTTTCTTTCTATCATTACTAGCAAGCCAAGCGATACCTAAAATCAATACGAGGCCTAAAACACCGATTAAGTATTTCATAAGCCGTCTCCTCCCATTCGTATCCGCTTACATTCTTTTCAATTGTTAGAGCAATAGATACACTATACGTTGTGTATCTGTTGCTCTTCACTCTTTATTGATTAGTAGTTATCTGTAGCACCTTTTGCATCATTTAATACGATTGCAACACTAGCACTTGCTCCAACGCGAGAAGCTCCAGCCTCTACCATTTTGTCTGCATCTTCACGTGTACGAACGCCGCCAGATGCTTTCACGCCAACGTTTGGTCCAACTGTTTTACGCATTAACGCGATATCTTCAGCAGTTGCTCCGCCAGTTGAGAATCCAGTTGAAGTTTTTACGAAATCAGCGCCAGCTTTTACTGATAATTCACAAGCACGAACTTTTTCTTCATCTGTTAGCAGACAAGTTTCAATGATTACTTTTACAAGAGCTTTTCCTTTTGCTGCTTGTACTACTTCATAAATGTCTTTTTCAACGAATTCGTTGTCGCCATCTTTTAGAGCACCTACGTTGATTACCATATCAACTTCAGTTGCACCTTTTGCGATAGCATCTTTTGTTTCGAATGCTTTTGTTTCAGTAGTGCTTGCTCCTAATGGGAAACCGATTACAGTACAAACGTCTACATCATGTCCAGCTAATTCTTCAGCAGCTAGCTTTACCCATGTAGGATTAATACAAACTGAAGCAAATTTGTATTGCTTTGCCTCTTCGATTACTTTCATAACATCTTCTTTTGTAGAATTTGGTTTTAAAATTGTATGATCAATTAACTTTGCAATGTTCATTATCTTCACTCCTCATATCTTTTAACAACTTCATTCTAACTCTTAGTTGAACAAATGTAAATACACTTTTGAACTTTTGTTCATTCTTTTTTAGAAGGGAATTTCTAGTAATACATTGAAAGTAGTATAAGCTTGTAAATAAAGGATGTGAACCACTTGTTTAAGTCAAAATTCTTTATATTCACATTGCTAGTATGCACCTCACTATCCATATTTATTTTTTATAAAAGGGATGTTATTTTCCAAGAAGGAAACCCAGTTCCATTTGCTTTAGCTATATCTAAGATGGTTATTCAAGATAAAGAAATGGTGGAAGTAGAACCGATAGATAATCAATACCCCTACTTAGTAAAGCGCGGAAAAATGGAACCTTTTATCGATATGATGGAGCAAGATGGATGGAGTTTTGTAGATAGAGATATTATGGCTAACTCACTAATTTTTGAAAAAGGAGATCAATCAAAGAGCGTTCCTTACAAATACTTTACAAGGTACTACACATTGATTTATTCATACTAAAAATAAAAGGCTTTCTCAAAATTAATATTTTGAGAAAGCCTTTTATTTCTAACCTTTTTGATAATGTAACAATTCTTTCGCTGTATGCTGATCTATAATTAGTACATTTGCATAGCCGCCACGTAACGCACCGTCAATTGCTTTTATTTTTCTATTACCACCTGCAACTAAAATAGAACGTTTCTTTAATTTAAGTTCCTCTAACTCAATTCCAATTGTACGCTTATTAATTTCTTCGCTACTAATATTTCCGTCTCCATCAAAGAAACGTGAACAAATGTCACCGACAGCTTGTTCTTTCAAAATGTTCGTTTCATCCTTATCTAAATATCCTAATCGGAATAATAACGCTTCATCACGCACTGTTCCAACAGTGAAAATTGCAATATTCGCTTGTTTTCCCATTTCAATAATGTGATGAATATGTCGATCCTGCTCCACTAATTCTTTTGTCACCGCATTATCAAATATAACTGGAAGAGGTAGATTTCTTGGCGTCGTTTGAAAAGCATCTGCAAATAACGCGATCGTTTCATTCGCATATGTATTTACACTTGAGTGACTAATGCCACCTTTTAACTGAACAACCTCTACACCTTTCACATGTTGCGGTACGATTTTTCTAGCGATTTCATACATCGTCATTCCCCAGCTTACACCAACGATATCACCAGTTTTCACTGTCTTTTCCATATACTCAGCTGCATACTTACTAATATACTCCGTAATCGTTGCATATTCTGGTACTGGAGAAAATATAACATGCGCCTCTAACAAGTTGTACTTTTCTTTAAGTAAGTTCCCAACGTTATCTAAGTCAGCAAATGGATCAGCTATACTAATTTGAACAAATCCTTTTTCTTTCGCATACTTCAATAATCTAGAAATCGTCGGTCTTGAAATATTTAATTTATTAGCAATTTCTTGCTGACTATAATCTGATTGATAATATAATCTTGCAACTTCAACGCTTAATTGTTGTTTATCCTTATCCATAGTAACTCATTACATATCCTTTCCTGTATTTCCTTTTCGTTACAAGCATTATACAGCTTTATGCAAAAAAATTCGACTCCCTTATTTATCAACCTAAACTTCTACTCCACTTAGGATTTACAATGAAACTTTTATTTTTTAGCTTCATACACTCGATACAAATGATCTTGAATCAGATAAAGTGAAACTTTAATCAGTGGGGGTTTTGTTCATCCCCCACTGATTATTAGCCCTCACCAATCGGGCTTTTACGGGCTTTTACGGGCAGTCCGACTCCCACCTAACTCCCTCGTATTCGCCGAATTTTGAGGTGGGAGTCTTACTGCCCGCAAATAGCGGGATAAATCGATTCATATTTAATTCATTCTTTTTGTTCTTTCTGTAGTAACAATAACAAACATTAAATATCGTTTATGGAACTTCCTTAACGTACGGTAAAGCCAAGTTTTTAATATAGAAATTCCTTAGCGTGCGAAATTCACGTTTTGATGGCGAGACCCCATCGCCATCAAGCTAAAATTTTATAGTACCCCCAGAACGAAATTTTGTGCTACTTGTAACAAAAAAGCACATTTTTTCGTTTTGGGGAGCAACCAAATTCTTAACTTGATGGTGATGGGATATTTACTTTTCTGAGCTTGATAGCGATGGACGATATCCCTATTACGTAATGATTGTTAGACGTCCAATTTGATTACACTCTTCAGCGAACCAAAGATCGCCATCCGGACAAAACGTGATACCATGTGGCTCTGCATTATTTGTAGGTATCGTATATTCCGTAATAACTCCTTCAACTGTAATACGGCTGATTTGGTTACCTCCCCATTCTGTGAACCAAAGATCTCTGTTCTTCCCAGGTATTATGGCATGAGGACGAGCGTTCGGCGTCGGTATAACAAATTCTTTGATCTCACCTTCGAACGTAATTCTACCAATTTTATTGCCTATGATTTGCACAAACCATATTGCTCCATCTGGGCCGCTCGCAATTCCAACTGGCCCGGAGTTGGGTGTTGGGATTGGATATTCTTTGACCTCACCTTTAGTGGTTATTCTCCCAATCCTATTGTTCTGATTCTGTGTAAACCATAATGCACCGTCTGATCCCAGAGTAATAAAAGAGGGAAATGATTTGGAGTTAGGCAATTCAAACTCGGTGATTTCCCCTGACTTTGTTATTCTTCCGATCCTACCATTATTCATTTCTGTAAACCATATTGCTCCATCTGGGCCTTCCGTTATGCCAAAAGGTGCAGCGTTCGTTGTAGGGAGTACATATTCTTCAAAAAGACCGTTCATCGACATTTTACCGATCTTGCTTGAGTTATATTCCGTAAACCATAAGTCACCGGTCTGGTCCGAGATAATTGACATAGCTCCTGCATTTGCTGTCGGAATGGGAAAAGAATTTATTTCACCAGTAGCATTTATTCTACCAATTTGATTCCCTTTCTGTTCCGTAAACCACAATGCTCCGTCTTTTCCTACGGTTATTCCATATGGTCCTGAATCTATTTCATTGACCACATATTCTTGTATCGTGATCCTCATATCATTTCCTCCCATTGAAAATTTTGAGTCTTGTTTTTCGGTATAATTTAGTTTAAAAAAGGACATTCCTGGTATTACAGTGGATGCCCTTTTGGCTAAATTATAAGATATTTTGTTAGAATTCAAAGTCTAGAATCATTTTACTGGTTTGACCTGTAAACTTATAATTATAGGACCCTTTCAGGCTTTCTAATTCACCAGTAGCTTTGATGATTGTTGCAGGGGAATCTAGATTTCCTTTATCAAATATCCCTTGCTCCATAGCTATAAATGTCCCTCGTTTTCCCTTATAAATTCCTTCAAAATGTAAAAATCCGGAAATTTTAGCAGTAGCCAAGTGACCATCATCTATAGTTGATTCTAAATAATATAATAAATATTCAACAAAAGCTTTTCCTTTTAATTCACCGTCAATATCATATTCGACATGGGCAATATTAATAGGGAAATCTTTTCTAGTTTCATTGACTGGCTTTTCATCCCATTTACTTACTGTAAATGTTACTTCCATACGCGTAAACCTCCCTTCATCATTAGATGAGTAATCTACCTCCAGTATATCACCTAAAAAGTACCATCAATAATTATATCTCATAGGAGTGTTTCTAAAGTAACGGATGCCGCTGGTAAGAACCTGTTAAGAGCAAAAGACGACTTATTTTTTGTTCTTCTTATATGACATTGAAAGTAAATTTTTATTTAACAGTTTACTTTCATTTTTATTAAAAAAGAACACGTAGAAATTACTACATGTTCTTTATGAGACGGTTCATTTTTAAATATTACGTATCTTCTAGACTTTTCTTATTATATAGTTGTGTCCTTCTATTTCTTTTCCCTCATTTCAACAGCAAAGTTCATGATCTCTTCCTCTGTTAATTTTTCTTCAGTGGTTAAGATCGGACGGATTACTCTATACGTTTCTTAATTATTTCAATTGTACTAGAAATTGTGAATTAAAAAAGAGAGCCGTAGCCCTCACTTTCAATTAATAGCAATTAAGGATGCTTCGAGGGTATTTAATAGCCTACATTTTAAGGAATGTAGGCTAAGTAATATAAGTTAATCTGTTATTAATTTTGAATAAATACTTAGATCAATAAACTTTTCATTAGATTTTTCACACTTTCTCATTGTCCCTTCGAATGTAAAGTTTAACTTTTGTAAGACTTTTATTGAATTGATGTTTTCAGATTCAACTTTTGCTTCTATTCTATTGAATTCTAAAGTACTAAACGCATAATCCATTAAAGAGAGAATGGCTTCTGGCGCATACCCCTTACCCCAAAAAGCTTTACTAATATCGTAACCAATTTCTGCTTTGGCGTTTTTGAAATCAAATGAATTATAACCACAAGAACCGATAATTTCATTTGATTCTAATTCAATTATTGAATAACGAATAGCTCTGTTTTCCCGAGATAACTTATCAAGCATTTCAATCATATCTACCGCTTGGCTTTCATCAGTAAAACTATTGATATTCATAAATTTTGTAACTTCTGGATCCGCCCAAATTGTAAACATGCTAGCTGAGTCTGATACTTTCATTTTTCTTAAAACTAATCTTTCGGTTTGTAGTTCTGTAATCAATATTTTTACCTCCATTATGTTTTTATTTTGGGGTCAAGATATTGATATCTGCGCATAGTTCAGTCCCTTCGTGTTTCAAGATAATATTATTATAAAAGCTATAAAGGATGAACCAATAAATTTCAAAAATTTGGTTATGTCACAGTTTATGCTAACTGCGTAATAAAGAAAAATGAAACAATTGTATTGTGATTTTTTAACATCTTTAATTTTATTCTTATTTACCGTTCGTTGAGAGCAATTATTTTTTAGTTGCTGTATTTCCCATTGCAATAGAAATTCTATTCCAACTGTTGATTTGATTAATTACCAGAACAAGGTCAACATATTGTTTCTCGTCATAGTGTTCACGTACTCGCTTATATAGGTCTTCAGGAACTCTTTTAGTGGGAATTAGAGTAATATGCTCAGATAGTTCAAGAGCAACTTTCTCTTCAGGTGTATAAAAATCACATTCATTCCAAGCATTCAAGCAATAAATTCGTTGTTCGGTTTCACCTATCTTACGGGCATCTGATGTATGCATATCCATGCAGAAAGCACAACCGTTAATTTGAGAGACTCTAATCTTTATAAGTTCTCTAGTAATTCGATTAATTGTAGATTTCTTAGTGTACTTCTCCATATCCATCATAATTTTCATGCCATCAGGTGCAACATCATAGTAGGAAATTCTTTGACTCATAAGGCAAGACCTCCTTTGATTTTAAGATACTTATAATTATACCTTCATACGAACATTCGTGCTATTTTTTTGTTTGTAAAGCATTCGAAATCAAAGAGAATTTCAGTTATAGACAGTGTAATTAGTTGTTTCATGGTACGTAAATATCGCAAATGAGTAACCGTATTTTCCAAACAACTACATAATTTTGATCAAACTTTATTCGAAAGCTACAGTGTTTTTATCTTCCTATAGTTATTTATGGGGATTTAGTTAATTTTTTCGTTTTGGAGAACAACTAATTTCTTAGCTTGATAAGCTATGTGACGAGACCCCCTGCCCGTCAAGCTAAAGTTTTAATGTACCCCCAAAATAAAAATTTTCTTTCACTACAGTTAATTACTTTGAGAAGTCAGCGGATTTTTTCATTTTAGGGGGATTTTGTTTTGTTAGCTTGATAGTGATGGGATACAGCCAACATTTTGGAAGTTTTATATGCTAAGCGAATTTTAACCTAAAAAAGTCGAATTCCTGTACGTTAAGTGAAGTGGCATTTCATTCACATAATCCCTATTATCTGAAGTTAATAAAGTCTGTTACACTCTCTTCTTTAAAAACGTTTCCATAATATCCTTCTTGAATCTTTTATAATCAAGCTGAAAAGCTACATTATGCGTTTTATAGCCTGGATTAGTAGCAAAACGAAAGTCTGCAATACTTTGACCAAATCCTTCTCCTTGATCAGGAATTACTTTAATGGGTACTCTTGAAAGGCCAACAGCCTCTTGATTCAGCAAATACCACACTGTTACAAAATCATGCATAGGGCTTCCACTTATACCAGGATTAGACTTAGAGTAGAATTTATAATAATAGTCTAACATAGGTTTGATGATGAGTCCTGCAAGATCCTGTGTATTCCGATGAAATGCATCGATTTGCTGGACCATTTCGGGTGTAACAATCGCATGTTGAGTCACATTTAAAGGAATAATTGTCAAGTTCTTTGCATGCTGCAGAATTAAGTTTGCTGCATAAGGGTCTGAGTAAAAGTTAGCTTCAGCCACAGCAGTTACGTTACCTGGATAGAAAAAAGCTCCCCCCATGCAAATACATTCTCTTACGTTTCGCATTGTTTCTAAATTCAACACAAAAGTCGTAGCTAGCGAAGAAAGTCTTCCTAAATTGATAATTGTAAGATCTTCTAAATTTGATTCTATAATTTGATAAATATCATTTAAAGGATACACTGGATATGAAATTTCAGGGGGAATGATAGGTCCTAATCCGACTTTTCCATGTACCTCAGGGAAATACTGAATCAATATACCTGTCAGCGGTACAGAAGCACCAAGGAATACAGGTATCTCTTCTTTTCCCGCAATGTACTTCAAATAGTTAATATTTCTTATTACATTTTCTCTGGATACATTTCCATAATCGGCTACAATTCCTACAAGTTGAATGTCTTTACGAAAAAAGGTGTACAGTATAGCAAACGCATCATCAATCCCCAAATCTGTAAACAGGAGAACCTTTTTTTTCATATCTCTTCCTCCAAAATCTATAGAATCCTACTTTCACTAATGATGTAGTGATCAGGCTAAGCTTGTATGTATATATTGTATGTATTCTTAAAGAGTGGATTCTATTCACTTGAAATAGCTTTGCTCATCTAAATTTGATATTATGTTCAAGCGTAAGTTTCTGTTCTTAAGTTCATAGGCATGTTGTGCTATCCCATGCCCATCAACTTAAGAATTTTTTAACACCCCAAAACGAAAAAATAAGTTAAATTCTCATAGATAACTATCTTATAATTAATTATATAATTTATTTTTCAATATAATAATATAAAGATATTACACTTAAAGAGGGGATTCAAATTGGTTAAAAACTTACCTTTACTAATAGTTATTTTAATACTAGATGTAAGTTCTTCTACATTAAGTACGAACGGATACTTTTCTCCAGCTATAGAATGGTCTTTAATGCTTATAAGTATTATTTTAAACATTACTGCAGTTATAGGCTTATCACTACACGTCTTTGTATATCAACCTATGAAAAGATTTGAAAAAATTAAAATGAGACCTTCAAATAAAATAATTATATTTGAGGTAACACCACATCGCCATCGAGTGTTGGTTTAGAAAAAAGTTTGATTATAAATTACTCGAAACCCTTGATTTTACTGTATATAAAAAGCTGTCGTTTTGAATAAAGATTGATCAAAATGACAGCTTTCTTTTATTTTTAATAACTGTTTTTTATAAAAAAGATTGATTATGATTATTTTAAATCTTTAGCTTTAAACCTTCGTGCGTTGCTTTAAAACCTAACCGTTCATAAAACCTTAACGCATCTGGTCTTTTTTATCAGTTGTCAGTTGTACCAAATGACAACCACGTTCTTCTGCACGTTGAATTGCCCATTTTATAAGTTCAGTACCTACACCCTTTCCTCTTACAGAAGCAGATGTTCTCACTCCTTCGATAGTAGCTCTCCATCCACCTTGATGTGTTATATTTTATGATATTCAATAAATTTAACTTATAAAAATATTTTTATTCTTATTCAACTATCCTGCCCCGTTAGTTTAAGTACATTTCTTCACAATTTTTACAGTGATAGTAACATAAATACCCAACAAAAAATCATCTCACCTCTAGAAATCTATAATGATAGTTTTAGAATAAGTGAATAAGAGAAATAACCACCATTGATTATTTCTCTTTTCATATACATATTTATTTTTGGAAAAATAACCTAACTCCAAATACTAACAATACTGCGCCAGTAATACCTTCTATTGTACGGTTCACTTTTTCTTTTCTTAAAAAAGTTCTTAATTGACGTATTAGTGAGATATAAAGTAAATACCATATTGCTGTCAAAGTCGTAAATGTGAGTCCTAACAAAAGAAATTGGAAGAGATGACTTTGATTGTTCACAATAAATTGGGGTAGAAAACTAAGGAAAAATACAGCAGTTTTTGGATTTAAGATTGCCGTGGTAAATCCTTGTCTAAAACTTTTAATCGTTCCAATATCCTTAGAGTTCATTCCCACTGAACCTGACATATCTTCTTTTTTAGAAAAGGCACTTTTAATTGACTTTACAGCTAAGTAAATTAAATAAAAAGCCCCAGCATATTTTATTAATGTAAATAGCATAGCAAATTTCATTAGGATAGCAGAAAGTCCTAGTGTAGCCATTATTGTATGAATCATCATTCCAGATACCGTTCCTAAGACGGTCTTTATCCCACCATTTTTACCATGCGAGATAGTGTTTTTTGTAACTAAGGCAAAACCGGGACCAGGCATTATTATGATTAGGATTGCTGTAAGGATAAATAACAAATAATTTTCCATGTTCTAGTATTTCCTTTCCAATTTTTAGTTTTGCCTATAGTATAGCTTTTTTACTTAAAATATTAAATATAAAAAGCGTGATCAGGAGTTTATCGAGGTTATTAGTATCAATTTGACCAAACATTATCCTAAAGTTACATTGATAAAACACACGGCAAACTTATGGGTAAAATTACAAGCTCGGCTCTCACAAAAAACGGGATAAAAAAATAAACAGCGGAACTAGTCCACTGTTTATTTCGTCACACCCTCATGTAATTTTTCTGTATAATCTTTTACATCCTTCCAGCTATCCTTCGCTGTATTTAAATCTTCTTTTATAAAGGTAAATTCTTCAGGGCTGATTCCTTTTACGTTTTGTAGTAAATTATTATATTTCGCACCTACCGTATACCACTGATTTGATATGTTTTGCAGTGCTGTAATTGCTGCATCAATTGTTTCTGTCATATTAGTCGTTTTATTTTTCACATCTGTCAAAATTGCCACTTCTGCTTGTGCTCCTGAAATTCTATTCTTTAAACTGGCTATTTCTCGTTCTGCATTTGCAATATCTTTTTTCGCAATCGCAATCATCGGTCCGCCAGCAAGACATGTTATTAGCGCTACGCAAAGTACACCACCAGCAATCACCATATCGTTACTCTTTTTGATCGAATCGTTATATGTATTTATTTGTTGCTCTAGAGCTGGAATACCAGCATTCGTACTTGCCAAAATCGCTGTTAATTGATTTGTATCCTCTTTAAAACTATTTGTGTCTTTCGCCATTCTATCGCGAAAAGCTTTCAAATTCCCTAATAATACATCTACCTCATTTTGATTCTTTAAAATGTCCGCATACAACTTTTCTAAATCCGCTTTTAACTTTACGCTATCTTTTTGATCAATCGCTAATAGCACGTCACTATAGTACGCTTGAAAAGTATTGTTGTAATCAATAATATTTTGATCCGTTTTCATAATTTGAGGCTTCATATTATTTAACCAATATGCCGCATTAATTTTTGCATCTTTTTGATGCTGAATCATATTCCCTCTTAAATTACCATTAATTGAACTTATTTTACTCAAATCAGTCTCT
Organism: Bacillus sp. TH19; assembly: GCF_016651075.1. Taxonomy (NCBI): domain Bacteria; kingdom Bacillati; phylum Bacillota; class Bacilli; order Caryophanales; family Bacillaceae; genus Bacillus; species Bacillus sp. TH19. The sequence continues at coordinate 1,477,012 of NZ_JAEKEO010000010.1, read as the reverse complement.
TGTTGATTTTGAATTAATTTTGCATATGAATCCATCGCAAATATACTTGATGTCGTTTGCGCCATTACATCTTGGAATCCTGCTGGTCCGAGAGAATAATTTTTTGCACTCTCTTGCAATGTTTTTACGTTTTGTTCCGCTGCAAAAGGATGTAAAGGAAGCACATTACTCGTTGCCACTCCAGCAATCATTATCGTTAAAAGGCATTTCTTATAAAATCTTTTCTCCATACTTTTCACCTATTCTCTTTATAAGGATATCAAAAGCTCCTGCTCACAACTGAACAGGAGCTTCAACTCATTCATTAATACTTAACGCTCTTACGATTCTTATTCAATTATGCTTTTTTCGTATCTACTACTTTAATATCTTCAGCATAAATCTTTTCTGCATAGTCTTTAATGTTTTTCCAGCTATCTTTAGCTATATTCAAGTCTTCCTTAATGAAAACAAGGTCGTTTGGACTAATAGAGTCTACATTTTGAAGTAATGAATTATATTTCGATCCCATTGTATACCATTGGTTTGAAATATTTTGCAACGCTGTAATTGCTGTATCAATTGTGTTTGTTAAATACTCAGTTTGTGTTTTAATGTTCGTTAGTCCTGCCACTTCTAATTGGGCAGTTGTAACTTGTCCTGTTATCTTTTGAATTTCTGCCTGTGCATTATCAAGCTCTTTCTTCGCTAATACGATTCCAGCTGTTCCACCACCTACAGCTGCTGCACCACCTGCAATTAACGCGACTCCTAGCGGCGTTCCTGCACCTGTAGCAATAACTACTGCACCACCGATAATTGCAATTGGCCCTAGAGCTGTCGCAACTGATGAACCGATAATAATTGCATTATATTTACTAATCGCTTCATTGTACGTTGTAATTTGATTTTGCAGAAGCGGGATTCCTGCATCTTGACTAGCTAATATAGATGTAATTTGATTTGCATCACCTTTGAAGTTTTGCGTATCGGACGTCATTTTGTTTCGGAATTTTTTCAAGTCTTCTACTAACTGATCTACTTGCGCTTTATTTTCATTAATACTACTTGATAATCTAGTTAAACCTTTCGTAAGAGTCGCTTTATCCTTTGCATCAACCGCAGCGACTAAAGTATCATAATAGTTTTGGAATTTCGTATTGTAATTAATAATATTTTGATTCGTTGAAATAAGCTGTGGTTTTAATACATCTAACCATTGCTTCGCATTTCCTCTAGCTGTATCCTGGTGCTGAATCACTTTCCCTTTTAAAGCCGCATCAACAGACGATACATTACCAAAGTTAACATTACCTTGTTTAATAATTGTTAAAGCGTACAGATCCATTACTAAAGCGTTTGAACCTGTTCTTTCCATTGCATCTTTCAGGCCTTCTGGTCCTAATGAATATTCTTCGTAGTCATTATAAGCTTTTGCTACAGCATGAACTGGAGCTTGTTTCACTGTACTTTCAGCTGCATACGTATGGGCCGGCATAATATTCCCTGCTGCAAATACTGCCATAAGTGCTGATAGAGCCATTACTTTATATGGTTTTTTTGTCATTTTTCTTCTCTCCCTATATCGCTAATTATTTTTCTGTTTAATGTACTTCAACGTTTGTAACGTAATCTTCAAATTGATTTGTTTGCTTATGCATTTCATCACTTACTTTTTTAAGTTGATTGAAATGTTTTTGAAGTAAACTACTGTCTGTATACGTGCCTTCTTCAATATTTGTTTGTATTTGGATCATATTATTATTTAAAACTTTCCAATCCGTTAATAACGTTTCTAAAGTTGTAATTTGGCGATCAATTAGTTCTGTAAAGCTGCTTACTTGATCTTCAACGAATGTAATTTGTGTTGCCTCTAATTCAGTTTGTGATAACTTCTGAATAAGCGGTAATAACTCTTTTTGCTTTTGTTGAATACGAAGAGCTGCTTCCCTCGTTTGACTATCTGCTGCATTTACAATTTCATTACTTAACGTACCGATAGAAACAAAATCGATTGTTTTCGTTTGTGCAGTTTGATTTGTGATTGTAAATACTTGTTTACCGATATTAATAGAACCTTTAATAATTTCTTGTGGTCTATTCAAAATAGTAGTTAGTTCAGCTTGAATTTCCTCTTGAATTCTTTTTATGTCTTCTCTTAATTTCACAATATCTCCACTTGATCCTTGCAGTGTTTTTATTGCTTCATCAGCTTTAATTGATAAGTTATTACTATCTTTGTCTAATACCGTTTTAAATCGATTTAACTCTAATAAATCTTGCTCCATACTCTCTTGAATGCTTTGGACCTGCAATTGTAATTTTCCATATGCGTTTGTAAAATCTGCTTTTGCCTGTTCATCTTCATTTACTTTTCCTGCTAGTTCATAGAGCTTACTATAATAGCTATTAAATCTAGTGCTGTATCTCATCATCTCTTGATTTAAGTCGATTAGCTTCGGATTATATTCATCAATCCACTCTCGTACATTCGTTTTTGCAAATTTTTGATGATTCGTTAAACTACTCATAGCGTTTACCTTAATGTCTGGCTGTTGCAAAATAACTAATCCGTATGCTTGTATAAGCGGTGACTGTGATCCTAACATTCTAATTGAATTGGATAATGTATTTGGAGCAATTACATTTTGCGCATATACTGTTTTCACTTCTGTTTGCCCCTCCTTAGCGTAAGCGCTTACAGGAACGAAGCAACTCGTAGATACTGCTGTAACCAATAACCCTGTAATTAAAGTCTTTTTCACTTTAACTCCTCCTATGTATTAGCAACTATTACTATCGCATTTTAGTATTCTATTTTCTTGCAAATGATTTGAGATGGTTAAAAATAGAGAACGTTCTCACCGTGAGTCATGTACGAACCACCTCTCTCAAACTTTATTTCTACAGTACTTACTTATTGTTATAAAACACTTCATAACTTTTCATATGTGCTTAGTATGAATAAAACTGTATAAATTTTCTATTTTATTGCGATTTCCACATTCACACAGTGAATATATTACATGAAAATATTATTCATTTTAAACTAATTAACGTGTGAAAGTATGAAATTTCGTTTTGTTTTCATGTAAGTTTTGTACTGTAAGGTCATTTAAACACAGCTATTTATATAACGTAAAGAAGTATTTTAATTCCCTTTATTTTCAAGCTCTCATGTCCTTATCCCAAAATAAAATTCAATTCACTTTCTCGATTAAACTATCTATATACCACAACAGGAAACACTACATATTCATAACCATTAAAATTATACTAATATATTTTTTAAATCCATATGCAATTATGCATAGCATATACACAAAAAGGATAACTTCACTTTCGTGAAGTTATCCTTAAAAAATCCCCTTACTTTTTCAAATGATACGGTACTGTCGTAATAACAACATTTCTTTTATAGAGTAAATACGCACGAATGAGTAAACTAGACTGATTATGAAGAATGTTATGCCAACCTTTTTTCGGAATAAACTGTGGTATAACGACCGTAACTCGGTAATTTGATTCACTCGCCTTATATTGTACTGTATCAATAAATTTTGTTAGCGGCTGAATAATACTTCTATAATGAGAATGTAATGTAACAAGCCTTACTTCAGGTTGCCACTTCTCCCATTTCTCTTCAAATTTCTTTTCCTCTTCTCTGTCAAAAGCAACATACACAGCGATAACTTGATCTGCAGAAAGAGCTTTAGCATAGTTCAGTGAATTTTCTACTACATGAGTCATACCTGCTACAGGAACGACAATTACATTCCCTTCAATCGGAACAAGTGGTTCACAAGTTTTTAAACTTAATTGATCCCCCACTGCATCATAATGCTTCTTTATTCGATGGAACAAGAAGATAATGGCAGGTAAGAAAATAAGGATCGACCAAACTTGTGCGAATTTAGTTAAAAAGAACATACTCATTACGATAAAACTAATGACTGCACCAATTAAATTGACCGTTAATCTTAAAGCCCATCCTTCAGGCTTTTCACGAAGCCATTTTAGTACCATTCCAGTTTGAGAAAGTGTAAACGGAATAAATACCCCTACTGCATATAGCGGAATCAAGTGTTCTGTTTTCCCCTGAAAAGCTACAATTAAAATAATCGAAGAAATCCCAAGTATAATAATACCGTTTGAATAACCTAGGCGGTCTCCTCTAATCGTAAACATTCTCGGTATAAACTTATCTTTTGCAAGGTTAACTGCTAATAGCGGAAATGCAGAATAACCTGTGTTAGCAGCAAGAATTAATATTAAAGCTGTTGTACCTTGAATGAAATAGTACATGAAATTACGTCCAAATGTTTGTTCAGCAATTTGTGAAACAACTGTTACTTCCTTACTTGGATTAATTCCGTAATAATAAGCTAAAAAGACAATTCCTGAAAATAAAACTGCAAGTAATGCACCCATTGCAAGCAATGTTTTCGCTGCATTGTTAGGTGCAGGATCTTTAAAGTTTGGAATTGCGTTAGATATCGCCTCAACACCCGTTAAAGCAGAGCTTCCTGAAGCAAATGCTCGTAACAGTAAGAACAAACTAATTCCTGCAACTGGTGTTCCAATTGGCGTGTGTAAGGCCTGCGAAACGTGTCCCGTTAAAATATTGTATATCCCTACACCAATTAATATAAATAGTGCTAAAACAAATAAATAAACAGGATATGCTAAAACAGAAGCTGATTCCGTTACCCCTCTTAAATTTAAAATAGTAATCAATATAACAAATATAATCGCAATGATTACATTATGTGCATGTAAGCTAGGGAAAGCTGATGTGAGCGCATCTGTACCTGCAGATACACTTACTGCAACCGTTAAAATGTAATCAACTAATAAAGATCCTCCTGCTATTAAACCTGGATTCATCCCTAAATTCTCTTTTGATACAACATATGCTCCGCCGCCATGAGGGTAAGCAAAAATAATTTGTCGATAAGATAAAATAAGAGCTGTCAATAATACTAATACCCCAATAGCAATCGGAATGGAATACCAATAAGCTACTGCTCCAAGACCTGCTAAAGCAATTAAAATTTGCTCTGGTCCGTATGCAACCGATGACAATGCGTCAGAAGATAAAATTGCTAGCGCCTTCGTTTTATTAAGCTTTTGCTCTCCTAACTCAGTTGATTTTAACGGCCTTCCAATTAAAAACCTTTTGATAGATGAAACCACTGCTGTCCACTCTCCAATAATTTTGTACGAACTTTTCTGCTAGTTACAGCGGATAAACTATTTCTTCAGAAAACAAAAAATGTCTACAAGCCATAACGAAATAGACTTGTAGACATTATTTTTTTTGTCGCACAAGCTCCACCTTCCTTCTCAATATAACGCTTACGAGGTTAGCTGTCGGATTCGGGCCTATGAGTAGCCCTACCTTTTTCAAGGATTCACCCCATTGGATTAAGTACTAATCCAGAAGAACGGGTCCCCCGCACCATGCGGCTTCAGCGGTTTAGAAAATTGAAACTGTGGATTATAATACTCCTTTATTTTTAAAATGTAAACAAAAATTTTTAAAAATAAAAAATTTTAAATGATTGCGCATAATCCGCCGATAAATATACATAATGAATACTAAAAAAACCTTAAAGGAGACCCGTATGTCTAAAAAGAAGAAACCGCTTTTTTCTGACTCATATTTAGATGCAGTAGCAAATGAAATTAATCAGTTATATGGTAAACGCGAACAGGAAATAAATTTGACAGAAAGAATTAAAAGAAACAAATAATTTGTCATACTCAAATAAAAAAGATAGCAATACACTTATATATTGCTATCTTTTTTATTATTTCATACATCTAATTATATTATGGATTTATTAAAGGGCGTTTCCTCATACACTTTCAAATTTTGATATACAGCACCTAATGAAGGTGCTTCTATAGAAAATTGTTCTGCTACATCCAGTAAGTATCCTTGTAAATGTTCCCCTTCGATGAGCGAGCCTTTTTCCATATCACGCTGCATAGATGACTTCATATCATAAGAAATTTTATCAATCGTTTTCATATGGTCCTCAATAATATTATCTTTAACCGGAGCCCCCAATGCCCTCATAATTTGCACAGATTCCTCAAATAAGTTTCGGATAAAATCACGTCCACCTTCGCTCTCACGAATCGGTCCTATTGGTGCACGCATTAATGTTGTCACACCTGACATTACAGTAATAAATAAATATTTATGCCACATATCTTGCGTAATATTTTCACTCAAAACAAAACTAGATTTCGTACCTGCAAATGCTTTGGAAATATGATTGATTCTCTCTGAATCTTGAGACTTAATTTCTCCAAATACAAGTCTGTTGGCAGCACTCGTTTGTACAATTTCTCCCTGATCGTTTAATGTCGTCTCGATAAAGCATAGACCGCCAATTACTTTCTCTTCACCGAATTCCTTTTGTAATAGTGATAAATGAGCGATACCATTTAACAATGGGATTATTACAGTATTTTTACCTACAAACGGCTTTAAATCTATGGTCGCCTCGTGTAAATGATACGCTTTTGTTGAAAATAAAATCACATCAAATGGAGTCGTTCTATCTTCTTTCGTTACCAATTTCGGTTGAAATGAAAAATCTCCATTAACACTACGAATAACAAGGCCTTTTTCTTCTAATTGCTGTTTTCTTTTGCTGCGAACGAGAAATGTAACATCTTCTCCCTTTTCTACTAATCGGCCACCGAAAAATCCACCAACGCCCCCAGCTCCTAATACTAAAATACGCATACAACATCCCCCTTTTTCTAACACAATTATACTAATTTTAGTATACATAACATTATACATGTCCCTTGTTAAATAAGCTGAATTTTCATTCTTAATCTAATGAACAAGAGAGGTTATTTTCAAGAAAAATTGGGCATGTTGTTTCTATAGCTTATACGGAAAGGAAACAATGTAAATGGAGGCAATACAAACAATCGAGGAAAAAGATGTAACAACAGCTATATTTCAATTTATATTCCCGTTTTCGTTTAAAACTGGATATGAACAAAATATGTTCCCTTTCTTACAAAAAAATGATTTTCTGCCTTTTCGACTCGATCATCTTGAAGATGAAAATACATATTACGGGAAATTTCAAGTTTCACATCAAAATATGGAAGCATACTATCTTTCCTTTACAAATAAAATTCTCTTTCCTCATTCAGAACATCAAAAAGGATTACAGCGCTATTCTAAAGACCTTAATTTAAATGGACATTTAACAACTAACCTTATTTCCGTTCCATTCAAGATACATTCTATTGATGTAACACTTTGTCCTTATGAGCTTGGGTTCTTAACAATTCGGACAGAAATAAAAACCGCTCCTAACATGACATTATCAGAAGCGATTGAATTCGCGGCTCGCTTCCGTGTACTTGAAACTAAAAGTGATACGACTGAGACTATTTGTATTGAATGTGATGGCAAAAAATATTCACAAGTAGAAAAACTTATATTCGGTGATTTATTTCATGGTTTAACAGACTTCTTTGAGAACAAGAGATTGCGGAGTTCTTACTTTCAAACATTCCCTTTCTTTGAAGACCAGCGAATGTATGTACAAACTCTATTATCCATAAACAAAGAGTCAGACCTTCATATAATCGATGTATATCGAGCTTCCAGTCTTTCCGGATTATCAGATGATGGTAAGCCATATATTAGTGCAAATAATGTTCCTTATATTCACGATTATTTAACAAAACATTCTTATCAAAGATGGGCTCCTAACCGTTACTTTATTATGGAAGAACATATTTTCACATGTATTACAAATGAAGGTGAACAAGCAGTCACTAAACTTGCTAGTCAAATGTACGGGGAGTTTTATTACGCTTTATTATTAAATTTATTTCATAAAGTTGTTTTATTAAAGATGGCAAACGCTTATGCCGAGTTAAATATTGAACAAGATACAAATGAAATAGAGAAATTAATTTATTCAATAAATTCGTTTACAGCTAATTATTTTTCTTTAGAATTAGTATCCCAATCACAAAGTGAAGATATTTTCTTTCGTCTAAGAAAACTTTTTAACATTGAAGTACTGTACACGAACGCGAAACAAAATCTCGATAGTTTATTTAAATATCAAGAAAATGTTGCTTCAAAAAAAGATAGCCTCTTATTATTAATTTTAACGCTCTACTCTGTTGTAGGCCAAATGTTAGGGTTTACTATGATTGATCTTTTAAGAAACACCGATTCAAACAAAATATCATCGCCTTTTGAATTTTTTGCTCTATTAATAGCGATTAGTGGCATAGTCATTTCACTTATTTTAGGTATACAAAGTTTATACCAATGGAGTGTACAACATAAACGAAGAAAAGCATGGGTAAAACAAACTGTACTTTCTGCTGTTAAAGAGAAAAAAGATACAAAGTAAATAAAAAACAGATGGCAGCACGATGCTACCATCTGTTTTTTTATTAAGCTAATTTTGCTTACTTACCTGCTTCGATTTTTTCTAATGTAGCAGCTACTTGCTCTTCTGTTAATTCGTGTTGCACGATATAACGATTACGTGGGTGTACACGACATTCATGAGAACATGCACGTAAATGTTTTGCTTCACTTTCTTCAGAACATAAAATTTTCTTGTTACATTCAGGGTTTGCACAGTTTACATAGCGCTCACAAGGTTCACCTGTAAAGTGATCTTTACCAACGATAACATGTTCTTTTTGGTTTACTGGTACAGCGATACGCTCATCAAATACGTAACATTGACCATCCCAAAGTTCACCTTGTACTTCTGGATCTTTTCCGTACGTTACAATTCCGCCATGAAGCTGGCTTACATCTTCATAACCTTCACGAACTAACCAACCTGAGAATTTCTCACAACGAATTCCACCTGTACAGTACGTTAAAATCTTTTTACCCTCAAGTGTTTCTTTATTTTCTCTAATCCAATCTGGTAATTCACGGAATGATTCAATATCTGGTTTAATCGCACCTTTGAAGTGTCCTAAATCAAATTCATAATCATTTCGTGCATCAATGATAACTGTATCTTCTTGTTTCATTGCCTCATAAAAATCTTTTGGTTCTAAATACTTCCCAGTAATTTCTTTCGGGTTAATGTCGTCTTCTAGACGAAGTGTAACTAACTCTGAACGAGGACGTACGTGCATTTTCTTGAATGCATGTTCATCTGCCTCATCAATTTTAAATACGATTCCAGCAAAACGTGGATCATTATTCATCGCTTCCACGTATTTTTCTGTTTGCTCAACAGTTCCAGAACAAGTTCCGTTAATTCCTTCTGTCGCTACAAGAATTCTTCCTTTTAACTCAAGTGATTTACAAAATTCTAAATGCTGTTCAGCAAATTCTTCTGGATTTTCAATTGTTGTGTACATGTAATACAGTAATACTCTATATGGTTTTGTAGTTGCCAATGTATTTCTACCACCTATCTAAATTTTAAAATCATGTATAAGTTAACGTTCATATCAAAACATATATAATAAGAAAATACATACTAAATTGTACTTAGCCTATTTTCTTCTATTTACAATTTTTTCTATAAGTTAACAAAAATAAAAACAAGATTACAGAACAAAACACTACGGTTAGGTTGTAATCCCAATATATTATATATCATACAATTTCATTTCCATCAATTAATATGCTGTAATATAGGCTGTATGTTCACATAAATTTCAAAAACAACCCTATAATTTATTATCTTCTCCCTTATTCAACAACCATAAACTCCCAAAATATTTTTGCATCGTCACACCATTCATTGCACACAGTCATATAATTTGCATTAAGGAAACTTTTATGTTCAAATGAAATTGCCACATCATATATCTAAATGTATTGAAATAATGAGTAAAAATAAAGTGAAACTTTAATCAAGTTAAGATTTCAAAGGGGAATACTACTATGAATAAAGATATAACAAAAGATGAACAAGTCCCTTCTCAAAGTACAACAGTTCAATCAGCCCATTTAGCGTTAAGTGGACAAACAAAAGGCTTTAAAAGACTGTTACCATTCTTAGGACCTGCTTTTATCGCATCAGTTGCTTATATTGATCCTGGGAACTTCGCTACAAATATCGCAGCTGGATCACAATATGGGTATTTATTGCTTTGGGTAATACTCGCTTCTAATTTAATGGCTGTATTAATTCAAACTTTATCAGCTAAATTAGGAATCGCTACTGGGAGAAATCTTCCTGAAGTAGCTCGCGAGAACTTCCCCAAACCAGTTTCCATCGGTTTATGGATACAAGGAGAACTCGTTATTATGGCTACAGATTTAGCTGAATTTATTGGGGCAGCACTTGGCTTATACTTACTATTTGGAATTCCGATGTTACCAGCTGCTTTAATTACAGCAGTTGGATCATTTATTATTCTTGAATTTCAACGCAGAGGCTTTCGTCCATTAGAAGCTATCATAACAGGTATGATTTTTATCGTTGTTATCGCTTTTGGTATCCAAGTCTTTTACGCAAAACCGGAATTAAGCCCTCTACTCTCAGGACTTTTCACTCCAAAATTCCAAGGTGTAGATAGCATCCTTTTAGCAGCTGGAATTTTAGGTGCGACAGTAATGCCGCACGCGATATATTTACATTCGGCCTTAACGCAGCGCCGTGTAGTCGGAACAAATGATGAACAAAAGAAAAAGATTTTCCGCTTCGAATTCATCGATATTATTATTGCAATGGTTATCGCTGGAGCAATTAATGCAAGTATGTTAATTGTAGCAGCTGCACTATTCTTTAAAAACGGCTTGCACGTTGAAGACCTTGATGTTGCTTTTAACCAGTTCAGTAATTTAGTCGGTCCTGTATCGGCTGCATTATTTGGGATTGGACTTTTATCAGCAGGTTTATCTAGTTCTTCTGTTGGTACGATGTCTGGTGATATTATTATGCAAGGATTCATTCGAATGCATATTCCGTTATACTTACGCCGATTTATAACAATGATTCCGCCTCTCGTTATTATCGCTTTAGGTGTAAATCCAACTTACGCTCTCGTTATGAGTCAAGTTGTCTTATCTTTCGGTATTGCCTTTGCATTAGTACCACTTATTATGTTTACAAGTAATAAGAAGATTATGGGCGCACTCGTCAACCATCGCATTACAACATTTATCGCGTGGTTAATCGCTGCACTTATTATCGTTTTAAATATTTTCTTACTGTATCAAACATTTGTAGGTTAATAAAAAAGGGTATTCCAAATTTGATTTGGAATACCCTTTTTGTATGAAATGATTTCCTTCTACTTACCACTTATGTATGTCCCTCTTTCTGGCATTATCGCACCTTTTTCAGTTCGAAAATAAAGTGGTAATCCTTCCGAAAGAAATATGCTCACCTTAGATGGATCCTGCCTTTGATGATGAATATGTAAATGCGGCTCACTTGAACTTCCTGAGTTACCGACTTGGGCAAGAAATTCTCCTTCATTTACATGTTCGCCTTCCCTCACTTTAATTGATCCTTTCTTTAAATGGGCAAGAAACAAAAATGTACCTGTTTCATCCAATCGTAAATAAATATGATTTCCCGCCATCGATTGAAAATCATCCGACCCCGGAACTAAATCTATTTCATCATTTTTAATTGATACAACTGTCCCAGAAGCTGGTGCCATTACTTTCGCTCCATATATTCCATAATCCTCTAACTTACTACTTTTCACTTCAGCAGGTGGAATGAGAATATCGTATGCCCATCGTTCATTTGGTTTTATAACGTGATAGTTCGTTTCTAATTTATCGCCGCCCCAACCTATCAATGCTCGTTCATTCAAAGGAAAACGAATGACTACTTTAGGACTCATAGACTGTACATCTACTGGGTATGCAATTCTCCCAATGTTAGCGAACCACCCCACGGGCCAAGCTCCAATGGTAGAAAACAGAACTATTAATAGTAGCGTTCCATCTATCCGCTTTCTAAAAATGCCTTTCCAAACAAACATTACTGCTGAGCCTATTAAGAGAAAAATTGAAATTACACTAAAAGCCTGTATAATCCACCAAACAAAGACTGATGTAACGCCATTACCTAAATAAACTAAACTCCAACTTATAATTAAAAAAGCAACTATAATCGCTAATAAAAATCTCTTCCACATGCTGTATCCCTACTCTCCTATCTTTGTTCCCCATGATACGAAGTAAAAATTACGACATATGAAAGAAATACTTACGACTTTCTTACATTTCTTTATACTGCGGTAAAACGATAGTGAAAACCGTTTCTTTATCGTTACTACGTACAGTGATATCTCCTTTATGAAGTTCCGCTATACTTCTCGCAATTGCAAGCCCCATTCCTTTTCCACCCGTATGAGAGCTACGTGATTTTTCACCACGATAAAACTTTTCAAAAACGTAAGGAAGGTTCTCATTCGGAATGCATTGTCCAAAATTTTTAATTTCTATTTCAACATTCATATCTCTTTTAGAAACTTGAATTAAAAGCTCCTTTCCGTCTTTCCCGTACATAATACTATTACTAATTACATTTTCGAATAGCCTCACCATAACCGCTACATCCATTTCCACATGTAACACCTTATCACCTTTAATACAAAAGCTCATATCGGCATCATCTAGTTGTGGTACAAAATCAATCATGATTTGTTCAATGAACGCTTTCATATTTACTACACTTTTATGTAATTCGATCTCTCTATAATTTATTTGACAATATTCTAATAAATCATCTACTTGATTTTTTAATTCATAACTTTTTCGCTTTAATATACTTACATACTGTTCACATTCTTCTCTATTTGAATGAAGCTGATTTCCTAACAGGTCCGCGTAACCTATTAGGGATGTTACAGGTGTTCGTAAGTCATGAGAAATATTACTAATCATTTCATTTTTCATTTCTTGCGATTTTTTTCATTCTCGATAGACTCTTTTAAACTTTTGGCCATTCTATTAACATTCGCTGCTAATTCACCAATCTCGTCATTTTTTGAAATAGGTATATCTATTTCAAAATTACCATTACTTATTTCCTTCAGACTCTTGTTAATTTCAGATAATCTTTTCATCATTGTTTTTGTCATGAATGCAAAGTATATTGTAGTAAAAATTAAAAAAACTATTAAATATAAAAATGAATATTTTTCCTCTAACGCAGTAACATGACTATATATATTTCCAATTACAATTTGAAACGCTATTATACTTACAGTTGCTAACAAAATGCTACATATGAATGCGATAAAAAACTTAGCTCTCATGCCTTGTAATGATTTAATCTTCAATTTTATATCCGACTCCCCAAACATTTTGAATAAACTTCGGCTCTTTTGGATTCTCTTCAATTTTATTTCTTAATCTTGCAATATGAACCATTACTGTATTATTACTTTCATAGGCCCTTTCTTTCCAAACGCTTTCATATATTTCTTCAATAGTAAACACACGATTCATTGCAGCGGCCATTAAGTACAAAATATCATATTCAGTTTTCGTAAGATTGATTGTTTCTCCATATAACATCACTGTTCTCGACACTTCATCTATTTCTAAACCTCTAATGTTTATTTTCTTTTCTATTACTTGAACAGCATTTTGATTGAAGTAGGTATACCTTCTTAATTGAGCTTTCACTCTTGCTATAAATTCAATTGTACTGAACGGCTTCACAATATAATCATCCGCCCCAGTACTAAAGCCAATTACTTTATCTACGTCCGATGATTTCGCGCTTAAAAACATAATTGGTAAACTATGTTTCTCTCTAATCCTTCTACACAATTCTATCCCATCCATTTGCGGCATCATAATATCCAGAATAGCAAGTTGAATACTGTTATTATTTATTATTTCTAAAGCCTCTTCTCCGTTATGAGCACTAAAAACTTTAAAACCTTCTTGCATTAAATTTGCGTTCACAAATCGAACAATATCTCGATCATCATCTACAATTAAAATTGAGTTTTTCTCCATATCTAAACCTCTTTTTGAAATATATTCCACAATCAATTTTATCACAAATCAAAACCATACTTCCCTCTTGAATAATCTTTATTTTCAGATTAGATTATATAATAACAACACATTCTAGTTTCAGAAGAAATGGAGTGAAAGCATGTTTCCTATATTAAAAACCAACCGACTCATTTTACGAGAACTTACCGACGAAGATGCACCGAGTATACTACAATGCTTTTCTAATACTGATGTCCTGCGCCATTATGGCCAAAAACCATTACAAAATTTGGATCAAGTAAAACAAATCCTTAATAATTTCAAATTGGGTTACAACGCAAGAAGCGGCATTAAATGGGGAATCGAATTAAAAGACAAGAAAGGGCTCATTGGAACAATTGGTTTTCATGATTGGTCTTCTGAACATAAACGAGCAAATATAAGTTATGCCTTTTTGCCTGAACACTGGGGAAATGGATATGCGACTGAAGCGGTTTCTGAAGTTATATCATACGGTTTCCACACACTTCATTTAAAACGTATCGGAGCAATTGTCTTTCTTAAAAATGAGGCTTCAAATAAAGTGCTATTAAAATTAGGGTTTGAAAAAGAAGGTGTTCTAAAAAATTATATGTATCAAGATGATATTCCATATGATACGAATATTTATTCTTTATTAAAATCCGTTTAATAGATATAATTCCAAAAAAGAAACCTCACTTTTAAAAGTAAGGTTTCTTTTTTGATTAATAGTTTTACTTATTATCGATATAAGCATTCTTATAAGTATAAACGCCACCAAATTGATGCTTTTCAATTCCTTTTACATAATCCTTTTGTACATAAGCGGAACCAATATGATAAAGCGGTGCTACCGCAGCGTCCTCTAATATGACCTGCTCAGCTTCTCGCAACGCTTCCCATCTTTTCTTTTGATCTAGTATAAGATCATTTTTAGCTTTTTTTATTAGCTCATCGTAATGAGGATTAGAATAATTCATTTTATTATTTGGATTACTTGTCGTAAATAGCTCTAAATAACTAATTGGATCTTTATAATCTGGTCCCCAATTTACCATAGATATATCGTAATCACCTGTTTGTTCTAATTGTAATTTTTGCTTAAATGGCTGTTGTTTAATTTGTATCGTTAATCCATGCAAATTCTTCTCTAAGTCACCTTTTATATATTCCGCCATACGTTTTGCGTTATCTTGTTCAAACGTTAAAAATTCGAGTTTTACTTCGTCTACTCCCAGTTCTTCCTTCGCTTCTTCCCAAATCTTTTTCGCATTTTGCAAATCATATGGAGAAAGATCTCCGTTTTCTTTTCTAAAATCTTTACCAGTCTCTTCATTTACATGACCAACTGGTACAAGTCCACTTGCAGGTTTTGCCCCGTTATTAATAAAGTGCGTAACAAAATCCTTCTTATTTAACGCTAATGAAATAGATTGACGTACTTTCTTATTTGCTAACGCATTATTTTTCTCATTAAAACGTAGCATAGCAATTCCAGGATCGCTTGACATATGTAATTCCTTATTCCCTTTATACTTGTCTACAAATTGCGAATTAATAGGCACTCGATCCAAATCACCAGCTTCGTATAAATTAACAACCGTCATTGTATCTTTTACAATTTGAAAGTTTATTTCGTCTAATTTCACTTTCTTTTGATCCCAATATGTAGCATTCTTCTTTAATTGAAACTCTTGTTCATGCTTCCATTTCTCTAATACAAATGGCCCATTATATATGAGATTACTAGGTTCCAATGCATAATTCTTTCCTTGTTCTTTCAAAAATGATTCATGCTGTGGTAAGTAAATAGGTAGTGCTAACAACTGTAAAAAATAAGGAATTGGCTGTTCGAGTTCCACTTCTAACTTATAATCATTTATAACTTTAACCCCAAGTTCATCAAGAGGCATTGTTCCCTTATTTATCTCTTTCGCATTTTTCACGTAAAAGAGCATGTACGCATATTGAGACGCTGTTTCAGAATTAATTGCACGTTTCCATGCAAACATAAAATCATTTGCTGTCACACTGTCTCCATTTGACCATTTTGCATCTTTACGCAAATCAAATGTATATTTTTTACCATCTTCACTTCTTTTAAACGATTTTGCTACTGCTGGAATAGGCTGATCTTGATCATCTAATACATATAACCCTTCAAATATGTTTTGCATAACGTGCGCTGATGTACCATCCATCGTTTTTGTAGTATCAAGAGAAGGAATTTCTTCTGATACCGTTACATTTAATACTTGTTTTTTTGCCTCTGTGTCACTTTTATTCGCTTTATTATTACAAGCTGTTAATAATAAAGATGTAACAAGTGCCATTACCATTAAATGGCTCTTTTTTCGCTTCATGAATTGTTCTCCTTAAAAATATAATATTATAAAACGTTATATATTATAGCAGAAATACCAACAGAAAGATGCGACATTCTTTTGAATATTTATTCGTTCAAGAAAAAAAGCTATCCTTTTAAAAAGGATAGCTTTTCCTTAATAAAATCAAAACTAATTGTCGCCTCAATTGTATGAAGGAAATGTTCTTTCGGAACTAACTCTTCTACAGAAACAGATACACGTTCGTCACAATGATTTTTAAATCACCATCCTAAGAAATCTCTCCTTATTCTCTTTTTATCAGTGTTTACACATAAAAAGAAGTTCAGATAGAAAATTGTATTTTACAAATCTTATACACTTAAGGATTTTGTAAGGATCAAGTAAGAAAAACGAGAGCTTTGTTTCGTATAGTCAAAATATAAAGTGAAGGAAGAAAGAGAGGTTACGACAAAACCAGAACTGTTGGTTTTAGATGAACATATCAATGGTTTAGACGTTTTTGCACCAGAACCCTAATTACCATACCTGTTTTTTATCATCACATATTGGAGGTTAAAACATGAATAAAAAAAGAAAATACAAAAATCAGTACTTTCCTTTACCCTAATCTTTTCTTTAGGCATTTCATCTTTTCCGCTTACAACAGCTATTCACGCAGATACACGTGAGGAACAATCTGTAGAAAAGAAACGAGTCTCTTTAACGGAGCGTACATCATTATTTTTTGAATATCTCCAGCAAGGTAAGTATGCAGAGGCACTTCAGCTGACGTCTGCTGCTTTTCAATCCAAGTTTACAGCAAACACATTACAAAACTGGTGGAAACAAAGTGACTGGAGCGGGATAAAAAGCATGGGAACCCCCGTGATAAAAGAACGAAACTTGGTCCATCAGACGGTGGGAATTTCAGGAACTACCCAAGGAACTACCATACCGTTACTCCTTAAATTCACACCTGGTGGGAAAGTAGATGAAATTGGGGTAAGGATGCCTCCGGAATCTTATACCATCCCACATCCTAGCTATGATCAACCTGCTTCCTATCAAGAACGTCAAATCGTCATCGGAAATTCTACCTATCCGTTACCAGCCACATTAACGGTTCCGAAACATAAGCCTGGTGAAAAGGTACCCGTAGTTGTTCTTGTTCATGGTGCTGGCATCCATGATCGCGATAGTACATATCTCGGGACAAAAATCTTACGAGACCTTGCGGTGGGCCTTTCGTCCAACGGAATTGCAGTGTTGCGCTATGAAAAACGCACCTTAGAACACGCATTAAAGATGAGTGCAGAACCTGTTACGTTAGACCGTGATACTACAGATGATGCCATATATGCAGCAAAATCAGCAGCGCAGCAGGAAGGCATTGATCCAAATAATATTTTCATTCTTGGACATAGCCTAGGAGCTGGCACAATGCCTCGTATACTGAGCAAAGCGCCTTCCTCACTTGTCCGAGGAAGTATCTTACTCGCACCACCTGCACGCCCTTTAACTGACATTGCCATTGATGTGAATCAATACCTTGGGGCGCCAAAGGAAGTAATCGATGAACTAAAAAGACAGATCGCTTTTATCCTGGATCCTACTTTCAATCCTGACCATCCGCCAGCTGACTACAATTACAATTTGGGGTCGTCCCATTTTATGTATGATGTTTCTAGATGGCGCCCAGTTGAAGAGGCAAAATCACGAAAAGAGCCTTTACTGATTCTGCAAGGGGCACGCGATTATCAAGTAACAGTAAAAGATGAATATACAAAATGGCAGGAAGGACTTTCAAACCGCAGGAATGTTCAGTTCAAAGAATACCCGAAATTGAATCATTTCTTCACGGAGGGTGATGGGGAATTAAGTCTTCCTAGTGAATACGAAATCCCTGCTAATGTTCCTGAGTACGTCATCCAGGACCTTATTACATGGGTCAACGAGACAAAAAAATAAGAAAACATCAAAATCCTTCATGCAATCATTATTGCGTGAAGGATTTTTTGAGACTAGTGATTTTATCTAAATCATTCTCTTCTATTTTATTAATCAACACTAATAAGAAATCTCTCCTTTCCCTCTTTTTATCAATGTTGACACATAAAAAAGGTCCAGGCACAAAAATAGGCTGCAGAGAAGACTTTCTCCACAGCCTGAAAATACCTATCTTTGTAAACCTCGTTTATAACGACTTGCTTCAAATATAATACGCTCTTCATCTAACGTTTTACATTCACCATTCCAAACGACACGTTTACCATTAATAATTACATCGCTTATATCTTTTCCACTAGCTGCATACACAAGATGTGATAACACTTCATCTGCCGGTTGTAAATGTGGCTTATTAGATGGATCAATCGTAATAAAATCAGCACACTTACCAACCTCAAGTGATCCCGTTTGTTTCATACCAATTACTTCCGCAGCTCCTTTTGTCGCAAGAGAAAGAGCTGTTTCAACTGGTAATGCTGTTGCATCTTGATGAATACCTTTTTGTAATAAAGTCGCTATACGCATTTCTTCAAACATATCTAAATTGTTGTTAGACGCCACACTATCTGTTGCAATTCCTACTTTTATTCCTGCTTCTAGCATCGCTTTTACATTCGCTATACCAGAACCTAGTTTTAAATTACTATTTGGGTTATGAGCTACTCGAACATCATGTTCTGCTAAAAATGCACGCTCATTTTCATTTAATACTACACCGTGCGCAATAACTGTTGGGCGTTTAAACAATCCGCAACTTGCTGCATATTCTACTGGACGCTTCCCATACTGTGCTTCAATATCACGTACTTCACGCTCTGTTTCAGAAAGATGAATATGAACCATCGTTTGATTTTCTACTGCAATACGAGCACACTCTTCTAACAGTTCTGTGGAACATGTATATGGACTATGCGGTGCAACCATCGTAGTTAACATACCACTTTCGTTATAGTAACGCTTCACATATTTCTCAGCTTCTTCAATTGCTTTCTTTTCATCGTCTTTCGTTCCGAAGCTAAATAAAGTTCTTGAAACAGCAGCTCGCATTCCACTCCTTGATACCGTTTCCATAATTGCATCTTGGTCTACTCCAATAGGATTAAACATATCAGAGAATGATGTTGTACCACTTTTCACCATTTCAAGTAATCCTAATTCCGTGCTAGCGACCGCAAGCTCTGGCGTAAACTGACTTTCAAGTGGCCAAATTCTCGTCTCAAGCCATGGCTGCAATAACATATCATCTCCGATACCTCTCAAAAGGCTCATAACAACATGTGTATGTGTATTGACAAGCCCTGGTAAAACCCACTTTCCTTTCATGTCAATTACTTCATCTACTTCAAAATCGTTAGCGAATTCTCCGCTATTTACATCTATAATTTGATCATTTTCTACAATGATATATCCATTTTCTATCACTTCATTTTGTTCATTCATCGTTACAATTGTAGCGTTTACATAAGTTGTTTTCAAAAGTATTTCCCCTTTCAACTCTATGAAGTTCCCTTTAATTAGTTACCACCATTATAGTAACTTATTGAAGATTAAGAGTCAAAAGATAATTTTAATTCTTTCGTTGTCTTTTCCTTCAAAATGCTATATTGTTTTTCATTTGTATCTGCAAATGCTTCTTCACGGCTCGACTTCATGTCCATATAGTTTAATGTTTCATGAAATTGGATCCTAGTAAAATCATACCTTTTCCCATCTACTTTATTGTAGAAATGCCATACTTCACCTATCTTCGTCTTTATTATCTCTCCCCCGCACAATTCTTGGACAATAAGGGCCGTTACACCACATTGTCCCTTTGCTGGGCTTTCGCTCGTCCACTTAGAACTCGTTTCTATTGACCAAGATTTTCTTAATGCTTCATATAGTTGTTTAATCTTTATGCTATCCATATTCAGCATCTCCTGACATTAGCAATTTCACACATCATATTATAAAAGCGGTAAAAGGCAATCTTTAAAAATCATTACTATTTGTAACACCGTTCAATATATTGAACGGTGTTACAAATGATTTAATTCACCTTTGCTCCATAACATCTCGCAACTGCAACCGCCTGCGCTATATCTAATTTCACGTTTTTTAAATCAAAAGCTTTAAAATCAACTCTATCAACTACAGCTCCTCTTAAATCTGCTCCGCTAAGTTTTACCTTGCCTAATTGTGCGCCCGTTAAATCTGCTTCACGTAAGTCTGCTTTTTCTAAATTACATTCATATAGGTCAGCTTCAATTAAACGAATACCGATACGATAAACTTAACTAAATCTATACAATTCAATCAAATTTACACAAGTTAGTGCTTCAAAGTGTTCTCGCAACCCCGAAGGGACGAGGGGTATAACACTCCACACGAGGCAGTATCGTTACCTCATATTATCAAGCATTTATTTTACCCATCTTGATAAATTTATCGCAGCATTTAAATCCCTCTCGTGATGGCTATTACATTGAACACAACACCACTCACGTATTTTTAAACTCCACTGTCCTTCTGGTTGAACTGAATGGTCGTATTTAACGCCACAACATGAGCAAATCTTGCTTGAGGCGAACCATTTATCGGCTTTTACATACTCAATGCCATACTTCTCGCACTTGTATGATAAACATTGAAAGAAGAAGTTTAATTTTTGAAATGAAAATGCTTTCGATAGTTTTTTGTTTTTTAACAGGTTTGAGATAGGTAAATCTTCCACAACAATCCTCATTGGTTTGGTTTTCACCAATTTAGCTGTTGCTTGATGGATATGGTTATTTCGGATATTCGTAATTTTCCTAGATAACCGAAGGTGCCCAGTTTTAGCTTTTTCATATCCGGCAGATTGAATTTTTACACCTTTTTTAAATCTCCTAGACATATCTCTTTGCGCTGACTTTTTCCTTTTCAAAAGTTTTTTAACCTTAGCATCTTTGTTTATATTTCGTTCTTTCGTACCATTAGAAGCTACAAACAACTCTTTTAAACCAACGTCCACACCAATCGACTCATTGGTTAGTTCTGGTGGTTCGAATTCTTCTTTGAACCCTACACTAATCCACCAGTGACGACCATCAAATGTAACTCTTGGATTTGATGGTTTTTTGTTTCTTGGTAGTTGTTGGCTTGTTTTCACTTCTCCAATAGACTGAATATCAACTACTTTCTTTCCTATAATCAGTCTTTCATAATTGGCATAAAATCCTTGGATTAAATCTTTTTTGGTTTTATAAGAAGTGTGATAGCCATTTTTGTACTTTTTGAACGAATTTTTTCGCGCCTTGTCAAAATCTTTTGAAGCCTGTTTTGGAACTTGTGCGTTGATGTCATTTAACCACTCATATCGCTTTCGCTTCTTGATCTTTGTAAATCGTTTCTGTAAAGCTAACTGTGAAACAGATTTTCCAAATAGCTTATAGTATCTATCACTCATTCTTTTACAATAGTTATAAGCGAATCTTGAAGCTCCAGCATGGTTTCTAAGCACTTTTTCTTGTTCAGGCGTTGGAATCAATCTGACTTTCTTCGCCAATATCACCAGAAATCAACTCCTTGATTATCTGTTTGGTCTTTTTAGAGCGCTTGCCTTGAAGTTTATAACTAAATACTGTAATGATCTGAACAAGGTCTTCTACGACCTCCTGTTCTTCTGTCTTAGTAGTATTGTCAATTACTTCAATCGCTGTTCCGTGTAGTTGACAAATCTTTTCAACCAACTCATAACCGAACCTCACAAGTCTATCTTTGTGCATGACAACAATTTTTTCAACCTCATTATTCTCAATGCGTTCCATTAACTTGTTAAAGCCTTTTTTCTTATAGTTGATTCCAGAACCAATATCTTCGATAATTTCAAATTGATAACCTCGCGCGATAAGATATTGCTTCATTCTATCGACTTGTCTTTCTAGGTCGTTTTTTTGACTCGAAGAACTGACTCTACAATAGCCAATTACTGTGCGATTATTTGGGCGCTCCCCTTTTAGATAATGAAAGATTTGCTCTTCTGAGTAGTAGCGTGTCCCACCAGCAGTCACCTTTTCAGGTACTAATTCACCGCTTTTGTGCATTCTCCTAAGACTACTAGGATGCAAGCCTGTTAATTCCGATACTTGACTAACTCGTAAAAATTTCATTATTATTCTCACCTCATTGAATCCGCAATAGTACATACCTTCGATAGATTCAATGAAGTTTGATAGATTTAATTAGATTTATCTTGTTCAACTAAGGGCGCAATTCCTTAGCCAGTTCTCTTATGAACTTCTCATGTTTTCACATGAGCGCAGACTATATGTTTATCTACTTAGAGATAAAGGATTTTTCCACCACCATAGGCTTGTGATGTACTCTCGTCAGTTATACGAGATAGTCGTTGAACGTTCATCTTATCAATTTTAACTTAGATGATTCGATGCGGAAGACCCATTGTTCTAATGTTTAGGATTTAACCTTGCACCATCTGATTGATTTTTTCTGCTTTCGCAACATTCACGCTCACCATTTCTAGCCACGTTGTAGTTCAATCAGCTTTAGGGATTGCCCGCAGTTAACCCTCACTACTAGCCAATCACTTGACTAGCAGGGCTTACTGATATATTTAATTAACTTTAGTTATAATTGGTTAAATAAATCGTAACAGTTAGTTACCCTTTAACATTTGTTTACTTAAGTTCGCAAACCTTAAATTCGTATATGACCAATCGCCTGATATAATTGTTATTCCGTCTAAATTCGCCTCTTCGAAATCCGAACCAGTCATTTTACATTCTTCAAACTTAGATACAAATAAATTCGCACCAAAAAACCTACAATTAGCAAACGTAGTTCCTTGATGGATAGAAGCATTAAAAAGAGTACCAGTAAAATCACATTCTATGAAATTACAATTTTTAGTAAAAACTTCTGATGCATCTATCCCTCTAAAACGGCATTTTATAAAGGTACAATTTTTCAATTCCTCGTCTTTTATCCAGACATCTTGAAAATCTATTTCTACATATTCTTTATTTACAAATTCACTCATAATCAATCCTCCAATTTTTCAAAAAACCTCACTTCAGCATGAAGTGAGGTTTCTTCTTATACAATATGCTCATCTAACCATGAAATCAAATCTTGAAATACATCTTCTCTATTCACTTCATGGAACATTTCATGTCTACCATTTTCATATAAACGAAGTGTTACATCTTTCACACCACATTTTTTATAGTTTTCGTATACTTCTTTTACACCTTTCCCCATATCCCCAACAGGATCACGATCACCAGAGAATATATGTATTGGAAGATTTTTTGGTGTCTTCTTGTATTCTTCTATTTTATTTACTTCTAGAACTCCATGAAACAATTCTCGGTAAAAACTAGTCGTGCAAATGAATCCACATAACGGATCCGCAATATACTTATCAACTTGATGAATATCTGAAGATAACCAATCAAATTTCGTACGATTTGGCTTAAAGTGTGAGTTGAAGTTTCCGAAAGATAAGAAGTTCAGCATCGGACTTTTCGTTTTCTTTCCGCGAAGTTTCATCTCAATTGTCGCTACTTTATGACCGATACTTCCTAAAAGCCCTGGATTTCCACCAGTTCCTGAAATAAGGAATCCATCATATAATTCACCTTTAAGTTGTACAGCACGTCTTGATAAAAAAGAACCCATACTATGTCCAAGTAAAAATAACGGGCATGTCTGCTCTTCTTTTATCATTTCCGAAACAAAGATAACATCAGACACAGCCTGATTCCAACCTACATTTGGTTCAAAATGACCATAGTCTTCTTCCCTTTTCACTGTTTTTCCATGCCCTTTATGATCATGAGCATAAACACCATATCCTGCTTCTAATAAAGCATCAATAAATTCTGTATAAACACCTGCATGTTCTGTCATACCATGTGCAATTTGAACAATTCCCCGCGGATTTTCTTCTGGTAACCATTTACGCAAGTAAATTTCCGATTTATCCAATGCCGTAACGAAATTTTCCTGTATGCTCATTCCGACAGCCTCCAAATCTATTATGTATATCTTTTTTTATAATGAATAAACATTCATTATTCTTATTATGTATTATATGCAATTGCTTTCATTATGACAAATGATCTATTTTTCCGATTACATATTAAACTATTATCTTGACGAATTTAAAATAAAATTATATAGTTACTTACATAAAGTAATTAATATATTTTTAGGAGGTTTTAATCATGATGCCCTCACTATTTTTAGCACATGGATCACCTATGCTTGCTATTCAAGATACAGACTATACACGCTTTTTAAAGACACTTGGAGAAACATATAAACCGAAAGCTATTGTTATTTTTACCGCTCACTGGGAAAGTGAAGTATTAACGATCTCCTCTTCAGATGAAGTATATGAAACAATTTATGACTTTGGAGGTTTTCCTCCTGAGTTATACGAAATCAAATATCATGCGAAAGGCTCTTCTAGCATTGCGTCTATGCTAGAAACAAAATTTAAAAACAAAGGCATTCCAGTCCATCATAATATGACGAGAGGTTTAGATCATGGCTCATGGACACTCCTGCATCGTATGTACCCAGAAGCCAATATTCCTGTCGTACAAATATCAGTAAATCCATTCCTTCCTGCAAAAGAACAATTTGAAATTGGAGAAGCACTAAAAGGACTTGGACAAGAAGATATTTTAGTAATCGGCAGCGGAGTTACTGTTCATAATTTACGAGCATTAAAATGGAATGAAACAACTCCGGAACAATGGGCGATTGAATTTGATGATTGGATTATAAATCATATGCATACTAGCGATAAAGATGCATTGTTTAACTGGGAAAGAAATGCTCCTCATGCACAATTAGCTGTACCAAGAGCGGAACATTTTGTTCCTCTATTTATCGCGATGGGTAGTGGTGAGAACGACGGTACGGTCATTCACCGTAGCTACGAGCTTGGTACATTAAGTTATCTTTGCCTTCAATTTTAATGAAAAAGGATGAAGCAATATTGCTTCATCCTTTTTCTGTTTTTCATTCACATAGTTAACTAACTTCCAAATGTCGTTTCTCTGATACCTCTTCGTTCTTACTATGAAAATAAACCCAAATGCACGCAATAAATAATAGTGATGATGTAGAGAAGAAAACATATTGGAAGCCTGCATGAGCTGCAATTTGTCCACCAAGTACTGGCCCAATCATATTTCCTAAAAACTGAAATGATTGATTATATCCAAATATTCGTCCCGTTACATGGGTTGGCGTATGTTGTTTTAGTAGAGTTTGTACGGAAGGTAATAGTCCTGCTTGTGCAATACCTAATAAAAAGCGAAGAATTAATAGTTGCCAAGCTGAGGTTACAAATGCTTGCGGAATAAAAATAATTCCTGCAGCAAACAACGCTACAACTAACGTTTTTTGAGGTCCAATATGATCTGATAATCTTCCTAGCTTAGGAGCTGCTAAAATAACTGCTAATCCTGTCGCAGACATGACTGCACCTGCAAGCATTTCAATATGATCTGTTCCTGGTCCTGCCAAATGCTTTACATACAACGTAATAATAGGTTGAATCGACATATTTGCAAGCTGAATAATAAACGTTGCTACAAATAAACTTATTATTAAATGTTTTGCAGGGACCATCGTCCATACTTTTTTCGGCTGTTCCTTTTTTTCTTTAGCAGAATGTTTCTCCTCATGTAAGAAGAAAAAGACGATAAGAAAGGACAGGAATAAGAAAGCTCCTGTAACTAGAAAAACATGGCGCATTCCGATTAACTCTGACAAATAACCTCCGAGTATCGGCCCAAGTAACGAACCGCTCACGCCTCCAGTTGAGATTGTAGAAATTGCCCAACCTGAATGTTCTTGCGGAGTTTCTGCAGCAATAAGTGTCATCGCTGTAGAAAGGAAACCTGATACCGATCCCATTAAAAACCGAAGTGCGACTAATTGATACACATCTGTCACAAACCCCATAAGCGTCATAATTATCGCCATACCAAGGCTAGCACGTATAAGCATCAATTTCCGTCCATGTATATCACCCAGCTTTCCCCATATCGGTGATACAATCGCACCCATTAAAAATGTTACACCAAATGCAAGTCCCGACCACTGTGCAATACTAGAAGTGCCGGTCACCCCTAATTCCTCAATATAAAAAGATAAAAAAGGAATTACTAAACTCATACCGGCTGCAGTGGTAAAACAACCTAGCCAACAAATCATTAAATTTCGTTTCCAGCTGGCCATTTTCACACCTTCTTTCATTAGATACCCATTCTACACCGTTTCCTGGAAAAAGTTTAGTAATTTGATTTATACATAATAAAACTCTATCCCTTTGCATTCTTTGCAAAGGGATAGAGTTAATTATCTCCTATGGGTATTAAACGTGCATTACAGCACCTCTCATAAAACTCAATCGGACCTGCTTGTCCTATAATTGCATACTCATATCCGCTTTTCTTCATGTTATATAAACAATGATTCAATAACGTCTTCCCAACACCGTTCACACGATTATGTTTCGCTGTACCCATCGGGCCAAACAACCCTTTTTTCCCTCTCACAACATCGTAACAAGCGAAACCAATGATTGCTCCTTCCTGCTCAGCAATAAAAATAGGCAACTCCTCTTTATATGTCCGAAATCCATAATCTAAAGATTTTAACCAACGTTCACCAAATTCATCCTTAACAAAACGTGCCAACTTTTCAAAATCAGAAAAGACAGCTCTTCTAACATTAAAATTTAAATTATTATAAATAGGATTAAATCTTTTTAAATCAACGGTTAAGTCTCTTGACTCAGATGTAATACTCAGCAGCTCTTTTTGCACGTTTTTACTTATAACCTTTTCAATAACTGTATCAACTTGAAACAGTGCATATAAAACATGCCCTTCATTTATTAATACTTGCTGAAAACGGTCCATCCGTTTCTTTGCTACTTGTAAAACTTCTATCGTCTTATTTGAAACTTTAAACTCCCCAACATTTATGTATTCTATTTCATTTGCATAATATTGTTGAAGTAGCGATACCTTTGCTAAAAAATCCATACCCACCGTGTGAAATAAATACATATGTAACTCCGCGCAAACTCCATTACCTTCCTTACAAGCTCCTATAAATAGATGCATAGGATGAATAATACCTTTATTACACTCAACCTCTCGCGTTGCAATCTCCAATATTTTATGTGCACGTTTTGTAAATTGAAATTCCTCCATATACATCCCTTCCCCCTAATAACTTGATATCAAGCCGTAAATATATATAATTGAAACAATTATTCCAACTACTAATATCCCTGGAAGTAAATTTGCTACTTTAATTTTAATGAATCCAAGTAAGTTTAATCCAATTGCAAAAATCATAATACCACCAGTTGCTGTCATTTCAACTATAAATTGATTCATTAATTTCTCTGGTACAAAACTATTAATTTGTGTTGCAAAAACTGCAATACCTCCCTCATATAAAATCACTGGAATTGCTGAAAATACCACTCCAATTCCTAGAGTTGTCGTTAATATAATAGAAATGAATCCATCGATAATCGCCTTTGTAAATAAAATATCATGATTTCCGCGAATCCCACTGTCCAATGCACCAAGTATCCCCATCGCTCCGATTGCAAAAATAAGCGTAGCTGTTACAAAGCCTTCCGATATGCTCCCTTTCCCTTTCGATCCAACTTTATTTTCTAGCCAATCCCCTAACAGTTTTAACCTTTCTTCTAATTGTAGCCATTCTCCGATTACCGTACCAATAACTAAACTTAGTATGACAACAAGAAAATTTTCACTTTTTAATGCCATTTGAAGTCCAAGTACAGTAACCGCTAAACCAATTGCATGCATAATTGTTCCCTTCATACTTTCTGGAATCGCACTAAATAATTTACCAAGTAAAGTACCAAATATAATACAAATCCCATTTACAACTGCTCCTAATATAACCATTTCTCATTCTTCACCCTTCGAATTCTTTATTTCTATATTTTGGTTTATACATTGATTTACAGGTTACCTATATGTTAACGTAATATTGTGAATATTAACAAACGTTTTTCACTACATAACCCGCTATTTTTTTGTAACTATACAAAGATCGATTGCCTTTAATTCATTATTAATCTAATTGCGGGATAAACTCAAAAGGGAAGGTATTTATGAAAACTTTACTAAAACGATTTCTGTTAATAGCCTTTTTCATTACACCAATTGTTTTATTAATCAACTACTCTTTTATTTCAAAAGCGAAAGACAAACCTGATATGCAAAACAAATCTAGTAAAACAGCTTCAAAAAGCGAAAAGAAAACCGAAGACCCTGAAATCACACTCACCTTCTCTGGTGATACAATGTTCGATTGGCAATTACGTCCCGTAATCGAAAAAAATGGGGCTGATTATCCATTCCAACACGTAAAAGAAGAAATAACGAAAGCTGATATTTCTTTTGTTAATTTAGAGTCAGCATTTACAACGAGAGAAAAAAGAGTACCTGGGCAACAATTTTGGATTAAAAGTGATCCATCCACTCTACAAGCCATTAAAAACACCGGATATGACATCGTGAACATTGGCAATAACCATACGCTTGATTATGGGCAAGATGGACTACTAGACACCATTTCTCACGTCGAAAAATTAAAACTACCTTACACTGGAGCCGGAAAAAATGCTGAAGATGCTTATACTGCTCGTGAACTAACTGTAAAAGGAAAAAAGTTTAAATTTCTTTCCTTTGTACGCTTTATGCCCAACTTTAATTGGGTAGTTGGTGACAATAAACCCGGCGTTGCAAACGGATATGACCTAAATCTTGTAACAAAAACGATTCAAGAGCAAAAGAAAGATGCTGATTATGTAATCGTCTATATGCATTGGGGCGTCGAAAAATCTAATCGTCCAATAGAATACCAGAAACAATATGTTCCAAAAATGGTAGAGGCGGGTGCTGATGCAATCGTTGGAAGTCACCCGCATTGGTTACAAGGATTTGAGTATTACAATAAAGTTCCTATCGCATACTCGTTAGGAAACTTTTTATTCCCGAATTATGTAAATGGAAAGAGTGCCGAAACAGGTGTATTAACTTTAACCTTTAAAGGTAAGGATGTCCAAATGTCATTCAATCCTTACATCATTCGCAACAACCAAGTTTCTCCTGTAAATGAAGAAGAAAAGAAAAAAGCACTGCAATATTTACAAACGGTTTCAACTGATGTAGAAATTGATGATACTGGGAAAATAATAAACAAACGCAACTAAACAGCACGAAATTCATTTCTCTGTAACATACATTACGGGATAGGTGATGAATATGCTGAAAAACTTATTAGAAAATATAAGTCTGTTAGAAAACGTGTATAAAATATCTATAGCGATCCTGCTTTTATGTTCATTTTTTTCTGTTAGACTTCTAAGAAAAATAAAGCGAGAGAGAAAACTTACTCCCTTTGAATTTACAATGTATGTAATCATTCGTATTGCAATACTTTTTTGGTTAACTAGCTTTATCCTTCTTGAATATGGAGCGTATTTCGTTTAACTTTCAAAGAATAAAAAAGATAGAACAAGCAGGATTTCCCTCCTGTATCTATCTTTTTTATTTCAAGTAGAATTGTATGTTAACTCTTTTCTTTTATTAAATAAGTAAATCAAACAGCACAGGATTTTTATTAAGCTCCACGAATTGAATGTTATTTTCTTGAAAACGAGTAATTAAAGCTTCATAGTCTTCCTTATGCTTTAATTCTACCCCCACTAAAGCTGGACCATTTTCTTTATTATGTTTCTTAATATACTCAAAGCGAGTAATATCATCTTCCGGTCCTAAACCTTTATCAAGAAACTCTCGTAGTGCTCCTGAACGTTGCGGAAATTCAATGATGAAATAGTGCTTTAATCCTTCATGAATAAGGGATCGTTCTTTCATTTCTTGCATTCTATCAATATCATTATTTCCACCACTTAACGTGCATACAACTGTTTTTCCCTTTATTTCATCTCTGTATAGATCAAGTGCCGCAATAGAAAGCGCACCAGCTGGCTCTGCTACAATTGCATTTTTCTTATACAGTTCTAAAATCGTCGTACAAACCTTTCCCTCTGGTACTAAAACTATGTCATCAATTACATCTTTACATGTTTCAAAAGTTAACTTTCCTACCTTCTTAACAGCTGCTCCATCAACAAAACTATCAATCTTTTCTAATGCAACATTTTCATTTTGAAGAAAAGCTTCTTTCATAGATGCAGCTCCCATCGGTTCTACACCGATTACCTTTGTAGTAGGACTAACCCCCTTTACATATGTACCAATACCAGATGCTAATCCACCACCGCCAATTGCTGTAAATATATAATCAACTGGTTTCTCCATATCATGCATAATTTCAACAGCGACTGTTCCTTGACCAGCAACGACATACGGATCATCAAACGGATGTACAAATGTCATCCTATTTTCTACACAATAGTGCTGCGCCTCTTGGAAAGAACTATCAAATGTATCACCAACTAATACAATGTCTGCGAAATCACCACCGAAAAATTCGACTTGTGATACTTTTTGCTTAGGTGTCGTTGTCGGCATGAAAATTTTTGACGGAATCTTCAATAAATTACACGTATAAGCAACTCCTTGTGCATGATTACCAGCACTTGCACAAACAACACCATTTTGTAACTTTTCTTTCGGTAAACTTTGAATTAAATTATACGCACCACGAATTTTGAAAGAACGAATAACTTGTAAATCTTCTCGCTTAACATATACGTCACATTCATATTTCTCAGATAAAACTGAATCTCGTTGTAACGGTGTTTTAATAACGATATCTTTCATGCAATTATGAGCCATTAAGATATCTTCAATTTTCACTCTCTCCTTTACCTTCTGCACCATTTCATATCATCCTTATCTCTTTTAAATTGGCTCAATCGAAATTCGGGATTTTTAGAACTGCACCTGTATTCGCCGATGTTACCATTTGTGCATAACGTCCAAGCCACCCAGTTTTCACTTTTGGTTCTGGTCGTTTCCACCCTTTTTTACGCTTCTCTAATTCCTCATCACTAACTCTCACTTCTAACAAGCGTTCCTCAACATCAATACATACAATATCTCCTTGTTCAAGAAGTGCAATCGTTCCGCCAGCTGCTGCTTCTGGTGAAATGTGCCCTACCGAAATACCACGTGAAGCACCAGAGAAGCGACCATCAGTTAAAAGTGCAACATCTGCTCCTAATCCCATACCAGCAATTGCTGATGTTGGTGCTAACATTTCCGGCATACCAGGTCCGCCTCTTGGTCCTTCATAGCGAATAACAACTACATCTCCTTTGTTAACTTTCCCAAGCATAATGCCGGCAAGCGCCTCATCTTGTGAATTAAAAATAACGCAAGGTCCTTCAAATCGTTTTACTTCTGTTGCTCCGCTTTTAATAACCGCTCCGTCTTTCGCAAGGTTTCCTTTTAATATACGTAATCCTCCTTCTTCACTATGAGGATTTTCTAGAGAATGAATAACTTCCTTATCTTGAATCTCTGCATGAGCAATGTTTTCTCTTAATGTTTGCCCAGTAGCAGTTATACGATCAAGGTGAAGTACCCCTTCTTTTCGGCTCATCTCTTTCAAAATTGCACTAATCCCGCCTGCGCGATCGATATCTTCCATATGCCAATTAGAAGCTGGACTTACTTTACATAAATGCGGTACACGCCTTGAAACTGCATCAATGCGGTTCATATCGTAATCTAACCCCGCCTCTTGTGCTAGTGCTAACGTATGTAATACTGTATTCGTTGATCCACCCATCGCCATATCAAGTGCAAACGCATCATCAATTGCTTCTTCTGTTACAATGTCGCGTGGCTTAATATCTCTTTCAATTAAAATTTTTAATTTTTCTGCTGCTTGTTTAATTAACTCCTCACGTCTTGGATCAATCGCTAAAATACTCCCGTTACCAGGAAGAGCTAAACCTAACACTTCACATAAACAGTTCATAGAGTTCGCTGTAAACATACCGGAACAAGAACCACAAGATGGACAGCCATGATCTTCAATATCCTTTAATTCTTCTTCTGAAATTTTCCCAGATTGATAGGCTCCTACCCCTTCAAAAACAGAACTTAAATCGACAACTTCCCCTTTAGATGTTTTCCCCGCTGCCATCGGACCACCTGAAACGAAAACAGTTGGAATGTTTATTCGAAGTGCAGCCATCATCATACCTGGTGTAATTTTGTCACAGTTTGGAATACAAATCATTCCATCAAACCAGTGTGCATTTACAACCGTTTCTACTGAATCTGCAATGATTTCACGACTCGGAAGCGAATAACGCATACCGATATGACCCATCGCAATACCGTCATCTACTCCAATTGTATTAAATTCAAATGGCACCATGCCTGCCGCACGAACGGCTTCTTTTACAAGTTTCCCAAACTCGTTCAAGTGCTTATGACCTGGAATAATTTCAATAAAAGAATTACAAATTGCTATGAATGGTTTATCAAAATCTTCATCTTTTAAACCAGTTGCTTTTAATAAACTACGATGCGGAGCTTTATCAAAACCTTTTTTAATCATGTCACTTCTCATCTTGTCAAATCCCCTCTTACGTATTTTTCACTTATATTCTCTCAATCTATTTCTTTACTAACGTTTTCTTTTCTGGTTCCTTAATCCAGCTCATCATTTCACGAAGCTCTGCTCCTACTTTTTCTAGCTGATGATTTTGTTCTGCTTTTTTCATCGCATTATACGTTGGACGCCCTGCTTGATTTTCTAAAATCCATTTCTTCGCAAATTCACCTTGCTGAATTTCTGCAAGAACACGTTTCATTTCCTTCTTCGTTTCATCTGTAACAATTCTCGATCCTGTTACATAATCTCCAAACTCTGCCGTATCTGAAATAGAATGGCGCATATTCGTTAATCCGCCTTCATACATTAAATCAACAATTAACTTTAATTCATGTAAACATTCAAAGTATGCAATTTCAGGACGATATCCACCTTCCGTTAACGTTTCAAAACCAGCTTTCACAAGTGCTGTTACTCCTCCGCAAAGCACTGCTTGCTCACCGAATAAGTCTGTTTCTGTTTCTTCTTGGAATGTCGTTTCAATTACACCTGCACGTGTACAACCTACACCTTTTGCATACGCTAATGCTACATGTAGTGCTGTTCCCGTTGCGTCTTGATGCACTGCGACTAATGCCGGAACACCATTTCCTTCTTGGAAGACACGGCGAACGAGATGACCTGGACTCTTCGGTGCGACCATCGCTACATCTACGTAACTTGGCGGATTAATTTGCCCGAAGTGAATATTAAATCCATGTGAGAAAAGTAACATTTGTCCTTCACGAAGATTCTCTTCTACTTCTGTTTTATATACATACGCTTGCTGTTCATCCGGCAATAACATTTGTACAACTTGTGCGGTTCGAACCGCTTCTGAAACGGACATTACTTCAAACCCATCTGCTTTTGCTACTTCATATGATTTACCAGGACGAACACCAACTACAACTTCCACACCAGAATTTCGTAAGTTTTGTACTTGAGCATGACCTTGAGATCCATATCCAACTACCGCAACTGTCTTCCCTTTTAATAGCTCTAAATTTGCATCTTTCTCATAATAAGTTTTCATATTCCATACACTCCTTATAATTTATTTACTTGCAGTACATTGATTAATTTTTTCAACTGACTGACAAGTAACGTTGCTTCATTTTCAGTACAAACTGCTGTTAGTTTCATATCAGAAACACCACTTGTATCTCTTTCGTTTAAATTTAAAGAAGAAATATAATAACCACGCCGAGCAAAAATTCCGCTTATACGTAATAAGACGCTCAGATCGTTATGAATAACTAATGAAAAAGTATGACTCATTCTTCCCACCTCTTCATAATCATTTCGTTATTCCCTTTGTTTGGCGGAACCATTGGAAAGACGTTCTCACCTTCTTCTACACAAAAGTCAACTACGACAGGACCTTCATGAGAAAACGCTTCTAACATTACCTTTTTCGCCTCAAACGAATTTGTTGCTCTTAGCCCTTTTACACCATAAGCTTCTGCTACTTTCACAAAATCTGGTGACCCAATTCTCGATTCCGACAAACGGTTTTCATAAAACATTTCTTGCCATTGCCTTACCATTCCTAAAAATTTGTTGTTTATAATGAATACTTTGACAGGAATATTATTTTCAGCAATTGTTTGCAGCTCTTGAATGTTCATTTGGAAAGAAGCATCACCAGCAATACAGATGACAAGTTCTTCTTCTTTTGCAAGCTGAGCACCAATTGCTGCTGGAAAACCAAATCCCATCGTCCCTAATCCCCCTGATGTTAGAAAAGTCCGTGGTTTTCTCGCTTTATAAAAGTGAGCAGCCCACATTTGATGCTGTCCTACCTCTGTCGTGACAATCGCTTCACCATTCGTTAATTCACTTACTAAGTTGATAACATGCTGTGGTTTTAACTCAAATTCTTTTTGCTTATATGAAAGTGGATATTCTTCTTGCCACTTCTTCACTTTCTGAAGCCATTCATCTGTTTGTGTATAAATAGACATATGTAACAGCATATGTAGCGCCTTTTTCACATCACCAACAATCGGATGCTCTACAGTTACATTTTTATGGAACTCAGAAGGATCAATATCAATATGTACTTTTTTCGAATGCGGAGAAAAAAGTTCTAATTTCCCTGTTACACGATCATCGAAACGAACACCTAACGCCAGTAATAAGTCACATTCTGTTACTGCCATATTTGCAGCGTACGTTCCATGCATACCGAGCATTCCTAAAAACAACGGATCTCCCGGCGGATATGCCCCCAGTCCCATTAAAGTTGAAACGACTGGAATACGATTCTCACTCGCAAACTTGATGAGTTCTTCAGATCCGCCTGAATGAATGACGCCTCCCCCGATATAAAGGAGTGGGCGTTTTGCTTTTGAAATTGATTTTGCTACCTCTCTCAGTTTCAAACTGTCTGGAAAAGGTTCTGGTTTATATCCTAGAATCTCCACTTCTTCATTAAAGAAACTTGTTACATTTGCATTTTGAACATCTTTTGGAATATCAATTAATACCGGTCCCGGTCGCCCGCTTTCGGCGATGTAAAAAGCTTCTTGCACAGTTCGTGATAAATGATTTACATCACGAACTTGGTAATTATGCTTCGTAACAGGTACTGTAATTCCGACAACATCCGCTTCTTGAAATCCGTCTTTACCAATTAAAGGCGTTGCAACTTGCCCTGTAATGACAACTAAAGGAATCGAATCCATATAAGCATCTGCTAAACCCGTAACTAAATTCGTCGCCCCTGGGCCAGAGGTAGCAAAGACTACCCCAACCTTTCCCGAAGCTCTCGCATATCCTTCTGCCGCATGAATGGCAGCTTGTTCATGACGAGTTAACACGTGCTTTAAACCACTTTCGTATAACGCATCGTATATTGGTAAAATCGCGCCGCCCGGATAACCGAAAACAGTCGTTACACCTAATTTCTTCAAACATTGAATAACGTGTCCAGCACCTGTAGCTTCTTCACTCTGCAGTTCATCATATGCTGTATACTGTTCCTCCATTTCAATTAACTCCTCTCCCTATTTACGCTAAACTTTCCGCCAATCCTGGAACACGTACTCCTCTTTCTCTCGTTAATTTTTTAAATTCTTCGGTTAATCTTTTTGTTACATCTCCTGGTTTTCCATCTCCAATTTCTCTTGAATCTACTTTCACTACAGGAATTAGTTCCGCTGCAGTTCCTGTTAAAAACACTTCATCTGCTACATATACGTCATGGCGAGTAAACGGCCTTTCCTCACACGGAATATTAAGTCGCTCACATAACTCAATCACACTATTTCTCGTAATACCTTCTAGCGCCCCTAAGTACGAAGGAGGTGTTAACACTTTTCCATCTTTCACAATGAAAACATTATCTCCAGATCCTTCACAAACATATCCTTGTTGGTTGAGCATAAGTGCCTCAAGTACGCCTGCTTGTGCGGCTTCAATTTTCACAAGTACGTTATTTAAATAGTTCATTGACTTAATACGTGGGTCTAATGCATCTGGTGTATTACGTCTTGATGCAACAGATACAACGCTTAGTCCATTATCATAAAATTCCTGCGGGAATAACTTTAATTGCTCTGCAATAATAATTACGCTCGGTTTCACACAACTTCTCGGATCGAGTCCTAAGTCACCTTTTCCTCTTGAAACAATTAATCGAATGTAGGCATCCGCGTATTCATTTTTTTGCAATGTTTGTAAAACTGCTTCTTCCATTTCGTCAACCGCCATTGGAATTGTAAGTAAAATAGATTTCGCCGATTCATATAATCGTTTCACATGTTCTTTTAAACAAAATACATTTCCTCCGTAACTACGAATCCCTTCAAATACACCGTCCCCGTATAAAAAGCCGTGATCATATACTGAAACAACTGCCTTTTCTTTTTCTACAAATTCCCCATTCATATAAATGTACTGGTTTCCCATCTCACATCTCTCCTCTTTTTTCTCTCTATTTTTGCAACCTATTTCTATATCGATTGCTGAGATGAGTATTTTTAACAGAATATTCAGTATACTAACCTTAAAAATATACTCGTCTCAACAATCGATTACTTACACACTTGTAGCAATCCATTGCTGAGACGAGAGACTCGTGGTACCACTCAGCTTCCTTACACTTCTCACGAAATATAAGCTCTGCAAGTCCAATTAGACTTTTGTTTTTCTATCGGAAACCACTCCGCTACTTTTTACTAACTTCAAAAGCAGTGCTCCGAGGTGATTTTCAATGATTCAATTGTTACCACCCTCACAGCCTTTGGGCGGCTCTCTGAAACAATCTTTATCATTTACTCTCCTCTTCCTCGCATTCTTTTATTCTATTTTTTAAAATAAAAACTCTCGCCTCAGCAATCAACTACTACAAATTAGTAGCTTTGATTGCTGAGGCGAGAGTTTCGCGTTACCACTCAGCTTCCTTATACTTCTCACGAAATATAAGCTTCATAGGTCCAATCAGACCTCCGTCCTTTTACCGGAGACGATGCCGCCGCCCTCTACTCAGTTTCCCTTTCGTAAGCGATGCTCCGAGGTGATCTTCAATGATTCGATTGCTACTACTCTCACAGCCTAGGAGTAGCTCTCTGAAACGACCATAATCATCTACTTTCCTCTTCTTTGCATATACAACATATAAAGTTAGAAAATTCTTAATTAACTTTCATTTGTTACACGTATTATAGGACGCGGTTCTTTCCATTGTCAACATGTTTTTAGAAAAACATTAAAATTCATTCTATTTACCAGAAATATATTTATTTTTTCTCAAAACAAAATCGGAATGAACTTCTTACACATACTCATATATTACTTAAGTATGTTCGCATTACTACATAAAGAAAAACAACTTAAAAACATATACAATTTATGAGGAGATGAGAAAACTATGTTAAAAGGTAAAATAGCATTAGTTACAGGAGCAAGCCGAGGAATTGGACGTGCTATCGCAAAACGGTTAGCAAACGACGGTGCATTAGTTGCTGTTCATTATGGAAATCGAAAAGAAGATGCTGAAGAAACTGTTCATGAAATTCAATCAAATGGCGGATCAGCTTTTTCTATCGGTGCAAATCTTGAATCTTTACACGGTGTAGATAACCTGTATATTTCTCTAGATAACGAACTACAAAAAAGAACTGGTGGAACACAATTTGATATTTTAATAAACAACGCTGGAATCGGTCCTGGTGCTTTTATTGAAGAAACGACTGAACAATTTTTTGATAGAATGGTTTCAGTAAATGCAAAAGCACCATTCTTTATCATTCAACAAGCACTACCACGTTTACGTGATAATAGCCGAATTATTAATATTTCATCAGCTGCCACCCGCATTTCTTTGCCTGATTTCGTTGCATATAGTATGACGAAAGGTGCAATTAACACGATGACTTTCACGCTTGCAAAACAACTCGGAGCACGAGGAATAACAGTAAATGCAATACTTCCAGGCTTTATTAAAACAGATATGAATGCAGAACTATTGAGCGACCCAATGATGAAACAGTACGCTACTACTATTTCCGCCTTCAATCGCTTAGGTGAAGTAGAAGATATTGCCGATACCGCTGCTTTTCTTGCCTCTCCAGACAGCCGCTGGGTTACTGGACAATTAATTGATGTGAGCGGAGGATCTTGTTTATAAAAAACATATATTTTCAAATCTTTTTTATTGCGCAATAAAACAATTTATATAATACTATATAAAACATATACATTTAGGAGGATTACAGCAATGTCCGAAAAAACATACGAACTCGCAACCTTCGCAGGTGGTTGCTTTTGGTGCATGGTAAAACCATTTGATGAACTTCCTGGTATTCATAAAGTACTTTCTGGCTATGCAGGTGGTCATATAGAAAATCCAACATATGAACAAGTAAAAGCTGGAACATCTGGCCATTTAGAAGTCGTTCAAATTACATTCGATCCTTCTATTTTCCCGTATCAAAAATTACTAGATTTATATTGGCCACAAATCGATCCGACTGATGATGGCGGACAATTTTTTGACCGTGGTCCCTCTTACCGCACAGCAATTTTTTATCATAATGAAACACAAAAAGAGCTTGCAGAAAAATCGAAGCAAACGCTAGCAGAAAGCCGTATGTTTAAAGATCCAATCGTGACTGAAATTCGCCCGGCTGCACCTTTTTATGAGGCCGAAGAATACCATCAACATTTCTATAAAAAGAATCCAGAGAAATATGCTACTGAGCAAAAAGAATCTGGCCGTGAAGACTTTATAAAAGAAAATTGGCAAAAAAAATAATAAAAACGCATCGTGCTTTTTTTCAAAGTGCGATGCGTTTTTATCTTTGAAAAAAGTACCATACAATTAAAAGAACAACCGCTGTTAATGTCCAAAGTACTATCTCGTTTTTTACTCTATTCTTTTTATTAGTCATTTCATCTCCTCCTAATAGCAATACAACTTATTCAACATTTCCTCTGTTTAATTGTCCACCTTATATACGTGAATACATCCTTACAAATTCTTATAACAAGACCACCGATGATTCCGATTGCAATTGAAATTACTAACGTCTGTCCAAAACTAAAAGATTTTGTATATGTTATGTAGAAAACAATACACACAAGTAAAATATCTGGTAAAGAAAATAAAAGCTTTTTATACAATTCTTCACCTCTCCTATGCTTTATTTATAAATCATATCCTCTACTGTAGCTTTAAAAAATTCCATTTAGACACTCATTTTACGGAAAAAGAATAAGAACCTCTTTTAAAAAGGGATTCTTATCTACATATCCTATTCCATAATTACTCCTAAACTAGAATAATATTACTAGTGATTTATTATAAATTAACTATTTACCAGGCAATCGGATGCTGCGCCAACTACCTACATCGCATTCACCGTATGTATTATCACCTACTGCTACCACCGTGCCATCTAATTTAAGTCCAACCGTATGCGCACAACCAGCCGCTATCGCTACAATATCACGCCAATCACTTACATTACATTGGCCATACTCATTCCAACCTACTGCCGCCACAGTACCATCTGATTTCAGAGCAATTGTATGATTACTCCCTGCCGCTATCGCCACAATATCGCGCCAATCGCTTACATCACATTGCCCCCGTTTATTATTACCCACTGCCGTCACCATACCGTCAGATGTAATACCAACTGTATGAAGATATCCCGCCGCTATCGCCACAATATCACGCCAGCTACTTACATTGCATTGGCCATATCGATTATTACCCACAGTCGTCACCGTTCCGTCCAATTTAAGACCGACTGTATGCCAGTCACTCACCGCGACCGCCACAATATCACGCCAGCTACTTATATTACATTCTCCTTCTTTATTTCGGCCCACTGCTATCACCGTGCCATCCGGTTTAAGGCCAATGGTACGGCGCCACCCCGCCGCAACCGATACAATATTATGCCAATCATTTACATCACATTGGTCATGATTATTCCAACCCACTGCAACCGCAGTACTGTCACATTTAAGACCGATTGTATGAGCATTACCCGTGTTCGTCGCCATATGAACATTGCCCGCTGCGACCGATACAATATCACGCCAGCCACTTACATTGCATTCTCCTTCTTTATTTCGGCCCACTGCTACCACCGTGCCATCCGATTTAAGAGCAACGGTATGACCACGACCCGCTGCTATCGTATTTTTAGGCCACCTTTTCACTTTTAACACCTCTTCTTTCGGTGAAATGTAATTCATGTTTTACCTCCTTGCATATAAGCAGCTGTATCCAAATAGATATTTTCATCAAATTTCATTATAAATGAACTAACTTTTTTATAAATCTACATCTCCAAAAGAACCTATTACTTCTTCTTCAAAAAATAAAAACCTCCAGTTTAAATACTAGAGGTCTTCTATTTTTATTTCTTTAGTCTCTCAATAAAATCCTGTAACTTATCAAGCGATTTCATATTATGATTACAAGCTACACCATCTTTGCAAATATAGTTTCCCTTTCTAACGAAAGTTCCTGGTACATCACCTTTAATTTCAACTAAAAACATTCCTACTTCTTCATGCCCATGACATAATGAACAAATGCTTTTTTTATTTAAACTTTGAAATGTTCCTTGCAGACCAACAAACTTATTTTTATCATTTTTCGCTATAATAAATTTCCTGCTTGATCCCTTGTCAATCCAGCTTAAATAAGTTAATTCTTTCATATCCAGTTCTTCCATATCAGGAAGTTTTAACTTTTTCGCTTTAGGAAATAATTTTTTTAATGTTTGCGCTGTAACTTCCTGAAACGGAATGACATACGGATTTATTTTCAGTAAAAACGATTCTGCATCTTCTCTATTTTGAACTGTTAATACCGTATCAATTAACTCTTTCTGTTCATCTGTTAAATTTTCAAATACATGTATTATTTTTTCAATCGCAAGTGATTTTAATGCTTGAATTACACCTCTATCATTTGCTGTTGCGTGCCCATTTGCTAAAATATAAGCTTGTGATTTTATAAAATTATATTGATCACTTCTAATAAAAGCTTCCATCTTTATCACTCCATACAAATTGTTGATCTAGTCTTATTGTATACAATGATTCAGCTTTTTGATATGTAAAAGATAACTTAGAAATGAACATTACATACTCTGACTATGTTCTACCGAGGCATTTCCTGACAAAAGAAACCATCATCTGTTTTCCATTCTGCATATAATACATCTTCAAATTTAGTAATCCCTTTTTGCTTTATTTGTTTATAAAGCCATCCTTCATCAAAACCTGCTTCCCTCAAATTATCTTTCACTACTTTTCCATCACTAATTAATGAAATCGGTAAGTATACAGGTTTATGTTTTAAGCTTAAATCATTTATAGTAGGAGATTCATATTTACTTTTCTTCAGAACACTTATGTTTCCATTAGGTTCCAAAATCATATATTCAACTTCTCGGATTGAAAATATATCTTTTTGTTGTCTTAGCATTTGTTGTAGTTGATTAATATCCAAATGATTTGAACTTAGTTGTTCCCGGTCAATATATCCATTACGGATAATGATTGACGGAGAGCCTTCAAAAAAACTTCTCGTCCCCCTAAATTTTTGCGTTATCACTTCTATTGTATAAATTAACACTACCCATACAAGTACTGCATATAAAATAGACCATACTTTTATTTCCGGATCATATATAGTATTTCCTACTAATTCTCCGAGAACTATGGCAGAAATAAAATCAAATGGCGTTAACTGAGATATTTGTGTCTTCCCTAATATTTTAGTAGCAATCAATAGCACAAAAAAACCAAAAAATAGTTCTATCGTTATTTGTCCTAGATGATTCATATATGCTCACCTTTCTGCTTTTCACTCAAATGCTCTATATTCTATTTAGTAAAAAGCCGGCACATTTTTTCTATTATCTTGCCCATTCATATCCAATAGATACAAAACAAAAAGAGTCTAGTTCAATTTAA
Source organism: Bacillus sp. TH19 (assembly GCF_016651075.1). NCBI lineage: Bacteria > Bacillati > Bacillota > Bacilli > Caryophanales > Bacillaceae > Bacillus > Bacillus sp. TH19. The sequence continues at coordinate 1,434,628 of NZ_JAEKEO010000010.1, read as the reverse complement.
TAATTGAACTAGACTCTTTTATTTTCATTTAGAATACACAATCTTTTTAATCGTTTCTCCGGAAAGAAAATGCTCCTCCGCAAGTTGATGAATGGAAATTCCACTTTTAAACGCTTCTTTAATAGCTTTGTTTCTTTCATCTAGTTGTTTTCTTCCTCCAGATTGTGTACCCCATTTACAATGTTTTGTTTCTTGTTTTGGAATGTAAATTGTTTCACCTTGTATATACTTTTGAATTTCAGCAATTAAACTTTCTGGTAAAACCGTCGCAGCTTTAACGTATTTCATTTCTGCTCGCCCCTTATTTTTTATGGTTCATTTCAATAAGGTGCAAAGCCAAATATAAAAAATGATACGAGCTCATTTAGGCGATTGTATATTACTTGTCTACCCCACGCAAAGTATCGCCATTTCCATACTTGGCTTTGCATGAGACGCTGCAGTGTCTGGCAATTGAATTATAATCGCCATATAAACACCTCCTAATATACCTTTTGCATTTTATTATATGATAAATTTCTTCCCCTTGCATCCACATCCTTTTTAAAGCACGAAGTTACTTAGTTTGATATAATACTTTTTAGTCCAATCCAAAAGTATAGTGAGGTTGCGTTATGAAAAAGAATATAATCATTACAATCGTTACATTATTCATTATTACTGTAGCATTATTCGGAACATACAAATTGATGAACGCAAGAAGTTTTCAATTGTTTGGAGGTTTAACAAACCGAGTAGAAACAAATGAAAAAGTGATTGCTTTAACTTTTGATGATGGCCCTACGAACAATGTAAAACAAATATTACCACTACTAGATACATACAATGCAAAAGCTACTTTCTTTTTAATCGGAAATGAACTAGAGAAAAACCTATCGTTAGGAGAAGATATCGTACAATCTGGACACCAAATTGGAAACCATACATACTCTCATAACAGAATGGTTTTTAAAACACCTTCTTTTATTAAAGAAGAAATAGAAAAAACGAATTCATTAATCCGCCAAACAGGATTTACAGGCGAAATTGATTTTAGACCACCTAACGGTAAAAAGCTAATGGGTCTGCCCTATTATTTAAATAAAAACAATATCGAAACAATCACATGGGACCTTGAACCTGATACTTTTTATACATCTACAGCTGATAAAATTGAATATGTTAGTAAAAATGTAAAACCAGGTTCTATCATTTTATTACACTCTATGTATGATGAGTCTAATGAAAATCTGCAAACTATTGAAGGTATTTTAGACTCTTTATCTAAAAAGGGCTATCAGTTCGTAACAGTAAACGAATTACAAAAAAGAGCAAAATAAAAAGGTAGCGTATCATAGAGCGATACGCTACCTTTCTTTTTATATAATTCCAAGTACATTTAGGAATACGATAATAATCGCAATTGGTGCAATATAGCGAAGTAAGAATAACCATAATACGAACAGTTTATAGCCTTTATTTTTACTTACACCAAGTTCTTTCATTAATACATCTTTCTTCATTTTTAAAGGGACAAAGATGGAAACTAATAAAACACCAAGTGGCATTAGTATGTTACTAACCGCATAGTCTGCTAAATCAAAAATTGTTTTCCCAAATGGTTTCACATCACTTAACAAACCGAATGATAAGGCTGATGGAACCCCTACAACAAAGATTAACAAGCCAACAATTAATGCCATTTTTTCACGTTTCCCTTTACTTTTACCTTTAGTTGTTAAAGACGCAACACTAATTTCTAACATCGAAATTGCTGATGTAATAGTAGCAAAGAAGAATAGTAATAAGAAAACAATGAAGAATAATTTCCCGAACGCCATTTTACTGAAAATAGCTGGCAGTACGATAAACAATAGCCCTGGTCCTTGAGATGGCTCCATTCCAAATGCGAATACAACTGGGAAAATCGCTAGCCCTGCAAGTAATGTAATCACAAGTGTTAAAGCTACGATAGAAAATGCTGAACGCGGTAAACTTTCTTCTTTCGGTAAGTATGAGCTATACGTTACCATAACGGCTACACCGACGGATAGCGAGAAGAACGATTGTCCCATTGCATATAAAATGATTTCTGACGTTACGTTTGAGAAATCAGGTTGTAAGAAGAATCGAACTCCTTCTCCAGCACCGTCTAAAGTAAGTGCACGAACAATTAGTACAAAGAATAATACGAATAATGCTGGCATGAAATATTTATTTACTTTTTCAACACCATTTTGTACACCTTTACTTACGATAAAAATAGTAATAAGGATGAATAATAGCTGTGATCCAACTGCTAAATATGGATTGGAAATGATTTCACCAAACGTAGCTTCGTATGCCCCATTTCCTTCCCATAGTCTACCTGTAATTGCATTCCATAAATATAGTAAAATCCATCCCCCTACAACACTGTAGAAAGAAAGTAGTATGAAACAAGTTACAATCCCTAATTTACCTAACCAAGGCCATAGTGTTTTTGGTGCGATTTCGCTATACGCCTCAACAGCCTCTTTTTGTGTACTTCTTCCGATAACGAATTCAGCTAATAATAGCGGTAAACCAATTAATAATGTGAAACCGATGAAAATAAGGAAGAACGCGCCGCCTCCTCCAATTCCGGCCATATACGGGAACTTCCAAATCGCTCCAAGACCAATCGCTGAACCTGCTGCAGCTAATACGAAACCTAATTTCGATGTCCATTGCTGTGAATTCATTTGTTAATCTCCTCTCTTTATCTTTATCTTTTTCTGTTTTACAATCCGGTATTTATATTGTTCTATCCATACTCTTTTCTAATACGTTCACTTCCTCCCTAATAAAAAACGTCCCTACGTAAATACGTAGGGACGACAAAAATATCGCGGTACCACCCTAGTTGTGAAGATACACCAAAGTTAGGACCTAAATAAAAAACGTCCCTACGCAAATACGTAGGGACGATAAAATATCGCGGTACCACCCTAGTTATGAAGCCACACCAAAATTAGGACCTAAATAAAAAACGTCCCTACGTAAATACGTAGGGACGATAAATATCGCGGTACCACCCTAGTTGTGAAACAATCTTCACCACTTTATTTGATAACGGTATAAACTACCGTCTTTCATTTCCTCATAATGTGAGATTTATGAAAGATGCTCCAGGACGAACTTCATGAATAATCTATATACTGATTCACACCAACCATCAGCTCTCTGAAATAGGGAGATTTTCACTACTATACCCTTTCATTGCCCAAATATTATTTTCCGAATTGATTACTATCATTTTTATCACACATTAAAAATAGTGTCAACTTATATTTTGAAATTTTATGCATTACATTCTATTTAAAAATTCAAAATATGACTTTTGTATGAATAGTATTAGAACATTTATGGTTTATACTGTATTAACTTCTCTAGCAGGTTTATAGTAGTATACGATAAATGCAAGACAGCACGAGTAGGAGGAAAGAATTTTGTCTACTTCAAAAGTTTTAAAAGGTACCGCTTTATTAAGTGGTGCAACAATGATTTCACGAATTTTAGGTTTTATATACTTTTTCCCCTTTCAATTATTAGTTGGAACGCAAGGGGTCGCTTTATATGGATACGCATACTCTTGGTACGGTATTTTATTAAGCTTTTCAACAGCTGGTATTCCTATTGCCGTCTCAAAATTTGTTGCAAAACATAATGCACTTGGTGATTATAGTACAAGTAAAAAATTGTATAACTCGAGCGTAAAATTAATGATGTTTATGGGCTTTTTAGGATTTTTAACTTTATTTATTGGAGCACCGTACATATCACAATTTATTATTCGCTCGAAAACACCAGATCCACAATTTATCGCAGACGTAACACTTACAATGCGAGCATTAAGCTTCGCGCTTATTATCGTACCAGCTATGAGTGTTACACGTGGTTATTTCCAAGGTTTTCAACATATGAAACCAAGTGCTGTTTCTCAAGTCGTAGAACAAATCGCACGTGTCGTTTTCATTTTAGTTGGTAGTTTTATCGTCTCAAAACTATTAGGAGGTTCAGTAGCTTCTTCTGTTGCAGTTGCTACATTTGGTGCTGTTATCGGGGCACTTGCAAGCGTCTCTATTTTAATGATGTACTGGAAAAAATATAATGGATTAAAACCTCCTGAAGGTGAGCTAAAAACGAGATCATCAAACATTCCGTTAAGAAGTATTTATATGGAATTACTACGTTATGCAATTCCAATTGTATTTGTAGGCATTGCAATCCCGCTCTATACGTTAGTAGATCAATATACCGTAGCTGATGTCCTTAGAGCGATGGGAGAACCTTTAGAAACCGCGAATGCAGTTTTCGCTTATATAACGAACTATGCCCAAAAGTTAATTATGATTCCGGCTTCACTTGCAACTGGATTTTCATTAACAATTATTCCGGCTATAACGAAATCATTTACAAGCGGGAAACTAGAAGAATTACAAGAACAAATTTCAAAGATATTCCAAGTATTGTTATTCTTCACTATCCCAGCCGCATTCGGTCTAGCAAGTATCGCTTACGATGCATTCCGCATGGTTTATGTAAATCCTGAAATTGCACTTGGTGGATCACAATATTTAATTTCATTTGCACCTTCTGCTGTATTAAGTGCGATTTTCACAGTTTCAGCCGCTATATTACAAGGAATTGATTATCAAAGAAAAACAATGATTGCATTCTCAGCCGGTATTCTCGTTAAAATTGTGGTGAACACACCGCTCTTACATTTATTCGGTGGACATGGTGCTGTACTTGGAACAATTCTTGGATATCTCGTTTCAAATATTATTATGTTGTACTGCATCGTTAAGTTTGCGAAATTTAAAATTGGCGAAACAGCAAAAACAGTATTTCTAATTACGATTTACTCCGCAGCAATGTCTGCTGTTGTAATTGCATTAAGAGCAATTATAAGCTGGATTATTCCTGGACAATCTTATATAGAATCACTGATCATTGTGTTTATATGCGCATCAGCAGGAGGACTTGTTTATCTTTTATTCGTATTAACGAGTGGACTTGCTTCGCATATTCTCGGTAATCGCATTCAACGTTTACCTATACTAGGAAAGTTAGTTAAATAAAAAAACAAGAGATGTAACTCATTGTTACATCTCTTGTTTTTTTACTTCGCATATTGAATACGCTTTTGTTGTTCCGCGATATTTAACTCCGGAGCATATTGTTCTACTAAATGTAATACCTCTTCGATCAACACTTCTAACTCCTGTACACTATACTCTGGTTCCCCTATCAGCGTATCCGCCATACGCTCATATAGATTTTCAGGTTTAATATTCATACGCTCTACATTATAAGCCATCCATTTAAATGCAGGATGGTGCACGTACATTCTATTCAAACCGAATAAAACACCGAATAAATCCCTTTGTACTTCACAAATAACATCATAAAGCATAAGCCAGTCTTTTCGTTTTAAAAGCGCCTCTCGATTATGCCAACGATTGCTTAACCAAAGATTTTCTGAAATCATCCTTTTCGCCAGTTCTTCTGGAAATGCTTCAACTCTATCTTTTAGAGCATGTACTTTTACTTCTCCATACAAACTCACACCATCATGAAGCGATGATACAATACATTGTTTCTCATAATTTATATCATACTGCTCTATAACTTCTGAAATATTTTTTTCTACTGTCAATGTTAAAAAGTTACTAATCTCTAGTTTAATTCCTTCTTTCGTCAAATACGTTTCCGACCATTCTTCGTCCTCGTAAGGATGATATGACAAAATCGTTCCACCAATATTATTAATTGGACCTAGACGCTCTTCATCCTCTGGTGGTTCTGACCATAAAATATGTAATTCAATATCTGAATGTTCATCTTCTAACTTTCTCGCTACAGATCCTGCTAAAATAATAGCTTCGACTTTCTGGTTTTGCCTATAAATCTCCGACATCTCTATCGCTTTCTCTTTTAATCCCATTGCATTTCCCCCTAAAACTGCAGTACTCCCCTTACTTTTCATTTATCTATTTCGATATTAAACATTATATTACCTTTTCAAATTTCCACTAAATCATATTTCTACCCAATAACGCTGAACAATTTCGCCAGAATTAGAAGAAACTACTTCATTTTCTAGCACACCGCCAACCTTTTGAATCGTTTTAGCCGAACCAATATTAGCTTTATCACAAGTTATTAGCACTTTCTTCAACCCTAACTTTTGCGCTTCACTTAATGCAAGTTTCAATTGTTTTGTCGCGTAACCTAGGCGACGTTTATTCGGATGGATACTATAACCGATATGACCGCTTTCCAGCAATAATTCTGGATTTAATCGATGTCTAATATTCACAAAACCGATAAGTTCTCCTTTTTCAAAACTTAAAAACTGACTAGATGGCACTCGATTTGCTTGTAAGTTTTCTCCTACTTCTTGTATACTCACTTTTTCAAACCATTCATCTAGTGAATCAAAATTTTGTAAAGAGCTACTGCCGTGTGGTTGTTCTCCTGCATGTAAAAATGACTGCCTATACTCCATAATTTGTTCGCTATATTCGTATGTTGGTTTCAATAGCTTCATTGTCATTCTCCCCACTCACCCATTATCTATTTTTCTAAAAGAAACACCTTAATAGCGGATTTTCATCCTTACTATTAAGGTGCTTCTATCACTTTTATTCAAATAGCCCCATACTCAAATAACGCTCACCTGTATCAGGTGCAATACATAAAACTTTTTTACCAGCACCTAAACGCTTCGCTATCATTATTGCTGCGTAAACAGAAGCTCCTGAAGATGGCCCTACTAGTAATCCTTCTTGTCTTGCCAAGTTCCTCATTGTAGTTAATGCCTCTTCATCTGCAATTTGCATAATTTCGTTATACACTTCTGTATTTAAGTTTTTGGGAATAAACCCTGGGCTTGTTCCGACTAGTTTATGAGGGCCTGGAACACCACCAGATAACACTGGTGATCCTTTCGGTTCTACTACGGCAATATATAAGTTTGGTAGTTTCTCTTTTAACGTTTCACCGGTCCCTGTAATTGTTCCGCCTGTTCCTGCGGTTGCTACAAATGCATCAAGTTCTCCATCCATTTGTTCATAAATTTCAAGTGCAGTCGTATAACGATGAATATTCGGATTTGCTGGGTTTTCAAATTGCTGCGGAATAAAACTATTTGGAATTTCTTTTTGTAACTCTACCGCCTTCGCAATTGCTCCTGGCATTCTTTGTTCTGCTGGTGTTAAAACTACTTCTGCGCCGTATGCTTTCAATAAATTAATACGCTCTTTGGACATATTATCTGGCATAATTAAAATAGCTTTATATCCTTTAGCAGCTGCATTCATCGCTAAGCCAATTCCTGTATTTCCACTTGTCGGTTCAATAATTGTATCACCTGGCTTAATGAGACCGTGTTCCTCGGCAATATGAATTAAGTTATAGGCAGCACGATCTTTCACACTGCGTGACGGATTAAACATTTCCAATTTTACATACACATCCGCTGCGTCCTCTGGAATAAATTTAGATAATCGGACAACAGGTGTATCTCCTATTAATTCTGTAACGTTTTCACATAATTTCATAGCGCATCCCCTATTCTATCGTTTTCTTATCATTTGGCAGTAACAATGAAGTAAGTCCAATTAATGGTAAACCACTACATAATAGCATAATAAATTGAAGACTATACATATCAGCTAATTTCCCAAGGACTACAGCACCTAATGCTCCAAGACCAAACGCAAGACCGACAATTAATCCTGACACCATTCCAACTTTCCCTGGAACAAGTTCTTGAGCATATACAACGATTACACTAAAACTACTAGAGCTAATAAATCCAATGCATAAAAATAACGGTACAACCCACATAAGAGAAACGTGAGGTAACAATAGTGCAAGCGGCGCTGAACCGAGCATCGAAAAGACAATAATCTTTTTCTTACCGAATCGATCCGCTAGCGGACCACCAAAGAAAGTACCTAATACACCAGCAATCATAAAAGCGAAGACGAAATACTGTGCATTTTTTATAGATAAACCGTAATGCTCTATTAAATAAAATTGATAGAAATTCCCGATACCAGCACCGTACCAAGAACGTACAAATGTTAGAAAAACAAGAAGTATAATAACAAATTTAATGTGCGTACTTACAATCGCATTTTCAGCCTCAAGTGCAGCCCTCTTTTTCCTTCTTACAGCACCAGTGGCTAATTCATTTTTATACCAATTTGATACGAAAATTAGTAATACAATTCCAACTGCTGCAAAGGCTGTAAAACCTAAAGAACCAATTTGACCGAGCGGAACGAAAATTAATGCTGTAAAAATAGGTGCTAGAGAATTCCCTGTATTTCCCCCACTTGATAAATCGCTTGTGCTAAACCTCGTTTTGCACCGGCTGCCATGTAAGCAACACGAGCGCCCTCCGGATGAAAGACCGCGGAACCTAATCCAATAAATAAAACAGAAATAATAACAACTATAAAGTTCGGTGCAAATGCGAGTCCAATCATCCCAAGCATACTCGAAAACATACCGAGCGGTAATAAAAATGGTGACGGCTTCTTATCTGAATACATCCCAAAAACCGGCTGCATAATCGATGACGTCATATTTAACGCAAACGCAATCCACCCTACTTGCATATAGGATAAATTCATCGTTTTTTCCAAAATAGGAAACAACGCTGGCACAACTGCTTGCATCGAATCATTTAAAAAATGTCCGAAGCTAATCGCAAATAAAATACGATATATTGTCGGTGTTTCTACTGTATTTTTTTGTGAAACTGCCTGCATATGTGTATTTCTCCTTTCTGTACAAAATATATATTTATTACAGTAGGTGTAATAAATTCTGATTTTTGAAACATTTCTATTCTATACTGGTTTCATTTCTTTTTCCAGAAATTCAACTTCTAAAAAAATATATTTTTTCTATGTGCTTTGTCGGATTTATTCATATGAACTCTTTGTATTTTCTTTTATACTAAGGCAGGACGAAAGGAAGGCTTGCAATTATGAAGAAAAAGACGATCCTAAAACATATTAGGGTCGCCTTTTTTTATTAAATAGAAAAACGCTTATATTTCTCATAATCACTCGTCTTACATTCTAGTGCCATTTTCGTACCTTCGTTTTCATAACTCGTAGATAAAACGTGTGCATGATTGTTGAAATACGAAACTACCTGCCCTTGATCATACGGAATTAACATTTCACACTTCGTATACTCTTTATAAATGTGTGAACGAACTACTTCTACAAGCTCTTTAATTCCAACATGTTTCTTCGCAGATAGATAAACGCGATCTTCTTGCACTTTCGGAATTTCAACATCTACCAAATCTGATTTGTTATATGCATATATCGTCGGGATATTTTCCACGCCAATTTTCTTTAACGTTTCATTTGTAATATCAATTAATTGCTCATAATTGGGATTTGAGTAATCTACAACGTGAATAAGTAAATCTGCTTCCGCCACTTCCTCTAGCGTTGAACGGAATGCTTTCACAAGATGATGCGGTAACTTACTTACAAATCCAACAGTATCCGTTAATAAAAATGATTTATTATCCGGCAAATCAATATTTCGTACAGATGTCTCTAACGTCGCAAATAACATATCTTTTTCAAATACTTGTTTCTCTACAGTACCATTAAAAATTTCAAGCATTGTATTCATTATCGTTGATTTACCTGCATTCGTATATCCTACTAACGACACAACTGGAATTTCATTTTTCTTACGTTGTTTACGCTGCGTTTGGCGCTGTGCAACAAGTGCTTCTAATTCTTTATTTAGAGCCGCAATTTGTTCTTCAATTTTACGACGATCTAATTCCAACTTCTTCTCACCGACACCTTTATTTTTCGTGCCAACTCCCCCGCTTTGTCTTCCTAAAGATTCACGAAGACCGATTAAACGAGGCATCATGTACTGAAGATGGGCCACTTCTACTTGCAACTGCGCTTCTTTCGTTTTCGCACGTTGCGCAAAGATATCTAAAATTAAAATGGTACGATCAATTACTTTACAATCTAAATCCTCTTCTAAATTTCGAATTTGTGAAGGAGATAATTCGTCATTAAAGATGACCATATTTGCATCTGCTTCTTTCACATACGCTGCTACTTCTTCAATCTTCCCTTTTCCAATATAATGCGACGGATTTACTCGTTGTAAATTTTGCGTCACTTGACCGATTACTTCCACATCACAAGCTTCCGTAAGATTTGCTAACTCTTCCATCGAATATGCAAAATCAGCTTCCTTACCTAAATTCACTCCAACTAATATTGCTCTTTGTAATAATTCTTCCATATATTTATTCCTCCATTTCGATTACGCAAAATAAAAAACACAGGTCACTGCCTGTGTTTTCGTAAACGGATAAGGGTTCACCAAAGAAATAGAAGAAAGCAGTGCTTTCGTCCTATACATGGTCAAAAAGTCCCAAGATAGTATACGTATCCAACAAGTGTTCACCTATACTATCCCATTCTATTTATAAAGGCAAAACAAAAAGAGGGCGTATTCGTCCCTCCCTCTTTTTCACATATAAGCTTAATAAAGGGTTCCTTTAAAATAGGCAGACCAATCCCGTTCACTCTGTACACAGACAGAGCCTTTGAGCGCTATTCAATTATTGGCACAAAGTATTGAGACGTAATCTGATTAAGATCAAAGGAAGCCCCTCCGTTCATTTTAAGTTACATAAAGTGTAGCATAAGTAATTCGCTTTCACAAGATTAAACCACTCATAGAAACAGAAAGAAAATCTTTATATTTTTACTTTAATCGTCATTTTTTGCGAGTTCTTCTCACAATAAAAATAACAACAGCTACAATGAATAATACACCTATAACAATAACCACAACTTGCCACAAACTTAAGCCGCTCACCATATCCCCTTTTAAATTCACTTTCTTCGTTGGAACAGACTCTTTTGCAATATGACTTAAAGCATTTTTCTCAATCTCTGCCTCATCTAATCTCTTCGTTCCACTGCAGATAGATGTCTCTAACTTTTCCTCTCCTCTATAAGAAGAAAAGACTAAGTACTCTCCTCCCTCTGCAAAACGAAATGCACAGCTACTTACACTTGTATATATAATAATTCGCGAAGAACTTGTCCCTTTCCAAATTTTCTTCACTTCGAATAATGTTTTAATTCCGCCTTCACCTTTCTCTTGAACTTCTAACACCTTACCTTCAAACACCACATCATTTTTTTGGAATGCATCTTCTGGTGATACATTAATACAGTCACAAGCATAAGATTTCTCTGGCAAAATAAAAAAAGTAAAGCTACAAATTAAAACAAGAGACAACGAATAAATGATTCTTTTCAAGAATCTCAGACCCCTTCAAAGTATCAATTTTAGAAGCTTTCCGTATATTATTTGGACATCACTCCTCAAATCTCTTTCCGTTTAATAAAATATATTAATTTTATTAAACAGAAAATCTTTATCAATATTTTTACGATCTAATATTAGTATCAGATTATAAAAAATAAGTTAGGAGATGTTCTTATGAATTCTCAATCTCGTATTACTGCAATTGGTACTTATGTTCCAGATCAAATATTATCTAATAATGATTTAGAAAAGAAGGAAAGTTAAATAATGGAGATACACTTTTACTGTAGGGATTTGGCGATGGATGTATGCATTTAGGGCTTATTTTGGAGTGGGATTTAAACTGAAATTTCCTTTTATACAACTAACATTACGGTAAATGAAATTATATCAACGATTCCAGTTAGACTATTAGTTGATCACAAAAAAGCGGCATTCAAAGATTGATTATCTCCCTTTGAACGCCGCTTCTTTTATCTGAATTTTATTTACCTGTCCGAGACCATATCACAACTGGAATAAGCAGTAAGGCTACAGCCCCTCCCGCTAATGATAATGCCGCATAACTTGAATTAGCTACTACCATACCTGACATCGCTCCACCAGAAGCTCCAGCTAACGCAACAAATACATCTATTTTTCCTTGTGTTTTTGCACGTGTAGAAGGTATAGTTGCATCAACAATTTGAGCTGTACCACTTATTAAACCGAGGTTCCACCCTAACCCAAGTAAAGACAGAGCAACAATTAATAATAGTAAAGAATCACTCGGCGCTATCGCAGCTATGACACCCGCCGCTAGTAAAATTACTCCACCAGCTATACTCATCGTAGTTCGGCCGATTTTATCAATTAACATTCCTGTAACGAGAGACGGAAGATACATTGCACCTACATGAAAACCAATTACAAGCCCTATTGCACTTAAGCCATGACCATGATGCCCCATATGAACTGGCGTCATCGTCATAATCGCAACCATCACTATTTGAGTAAGTATCATTACGATTGCTCCAACAGTAACACCACGTTTATTTTCTATCATTTCTTCTGTTACTGGTTGCCCTTTATATGTATGTTCTTGTTTATATGTTTCTATTATGTTAGCAATAATTAACGGATCTGGACGAAGCATAACAAAAAGTACAAGACCCGCAAGTATAAATGCCGCTGCTGATAATATGAACGGACCAGCAAGGTTAGGAATTCCAATTGAATGGGCAAAATCTCCCATTACGCCTACTAAATTTGGACCAGCTACCGCACCAAAAGTCGTCATAACCATCGTAATACTAATAGCAGTTGCTCGTTGTTTCTTATCTGCTAAATCGGTACCAGCATAACGAGCTTGTAGATTCGTCGCTGTACCCGCACCATATATGAGTAAAGAAACTAGTAATAGAATAATACTATTTGTTAACGCAGCCAATACAACTCCAATAGCTCCTAGTCCTCCTACTATAAACCCTGTTGCAAGTCCTATTCGGCGACCATATTTTTGCGATAACTTCCCAACAAAGAAAGCCGCTACCGCAGATCCCATTGTAAACATAGCAGCCGGTAATCCTGCATACGCATCCGTCCCAAGCATTTGCTGTGCAAGAAGTGCACCTACTGTAATTCCAGCGGCTAACCCGGCTCCGCCAAACATTTGTGAAATACTTACGATTATTAATGTTCGTTTATATAATTTTTGTTGGTCTTCTTCTGTATACATACGCTTACTTATTAAAGCATCTGCTGTATCTATCATTTCCTCACCCTCCCTATGAAACTAATATCTCTTGTTAATGTACTATAAAACAACAAAATCCCAAAATTTAAAGCGCTTAAATTTATCCATATTTCGTTACTCCTACACCTTAAATAATGCTAAGTTCCTTTCGTGAAGAAACTTAGCAAAAAAATTATTGTTTCCAAATAATGATTAAAGTGCGATTTATTATAAATACCATTCCAAGAATAATAGCTAAGGTTATTTGATCAACAACATATAGAGCAACTGAGGTAACTCCAAACAATATGATTTCCAACATAAACCTATATGGTTCTGGCAGTTTTAATGATGCTTTAGGTGCAATGAAAATCCCCCATATTGTCGCAAAAAGTAGTGGTGAGCCAATGCCAAAAATAAATTTCACATATACACTTTCCCAAAATTGAAAGCCCCAGTAACATAGTGATGCAAGAGCACATAATTCTAGAAAAAATCGAATCGCTAAATTTATAGGTTTTATAAACATTTAAAGAACACCCCTTTGAAAAATATATTTAAAATCCTATGAAAATAATATTATGCATCCGTTATTTGAACTTGATACGTGCCCATTCATGACATGTAAAAAAACAATTATACGTCTTATTAATATTATTCAGTTTATCTTTCTAAACTTCGAAAACTTGATCTTGACGGATAATGAATGAAAGCAAATACTTAATGACAGTGATACATATGCCTATAAGCACAAAATAAAGAACTCCACGGTTTACGTTTTGCCCATTACCGAGGAGTTCCCAAAATAACTCTATAAATTTTTTTGACGGCTAACGTTCCATAATTAAAATGCGATTCATATTTAGCCTATTCCCCTACTACTCTTTCTTAAAGCTTCCCCTTCCTAAAACAACAAACTTACTACAGCACAAACTAAAATAATTGGTACACTCGCTTTATATAAATATATAAAATACTTCCAACTAAAAAGCTGTCTTGTAATTTGGTAAAACCAAATTACAAGACAGCTTCCCTTCATATTTCCTATACAAACCTTTTTACTATTTGACTCCTGCATCTTGCACAGATTCAATTTTCTTTTTCTTTCCTTCTTTTATTTCATTATAATAAGAAGGTAATTCTATATTATGCTCTAAGAGATAATCCTCAATTAATGAAATAATTACTTTCAATGTTTTCAAACGGGCGTATAATTTATCATTACTCGCGATAATATGCCATTTTGCATTCGGCTTATTTGTATTTTCAAACATGTCTTCTATTGCTTCGACATACTCATCCCATTTTTCACGATTTCGCCAGTCTTCATCTGTAATTTTCCACCTTTTAAGAGGGTTGTTCTCTCTTTCTGTAAATCTCTTTAACTGCTCATCTTTACTAATATGATAGAAAAACTTTCCTATTATGTAATGATCATCTGTTAATAGTTTTTCGAAATCATTAATTTCATCATACGCTCTCGTCCACTCTTCGTTTGTAGCAAAGCCTTCAACACGTTCAACTAATACACGTCCATACCATGAACGGTCGAATATAGTAATTTGCCCGTACTGAGGAAGTTTCCGCCAAAAACGTTGCAAATAATGATACCGTTTTTCATGAGGAGCAGGCGCTCCAATTGGATTTACTTGGAATCCGCGTGGATCAAGATGTTCAGTCACTCGCTTAATTGTTCCGCCTTTACCTGCCGCATCCCAACCTTCCATAACCATCATAACGGCTATTTTCTCTTCTTTTAATATTTGCTGTAGTGCCAATAAGCGCATTTGATATTTTTCAAGTTTCTTATTGTACTTAGATTTCGAATCAATTCTTTTCGTTAAATCTACTTTAGCAAGATGCTCTTTTTCCATCAAACGAATCCCCCTTGTTATATGACAATGTTATTTTAACATATTTATTGGTAATTTTTTCATATTAATATCTCTTTTAACTAATACTCGTACCCCTCCACCTATATCTATCTTTTATAAGTTGGACGCTACTTTATATTAATAAATTAATCCCCCTGATATGCTTTTTCGTATCCTTTAGCAAGCATTTATTATTAATCAAAAAAAACAAAATAAGGAAACTATGCCGAAAAATCTCTACACAGTTTCCTTGTTTTTTTTAATGTGCGTGTGACATACTTGGGAAGATTAATAACGAAAAGATAGGAGCTCTATCGATTCACTTATACTACAAACGAATTATAGGCGGAATATCTCCTTCTCGTAAAAAGTAAGCAAACACTGTAAATCCAATAATTAATATTGAAAATAATGTTATTATAATTCCACCTGGTAGTGTTAGAAAAATAGTATTCAAGCTACTCTTCATAGGGAAAGCAATCGAGTATATTCCTAGCAGAAGACTGATTATAGCAATAGCCACATAAACCACTACCGCATACCATGGATTGAGTTCCAATAAAACAACAGAAATAAATATATACAAAAATAACAGTTGTAGAAACATGCTGCTTCCCATACTTACTAATTCTTTCAATATACCCTCCCCTAAACTACATGGTATATTATCTTAAAAAGAGAAGATAATAACAAATAAATCCTTTAAAGAATGGGAGCTCTCTAAAGATGAAACGAAAAATATTTTCTCTCTTTGCACTAATCTGCTTAGCACTACCAATACAAGCTAGTGCATACACATTTCAATCACTACCAATTGCGTCAAAGTCTAAACAGTGGTATATCGAAATTGACAAATCTCATAACTCAAACAAGCAAGCCGTGCAGCCAAAACAAGGTGTATATGATACGTATAGTTTACTCTTAAAAAATATTGGTAATGATGTTGCAAATGTATCGGTGGAAATACTTGATAACACACCTACATCTAAAGCTACCTTTAATCCTACTTCATCTAATAACAACGTTTCAAAAAGTCATACAAGCTTTGACTACATGGTATTCCCATTAGACTTTAATAGCCATAATTTTAAAGTTGTCATTACTTGGGAAGAAAAGAATTTCTCTTACAACGGTCATCCAGTACATGAGAGTAAAAAAATGAAGCAAACATTTGTGTTTAATGAAGAGTAAGTCCTAATTTGATTAGGGCTTACTCTTTATTTACAAAACCCGATTGAATTGCTTCTGTCACTTCTTTTGCAATATGTATTTTTGTAGCGTCTACACATATTTTTTTGTCCCAAACATGTACGGAAGGCTCTTCATTAGACAAATGCTTAATTAAGATGAATCGATTATATGTCATTTTATTTTCTATAGGAGTAGCAATATACACCGTGAAATTCCTTGCTTCAAATACCTTTTCTCCCAAAACGTATTTACATCCCAATTCATGTACTACTAAATCATGTAGATTTTCTATAGTCATATACCATCCCCCCCTTTTTGCCTACATAATCAATCGAACCGCCGAATACTTGGTACAGACAATGCCATTCCAATTGTTATGAGTACTAAAATAGCTAGCATTATAATTGTTATCTTTCCACCTATTACAGTAGCTAACCAGCCTACAACCACATATCCTAATGGCAATAAAGCAAATGAACCTAACATATCAAGGCTTGCCACTCTTCCAAATGCTTCTTCTGGTACAAGCTCTTGTAAACTTGTTTCCCAAATGAGCCCAAATATCATAATACCGAATCCTTCAATTGCCATTAATCCAATTAAGACAGGTGCCCAAGAAACGAGAGGCATAATTAATAGTGCCATTCCACTTATTAAAACACCGCCATACGCAAGTAATCCTCTCTTATGCCACTGCTGCCTCACACCAAAAATTAGCGCTGCAATTACAGCTCCAGCACCAGAAGCAGCCATACCCAATCCATATACGTAAGCTTCAAAATGATGATGAACATTAAACAACCATGGAATTAATACAACGATAATGCCTGCATAACAAATATTAACGAAAGAAAAGACTAGAATAGTAATCCACAACCACGGATGGCTTTTTAGAACAAGAATCCCTTCCAGAAAATCTTGTTTGTAATTGACTTTATTTCTTTCAAATTTCTGTATTTTATTAAACTTTATTTCTTTTAAAAATAATAAACATAAAAATGACAACAAATACGTTGCTGCATCTAGTCCGAAGCCTATCCCTGCAGATGTAACTGATACTATCAACCCTCCAAGAGCCGGTCCAATTAATCGTATACCCTGATTACTCATTTGCGTTAATGCGTTAGCTGCATTTCGAATTTCCGGTACAAATACTTTCGCTCTTACAGCTGAATATGCCGGCTGAAATATCCCTTCCATAAGTCCATATAATGCAACAAGTACATATAAAAGTGGAATTGTTAAAATGTCCATAAATATAAGTGTTGCAAATAAGAGCATTAATATACAGCGAATTATATCTGTAAATAACATCAATTTCACCCGGTCAATTCGATCCACGACTAATCCAGCAAACGGTAACGCAAGAATATTAGGAAGCATGTATATTGCCATAGTCATTCCCATTACAACTGTTGAACCAGTTAATGAATACACAACGACTGGCAGAATAACCATCGTTATCGAACTACCTAAAGTCGAAAGTAATTGCCCAATCCATAAAAACTTAAAGTGCGGTGACACTTTAACTGGCAATAACACTTTACCGACATAACCTGAATTTTTCTCTGTTGGTATTTCTCCTTGCATATCTCTCTCCTCTTTTCAAATGATTATAGACTTTATAATGAATAACCGAAAATTAATAATATTCTATTTTTAATTATATAAGAAACTATTATGTTATGGTAAAATTATCAAAAAAAGATAAAGGAGAATACATTATTATGCCTCAAAATTCTCATAATATCGAGCACCGCATCTATACAATGTGTATGATCCAGCGAAATAATGACGCTTTACTTATAAAACGCCCCGACCATCGAGGTTTTCCTGGCTACATAGCTCCTGGTGGAAAAGTAGATTTCCCAGAAAGCATATTACAAGCTGCTATACGAGAATCGAAAGAGGAGACCGGACTCCACGTTTCTAATTTAATTTTCAAGGGGTTAGACGAATATGTAAATCCTAAGGAAAATGTTCGATATATGGTATTTAACTATTGGACAGATTCATTTGAAGGTGAACTCCTTTTGAATCCTCCTGAAGGCGAATTATTATGGGTGCCAATTGATACAGCACTCAATCTTCCTATGCAAGATTGGTTTAAAGAGAGATTCCCATTATTTTTTGAAAAAGGTACGTTTGAAATTCAGCGTGTTTGGGACCAAGACTTGGATAAACAAGTTGCTATGACAATTACCCATACATAAAAAGCTTGGAATCTCTCCAAGCTTCTCTTACTTCTCCTCTATTTTCTTAATCTCATAATCAATTTCTAAAAACTTGACTCCGAATATCCACATTCTATGGTGAGCTGTTAACATTTGGTCCGCGCTCTCTTTAATGATAAATGTCTCTGCTAATGGTAAACGTATTGTAAAGAAACGAGTATATAAATAAATCCCCTCATCCCCCCTGTCATTCTCTCTTAACTTACTTGTAATGATTAAAGCATTATCATCATTGCATAACTTCAAAATACCTGTCATATTCGAATATGGTAAAGGTAATGCGATATTCATATATGTATCTTTCTTGTATGTATGCTTTGAATAAAGAGCTACAAAAATTGTCTCCCCTGCTTCATTTTTTCTTAGCCAAGCCCTTACATTCTCTCTTCCATCCTTCTCATCTATTATCCCAATGATAGAGCCATGCATCGTTTCCCACTTGCCGCCCATTCCTAAATGTATTTGTCCTACACGCTTACTCATTTTCTCATAACAAAATGCAACCGGACGGAACCAACGAGTCCATTTAATATGCGATTGTAACTCATACTCTTTTGTATTTTCATAAAAACGAATAATACTTAAAGGAATCTTCGCCATGTCAACTGCCTCACTATGAAAATCATTCATTTTATCAACTAAACCTTTGTATTCCTTGCTATCTATTAAATTTCTGTTATGTAAAAATACTTCACCAACTGTCGCATTTCCTCTTAACCTGCTCATTGGTTTCCCGTAATATTTATAATTCGGAGTACTCTTTTCAATCATCCAGCCAAAAAATGCTGGTAACGCTACTCCAATTCCATTTACAACACCGT
Source organism: Bacillus sp. TH19 (assembly GCF_016651075.1). Taxonomy (NCBI): domain Bacteria; kingdom Bacillati; phylum Bacillota; class Bacilli; order Caryophanales; family Bacillaceae; genus Bacillus; species Bacillus sp. TH19. Next base: position 1,415,436 of record NZ_JAEKEO010000010.1, on the reverse strand, counting down.
GAATCCAGACCATTTGTGCAATTGTAATCGCCATTACTTGTTTGAAATTTCCGTATGAATATATGAGTGAAAACATTATTGTTACCATAAGTGTACTGGATGAAAGAGTAAGGAGAATCTTTGCACTTATAGCATTGAATTTCGTTCTCCACACGTAAACTCCATATCCATAAATCGCACATAAATATATGAACACTGCAAAAAATTCAAGTATCCTTGAGTATGTAATTCCTATCGCAACTGTCATAGGTGAAATGACTATGATAAACATAATAGCATCATACACTTTACTTCTCTTTTCTCTTTTCCTTCCAAGTAAACCAGCTGATAACGGCAATAGAAATGCCGAGTAATGAAAGTGTGCCGCTGTAAGTAAAACAATGTCAGAACTAAAGTGCATAATTGAAACCTTTGCTACTGAAGCAAAAAACCAAAAACCACCTAAAAACAAATAAATAAACGCACTATCGATAGCCGTCTCTTCTATCGGTTTCCATCCTCTTTCTAACAATCTACTTACACCAAATAACGCAACGATTCCTGTATATGCAAACCAAAGTAGCGCAAAGAAATAGTGATTTGTTACGAAAGCTAGCATTGCACTGATTGCTGCGATTGGATATAAAAACGATACAAATTTATAAAATAATACATACGATCCATTTCTTTTTTCTTATCAATAATACAAAAAGACATCGGTATAAATAACAAAATAGATAATAAAATAATTGCTTCAACTGGGTTTACATTTGACCACTCACATATTAGAAAAATAATATAGCAAGCAAGCCCAAATAGTATATTTTTCATATCGTTTATTCCCTTTCCACAAATGTTCCCTTATATGAAAATAATGAACCAATTAACGGATTTCGTACTTGTACATGAATTCGAAAACATTGTAGTGTTTCATCATAACTTTCTACAATTTTTGCCTCTCCGTATAAAAATCTAGGTAACGGTATTTTTCTTCCAAACATAAAAAACCATTGTTTCTTTGAAGAAATATGCATCCCGCCTTTTTCATCAATATAAAAATTCAATGTAGAAACGAGTAAATGTGGCTCACCAAAATAATCTACAATTTCATTATTCTCTTCATCCAACTGCATAACAGCGTTAAAATATCTTTTCTTATTATGAAAATAAAAAGTACGATTCCACCGTACAAACTCATTTCCATGTTCATCTCGCTCAGCGGTATTATGTATCACAAACGGAACTTTTTGCCCTCGCTCAGAGAAAAACATTCGAAACTTCGATGTACTTTTTAATATTAATTTAACGAAAAAAGATCCTCCATAAATTTCATCCATTTCCCCTTCCCCAATAAAGCTATTTTCCTTTGTTATCGCATATCGTTCCTGCAATTTTGGATGAAGCCTTTTATAAGAATCCCCTAATAATCTTTCATAAATATTAACCATATACTTATCCCTTTCTCGTCCTCTTGCAATTTTTTGCGCTTGGCAAATTAGTGCTATTTATATAACCGACAATCGATAACCCTATTAGAAGAAAATTTAATGTAATCGGATTAAACGGTTGCGTAAAACTTGTGATATTCGTAATTCCTGCCGCAATTGTTAAGGCGATTAACATAATAATATGCCCTATAAATAATTTTCGTTTTGGAAGTGGCAATAGCCATATCACACCCAATATTATTTCTAGAAATCCAACTATTTTAAGCATAAAAATACTATTTTCATTCGATCCGATTAGTACAGAAAGCATCTTTACTTCTTCTGAATGAGTAAACATCAATTTCGGTACAATCCCTTGATATAACCATACAAAAGCAAATAAAAAGCAAACTAGCCAATACGTCATCGTTCTTCTAATTAGCAACTTAGGATGAAGTCCCTTTTCTAACCATAATTTTAAAGCATCAAAACTCCATGCTGTCGCCCAACCTAATAGTGGACGAAAAACATATAAATCTATCACATTTCCTATACGACCAAATCTCGTATCATAATCATATTGCGTTTCAAAATGAATATGTTCTTCATTCGGTGTATACTTCCAATAACCACGCCCTATTTGTATAAGTGATAATTGATTGTCTGTCCAAAATTTTAAAGAGGAAATGCGTTCTCCAGTTTCTTTTCTTATTTCACCTATCGATTCCCCTTCTCCGGCTATTTCAAGTCCAAATCCGATCTTTGTTTTATATAAAAACTTCTGTGGTTCTCCCTCTTTTTTTTCTAAATACGAAATCTCAGTAAAACGAGCATCCCACTCTGTATGTATATCAGGCTCTTGTGTATATGCCCATAGTTTCTCCATTGTTGTGTTCATTTCTGTGGCTACATAAATAGGCTTTTTCTTCCCCATCCTTCCACCTCCCATGCGCTATATTTTCAATGTACATGCAATGAATCGATTTTGCTACATTTTTCACAAACTAATTTAATAAAAAGATAGAATTTCAAAAAAATACAAAAAACACTTGATTCCCTGAAAAATTTAAATTATTATAAAACAAATGTTACCAACAACTTCATAAATCATACACTCTCGCCTAAAACGTGAGATAGAGGTTGCAACGCTTATAAGTATTCTAAAGGAGACACAGAGATGTCTATGATTTTAGAGGAAAGGAAGTGTTGCCGAAATTGATAAATTTCTCTGCATTTATCAATTGGGGCTGTTTTCGAATAGAAACAGAACTGTCATATGTACAGACGTGTACGTATGAAGAGCTATCTACAAAAAAGAGATATCATTTTTATGATATTCCTTTTTTGGCGGTTTTTTTATTAGCTCCGTTTTCTGTTTCCCTTTTCCTGTAACAGCACCATCCTCACTTATTTGAGATGGTGTTTTTTGTTTTTCTCTCTGGTAACTACAGGAATATTGGGATTTGTATATGTCCTAACCTATTCTTAAAAATGGACGAAAGAAGGAATTCGTAATGGAAACGATTGTACAAAAATTTGGCGGTACTTCTGTCGGAAGCGTCGAACGCATTCAACATGTAGCAAATTTAATTATTGAAGAATATGAACGAGGACATAGTATTGTCTCTGTCGTTTCAGCAATGGGAAAAAGTACGGATAAACTTGTAGCACTTGCTAACGCTATTACTGAAAATCCAAGTAAACGTGAAATGGATATGCTCCTATCTACAGGAGAACAAGTAACCATTTCATTATTAACAATGGCACTACAAACAAAAGGTTATAACGCAATTTCATTAACAGGATGGCAAGCTGGTATTACGACAGAATCTGTACATAGTAGTGCACGGATTACTGACATTAACACTACTCGTATTCAGTCTCACCTTACTGAAGGCACGATTGTTATAGTAGCTGGTTTCCAAGGAATAAGTGAAGAAAATGAAATTACCACACTTGGTCGCGGTGGCTCCGATACGACTGCTGTCGCATTAGCTGCTGCACTAAAAGCAAAAAAATGTGATATTTATACGGATGTGACCGGCGTATATACGACTGATCCACGAGTTGTACAAGATGCTTATAAATTAGATGAAATTTCTTATGACGAAATGTTAGAGCTTGCCAACCTCGGTGCTGGCGTATTACACCCACGCGCTGTTGAATTTGCTAAAAATCATAATGTAATTTTAGAAGTTCGCTCAAGTATGGAACAAGAAAACGGAACAATTGTAAGGGGAGAATGTAACATGGAACAACAATCAATCGTTAAAGGTATTGCATTTGAGGATAATATTACACGCGTCACAATTAAAGGATTAGAACAAGGTGCACTTTCAACAGTTTTCTCTACATTAGCAGCAGCACATATTAATGTAGATATTATTATTCAAAGTATTACAAATGAAGGAACTGTTCACCTCTCCTTCTCAATCCATTCTAATGATTTAAGAGAAACATTAGAAGTATTGGAACAAAATCAAGAAGCACTTCACTACGAATCTGTAGAACATGAAAATCATTTAGCAAAAGTATCAATTGTAGGATCTGGTATGGTATCTAACCCAGGAGTTGCTGCGAATATGTTCACTACTTTAAAAGAAGAAGATATTCATATTAAAATGGTAAGTACATCAGAAATTAAAGTATCTGTCGTTATTGACCGTCTTCATTTAGTAACGGGTGTTGAAGCACTTCATCAATCATTTATGGCGAAAATTGAACCTTTAGTGCAAATGATTTAATTTCCACCAGTAAAACTTACAACAAATTATATGAATCTATTTCCTTCCTATATAAATAGAAAGCTGTTTGCATAGTGGAAAGTGAGAAAAAGGTTATTTAGTTTAAAATAAAGTCGTTTGAAGAACAATAAAATTGTTAAAAAACGGAAGCAAGTCATTCTATTCAACAATCGGGCAGTTATCTCCCACCTAACTTCCTCGCATTCGCCGAATTTTGAGGTGGGAGTCTTATTGCCCGCAAATAGCGGGATAAATTTTTACACATAAGGAGATAAAGACTATGGCAAACAACAGATTACTAAGAATGGACAATGTCAGCATCGTTGTAGAATCTCTTGATAACGCAATCTCTTTCTTCAAGGAGATTGGATTAAAACTCGAAGGGCGAGCTACTGTCGAAGGTGAATGGGCTGGTCGCGTAACTGGACTCGGTTCTCAGTGCGTAGAGATTGCTATGATGGTTACGCCAGATGGTCACAGCCGAATTGAACTTTCGCGATTTCTCACCCCACCTACTATAGCAGATCACCGGACAGCTCCTGTAAACGCCCTCGGTTATCTGCGCGTCATGTTCACCGTCGAGGACATTGACGAAATGGTATCCAGACTTACTAAGCATGGTGCTCAGCTCGTTGGAGAAGTAGTTCAGTATGAGAACTCGTATCGACTCTGCTACATTCGTGGAACCGAAGGAATTCTAATCGGTTTGGCGGAACAACTCAGTAACAAATAAGTAAGTGACGTTTTATAAAAGGCCTTTACTGAAATATACATTACTGAAGTAAAAATATTTGAAAAAAATTCTTATTCAATAAAACTTAGATTTTCAACCCCGTCCTAACTTTAGAACGGGGCTATACTCGTTTGAGCTTTTAAAATTAAATAACTTTATTATCATTTTACACATAGATTTCAAGACTCTATACAAACAGCTTTTTAACATATTACCTATATCTAAAAATCGTTATAAAGCAATAGAAATATTCACAATACCTTTTCCTAGGAAATATAACGGACTCTTCTCACTTCTTATCATATATATCTTTCCCTTTAAATAATGAGCGAAATTCATTCAAAATAACTTTCTTCACGTCGGAATAAAAGACCATCATGAATAGCGCAGCCCCTAATAAAATCTCTTGAATTCCTTCGTAATCAATGAAAGCACTCATAATTAGCAAACCAAATCCAATATAAAAACCAAACTCATTCTCTTTCTCAAAATCCTCATCTTCTTCATCAATATGTATTTTCTCTTTAAAGCTTTGATTCCCTTTTATTAATTCATCGAGCGTAACGTTGTACATTTCGCTCAATAAAATTAAATTATCAATGTCAGGGTAACTTTTATCATTTTCCCACTTATCCCGCTTTAACAGGCACTAAATCCCATCGTAGCTTTTAAATACATCAAGGAAGCCAGATGGGATTAACTGCCTATAAAAGCCCGATTGGTTCAACTAATAATCAGTGGGATAAATCGCTCCACTGATTAAAGTTTCACTTTATACACCGCTTGCCTAGTTACACCGATTTTCTTTGCAACATCCTCTTGCGAAAAACCCTTTGACTCTCGTAGTTTTTTAGCTGTGCTCCTAAGTTCATAACGTCCCCTCCTTTAACAAATTATTACATAAAAGGAGATAAAAAAGAAAGAAACTATTAGTAACACTCACTGTAAACCACCAGTTTACACAATAAAAAAGGGAGAGTAACTCTATTTTCGAGCCATTCTCCCTCTCACTTATATTAAAACAAATGAATGTTTTCTTTCTTACAAGCTTCACGTAAATCATCAGGCCATACAGAAGATTGAACTTCACCGATATGTGCTTTACGTAAGAAGTACATACACATTCTTGATTGGCCGATACCACCACCAATTGTTAATGGTAGTACGTCTTCTAAAATACCTTTATGGAAATCATACTCACGTTTGAAGTCTTCACCAGTTTTCGTTAATTGCTCATCAAGTGCTTTACTATCAACACGAATTCCCATTGATGATAATTCGAACGAAGCTTGTAGTACTGGGTGCCAGAATAAAATGTCACCGTTTAATTTCCAATCATCATAATCGGACGCGCGTCCATCGTGCTTTTCACCTGAACGGAGTGCATCACCAATTCCAATAATAAAGACTGCACCGTGTTCTTTCGCAATTGCATGTTCACGATCTTTCGGTGTTAATTCTGGATATTTATCTTCCAGTTCTTGAGAAGTAATGAAAACAATTTCTTCTGGTAAATACTTTCCAAGGAACGGATACTTTTCAAATAAGTGATTTTCCAATTCTTTGAATATTCCATAAATTGTTTGTGCTGTTTTTTGTAAGTAATCGATAGTACGCCATTCTTTTTGAACGATTTTTTCCCAATCCCATTGGTCAACATAAATGGAATGCGTTGCATCAAGTTCTTCATCACGACGAATCGCGTTCATGTTTGTATATAAACCTTCACCAGCTTCATATCCGTATTCATGTAATGCGAATCTTTTCCACTTCGCTAGTGAATGTACAATTTCTAATTCTTCTCCTGAATGTAACATATCAAATTCAATTGGACGTTCTACACCGTTTAGGTGATCGTTTAATCCTGATTTTTTCGTTACGAATAATGGTGCAGATACGCGGAATAGTTCAAGTCGTTTTGCTAATTGATCCTCGAAAAATGTTTTAACTTCCTTAATTGCGATTTGAGTCTCTCTTACTGTCATTAATGATTGATACATGGTGGTTTCCTCCTAAAATGTTTGGATGTTGTGAAAAGAAGCCAACAAAAAAAGCCCTTCTTTCCCAAAAAACTGGGACGAAAGACTTTGGTTCCGCGGTACCACCCAAATTAGCAACAGAGGTTGCTCACTTATACAATACGGAGATTAAAAAATCTCGATACTGTTCTTCTTGTAACGGCGAAGTTCCCGGCTAAGTCTACTTTCCTATAAAGGATTTCGGTTAGCGACTCCAGGAGGTTCTTCATAATAGGCTTCGTATCAGGCTCACACCGTCCCTGACTCGCTTAAACTACATCCTACTACTACTCGTCCTTTCATAGTCGTTTTATTGTCACATCTCTGAAACATTTTATTAATGATTATTCTATACAAAAAATAGATAAAGTCAACAAAAAGTTTCAAAAAAATTTTCAATTCTTTATTTTATGCCTTTACCGATTGTTCTTAATATAACATTTTTATTTCCTTTGTCTCTTCAATCCAAAAAACATTTCACTAATTGAAACTAACATATATACAACAACTAGTGTGATTGTTCGAAATATAGAATCCGCAGTATTTCTTATTATTTTCATTTTCTTTATAATTCCTTTCAGTTTACTCGCAATTTCATGATATACTATAGCATTCAAGCAGTTTGTTTTTATTTAAAGCAAGCATAGTCATTTATCGATAGTATTTTTCTAAAACATTGGCTATTATCAAATCAGATTTTTTATATAACGGAGTGATCATATGAGTAAAACGAAAGCAAAACCGAAAAAAGGTGTAGGACAAGGTACAGGAAGTAAAGGATGGAACCGTTGGCAATCAAGTGCGAAAAAGAAAGCTGCAAAACCTTACAAAAGTAAAGGTACAAAGAAATAAAATAAATAGTGGGAGACGAACAACTCCCACTATTTAAAGTTTCACTTTATCTCTTTACTTTGTACAAAACAAAATATAATTATTACAACAAAAAAGCTATGCTTTCATCTCTATGAAAGCATAGCTTTTTGCATATTAAATCATAAGAATATCGCGGATTTCTTCCTCCGTAATAGAAGATAACTTCTCTTCTCCCGGCTCGATAATTTCAGCGATTAAATTTTTCTTACTCTCTTGTAACTCGTGCATTTTTTCTTCAATTGTTCCATGTGCTACTAACTTAATCACTTGCACTGTATTTTTTTGTCCCATTCGATACGCTCTATCCGCAGCTTGTTGTTCAACAGCTGGATTCCACCACAAGTCGTACAATATAACTGTATCTGCACCTGTTAAATTTAGTCCTGTGCCACCAGCTTTTAACGAAATAAGAAATAGATCCCCTTCTCCTTCGTTAAACCGATTGCATAGCTCTACACGTTCTTGCGCTGGTGTACTCCCGTCTAAATAAAAGTATGGAACTGCTTGACGATTTAATTCACGTCCGATTATCGAAAGCATCTTCGTAAATTGGGAAAAGATAAGAATTCTCTTCCCTGTACTTCTGCATTCCTCCAAAATTTCTAGCAGCTGATCAAATTTAGCTGAACTACCTTTATAGTCATCAACAAACAAAGCAGGATGACAACAAATTTGCCGTAGTCTCGTTAAACCAGCTAAAACCCGAATTTTATTTTTACGTAACGTATCTTTATCCAAATGTTTTAACGTTTCTTCTCTTAACTTTGCTAAATAAGCTGCGTAAAGCCTCTTTTGATCTGGTAAAAGTTCTGATGATTGCAAGTGCTCAATTTTTTCTGGGAGTTCGTGTAATACATCACCCTTTAACCTTCTTAACACGAAAGGTTTTACCCGCTTCGCAATATCTTCACGTCTTAAATCACCGAACTCTTTTCTTCCCGGTAATAATTCTGGGAAGACGACGTGGAAGATAGACCATAGCTCTTCTAATGAATTTTCTACAGGTGTTCCTGTTAATCCAAAACGGTACTCCGCCTGCACTGTTTTTACCGCTCTTGCAGTTTGCGTCGTATGATTTTTAAACGCTTGTGCTTCATCAAGAAATAGCGTATGAAATGGCTGCTCATATAACCTTATATCTCTTCTCAGTAGAGGATATGACGTAATGACAACATCAAATTTCGTTATATCTTTTAAAATTTTTCGGCGCTCTGCTTGATTTCCAGCGGCAATAACTGCTCTAATATGTGGAGCGAATTTTTTCAACTCACTAAGCCAGTTGTAAACGAGGGACGACGGAGAAACAACTAATATAGGCAGTTTCTTCTCTCGAATTTCCGGCAAAACAGAGTCTATAAAAGCAATACTTTGCAACGTTTTCCCCAGTCCCATATCATCAGCTAAAATGCCGCCAAAACGATAATAGGCAAGTGTTTTCATCCACTGGAATCCGTATGTTTGATACTCTCTCATTATCGCATCTAAGCCACTTGGCACCGCAAACTTCAGCTTTTTAGGGTTTTGAATGTTCTCTACCAATTCTTGAACAGACTCATCTAAACTTAATACGTTTCCTTCTTGCAGTGAATTCATCCATTTCACACTACGAATAAGAGGGACATCTATTTCTTCGCCCTTTAAAAATCCTTTTCGAATACTAGATTCTTTTATAAACTGATTAATATCATTAAACTCTTTACTCTCAAGTGATAGTAGAGCACCACTTGCTAAACGATAATATTTTCGTTTCTCTTCAAGTGCCACTAATACCCCTTTAATTTCTGCCTCTGGAATACCTTTTATATCAAAGCGAAATGATAACCAATCAATTCTCTCTTTCCTTCTAACTCTTATAAGAGGAGCTGTGTCTCCCTTATGAATTCGTAATTTGATGGCTGACGTCGCATAAATATCAACTAAACCTTTTAACGTTGGAACAGCATGATATAAAAAGTTATACTCAGTTTCTTCATTATGCATAAAATAACCGCCTTCCGTTTTCGCAAAGGCACTTTCACTCATAATGTCTAAAATCTCTTTTTCCTTTTTCTCATCACGATTAAAAACAGATGGCTGCCCATCCTCTTCTAACGGATTAATCACGACGTTTCCATAATGAAATTCGAGACCTGCTAACAAACGATTTTTCACTCGATCTAAATACAATTTTGCTTTTAATGCGGGTGTTTCAACACGATCTGATACTACCTCATCTATTCGCACAGTTCCTAGCTTCATTAACCCTGGTACAACTTTTGCTACAAAGTGCTCCATCTTATCTGCTGGAATATACAATTGGTTACTACTAGAACGATTCATCATTTTTTGTAATTCGATAAGTCGCTTACAATCCTCAGCATTCAACTGATACAGTTTCCCTCCAAATAGAGCATAACTATACGTATCCATTACTTCTACTTGTTGTAAGCCGTCAATATAAAGTGTAAACCCACCGTTACTCCCTTTATTAAACTCAAAATGTAAAGGAAGTAGCCCTTTTGAAATTTGTAAACCGTGAAAAGATTTTCCATCTTGATTAAGTCCCACAAACTCAACTTTAGAAAGTAAAGAAAGCATATCCTTCCATGAAGCTGGCGGTATTAAAATCATACTATCATCTTGTTTTGCATGTACTTCCAGTGTATCCTCATACATTTTTTCATTATGATAAATTTTAATGAGCTGCTGAATAATCGCATCCGTTTCTTGCTTAAAGCTATGTACATCTGGTGTATATGTAAATTCATTCGAACAATTATAGGACTCTCTTTTCTCCACATTGGAAAGAAATTCTCTAATATGATTTACAAAATACATCTTGGCGAGTTTAAACTGAATACCTAGCAGTGCCCCACCATTTTTCGTAACTACTGGCGTACATATAAATTCAACATGAAGTATTTCACGTGTATCAAAACGGTGTTGTTTACTTTTTGGTCTTAATGGTTTTTCTGCAAATAAATGAAACATCCCGCTTGTTAATTGATCATTTCCACTCATATTCCCGCTACTAATAGGCACCATTCCACCGGTTTGCTGGTTATAATTTATTTGTATCAATACTGCCGCAACATGTTGACAGTATGTTTGAAAAGACGCTAACGAAGGACAACTACATTTCGCAACAACATCACCTTTTTTAGCTTTTTCTACTGTAACATGAAAATCTTCGTTCCCTTTTACCGTCGCTTCGCAAATTTCTTTATTTTCATCATAATGATTTATTATTACTTTATTTGATTTATAATAAGCTTCGCCTCTTTTATATGAGGTTTCTCCGCATACTTCTTTAATAATCGATTTATTTAATGTAAAACCCATTGTTTTGACACTTCCTTACTTTAAAACCAGTTTCTCTTAACTAACATTTTACATGCTCCAAGAGAAAATATAAAATGTAGATTTAATAAAAAAAGATGCTTGTATATAAGCACCTTTTTTCACTCTATCTCCATCAACCTTTTCGCCTCAAAATACAACACTTGAATAAATTTCTTCGTATTAATTCGTATATGGCCAGAAGTTGCTACTTCATCCTTTGTCATTTCTGTCATTCGTTTTCTAACTACAGTGAAATCAAAAAATTTCGGAGCATAGCTTTCAAATTTCGGATTTGAAAAGTCTGTTAATCCAAGGGAAGCTAAGTGATTTAACGATTGATAAATCGCTCTACGTACCCTTTGTTCAGATGCTTTTCTCTCCTTATCTATATCTGCATCTGAAGCTATATTCTCTAATTTTCTTATAGTTATATGGTGAAAGATATCTTTTAGCGCAGGAAATCCAAATTCAAACGTTTGCTCTTTTTCTTGTCCATATAAATATTCCAACATACTAAGTAAATCTTTACTTCCATTCTCTCCCGCAATACCGAGTTCTGATAATAAATAGCGCCCTGAATCTGCTATTCTTTTTCCTTCTTGCATTGGCTCATTTCGAACTTGCGGCTGTTCCCACTTAAAAACGTTATTCAATGATTTTTGAATATCATGTATAGAGCGCTCTAAACGAATACGTTCCATTACTTTACGTACAACAGATATAACCTCAATTTTATTTAATGGTTTAGTAATATAATATTCAACACCAAGTGTATACGCCTCACCAATAAGCTGTTTCGATTCAACTTGAGAAATCATGATGATTTTCCCTGAAAAAGAGGACGCAATATGGCGAACTGTTTCAATCCCGTCTCGCATTGGCATTAATAAATCAATAAATAAAATATCTACTTTTTTAAAATTTAGTTGGTCGGCTTCAATAAAAGCTCCGTCTTCCGATTCTCCAATTACTTCCCCAAGATCACCATCTTCAATAATTTGTGAAAGCATAGAGCGGAAAACTTCATCATCATCTACGATATAATAAAACAACTTCATTCTCCTTCCCGCTTTAAACTGCACTCCGGTAAACAAACGACAAACTTACACCCTCCGCCAGTTTCTCGGTCTTCTAATCTCACTTCTCCTCCGAGCTCTGTTACCATTTCGTTTATGTAAGAAAGTCCAATTCCTGTTGATGGTGTTCCCGTTTGATCATACTTTGAAGTAAATCCAGGCTTAAATACTAATTTCTTATATTTTTGTGCAATACCAGGCCCATCATCAATTACTTCAAAGAATATATGGTTATCAAGTTTATATAACTTAATAATAATAACGCCATTATCCGCAATTGCTTCAACTGCATTTGCAACTAAATTATTAAAAATTGATAAGACCGTGTACACATGATATTCTGCATGCTCACCTTCTATACGTTTAGAAAAACGTATATCTTTTCCCAACATTTCAGCGTACTTCTCATTTATTCTCACAATCATTTCCGCAAGCTCATGTCCTTCTACATACTCAGCCACATTTTTATCTAATAACAGTTTAGATAACCCTGCAAAAATTCTTTGATTATCCTTTTTTATTTCATGTACTTCTCCCGCTATTTTCAATGCTGTTTTACTACTCGAATCATCGTTCGCTTGTAAATTCCGATATAATTGATACGCTGTTTGTGTAATTAACTCCGCATTTTGTAACGTTTTTTTCAAATGAACAGATTCCACATATAAGTTAGAAAGATGCAGCAACATTTTTTCATTTTCTTTTCGCACTTGTGATTCTTTTAATTTTGTTTCATACAAGTTCATCATATTTAAAAAACCAAGCGCAAAGAAACTACGAAAAATAGCAATAATAATTAGTTTATTCACTTCAGAAACTGTTATCGTTGTCCCCAGCACTAACATATGATAAAACGCAAGTTCAGACATACTTGCGATAATTTCAATTGTAATTCCAAGACATCCTATCACAATTGGCTTCTGATGAAACTTATTCACCCTACAAAGCGAAAAAAGACTTCCATAAATAAAATAATAAAAGAAAACAGGATAACGCAAATAAAATGATTCTGTCATATGGAATGAACCTTGCAATACCCAGTCAAGACATACACGAAATAAGACTACAGATATACCTACAAGAATACCTGCAGCTGCTGCTGGCACTCTTCTTAAAAATAGTAATAAAAAGAAGAAAAGCGGTGTCCCGAAACTAACACGAAACATATCATTAAAAGGATGAAAATTCAGCTCTCCAGCAATCGGAACAACAACCATTAATATAATTAAAAGATACATATCTTTCTTCCATAATTGATTCCAATTCAAAGGTGCCACTTCCTATGCTTTTTTTCAATTGTAAAAGTGAAAGCCCGCTTATAATTATAAACGGGCTTTATTTCTATATTCTAACCTTTTCTACCGCTTTTATTTGGCGATACTCCGGTTCCCATATTGCTTCTTTTACTGCAATCTTAATATCGTCATCACTTAAGTTCTCTCTAGCAACACCTTCTGCAACTGCGACTTTCGCTACTTCAATCGCAACCAGTTCAGAGATATTACGTAACTCTTCAACTTCTGGCAAAATAGGCGCTCCTGGCTGACTTGTATCTACCATACTTGCAACTGCTTCTGCTGCTGCTGCGAACATTCCATCCGTCATGACGCTTGCACGAACAACAATTGTACCAAGACCTAGTCCTGGGAAAATAAGTGCGTTATTTGACTGTCCAATTACATACGTTACACCGTTATATGTAACCGGTTCAAACGGACTTCCTGTTGCAACTAATGCTTTTCCTTCTGTCCACTCGATTAAATCTGCTGGTTTCGCTTCAGCAAGTGGCGTTGGATTCGACATTGGTAAAATGATTGGTCTTTCTACATGAGAAGCCATTTCTTTAATAATTTCCTCTTTAAATGCGCCCGCAACAGTAGATGTACCAATTAAAATTGTCGGTTTTACATGTTTCACAACTTCAGTAAGTCCGATAGCATCATTTTGTTTCCAATCACTTACTTCAGCTTCTTTTCTTGCATATGGAATTTGGAAATCAAGAAGATCTTCCATATTATCTGTAACCAACCCATTACGGTCAATACACCAGAAACGATTATGTGATTCTTCGTCTGATAAGCCGACACGAACCATTGCATCTCTTACTTGATCTGCGATACCGATTCCAGCCGTACCAGCACCAAACACAACTACACGGTGTTCACTTAACGGTACACCAGAAGCTTTTACTGCCGATAATACAGCAGCAAGTGAAACTGCCCCTGTACCTTGAATATCATCATTAAACGTACAAACGTCATGACGATATTTATCTAAAATTTTTCGTGCATTACGAGAACTGAAGTCTTCCCAATGTAGAAGTGCTTTCGGGAATTGTTTATTTACCGCTTGAACAAACGTATCAATAAATTCATCGTAAGCTTCACCTGTTATACGAGGGTGACGATTTCCAATATAAAATGGATTGTTTAATAATTCCTCACGATTTGTACCTACATCTAAAATTACCGGTAATACACGGCTAGGATCGATTCCAACTGCGGCCGTATATACAGCCAATTTCCCGATTGCGATGTTAATTCCACCAACACCCCAATCACCAATTCCTAATATACCTTCTCCATCCGTTACAACGACTAAATCAATGTTTTCAGCTGTTGCACCGATATTTGCAAATGCATCTTCAATACCTGATGGATCGTTAATTGATAAATAAATGCCACGTGGTTTACGGTATTCATGACTATATCTTTGAATTGCTACACCTACAGTTGGTGTATATACAATCGGTAACATTTCACGTAAATGCTCTGTTAAAATACGATAAAATAACACTTCATTTCGATCATGTAACGCTGTTAAGTATACATTCTTTAATAAATCATCCGGCTGAGAACTAAATTGTTCATATGCTCGGCGTGCTTGTTCTTCTAACGTTAAAACCGCTGGCGGTAGTAACCCTTTTAAACCTAACTCTTCTCTTTCCTCTTGTGTGAAAGCTACCCCTTTATTTAAAAGTGGTGTTGATAATACTTCTGCTCCTCTTAATGTTGTTTCTAATGCACCATTAGAAGCCACTGTAAACTTACTCATAACATCCCTACCTCTATTCATATATAGCATTTCTATATTGTAAACAAAAAAGAGGGGATTGTCCCCCTCTTCTTTTAATTTTTCTTTAAAAGAGTTGCTCCTGCAATCCCTGGGTGTGTCATTTCGAATGGATCTAGAATTAACTCTAATTCTTCTTGTGACAATACACCATTTTTCACACATAGTTCTCGAACGGATTGCCCTGTCGCAATTGCTTCTTTCGCAACGCGAGCTGCTGCTTCATAGCCGATATGAGGGTTCACGGCTGTAATAATTCCTACACTCTTCTCAACGTACTCTTTTAAGCGATCTTCATTCGCTTCAATTCCTTTTAAGCAATTATCTGTAAAGGCACGGAAACCGTTATTCATAATGCTAATAGATTGAAGTAAGTTGAAAACAAGTACTGGTTCCATAACATTTAATTCTAATTGTCCTGCTTCTGAAGCAAGACAAATTGTATGGTCGTTACCAATTACTTGGAACGCAATTTGATTAATTACTTCTGGCATAACAGGGTTTACTTTCCCTGGCATAATAGATGAACCTGGTTGACGAGCTGGTAGCATAATTTCCGCTAATCCAACGCGTGGACCTGATGCCATTAGGCGAAGGTCATTCGCAATTTTAGACATGTTCATCATACATACTTTAAGTGCTGCAGATACTTCAGTGTACGCATCCGTATTTTGAGTTGCATCTACTAAATCTTCTGCACCAACAAGTGGTAGTTCACTAATTGTAGCTAAATGTTTTACAACTGCTTCAATATATTCTGGATCTGCATTTAAGCCTGTACCAACTGCAGTTGCTCCCATATTTACTTCATATAAATGTTGACGTGATTGCTTGATACGTTTCATGTCACGTTCAAGTACGCGGGAGTATGCTTTAAATTCTTGTCCAAGACGAATTGGCACAGCATCTTGTAAATGTGTACGACCCATTTTAATAACATGATCGAACTGTTCTGCTTTTAATTCAAATACATCATGCATATAACCCATTGTTTGTAATAAGCCTTCTAATGCATTTAATGTTGCAATATGAATCGCTGTTGGGAATGCATCGTTTGTTGATTGTGCCATATTTACATGACTGTTTGGACTAATATAATCATAGTCTCCCTTTTCCATTCCTAATAATTCAAGGGCACGATTGGCAATGACTTCATTTGCGTTCATATTCATTGAAGTTCCTGCACCGCCCTGAATTGGATCAACGATGAAATGATCATGCCATTTCCCCTCAAGGATTTCTTGTGATGCTTCTGCGATAGCACCACCCTTTTTCAATTCCAATCTTCCTACATCTGCATTAGCAAGTGCTGCCGCTTTTTTTACAATTGCTAACGCTTTAATTAAACCTTCATGAACTTTGTATCCTGTAATCGGGAAATTCTCTACTGCACGCATTGTTTGTACACCGTAGTACGCATAATTTGGTACTTCTTTTTCACCTAAAAAATCTTTTTCAATTCGTACTCCATTTTTAACTTCAGTTAATGTTGCCATGATTACTCACTCCTTAACAATCTCTTACGCTGCTTTTGTTTGTTTGACCGTTTCTACATATTGTTTTGCTTTCTCATCATCGAATTCGCCTTCCCACTTCGACATAACAATGGCAGCTAATGCATTTCCTAATACATTGACAGCTGAGCGAATCATATCTAAAATGCGGTCAATTCCCGCAATTAATGCGATGCCTTCTAGCGGTAAGCCCATTGATCCTAACGTCGCTAATACAACAACGAATGATGCACCCGGAACTCCCGCCATACCTTTGGATGTTAACATGAGAACGAATAGTAGCGTTATTTGCTCCGTCAGTGACATGTGTACACCGTACATTTGTGCAACAAACAATGCCGCTAACGCTTGATAAATAGCTGATCCAGTCAAGTTAAATGTATAACCTGTGGGAATTACGAAAGAGGCAACTGCCTTTGGACAACCGAACTCTTCCATTTTTCTCATTATATTAGGTAAAACAGCTTCTGAACTTGCTGTCGTAAATGAAAGAATAAGTTCTTCTTTTAAAATTTTCATTAATGTAAAAATATTTACTCCAACCATTCGCGCATTAATACCTAATACAATCACAACGAATAGTATAACAGTTACGTATACAGCTAGCACTAGTTTTCCTAAAGGAAGTAGTGTTGCTACACCAAATTTTGCAACCGTAACAGCAATTAATGCGAATACACCAAATGGTGCGAATTTCATCACTTGATTTGTAACCCAGAACATCGCTTCGAGCACACCTTCAAAAAAGTTAAAAACAGGCTTTCCTTTTTCTCCGATTGCTGCGACTCCTAAACCGAATAGTACTGAGAAGAATATAATCGGTAATAAGTCACCTTGTGTAATAGACTCAAATATATTTTTCGGTACAATATGAACAATCGTTTCTGCAAAGCCTTTCTTCTCTGTTGCATCTGCTGTTTGTTTATAAGAAGAAATATCACTTTGCTGTAAATTACTCATATCAACGCCAGTACCTGGTTGGAATATATTTGCTGCAAGTAATCCCATTAAAATAGCAATCGTCGTAATAATTTCGAAATAAAGAATTGTCTTACCGCCCAGTTTCCCAAGCTTTTTCATATCACCTACACCAGCTACCGCAACAATTAATGCTGAAATAACAATCGGTACTACAATCATTTTAATTAAATGAATAAATATATCCCCAACTGGTGTGATATAAGAAATCGCCGTTTTATTGCCATAAAAGATTGCCCCTACTACAATCCCTAAAACAAGTGCGACAAAAATTTGTGTTGCCAATCCGAATTTTTTCATTTATGTTCATCCCCTTTTATGCGAACGCTTTCATTTCGTATTTATAAAAGCTTACTCACACATCATATAGGCGAACCTACAAAATCATACAAAAACCTACAAGTTCGTCACAAAAAATTCAAATTTATTTCTTATAATATTCATTGACACTTTTTTATAAAAAAGAAATAAAATAACCTTGATAAAACATCAGATTATTTCGTATAATCTAAAAGATATACGTATTCTAAATAAATGGGGATGAAAAGGAGTGGATGTTATGAAAAATCACGTGAAGAAGTTCATCATATCTATTTCTTTTCTATTTCATTTTCTTACGAAGGAACAAAGGCATTCGCCTTTGTTCCTTTTTTATTGCAATCTATATAGGGGGAATTGTTATGAAACCATATAAACGCGTCTTAATTAAACTAAGTGGCGGCGCACTTGCTGATCAATCTGGAAATAGCTTTAACTCCAAACGATTAGAACATATCGCAAACGAAATAATATCCATTATTGACCTAGATATCGAAGTATCCATTGTCATCGGCGGCGGTAACATTTTCAGAGGTCATCTAGCTGAAGAATGGGGAATTGATCGTGTAGAAGCTGATAATATCGGTACGCTAGGTACGATTATTAACAGCTTAATGCTTCGCGGCGTTTTAACAAGTAAAACAGATAGAGAAGTACGCGTTATGACTTCCATCCCTTTTAATGCAGTAGCTGAGCCATATATTCGCCTACGTGCAGTACATCATTTAGATAACGGTTATGTTGTCATATTCGGTGGTGGTAACGGGCAACCATTCGTTACAACAGATTACCCAAGTGTACAAAGAGCCATTGAAATGAATAGCGACGCCATTTTAGTCGCAAAACAAGGAGTAGACGGTGTCTTTACAAGTGATCCGAAACATAACAAATCAGCGAAAATGTACAGTAAACTGAACTATAACGATATTGTTAGGCAAAACATACAAGTAATGGATCAAGCCGCTTTATTACTTGCTCGAGATTATAATTTACCGGCACACGTCTTTAACTTTGATGAGCCTGGTGTTATGAAAAGAATTTGTTTAGGTGAACATGTTGGGACGTTGATTAATGATGATGTTTCGATGCTTGTGCATGAAAAATAGTTATTCCCATCAAAAAAGGGTGTCCTTTATAGACACCCTTTCTTCCTTAATTATTATAAATAAAAATCAACTACTCCCGCCAACCTCTCCTTAAAACGCTCCCAAAAAGATAAGTTATCAAAAAACTCTTTCTTCATTTCTTTCGAATCATTAAAATCCTCTATTAACGCCTTATTTACTTGCGCTACGATAGGACCACCATGAATATACAAATTCATCTCATCATTAATATAGAAGCTACGTGCAGTAAAGTTTGTAGTACCGATAACAGTTAGTTCATTATCAATCAGCATTAACTTTCCATGAAACATACCTTTTTTATAACCATATACCGTAATCCCGTTATTAACAGCTTGACGAATATAAGGATACGCTGCCTCTTTAATAAGAGGAATATCTGGTTTATATGACCATAGTATTTTTACTGTAACACCACGTTTTTGCGCTCCAATTAAAGCATTCATTAATTCTTTATTTTTCGCTATAAAATAAGGTGTTGTAATTACAATTGAATGTTTCGCTTGTTTTATTAACTTTATATATTTTTCAGCGACGTGATGTCCATTGTAGCTAACCATCGTATGTAATGTATTCCCTTTACTCGCTTTATTCGTACTTCTTTTTATATGTTCTTTCGTATCTCGTTTCCAATCTAAAGCGAATTGCTCTTCTAAATCTTTTGCTCCTTCTCCTCTAAGCCGCACATGATAGTCACGCCAATATCCAAATCGCTTATCTTTCCCTAAGTACTCATCCCCCATATTAAAGCCACCCGTATAGCCAATCTCCCCATCAATCGTCGTAATACGACGATGATTACGATGGTGAAGTGAATAAAATCCAAATGGCAATTCCGGTTTTCTACTATATGTAAAATGAACACCACTTTCCCGCAATTCATTTTTCATCTTTCTTTCAAATGATAAATCATTAATTAAATCAACCGATAAATATACGTTTATTCCTTCTTTCGCCTTCTCCTTTAATAAGTTTAAAAAAGTATGGCTACTTTTATCATCCGATAAAATATAAAAATAAGTGTAAATAGATCGCTTCGCTTCTCTTATATCAGTAAACAACTGTTTATAAAACGACTTCCCTTCCACATATAATTGAAAGTCACTATAATGAGGCGCATACTCTGTCGGCATATTTTTCACGGCTTCCATTTTCCTTCCGAGCGTAACGTCAATATGCATCCAAATTAAAATAACAACGAAAATAGCAATAATAATAGAAGTGACTCGCAATATTTTTTTAATCATTTTGATTTCCTTCCACTCATATTACTTACTATTTCGTAGTGTTTCATTAAAGTATGTTTTCATACAAAATGTATTTCTTACTTTTTGTCGGATGTTAAAAACTTAAAGGAGAGCAGACTATGAAAAGAGCAAAAACTCCTATTATTTTTATCCCAGGTCTTTTCGGTTCAATGAGTAATATTATTATTCCTGGTACCGGTAATTGGAACTTTGGGCTTTCTTCGTTTATTTATGAACCATTCATTATGATGTTAGAAAGTATCGGCTATGAACGAAATAAAAACTTGTTTATCTGTTTTTATGACTGGCGTCAGCGTATTGCTTTTT
Source organism: Bacillus sp. TH19 (assembly GCF_016651075.1). Taxonomy (NCBI): domain Bacteria; kingdom Bacillati; phylum Bacillota; class Bacilli; order Caryophanales; family Bacillaceae; genus Bacillus; species Bacillus sp. TH19. The sequence continues at coordinate 1,394,685 of NZ_JAEKEO010000010.1, read as the reverse complement.
CCACTCAAAAATATTTATTAAAAACAATTGCCTATGTTAAAGAATTTACAGGGTGCGATAAACTAAATTTAGTTTGTCATAGTATGGGTGGACTTCTTGCACGTTCTTACGTTCAAAGTGAAGAATATGAAAATGATGTGGAGCAACTTATTATACTTTGTACACCAAACGCTGGATCTCCCCCCAATTATAGTTATTGGACTGGAGGTAGTCTCCCAGTACATGCATCTTCTAAAATAAATATTGTTCGTTCCTATATGGAACAGTACATACACTACTTAAGTACCTTGTATAAAATGAATAAAGTCGAAGCGATACACCGTTACTTTCCAGGATTACAAGATGTTATTCCTTGTAAAGATTATGGAAATTATTTATTTATAAGATCAGGCTCTTCTATTACATTTCTTCCTTATAGTAAGATGCAAATGAAAAACCCTTTCCTCGATACATTAAATGAAAATAGATTTATTATACAGAAAAGAAATATTGAAACTACACTTATTGCAGGAGATGGAGTAGAAACGATTCAATATTTACAAGTCGTCCCTTCACATTCAAAACTAGAATGGACAGACGGAAAAGTCGTCGGTGATATACTTACAAAACATGGTGACGGTAACGCTGTTCTACATAGCGTTTTTCTTCTAGAAGGAAATAAATATGTTGTGCATGCTTCACATAACGAAGTGCTCTACAAAAGCATTCCTATATTACAAAAGATACTTTAAATTACGAATACAAAAAAGGTATGGCATTGCGCCACACCTTTTCATTAAATGAAGTTCCTCGCATCATTATTTCTTCCAAACTTATAAATAGCAATTAAGAAGAATGCTATCGCGAAAGCGAATAAAATTAAAATATTTAAATACAACTCAGAAAATGGAATGCCTTGCTGTAGTTTTGAAATCGTATCTAGTAACCAACGCTGCGGAAGGAAATCAGCTACTTTTTGTACTGCTTTCGGCATAATGTCGTACGGGAAATAACATCCAGCAAGTAAACATGTTGGTACTATTACTATATTTTGCATTGCATTTGAAGCAGTTGAACTTTTTGAAAAAGACACAATGACTAACGATAAACCAATTGCAATTAAAGCGAATATCATAAGCACACCAATCATAACTATGAAAGGCATATTTATAGTTGTGTGAAAAACATTCGTCATAAAGAATACTGCAATTACAATTTGTACTGTTAATATCATCATATTTACTGCGACATTAGATAATATAAATTTCTTTCCGTCAATCGGCGTTGATAATAATCTAAAATACGTTCTGTTCTCTTTTTCTTTTAAAATAAATCCTGATAAGTTCACTGCTGAAAATAACATAAACATAATAAGATAACCCATCGTTTGATTTGTCATATCTTTATTTTTTGAAGTATCTTCAAGTGTCTCAGACTTTACTTTAAATGAACTTTTTTGATAACCCGCGTACATACTATTAAACGTACTTTGATCGGCCCCTGCCACTTTACTAATCGCAGCGATGTTATCAACATAGTTATATAAATACGATTTTATAAATCCTGTTACTTGATCGCCTTTAATCGATGAAATCTCAATATGACTCGGTTTCCCTTCTCGAACACTTTCAGAAAAACCAGACTGTAATGTAATAACACCATCAAGTTTTTTTGAAGTGAGTTTATCTTCCACTTCAGATTCCTTAATTTTACTAACATTTACATGATTGAGTCCTTCTAAAAATTTCACTGTATCATTTGCGATAGGTTGATTTTCTTTATTTATAACCCCAATATTTAACGTTCCTTGCCCTACATTCCCATATATCGAAAAGGAAATGAGCGTTCCTATTATCGGCAAGCTAATAATAATGAGTAACCCCTTTTTATTTTTCAGAAGCACAGATAACGTTTTTTGTATGAGCCATAAAATATCTTTCATACTATAGCCCCTCCCGTCTACGTAATGCAATAATCGCAATTAATAAGAAGATTGCTGAAATCCCAAGATTTAAAGATATTACCGGCAGTGCCGCTCCTACATCATTTGCATAAATAATTTTCATAATAGCTGTGTTTGCCCACGTTAATGGTGATAAATTCGTAACGAAATTTTCTTCCACTACGAAATACGCACCACCAAAAATAGACGCTAATTGCACAACAACCATAATAATCGCTCTAGATGCCTCACCTGTTTTTGTAATATATCCGATTCCTAAACCGAAGCTAATTGCTAAAAAGACTTCTGTTAGTAAAATAATAAATATGATTCCAATATGGTCGCCCCAATTCGCTTGAAAAACAAATTTACTAAATAAAACGACAAGTAATAGACAAAGTGCATTCGCTACAAGACTACCGAGCACTTTCCCAATGAAAATTTCAGCCTTACTTATAGGTGCTGCAATTAAACGATCTCCTGTTTTACGTATTCGTTCTCCTCGAATTAAAAAACTCGCCCCCATTGCAGCGTACAGTGCAATCATCGTCGTCATTACAACCGCATAGTAATCCATAGAACCTGGTTTTTTAGCAGCTTGTAAAGATGTTTCTTTAATATAATCATTATGATTTCCGTTTGAAATAACTGCGCTAACCTTACTCGGGTCTACTTTTGCAACTTCGGCCACTACGTTGTACTTATCAACAAATGTTGTAAGCATGCCTTCCACAATACTTCCCTCAATACTACTTTTGTCACTTCCATAAAATTTTGCACCATCTTTATTTAACTCTACATAAGCAGCATATTTATTTTGCTTCACTTCTTCTTTCCCATCTATACCTTCGGAAGCTTTTTTAAAATGAATACCTGATTTATCGACTTCTTTCGTAAATGCTTCAAATGATTGAGAAAACGTGCTATTTGCTTCATCTTTATATAGCACTTGTATATCCTTAAACGATTGACTATCGCTATTAAATGCATTCGTTAACGCTGTTCCTAACACAAGCATAAGTACAATCGGAAATGCTAACATAAAAACTAAAGTTCTTACGTCCCTGAAATCTCTTTTAATGTGCATCACTGCAATGTTAAAGATGTTCAATTGATGAACCTCCCTTTACCTTTTCTTCATTTACCTTTATTTATCTCGTAAGTTTCTTCCAGTTAACGTAAGAAATACTGTTTCTAAGTTTGGAGCCTGCTCCTCTAACGAACGAATTTCAATGTCATGATTAATGAAATGCTGAATAATTTTATTTAAATTATTTAATCCTGCATCCGAGTTTACCTTGATTACGTTCTCTTCAATTTGAACAGCTTTCACACCATTTATCTCTTTTAAATTTTCTACATCTAAATTTTCTACTGACTTTACTTCAATCCAAATATCTTTCGTATCTGTAATAATTGCTTTTAACTGTTCTTTCGTTCCTTCTGCAATTACTTTACCGTGATCGACAATTGCTATTTTCGTACAAATCTCTTCTACTTCTTCCATGTAGTGACTCGTATAAATAATCGTACTTCCCATTTCATTTAATTTTCGGACAGACTGAAGAATGTAGTTCCTTGACTGCGGATCAATTCCAACTGTCGGTTCATCCATAATAATTAACTTCGGTCTATGAGCGATTGCACAAGCGATATTCAGTCTTCGTTTCATCCCGCCAGAAAAGTTTTTCGGATAACTTTTATGTTTATCACTAAGGCCTACAAATTGAAGTGCTTCCTCTACTCTCGCTTTTAGCTCGGCTCCTCGTAATCCATACAATCCAGCAAAGAATTTCACATTTTCATAGGCAGTTAACTCTTCATAAATCGCAATATCTTGCGGAACGATACCGATATTCATTTTCGCAAATCGATTATGTTTCTTTATATTTTTTCCTAGTATGCTAATTTCACCTTCATTACTTCTTAACAAACCAGCAATCATATTAATCGTTGTACTTTTACCAGCACCATTTGATCCTAAAAAGCCAAATATCTCTCCTTCTTTAATAGATAAAGACATATTATCTACTGCGATGAAGTCACCAAATTTTTTCGTTAAATTTTTAATTTCCAATGTATTCATCATTTCACCCCTATTTCGGTTTCTCTGCTTTTATTATAAACAAAAAGAATGAACCTGCTCAGTGCAGAAGTTCACCCTTTTCACATGAGATTATTCACTTTTTTCATATGAGATGATTCATCCTCGTCTCATCCTCTTATATCGGCAATAACATTGTTACTGAAAAACCACTTGTTCCATCTACAATAATTTTTCCGTTTACTGATGCTGTTCGCTCCTCCATTCCCATAATACCGAGGCCTTTCTTAACAAGAGCTGCACCTTTACCATTATCCTTCACTTGTACTTTCACCATCTTGTTCAGTACATGAATATCTATTGAAATGACTGTCGCATCAGCATATTTCATCGCGTTTGTTAGTGCCTCCGTAACATTTTCACCAATAATCTTCCACTGAATCGGTGAAATCATATCTAAATTCCCTTTATATACGAAAGGAATATTTATATCATGCTTACCGGCAAATTCCTCTATGAATAATTTCATACGATGAATACCAATTTGCTCAGTTGGTGGCTTCATATTTTTTAATGTAATCCGAATGCTTTCAATTCCATCTTTTGAAATATGAATTGCATTTTGTAATAACTCAGCAGATTTCACTTTATCTATTTCCATTAATCTCTTCGCTGCTTCCATTTGAATAAGTGCACCTGTCATTGAGTGACCGATTTTATCATGAATTTCTTGAGATAGTCGATTTCTTTCCTCTAATTTAAATGTGTATTCAGATTGCCTTATGTAATCTTTATTTTCATTTAAACTTTTCGTAAGTCTTTGTATGTCTTTTCTCATTTTATCATTTTGCATTTCTAGTTTTAATAATCGTGCTATATAGCGATGAGCTATCGTTAAGGAAAAAAACAAAATGCACTAATAAGTCCATACGTCATTTGAATACCTTCACCTATAAAAATAATAGGAAGAATCATAATGAAAAAGATTAACCATTTCTTTTTTATGTAATAATTTGCAATTTCATATAAGTTCAAAGGTAAAAACAAAATAAAAAACGGATGAACCTTCCATGTAAATAACATAACTACGCCAATTGACACACAAGTTAATATGTTTTTGTACGTATCTTTTTTAAATATAGAGATCAACACATTGACAGAAAGATATAAAAGCAAAGTAAGTATAATCCACGGTAAGTTCGTAACATTTAAATGAATGTAGCTAAACACTATATATAAAAAGACAATAAGTTTACTTACAGTTAACCAAAATTCCATAACATTAATCTACTTTCCCTGTTAAGTAATAAATCGCAATTTGTGTGCGATGTTCTAGTCCAGTTTTCCCTAAAACTGATGTAATATAATTTGCAATCGTTCCTTCAGATATGAAAAGTTGCTTCGAAATTTCTTTATTTGAGAAACCTTTCGCAATTAATGCGATAATACTAAGCTCTCTTTCTGTAAAAAGACTCTTATCAATTTTAGATTCTTCCTCTTTACTTTCCATTAAATTAGACTTAATTTTATCAAGCACTACATCTTGCATAACAGTTTGACCGTTATAAACTCCTTTTATCGCATCACGAATACGCTCAGGATCATTATTTTTTAACAAATAACCTTTCGCTCCGTTTTTTACTGCATCCAAAATATATTCATCATCATCAAACGTCGTTAAAATGAGAGGCTTCGTTTTTGTCTCTTCACAAATTAACTTCGTCGCCTCTACCCCGTTCATGTTTGGCATACGAACATCTAAAAGCGCGATATCAACTTCATACTTTTTACAATACGCTACAGCCTCTTTCCCATCATTTACAGTATCTAATACTTCAAACTCTTCGTATGTATTTAAAATAATTTTCATGCCTTCTCTAATAAAAGAATTATCGTCCGCTATTAATATTTTAATTTTCATGTTTGTTAGTATGGACCTTCCCCTACTAACATTCACATCCTTTCTCTGTGTAACATTTCCTTCTTGCTCATTATATAATTCTCTTTACCATTTTTTCACACCTTTTTCATATAGCCCTCCTGCTAAAAATATATTATTCTTTTTTTATAACATGTGTAGGGTGACTTATCATTTCTTACGTCTATATAATAGAATGCGTCAAAAAGGAGGGAGAGACCGATTGAGGAAAAACAATTAGTTGAAAAAGCACAACAAGGAAGCGAACATGCTTTTCGTATCCTTGTACAAACATATCGTCATTATATTTTTCAAGTTATCTTTTCTATTTTAAGACATGAAGAAGATGCTAAAGATGTTACACAAGAAGTATTCGTAAAAATTCACGCCTCTCTCCCAAATTATCAATTTCGCGGATTAAAAACGTGGATGGCACGTATTGCCACCAATCACGCTATTGATTATAAGAGAAAAAAAGCTAGAGAAAACGAAGAACTCTCCTTATGTAAAGAAACTGCGGAAAATATAAAATCCTCTCATAATATTGAGGCTTTATTATTGACGAAAGAGCAAAAATTACTCATTGCTCAAAAACTGAGAGAACTTCCCGACAATTACCGTGACGTCGTTCTCGCACATTACTTAGAAGAAAAAAGTTATCAAGAAATTGCTTTGCAAGAAAATATTGAAGTGAAAACAGTCGAAATGAAACTGTATCGGGCAAGAAAATGGATTAAAAAACATTGGAAGGAGGAAGAGTTTCTATGATGCATTATTCAAAAGAAGATTGGCGCAATTATACATTAGATGTTATATCAAACAATGAACGTGAATCTATGGAAGAACATCTTTATGAATGTGATCATTGTTTAGCACTTTATATGGAAAGTATTGATGAACAACATGAAAACCTTCCAATGATAAATGATGATTCATTTACGAACGAAGTTATGACGCAAATTAATTTTGAAACACTACAATCTAATGAAAATATAAAAACAAACTCACTAAAGCGCACAATTATTCACTACATAATTGCGACTGCGGCTACAATTATTTTTATGGTAAGTGGTTTATTCCAGTATATTTTCACAGCGACATCAAATTTCGAGAAATCTTCAAAACATAACGAGTCTTCTATCTCACAACAAATTGTAAACAAATCGGTAGACACATCAAAAAAGGACGGAGGTTCAAAGCATGAATAAAAATCCCTTTTTAGCACTTGTGTTAGGGCTAATTCCTGGGCTTGGACATTTATATTTAAAGAAATTTGGACGATTTATTTTATATAGCGGCGGGGCTTTATTTCTATTTATCCTTGCAGCATTTTGTACAATAGCATTAGGAGCGCGTGATATTGCTTTTCTTTCTCTATTTTTACTAGTCGTGTTATGGGCGATCAATTTATTAGATTTAGTTATCACTATTATTAATCAATCGAAAAAACAAGCAGCCGGAGAATTTACAGAGTCCTCTAAAGAAAGCGAACGATTTTATATCATTCTTCTATCAATCATTCCTGGGCTTGGTCATTTTCAATTAGGACTTATGCAACGCGGACTTACATTTTTAGTCGCTTGCACAGGAATCGGAAGTATGATTATATTCGTTGCACTCTTAACATCTCAAGGAAGTTTCCTTATCTTTCTTATTACATTACCTGTTTTATGGATTTATAATTTCTTCGATGTTGTTCAACAACTACAGAAAAAAGAACGCGGCGAGCAATTAGTGGATCGTACTATTTTTGAAGAATTTGAAGAGCACCGAGAACAAGGAAAGAAAAATAAAACATTCGCTTCCATTTTAGCAATGTTTCCTGGAGCAGGACATATGTATTTAGGCTTACAGCGCCGTGGTCTTCAGCTTATGGCAGCCTTTTTACTATCTATTTATTTGCTCGACTTATTAAGACTTTCTGCGTTTTTATTTTTAGTACCAATCATTTGGTTCTATAGCTTTTTTGATGCGTTACAGCAAACTGCAAAATACGGAAAAGAACGTGTAAATGACGAACCTATCATTGACTATTTTATCAATCATCAAAGATGGATCGGTATTGGGTTAATTACACTCGGTGGTTATTATTTATTAGATCAAACAGTCCTTCCTATTTTGAATGACTATTTTGCAACTATATTTAATATTCATCTTAGCGAACTATATTATCGCTATTTCCAAACATCTATCGTTGCTCTCCTTTTAATTGGTGGCGGCTTTAAATTGTTACTTGGAAATAAAGAAAACAAAGGTGGTACAAACGAATGAGAACATGGCGCGTTGGAACATTCTCAATGGGGCTCTCCATTATTACATTAGGTTGCTTTTTACTATTTTCAGTCGTAAAAGGAGTTCAAGCATTAGATACATTAACAGCCTGGTGGCCTGTTTTACTTATCATACTTGGCGCTGAAATTTTACTATACCTTCTATTTTCTAAGAAGGAACATTCATTTATTAAATATGATATTTTTAGTATTTTCTTTATCGGAGTTTTAGGAAGTGTTGGAATTGCTTTTTACTGCTTATTATCAACTGGATTGCTAGAAGAAGTTCGTCATTCTATTAACACAACTAGACAAACGAGTAATATTCCAGACGGACAACTTGATATACCTGAATCTATCAAAAAAATCGTAGTGGATGCGGGGCATCACCCTCTAACGATAGAGGGAAATAATACAAATCAAATTCATCTTTTTGGAACATATGAAATGACGACAAAGGCAAATGAAAAACCTAATTTAAAACAAGAGGATTTCCTTTCAGTTCAAACGGCTGGAGAAACGATGTATATAACGTTAAAACCATTACCGGTTCAGCATACGTTTTTTAACTTCGCACCACAGGTGAAACAAACACTCGTTCTTCCGCAAAATAAAAATGTAGAGATCCGCGCTTCGAATAACGAACTATCTCTTTATCCAGGTCAATTACAAAATAATTGGTTTGTACAAAACAGTTCAAACGTATCTGTTCATTTAACTAAAGAAAGTGATGTTTCTTTAACAGCCGTAACAAATCAAAAAGAAACTCACGGAAACACACCTTGGGAACAAGTAGAAGATTTAGCGAAAAAAGAAAATAATTCTTCAGAAGAAAATCCAGAATTAAATGGGCAAGAACATTGGTATAAAAACTCGATAAAAACAGGAAATGGAACGTACAAATTAAATATTGAGAAAGCTTATAATTTAAATATGAGCTTTATCGAAAAATAAGAAACCTTCCACAGTTGTGGAAGGTTTTTCTCATATAATCGCTTTTATTCCTTCTAAAATTAATCCAATCATAAAACCACAAACAGCCCCGTTCACACGAATCCACTGCAAATCTTTACCGACATTATTTTCAATCATTTCGATTAATGTTTTATCATCTAACTTATCAAGGTTTTCTTGCACAAGCTTTCCAATTTTCGAATGATTCTTTTCAACAATAGTAACAACTTGTTTTTGTAACCAATCTTCTATTTTTTGAACAGTCAATTCGTCTTCTTTTATTTTATTCATTTGTGTTTGTAAGAATGGAACAACATATTTATCAGCAAATTCTTCATTCTTCACAAAAGTAACTGCCCTACTCTGTACTTGCTCTAGCATCTCTTTTATTTTGTCAGTAGCATCCCAATTTGCAATCCATTTTTCTTTCCACTTCTCTAATTCCTGTAATAAAGATTCATTTTCTTTTACATTTATAATCTCTTGACGAATTTTCGCTAATATAAGTTGCCTTGTGCTATTATCTGCATCTTGTAAGCTGTTAATATTGCTAATGATAAACTTCTGCAAAATGCCGCCGATTTTATCCTCATCAACAATATTCATAAACGATTTCAAAGTAAACTGTAGGAATCCATCTACTTTTATGTTTTCCATCGCCTTCATGCCTAAGCTTCCGAGCTGATAACGTGCTTCATCTTGAGCTGTCCAATCTTTCACTTTTACTAATATGTAATCAAGTGTTTTTTCATCATATTCTTGCACTACTAATTGATCCACGAGAACTTGTAATATGTTACTTGTATTAATTGTATGCAAATACGTTTTTAATTCTTTTTCAATAATAACTGCTAATTTTTCCGTATCTATTTGAAGAATCGCTTTCTCAGCAATTGTTACAATCCCTTTTTTCACAGCATCAGACTGTAACTCTTTCTCAGCAATTTGCAGTACCATTTGCGCTAGCTGCATTTCTTTTACTTTACTTGTAATACTTTCTTTCGTCAGCCATTCATTTTCTAACGTAGAAACGAGTCCCTTTGTTACCCGCTTACGATTTTTCGGTAATAATGCTGTATGTGGAATTGGGATTCCCAACGGATGACGGAATAAAGCTGTAACCGCAAACCAATCCGCAAGTCCACCAACTAACCCAGCTTCAAATCCACCTTGTATAATTTCTCCAGCTACCGTTCCTTGAAAAGGGATTGAAGCCGCAAAACCTACGCCCATAACCCCAAGCGAAATACCCGCTATATATTTAGTCTGTAATGACATCGTATACACATCCTCTTATTATGTAAAATAAAGCTTTTTTGTTATATTTATTCGATATTAGCAATCCTTTATATCTATACTATAATGAACTAATGCGAAAATAACAAAGAATTTTATGCACATGAAAAAAATGAGGCTGTAAATAGCCTCATTTTTATTTTAACGTTAATTCCAAACCTTTCTTATAATACCCATTCATCACGTCTTCCGGAACCATACTCCCACCAGTTCCCCACACAATATGAGTACCTTTCTTCACCTTCTCTGTTAACTGTTGTTTTTGTAAATACTCATTTTCAGCTTTACATACATTCAACGGCCCTATCATACCCGCTAATGCAGAAGGCTCTAAATAAATATTTTCAGTATCAGCCAGTTCTTTTAATAATCTATATAACTCCTCATCACTTACTGTGTAATTTCCACTCAAAAATGGTTCCATCGTTTTACCGACAAATCCAGATGGTCTTCCTACCGCAAGTCCATCCGCATCAGTTACATTATCAATCCCGATATCTTGAACGGCGATTTTATCGTGAAGCCCTGTCATTAAACCGAGTAACATACACGGAGAGTGCGTTGGCTCCGCAAAGAAACAGTGTACGTTGTCTTTATACAATAACTTTAAACCAAATGCTACTCCGCCAGGTCCGCCCCCTACTCCGCACGGAAGATAAACGAATAAAGGGTGCTCTTCATCTACTACAATCTCTAACTCTTCTAATTGTTTTTGTAAACGTGACGCTGCTACTGCGTATCCTAAAAATAAATCATGCGAGTTTTCATCATCAACAAAATAACAGCTAGGATCTGCATCTGCTTGCAGTCTTCCTTCTTCTACTGCTTTACTATAATCAGCTTCATATTCAATAACGTTTACACCTTTACTTCTTAATAAATCTTTTTTCCATTCTTTTGCGTCTGCTGACATATGAACAGTCACGTTAAAACCTAGTTTCGCACTCATAATACCGATGCTAAGCCCTAAATTCCCAGTAGAACCTACTGCAATTGAATACTTCGCAAAGAAACCTCTAAATCTATCACTATCTAAAATTGAATAATCATCTTTCTCTGTTAACATTCCATGCTGCAATGCTAATTGCTCTGCATGTTTCAGCACTTCGTATATTCCGCCTCTAGCTTTTATTGATCCTGATATCGGAAGCCCGCTATCACATTTTAATAGTAATTCCCCTAAAATAGGTTTCCCATAACTTTTCTCTAAAGATTGTTTCATAGAAGAGATTTTCACTAAAGGTGATTCTATAATACCGCCTGTTTCTTTCGTTTCAGGAAATACTTTCGCAATATATGGTGCAAAACGCTTTAATCTCTCTTCCGCGTCTTTTACATGTTCTTCATTAAGTGGTGAATTTTTTATTGCTGTTTCATACTTTTCTATATTCGGGTTTACCCAAAATACTTCTTCTGTTGCGATTAAGTTATTTACTAGTGGATATTGCTCTTTTAATGCCTCTATCTCCTTCATTCCTCTTCCTCCTCATATCCTTGTAGATAGCCATATAATAAATTATAATTAAATTAATTTTAATATAGTTTAACATAAATAATTCATTTTAGTTAATTTCAATTTAATTTATTTAAATATAATTTAATAATTATTAAGGAGCATTTATTATGGAAAATATAGATATTGGTAAAAAGATTGAAAAACAAAGAAAAGAAAAAGGGTTAACTAGTAAAGAATTAGCAAAGATGGCCGAAATCACACCATCAATGCTTAGTCAAATTGAACGTGGTTCTGCTAACCCTTCTATTCAAACATTAAAGGTACTTGCAAAAGCTCTTGATGTTCCAACATTTAGTTTTTTACTTGAAGAAAATAATACAGACGATTTAATTGTACGTTCTCATAAAAGAAAAAAATGATTATCGATAATTTATCATATGAATTGTTATCACCTGATTTCACAGGAAATTTAGCAACAGCAATTATGACTATCCCACCAAATACTGCTTCATCAGAAAATGTTCTAGAACATAAAGGTGAAGAATTAGCATTTGTATTAGACGGAAAAATCACATTGCACTTAAATGAAGAAGAATACACATTAGAAACTGGTGATAGCGTAAAAATACCAGCTTATTTAAAACATAAATGGGTAAATCAATTCGAGAAAAATGCGATTGTTTTATTTTCTGTTACTCCGCCGATTTTTTAATTCATATGATGATACAAAAGTAGCCATGCTCTCCGTGCATGGCTACTTTTATTTTTTTGGTACTAACAAAATCCCTAAACTAATAACAAAGAAGCTCAGTATTTGCTGTATTGAAAGACCAAATAGAACTGAATTTTGTTCACTAATAAGTGAAATAATGATATGAGCAATTCCCTCGCAAATTAGAAAAAAGATTATATTCTTTCCATTTCCTAATCTTTCATTTTTAATCCATAACGAGCCAATTATACCGAGTGCGAGTATAATCTCATACATGAAAATAGGATGATACAAAAATTTTGATTCATATATTTTCATCCCCCACGGCAGTGTCGTTTGTGCACCTACTTCTTGATGGAATATAAAATAAAAGATTATACTCACGCAAAATCCAAAAGGTAATGTATCAAGTAAAATCCGAAGAGAAAATTGTTCTTTTTTACTTTTCCAAACAATATATATACTCGCAATTACGCACCCTACTATAATATGCTGAATACTTCCTACAGCTAATAATGCTGGCATTGGCGCCCCAATGGCCCATACCGGATTTAAAATTGCCGGTGCGAATTTCCATACTAATACAATGATAAGAAAGCCATTCATTACTGCATCCATCATTTTTTCATATTGAATATTTTGCTTTTTCATCCTTAGTTTCATTAGAGTAAATCCAAATAAACTTCCTATTATAAGAGAAACGGGTTGTAACCTCACCATCCACTCCATCACTATGAAATCCCCTCTTAATTCTCAATTATTTTCTTAAACTTCTCTTCTAATTGATTTGGAGGTAATACACCTCGTGCATGATCTACAATAATTCCATCTTTATTAACAAAAAATGTCGTTGGTAAAGAAAATACTTTATAATCTATTCCAGCTACTCCGTCCATATCTAATAGAACAGGAAATTTAAATCCGTGACGATCTGCAAATGCGCTCGCTTCTTGTACTGGATCCCCGATTGTTGCATTTACCGCAAAGATTTCAACATCCTCCTTATATTTATCATACAAACGAACTAGATCAGGAGCCTCCATTTCACATGGACCACACCATGATGCCCAAAAATTAATAACATATGGTTTTCCCTTTGCATCATTTAACGAATAAAGCTTCCCGTTCAATCCTTTTAATGTTATGTTCGGCGCTTTAAATCCCACTTGTGGTAATACTTCCTTCTCTTGTAACTCCGCTTGTTTCGCTTTTCTTTCTTTTTCTTCTTTCTTAGTATTATAAAAGTTAACTCCTGCCCAAATTAGTGCCCCAGCTAGTATAATAGCAATTAGTTTCTTCACTTTTCTTCCTCCTCATTTCTAAAATCCCGTAAATCCGCCGAATAGACGAATAAAGAACGCTGTAATTTTCGTCATTTGATTTGTATATAATAAAACCCCTGTTAAAATCATCATTCCACCGCCGATTTTCATCATGACATTGGCATAAGTAACAATCCATTTTACCTTTCCAATAAAAAATGCCATCACGAAAAACGGAACTGCAAAGCCAAGAGTATATGCCGTAATATAAAGAAGCGCACTTTCCGGATTGGTCGCCCCGAGCATAAGCACTGCAGAAAATATCGGACCAACACACGGTGTCCATCCTGCTGCATATGTCATGCCGACCAAAACTGAGCGAATATATCCTGTCGATTTACTTCTATACTGCACTTTTTTCTCTGCCATAAGCCACTTAGGCTGAAACAATCCAGTCATAAATAACCCCATCAAAACAATAAAAACCCCACCAATTTGCTGAATCAATCTTTGATTAGATGAAAAAGTAATCCCAATCCAACTCACCGATAAACCTAACGCATAAAATATAACCGAGAAACCGATCATAAAAAATACTGTATGTATAATCGCTGACTTTTGCATAATCCCACGATTTTCTTTTAAATCTTGAATAGACACACCTGTAATATATGATAAATAAGATGGATATAGCGGTAAAGAACATGGTGATATAAATGAAAGTATCCCAGCCCCTACTACTAGCCAAATTGTTAAATCCGCCGCATTCATTTTATCCCTCCTAAACACACTACAATGCGTAGTGTTAATTATTAAAAAAAGAGGCTATATGCACTCTCCGACAATAAGTACAATCGACATACAAAATAGCCCTAACGTTACATATACTGAATTTGTATGTAATGGTATATTCAGCTTAACAACTTTCTCATTCAACACTTGCTCAATTCGTAAATTAATTGCGGTTTTCGCAAACGACGCTGTAATACATTGATTTTCCATCGTCTTTATTTTAATTAACTTTAATAATGCACTACCTAGCTCAAATGAAGATTTCATTTTTTGCATCGCATATTTATCTGCTGATAGCTCTTGATATACATGATAACGCTGCAACATCCCTTTTAATATAGGAATATACATCATTCCCTCAGCTAACAATGTAAAGAAAAATAACTTTAATGGATCTCGATTTTTTTGATGATATTCCTCATGTAATACAATCGCATCAATTTCTTCCTCAGAAAATGCCTGAAACATTCCTTCTGAAATGACAATTTTCGGTCGAAATAATCCAATTGTAAATGCCGTAATCTGTAACGTTGATAATACGTACACTTGCTTTCCTTTTCTAGTAATAGACACGAGATTTCTTTTCAATCTTTTACTATAAAAAAATTGCTTCCAAATTCTTTTTACTCATAATGATTACAGTAAATAACAGTAATCCGGCTATCATTATACGAAGTATTGATAGTTCCCTCATATGTTTTTGTAATTCAAATAAACAAAATTGAGAAAGGAAAAATGCTTTATTTTGAAAAAGAAATGGGTATGTAACGTAGTATACTAACATGCTTAAAAAAAGCACACTAATAGTCACTGCTAACAAAACGATTTTACGCATTTGCCACTTCATTTTATTGGTCCTCTTTTTTTAGCCGACTTAATTTCTCTTCTAATTTTTTTATTAAAGATGGATCAGCTTGTTCTAACTCATCTATCATATGGTTCACAACAAGATCTCCAAATTCACCCATTAATTCCTGTGTCATTTTCTTCGTTTGATTAGATAAAAATTCTTCCTTCGTTTGTGTAGTACGATACATACCACTTCTTTTCACAATATGCTTTTCTAAATGTGCTTTCTCTACTAATCTGTTCATAACTGTCATTACAGTATTAAAATTCACCGGGGATTCTTCACTTAATCTCTGTTGCACATCTTTAATGGTAATACCCTCAGTAGCCCAAACAATTTCCATTATTTTCGCTTCAAGCGGTCCGAAAAAGTGATTTAACCCTTGCTCATTTAACTTGTAGTTTTGAGTAAACATCGTATGGCCCCTTTCACACTACAGATTGTAGTATAAAATATATAGAAGGTCAAACATAAATGATATTAACTGATACTTAAATGAATCCTAATCTTCACTAATTAGTTATCTGTACCACGTTCGATTCATTGTAAACCTAACTTCTCTCCAAATGTATCATAGAGATAATATTCTAATATTTGCACACTAAATTTCTCGTTACGCCCAAGTGCAAATAATTCCCGATCTTTAGCTACGATAGTATCTAATGGAATCACCACATTATCCACTATTTTTGTAATTTCAATTATATTACTTTCTACGTTTACTTCTGTTTTAAATTCAATATTTTCTAATACTATATGTGAACGTCTTCCTGATGCAAAAAAAGTAAAGTTAGGGTTTTTAAAAATTCCAATTTCACTCTCTAACGGATATAAATATTTATAAATTATATCTCTGTGTCCATCTTTTATTATTTTTTCATCTTTTTCATCATCTAAATATTCTTTCACCTTCGCTGCGAACTCAAATCGAAAATCCACTCTTTCACGCTCCCTCTTTTTAGTCTACGCTAATAAATATATTAATATAATTTAACTATATTATAAAATAAGTTCCTATAAAAAGTAAAAAACACTTTTGTAAAACTTTTGGTATTCCCTGTACTTTTTAAATATAAATACTCTTTCAACATTCATTAGTACGTCGTTATATTCATTTAAACATATTGTCCCCATATTTTGAAACAATATTTTCCAGTATTATATATCAATAAAGTGAAACTTTAATCAATGGGGATTTTGTTCATCCCCCATTGATTATTAGCCCACACCAATCGGGCGTTTACGGGCAGCAGGGCTCCCACCTAACTGCTTTGCTCCAATCGAATTTTGAGGCGGGAGTTTACTGCCCTCAAATAGCGGGATAAACTGCTTCTAATTCCTTTCTATCCACAGCTATCGACCCCTTATGCTATTTCAATATATTGTTTACTTTATTTCCCTTATTCATTAAATCACAGAAGGAATGTAACTCCCCACTATCGAATTTTTACATAACAAATATTATTAGGTGGTGCTTTACTATGAAATTAGCTGTCATTGGTGGCGGTGATTTACAAGATCCAAATCACTTGCATATTAATGAACGACTTATAGAATTAACGAATAAACAATACCCAAAAGTATTATTCATTCCTACAGCTAGTCGTGATGATGAAGGATATATAAAGTTATTTTTAGCAACATTTGAAAAGCAATTACATTGTGAGGTTCAAATTTTACGCATTTCAACCGAAACACCTACTAAATATGAAATAGATGAGATGATTCATTCTGCCGATTTAATTTACCTTGGCGGTGGAAATTACGTTCACATGCTTGAACAATGGAAAGAACATAAACTAGATGAAAAGTTACTATTTGCTTTAAAACGTGGAACACTTATTGCAGGATATAGTGCCGGTGCTATGTGCTGGTTCACATCTAGCATTCGTTCGGATTATGAAGGTTCCGGTTATATAGAAAGTAGTGGCTGGGGGATTGTTAACAAAAGATTTTGCCCCCATTACAATCAATTAAATAGAATGAATGCCTTCCATACGTTTTTACAAACGCACCAAGGTAATATAGAAGGTATTGCATTAGAAGATAATTGTGCTTTATATATTACAGAAGGTTCATTTGAAATTATCGGTGAGCCAGATACAGCTTGGGAGTTTTATATGAATAATGGAGAACTCATTAGACAACATTTTGACATAACTTTAAAAAGTTATTTATAAGCATTCATAAAAAAATGTCCCTAAGTATAATGACTTAGGGACATTTTCATCTTTTAACTCACTAATCGTGTAATTCGTTTCTTCTGCCATGAAAGCTTATAATATGCATACTGTAATATTAAGCTGACGATGAATGCAGCTGGATACCCAATCCATATCCCTTCTATTCCAAGGCTCGTATGGTAAGAAAGATAATACGCCACAGGTACTTCAACAAGCCAAATTGATACAACACTGATTACAGTTGGCCATAATACAGTACCACTTGCTCGCATTGTCGCACTAATAATTTGTGCATGACCGAAAATTAAGTAGCTCCATAATGTAATCATGATTAGACTATGAGCAATGTCAATTGTATTTTGACTTGTTAAAAATAGTGCTAAAATATCTCTTGAGAACAAGTAAATAAGAGATATTAATACACCACCAATGATGTAATTCATAATAATTCCGGCCTTAACAACTTTCTGTAATCGATCAAATTGGTTCGCACCAATTGATTGCGCTGCAAAAATTGATACGGTAATGCCGAGGCTAACCGCTGGCATTTGTACATAACTTGCAACTTGGTTCACAACACCATACGCCGCTGTTGCATCTGAACCGTACCGATTTACAAATGCGATTACCGCGATCTCTGATAATGAAACTAATATCATATTAATACTCGCTGGAATACCGAGGCGTAACAATAATTTTAATAACTCCCAGTCCATACGAAGATATTTTCTTACTGTCCCGTCTAATTGTAGTGGATGATTTTTCTTCTTTAAATACACTAGCATGACAATAAACGTAATAACTGTAGATATAACAGAAGCATATGCTGCTCCATAAACATCTAATTTCGGAGCTCCTAACCAGCCAAAAATAAGAATTGGTAATAAAATCATATTTAGCGCTGTACTTACGATTAAAAAGTAAAATGGCGTTTTTGAATCTCCTGTACCTCTCATAAATGTTGTATATGCAAAATATAAGAATAATACTGGCATAGATATAAATAAAATTCTTGCGTAATGCACACTTATTTCAATAATATTTTCTGGCGTTCCCATAAGACGCATAATATCCATCGCAAAAATACTACCTATTATCGCCAACACGACTCCGATAATAAAAGTAAACGTAAGCGTCGTACCAACGATAGCTTTTAAGCGCTCCTCATTTTTAGCACCAAATGCCTGACCAATTAAAATTGAACTACCAGAACCAATTCCAATTACAAATGAAACGAGTAGGAAAAATAACGGGAAAAATGCCGATATAGCTGCTAGATCATTTACGCCAAGCCATCTTCCTACTACTACCATTCCAAATAACTGTCCAACTGACTGTAATACATTACTTAAAAGTAACGGCACTAAAAACATGGACATCGATTTCCATATCGGCTTATGTTCCGTTTCTGACTTCTGTGACTCTACACCTTCTTTATTGTTATCTGTAGGTGGTTTCAAATTTCATTTCCCTTTTACTAAAAATCTGTTTTTCAACTTCTATCTCTTTGTATAGTTGTTATAACGATGTGCTTCCATTCATTTTCTTTTCCGTATTATTATAACTTCACCCAATATTGGCTTCCATCAGCTGTTCTATCTAAAAACCCATATTCGATTAAATATCTTCTTAAAGTTACAAAATCCGGGTATACACTTTCTATGACAGTATTTACTTCTTTTTCATTGTACTTTTTATTACTATCAAACTTCGTCACTAAATGGCGTAATATAATTAATTTACGCTTTTGCTTCTTCGGAAATTTAGAAAGCGGTCCATCTAATCCTTCTATAAAATGTGCTTTTAATACTTCCTCATTTTCTTCTTCCGTAATATTGTAGCGATCATCCACCATCGTTGCTGTTCTATGAATGGGTACAAATTTCGTTTGTACTTTTGATTTTTTTTCTGACAGTTCCATTAACGCTAAAAACACTTTCGCTTGCTTCATTTTTTCTCGAAGTGTAAATCGATGATTACGAATGGTTGATGTACTTCCGCCATCCATCTCTTTTACAATCTCTTTATCATTTAGCCCCATATGGAAAAACTGAACCATTTTCTTTTGCAAATCCGTTAAACCCGTATACTTCTTATCAAGATTTAATAAATAATCAAACATAGACGTATGTTCATTTTGCACATGCAATTGCACAAACTTCTCTGCTTCATACAAAACTTGATTATCTTGATAAATAACCCCCTTAATAAACGCTTCTCCACAAGCTAAACAAATATATTCCTCTGCTTCCGCTTCAAACACATACCCTTTCTTCAATTCCTCAACCGATGCATCCCAAAACTTCTCTGAAATATCACTCACACTAAACACTCCTTCAAAACGTTTATTCAAAAACCAAACAAATCACAATAACGTTTATTACCACTTCACCATCTTAACATAGCACAAACAAACATTTCAACGTTCCGTTTACCCATTTTATAAACTTTTATAAAAAAATCTATTAAACAAATTAAAAAAGGACTTAAAGCAACGAAAAGCGAATGTGTTTAATAAATGAATTTAGGATGTGAAACAAAACATGACTATTCTGCACGACCCTTGGTTTACTGTTAAACAAATCGCTCGAAATACATATGCGATTAGTGAATATGGACATTGGGAGAAGTACATTCCTTCTTACTTGTAGGCGATACCACCGCACTCCTTATCGATACTGGACTAGGTATCGATAAGATGAAACGTATAACGGACCAACTAACAAACTTACCAATTACAGTTGTCACAACACACGTTCATTGGGATCATATCGGTAGTCACTCACAATATGAAGAAATCTATGTACATGCTTTAGAAGAAGATTGGCTCATTAACGGCATAAAAGGACTTCCTATTACTCAAATTAGGCACGACATCGCTCGTGACATTACTAAACCTACACCTAAAACATTTCAACCTGAAACATTCAATCCATTTCAAGGAACACCAACAAAATTACTACAGGATGGAGACATTATTGATATCGGAAATAGGAAAATTCAAATTATACATACTCCAGTTCACTCATCAGTGATATATTTGTATATGCGATTATAAAACTGCGTTTTTATTCACAGGAGATTTACTTTATGAAGGCACGATTTTTGCGTTTTATCCATCGACAAATCCTGTAGACTTAGTTCAGTCTCTAAACAAAATTACAAACTTCTCTCCTATTAAACAAATTTACGGTTCATATCATACACTTGGTCTTTCTCCTACTATATTGAAAGAAGTAAAATACGCTATTCAATATTTAAGTGATAACAACCTCGTTCAACATGGAACCAACATTCACTCATTCCAAAACTTCAGTATTCAATTTTAACTACAAAAAAGGTGTTTCCACATATAGAAACACCCTTTTTACCCTTTATATATTTTATAAACAACTTCCACTAAAACTTTACTCGCTTGTACAAATACATGTTTTCGCTTTCCATCCTCAGCGAATCTATTTGAGCAGCCATTCATAATCATCATACAACTAATTATGACTAGCACTACACTTCTATTCTTGTTAGTCACTTTATGCCACTCCACTATTAAAAACTTCATTTAAATTTACCCTATCAAAAAATTTTACACGAATAATAAACCGAAAGAATATGCAATTCTGCATATTCTTTCGGTTTATTACGATGTTGTGATTTAATTTAGTTAAATAACACGTATAACGAGGTGACTAACTTGAAGTTTAAAGCGAAAAAAAATCCATTTCACGTCATTTTTATTACATTATTTATAATTATTTTTTTCATTTCGCTATTCTTCCAAAACGAAAATTCTATTTTTTTCACTCTTATGATGCTGTTAAATATCGTGAATCTCTCTTCATTCTATTTCTCTCACTACAACATAACGGAATCTTCTCTTATTGTAAAACACGGTTTCATATTACGTACTGAAATTCCATTTGAAGATATTCGTCACATTAAATACTCTGGCAAAACACTCCGTTCAGAAAAATGGACTAGGCAGCAATTAGAAATTGATTATAATTTATTTGACTCTGTGACAACTTTCGTACCACAAGAAGAAGAAAAATTCATTTCACTCTTAAAAGAGAACTGCCCACATATGAAAGTAATGAATACGTCTTCTAACAAATAATATCTTTTGGAGCTTGCAGTAGTACAAGTGGCGGAAACATAAAATAAATATCAAAAAAAGCCAAGATTCTAAACTAAGAACCTTGGCTTTTTCTATTACTCTTTCGGAGCAATCATTTTTTTCGGATCTACAATTTCATCAAATTGCTCTTCTGTTAATAGGCCCGATTGCAATGCTGCTTCTTTTAAAGTTAACCCCTCTTTATGAGCATGCTTCGCAATTTTCGCTGCATTTTCATATCCTATATGCGGGTTTAATGCAGTAACAAGCATTAATGAACGATTCACATTCTCTTTAATTACTTCTTCATCCGCTTCAATGCCAACTGCACAATTATCATTAAATGAAACAATTGCATCTGCTAATAAGTGAGCGGATTGTAAGAAGTTATATGCAATAACTGGTTTAAATACGTTTAGCTCAAAATTACCTTGGCTCGCAGCAAATCCGATTGTTGCGTCATTTCCCATCACTTGCGCTACAACCATCGTTAACGCTTCACTTTGCGTTGGATTTACTTTACCTGGCATAATAGAGCTTCCTGGCTCATTTGCCGGAATAATAATTTCTCCTAGACCACTACGTGGACCACTTGCCAGCCAGCGTACATCGTTAGCGATCTTCATTAAATCAGCTGCTAATGCCTTTAATGCACCATGCGTATATACAACTTCATCATGGCTCGTTAATGCGTGGAACTTATTTGGTGCAGAAATAAATTGCTTACCTGTAAATTGGCTAATTTCCTCTGACACCATCTCACCAAATTTAGGATGAGCATTAATACCTGTTCCAACTGCAGTACCACCAATTGCAAGCTCTTTCATATATGTATTGCTCTCTGCAATCATACGCTCTGTTTTTTCAAGCATACGGTGCCATCCGCTAATTTCTTGTCCTAATGTTAACGGTGTTGCATCTTGTAAGTGTGTACGACCGATTTTAATAATATGTTCAAATGCAGTTACTTTTTCTGCTAATGTTTCTTTTAATTTCGTAATAGCTGGCAATACATGATTTTCTACCGCAATTACACACGCTACATGAAGTGCTGTTGGGAACGTATCATTGGAACTTTGAGACATGTTCACGTCATCATTCGGATGAATATGTACGTCAGATCCCTTTTCTTTCAAAATTTGATTACCGCGGTTTGCAATTACTTCATTTACATTCATATTCGATTGTGTACCACTACCCGTTTGCCATACGACAAGTGGAAAATGTTCATTCCATTTTTCTGCGATAACTTCATCAGCAGCTTCCACAATTGCTTGCGTCTTCTCTTCTGATAGCTTTCCTAAATTTTGATTACTAAGCGCTGCACTCTTCTTTAAAATCGCAAATGCTTTTACAATTTCAAGCGGCATATGCTCTGTTCCAATCGGAAAATTTTCCTTACTACGCTGCGTTTGTGCTGCCCATAATTTATCAGCTGGAACTTTTATTTCTCCTAATGTATCTCTTTCAATTCTGTACTCCATTTTTTCATCCCCTTGAAAATATAATACCTACATCTCTTATATTAACAGACTTTTAATCAAATGATAAGAATTCTCACTCATATATACAAATATTCAATATTTTTTTCATAAATTCCTCTTGACCTAAACTTAGGTTTAGGCTGTATCCTTTCCATTGTAACCTACTATAACGACACTGGAGGAATTCAAAATGAAAAAATATGCTTTCATAACAGGTGCGAATAAAGGGATCGGATATGAATTGGTTCGTCAATTAGCAGAAAAAGACTATCACGTATTTTTAGGTGCTCGTAATAAACAACTTGGACAACAAGCCGTAGAATCTTTAAATGTTTCAAACGTTTCCTATATTCAAGTAGACATTTCTAGTGCTCAATCCATTCAAGAAGCAATCAAAAAAATCCATGAAACGACTGACCACTTAGATTTATTAATCAATAATGCAGGCATAGCACTCGACTTCCATACGCTACCTAGTGAATTAAATATTGAAACTTTACGCCAAGGATTTGAAGTTAACTTTTTTGGAACATTCCAAATGGTGCAAGCCTTTTTACCATTATTAAAGAAATCAAGCAACAGTAAAATTATAAATGTAACAACTGACATGGCCTCACTAACAATGTTTGCTAGCGGTGAAACACACCCAATTAATACATTAGGATACAATTCTTCAAAAACAGCTATTAATGCTTTAACATTAGCATTTAGCAAAGAATTTGGTACTAACGGTCCAGCAATTTTCGGAGTAACCCCTGGTTTTACAACTACTGACCTAAATGGAAATTCCCCAGGTGGCCATACGACCAATGAAAGTGCTAAAATTATTATTAAATATGCATTAAGTGAAACAAACTATAATGGTAAAATACTAAATAAAGACGGCATTATACCTTGGTAATAAAGGGATGAATGATATGTATTATACAATTGGGCAAGTCGCCAAAATGCACCACTTAACTATTTCTCAAATACGTTATTACGATAAACAAGGACTGTTCCCTTTTCTTAAAAGAAATGAAAAAGGAGATCGCGTTTTTGATGAAGAAGCACTGAAATATTTAGAGATGATTTTATGTTTAAAAAACACCAGTATGCCAATTCAAAAAATAAAAAAATTTATCGACTGGTCTATGGTGGGGGAATCTACCATCCTTCAACGGTTGGAATTAATGAAACAACAGGAGACCAATGTCTTACAGCTCATTCAAGACACTGAAAAAAACTTAAAAAAGATACAACAAAAAATTGCTAAATATGAGGACGAAATAACTTCTTCAACTCCTATTATAAAATAAAAAATCACCTTCTACATATTGTAGAAGGTGATTTTTTATTTTATGATGCTTGCTTTCCTTTATCTGCATCATCTACATACCAAATGAACTTGCCTGTATATCCATAAATAACTGCTAAAATGAGTGATACGAAGCTTAGCCACATAAATGGAACGTATGATAATGTTGATACACCTAAAATACCAGCCATAAAAATACCATTATCAGACCATGGAACCATACCAGAAGTCAAAGTTCCACCTACTTCTGAGTTACGTGCTAATACGCGGCGATCTATTTTTAATTTATCATAGCTTTCTTCCATAATTTTTGGTGTTAAAATAAGTGATACGTACATCGCACAACCAAATATGTTAGCTAAAAATGCAACGATTAGTGTAGACAATGTTACATTACCTGCAGAATTTAATTTCTTCTCAAATTTCGATACGATTACCTTTAGAACACCTAGCTTTTCAAGTAATCCACCAAAACCTAAGCCGAAAATAATAACGGCTACTGAACCAAGCATACCATTAATTCCACCACGATTTAATAACTTATCGACAAACTCGACACCAGATTGAATTGAGAATCCGTTATATGCTGTTCCAATTGCCTCTCCAAAGTTCATTCCTTGGAAAAGTGTTGCCCAAATTGCACCAATTAAAGCTCCCATAGCAATTGTTGGCATAGATGGTTTCTTCATCGCCAATAGCACAATAACAATTACCGCTGGAACAAGCATCCATATTTTAATATCAAAGTGCTTTAATAAAGATTCTTTTAAAAACTCAACTCTATTTAAATCTACATTATCCCCGCCATACATCCATCCAGCAACAGTAAACATAATGCTGGTAATAATATAAGCTGGAACGTCTAATACGAGCATAGCTCGAACGTGAGCAATAACATCTACTTTCGCCATAGAAGCTGCAAGAACTGTGCTATCAGAAAGTGGTGATAATTTGTCTCCGAAATAAGCTCCTGAAAGGACTGCACCCGCAACAAGCGGAAGTGGTAATCCAAGCCCTTCACCTATCGCCATCATAGCAATACCTGCAGTTCCAACTGTTCCCCATGATGTTCCTGTCGCGATAGAAGTGATTGAACAAATAATTAAAGTTGCCAATAAGAATATGCTAGGGTGAATGAATTCTAATCCATAATAAATTAATGTAGGTACAACCCCACCAGCAATCCACGTTCCAATTAAAGCCCCAACTGCAACTAAAATAAGAATTGCTTCTAATCCATTAGAAATCCCTTTCGTAATTGCATCTTGCAATTCTTGATAACGAAATCCTAATCTTAATCCAAGCGCAATAACTAAAAACCATGAAATAAATAGCGCTAATTGAATTGGGAGATCAAAAATCGTTTGGAAGGAAAAGACGACAGCAAGAAATAGGCATAAAAGAATAATAATTTCTAGCATCGATGGTAATCTTACACTTTTCATTTTTTTCTCTCCTTACAAGTCGATAACATGATGTATGTAGTCTTACATGTATGTAGTATACAATTAGCGAAGACAAAACAAAATTTTCATATTATTTCGATTTATTTTTCCAGTATAATATATTCACAACCCTTTCTATTGTAAAAGTAGATTGCGCTTTTCGCAATGAAAAATATAAAAAATGTTGTATTTTTATTTATTTAGATAAAAACACCTAATGAAATAAAACTTTAATCAATGAGGGTTTTATCCATCCCCACTAATTATTAACCCATAATAACCTTTTTAATATTTGCCTCAACAAAACTTTTTACTACCGCTTTCACCTCATATGTAATAATATATTTCCACATAAAAAAAGAGCATACATCATTTAATCGATGCATGCCCCTCTTTTATTTATACATATTTTGTATCTCTTCTTTATTTTTAAGTATTTCCGAAAACTTATCGCTACAACCTTTCGGAAATAAAACTCCGAGTCCATATGAATGCCCAAACTGAAAATGAGGGTATTTCACCTTGACCTCATCCCAAAACTTATACACACCGAAATCACCGTTTTTAACTTCAATATCATGAAATAATACAATACCGTTTTTCGCAACTTTAGGTAACCATGTTTTATAATCATGAGAAACAGCTTCATACGTATGATAGCCATCAATATGCAAAAGATTTATCGTTTCATCTTGAAACTCATCCAGAGCATCATCAAAAGTAGACCGAATTAAATTCCCTATATTCAGGTAGTTATCCCTCACCACTTTTTCTACTATTTGAAAAACCCCTTCTCCATATGGACCTGTATGCCCATCTCCAGCCCAAGTATCTACAGCAAAACATTTTGTTGCTAACCCACCATCTTTTACCCCCTGGCAAAAACTAAAAAATGAAGCACCTAAATGCGTACCTAACTCAACTAAAGTTGCTGGTTCTTCAAATCTTACTAAATCATATGCGAAATCTAAATGCCCACTCCACGCAGATTGTGACCGAATAATAGGACTAAAATTTTCAAATTCAAACGATGGTTTATGAGTAACCCAGTTCATCACGTATCTCCTTATACACATATTTTTAACAAACCAAATTACTCTTATCTTTATTTTTTTGGCGTCGCGATTATGATTATATTTCATAAAAAGATGATCGTTCTTAATAAAATGAAAATTTAATCAGTGGGGGTTTTTCCATCCTCCACTGATTATTAGCCTCACCAATTGGACTTTTACGAGCAGCACGACTCCCACCTAACTTCCTCGCATTCGCCGAATTTCAAGGTGGGAGTCTTACTGCCCGTTAATGCGGGATAAACAATTTTATTTTAAATTAGAAATTTCAGTTTATTGATATTCCATTCTGTGATATATTGCATATTGTATTCAATATATTTTTTTAAAAAGGAGGACTTATATATTTTATGGATTCAAATCGTTTAAAAGGAATTATTATGGTTGTAATCGGTGCTTGTTTATGGGGCTTATCCGGAACAGCTGCGCAACAACTTTTTCAGTATGAAAACGTTTCTACTGAATGGTTAGTTACAATCCGTTTGCTTATATCCGGTGCTATTTTGCTCATTATGTCATCATTCGGAGCGAACAAAAAAGAAATATTTGGAATTTGGAAACAAAAGTCTGATGCAAATAAGATAATTTTGTTCGGGCTTTTAGGCATGCTTGCTGTACAGTACACGTACTTCGCTTCTATTAAAGAAGGAAACGCTGCTGTTGCAACTTTGTTACAATATTTAGCCCCTATATTTATCACTGTATACTTACTTTTCAAATGGAGCGTTCGTCCATCAAAAATTGATTATATTTCAATTACCCTCTCATTAGTAGGGACTTTTCTCCTATTAACAAACGGTTCTGTTCATAACTTAGCTGTATCTACACCTGCTATCATTTGGGGCGTTTTATCTGGACTATCTCTTGCATTTTATAGTTTGTATTCAAAAGAATTGTTAGAAAAGTGGTCTTCATCCGTTATCGTTGGATGGGGGATGATCATTGGGGGGATTGGCGTAACGATTTTACACTTTATTTCCACAAACGAATTCATTTTATTATCAACTATGAAATATGTAAAACTAAGTACCCTCCCGCTCATTACATTTGTCGTCATTTTCGGGACACTCATCGCATTTTATTTATACTTAGATAGCATAAGATACCTTACGCCTAAAGAAACAACATTATTTGGCTGTACAGAACCACTCGCAGCTATTATTTCTTCTGTGCTTATTTTGCACGTACCGTTTCAATCTTTTCAGTTATTAGGTGCTTTTTGTGTAATTGTAATGGTGCTCATATTAAGCCAAAAACCGGATAAAGGAAAACCAAAATTAAAGCTTGTTAATACGAAAAAGAAATATATACAATGAAAGGATTGAATTCACTATGCCTGTCCCTCAAAATTATAAAAAACCAGGAAGAGTTTCAGCAAAGTCACTCGTTTTAAATCAACTGCAAGATTGGATTATAGAAGGTGTTTTACGACCTGATGAAAAAATAAATGATGGGGAATTGGCAGAAGCACTAGGAGTAAGCAGAACACCTGTTAGAGAAGCTTTACAAATTTTAGAGCTTTCTGGATTAGTTGAAATGGTACCTGGGCAAAAAACGAAAATCGCGCCTATTAAGTTAGACGACGTATCTATCATTTATGAGACGATAGCTGGTCTTCACTCAATTATAGGAAAGCAAGCACTTCAAAAAGTTACAGACGCTGATATTAAACTACTTTCCGAGATAAATGATGCTTTTCAACAATCTATACATGAAAAAGATTCAAAAAAAGCTTTAGAACTAGATATACGATTTCACAATACAATTACTTCTATTGCTAAAAACCGATATATTGAACCTTTTCTAGAAAATATGCAACTTCACATTTTACGCCTTGAATATTTATTTTTCCAAAACTTCGTGCCTGCAAGTCAATCTATTAAAGAACATCACTCTATAATTCAAGCACTACAAAAACAGGATGAAAAACGAATGGAACAAATGATGTCTCAAAACTGGCTCCGTCCAATGAAAGAAATACAAAAAATAATTTCTATGAAATAATAAAGCTGGTTACACAAAAGTGTAACCAGCTCCTTCTTTAATAATCTATATGCTATGCCTGAATATTTGCGTAATCTTCAATATGCTCGTACTCTTTTTCCAATTCCTCTAAAGATAGCTCGTATAATTGTCGGTCGCGAATCTTAAACACCCCTGCTCCAATTAACTCATCAATTAAATGTCTCTTACGATTTTCAACAGCAAAACGGAGTTGACTACTCATCTTTTAAAAAACTCCTTTCTACGATCATTGAAAATGATAATCTTTATCAATTACCACTTTTGATTATAAAAGATGATTCTTAATAAGTAAAGTAATCTTATGAAATATTTACCTTACAAAGTATTTGTGGCCACATTATATATATGTATGCCACGCGAAAAATGTTATGACACTTTTTCATACCCTTTTTCTTTCATACTTTGCAAGTTGTCTCATTATGGTTAAATTCACCTTCTATTTCAACTTGAATGGTGACATGTTCTACATGAAATTTCCCCTTTAATACATCCGTTGCTTCTTTCAATACGCTTTGCGTTTCATTACCTTCGATAATAAGATGGCAAGTTAATACTTGAAAATCTGATGTTACAGACCATATATGTAAATCATGAACTTCTTTTACAATAGTAATATTTAATAATGTATTTTTCACCTCTTCAGCATCTATGTGCTGCGGTGCACCTTCCATTAATATATGAACTGTATCACGTGTTACACGCCATCCACTTATAATGACTAAAATAGACACAAGAATACTAGCAACCGCATCTGCAGCAGTCCATCCAAAAAATTTAATAAGTAACGCAGCAATAATCGCTCCAACTGAACCTAATAAATCGCCTAGTACATGTAAGAACGCACTTCTTAAATTTAAATTACCTTTCACATCTCCGCCTCTCATTAATATCCAAGCTGATACAATATTAATAAGCAGACCAAGCACAGCAATAATGAGCATTCCATTACTAGCGATTTCAACTGGTTCCTTAAAACGACGAATTGCTTCAATAAAAATATATACTGAAATGACAATAAGAACGACACCATTACATAATGCCGCTAACATTTCGACTCGCTTATACCCATATGTTTTCGCAGCCGTTGCCGTTTTTTCCCCAAGCTTGAACGCAAGTAAACTTAAAGCTAAGGATACTGCATCACTTAACATATGCCCTGCGTCAGACAATAGTGCTAAGCTATTTGTTACAAATCCGCCAACAACTTCAGCAATCATAAAGCTTGTTGTTAATAAGAAGGCAATTAATAACGCTTTTTTATTTTTTGAATGACCGTGATCATGTGAGTGTCCCATACAAATGCTCCTTTAAGTGCAATATCTGTATGTTAGTATGAAACACATTCCCTATCTTTATCCCCCATTAACGCCCGATAGTGAATGCTACTAATCCGTAGAAGATGAACAATACCCCACTGATTAAAGTTTCACTTTATCCCGCTTCCTCTGTATACAAACTTCGCTACTTTTCAAACAAGTCCTTTTTCTCAACTAAAAACAAGACTACTTCTTTTTTATTTTCATATTGTTTACTAATGAAAGAATTTTTAAGGGGGTTACAAAATTGAAACGACTATTTCTCTGCATGGAGCGTGAACTTGTTGTAGTAAAAGAACAATATGATAACTATGAAACCACATATCATTTACAAAATATGCAACCTACCTGTATTGTGGTTGATCCATTCCAAACAAATCGTGTTTATTGCGGCACATTTGGACGAGGTTTATGGCTAAGTGACGATGGCGGGGATTCGTGGAGACCAATTGGAGATTCATATCGTTACTTTGATTTCCCTAAAGAGGATGGTATTTTACACTCTTCTATTACTTCTATAACGATAAGCTCAAATGAACAAGTTAACGGCTACGGCGTCGTTTATGTAGGTACAGAACCTAGTGCTTTATTCCGTTCAGAAAATGGTGGTGAAACGTGGACTGAACTTAAAAATATGAAATCATTATTATCTTCCTATACGTGGGCTTTTCCGCCTAGACCTTTTACCCATCACGTACGCTGGATTACAGTTGATCCAAACAATCCAAATACACTCCATGTTTCAATCGAAGCTGGTGCTGTTATTCAAAGTAATGATAAAGGGCATACATGGATTGATAAAAAATTCGGTGCTCCTATCGATGCTCATCAATTACTCATGCACCCTGAAGCCCCAAATCGCCTTTATGCATCATGTGGTGACGGATTTATGGGCGGACCTGATCGTGCATATCTTGAAAGTTATAACAGTGGAAACAGCTGGATCTCATGTAGTGACGGACTTGAGCATCATTATTTATACAGCATGGCTATCGATCCGGCTGATTGCGATACAATTCTCGTTTCTGCCGCACCAAGTGCCGACCTTGCTCATCACCGTATTCCTTATGAATCTTATATTTATCGGAAAACGAAAGATACTCCGTTCCAGCAAGTACAGCAAGGTCTACCATCTGCAATTGGTACAGTCATTTCGATGTTTGCTACAAATCCAGCCGAACCACATACGTTTTACACTTTAAATAACAATGGCATCTTTCAATCCACTGATAGCGGCGAAACGTGGGAACAGCTAAACATTACATGGAAAGATGAGTATAAAACGCAGCATCCGCATGCATTGCTCGTTACTAGTTCTTAACGAAAAAGAGACTGCCTAATGTTTTTAGGCAGTCTCTCTTTTATTTCTTTAAATCAATTACAATATCATCTAGAACAATATCTTTACTCTTCGCTTCTTTTTTCGGCACTTCAATTTTCTTCTCTTTTCCATTCACATATTCCACTCCACCATGATTTTCAGGTGTATGAACTCGCAAGTGCACACGAGGTGTAACGATAAGCTTTGTAGCATTTTCGTTTAACTTTTGGAATGTAGCACTCCAACTACTTTTATGTGGTTCTGCTACTGTACCAGTTCCTCCATTTCCTTCACCTGCATATTTATTTCCTAAATCATCTTTTATTTCTAATTCCACATCCGCGCTATCCCATATACTTCGTAATGCCTTAGATTCTTCTTGATTGTAAAAAACGATAAAGGACATCGGGGTTACTTCCATTTTGTCTATATTTACTTTTATTAATTCATTTTCAGAAACCCTATTGAGCTTTACTTCCTTACTATCCATTGCTTTTAAACTAAGTGCGAAATTCCAGTTCCCTTTAATTGAATTACCTTTATAGTCCATCTCAATTTCTTCCATATCCCACCAAACATTTGCAACATCTAACCTTTTACTACTATTACCACTCATCGTAGTCATACCTACGTATTTTCCCTCTCCAACTTTTGAAACGTTCGAACTACCTCCTCCGCCATTAAAGCCCATAACTTGCGGACTTCCAAATAGGAACGGTTTCTCTCCTAAATCTTTTTCACTCTCAATAGAATATGTGATTGTAATTGTTCTACCATCGAACACAGCATCATTAATTGTAACTTTAACCCCATTACTCTCTCTCGTCATATTCAATTCAGTCGAAAACTCTTTATAATTTTCATATAATCCTGTTCTACCGTTATCTAAAAAGCGGAATATGTCACCTACAATTGGCAATCCTCCAGCATATGTAGGAAATCCGATACCGAGTGTTACAACTGATAATCCTACTAAAATGGATGCAGCAGCAACACTTTTTTTCCAACTTTTCATCTTTTTCTTCGTACGCATCGATTGTTTTACATTGCGTTTTACTTTTTCTTTTTCAATTTCAGAAGCCTCAATTTCCTCAAGTTCTTTTTCATCTATATCAATATCATTTAATAGTTCATAAATGTCTTTCATATTGCACTACCTCCAAAACTAATATTCGTAGCATTTTGTTGTAGTTTCTTTTTTCCCCGGTACACACGATTATCGATCGCCGCCCTGGTTAATCCTAACTTGTCACCGATTTCCTCTGTCTTCATACCGAGAAGATATTTCATAACGAACACCTTTTGATCTAACGGTTCTAATTGATTAATAAGCTTCAATAACTCTTCCCTATCTTCCATAACGATTAATTCATCTTCTGCCGATTTTTCTGTACTAATATGAAACTCATCTGAAATAATTTCTACTGTTCTAGTCGCTTTCCGGTAATAATCAATCGCCTTAAACTTTGCAATCGCTGCAATCCATTTTTTAAAATCACTCGGCTCTCCATGAAACTTATTTGCGTTATTCCAAATGGAAAGAAATATATCATTTACACATTCCTCTATCAATCCATCATTTTGAACTGGAAGAAGTACTTTGTGCGTGATTCCTTTTATGAGTGGTAAGTATGTATCGACAACAAATTCTAGCGCATCTTCTTTTTGCCGCTGTAATCTTTTTATAAAATTTTTCTCATTTGATTTCATGTAGCGATTCCCCTTATTTTTTTGTAAAAGCTTTTACACCCTATATAACGTCTAAAAAAATATTTTCTCTCATCTTTTTTATTTTTTGTATGTAATGGAATACTTTTCCTTAGCCATTGTCTCATATAAATATAAGCTTGAAGAAAATTTTCTCAAGTCTGTAATTCAATTAGTGTAGTACACTATTTATGTAGACACTCTTTAACCTGGTGTACATTTCATTTGATTAATCTACTTTTATAATTTTAAATTAGGAGATGAGATTTGTATGTGTGGAATTACAGGTTGGGTAGATTGGAAGAAAGATCTTTCAAATGAACATGTTATTTTAGAAAAGATGGCGAATAGTATTCAGCATCGCGGTCCTGATGCTGAAGGATTTTGGTTTTCACCTCATGCGGCTTTTGCACACCGACGTTTAATTGTTATTGACCCAGAAGGCGGGACGCAGCCGAAGACATTTCGTACTGGTGATTATACGTATGCTCTTACTTATAATGGAGAAATTTATAATTTTCGTGAGCTGAGAGAACAGCTTCGAAAATGTGGTCATGCATTTGAAACGCATTCAGATACAGAAGTATTACTACATGCTTATTTAGAATGGAAAGAAGACTGCGTACAACATTTAAACGGAATTTTCGCTTTCGCCTTATGGGATGATCAGAATCAACAACTGTTTTTAGCACGTGATCATTTAGGCGTAAAGCCACTCTTTTATACAGAAAGAAATGACAGTATTATTTTCGGATCTGAAATCAAAGCATTATTAGCTCATCCATCTGTTCCTGCTGAAATTGATGCGGACGGCATAAATGAAATATTTGGATTAGGCTTATTTCGAACTCCAGGATATGGTGTCTTTAAACATATTCAAGAAGTTCGTGCTGGACATTCTATAACATTCACACGTGATAAAAAAGTAGTTAAGAAGTATTGGAATTTAGAAAGTAAGATCCATACCGACTCTATCCAAGACACATCTTCTCATATTTTATCTATTTTACAAGATACAGTAAAAAGACAATTAATTGCCGATGTTCCCCTCGTATGTATGTTATCAGGCGGATTAGATTCTAGCGGTATTACTGCACTGGCGGGTAAAGAATTTAGAGAGGAAAACAAAACACTTCACACATATTCAATCGACTTTTTAAATAGTGCGAAAGATTTCAAACTGACATTTGCTCGAACTGGTCTAGATGCTCCTTGGGTAAAACGTGTTTCTGAGCATGTAGGGACATCGCATCATGACATTGTTGTTAATGCAGAAGAATTAGCAAATCACTTATTCGTTCCCCTTCATGCGAAGGATTTACCTAGTGCAGGCGAAATGGAAACTTCACTATATTTACTATTTTGCGAAATGAAAAAAGATGCAACTGTAGCTTTATCTGGAGAATCTGCTGATGAAGTATTCGGGGGATATCCTTGGTTTCATCAAGAAGAACTATTATATGTAGATAAGTTTCCGTGGTTAACAAACTGGAAAAACACATCTTCTTTATTATTAAACGACGTAACAACTCAATGTAATCCTGAGCAGTATATTAATAAACGATTCCATGAGGCTGCTCTTGAAGTACCTACTCTTGAAGGTGAAAGTAAAAAATCCGCGAAACAACGTCAAATGTTTTATTTATTTTTAACACGATTCCTTCCGTTCTTACTCGACCGTAAAGACCGTATGAGTATGGCTGTAGGATTTGAAGTTCGTGTACCGTTTTGCGATTATAGATTAGTTGAATATTTATGGAACGTTCCTTTCAACATAAAAAGTATTGATAATATTGAAAAAGGAATTTTACGTAGGGCACTGAAACCAGCTTTACCTGATGACGTACGAAATAGAAGAAAAAGCGCTTACCCTACTTCACAGGATCCACACTATTTACAAACAATCCGCAATTTAACGCTTGATATGTGCAGCAATAAAAACAATCCTGTTTTCTCACTCATTAACCATTCCATATTACTTGCAATTGCTGATCAAAGTAACAAAGAGATTACCAATTTTGAAGCAAGAAGTGCTATGGAGTATATGCTACAAGTAAATGAATGGTTGAAAACGTATCATATTCATATTGCTTAACAAAAAGGAGTTCAAGGACAAAAACCCTTGAACTCTCTTTCATTTATTAATTGGCACATTGTCTATTTTCAGTATCGATGGACCATCCAATAATAGTGGCACAATCTCTACCTTTCCACTGAAGTACATTTGTTAATACAGGCTCAATCTGTAAACAAGATCCGTCGTGTAATATTTCTACTAAAGATTGATCATCATCAAACTTTAGTTTATCACACTCTAAAATACCATCCGTTGCCATTACAATGTGATTCTGACCTTTTTCTAATCCCCTTACCCCTGATGTAAAACAAGGTGTATTCGCTGCAAAAACATTTTTTCTTCCGATATACTCATAGTTCTTACGCTTATTTAGCCTACCTTTTCCATTTTTCGTTTGCTCTGAATGGAATAAATACGCGAAGCAATCACCAACTGATAGCCAATATAAGAACTCGCCTTTTCGTAAACAAATTAAACATGCAAGTTCCTCATCATCTTGGTCACATTTCTCGATAAATAGCTCATCTGTAAATAACGCTAATAAATACATATGTGTATGATGAAAAGCTAAATGGATTGGGTATGAAAATAACTCTTTTAGTTTTTCTTCTCTTTCTGAAATCTCTTCTATTATATAATGTATATTTTTCGTTTTATGATGTGTATCAAAAATCATAACAAATTCAAATTCTAATTTCGGATCCCACCAAGCTAGCACTGCATCTCCTCTTTCATATGCATCACTCTCTTGATTTCCTCCATATACGCCGACTGAAAGAGGACCACATTTTTCAACATGTATTTGATCTACATACATCTTTTCATGACTAATCCATTTAAATGTATTCACAGCTATCATCCTCTCTCTTGCTAAATGTATACCTTTACACATAGATTACCTTATATTTCAATAAAAATAAACTTTTTCAGCATTTTTAATGAAAATAAAAGGATTTTACTTCTTAATCAACGAATATATCTTACTATACGATATAAAAATAGGAGGATTTATCATTATGAAAGACATTAATCAACATTGGGAAAGTATTTATTATCACTTACGCTATGAATATGAAGACAATCTTTCTCATCAAGCAATTCGTATTTTACAAATCATTTCTCGTGAGAAAGATATAACAATTGGAAAAGTTGCTACTGAGCTTAGTCTCTCTCATAACACAGCATCTGAACACGTAAAGCGCCTTATTCAAAAAGGATTTATTATAAAAGAAAGAAACAAACACGATGAAAGGGTTGTAAACCTTACTTTAACGAAAGAAGGCATTGAAGTATTAGAAAAGCATACTTTACTAGATAAAGAAAAGATAAAAATATTAGAATCACAGTTATCAAAAGAAGAACAACAATTAATTGAAAAAGCCTTTTCGTTATTAGCGAAGGAGGCAAAATATGCATTTCCTCGTTAAGGTCATCGTCTCCGCCCTCATTATTGGGGGTGTAACCGAATTTGCCAAATATTTTAGTACGCTTGGTGGCTTTATCGCAGCCCTTCCTCTTATTAGTTTACTTAGTTTATTTTGGATTTCTTTCGAAGGTGGGAGTAAACAAGAATTAAGTCAATTCGCTTTAGGCGTATTATATGGATTTCCTGCATCTGCACTACTATTATTTATTGTTTATATCGGTTTAAAAAACTCCTTTTCACTTAGTACATCTATACTCTTAGGCATATGTGCCTGGTGTATCGTCTTTACTTGCCAAAAAATATTTCAAGCTTAGGAGGAATTACTATTAATAGATCAGTAGAGATATTTGGACAAACTGTAGAAGTATATATAAGAGGTAACAGTAAACAAACTGTAGTCATTCAAACAGGAATGAGTTGCTCATTTTATGATTGGCTCCCTATTATAGAAGAGCTTTCACAACACTTTACAGTTGTTTCATACCATCGCCCAGGTTACGGAAAAAGTGAGCTAGGAAATACTCCACGTACAGCAAGGCAAGTTACAAAGGAACTACATATGTTACTAAACAAACTCCATATTCACGAGCCAATCATTCTAATCGGCCATTCCTATGGAGGGTTATGTGCACAACATTTTGCAATGTTACATGAAGATAGGCTGCAAGCACTTCTTTTAGTTGATTCTACTTCCATGAACTTACACCGATTAGATGAGCTTCATTTACCAGTTTCTGATCAAACTGATTCTGATGATATGTGGCTACAAAAATATCATACTTACTCCAACATGGATGCAGACGCACTTTATAATGAACTAAAATCTATGCTCCTCAATACAACAAAACAGCATATCAAATTTTCGACCTCTCCTTCATTATATAAAGCGACAGCTTCTGAACTGTCCGAGTGGAAAAATTGTGCTCGCTCAATAAAAAAACAACATAAAACATTAGAAATACCATTAATTGTTATCGGTAGAGATCCTCAATATTCTATTGCTCAATTAATTGAGGGCGGTATGCCAAAAGAAGAAGCTACACAACTTGAAGATATGTGGCAAGAACTTATTCGTGAACAATTAAATCTCTCAATAAACAGCCAATACATTTTGGCTGAACATGCTAGTCACGGGATAGAAAACGATCGTCCAGATGCTATCATTGAAGCCATTCACTTATTGTAAATAAAAAAAGGAAGCAACTAAAGCTGCTTCCTTACTTATCTATTCATAGTCTTCTTCATCATCGACTTCTTCATAATACGAACTCCCATTGCTTACATATATAGGACCGTTCGCAACATCAATACGTAGTACCCATGCCCACGGCACAGCTAAACGTTTATGTATTGCTCTCCAAAAGTTCATTGATTTTCTTTCGTACTCCTGGAACTCCTGAAGTAACTCTTTATAGGAGGAACCGTCTAACTGAATATTTGCTTCTAATAAACGAGAATGGGCATAGTACTGTAACTCTAGTTCAGCAGCAATCTCCATTTCTTCTTCCGTTGCCATACCTATAATTGCTCCATCTGCTGGTGCGATTTCATATACGTTGTGAACTTCAATAAGCCCTTCTTTCTCTTTCTCAAACATGTAAACAGCCTCCTTTAACAAATATTTTTTATGTTACAAAGTCATACTTCTACAATACTTTCTCTCTTTCCTCTTTTTTTGATAAACTTTTACAAAAAGTTTATCCGATGACCTGTTTTCTCTATTCTTTCAGCAGAAATGAAACGATTATTATCAAAAGTTAATTTGTACACATCGGGCATATGAAGTGTTTTCCAAAACTGAAAATCATATTTCGAATCAAAATAATTCATTAGTAATACCATAATATTCCCATGAATGCCTATTACAATATTCTTCCCTTTATATTTTCCTAATATATTTTGCATACATAATACAGCACGCCTCTGCGCTACATCATTTGATTCTCCGCCTTCGTATGTAAAAGTCCAGTCTTCCCATACCTTCTGAATAGCATCGTTAAAATCTGTTACTGGCTCTTTACTTAATAACCTTTCCCGTAAATCTTCTTCCAGTTGTATTGATAAATTATATGTATTCGCAATTCCTTGCACGGTTTGAATCGCCCTTTTATACGGACTAGAGATCACAACATCAATATGTTCCTCTTTTAATAAATGTATTACATTATCTGCATCAATGTGTCCCTTGTCAGATAAGGGGCGTTCCCTTTCTTCCTTTGTATATGTAGAGTGAGCGTGGCGAACGAAATATATTGTAGTCATAACATTCAACCCTTTCCCATGAAAATCATTTACATTCAAATCGCAACCTACTTATATGTAAAACCTTCTTAACTTTATTACTCATTATTTTCATACTTTTTGTTTATAATGTACTATGCTTTTCATTAGGGGGGGAATACAGTGTCTTTCAACAAAAAAAATAATAAAGTTCCATTATCAAATTCATTTAACCCCGAGCACATTGGACCTACATTTCCACCTCCTTCCTTATTCCCTTTTCCTACTGGCCCTACTGGTAGCACTGGATCTACTGGACCTGATGTGGTATTACTGGCGACACTGGTGCTACTGGAAACACTGGGCCTACCGGGAGCACTGGGCCTACCGGGAGCACTGGGATTACCGGGAACACTGGGATTACCGGAAACACTGGGATTACCGGAAACACTGGGCCTACTGGCGACACTGGGCCTACCGGGAGCACTGGGATTACCGGGAACACTGGGATTACCGGGAACACTGGACCTACTGGCGACACTAGGCCTACCGGGAGCACTGGGATTACCGGGAACACTGGGATTACCGGGAACACTGGACCTACTGGCGACACTGGGCCTACCGGGAGCACTGGGATTACCGGGAACACTGGGATTACCGGGAACACTGGACCTACTGGCGACACTGGGCCTACCGGGAGCACTGGGATTACCGGGAACACTGGGGCTACTGGAAACACCGGACCTGCTGGCAACACTGGGGCTACTGGAAACACTGGGGCTGCCGGTGACACCGGACCTGCTGGCAACACTGGGGCTGCTGGAAACACCGGACCTGCTGGCAACACTGGGGCTATCGGGAACACTGGGATTACTGGGAACACTGGACCTACAGGGAACACTGGGAACACTGGGATTACTGGAAACACTGGGACTACCGGTGACACTGGACCTATAGGAAACACTGGACCTACTGGCGACACTGGACCTATAGGGAACACTGGGACTACCGGTGACACTGGACCTATAGGAAACACTGGACCTACTGGCGACACTGGACCTATAGGGAACACTGGGACTGCCGGTGACACCGGACCTGCTGGCGACACTGGACCTACGGGAAACACTGGGTCTACTGGGAACACTGGATCTACCGGAACATTTGATACAAGTACCGAAGCATATGGTCATATTTATAGTACAACTGCTCAGTCTATTGGACCTGGTGCTGATATTGAATTTGATTCTAACGGCTCATTAAAAAGTGTTTTTTATACACCTGGTACAGTATCCGCCAATGTAGATCCTACAGTAGGGGGTTCATATTTAGCTATTTTCAAAGTGCTAGTTACATCACCAGATACAGCAACCTATGCTATCACTGTAGGGGGCGTTGCTCAAGCTACTACTTCTTATTCACAATCTACAGATGCAACTGGAAATTTATTATTATCCGGATCTGCCGTCATCAACATTCCTGGTGGAACTCCTGTAACAATACGAAATGTTGGTGCTACTACAAACGCTTTACCTGTTATCCCTATTACAGTTACTGGTGCTCCTGCCATTAACGCATCTATTCAATTAATTCGGTTAGATATCGGTTAATTCCTTTGAGTACACTTCTTATAAAACCAACAAAAAGATGCTTTATACAAAGCATCTTTTTGTTTACATAATAAAATTATTTCATTATAACTTTCTTCTGAATTCCTCATCTGTTATAGCATCTTGAATAAAATAATCTATATTATTTCTCAGCTTTTGGTATGCAACTTGATCTTCTATACCGTTAAACATAATTACAACTTCTACCTTATTCCCTTTCTTATCTGTAGTATACAAACTTTTTGTCAATACGAATGCGGTAGAGCCACCTTTTTGACCAGCGTATTCTAACTTACTATTATTAACCGTTCCTTTGAAAATATTCTCGATTTCTTCTTGCATTGATTTTGGAAAATAATTTCTACTATTTATCTTTTCCATTATACTCATATAATCTTTAGCGTTTGCACCCACTAATCGATCTGACCAAATTCGCTGAAATTCCATATCTACTTTTAATGGGATATCCCGTTTTTTCCATTCTTCTTCATCTTTCATCCATTCATGAATTTGTAACACATGTTTATTATACTCATCCTTTGGCATGTTTCGTATCGTTTCTAACGATTGATTTTCTGGCTCATGAAACTCTTTTTCTACATACCCTCTCATATATAGTGAAGCCGTATACGGAGTGAACTCGTCATGACTAGTAAGCTGTAACTCTTTTATACTTTCATTTACTCTTTCTATTCCAAGCTTATCTAACAAATATGTTGTATTTGCATTAGAACTATAATGAATCATCCGATACGATAAACTTAACTAAATCTATACAATTCAATCAAATTCACACAAGTTAGTGCTTCATCGTGTTCTCGCAACCCCGAAGGGACGAGGGGTATAACACTCCACACGAGGCAGTATCGTTACCTCCTATTATCAAGCATTTATTTTACCCATCTTGATAAATTTATCGCAGCATTTACATCCCTATCGTGATGGCTATTGCACCCAACACAACACCACTCACGTATTTTTAAACTCCACTGTCCTTCTGGTTGAACTGAATGGTCGTATTTAACTCCGCAACATGAGCAAATCTTGCTTGAAGCGAACCATTTATCAGCTTTTACATACTCAATGCCATACTTCTCACACTTGTATGATAAACATTGAAAGAAGAAGTTTAATTTTTGAAATAAAAATGCTTTGGATAGTTTTTTGTTTTTTAACAGGTTTGAGATAGGTAAGTCTTCCACAACAATCCTCATTGGTTTGGTTTTTACCAATTTAGCTGTTGCTTGATGGATATGGTTATTTCGGATATTCGTAATTTTCCTAGATAACCGCAGGTGCTCAGCTTTAGCTTTTTCATATCCGGCAGATTGAATTTTTACACCTTTTTTAAATCTCCTAGACATATCTCTTTGTGCTGACTTTTTCCTTTTCAAAAGCTTTTTAACCTTAGCATCTTTGTTTATATTTCGTTCTTTCGTACCATTAGAAACTACAAACAGCTCTTTTAAACCAACATCCACACCAATCGACTCATTGGTTAGTTCTTGTAATGCAAAGTCTTCTTGGAATCCTACACTAATCCACCAGTGACGACCATCAAAGGT
Source organism: Bacillus sp. TH19 (assembly GCF_016651075.1). NCBI lineage: Bacteria > Bacillati > Bacillota > Bacilli > Caryophanales > Bacillaceae > Bacillus > Bacillus sp. TH19. Next base: position 1,352,350 of record NZ_JAEKEO010000010.1, on the reverse strand, counting down.
AACTCTTGGATTGGATGTTTTTTTGTTTCTTGGTAGTTGTTGGCTTGTTTTCACTTCTCCAATAGACTGAATATGAACTACTTTCTTTCCTATAATCAGTCTTTCATAATTGGCATAAAATCCTTGGATTAAATCTTTTTTAGATTTATAAGAAGTGTGATAACCATTTTTGTACTTTTTGAACGAATGTTTCCTCGCCGTATCAAAATCTTTTGAAGCCTGTTTGGGAACTTGTGCGTTGATGTCATTTAACCACTCATATCGCTTTCGCTTCTTGATCTTTGTAAATCGTTTCTGTAAAGCTAACTGTGAAACAGATTTTCCAAATAGCTTATAGTATCTATCACTCATTCTTTTACAATAGTTATAAGCAAATCTTGCAGCACCAGCATGGTTTCTAAGCACTTTTTCTTGTTCAGACGTTGGAATTAGCCTGACTTTCTTCGCCAATATCATCAGAATTTAACTCCTTTAATGAAAGATTGGTTCTTCTGAATAGTAGCGTGTTCCACCAGCATTCTCCTAAGACTACTAGGATACAAACCTGTTAATTCCGATACTTGACTAACTCGTGAAAATTTCATTATTATTCTCACCTCATTGAACCTAACATAGCACGTACGTTCGATAACTTCAATAAAGTTTGATAGATTCAATAAAATTTATCTTGTTCAACTAAGGGCGCAATTCCTTAGCCAGTTCTCTTATGAACTTCTCATGTTTTCACATGAGCGCAGACTATATGTTTATCTACTTAAAGATAGAGGATTTTTCCACCACCATAGGCTTGTGATGTACTCTCGTCAGTTATACGAGATAGTCGTTGAACGTTCATCTTATCCATTTTGACTTAGATGATTCGAGGCGGAAGACCCATTGTTCTAGCGTTTAGGATTTAACCTTGCACGATCTGATTGATTTTTTCTGCTTTCGCGACATTCACGCTCGCTATTTCTAGCCACGTTGTAGTTCAATCAGCTTTAGGGATTGCCCGCAGTTAACCCTCACTACTAGCCAATCACTTGACTAGCAGGGCTTACTGATATATTTACTTAACTTTCGTTATAATTGGTTAAATAAATCGTAACAGTTAGTTACCCTTTTGCAACTTCTTCTAAAGCGATCTGCCCACTTTTCACTAATTCTCTCGCTTTAGCATCTTCTAACCAACCAGGATGCGCTCCACCATCAGTGTTTTTAACATAATATTTTTCTAAATCCTGCAATGAAATTTGTTCATCTCGACTTATTTTTCCTTCTGACACTTGCTTAGCAAATTCAACTGCTATTACGATTTTTGCCGTACTTGCTAATGGTAATTTTTTATTTTCATTTACAGATGTTACTACTTCACCGTTTTTTCTAATAAGTAATGAACATGTTTCATCACCTTTATGTTCTTTTATGTAGTTTAATACGTAATCAGGATCTTCTTTTGACAAATAGTACTTCATAATAACAAAGAAAGCTATAACAGCTACTACAATCACTCCTGCAACAATTCCTATAATCTTTAATATGTTCACAATATGCCCCCTCTATAAATTCCCTTCTATATAATAATTATAACGAATAAAAATACAAAATTATACAAAATAGAGTAACTCTTCCTAAAAAAAGAAAGAGTTACTCTATTTCACATGATGTTATTTGTCCATTTAACGTAACAACTATATTTGAGTCGTCACTTTCTTTAACGCTATTTAGTCGATTTGAGTTAGGAGGACCAATTACAACTGACTCCTTAATTGGCGAAAGGTCCTTTCCTAATTTTTCTGCACTTACACCGTATGCAGCTTGAAATACTTCTGGCGGTGTTAATCTAAGTATGTCTGATCCTTCTGCTGTTTCAAACTGATCGTTATTGAAGAACAAATGTAATTGTACTTCTTCTGTTACCGCTGTAATCCAATGCCACCATCCCATTGGAATAAAGACAGTTTGCCCCGCTTTCACATGATAATTTTGCAATTGATTCGTTTCGGGATTTAAAATGGATGTAACTGCTTCTCCTGATACAACAACATCTAATTCCCACGCATTCGGATGCCAATGTGGTTCCCGCATATGCCCTTTCGTCATAAATAAATCAACAAACGCCCCTCCTATCAACGCAGGTAACTGCGTTGAGGTAACTTCATATGCAACGTTTTTCTCATCTCTTTTAAAAAAGACATTTTTTCTCGAATCAAAGAAAAGGTTTGGAGTTCCTGAGCTTTTCTTTAAATTTTTATTATCTGGAACATAGCCTGAACTACTCATTTTATCCCTCTTTTCCACTCCGAACATTTCTACTTTCACACTGTATCGTATGGAAAAAATGTATGAATGTGCCTATCATTCACATAACAAAAAAAACATGCCTTCATGATGAGAGCATGTTTTGTGATTTTTTTCACATTATTTAGTTAAAAAATAAACTTTTTACTTACCATGATGTAACATTAAATCACTAAGTTCTTCTTCAATGTGATTTAATTTCGCAACTCCTTCTTTCCACTTATGAATATAACGCGATACCCCGACAATAAATAAAACAATAATTGTAGAAAGAATAATACCATATACGATTGTTACAGTACTCATAGTTACACTTCCTTATAATTAGTAATGTTGTTATTAGTTATATTTTTATTATAAACCTTTTTCTTTTAAAATACTTCGATTTCAACTTTTTGTAACAAAATTGATTTTTCTAATATTTCGTTCATAAAAATGGAATATTTTTCACAAATTATACAAAAATTCACCATATGTACTATTGCCACATGAGTTATATTGTTAAATAGGATAAAGTGAAATTTTAGTCAGTACGGGGTATCTATCCCACACTGATTATTAGCCCGCACCAACCAGGATTTTACGGACCGTTACTGTGGGATAAAGGGGATGAAATACTATGACGACTTGGTTTATTGTAATGTTAGTTGTATTTGGAGCATTTAAAATTATTGTTTCTAGCCTTCCTAACTCTGCTATTGAATCCATTATTAGCAAGTACGAAACACATCCACAACTTGAAGAAGAGAATGTGACTGTTACAATCAATGGAAATAACTTAGAAGGTGAAAAGAAATCCAAAATTATTCATGATTTTAACGAAGGATTATTTTTAGATCGCTATTATGCACCACCACACAATGAAGGCACTCCTTTAATTATCAATGCAAAACGTGGCAAAAAAGATTTTACATTTTATATTTATAGTCATGAAGAGCATGTTGATGTAGTAAAACAACATAAAAAGAAGGTAGTTGCTTATAGTTTACGCTCTAAAAGCCTTCAAAATAATGATATGTTCGTGTCAGCTGATTTAGCTTAATACTCATATATTAGAAGAAGGAATCCATGTGCCATGGATTCCTTCTTTCCTATTTACTGAAAAATAAGCTCTGTCTTCAAACTATCTTTCGGTAACAACCATCCTTTTTTCTCTATACTCGCCATTAATAATTCTCTTTGTTTTGTCGCGATACTTTCCTCATTTGTTTTAAACGACACTTCTATTACGAAGTCATCTTCTATCTTCCCGGTATTACTTAGTGGCCAAACTTCAATATTCGTTTTAATATTTTCAAATTCACCTGTATACCTTTTCATTAATACAGGACCATAAATACGAGAATTCTTGAGCATTTCTTCTCCCCAATTCGTATACAACCATTTGTTCATTTTCCCTGGCAACTTTTCTATTAACATGTTTTGAGCAACTCGTTCGTTTGGTAAATCAAGTACTCCATATCCTTTAGCACTGTAACTTTTCTTATTTGAAATACTTAACGTTTTCTTCTCAAATCCCCAATCTATTTCCGCCTCATAATTATCAGTTTTACTATCAAATCCATCCTTTTTAGCCACTTCTAGTGCTTCTTGAATTACACCATTTTGAATAGGATATCTTTTTTTATATGTTAGCTCAAAATCTTTACTAAATTCTTTCTTTCGAATTCTCGCAAACCAACCTTCATTACTTAAATTTTTATTTGCCGTATCTAAAAATTGCACCTGTATTCTTTCATAATTTGTACCCGCCTGAAAATGTTCTAGTACCTCTTGATTCACCTCTTTGTTATAACCTAATACTTGTTCTGGCTTTAATAATAACTTCACTTCAAAGCTAGGTTTCATTGGACTAGCAGCAAACCCTTCCTTAACGTTATAAAGGAAACAACAAAAGAAAATACTTACGAATACAAATACTTTTTTCATATACCAATCTCCTTTACATTTTATATGACTTCTACACATTCCATTGCAAGTGAATACACATTTTCATATCCTGCTATGCTAAGCTTTTCCTGCAATCGATCCGTATCCTCTTTCAAAGCATGTACTAACACCGTATGTTCTGGTAATAGTGTATTTAACATTTCCTTAACGTCACTTATACTTTGATGAACTTTATATGGAACTCGCTTCACCCTACATTCTTTACCTACACGTTCCTTCAAAACTTTTTCTGCAAAACTTCCTTTAGCAATATGTCCAGTAAAGATAATGGAATTTCGTTCTTTATGCCGAAGTTGTTCATAATACAACTGTGCTCGTTTCGTTTGCATATTCGCATCACTCATTACAACTATTCCGTAACTATTTTGCATACAAATGTCCTTATCCATAACTATTATGTTTCTTTTTAAACCCTCCACAACCCGTTCAAGTTTTTCATTATTTTTTAACCAATCTTTATATACGAACATCTCTTCAAATCCAGCAAAAATTTCTTTATCTACTATAAGCGGAAACTCTTTATATCGTTCATATAAATACAATACTATATCTTGCGCCCTACCAAGTGAGGGCAGTGGTAGTAATGCCGTTCCTTTATTTTGAGCAACTCGTTCAATTTCTGCACATAATTCGTCTACTCGTTCCTTTTGTGAAACATCATCAGTGTGATAAGCGGCATCTACAATTGCAATTTTTATATCGCTTCGCAAATCTTCAGGTAAATTAGCTCGTAGTATATTAGATTCTGCTGAATAATCACCAGAATAAAATACGTATGTATTACACATATCCACTAAAAACCAAACAGCTCCTAATACATGCCCACTATACCCCCATTGAAACCGCAACGTTGGTGTAATCTGTATCCATTCATTTGGATTACTAATCTCATCAATACATACATAATTTAGATCTTTAATATTTTGATCGTTATAAGGTAAATTCCACCCTTTTGAAAGATTGTAGTTTCCCCATTTTTCAAAATAAGCTGGAAGTTGCTCCTTCGTATAACGAGTCGTCCAAATTTTTTTCTTATATCCATACTTCGTCAATAAAGGTAAACCCATCGTATGGTCTTCATGAATATGTGATAAAAATACTGCATCCAAAAATGGAACAACTTCTCTTTCTATTTTAGGATAACTATCCTCATATGATCGATTAATACCACAATCAAATACTATTTTTGTCTCTTTATTTTTTACAAAATAGCAGGAACGACCGTATTCTCCCGCTCCTCCCCATACTTCCATCCTCATCATACTACCCCTTTTCGTTTTTGCTCCATATGTTGCAGAAGTAATAAGCACATTGTTGTAAGCCCAACAGAAACAACAGCCATTGCCATTCCTATAGATACTTCTCCTTGTTCAAATTGAGCAAAAATAAACGTGGCTGACGTTTCTACTGATGGAGGTAGTATGAGAAGCGATGCTACTAACTCTCTTATCGAAATCGTAAATGTCATCGCCCATCCAGCAAGAATTCCTGGAATAATAAGCGGCAATATTATTTTTCTGAAAATATAAATATAATTCCCAGAAAAAATACTTCCTGCCTGTACAAGAGAATCATCAATTTGTCCGAGCGATGCTTTTACATACTGCACCGTATAAGGTAAAAAGAGAACAACATACGTTACGATAACCATGACTGGTGTATTGTAAATTGACATAGGCATATAGGGTGAATTCCAAAATAAAATAAGCCCTACAACCATCACTATTCCTGGTACCATATTCGGTAACATGCCGCACATATCAAGCCATTTTTCAGAGGACTTTTTCCCCTTTCGAATCATAAGCGCCAAAAATACGCCAATAATTACAGCAACAATCGCCGTTACGAGTGAAAAAAGAAAACTGTTCCATAAAGCTTCTAATCCCGGAGAACCAATTGTAAATAATGCTTCATAATGGCTTGTTGTAAAGTTATTAAAATGTAAGCCACCGCCTCTTAACTTCGACAAAGAAGCAATAAGTATAGAAAAGTATGGGATTCCAATTGCTACTATTAGTAAGCCAATTACATAAACCCATGCTATAACGCGCGCAAATATAGACAAAGTATACCTTTTAGATTTCACACCTTTTCCACTAACCATTGCATATGTATACTTTCGATTCAATACATTTTGCATATACCAAATGAGCATACACGCACTAAGTAATAAAGAAGATAATGCTGTGGCACTGCCAAAATCAATCGGCCAACTAGAGATAAATTTATGAATCTCAGATGTTAACACATGGAATCCTATTCTACGTCCGAATGTAGCTGGTGTTCCAAATTCAGCAATCGTCTTTACGAAAATGAGTAAAGCACCCATTACATAACTTGATAACAATAACGGTAGTATTATTTTTCTTAAACGATAGAAAAAACTTCCACCATGAACTGCTGCAGCTTCTTCTTTACTACTCCCAATCTGAAGTAACGTGTTTTTCAACATGAAGTAAAGGAATGGGAATAAGTGCAGACTCATAATTAAAACCATACCGCCTAAACTAAAAAACGATGATGAAATCGGCTTTAAAGCCGGAAAAAATTGTTCAAAATAACCGTTAGGTTGCATGAACAAAATCCATCCCATCGATCCGATATAGGGTGGGGTCATAAATGGTATCATAAAAACAATATCTAACTTACTATACTTTCCTACATCTGTTTTACTCATAATGAACGCCAATGGAAACGCAAATATTGTAGCTCCTATTACAACGAGTACACCTAGAAGCATCGAATTTAGAAAAATCCCAGCTAATCCACCACTCTGCATGACTTCAAAAGGCTTTAAAAAATTCCAACTGCTATTTTCATATACACTAGAAAATAAAATGAGAAAAAGCGGAATGACGATTAACATCGCCACAAGTAACAACGCTACTGTCATTCCAACTTGTCTTACTGATACGAATCGATTTACCATGTAATCACCATCTTATTGAAATACTTTCTTAAATTGTTTTGCTATTTCATCTTGTTCTTTCTCAACTGTTTTCCAATCAATATTTAATACTGGAATCTCTTCTACATTCGGTCTATTTTCAGCTTTTATATCTTTTCTACCTGGCAACAAATACGCTTTAGAAACTTGTTTTTGCACATCATCTGATAATAAATAATCAATAAACTCTTTTGCACCTTCTACATTTTTACTATCCTTCATAATGCCTGCTACACGTGGACTAATGACTGTTCCGCTTTTTGGATATACGATATCAACCGGTTCACCCTTTGCTTTTGCACTGTACGTCATATAGTCAACACCCGCAATTACCATATCTTTCGCACCTGTTACAACTGGGTCTAACGCTTCTTGGTTTGCCCCAGCTACTGTAACTTCATTTTTCTTAAGCTGTTCAAATAAATTCCATCCATCTTGTCCATTCTTTTTCACATATCCTGTTACAAAGTCTAAAGCTGAACCTGAAAGTGCTGGATCTGGAAGATTCACTTTCCCTTTCCATTCTCCTTTCGTTATATCGCTCCAATCTTCAGGTGCTGTCTTCACATTTTTTGTGTTATACACAATTCCTAATGCTGAAGCACTATATCCAAAATAATGTCCTTTATCATCCGACCATTCAGAACGAAGCTTATCAGCTTGTTTTGCTTCTTTATAAGCTAACGTTTGCCCATCTTTTTTTAATCCTTCCATCGCTGGTAAAGAAGCAAGTACGACAACGTCAACGACTGGATTTTTCTTTTCAGCCTCCATTCTTGCTAAAATCTTACCTGTTGTTCCTTGAAACATTTCTACTTTTATCCCTGTTTTCTTTTCAAAGTCCTTTTGAATTTTTTCTGCTAATCCTTTTGGTCCTGCACTATATACAACAATTTTCTTTTCATTAGCGTTTTTATTTTTTGCATCTACACTGCCTGTCTTTGAGCTACAACCTGTTACTACAGCAGAAAATAGTAAAGTACATACAAATAAAGACTTAAGCGAACTGAATTTCTTCATACGATTCTCCCCCTATATGATGAATACATTTTTTTGGTACATATAACGATACCGGTTTACCAACGCTTAGCTTACTATTGTAATAAGCTGTCCATACACCGAGTGTCCCCATGTTTACTTTCACTTCATAACGTTCTCCTACATATGTAACGTGCTGAACTTCACCTGTATACATTTCGCATAAGTCATTTTTTGTCCAGCTCACATGCTCTGGACGAATCATTTTTTTCCCCTCTACAAGCCAATTTGCCTTACCAACAAATTTTGCAACAAATTCATGAGACGGTTTCACATAAATGTCTTCTGGTGTTCCTTTTTGTAATACTTCACCCTGCTTCATGACAATAATTTGGTCTGACATTGACATAGCTTCTGTTTGATCATGTGTTACATACAATGCCGTTAAACCAATTGAATGAACGATGTCCATAAGTTCTAATCGCATTTCTTCTCGCAAAATTGCATCGAGTGCACTTAACGGTTCATCGAACAAAATAAAATGAGGTTTCGTTACAATTGCTCTAGCAAATGCGACACGTTGCTGCTGTCCACCTGAGAGTTCATGCGGATATCTTTTCTCCATACCTTGCAAACGAACTCGCTTTATCGCATCTTCTACCTTTTCTCTTAAGTGATTCGTTTGCTTTGTAGCCCTTAAACCAAATGCAACATTTTCAAATACAGTCATATGCGGCCATAAAGCAAAATCTTGAAATACCATGCCGATATTCCGCTCATGAGGAGATGTTTTTATCTTTTTAGCAGAAGAATACATGCACTTATCTCCAAAATATATTTCACCTTTATCCGGTTCCTCAAGCCCTGCAATCATTCTAAGTAAAGTCGTTTTCCCGCATCCTGAAGGTCCTAAAAGTGTGGTGAATTCCCCTTTTTTCATTACAATCTGTAACGGCTTTAACGCCTGTGTTTTCCCAAATGCCTTTTCTAATCCATGAATTTTAATATCCATCGTTTCACCTCTCTCCCCTCATTCTTAACCTGCTTTCATTCTATCTGGAAGTTTTATACTGAATGTTAATGTACTGTAAAGATTAAATTAAAAAATCTCTAATAAACTATTTATTTCTATAGATTTTTTCTATAGTTAGAAGAAAAAGGGGCCAACTTATCATGAATCTCTTAAAATTAGAAATTGTAGTGCTTATTAAGAAATACAAAAAGCTTACTATCGTTGCAGAAAAACTTGGTGTTAAACAACCTACTATTACGTTTCATATAAAAAGCTTAGAAGTGGAACTTGGTGTACCTTTATTTGAATTACGTTCTGGAAGGTATTTCTTAACAGAAGCTGGTGAGGCGTTGCATCATTATGCTTGTAAAATAGATGCACTTATGAAAGAAGCTAGGCGGGTCACACAAGAGTTTAAAGATTTTAATAAAGGCGCTATAACAATTGGTGCTAGTTATGTACCAGCGACTTATCTTTTACCAGAAGTTGTTCACCAATTTCAATGCGAATTTCCAAATATAAAAATAACACTCATAGTAAAAACAGCTCCTGAAATTCGAACGATGCTACAAAATCATGAAATTGATCTCGGGGTAATTTCTGCGGCACCGTTTGACGAACCACTTCTAAAACAAATGAATGTAATGCCTGATACACTTGTTCTTGCCTTTTCCAAAGAACATCATCTTTCTAAAAGAACAAATGTATCATTACAAGATATCGAAAAAGAACGTATATTATTGCATCGTAATCCATCTACAACGAGAGATTTACTTACACAATGGACGTTAGAACATAACATTACATTCCAATCAGAAATTGAACTAGATTCATTAGAAACGATGAAACAAATTTTAAAATATGGTAATGGGGTTGCCTTTATTTCAAAACTTGCTATTGAGCAAGAAGTACAACGAAATGAGCTATGCTATATACCGATCCCTGATTTTGAATTTCAGCGTAATATTTATACCATTCATCATGAGGACAGATGGAATTCTAAAATAATTTCTTTTTTACTACATAGCATTACTTCTTTTGCAGAAAAAAATTAAAAGGCTGTCGTTATACACGACAGCCTTTTAAACTATAACTCTATTTGTTTTTCTTATCCTCAATTTTCGCTTGTGCCTCTTCAGCCTTATCTAATGCTTCTGAAACTTTTTTCTCTTTTTCTTTTACATCATCTATACTATCAACAGCTTTAATTAATTTATCGATTCCTTCTTCATTTACCTTTTTTCGTTTCGCTACTCTTTCATTTACTTTCTCTTCCACATCTTTTGCTTTTTGAAGCATATTCTCTGCATTTGATGTCACAGCTTTTTCAAGTGCATCATCTTTTTTCTTTTGTAACACTTCATTTGCAATATCTTTCGTTTCTAAATACTTACCGTCTTTTAATGCTGTCGCACCGCGATCTAGTAATTGAGCGACTTCTTTATATGCCTTCGCTTCATTTCCTGATTTCTCTTTTTCCGCTTTTTCAAACCACATAATCGCATCACTATATTTTTCATTTTTCAATGATTGCATACCTGTTTCAATATACGTGTCATAATTACTACATCCAGTCATTACGACTAACAGAAAAAGCATTACAAAACTTAATTTTCTCATGATGTTTTCTCCTTTTCTTTGCCTGCTCACTTTACTGTAACATACATGAAAAGGAGTTTCAAAAACTAAAATACTAATATGGTCATTTTTATATTGTTAAAATTTTCTTTTAAACCGATACATCCACTTGTTTTTTCGCCATATGCTGCTTTACTCCAACTAATACAACTAACAATAATCCTCCACCTAATGTCATCATAACAATGCTAGTCGGTAACATATCTAATAATAATCCATATACAATCATTCCAAGCGGTGCGATTGCAGTAGAAATTGTTTCAAGTAGACCGAATACACGTCCTAAATAGCTTGGATCTGTCGTCTTTTGCATATGTACTTGCATCGGGATATTTACGATCATCATTGACATACCAGTTAACATCATAAAAACCATATAGTAAATAAAACTTGCTACTTTCGGAATGGTAACTAACAACGGGAAGACTGTACATAAACTCAAACCCGCAAATAAAAACAGCCCAATATAAATAGAACGAAACGGATTATTCACTTCTTTACGCACTGATAAAGCAATCGCACCAATTAGCATCCCGACCGCTAACATTCCCTCTACAACACCGAGTTGCTTCGAGGATAAATGTAAATTTTGAACAATAATATACGGAAGTGAAACGAAAAGTGCACTCGCAAAAAAGTTTACCCCTACTGCAATTTTCATTAAACCATATATTTCATGCTGTCGTTTTACATATGAAAAACCTTCTTTTATACTCGTCAAGAAATGCTCTTTACTTTCAGCCATTTCTTTTTTATATAAATCAAATACGATAAATAATTGTACGATTACTGCTAAAAAGAATGTAATGCTATTTAGCAGGAAAAAAGATTTAATTGAAAAGAAACCAAATACAACTCCACCAATAATCGGTGCTAAAATATTCGATAAAGATGCTGCCGTCTGGTTCAAAGCACTCGCTTTTTGAATACGCTCCTCATCTACTAAATTAGGAATAGACGAAGTTAATGAAACAGAATAAAAACTTGCACAAATTGATAATAATGCCGCTGATACATAAATAAACAGAAGTGATGGTCCAAAGGTAGTCGCAAGAATAAACATAATAAGCATCGTTAAACTACTTAATAAATCTGTACCAATGACAAGCCATTTTCGATTGACACGGTCAGCTACAGCACCTGCAATCGGTCCACATATCATTCTTGGTATTGACCCGCAAATAAGTGTAGTTGCAAATCCCATCCCTGAACCAGTTGTCTTTAATACGTATAACCCCATTGCAAACGTATAAATACCTGCTCCTAGTAAAGACGTCATCTTTCCAATCATCATTAAAATAATATTTCTCGTTGCAATCTTTATTTTCCAATCATTTTGATCTATACTTACATTCCCCATTATGACACTCTCCCCTTGAAAGTTAAATTGTGTTAAACTTATTATATAATCAACTTTCCAATTTTTACAACAAAAAGTTTAATTGTATTTAACTTTTTTAATTATAAAGGAGCACATGATGGCTACTCTAGGCGAAAAAATTAAAACGTTACGAAAAGAAAAAAAGTTTACTCAAACTGAGCTAGCAGGTTCAGAACTGACAAAAAGTATGCTAAGTCAAATTGAAAATGGAAAAGCTACACCTTCCATGAAAACATTACAATACATCGCTAATAAACTTGGATGTGAAATGAGTTTTTTACTAGAAGAAGATGATGGAGAAATTGTAGAACTCATTCAAAAAATGGAGGAACTAATAAAGACAAATAAATGCGATAAAGTATATGATACTTTACTACCTATCGTTCAAAAAGAGCTACCTTCTACTTTAAATACGGCTCGTATATATAAACAGTTCATAACTGGAGCAGCTATTATGAACGATTATAATATTGAATATTACGTCGAAACCGCTATTTCTATATTTGAAAAATATACTTTATATCGAGAAAGCACTGAAACGAAACTACTGTTTTACTATATGCTCTTCAAGCGTAAAAAATATAAAGAATGTTTACAGATGATTACCATTATTCGTGATGAATATAAAACGAAGAATTTAGAAATGGATCTTATTACACATATACAGTTATACTTAAAAGAAGCAATTATTTTACTCGCATATGGCAATTATGAAAAATGTGAAAGAGTCATCTTAGATGCACTTGCCTTTTCCAAAAAACATCAAGTGTATTATAAAACAGATGATTTTTATCGTATTTTATCTTATCAAAAAATCATTACGGCGGATAAAGAAAGATATTTATATTACATAAAAAAATCTGAGCAATTTGCCATTTTTACAGAAGATACTTTATCCGCTGCAAATATAGATATATTAAAAGCTTATTACTACAATACAATTACGAATGAATATACAATCGCATTAGAACATTTAGAACAATTTCGAGAAAAACTAAAAGATGAACCAATTTTTCAAGACGATGGATTGTATTATCTTGAAAAAGGAAAATATTTGTATGGTTTAAAACGTTACGAGGAAGCTTTAGAAGTATTAGAGCGTGCTATCATACCGGATTATATGAGTCATCCACTTGATCAATCGTGGTTATTAACAGCTGGATCTTATCGTGCTCTTTGCTATATAGAACTTCAAGATAAAAAATCTGCTCTGAAAGAAGCAAAAGAAGCAGTTCAAGCGATAGATGACTATCCTGATTCCATCTTCTCTTCATTTATTAAAGAAACATTACAAATAATACAAAAACTTTAAAAATGTCTCGAAATGGTATATTATTCCCCCTTTTTTGCAAAGATAATAATGATGGGAGGAATATAAATGAATATACAACGCGCAAAAGAGCTTTCCGAGTCATCTGAAGAAGCCAATGTCAGTTTTCAAGGCATGCCTGTTATGATTCAACACGTTGACGAAAGCAACGAAACCGCCCGCATATATGAAGTAACAAATCCAAAACGCGAATTAACAGTTCCAGTTAATAGCTTAGAGGAAATATAAAAAATGCCACTTCTTTTTTTGAAGTGGCATTTTTCTTACTTTGTATCACTTAATTTGTATATTCCTTCTCACCCCTGTTTTTCAGCACCTGAACAAGAAAAGAAGCTTCCTGCTTCTTTTCTTGTTATTACGTGCTACAATACAAACTATGAACTGAACATTCGTACCATATATGTTAAGGAGGAAAGATAATGGGAACTAATCCACAAAAAACTAGCCCTTATTATGCGGTTATATTCACTTCTAATCTATCAAATGATACAACAGACTATAGTACCGTTTCCGAAAAAATGGAGGAACTTGCGAAACAGCAACCTGGATTTCTAGGTGTAGAAAGTACACGAGATCATTCGGGACTCGGAATCACAATTTCTTATTGGGAATCACTTGCGGCAATTGAAAATTGGAAACAGAACGCCTTACATAAAGAAGCGAAAAAAAGAGGCCGTGAGCAATGGTATGAAAACTTCCACCTGCGTATCTGCCTTGTTGAGAAAGAATATAAGTTTCATAGAGATACCTTGTAACTTATGAAGAAAAAATTGGCTCTCGTTGCTATTCATGAAATATACGGTGTGAACGATCATATGCATCGTGTTATTGACCACTTCAATACATCTCATATAGATGTATTCTGTCCTAACCTTTTACAACTACAAAATTCATTTCATTATAGTGATGAAGAAAAAGCATATCAATATTTTATGAATCATATTGGATTTGATTATGGGAAAGAACAAATTAATGAGGTAATTTCTACCCTTTCAAATGATTACACGCATATAGGACTTATCGGCTTTAGTGTTGGGGCTACCATCGCTTGGCTCTGTAGTAACAATCCAACAATAGATTTTATCATTGGATGTTACGGTTCCCGTATACGTGACTATGTTCACATTAAACCTACATGTGCTACATTACTTATTTTCCCTGAACAAGAAGCTAGTTTTTCAGTATCCTCTTTAATGAAAGCATTGCAGCAACAAAGGAATCCTCTATTAGAAATAAAACAACTACATGGCGAACATGGATTTTCAAATCCATCCGCAGTAACATATAACGAACAATCTACAACGCAAGTATACAAAATAATAGATTCGTTTCTTATGAAAACTATGTTGTAAAGGAGTTTCATATGCCACTAACATTACTATTACTCATATTCATAATAATTCCTTTCATTTCAGCATTAGCTCTCATTTTTATGACGGTTAAAAAAGGAACTTTTCTAAACCGACCATACTTACAATCATTCATCGTATGTGCTCTATTTTTTACGAATTGGATATTATATTTAACAAATTTTTATTCATTACTACCTGAGAAAGTTAGTCGATTTATATTCCTACCCATTTGGTTTTTCCTTTGCGTTTTAGGTTTAATCGTTTTCACACGCGAATGGAAAAACAATCGTGTTTTTTCCATATCTATCGGTTTTCTTTCTTTTATCCCGCATTAACGGGCAGTAAAACTCCCACCTCAAAATTCGGCTGAAGCAAAGAAGTTAGGTGAGAGATTAACTGCCCGTAAACGCCCGATTGGTTCAGCTAATAATCAGTGGGGGATACCCCCACTGATTAAAGTTTCACTTTATTAGTTTTCTATTTGGATTATTGTTGTTAGTTCTTTCAGAAATGTAAACATAGAAGGAAGAAAAGCCCAACATCAACTTTTCTTCCTTCTATGTTTACCTTTAGATTTCACTGTTCCTGATTCACAAGGTGTGTAGTAAATTTGTGGTGTCGCCTTATCGACCACCATCATAAACGTAATAAAACCGATAATAAAGAAAATGAATACCGTTAATAAAATAGCGCCTATCGTTAAAAGTATCATAACACCACCCCTATATATTTCATGTTATTACACCTTTCGCTATTATATGAGCTGAATCCTTTTTAGAAAAATAAACGTAACAAAATAATTACAATGACTCCTGTTAATACTGTTCCTAATAAACTACGAGTATATATCGCTACGAAGAATGTTGGGATTGCCGCAATGATATAATCCCACTGCACTGTCTCATGCATAAATAATACTTGTGCTAAAAGTGCTGCTAATATCGCAATTGGTATGTAATTTAACCATTTTAAACCCCAGTCTGGAATTTGTAGTTTACTAAATACGAGAAGAGGTAAAATACGTGGTACGAGTGTGACAGCTCCGGCTGCTAGTAAAAGGAATAATACGTCCAATCTTACTTCCATTTTTCAATCACCACCCCGATTGTCGCAGCTAAAAGTGTTGCGATAATAACTGCTATACTATCTGGCATAAATAAGTGTGAAACGTATGCGATAATAATCGCTACAATTGCAACACTTAGATGAATGGCTAGTTTCGGTTTACTACTTATTAGCTGAAGTACAAATAATCCGATAAACATCGCTGGTAACGCATAATCCATTCCGTACGTATGAGGATCTGGTATCCACTCTCCAAAAAGCCCTCCGAGAACTGTAGCTAAAATCCAATTTAAATATGCTGTTACATTAAGTCCCATCATCCATTTCTCGCCTAAATGGCCTTTTTGTGCTGCTTGTTGCACTGCAACGCCGAAAGTTTCATCTGTAATTTGCGAACCAATTATTAAATTTTTAAAAAGAGGTATCTTGGTAAAGTAAGGTGCGAGTGCAGCACTCATTAATAAGTGACGTAAATTAACAAAGAACACAGTAAAAATAATTGCCGAGGCTGTGGCACCCGCTGCATACATACCTGCTAATATAAACTGAGCAGAACCTGCGTAAATTAATGTGGACATAAAAGCAATTTCTATGATCGAGAAACCTGCTGTTTTCGCAATAACACCAGCCGCTATACCGATGCTCAAATATCCAAATACAGTTGGTAAACAATCCTTTACACCTTGCTGAAATGAATCATCGCTCTGCAGTGTCATATGTGCTTGAGCTTTATTCACCATTATCTCCCTCCATTTCTTCCATAGTACGTTTTCCTGTTACGACATGAACTAAATCTATGTTTTCACGCCATAATGTATCTAATTTATCAGCTCCAAACTCCTTCGTAATCTCCTCCACCATAATGTCGTGCCGAACATATTCTGTAGCGACGAGAACTAAAGCTGGATCATACGTTGTAACGGCCCATGAAGTGCTATCATTTGAAAAATTAGCAATTAATACTTCTTCCCCATCACGCGCGATAACAGTTAAATGACCACCCATTCTCTTTTCAACGACGTGAGGTGTCATATAATTATGGTGAAATGTCGCTCCTATTTTTGTTTCTGGAGCACCAAATAAAATTGAAAAAATATGTACGCCTTCCGCTTCCTTTTGATGAATGAATGGCTCAATCTCGTGCACTTGATCCTCCCATACAGAAATCCATAACTCTTCTTTTGCTCTATTAATTATATTGCATATTTCTTTCAAAACACGATCATTTGAGCGAATATGCGAAATTACATCAATTTGTCGCTCTTGTTCTAAACAATTTAATTTTCGGTCTAAAAATTCAAATGATTTCTCGAAATCTTTTCGCATTCGATCCATTAATTCCGTAGCTGGCACTGGTACATATTTCACTGGTTCAGAAGGAACTAAATGTACTGCACCTTTATCCATCAACTTGCCAAGTACTTCATAAATCATTGAACGGGGTACTCCTGTTTGTTTACTAACTTCATAACCTGTTACTGGGGAATGTTTTAATAAACCAATATACGCTTTACATTCATACTGGGAAAAACCTAACTTTTGTAACTCCTTTATTATTTCATCCATCGGTAACCCCTCACAATTTATATAGCTCTAATTTCAAAACTACGATTTCACTTTCCATTAGTAGTTATTGCTATACCTACTAATATAAAAAAGAAGCCTCTACAAGTCAACTGACAATTCCGAATTTTTATTCGAAATAAAAAGCCTTCTTTTGAAAGGCTTTTTGTGCATAATGAATTATTTCAACTGTAGAGCATTTGATATATTACCCTCCAAATGCTCACGTAAGGTCGAACCTGTATACTCTTCTCTAAATACACCTGCTCTCACGAATAAAGGAATGACTTCACTAAAGAATAAATCCAATGATTTTGGAGGTCCCCCTGGAATTGCAATAAATCCATCTAGTGCCCCTGCTTCAAATCTTTCCATAATTTGCTTACAAACATCTTGTGGTGTGCCTATAGCGACCCAATGAGCAGAACCAACAACTTCTGGTCGTTCTAGTATTTGCTCAACAGTTGGTTCATTTTTTATGATGAAATTCCGTAATAATTGGGCATGCGTTTTACTACGTACAGCTTGATTTCTACTTGGTAGCATATGTTCAGTAACCTTACTTTCTAATGGCATCCCTCTAACGTCTAATCCGAGAACCATTTCGAGTAAAGCGTACCTCTTCTCTTTTGTAAGGTGTTGATGAGCTTGCCTGTGCATTTCTAGTGCTTCTTCATATGAATCGCCAATAAAGAAATATAAACCAGGCAATACACGTATATCCTCTTGCTTTCGGCCATGCTTTTCTGCTCTTCTTCTTAAATCTTGGCGAAGTTCGATTCCTGATTCTACATCTGGCATCGCGGCGAAAATTGCATCCGCAACAGAAGCAGCGAAATTCCGGCCAGACTCTGAAGCACCCGCTTGAAATAAAGGCATTTCCCCAGAAATATGTTGCGGGATATTAAGTGGACCTTTCACCTCAAAATGCTCACCACGATGCTCAATTGGCTGTACCATCTCTCTAATTACATC
Organism: Bacillus sp. TH19; assembly: GCF_016651075.1. Classification (NCBI taxonomy): domain Bacteria; kingdom Bacillati; phylum Bacillota; class Bacilli; order Caryophanales; family Bacillaceae; genus Bacillus; species Bacillus sp. TH19. Next base: position 1,333,879 of record NZ_JAEKEO010000010.1, on the reverse strand, counting down.
TGCGTTGTCTTCTTTCAAAACTTCATAAGGATGACTCCTCCAAAGTTTTCTTACTAACTCTGTACATTCTGCCGCTTTCGCGTATCGTTCCTCAGATGGTTGCATCCCTGTCTCACCAAAGTTTTCAGCACCATCAATTGATGTGACAATGTTCCAACCTACTCGGCCGTTACTAATCCAATTTAAAGATTGTAGTTGCCTCGCTAGTATATATGGTGGATAAAATGATGTTGAAGCGGTCGTAACGACTCCAATCTTTTCTGTTGCATAAGCAATAGCAGTAAACAATAGTGTCGGATCTAAAATTACATTCCCCTTATTACGTGCAATTAAATCTGGATGTGCCACTAAATAATCCGCTTTAAAAACAAAATCTAACTTAGCCTTCTCTGCCAGCTTCGCTAACTCTACTTGCTCATCAATTCCCGAATCAAACTCATTCTCTTGTTCTTTCTTTCTAGAAATCAAACATAGTCCAATGCAAAGCTGTTTTTTTGTAGACATATGTACACACCTTCCCGATACGATAAACTTAACTAAATCTATACAATTCAATCAAATTTACACAAGTTAGTGCTTCATCGTGTTCTCGCAACCCCGAAGGGACGAGGGGTATAACACTCCACACGAGGTAGTATCGTTACCTCCTATTATCAAGCATTTATATCAAATTTACACAAGTTAGTGCTTCATCGTGTTCTCGCAACCCCGAAGGGACGAGGGGTATAACACTCCACACGAGGTAGTATCGTTACCTCCTATTATCAAGCATTTATTTTACCCATCTTGATAAATTTATCGAAGCATTCAAATCCCTATCGTGATGGCTATTGCACCCAACACAACACCACTCACGTATTTTTAAACTCCACTGTCCTTCTGGTTGAACTGAATGGTCGTATTTAACGCCACAACATGAGCAAATCTTGCTTGAGGCGAACCATTTATCAGCTTTTACATACTCAATGCCATACTTCTCGCATTTGTATGATAAACATTGAAAGAAGAAGTTTAATTTTTGAAATGAAAATGCTTTCGATAGTTTTTTGTTTTTTAACAGGTTTGAGATAGGGAAGTCTTCCACAACAATCCTCATTGGTTTGGTTTTCACCAATTTAGCTGTCGCTTGATGGATATGGTTATTTCGGATATTCGTAATTTTCCTAGACAACCGAAGGTGTTCGGTTTTTGCTTTTTCATATCCTGCGGATTGAATTTTTACACCTTTTGTAAATCTCCTAGACATATCTCTTTGCGCTGACTTTTTCCTTTTCAAAAGTTTTTTAACCTTGGCATCTTTGTTTATATTTCGTTCTTTCGTACCATTAGAAGCCACAAACAGCTCTTTTAAACCAACATCCACACCAATCGACTCATCGGTTAATTCTTGTGCTTCAAAGGATTCTTCGAACCCTACACTAATCCACCAGTGACGACCATCAAAGGTAACTCTTGGATTTGATGGTTTTTTGTTTCTGGGTAGTTGTTGGCTTGTTTTCACTTCTCCAATGGACTGAATATCAACTACTTTCTTTCCTATAATCAGTCTTTCATAATTGGCATAAAATCCTTGAATTACATCTTTTTTGGATTTATAAGAAGTGTGATAACCATTTTTGTACTTTTTGAACGAATGTTTCCTCGCCTTGTCAAAATCTTTTGAAGCCTGTTTGGGAACTTGTGCATTGATGTCTTTTAACCACTCATATCTCTTTCGCTTCTTGATCTTTGTAAATCGTTTCTGTAAAGCTAGCTGTGAAACAGATTTTCCAAATAGCTTATAGTATCTATCACTCATTCTTTTACAATAGTTATAAGCGAATCTTGCAGCACCAGCATGGTTTCTCAGCACTTTTTCTTGTTCAGGCGTTGGAATCAGTCTGACTTTCTTCGCCAATATCATCAGAAGTCAACTCCTTGATTATCTGTTTAGTCTTTTTAGAGCGCTTGCCTTGAAGTTTACAACTAAATACTGTAATGATTTGAACAAGGTCTTCTACGACCTCCTGTTCTTCTGTTTTAGCAGTATTGTCAATTACTTCAATCGCTGTTCCGTGTAGTTGACAGATCTTTTCAACCAACTCATAACCGAACCTCACAAGCCTATCTTTGTGCATGATAACAACTTTTTCAACCTCATTGTTCTCAATGCGTTCCATTAACTTGTTAAAGCCTTTTTTCTTATAATTGATCCCAGAGCCAATATCTTCAATAATTTCAAATTGATAACCTCGTGCGATGAGATATTGCTTCATTCTATCGACTTGTCTTTCTAGGTCATTTTTTTGACTCGAAGAACTAACTCTACAATAGCCAATTATGATGCGGTTATTCGGTCGCTCACCTTTTAGATAATGAATGATTTGTTCTTCTGAATAATAGCGTGTTTTGCCAGCAGTAATCTTTTCAGGCACTAATTCACCACTTTGGTGCATTCTCCTGAGACTACTCGGATGCAAACCTGTTAATTCTGATACTTGACTAACTCGTAAAAATTTCATTATTATTCTCACCTCATTGAATCCGCAATAGTACATACATTCGATAGATTCAATGAAGTTTGATAGATTTAATTAAATTTATCTCGTTCAACTAAGGGCGCAATTCCTTAGCCAGTTCTCTTATGAACTTCTCATGTTTTCACATGAGCGCAGACTATATGTTTATCTACTTAGAGATAGAGGATTTTTCCACCACCATAGGCTTGTGATGTACTCTCGTCAGTTATACGAGATAGTCGTTGAACGTTCATCTTATCAATTTTGACTTAGATGATTCGAGGCGGAAGACCCATTGTTCTAGTGTTTAGGATTTAACCTTGCACGATCTGATTGATTTTTTCTGCTTTCGCGACATTCGCGCTCGCTATTTCTAGCCACGCTGTAGTTCCATCAGCTTTAGGGATTGCCCGCAGTTAACCCTCACTACTAGCCAATCACTTGACTAGCAGGGCTTACTGATATATTTAATTACCTTTAGTTATAATTGGTTAAATAAATCGTAACAGTTAATTACCCTTATTTTAATTCACCTAGTTAACCAAAGACTGATACAATCACAACGTCCATTCTTTTTAAAGAATAACAATAATGATAATGATATTAATAATCATTATCATTTTATGATGTTACTGAAATAAAAGCAACAAAAAAAGACTCCCACTAATGGGAAGTCCTTTATCCCGCATTAACGGGCAGTACGGCTCCTAGCTCAAAACCAGAAGTTAGGCGGGGAATAACTGCCCGTAAATGCCCGATTGGTGAAGGCTAATAATCAGTGGGGGATGCCCCCACTGATTAAAGTTTCACTTTATCTCAATATTTCATTCGCTTCTTTTTCATAAATTTTATCAAACGAAGTCATGATGCGCTGCGATGCTTGAATCATTTTTTGATTCGTCATAAGGTCAGCCATTTCTTTCGTCATATCCACATTTGAATTTTCTAGCATATGATTACGTACTGCCCCTGTTCCATTCGGTAAATCAGCGAGGTTACCTTCTGCTAGTGTAAAACTTTTATTTTCACGTTGCATGAGGCGAGCGTTCGCTTCTGCGTCTACTGTTTTCGTTTGCAATTGTGCAATTACTATTCTCTTAATATCTGGATCTTGCAGCGTTCCTTCGTTAATTTCTCTATAAATTTCTCCATTATTAGATACGAAGAAATCAACATTTTCAGGAATACGAATACGTTCATTATTTACATCCATAACATAAGCACCTGCAGATGTTTGTAAATAACGATCACTATTTAATGTAAAACTACCGTCTCTCGTTAAAAATGTTTCATCATTTTTAGATGTAACGAAAAATGATGATGTGCCAGCCGCACCGTCGTCTAAAAAGAAATCTGTAGCACTATTTGTAATTTGTACATTTCCTTGTACTAAGTTCACATGCGTCGCAGCTGGTACGACAGCGTAATCGACCGAACCGATATTTGTCGTAGCTCCGTCTCCGCGGCGATATGTGTCTTGCACATCAAATACTTTAGACGTCATGTTTTCTGCTTTAAATCCTGTCGTTTGGGCATTTGCGACGTTATTCGAATGAACATTAATATGCTGCATGTAATTCATCATACCCATAGAACCTATATAAAGACCGTTCATACTCGTTTGAATAAGGCAAGTGCCTTATTCTTCACCTCTTTTCTTACGATGTTTGTAACATTTGTTTTGCTAAATGTTCAGCTGTAGCGATATGTATATGTTGCTTCACGTCTTGTCCATCTGTCATTAATACAATTGGAGCTGATGATACAGCTGGAATTTTCAACAATTCACCGCTGCTCGCTGTTTCATCAAATTTCGTAAACACGATACCATCTATATGAATATCTTTAAAGTTCGTAATAATTTCAATCATGTCTTTACTTTTCATGGAAGCTGATAACGTTAAACAAATATAGTCTGGCTCTACTTGTCCCATCGTCTCAATCATCTCTTCAACTGTCTCTGACGTACGATAATTTTTACCGGCTGTATCTATTAATATATAATCGACGCGCGCTTCTTCTTTAAAATAACTGAGTGCCCTTGTCATAGCTGCTTCATCTCGCACAGCGATTACTTCTGACCCAATTGTTTTTACGTAATCTTGTAATTGCTGCACTGTTCCAATGCGAGAGTGGTCTGTCGTAATAAAACCAACTGTTTTTCTCTTAGCGTGAAACTGCCATGCCATTTTCGCAAGTGTCGTCGTTTTTCCAACGCCAGTTGGACCGATTAATGCAATTGTTTGTACCTCTTTCTCAAATACGTTTTCAGTATTAAAATGAGATCTCATATCTTCCAATATGTATCCGATGACTTCTTCTTCTGTAATCATCGTTGCATTCTCAAACTTCACTTTTAATTTTTCAGCATATGCATGAATGAAATATTGTTCCACATCGTTTTGTTCTAACATCCGAATTACTTTTTGAATAATAAATGGCACAGATTCCTGCTTTTCTTTTTTAACAACTACTTCTTCTTTCTTTACAGAAATAGCTTGTTTCACAACAGGCTGTTTTTTAGCTACTTTCGTCTCTTCTGTATGTTTCACAACGACAATACCCTTTTCAAACAGTTGTAATAGTTTCTCTTTTTTTCTTGCCCATTCTTCACTATTCCCTGATTGCATCGCTGCGTATGACATAGAAGTCGTTACGTTTTCTAAATTGTGCAAGACAGATTGAATTCCATTCACCTTCACGGTTTCTTCGGAAGGTTCACCTACAACATCCATTAATTGCTCATGAAATTGAGTTGTTCCTTCGCTATTTTCATCCTGTTTACCTTCAGGAAAAGCGACTAACATTTCATAATTCTTTTTCCAAAAAAACGGGATATTTCGTTTTACACTTTCATCGACAACGTAGTAATAATCTGTACCATATTGGTCAAATAATTTTCGATACAATTCATTTTTCGAAGCTGCTTTTATTCGCATTAACGCTTCTTTTTTTTCTGTACTTTCCATTACTTCACCTCCTACTATTCAATATAAGCAATTTGATCTACAACAATTTCTGGTGCCAATTCACTAATACATAATACTTTAGCTTCTATTTGATAACGTTCAAGAAGTCTCACAATAGCAAACCTGAAATCTTTTCTACGCGTTAATAATACTGGCTCTCGTCCCATTAAACGAGCTTGTTTGAAAACGCGCTGTACTTGTTCTACTACACGCGTTTCTAAATCTAAATCCCAGTTTAATAAATAACCTTGGTATGAATTATTAACAACATCTGCATCTAACTCAAGCGAATCAGCGAAAAGTGCTGCATAAATTTTTCCATCAGGATTTTTCGCACTCTCACAAATAACTTTTGAAATACATTCACGAACAAATGCAGTGACACCATCAACATGGTTTTGATAAATTTCTTTCCCGTCAATAATACCTTCAATAATTGTCGGTAAATCCCGGATTGAAATTCCTTCTTTCAGCAGTTGTTTAATAACATTTTGAACGAGTGATAAATCAATTTCTTTCTTCTTAATCTCTTCTAATAAAACGCCATTATCAGTTTCAAGCGAGTTAATCAAGTCTTTCACATGCTGACGCTGAATTAACTCGTGAAGGTTACGTCTAACGACAACATCTAAATGCGTAATTAATATGCTAAGCGGCTCTAACACTTGATAACCTTTCATTTGTGCATCTTGTACCATATGCTCCAAAATCCAATATCCATCTTCACCGAAAATTGGATCTTTCGCTGGTTCTGCATCTAAATCCGCCATTACATTCGGTGTTTTCAGTGCTAGTAAATAACCTGATTTTAAAACACCTTCAGCAGCTTTCGCACCTTTAATACGAATAATGTAACGTCCGCGCGGTCTAAAACTCGTATTATCTTTAAAGTTAATTCCAGGAACGTTAATACCGAGGTCGGTAATAATCGACTTCCTCATAAGAACAACTTTATCACGCGCTGTTTCCCCGTTTATCTTCTGCTTTACAAGTGCCGCTAAATCTAAACCAAGCTCTACAATAATTGGATATTTATCTGTAAAGACTCCGAATGAATCTTCCACTTGTTGCAGTTGCTCTTCATCGCCTTGAATCATTTCTAATTCTTTTTGAAGCTCGTCTTCTTTTTCTTTCTTTATTCGCTTTTTATTGCGAATTCCTAAGAAGATAATTGTTCCACCAACGAGAGCAAATGGTAGAAATGGTAACGGTGTAAAAACACCCATTGCGATAAATAAACCACCGAGCGCATATACAACAACTTCATGCGCTAATAACTCTTTAAAGATTCCTTCAGTTACTGTATCTGCTGAACCGTCAAATACACGCGTTACGATAATACCTGTTGAAATCGCAAGCATTAACGAACCGATTTGGTTTACAATTCCGTCACCGACAGTTAACTGTGTATAGTGAATAGCCGCATCTGCAAAGCTCATTCCTTGCTGCATCATACCGACAATTAAACCGAAAATAATGTTTACGAATAAAATGACAATCCCGAAAATAACGTCCCCTTTAATGAACTTTCCGGCACCATCCATCGCTCCATAAAACTCTGTTTCCATATTTAATTTTTTTCGTTTCGCCTGTGCATCTTTTTCTGTAATAAGACGCTGATTCAAGTCAGCATCGATAGACATTTGTTTCCCTGGTAAAGAATCAAGTGTAAAACGAGCTGCTACTTCAGCTGTACGAGACGCACCGTTTGCAACGATAAACTGGAATATGATTAAAACTATAAAAATAACGATACCAATTAATAAGTTCCCGCCAATTACGAACTGGCCGAACTCTTCAATAACATGACCTGCATTTCCGTCTGTTAAAATCGCTCGCGTCGTCGAAACGTTAATCGATACGCGAAAAATCCCGATTAATAACAACATCGTCGGAAATGACTTTAATTCATCCCACTCGTTAATACTTGTAGCTCGCATATAAATAAGCACTGACATACTTAGTAGAAAAACGATAACGATATCAAGTATAAATGGTGGAAGTGGAATTAAGAGCGCCACAACGAATGACGCTGCTAAAAAGATAGAAAAATAGGTTCTTGCAGAATCCATCTTAAACAAAGAGATCCCCTCCAAACGCGCTATTATACTTCAAGTTCTTTCGTTTGAATTAAATAGCGCATAACTTCAATTACAGCTACATATAAATCTTCTGGAATCGTCTCATCTTCCTCGACTTGATAATATAAAGAACGAGCGAGCGGACGGTTTTCCACCATTGGTATTTCTTGTTCACGGGCAAGCGTTCGTATATATAATGCGAGCTCATCTTCCCCTTTTGCAACGACAATAGGCGCCGCATCAACTTGTTTATTGTAACGAAGCACCACTGAAATATGCGTCGGGTTGTTCACAATAAACGTTGCACCATCCATCTTCTTCGCGATTGTCCCTTGCAAGATAGCATGCATAAAGTTTTTTCGTTTCCCCTTTACTTGCGGGTCCCCTTCATTATCTTTATGCTCCCTTTTCACTTCTTCTTTTTTCATCTTAATATCTTGTTCGTACTCCCATTTTTGATAAATGAAATCAATAATAGAAAGAATGATTAAAATAATTAAAATGGCTAAAAAGATAAATTTAATTTGGCTAATAATTTCAGTAAGTGACGCTGTCCAGTTAAATCCAATCATACTAACAATCTTCTCTAAATTCTTTTTAAAGAGAACGTACGAAACGTAACCGATTAATCCCATATAAAACAGTGATTTCAAAATATCTACTAAACTTTTACGACTAAACAATCTCGTAAAATAGTTTTTCGGATTAATACGTGATGCTTTCGGCTTAAGTACTTTAGAAGAAAATAAGAAACCGACTTGAATCATATAATTGAATAAATGAAAAGCGTATACGAGTATTAATATAGGAGCTGATACTTTCAGAAGTAATATGCCCATTAAATAAAAATACTCGGTCGAATCTGTATTTTTTCCAATTTGATCAAACAGCACCGCTACGGAATTCGCAATCTCAAAACCGAGCCAATCTCCGAAGAAGTAAACGACAACTGCTAATACAAGAATGGAAAATAAATTATTTAAATCTTTACTCCGGGCGATATTCCCTTCTTCACGCGATTTTTTACGCTTCTGCGGGGTGGCCTTTTCTGTTTTATTATCCTTTGCCATGCGCGTCCCCCTACTTCGTTAAGAAAAAGTTAAATAGTTTCGTATACTCTTCCAGTAATACGTCTGTCATATTTTTAAACACATAACCGAGCATCGGTACACTCATCGCAATAAACAAAATACCACACGTTATTTTAATTACGTACGCATTCATAAAAACGTTTAATTGCGGTGCATTTTTTGCGATTAAAATAAGGACGAAATTAATAATGAATAGACTGCCCATAAGTGGCAAAGCAATTTCAACCGCTGATGTAATTGCAAATAATAACGTTGCGAGTAGACTATCTAAAAAACTAGTCGTCAACAATTTTGAAATCGCCTCCGTATATTGAAACGACTTTAAAATCGTGGCAACGAAATAGTTAATGCCGCCCAGTGAAATAAAAATAATAAGAAAAAATATATCAAAAATTGTTGATAGCAAAGTGGACTGTGACCCTGCATTTACATCAAATAAACTCGCCTGTGATAAACCGATATCAAAGTCTAAAATATGCCCTGCCATTTTCGGAATGTTCCACAGCATCTCTACAATTTTTGAAAGTGATAATCCAATTACAATTTGCGTTCCTGCATAAGCTGCTACATCCCAAACTGTCTTTATGTGAGAGACATCCACTTGATCTGCCACTGTAATCGAAAGAGCGAGTCCAAATGTAACCTTTGCCATCGCCGGAATTGATCGACCTGAGAAAAACGGTAGAAAATATAAAAATGAAGTAATGCGACAAAACGCAAAAAACGTCGCCGCCCATAATTCCATATTCATTTCAGTTCACCTATCTTAGTACGAACGCAATAGCGATGGGATTTTATCAAATAAATCTAAAATAAGCATCGTTAACTCTTGAAACATCCACGGACCTAAAATGATAATAACGAGTACAATACTCGCCATTTTCGGTAAAAACGTCAGCGTTTGCTCTTGAATTTGCATCATCGCCATAATAACGGCGATAATAATAACGACAATCATACTTACAACGGCAATCGGCATTAAAATCATAACCCCTTTATAAAAAAAGGTTTGGAAAATATCTATAATTGGTGACGTATTCATTTATATGACTCCTATCACATAGCATCAAACGCTTCAGGCGACCGTTTTAAACATAATATCGACGATTTTTGTATATCCACCTAAATATACGAAAACAAGTATTTTAAATGGTAAACTTAAAATCATCGGCGGTACCATCATCATCCCAAGGTACATTAAAAGTGTACTAATAATTAAATCAATAAAGACAAACGCTAAATAAATGAACATCCCTGTAAGTAACCCTTTTTGAATTTGCGTTAACGTAAAGGATGGCACAAGCGTAAACAATGAAAGATCCTTTAAATCTTTCGGCAACTCTTCTCCACGCACTTTCAGCATCATTTTCAAATCATGCTTATACGTATGCTTCGACATATAATCTTTCATAATCGGAGCTGTCGTTTCCGCAGCTTGACTTACTGTTATTTTTTCTTTCGTCATCGGGTCCCACACATCACTCTTTAATTGACCAAGCACTGGCTGCATTGTAAACAGCGATAAAAATAATGCGAGTCCAACAAGCACTTGGTTCGGTGGTAAATTCATAACCCCAAGCCCTTGACGAGTAATCCCAAGAACAATCATAAAATAAGTAAAATGCGTAAATAAAAGAACGATAGAAGAAGATAATGATAGAAGGGTAACGAGCGCGAATAGTTGTACACTTGAATTACTCGTAAACTCTTTTCCATTTTCGAAATTAATAAAGCCGTTCGGGGCTGCATACGCTGGATTTACAAAAACAAATGAAAAAATAATAGAAAATGCGAAAATAACGGCAAATAACGATAACTGTTTCTTTATTCTCATGATGGATCCTCTACTTTTTTCGTTTCACTCTTCACCGCGTCTTCTAGCGCTTGTTGAAACTGATTTCCTGTTCCTGTTAATTGCACAGATTGTACACCATTATTACTTATAACAGTAAACACTTGCTTCCCGTCCACTTCAAATAAAAAGGCGCTCGTTTGATGATTTAAATAAACACCGTCTTTCACTTGAATATGGCCGTTTTCACCTTGCTTAAAAAACTGCTGTTTGCGCGTCTTTTTCGTCATATAATATGCGCCATAGCCGAGCGCACCAAACAGTAAAACGACTTGAAATAAGGTCGTCATATACGACATATGACTCCTCCTCTACTCTTTATCCTGCATTTGATTTTGTGCCTTCATAAGCGCCGCGTGTTTCTTGTCAGCTTCAATTTCAGAAATAATAATGCCAAACTTCTCGTCCATTACTATTGCCTCACCAATACCGACTTTCATATCACTTAAATATACATCTACTTTATGTCCTAAATTTTTCTCTACTTCAAGAACATCGCCAACTTTTAATTGTTTCACATCGCCAAGCTGAATCGATGACTTCCCAAGCTTTACACCAAGTTCAATCGAAATATCCGAAACGGTATCAATATGCGCTTTACCTGCTTCATTTCGCTTCCCTGCAAATTCTTCTAATCCCATTAATGACACAGGAGATACTTCATGCTTCATATGGATCCTCCTACTCTATAAAACTTTTAAATAGGAGCGCCTTACGCGTTCCATCTTTCCCGATAAAACAATTAAATTTATGCTTTCCATCTACATAACCACGTAGTTGGTCTGAAACCTTTGTATGAAGCGGAATAATATCGCCTTCTTCAATTTTCTCAATCTCACCAATCGTCATCTTTTGCTCACCAATCGCAACGTGAACAGGTTTGTACACTTGATTTACTTTCACTTCTACTTCAGACGTATACTTTTTACGCTTATCCGAAGAATGTTCGACAATATTTTCAGACGTTAACTTATCCATAATTTCTTCAACAGATAAGAACGGAATACCGATACGAACTGTCGTATTCCAAAACTCTGTTTTCATATTTACATTCAGTAATGAAATAATATCGCTTGGCGTTGTAATCTTCAGCGCATTCGGATCTGTCTCCGTCGTTACAAACTTCGGTTCAATCGCAACAACGCTTTCAAATGATTGCTCTAAATTTTTACAAAGAAGCAAGAATATATTATCAAGCGTTAAAAACTCAAACGCCGTTAGCGGTCTGCGCATCGTAAAGTTACGCTTACTATCTCCGCCAAGCCAGCATTCATGAATATATATAACGAACGCTAAATCAATCTCAATAACAATTTCTCCAAGCTCTGGTAAACCTAGATCTATCACGCAATATAAATAATAATCTTTCGGCATTTTCTCTACATACTCACTCGTAAATGGAACTTGCTCAACGGCCGAGGGCTCTAGTTCAATTGGAATACGCATACGAGCTGACAACGTCTGTGACGTCTGCTTTCCAAATGTAGACGCAATCGCCTGCAAACTACGTAAATGTTCAACACCAAACTTCTCTGGTCTATTAAAATCATACTCTTGAAATTTATCTTGCTTCCCTGCTTCTTGTGCGAAAGCTGGCATTTCCTCGCCTTCATTTACCGCCTTCAGCAGGGCATCAATTTGCTCTTGGCTTAATTTTTCGCCACTCATGACAATCCCCTTCCCTACCTTTTCAATTCAACGATTTCAACGTACATTTTCCCATTCTTCGTCAAAATCTTTCCGGTTCCAATCTCTTCATTTTCAAGCATAAGACGCACCGTATTTTTCGTTGAATTTTCAAGACGATACAATGTACCTTTCGTAATATGAAGCAGATCTTCAATTTTCTTTTTCGTATTTCCGATTTCAAAATAAATTGTTAACGGAATATCATCTTGTAATTTCAAATCTAGCCAACTCCCATATCATGTTCACGAAAATTTCATGTTCTCTCTATATATGAAATTTCTTATTTTGAAACGTCGATATTTAATATTTTTTTAATATATCCTTGCGTTTCTTTAAATGGCGGTACGCCTCCGTATTTTCTCACATTACCAGGACCAGCATTATAAGAAGCAAGCGCCAATACTAAGTCACCGTTATTTTTCTTTAAATAACCACTTAACTCTTTCACGCCGCCTTCAATACTTTCAGCTGGTGAAAATGGATTTTTTATACCCATCTCTTTCACATTCGCTGGCATAAGTTGCATAAGCCCCATCGCCCCTGCATGTGACACCGTTTTCGGATTAAAATTAGACTCCACTTCAATCATTTTTTGAATTAACGTTTTCGGAATTCCATATGTACGACTAGCGCGATCAATAATATCCTCATACTTACCTTCATTGGAAGAACGTATTTTTTGAATATTATACTTCTTCGTTAATCCCCACGTATCAGCAGCCTCATTTTTCGTTTCTGGGAAACGTCGTTCAAACTCTTTTTGTGCGACTTGCACTTCATCTACTTTCTTCGTTTCAGCTTTCTCCGTCTCCTCAGGCTTACTCGCTTCCTCTACTCTATTAATAGATTCTTCCGGTTTATTAACAACCGTTTCTATTTTCGTAGATTGTACCGGCTGACTCATATCCTCTACTTTTGCCGGCTCTTTAGCAACTTTCGACTCCTTCGCAGGTTCACTCTGCAATTGATCTTGAAAACGACTACTAACGAACGCCTGCGGACTACTTAACTTTTGCTGAATTTGTCCTTTTTTATATGCAAGAACTTCTTTTACTATATTTCCAACTACCATAATATCACCTTTTCGGTAAACAAAGATAATCTAATATTAGAGTTTTTTTAAAAAGTTTGCAATAATCCTTTTAATAATATTTTAATAAAAAAATGAATAGATTGTTAAACTGTTATTTTTTTATATTCATTAATTCGAATTTTTAGTTGACACCCGTTGTAGCAAGGATTACAATAAATCTCGAAATCGATTTTTTCGCATATTACCGTTTTTCAATTTGCAGAAAAGTCAATATAAAAAAATGGGGGTTCTTAACATGAGAATCAATACAAATATTAACAGCATGCGTACTCAAGAGTACATGCGCCAAAACCAAGCAAAAATGAGCAACGCTATGGACCGTTTATCAAGCGGTAAACGTATCAACAACGCTTCTGACGATGCGGCAGGTCTTGCAATCGCAACTCGTATGCGTGCTCGTGAAAGCGGATTAGGAGTAGCAGCTAACAACACACAAGACGGTATTTCATTAATCCGTACAGCTGATTCAGCAATGAACTCAGTATCTAACATCTTACTTCGTATGCGTGACCTTGCGAACCAATCTGCAAATGGTACAAATACATCTGAGAACCAAGCAGCTCTAGATAAAGAATTCGGCGCATTAAAAGAGCAAATCAATTACATCTCTACAAACACTGAATTCAATGATAAAAAATTATTAGATGGTTCTAATGAAACTATTGCAATTCAAACATTAGATAACGCTGATGAAGGTAAGAAAATTGATATTAAATTAGCAAACGTGTCTACAGCATCATTAAATATTGATAAACTAACAATTGGTGGCGCAGCACAAAAAACAATTGATGATGTTGCAGGCAAATTTACTGCACTTTCAACAACAGCTACTACTGACAAAGCTACTTTAAAAACTGAAGTTGATGCTGTTATGAAGGAATTCGATAAAGTTAAAGGATCTATGTCTGCAGCAGATGCTAAAGTGGTAACTGATAAATTAGCAGCCTTCAATACTGCGGCTGCTGGTGATGAAGCTACAGCTGCAAAAGCTTTAGGTGGTGCATTTGATAAAACAAAAGTAAATGTTGCTAATCCTAATGCTGCTGTCGCTGCAATTGACTCTGCACTAGAAAACATTGCATCTAACCGTGCAACTCTTGGTGCTACATTAAACCGTCTAGACTTTAACGTAAACAACCTTAAGAGCCAATCTTCTTCTATGGCTTCAGCTGCTTCTCAAATCGAAGACGCTGACATGGCGAAAGAAATGTCTGAAATGACTAAGTTCAAAATCTTGAACGAAGCTGGTATCAGCATGCTTTCTCAAGCAAACCAAACTCCACAAATGGTTTCTAAATTATTACAATAAGCCATTTGAGTTAGTTTCATGAATAAACCTCTCTGCTTGCGGAGAGGTTTATTTTTTCTATATAGACAGATTTAAAGACTTTTTTTTAGCCTGGAGAGAAGCTCCAGCCACATTTAGAAGCGGTCAGGGCTTATTTTGGCCTCGTCCCGTGTATGAAAACAAAAAGATAAAGTTGGGCATAAGTCCTTTTTTCTTTTCATAGCCATTTATTTGCTTTAGAACACTGACTATATCAATCTATAAGGAGTGTCCATTATGCGTATTGGTACGAATGTTTTGAGTATGAATGCTAGGCAGTCGTTGTATGAGAATGAGAAACGTATGAATGTTGCGATGGAGCATTTGGCGACTGGTAAGAAATTAAATAATGCTTCTGATAATCCCGCTAATATTGCGATTGTGACTCGTATGCATGCGAGAGAAAGTGGTATGCGTGTGGCAATTCGTAATAATGAGGATGCGATATCGATGCTTCGTACAGCCGAAGCTGCCCTTCAAACTGTGACGAATATTTTACAACGTATGCGTGATTTAGCCGTTCAATCTGCGAATGGTACAAATTCTAATAAAAACCGTGATGCGCTGAATAAAGAGTTTCAATCTTTAACAGAACAAATTGGCTATATTGGTGAGACAACTGAGTTTAATGATTTATCTGTATTTGACGGACAAAACCGTCCTATTACGTTAGATGATATCGGTCATACAGTAGATATCACGAAATATATTCCCCCTTCCCCTACACAACATGACATCAAGATTTCAACAGAACAAGAAGCAAGAGTGGCGATTCGTAAAATTGGAGATGCTTTACAAAATGTATCACTTCATCGTGCTGATCTTGGCGCTATGATAAATCGTTTGCAATTTAATATGGAGAATTTAAATAGTCAAAGTACAGCGTTAACCGATGCTGCTTCTCGAATTGAAGATGCAGATATGGCGCAAGAGATGAGTGATTTTTTAAAGTTTAAATTGTTAACTGAAGTTGCACTTAGTATGGTTTCACAAGCTAATCAAATTCCGCAAATGGTTTCTAAGTTACTACAATCTTAACCTTTAAAATTATTAAAATAACTCCATAAAAAATAAAAAGCGGGATACATAGGTGCTATGTATCCCGCTTTTATATCAATCTATCCTTTATAAATAATATCCTCCGCTAAAGAAGTAAACATTTCCCCAACAAGCGAGTCTTCATCATATACACATGAGCCTTTATTCTCTTCACGTTTTGCAAACGGTATTTGAGCGATTACTTCTGTTTGCAATTGTTCTGCTAGCATCTCGCCCCCACCTTTGCCGAAGAGATAGTTTCTTGAACCATCTTGTTCTTCGTAATATGCCATATTTTCAACGATACCTAAAATATCGTGTTTCGTATGTTTTGCCATTACTCCTACTCTAGAAGCGACAAATGAAGCTACACTATGAGGAGTTGTAACGATAATTTCCTTCGCTTGTGGAATCATCGCAGCGACATCAATTGCAACGTCTCCTGTTCCAGGCGGTAAATCAAGAAGAAGATAGTCTAATTCTCCCCAGTGCGTGTTCGCAAGGAAGTTTTGAATCCATTTGTTTAACATCGGTCCGCGCCACATTACTGGGTTATTCCCATCTGTAAAGAATCCCATCGACATAATTTTAACACCATGACTAACGACTGGAATTGCTGTTTGATCGATCATTGTTGGCTTTTCATTCGTTTCCATCATAGCTGGAATACTGAATCCGTATATATCTGCATCTAAAATCCCAACCTTTTTGCCCATACGTGCTAAAGCAGTAGCAAGGTTAATCGTCACAGTTGATTTTCCGACTCCTCCTTTTCCGCTCGTTACAGTAATAAAACGTACTCCTGAATCAGGCCGAAGCATACTAGGCATTCCTGTTTCTGTTCTAGCTTCTTTCTTTAAAGACGCTGTTAATACCGCGCGTTCTTCCGGTGTCATTGAGCCGAATGTTAAAGAAACTTTTGATGCCCCAATATTTCGAAGAGATTCTTCAATATCTTGTTGAATTTTTGCTTTCAACGGACAACCTTGAATTGTTAAAACTACTTCTAGCCCAACTTCTGTACCATTTATTTTTATATTTCTAACCATGTTTAATTCCACAATACTTTTGTGTAACTCTGGATCTTCTACGTGGCTTAAAGCGTTCATAATCTGTTCGTGAGTAATCATCATACACATTCCTTCCATTGTAATTATTTTACCTTGTGAAAAAAGTCTCCGCTTTTCCCACCCGTTTTTTGAACTAAATATGTTTCTTTCATGACCATCGTTTTATCAACAGCTTTACACATATCGTAAAAAGTAAGGGCAGCGATTGATACGGCCGTTAACGCTTCCATTTCTACACCTGTTTTCCCGCTGCATGTTATTGTTGCTCGTATGATCAACTCATAGCCATCGGTTTTCTTTTCATAATGGAACGTAAAGTCTGTCCCTTGTATTAATATCGGGTGACACATCGGAATAATATCCGCTGTTTTTTTAGCACCGATTATGCCAGCAACTTGTGCCACTTGAAGCGGGTCACCTTTTTTCAATCCACCACTTTGAATTGCCTCAAATAATTCATTTGATAAAGAAATTGTACTTTGCGCAACAGCTGTGCGTGTTGAAATGTCCTTTTGAGAAATATCAACCATTTTAGCTCTTCCCTCTTCATTCCAATGCGAAAATTCAATCATAATGATCCTCCTTATGCGATATTCAAATAGAAAGAATTAACCTCCACTTACAGGTGGGATAAACGCGATAGTATCTCCAGCTCTTACAATACCTTCGTCCGTTACAAATTCTTCATTGATTGCTACCATAACTTTTTCTAGCGTCTGTAAGTGATAGTTATCTTTCAGCCATTTTTTCAATTGATGAACAGTCATCTCTCGTTTTTCTATCATTACTAATCTCTCTGAACCGACTTCTTCTCGCAAATTTGCGAACAGTAAAATTGTAATCATTTTCTCATTCTTCTTTCTTTGGTTTTCCTTCTGGATATGGAGTATTTTCAAGTTGATCTCCAATCCACTCCGTTCCATCTTCCCAAAATTCTTTTTTCCAAATTGGGACGATTCTCTTTATACGTTCAATTGCGTATTCATTCGCTTCATAAGCTACTTTACGATGCGGCGACGATACTGCAATGACAACGGCAATATCCATTATTTCTAGTCGGCCTACTCGGTGCGTGATTGCTATTTTCGCATCCGGCCATTTTTTCTTAATTTCTTCTCCGATTTCAGTAAGCTTTTTTACTGCCATCGGTTTATAAGCTTCATACTCAAGATGTAACGTTCGTTTTCCTTTCGTTAATTCTCTAACCGTTCCAATAAAAGTTGTAATTGCTCCCGCTTCGCGTCTTGCTACTTTATCCGTTACTTCTTCAACTACAATCGGCGTATCTACAATTTCAAATCGTGCTTGTCCCATCAAAACCTCTCCCCACTTTACGTAATGTCCAAGGCCATTCACTACCTTCGTTATCTTCTAATAAGAGAACATCTACAAACATTCCTTTCTTATATCCTCTCGTTCCGCCTAGTAGTACGATAAAAACATTTGATTCCGCTAATGAAGAAACAGAACTAGATTTATCAAATCCTGATGGATAAGCGATTAGTTGTCCTTCGTTATACTGAAGCTTAGCTCGTACAAATCTTGTAAATGGATTCGGTTTTAGAAAATCTTCTCCGAGTATTGCCTTTTCTCGTTTTACATGTGGTTTTTCGCTAAACATATACGTCCGTATGCTAGGTTTTACAAATAACTCAAAGCCTACGTAACAAGCAGACGGATTACCTGATAATCCGAATAATAATTTTCCATTTAATTGTGCTACAGTTGTGACGCTTCCCGGCCGCATGGCTACTTTATTAAAAAGAACTGATGCACCTAATTTTTCATATATAGCTGGCAAATAATCGTAATCTCCTACCGAAACACCACCAGTTGTAATTAACATATCAACTTCGCTTAACGCTCTTTTCACTGCTTCGTAGCACGTATGAAAATCGTCACTAAACTTCCCGAAGTATTTTACTCTTCCACCTGCTCTTCGAATTTGAGACGATATCATATACGTATTACTATTTCGAATTTTCCCAGGTTGTAGTTCTTCATTTACATCGAGAAGCTCACTCCCAGTCGCTAATAGTCCAATGATAGGCTTTTTCGCTACTGGCACTTCGCTATAACCGAATGTAGCAAGAAGAGCTGAAATACCTGGATTAATGTAACAACCTCTTTTTGCGAGAACAGTTCCTTTACGCGCATCTTCACCTTGAAAGGAAATATTGTCCCCTTTTTTAAATGAGCGCCTCACTTCCATATAGCTTTTTCTGATATTCTCATATTGACGATGACGAGTCAGTTCTAGCATGACGACCGCGTTACATCCTTTCGGAATTTGTGCCCCTGTCATAATTCGAACTGCTTGAAATGCTCCTACTTCTTTATGAAATACGGAACCTGCTCCAATTTCACCGATGACTTCAAATACGATTGGATTCTCACGACTTGCTCGCGAAGTATCTTCTGCCCTAATAGCAAATCCATCATATGGTGAGCGGTCGAAAGAAGGCACATCGTGATCAGCTACTAAATCGTCTGCTAATGTACGTCCGTATGCTAATTCCAGTGGTACTAGTTCTTTTACACCATAATTAGCAAATTCCATCACTTTACGAACAGCCTCTTCAACTGTAATTGGCACTCTTCTTTCCATCATTACCAATCCCTTTCTATTAGCCTAATAACCGATAGTATAGTTGTTTCGCTTTTTGAATTTCATTCGTTCCATGAATAAATACACGCCCATCTTGAAAAATGACTATGCGGTAATCTTCTAGTTGGCAAGAGAGCAAATACGGATTCCGATCTACTTTCCCGTATTTTTTTAATACTTTTTCTAAATCGTCAAAGTTGTAATGACTATTATGCGCCGGTCTAATTTGAACTGTATTTCTTCCGCATAAAACAGCTGTCTTCGTTTGATTTTCGTAAGATAAATAAGGATAAGTTCTATGTTTTCCGCACGAAGGACAGTCTTCCGTTTTTATTTTTCCTAGTTTGATAGAATGATGTTGATTACTCCATATATCAAACATTAAAAAAGTTTTTCTAAGCGCTGCGTAATCTTCTACTAAAATTTTGAATGCTTCTGCTACTTGATAGGCAGCGACGATTTGAACAGCTGGACTAATGATTCCAACTGTGTCGCATGTCGCCCCTGTAACAGGAACACTTTTCAGCACACAATGTAAGCACGGTGTTTTCTTCGGAATAATCGTATAGCTCATACCATATGAGCCAACGCAAGAACCGTAAATCCAAGGAATATTATATTTTTGTGATAAATCATTAATCCCGAACCGAATATCGAAATTATCTGTTGCATCAATAATGACATCGACACCACCTAATAAAGCTTCCATATTATCTACTCTTGCATCCATGACAAGAGCTTGAATTTGTACTTCTGAATTAATTTTTTGTAAACGATTCTGTGCTGCAATTGCTTTTGGTAACTTTTCTATCGCATCTCGTTCAGCGTAAAGTTGTTGCCGCTGTAAATTACTCCATTCTACGTAATCACGATCAATAATCGTTAATTTTCCGATACCTGCACGTACAAATGACTCTGCACTTGCACTTCCTAATGCACCTGCCCCCACTATTAACACATGCTTATTTCGAATCTTCGCTTGCCCTTCTTTTCCAATAGGAGTGAACAACTGTTGTCGTGAATACCGTTCTATCATGAGGTATCCTTCCTTTCATTTAGAAAATCCGCTTCAATTACTATTATTTTTTCAATACATCTTCTTCGGTAGCACTTTGTTTCTGGTAACAAGAAAAATAAGCGAACCCAACAAATCCCGCTCCGCCAATTACGTTTCCGATAAAGACAGGTACAAAGTTTTTCGCAAGGTCCATCCATGTAAGATGACCAGCAAAAATAACTGCTGAAATGACAAACATATTTGCTACTACTTGCTGAAATCCAATTACGACAAATGCCATAATCGGAATCCAAATTCCAACAATCTTTCCGATTAAATCGTTCGTTCCGTATGCTAACCAAATCGCAAGGCAAACGAGCCAATTACAACCAATTGCTAAAATTAACGTTCTCCCGAAAGTTTCATGTAATTTATCTTGAGCTATCGCTATCGTTTTATTTAAATAGGCTCCTTCAGTAAGCCCGCCAAGATGACCGAAACAATACGCTACGAAAAGTGCACCTGCGAAGTTAGTTAAAGTGATCCACGCCCAATTGTTTAACACATGTTTCAATGAAATTTTCCGTGCATAAAGTGCCATAGACATTGACATCATATTTCCCGTAATTAATTCTCCCCCAGCTAAAACAACGAGTATCAGTCCAATAGGAAAAACCGCTCCTCCTATAAAATTGACTAAACTTCCCCATTGCTCCGGTACATTACCTAGAACTCGAATATTAAGTAAAAATCCTAACGAAATGAATGCCCCTCCTAAAAAACCAAGAATAAGCATTGCGGATAGCGGTTGCCTTACCTTTTGAACACCGGATTCAATCACAAGTGCCGCAATTTGTTCCGGTTTATGAAATGCCATAACCAATTCCTCCATTTTTCTAATCAAAAAAAGCAGCACCAAAAAACCTTAACATCGTAAGGATTTTTGAATGCTGCTTAATCTCTCTGCATATCTCTTACAGAAATATCAATCATCATTTTTACTATACTTATAGAAAGTGTACAAAACTTGCACATTTCCCACTATTTACGTTAACAAAGAGAATCCATATTCATAGTAGTTTCTCAGCCACCGATATGCGACATTTCAATTTTCGGCATTATTTTTTTATTCGTATCACTTAACCGTTCATCTGAATAACGGTCTGAACGATTATTCCAAATATCACGAATAACATTAGTAATCTCCTCATCCGTATATCCAGAGCGAAGTAATTCTTTAAGATCGTTTCCTTTAGAAGCAAACAAACATGTATACAATTTTCCTTCTGCGGAAATACGTGCTCTTATACATGATGAACAGAACGAATCTGTTACAGATGAAATAATTCCTATTTCTTCATCACTACCGATATAGCGATAACGTGTCGCAACTTCACCAGGATAGTTTGCTTCAATACGTTCAAGTGGCATAACTTTATGAATCATCTCTACTATTTCTTGCTTAGAAACTACTTCGCCTAATTCCCAGCCGTTAAAATTTCCGACATCCATATATTCAATGAACCGAAGGATATGCTTATTCTCTTTAAAGTACTCTGCCATCTGAACGATGTCTTGTTCATTTTTCCCTTTTTGAACAACCATGTTCATTTTAATTTTCATTCCGGCTTCCGCTGCAGCCTGTATTCCTGCAAGAACCGTTTTCACTTTACTTCTATTCCCATTTAAATAAGAGAATCGCTCTTCATTTAACGAGTCTAAACTAACTGTCACACGAGATAAACCCGCCTTATATAAATCCGGAGCAAATTTTTTAAGTAATGATCCATTTGTCGTTAAACCAATATCCTCTACTCCTTCAATTTCGTTTAACCGTTGTATGAGTTCAGGCAGGCCTTTTCGAAGTAAAGGCTCTCCCCCAGTAATGCGTAACTTTCTTACACCTAAAGAAACGAAAATACGTGTAATCCTTTCAATTTCATCAAAAGATAAAATTTTATCATTAGACAAAAAAGAATAATCACGACCAAATATTTCCTCCGGCATACAATATCGACAGCGAAAATTACAACGATCAGTAACAGAAATACGCAAGTCCTTTAAAGGACGATCCAATTTGTCTAATGTAACAGATTTCATATTTATTGCCTCGTTTCTACTTATTTATATTTACAATCCGCTCTGGATGCGTATATACATTTAAAGATTTATTACGAATGAAGCCTATTGTAGTAATCCCTAACTGCTCCGCTAGCTCAAGTGCTAACTCAGTTGGAGCTGATTTTGACAATATTACTTCACAGCCAATTTTCGCAACTTTTAATAGAATTTCAGAAGAGATACGTCCGCTAAAAACAATAATTTTATCACCAATCGAAATGTTATTTTTTAAACAATAGCCGTAAATTTTATCTAAAGCGTTATGTCTTCCTATATCCATGCGGCTTAAAACAATTCCACTCACATCACATAAAGCTGCATTATGAACGCCGCCTGTATGTTGAAACGTAGACGCAGATTGCTGCATATCATTCATTAACCGAAAACAATCCTCGGCAGATATTTTTACGCGAATATCATTCATCTCTTTCGCCGTCAGCGCATCGTTTGCGAAGACAAATCCTTGCCTACTCATTCCACAGCACGAAGTAATATAACGTTTGTTTTGTATGTCACGATAATAAGGATTGATTTTCGTCGTTTTTACATGTACATAGCCTTCTTTTTCTTGCACCCATATTTCATCAATATCTTCATACTTTCGGATAATGCCTTCAGAGGCTAAAAAGCCAATTACCATGTCTTCAATATACTCTGGAGTACTAACCATTGTAACAAATTCCTGGCCGTTAATTTTAACCGTTACAGGAAACTCTGTTACAATGCTATCCTCTATATGCTTAAATTCCCCTTGCTCATATTTAAAAACTTTCCGTTCCACCTGAATCGATTTCACGATGAGTATCCTTCTCTCACGTTATATTTTTATCAAAGACAAACACGGAAACTGCAATATCTTCATCTACTTTCATATCAGAAAACAGATGAACTAATTTCGCCCCAACAAGTTCTTCTAAATGTTCACGAGAATTAGCAGCATACACTTCTTGAATCATTTTCGTTCGAGCCATATGAACCATTTCCGCGCCCTCCATAGTTCCCGAAATGAATTTCTCTGTAGGTGTCAAATTCCCATAAAGTGTAGCAATCGCCATATTTTCAGCAAATACAGTATGAATTCGTTCCGGCCCTTTTCCGAATAAATCCTTTCGAAGCTTTCGTATCATATCATTAAATTCATGCACCATTTTTGACATACTCTCATTCCTTCCCAGCTAATCAATATTTACTTTTCAAATATTATTCCATCATAACCATTTTATCAAAATGACCATTTCGTCCAAACTATTTAATAATGAGACGAAATGGATCATCTTTTACAATTATCTCAAGTGCGCAAACAACATATGAAATACTATTATCGTTGCTTATTTATTCTTCTTTTAACCCTTTACCCATACCTTTTAAGAAATGAAGACCAAATCCGATAGCACGATTAATATCTGGATCCTTCAGTACTTTCATAAGGTCTAATATTCCTACTTTTTTATTACTTTGCAAATGCTGATTTCCTTCATCCATACCTGTCAATACGCTACCTATAAGCTTTTTCGTAAGTTCCGGATCAAGTTCTGTTAAAGCTCCTGCAGCGCCCATCATATTATTAATTAAATTTGTAACTGGTTCACGAGTGACTTGGCCTAGAACGATTTTTGCGATTGGTTCTTTCGCTTTCAGCATAGAATTTGCAGCTTCCAGCATCCCGATGTCATTCAGTTCTCCTACTATATTAAACATTTGATTTAAAGCATCTTCATTATTCGTTAGAAGTTCTTTTAAATCTTCTAGTTTTTGTTGTTTTATTTCTTCCTCAGTTAGCTCCTGCTTCTGAATCGCTTGAATAGGTGCTGCCATACTCTTTTCTCCTCCCTATTTATCCGTTAAATGTACGTATCCTGGACGAGCCCACTTACGATTTACCTCAATACCGTTTTGAGGATGACGCTTTTTATTACGTGGGTTCGTTTTTGGCATCGGATTTTCACCTTCTACTTGTAACACTTCCATACGCACTTTCGTTTGTTTATATGCAGGCGTATTCGTACGTTGATCGACCGCAGGACCTGTTAAGAAATTAATCGCCGTTTCATTATCTGTCGAGTTCATCGGTAAATACAGTTCATTCGCTTTTACACGATCTGTTACAAGTGCACGTAATTTAAGTGCTCCGAATGGAGAAACAAGGCGTACTAACGAACCAGTTTTCACTCCGCGTTCCCTTGCTAACTCTGGAGAAACTTCAACGAAAACACCTGGTACTTTCGATTGAATACCAGTTGATTTATTTGTCATGTTCCCTTCATGGAAATGTTCAAGCATACGACCGTTATTAATGTGAAGATCGTATTCTGCTGGAAATTCAGCAGGACGTACCCAATCAGCTATCGCAAAACGAGCTTTTTTGTCCGGGAAGTTAAATCCATCTTTAAATAGCAGCGGCGTATTCGTTCCATCAAAACTTCCCCAGTGGAAACTGTTCCACCCTTCAAGCACTTCATAGTTTGCGTGTGCGAATAGTGGTGATAAGCTTGCCATTTCAGCAAAGATTTCACTTGGATGATTATAATTCCAGTTTGCGCCTAACTTATTAGCAATTGCCTGCACGATCCACCAGTCTGGTTTCGCATCTTCTAGCGCCGGCAGTACTTGATATAACCTTTGTACACGACGCTCAGTATTTGTAAACGTACCTTCTTTTTCAAGAGATGGTGCTGCTGGTAATACGACATCAGCGTATTGAGCTGTTTTAGAAAGGAACACATCTTGAACGACAAAAAATTCAAGACTTGATAACACTTCATGTACGTGATTTGCGTTAGAGTCTACAAGAGCCATATCCTCTCCAACAAGATACATAGCTTTCATTTTCCCTTCATCAATTGCGTGAAGCATTTCAATGTTATTAAGACCTGGTTTATTATCAATTTTTACTCCGTAAGCTATTTCAAATTTCGTACGTTCTACGTCGTTAGTAACGTGCTGATATCCTGGTAGCCAGCCTGGAAGAGTTCCCATATCACAAGCACCTTGTACGTTGTTATGACCACGAAGTGGATATGCACCAGCACTTGGACGGCGATAATTTCCTGTTGCAAGAAGTAAGTTTGAAATCGCAGCGGAAGTATCTGAACCACCCGTATTTTGCGTTACACCCATACCCCAAAGAATACAAGTACCATCTGCATCACGAATCATCTCGGCCATTTGAACGAGAGTTTCTTTTGAAATACCTGTAATCTCTTCTGCATATTCAAGCGTATATTCTTTAAGGCTATCTTTGAAATCTTCAAAAAAGTTTACATTCTCATTGATGAATTGTTGATCATGCCATCCTTGGTCAATCATATATTTCGTAATGGCCATTAACCATACTTGGTCTGTTCCTTGCTTTGGACTAACAAAGATATCTGAACGCTCTGCCATTTCAGTTTTACGAAGATCTGCAACAATTAGTTTTTGACCGTGAAGTTTATGCGCACGTTTCACACGAGTCGCTAATACTGGGTGACCTTCTGTTGGATTACAACCGACGATAATAACAAGACCCGATTGCGCGATATCTTTAATCGTCCCTGCATCTCCACCCATACCAATTGTACGGAACAATCCATCCGTCGCTGGTGATTGACAATAACGTGAGCAGTTATCAATATTGTTCGTTTCAAACACTTGTCGTGCTAATTTTTGAATAACATAATTATCTTCATTCGTAATTTTAGAAGAAGAAATAAAGCCGATAGAACCTTTACCGTACTCTTCTTTAATAGAGCCCATTTTATTTGCCACTACATTAAGCGCTTCTTCCCAAGTTGATTCCACGAACACTCCATTTTTACGAATTAAAGGTTTCGTAATTCGTTTTTCGGAATTCACGAAATCCCAACCAAACTTTCCTTTTACACAAGTAGAAATCGCATTAACTGGTGCTTCAGAAGATGGTTGCACTTTTAAAATTTCACGGCCCTTCGTCCACACTTCAAATGAACAACCTACACCACAAAACGTACATACTGTTTTCGTCTTCTTCGTACGAGTATCGCGCATTGCAGCTTCTACTTCTGACACAGCGAAAATACCGCTATATCCAGGTTCAACCTCTTTAATAAGATCGACCATAGGCTCAAGAATATCCGGCTTCAGCCCAGTCATAAATCCAGCTTCACCAAGCATCGATTTCTCCATTAATGCATTACAAGGACAAATTGTTACACATTGACCGCAGCTTACACATGAAGAATCGTTAATATCTACTCCTTCATCCCAAATAACACGAGGACGCTCTGCCTCCCAATCAATAGATAACGTTTCATTTACTTGTAAGTTTTGACACACTTCTACACATTGACCACACGCGATACATTGATTCGGGTCATAGCGATAAAATGGATGAGACATATCAACTTCGCTTGCATCAACTTTTGGCTCGTAAGGATATTTTTGATGCTCAATTTCCATTAATTCTGCCGTATTATGCAGTTTACAATTCCCGTTATTGTTGTCACAAACCGTACAGTACAGTAAATGATTTTCTAATAAGCGATCCATCGCCTCATGTTGTGCTGCCTTCGCACTAATAGAGGCTAACTCAATATTCATGCCGCTCGTCACTACAGTTGAACAGGATCGCACAAGCTTTCCATTCACTTCTACAATGCAAGTATCACACGTTTGAATCGGATCCACTTCCGGCACGTAACAAATTTGTGGATGTTCAATTCCGTTCTCATTAATGATGCCTAGTACCGTTGAACCAGGCTCAGCACTATATTCTTTGCCGTCAATTGTAATATGAACCATGCTGTCGTTCATGGTTACTCCCCCTTTTTGAGAATAAAAAAAACTCCACCACGAAAATATACGCACCACATTTTTGGCACGTTATCATCATGGTGGAGTAGTTTATTAGCACATCTTGCTAAAATACCAGTCCATTTATTCATAAATAAAATGATAGATTCATAACAGGTCATATCACGATTCCATCTTTAACACTATAATTATAGCGTTAAATCGAAAAATACACAATATAATTATTATTGAAAAGGACAAAGCACATAATGCTCTGACCTTTGTATTACATTTTAGAATTATTCTGAGATGACTTACTTCCCGGTGCAAACCAACCAATTAGTGCAATAGCAACTAATACTCCGTAGAAGATTAAAGTCCAAGTTGTACTGTGCGGGAAATCATGGTCTAAGATACCAATATCCTCGTGGGCAAGTGTAATTACAGCGAGTTTTACACCGACCCAGGCAACAATTGCGTATGCTGTTGTTTCCAATGCTGGACGTTTCTCAAGTAATTGTACAAACCAAGTTGCCGCAAATTTAATTAAAATAAGCCCGGCAATCCCTCCGAGAAGTACAACTATGAACTGGCCTCCATCCATACCACCGAAATCTTCTAGCGGTGAATCTGGAAGACCAAGGGCAAGAGCAACTGCGGCTAATATTGAATCAATCGCGAAAGCAAGATCAGCTAATGCAATCTTACCTACTGTGAACCAGTAGCTTTTACCTGCCGCTTCCTTTTCATCGTCCTTATGAATATTTTGATTGTCTTTTCCGAATTGCGCCTGAATGACATGCTTCAATCCTAAATAAAGAAGATATGCTGCTCCTATTGCTTGTATTTGCCAAACATTTGCAATAAATGAAATCGCAAATAGAGCTGCAAATCGAAAAACAAAGGCCATAATAATTCCGTAATTTATAGCTCTTTTTTTCTCTTCTTCGGGTAAGTGTTTCGCAATAACTGCTAGGACAAGGGCATTGTCAGCCGATAACAATCCTTCTAATCCAATTAGAATTAATAATGCCCAAGCGTACTCTAGCCATATTGAATCCATCCGCTTCTCTCCTTTCTAAAACTAAAATCAGATAAGGTCTTTGCTCATTAGAATTTCCTATTAAGCCAAATTAAATGCTAAAACATTTTGACAGTTACTTTGCTGTCCTCTATTTGTTATAATTTCAACAAAAAACAAATCTAGATTGTGGTTTTCTTAGAAAAGGTGACGCTACATTGTGCTTAAAAACTTGATGAATTCATCTTCACTTACAGGTTTACTGTAGTAATAGCCCTGAATTAGATAACATGCATTACGTTGTAACACTGTTAATTGTTCCTTCGTTTCTACCCCTTCTGCGATCACTTTCATGTTTAAAGTATGCGCTAGTGAAATAATGGTATGAATAATTTCATTTCCATCAGTAGAATTTCCGATCCTATTAACAAATTCTCTTGGAATTTTTAAGGTATCAATTGGATACAAAGGGAGATATGCTAATGAAGAATACCCTGTGCCAAAATCGTCAATTGATAAATGTACACCATATGATTTTAATGCTTTTAACTTCGCTAACGTTTCTTTTTCATCTACCATTGCTATCCGCTCAGTTAATTCTAAATCGATCGAACTAGCAGGTACCCCTACTTCTTCTATAGTAGATATGATTGTTTGAACAAAGTCCTTCTGTTCAAACTCTATAGCTGATAAATTTATCCCCATTTTTAGATTTGAATAGCCCGCAGAATGCCATTCTTCCAGTTGTCGACACGCTTCCTGTAACGTCCATTTCCCAATTGAAATAATCTGCGATGTTTCTTCCGCGATAGGTATAAACTCAAAAGGTGAAATCAGCCCCAGCTCTGGATGTTGCCAACGTATTAAAGCCTCTGCACCAATAACCATACCAGCCTTACTATCAACTTGTGGTTGATATAATAGAAACAACTCATTATTTTCTAATGCATTAGGTAAATCCTGTTCTAATCGTAATCGTCTTGTTATTTTTTTTGATAATGTCTCGTCATACATGCAAACAGCATTATTACCTTTTTCCTTTGCACTATACATAGCAATATCAGCATGTTGTAAAAGTGTAGTAGTATTTATTCCTCCAAACGGATACACTGCTATTCCTATACTAAGAGATAAGTAAAAGCTATGCTGATTTACTACAAATGCTTCTTCAGTTATACGAAATAGAGTTTCACACAAATCCAATAGCTGTTGCTCTGTATGGTTATGGACTATGATTGCAAACTCATCTCCCCCTATTCTCGCTAGAGGAATAGCCGGTGACAGACATGTCCTAAAACGTTTAGCAACTTCTTTTAAAACACTGTCACCAATTGAATGTCCCAGTGTATCATTAATAGTCTTAAAACGATTTAAATCTATATACAAGAGTCCAAATTCACCCTGCGTTTTTCGTGCACGCTCAATGGATTTTTCTAATTCTTTTTGGAAGAATATTCGATTTCCAATCTCCGTCACTGTATCATGGAATGCTAGATAGTTTATCTCATCTTGTTGTTTCTTCATTCTCGTAATGTCTTTTACCATTACATAACTCCCAAAAGTTTGTCCTTCTATCATAATAGGAACAATGGTGACGTACCAAAAATGAATGTCCTTCTCATTATTATTTTTCACACGTAATTGTAACGAAGCCGAACTGCATCGTTTCCCTTCCTGTAGAGCTGCTTCCAATTCAGATCTATCTTCGTCTAAAAAAATCGAGAAGCACTCTTTACCTATTAATTCATCACTGTTTTTTCCTAATAACATACTTCCAGCCTGGTTTATATTTAACACAGTACCATTTGAATTAATCGTTAAAATAGGATCTGGATGATACTCATATAATGACTTAAATCTCTCTTGATTTTTGACCAAGTCATTGGATTTGTTTATTAAATCTTCTGTTCTTTGAGATACTTTTTGTTCTAATTGATTATTAAACACTTTTAACATTTCGGTTAAATCGCTGTTTTGCATTCGTACGATAGTATGACGAATCAGCACAAATACAAATGCAATACAATTCCCAGTAATAAGTGTAGCCGAGGAAGTTTGCTCTTTAAGAGTAAAACCAATTAATACCGCAACTGCAAGATAAGGAAATATAACAAGAAGTTTCTTCCCAAATGTGGGATCGATAATGAAATAATTCCTTCTAGAAGATGCATTCTTCGGTATAGCACCAGCAATAGCAATTAATAATAGGAAAACTCTATACAAACACCTTAATAATATAAGTGAACGATCTGACAAATCATCTTGTAAGTAAAAATACAAGTAGTCCGTAATAGCCAATCCAGTTAATACGAGAATAAAAATAAATAATTTACTTTTCGCATTAAAAATAGCTGGTCGAAAGATCAGGCTAATTCCTAGTAAAAGAAGCAATAAATCTATAATCGGAAAAATAAATGAAAGAAAAACATCTCCAATTGATAAGAATAAGATATTTGCAGAAGGTTTATTAAATAGGTACCACTCTAATGTAAAAATAGCAGTAACAACAATACATAAATCACAAAGTAAATACGCCTTTTCCCACTTGTTACATTCCATAATGATTTTATAAAAGAATGCAAAGAGAAAGAAGAATAAGAAAAACAACAAAAACACATCAGAGATATTAAAATTTTGTATCGGCAATTCTACATTAAGCACTTGAAAAGCGGATATAAAATTCCCTATCAAGAAACACCCTATTGCAATAGTAATGCAAACCCAGAATACTCCTAACTTAATTTTTCCGGATAATATAGAATACAGTAATGAGATAAATACAGTAGTTTCAACAACTAAGGATGATAGTCGGATATTAAAATCTGATACGAAATATTGATTCGGAAAAACAAATAAAAATATATAGCAAAAGCTTATATAGAATATTAGAGCTATTGTTAATAAGATAAATTGCAAATGTGAATGTTTAAGCAATATATTCACCTTCTTAAGTCTTTCATCATTTTTAAAAAATTTGTTTCTAATTATTATTCATATTATGACCATTTCAAAAGATTTCTTTCAAAATAAAGCACCGTTATATTAAACCTGCAGATATTTAAAAATTCCATAACAGGAATTACAACAAATATCTGCAGCTATGTCCTTAACAATATCAATTATTGTTATACGAACTATTTATGTAACAAGTAGATTTAATAGCTAATTAGTTCAAAGAATGTTTTCTTTGAACTAATTATATACTGCCCATCTGAATCATAAAGCTTAACGATCTTCAAGTTAAAATTTCACGTAAAAATAATGAATGTAGATGTATGTTTCTATCTATTTTTTGTGATGTGAAACAAAGAAAAAAACCTAAACTATTTAGACATGAAAGTACCTACAATATTTCTAATAGTAACTATTTATCGTTTTTTGTTCATAACTTTCTATAGTATTTATTAAGGATACTAATTAAAACACCGACTTATTTATAATCCTTAATAAGTCGGCACCAGTATACACTATAAAACTAAAACACATTACAAAACTATACTTTAGCAATTTATAAATTTCATATTCCTAGAATTACTAAACTTTCTTTTACCTATTACAATCTATATTCAGATACATTATTTCCTTTCCATTCATAATAATCTAAAACCCCTTCATAAATGGCTTCTGCTGCAATCTGTCTGCCGTTTGCCGTAGATAGTTTACTGTAATCGATACCATTATCTATAAAAGCCAGTTCCGTTAACACAGCTGGCATGTCGTTTTCTCTTATAACATGAAGATCTCCATGTTTAACGCCTCTATCACGTGTTTGAAGAGCCTCTACTAAACGTGTTTGAATTTTTTCCGCTAACACACGACTTTCTTCCACATGAGGATTTGTTTTTTCGGATTCAGAAGATTTATAGTAGTATGTTTCTGTCCCTTTTGCATTACCATTAAAAGCATTTGCATGAATGCTTATAAAGATATCCCCCTCATTTTGCTTAGCAAATTTAACACGTTCCTGTAAAGAGCTTTTTTGGTCATGTCCAGGTCTAGTATCAGATTCACGAGTTAGTAAAACTGTAAATGGTGTATGTTTTTCGAGCAATTGTTGTAGGCGTAAGGAAGTGTCTAATACGATTTTACTTTCAGGCAATCCTTTTGTGGACTTTCCGGGATCTGCACCACCATGTCCAGGATCAATAATGATTGTTTTACTTTCTAAAGGGTTTTTCGGACTGTATTGAAGGGTATCTGTTTTGGCAGTAAGTTGTGCGGCTTCTGCACGTGTTATGAATTTATTTGGTTGCCAACCATTATCAGTACCAACAGAAATCTTTAAATCAATTAAAATATTGGCAAATTTTTCACCCCAATGTCCTTTTAAATCATCAAATTTACTTTGCCCATTACTATTTGTTCTATCTTGTAGCTTATATGCATTTACTAACATTGTTGCCATTGCAGCACGAGTAACTTTTCCAGAAGGATTAAATATTCCATTTCCTTCACCTTTAATTATTCCTGCTTTTTCAGCAGCAGCAATATACGGCGTTCCCCAGTGGTTTTGTGAATCTGTAAAAGATGGTTTTGCATTTAAGTCAATATGTATACCAAGGGCCTTTGTCATAATTGTTGCCGCAGAAGCCCTATCTAATGTATCACTTGAACCAAAAGTTCCATCTGGATAACCACTCAATACTTTTTTATCAACTAAATAATTAACGGATTTGTCAGCCCATGCAGGAACATCTGAGAATTTATGAGTATTTGCAAATGCACTAGATGAGTAGGATAGTAGACTTCCAGCAAGAATTCCTGTAGCAATTAATTTTTTCTTCAAAATTTAGCACCTCTAAAAAATTATTACAAGTTGGTAAATATATCATTTATAGTTAATCTTTAAATAATACGACCTAGAATAAAGAATAGATTAAATCCGCATTATCCCTATATTAAAGATATCGAATACAAATCGAACTATTATTCCGAAAAGAATCCTGAGACATACACTTATAGGTAGAAACTATTAAATATATTCACCAACGTCGTGTAACCAGTATAGTTACTCATATGTACGAGTGTCAATTTAAAAAACCTTACATTTTTGTAAGATAACCATGTTAATTATGTAGTAAGTAATTATTATATAATGTGAATAATTACTCGGTATAATAAAATAGTAATCTTATATTTTAAACAAATATTAATTATCTTGGTAGGCAAATAACTTATAACAGCCACCTTTTTGGCTATGCTTTGGAATCCTACTTTACTCTTCAATTCTCCGTATTAAAAGTTTGTTGATGAAATGTAATAACTACTGTACGATTATACAACCTATTCACCTCAATTAAATCAGTTAAATATTGAGGAAGAGTCGGTTTATCTTTAAAATCATTATGTATTAAGTCCTTTCACAGTGACAATACGCATATTCCCAGTATTTTTCGGATCACAATACTACAAAGTAAGACCTAGCTCCTTCCTTTTTTACAAATTTTTGATTTACTAAAATTAATTATAACTTTTCCTCTGCCCGAAATGATTCCATACAAAACAAAAGGGAAATACATATACACTATGTATCTCCCTTTTATTTTGTACCCAATTTTTTTATTGTGTTACGGTCATAACTTGTCCACTACGGTCAACCATAATTTTCATTTTTCCGTCTTGAGCGTTATATAACCCTAGCTTATGTAGATCTTGTTTGCATTCTTTTACGAAGTAAGGCAATGTACGAATTTGATCGATATCCGAGCTCGTAATGAAATGAATTAAATGATGCGTCATTTCTTTAATATCATGAACGAGCTCTGCCTTCTCTCGTGTTAATCTTTCATTTTCAGCTCGTAATGAATGTAATTCGCCTTCAAGACCACGTGCGTTCTTCTCATCCTTCGAACGCTCTGCCGCCATGCTAGAAAGCTTATAGATTCCCTCCATGAACTGATGCAATTCGTGTTCTCTCTTTTCACTACATTGACTAATTGTTTCAAAGTTATCCACGATGCCAGACATAACTGTTACGAGGCTTTTTTCATCTTCTTCATTTCGAACGTCTTCATTTACTTCCTGCTTGCTTTCTTGTTTTGCCTCAACAATTGTCTCCTTTACAGGTGTATACTTACGTTTTCGCCCCGGCTTTTGTTTTTCAATATTTTCAAACGGCATCTCTTGTTTTTTTAATTTATAATACGTGTTTTGCAATTGACTTTCCGTTTTTCGGAAAAGATTCATTTCATTTTTACTAACATATTTTGAAATATTTGCGATGTTTAAGCCATGACGTTGACAAAATTGATACACTTCATACAATAATTCTAGTTCAGACTTCAACCAAGTAATCGCTGATTTTTCATATTCTCGCATACCGCCATTTTTTTCTATATCTATTTGAAATAATACCATTCTATTATATAAATCGATTAGCTCTTCATACCCGATTTGGAATTGTTTCTCTATTTTTTTAAATTCCGCCTCTAATTTCATATCGTTCGTTTTATTATTTGACATGTTTTGTAAAAGACTTAATACATTGATTGCTGTGTGGTGATACATAATCTGTGTCACTCCCCCTCATCCTTTCACAATTCTCATATGACTCCCATGCCCTTTAAGAAAATAGAAATTTTTACATATCCATATTATAACATTTCGAAATTATCTGTCAAATAATTAACATATAAAAAGGTATAAAAAGTATCGAAATAAAAAATGATTTTTAACAAATATTAAAAAATAAAAAATAGCTAAGCAAAATATTATATCAGAAAAATTCTACTTAATTATATTATATGGTATTCCTAATATATTTTCACCGAAAAAGTTTGCGCCACCACGAAATCTTATAGATGAAATAATTGAACATCATGTAAAAAACCCTCACCTTTACTATAAAGGTGAGGGTTTTACACAACGCTAACTAATTAACCGAAAGAATGACCATTATTACCACCGTGGCTACAGAAAAACAAAAATATCTCAGAAACACTCTACCTTTCTGTCTTTACACACATGGCTGGCTCCTCTCTTCCAACTAAAAGAAGCTTTATAGTACTAACTTATCAACTAGCCCGATTAATTCTTGGATATCTGGCTTACTTACTTGAGCATTCGCTCCTACTGCTTCACCTTTATGGAATAATTCATTTGTAATTAATGAAGAGAAAATAATGACTGGTAATTGATTCATTACTTCACTATCTTTAATTACTTTCGTTAAGTGGTGTCCATCCATTTTCGGCATTTCAATATCTGTAATAAGCAGGTGAATATGTTCATACATTTTTTCACCTTGCTCTTTTGCTAATTTTTCAATTTGAGCTAATGCTTCTGCACCATTGCTGAAGAAGTTCATTTTCGTATATCCAGCTGATGATAATGTTTCTTCTAGTATTTGACGAAGCATCGCTGAATCTTCTGCAATATAAATAACTTTTTCAGCTCGATCTGTTTTTTGCTCTAATCCTGAAAGTGATTTATTGTCATAACCAGTACCGCTAATTTCACATACAATTTTTTCATAATCTAATAGTAAAATGATTTTCCCATCTAGTTTTACAATACCAGATGTCGTTTCTTCTAGTCCCATAGATAATGAAGCTGGTTCATCAATTTGTTCCCATGAAATACGTTGAATACGATGCACTTCATCAACACGGAAAATAACTTTCATTTGGTTTAATTCTGAAATGATAAATTTCGTTTGATCAAGTGGTTTTATAGATTTTAAATTAAGAGCCGTTGCTAAGTTAATAACAGGTAAAATTTCACCACGTACTTGAACAACACCTTCAACTGCATGATGAGATTCTGGCACAGTTGTAACAGGGAATGGATTAATAATTTCACGCACTTTCATTACATTAATACTAAATAAATTTTCACCAACAGTGTACGTTACGATTTCTAATTCGTTTGTTCCGCTTTCTAATAAAATACTTTGTGCTTGTGACATAAAGGTGTCGCTCCCCTTCCATTAATTCCGTATATCTAATTATTAAGCTTTATAAAAACGAAAAAGTCAACTACCTACATAAAAAATATAGATAGTCGAACGATTCATTTATTATAAAAAACACTTAATCTTGTATAAACGAAGCAAGTGCCTCTAATAACACCTCTTGTGCCCCTACAATTTCTGTCGGCATTGCTTCCCATTTTTTCGAAAGTTCCGTTTCCACTCTTATTCTTAGCTCCGGATTCATTTCTTCTAGCACGTATTCTTTCGTTGCTATATCAACATCAAGTAGCGCAAGTGCATATAACTCCGGATCGTTTATTTTTTTAAATACTTGTTTCAATACCGCCGGTGCTATATGTTTTAACTTTTCAATGTGAATTTCCTTATCAGAAAATAGTAACTCATATTGAATATACGTAACATTTTCTTTAATAACTTTAAAATAGCAATTATTTTTTTATCATTTACAAAATAACCGTTCGGATCTGCAATAATACTCTCTACTTGACGTATTAAATTAGGTAAACTACTCGCCGCCATTACAGTACGTTGCTCAACCTCACTTGGCGAAATGAATGTAACGCGATACTTATTCTGCGCCATCCTCCTCACCTCTCCTTTTATATAAACTTAGTCTAATTGTACAATATCTTAATTAATCTAAATCTATTTCAAATCAATGCTTCTAGACTCGGATAAATCCTCTCTCCCAAAAGTGATGAGGCACCATCTAAACACTTGGCTTTTGGCCTCTTCAACTGCCTTCGAACCACTCCATACCTCTCGTCTTACAATGTACGAGCAGCTCATAGGCAACTCTGACCGCTACTACACTCAGCTAGGTCCTCGCCTCTTCAACTAACCTAGAACCACTCCATATCTCTGTTCTCACAATGCGCGAGCCACTCATAGGCACTAACCGCTACTACACATCGCTAGGACATCTCTCAAAACCTAAAAGAAAGCTTTTAAGAGATTTTAAGCCCCCTTCAACAACTCAATGTTATTGAACCAAAAAGCAAGCTGCTGATCCGTAATATCCGGCAACATAACGAAAAACTCACGGCACTTCATCTCATCTTTAAACAGTTGATACTTCCAAACACTATCGCTACCAATACTTACGAAATAAAACTCGTGTATACGGCCAATGATTGCTTGCTTTTCACCAAACGAATATGGAGGCACTTGTTTGATTTCAAATTGATCTGGTAAATATATATGCTCTTCTCGTTCTATTTTTAGCACTTGCTCAGCAAGCTCACGTTTATTTTCGAAAAAAGGCAATTGTAAAATTCGCTCTTGTCTTGTCATACGAATATAAAACCCTTTCTACTACGTTACAATTTTTCTTTACGATTTATTATCGAATTAAGTTCACAACTTCATTTAATACTTCATCTGAAATTTTGATTACTTTCGCATTTCCTTGGAATCCGCGTTGGTATAACATTAAATCAACGAATTCTACAGATAAATCTACGTTTGCACCTTCTTGTGCACCACCACGTATTTTTCCTGCACCGTTTTGGCCAGATGCACCTAACGCTAAAATACCAGTTGTATTCGTCGCTGTATAGTTACCATTTCCAGTTTTCATCAAACCGCCTTCATTCGGGAACATCGCAACAGCTAATTGACCAGCAGATTTCATACTTCCATCAGAATATTTTACCATCACATATCCACCGTCAGCAATAAAGCAATCTTTAACAGTCGCCGCCGCTCTACCATCTACGTTTGTTACTGATAATGTTTTATCTGTCGGATGATTCGTTAAATGACTTAAGTCTAACTTTATAGAGCCACCATCAAATGGAATATTGGCCCCTTGCTCTTTCGGATTTGGATTTCCAACAGCATCAAATGTCATATTACCACCTGCACCTGGAACATCCTCAAACTTTGTATCCTTTTTCGAGTCATTACGCATCTGTACTTTATATGTATAATTGTGTTCGCTTGTTTGTGTAAATTCTACACGCATTGTCCATGTATTACCGGCATTATCGTATACAGGTAAGTCTTGCGTAATTTGTTTTTCACCAGTTGGAATATTCCCTTTAATTGTCCCTTGCGATGTTCGAATACCACCAATTGCCGTCCCCATTGGAATTTGCAATGGGCCTGGAATACCAGATAAATCAACTTCACCAGTCGCCTCATTAGCAGGGTATGCGAATACGTATTGACCTTCTGTGTTCGTAATATAATAATCTGAAGATATTCCAAACGTACCTTTACGCGTAAATTCCATGTTTCCGCCTTTTGAATCACCTACAACGAAGAAACCATTACCTTCCATTGCAGCTTGTGTTTTGCCACCTGTTAACGTAATTGTACCATCACTATAATCCGTAACCGTACCACTCATTTTCACACCGTTACCGATACTTTTCGGATTCGTTCCTGCGTATTTACCGTCACCTTTTGCACCAATTGAATTGTTATAT
Source organism: Bacillus sp. TH19 (assembly GCF_016651075.1). NCBI lineage: Bacteria > Bacillati > Bacillota > Bacilli > Caryophanales > Bacillaceae > Bacillus > Bacillus sp. TH19. The sequence goes on along the minus strand of NZ_JAEKEO010000010.1, from coordinate 1,295,310 downwards.
AGTAAATCATCAAACATTGCTTTTTGTTTTTTATAACCAACCGTTTGTGCATTGGCAATATTATTTGAAGTTACACTTAATGCATTTTGTGTTGCGTTCATTCCTGTAATACTTGTATATAACGCTTTAATCATAACGTATGTACACTCCTTATGAATTTGTAGTTTTTACTTCTTCAGTTACTTTTTGATCGTCTTTCTTTGCATCTTCTGGATTTGTTTCTCCAATCGGTTTATCAGACACCCTCTCAACAAAGCGAAGAGATACAATCTTATTATCAATAACGAGCTGTACATCGTTATTTTCCGCAAGGCGAACTGTCTCTACTTGACCAGTTACTTTTTTACCGTCACCGTCGATCCCTCTTACGTATTTCCCTAAAAACTTCATTCCGCCATCAAGCGCTGTCGAATACATCGTCGTTCTTAAAGAATCAACTGCTTTTGTCATATTTTGCACTTGTTCCATAAGAGATAACTGCGCTGTCTGATTCATCATTTGATTCATATCCATCGCATTGAATGGATCTTGGTGCTGAAAACTTGATAAAAACAATTTTAGAAAATCATCTTTCCCCATTACACCAGGAGTCTTTTGCTCTCCTGCTGAAACTCCATTTGTTTGTTGAACTGGCGATTGTACACCGTTAACAGGTACATTACTTTTTTGCGCTCCTGCTTGTAACGGAATATGATTTGTACTCGTTGTATTTAATCCAACTGTTGGCACGCTTTATTCCTCCAATAATCCCGCAAATTCTTTTGATTGTTGTTTCTCATGTTTCGTATTTGCTAATTTTTGTTTTTGCCTTTGCTCTTGTTCTCGCTGTTCTTTACGTTGTTCATCTTTTTCTGAATAACTTATTTGAATATTAATTTCTTTTTCTTTTAATTTCAGCTTCAATTCGTCAAAAATTATTTCAACACGCTTTTTCGCATCGTGTTTTTCCATTTCTACATGGACTTCAATTTGATCTCCATGCTTTTTCATAAATACAGTTAATGAACCAAGTTTCTCTGGATTTAGCTGGAATAAAACACGTTCTTGTTTCACTACAAACTTTTGCAGAGCCTCTACTTGTGCTTCCATTTTCTTGCCTAAGTCAGGTAATGTAACCTTCTCAGCTCCACTATTTTGTTTTCCTATTTGATCAGTACCCGTTGCTTTATTTAATAACTCAGCTCCAGCCGAACTTGAGTCATTTAACTGATCGACTTTTGGTAACTCTACCTTCACATCATCGCTCTCTGCTTTCGGGAGTTCTACTTCCTTAGACTCCTCTTGTTTCTTTGCAATATTACAAGTTTCTGATTCTACGACTTTTAATACTTGCAACGTCTGCTCTGGCATCGTCACCTTGTCTAGCGCCATTTGCATTGTATCTTCTAAACATATGGCATTTTTAATATTCATGTTAGAAAAAAGCTCTTGTAATTGCTGTAATTCAGCTGCGGGCAATTCGTTCAGTTTAATATTTCCGTATTCTTTATATAACGCCTGTATTTTTTGTATGTATTGATATAACAATTCTGGCTGCACACGCAATTGCTCAATTGCAACCATCTGCTCAGATACAGCTAACAATAACTGTTCTGTCTCTTTCTTTTCTTCTTTCTTTACAATCGGCTCTTCTTTCGTTACCGTTTTTTTTGCGAGAATATATTCTTTCTTCTCTTCTTCTGGTGCTTCTTCTCGTTTCATTTTCTCCGTTTTCGGCTGTTTTTTATTTTCAATTCTCATTGTATTATCGAATGAAGAATTTTCATTTTTCGATTGTACTTCTAGCCCTTTTTCTTTTTGCGGAGGTAAACTTTGCTGCACCGGTAATACAAACTGTATCACTACATCCACCTCATCCGTTCATACACATTTTTAAATCAAGAAGCATTTTTTCTTCCAGCTTTTCTTTTACTTTCGCAAGCTTCTTACAATCTTCTTCATACATTTCATCAATGACACGTTCTTTTTCTTTTATTTGCTCTAAAAAGCTTTCATTTTTTTGAATAAAACCTTCTGTTTTTTTAATTTTCCGATTCCATTCTTCTATTCTTTCAGGTGAAAATGTATGTGATGAAAGCATACCAGCCATAATACGTTGTCCCGTTTGTACAACCTTATTGCGTGATTTCACAACATATAGATCATATTCTTTTTTTTGTTCTATTTTTCTTTTTTCAGCTGTTAGTTCGTACACTTCTTTCAAGATATGTTCTTTCTCTTGATTAATCTGCAATTTAATCGTGTCGTACTGCTGCTTATCCAACCGTTTTCATAGCCCCTTCCTATTATAACGTTACCTTTTTCTATTATATAGTTTTTTTACAAAAAAATCTGTGAAATATTAAAATCAAAAAAATAAGACCTCAAAGGGCGAGATCTTATACAATATGGTGCATCGCTTGGACAACATCTTCAAACTGAAAACTATCCGTTCGACCTTGTTTTAAAAACGTATTTATAGCTTCTACTTTATTTTTACATTCAAAAATATAAGCATTTTCTTCATTCTCTTGAATTGTTCCAAGTTTAAAATACAATTCATTCTCTTTATAAATAGATAGAATTTTTCTCATTTCATTTGCAAGTTGCCAATGATTCGGCGATACGATTTCTTCCATAATCCTACTTACCGAATCTAATACCGAAATGGCAGGGTAATGACTAAGAGTTGCGAGCTCACGTTTTAATACAATATGTCCATCTAAAATACCACGAGCTAAATCTGGTACAGGACCATTTAAATCATCACCATCAACTAACACTGTATAAATACCTGTTATTGACCCTTTTTGCGTTTTTCCTGATCGTTCTAATAACTTTTTCATATAACTTTCCATTAACAGTGTTTTACCACCGATCGGTAATTCCTTTACCGCAATATCAACACTTCGGCGTGCATCAGCAAAACGAGTAACAGAATCCATCATAAGTAATACGTTATTACCTTGGTCACGGAAATATTCAGCAATAGATGTTGCAAGCTTAGCCGCACGAAGTTGCATAAGGTGACTTTCATCTGACGTTGCTACAACAACGACACTTTTTTTCATACCTTCTTCGCCTAATTCTTTTCGAATAAAGTCTTTTACTTCTCGGCCACGTTCTCCTACTAAACTAATAACGTTAATATCAGCTTTTGCGTTTTTCGCAACCATTCCAAGCAAGGTAGATTTACCAACACCCGATCCTGCGAAAATACCAATCTTTTGACCAATCCCAATCGTTAACATGGAATCAATCGATTTAATTCCCGTTTCAAATACATCTGTAATTTCTTCACGCTCAAATGCATGAATCGGCGGTGCATCTAATTTTATTTTTTGTAGTGGAATGTTTTCAGTGTTCTCATTTAACACTTCACCATTCGCACTTAACACTTTCCCAAGTAAATGATTACCACGAGGTACAACAACATCTTCTTCAATTAATGTAACTGCATCTCCGTAACATACTTTTTCTGTCTGTCCAAATGGAAGTAGCATATTATTTTCTTTTTCAATCGCAATTACTTCACATAAGACACTATGTTCTCCAACGAGACAAACATCTCCAATCTTTGCTTTCGGACCTTTCGCTACAAAAAACTGCTCTTGTACACTATGAACTTTGCCAACTTTCGTATAAAACGGTGTTTCAATAAATGTATTCCATTTATTATGTTCATTCATTAGCTCGTTGTTCATACATTTTGCTCCTCAAACAACTTCTCTTCTTCCCACTTATGACGAAGCTTCGCAAATATAGGCGCAAATTTAAACTCAAAAAACTCTTTCTCTTCTTCCAGAACAAATTCGCCAAACTGTAAAGAAAAATCATACTTCCATTCTACTAATTGTAGTAGCCAATACTCTTTCGTATTTTCTTTCTCTTCTTGTATACGTTCAAATGTTTCTGGATGAACCGTTATAATTAATTTTTCAAATGAAGTAGGCAATGTTTGCACGATGCCTGTTAAAATCGGCAAAACGTCTAATAAGCGCGAATCTACCGCTTGATTCACTACTTTTTCTGCTAACTGAAAAGATTGATTCCATAATAACTCTGTCCATTCGTGTGCTGTTTCTTGTTGTTCTTTTTGAAACTGTATACGCGCTGCTTCCATCTGTTCCATTTGTTCATGAATATGCATTTGAAACTGTTCTTTATCTTGCAACAACTGCTGACGCTCTCGTTCTAGCATTTGCTGCTGCTGCCTTAGCTGATTCATTTCAATATGTAATGCATCTTGCTGTGCAAGAAGTTCTGCATGATCCACTTGTATCTCTTCTTCAATATGAACTGATACTGGTTTCGGAAATTGTAATTCATACGTTTCTTCAGAAAAAGAAACAGAATTCTTCGGAATTCTGTTTTTAAATAAGGACATCATCTTCACCTCTTTGAACGATAATTCTTCCTTCTTTTTCTAACTTTTTCACCGTACCTGTAATCGTTTGTTGTGCTTTTTCAGCATCCGTCATCTTAAGCGGTCCTAAGCCATCTAACTCTTCAAGAATCATCTCTCTACGGTTTGAAGACATACATGTAAATAGTTTCTCTTTAATTTCTTCTTTTGCAATTTTAAGTGCTTTCGCGATAACACCGTTATCTGTAATTTCCTCTAATACACGGCGAAGCGCAAGATCCTCAAGACCAAGTAAGTCTTCAAAGACAAACATATTTTCTTTAATTTTCTCAGATAACGCATAATCGACTTCATCCAGCTTTTGAAAGACTGTTTTTTCAACACCTCGTGAAACATTATTTAAAATGTTCACTATTGTTTTCAATCCATCTGTTTTATTAATAGCACTAAATGCCATATTATTTAATTTTGCTTTTAATAACTCACCAATTTGATTAATTAATTCACCATCTACTTGTTCAAGCTTTGCAATCCCCATTACCGTTTCTACACGTTTATGATCTGGTAATCTCTCAATTAATTGAGAAGCAAGTTGCGGCTTAATATAAGAAGCAATAATCGCTATCGTTTGTGGCGATTCATCATTAAGCACTGTAAGCAGTGGCTCTAAATCTGTAAGTGAATTTAAGAATTCAAATGGATTATCTTTGTTGTACCAAAGATCTTCCAATAATTTTTCCAGATCTTCTTCTGGCATATTTTTAAATATACGACGAATGTATTCTTTATCTGGAGTTACTAAATTCAATTCTTTTACATTTAGTTCATACAAAAACTCCCCTAATACATTTTCTAACGTTTCTGGTTTATATACACGAAACTTCGCGATTTCACGAAGTAATACTTCTTTTTCCTCAGCCGTCATATATTCAATGACTTTTGCTGCCACCTCTTCGTTTAATGTACGAATGAGGATGGCAGCTTTCTCTTTGGAGGAGATTTCATCTAACATTGTTTTTCCTCCCTTACTGTCCGTTTAACCATTTTTTAATTACTTTTGCAGTACCTTCTACATGCTCTTTCGTAGCTTCCTGCACTTGATCATCTAATGTAGGCTCTGATGGTTCTACTGGCTCTGGTTTTGGTTCTGGTACTATTTTTTCTTCAGGAATTTCAAAAATACTTTCACTACTAGCAGCAACTTCCTCTTCTGCTAAGTATTCTTCATATTCCTCTTCCTCTCTCTTTTTCTTACGTCTTGCTAAGAAGAACCATACTAGGCCAATTAGTGCTAGCAAGCCAGCTGTAATTCCACCGAATAACCACCAGTTCATACCACTTTTTTCTGGCTCTTTCTCTTTTTCAACTTTCGGCTGGTCGAACTGAACAGTTACAACGTTAACTTGACCGTTTGTAAAGTTTCCATTCGGATCAGCTTGCAGCCCAGCTGCTGTGCCAATCGCTTCTTTAAATGTTGTCATATCAATTTTTCGTTTTACTAACGTATCGTTATCTACCCATACAACAACATTTGTTTTTGTTAATTCCGGATGTTTCTTAATTGTTTCAACTGTTTTATCTATTTCATAGTTTTCAATTTTGTTACCATTTTTATTATCGTAGACAACTTTACCGTTTTGATTATTGTTCGTACCGTAGTTCGGCACTTCACCGTTCGCTGTAATACCCGCACCTTGCTTCGTATCTGCTCCTTCTTGCGCAGTAGAACTTTCCTCTTGCTCTTGTTTACTGCGAAGTACACCTTTATCGCCATATTTTTCTGACTGACGTGTAACTTCATCGTAGTTTACAGACACTTTCGTATTCACTTTATATTCATTTGATTTAAACATCGTCATTAACGTTGCGTCAATATCTTGCTTTAATTTACCTTCAATTTGATGCTGCATCTCTACTTCTTTTTCATAAGAAGAGGAACTGTTAGAATGCGCTTCATCTGTTCCTTTTGAGATGATACCTTTTTTACTATCAATAACACTTACTTCTTCTGCTTTCACCCCAGGAACTGCAGCACTTATCATTTGCTGTATACCCGCAACTTGATCAGCTGTTAATAGTTGTCCACGTTTCACACCAACAGTTATCGCCGCTGTTCCTTTTGCTTTTTCTTCATCAAAAATTGTTTCTTTTTCAGGTAATGTAATTTGCACATTTGCCGTTTCAACTGTCGCGAAGTTTCGTACAATATCTTGCTCCAATTGCTTTTTCGTGCCGACAATCTGCTTCATTTTCTTATCTTGTTCACTTGAACCGAGTGAGCTTTCTAATAGAATTTCCTCACCGCTTTTTGAATTAAACGGCAAGCCCATTCCATTCATTTCTTTTCGAACCCATGGAGCATCGTTCTTTTGCACTCGAATCGAACCATCGGCTGCTAATTGGTAATCAACACCTAGCTTCGATAATTCTGCTGTAATCTCTTGCTTATCTGTATCATTTAAATTTTGATATACAACAACATATTTATCTGGCAAGGTGAAGTATAAAAGTGCTCCTGTTGCAATCGCTAAAAGCGCAGCACCAATCACTAACTTATGCCACGTTTTCAACGATTGGAAAACATTTTTTATCTTTTCCATTTAAATACACCCGTCCATTTTCCTAAATTTGCATATTAATTAGTGACTTATAATTTTCAATAAGATTATCGCGTACGAGAGCAGCTGTTTTCATTTGTGATTCAGCTTTCTTCTGCTGAATTAAAACGTCATGCGTTTCTCCTACCCCTTTTGTCAGTAAATCATATACTGCTGTTTGGGCATTATTTTGCGTTTGATTCATATCTTCCAATAAATCAATAAACTTTTTGCCTTCAACTACAGATGTTTCTGAAGTTTTCTGTGTGCCAATCGGCTGAATCGCTCCAAATGGCTGTGTATTTAACATTGGTTGAATTTTCATATTTCCCCTCTTCCCTCTTATCCTCGGCCGATTTCTAAATCTTTATCGAGCATTTTTTTGTTCGCATTTAATACGCTTGTATTTGCTTCATACATTTTTTGAGCAACCATTACATTCGTCATCTCAGCTGTCACATCAATGTTCGGATAACGTACATATCCTTCTTCATTTGCATGCGGATGCGTCGGATCATACACAAGATTTTCATTTCGATCCGTTTCAATACTTTTTATTTTCACTCCGTTAGTAGGAGCTCCATCTAGCATACTTGCAAAACTATTATTTGATTCTAATACTACACTTCGACGGTGATACGGCTCTGCACCCGGTGCTCCCGTCGTATTTACATTTACGATATTGTTAGAAGTAACTTCCATCCATTTTCTCGCTGTAGTTAGCCCTGAACCACTTGCATTAATTGCCTGAAACATCTTTGTCTCTCCTTTTACTATTAACGTCCACGTGCTGCTTGGTTAATAGCGTATTGCGTATTAATTGCATTAATTGAAACACCGTATAATTGGTTTGTCTTCATTAAATCTAGCATTTCTGTCGTTACATCAACACTGTTTCCATCTTTATTCGTTTGCATTGATTTCGTTTGAATCTTTGCGTATGTATTTTTCGTATTTGCTGTCGGTAAGTGCATTACATTCGTTTGATATAAATCTGGATTACTCTTTAAATCCGCAGCATTTTTTTTATATAATGCACTGCTCATATTCATTTGCTCAGCAAATGTTACATCTTGTGCTTTATAGCCAGGTGTATTCGCATTTGCAATATTACTAGAAACGGTATTTCGCTTCGTTACTAAATAGTTCATATAATGACTTACATCACTAACTAAATCTGGCATATTCCACACCCTTCCTTTTCCATCATGCTCGTTTAGCGCATGATCATCCACTGATGGAAGTTTCACTTTATTATTCATTTTCCTATATGTATTTATTTATTAAAATATTATCTATTTTGTACCCTTACATATTTTATTCCATTTTTCCATTGTTGTCTTTAGAAAAATACAAAAATATAAAAAAGAATATAAAAAACTGTATACGCGTAGTAATCCATGTAACATTTTGATATATAAACAATAAAAAAAGAGCTTCCATACACTTCTCTCTATAAAATAAAGACATCTTATTTTTCATTGTTTGGATTATTACCATTCTTTTTATTACAGTCATAAAGTGAAACCTCAATCAGCGGAACGCCTTATTCAAACAATGGAATGGATCCCCTTTTAAAAGGGGTATCCATTTCCGTAATTTACCATTAAAATTTACCGTAAAACGAATTCGCTTTCATTCGTCCATCATTTGTCATAATCATTTCTTCCAAAAATTTTTGCTTATCTCGAATATGCTGTGCTGCCTTAATTATTAATGGACTCACTTCCGCTGCAACATCTGCGCGCGTCTCTTCATCCAATGTCATCATCCAGCGATTTAACATTGCACTCTTCTCAGCAAATTCCCCATCTGATACTTGCAATTCACCGATTTCATTAAAACAGCCGACAAACGCTCGATAAATATCATTGTTCATTTTCGAGTGCTCCGCGGTAACCGTCTATTAAATCTTGTAACACTTGTACAATCGCATCCATGTCTTTTGCTTCACGCGTTACTTTCATCGTCTGAATTTGAATGCTAATCCAATCGTATAAACCGAATAGACTATCATATAAATCTTTAGTAATCTCAGGATTTAATTGAAGCTTTAACTCTTCAAAAATACGTTCTAATTTTTCAAGAAGCGCATCTCCTTCTTGTAGTTTAAAAGTATTTAAAAGTTCTTCTAAATTACGAAACTCAACGATACATCTTTCATAAATAAAAATTGTATTTTTAATTGGATTACTCGTCATAATATCATTTTGCATATAACGTTGCCATGCTTGCATACAATCACTTCCTTAACTTTCATTAATCATCACTTTTTTGTTTTGTCATTGCTTTAATTGTTTTTAGTTGGCTATCTAGCGCCGCTAATGTACTTTCTAGCTTTTGATACTTCTTCACAATCTCATCTTGTTTTTGCAGATTTTGTGTTTCAATATCTTTAATCTTTTTATCTAAATCACTTACACGTGAATCGATGTTTTTTACACGCTCTCCGACTACACCTTTATCACCAAATAGTTTATCAAGTGGTTCTTCCATCATCTTCCCTAAACCGTTAGAACCAAAGAAAAATTGCTTCGCTGCATCCGGCTTGTCTTTTAACGCTTTTGTTAATTGTTCATCATTAACTTCCATCGTCCCGTCTTGCTTTAATTGGATACCAAATGAGAATAAATAATTACCGTCTTGAGAAAATGTCACGACATTATTCATCGCTTGACGTACACTTTGCATAATGGCTTGACCTTGGAAAGCTCCACCTTTCCCAGCAAAGATATCTACTGTAGAAACAGCTTTATTATAATCCGCCACCATCTTTTTAATAACATTCGATGCATCTGTTACGTTTGAGTCACTTACTGTAAACTTCAGATCTATACCTTTTGCTTTTGGATCTGTTGTTGTACCTGCATCTGGTGTTCCTTCTGCTTTCGGCTCAGTTACTTTTAACAATTCAATTTTCACGCCCGGAAGAGCTTCAATTGTATTGGTAAAACTTTCAGTTTCAATACCATTAATACTATATTTGGCATTTTGCGCTTCATTAATTGTATTGACTGCTGTCCCATCCGCCTTAGCTAAACCAATATCTTGAAACAGTGTAGATGTGTTCCCCTTAAAATTAATTTCTCCATCTGTTCCTTCTTTTTTCGAGGACATAAAGATTTTATCTCCAAGTGTATAAGCCGATACACCATAATCTCCGTCATTAATTTTGTTAATTAAATCTTTATATGTCATATCAGTTGTTACTTTTAGTTCTTTACCGCCTAGTTGTAATGTTTCATCTTTAGGAAGCTTCGCATTTATATCAGCAATCTTATTAGAGGCTATTTGATGACGTTGTGCAAGCTGTGTAATCGTCATATTAAAAGTTCCTGCAATCGCTCCACCATCAGCTTTTACATTAATATAACCGTCTTGTGATGTTGTTACCTTTTTCTCATTTCCTTTAAAAGCTGCTAAGTTTTTAAAAGTCTGTGTAAAAGAACTAAATTCTGATTTTAAACTTGTATATAATAGTTTATCGTTTGAAAGATCACTCTTTTCTTTCGTATACGGTGCTTTTCTCATATCTAACGCTTGCATTTCTAACTCTACAAAGTTAGAAGTGTCGATCATATTATTTCCGAGATTCCAAATCTGTTGTCTACCACCGATACCTGTTAATGTTCCTGCCATATTGTCTCACTCCTTATTGTTTACATGTAATCTAAAATACTCGTTTTACTCATCGTACTAACCGCTTTAAGCGTCGCTTCATACGTTGCATTGATATATGCTAGGTCAGAAATTGCTACCGCCAAATCGACATCTTCAATTTCTTTACGGTTTTCTTGAAGCGCTAAATTTTGCTCGCTTAAAATTGTTTTAAACGTCTCCATTGTGTTCATTGTTGAACCAACTTCAGTTGTACGGTTAATGACGCTATCTAAGTTTTTCTTATTTTCTCCTAATAACGGTTGCAAAGCTTTTTGATCACCGTTATTCAGCGCTTCACTCATCTGTTTTAACGTTTTTATAACTGGTGATAATAATTCTTCTCCGTTACGAAATGCTTTTAATTCATAGCCATCATTTAGTTGCCAGTTCACATCATTTTTTCCACCTTGATACGTACCATCTTCTGTGAATGGAACTTGTTCAGCGCTATCCCCACCGAAAATATAACGGCCTTGCTCTTTCGTATTCGCTAAATATACAACTTGTTTTAAAATTTGATCAATCTCTGCACCGATTGCCTTCAATTCTTTTTCACTATTCGTCCCATTTAGCGCTTGTACTGTTAATTGATCCGCTCTTGTTAAAGATTTAAAAACACCTTGTAATGTATTTTCAGTTTGTGTTAATACATTTTTCGAATCCGCTAAATCTTTTTGCATTTGTTCAATATTTGCTAACGAATGCTGAATCGCAAATGATTTACTTGCCGCCAGTGGGTCTTCGCTCATAAAAAGATTTTTCTTACCTGAAGTTACTTGATTTCGATGATATTGCTGTTGCACATTCAAATCCATCATCTGATTCTTTGCCCAGTTTGCATTTTGAAATGTAGATACTCTCATCTTTACCTTCTCCTTTATCTATATTTGAATTGGCGCGAAGAAGAAACCGCACCTATATACAGCTATCCTCTTCCCTCATAAAAAAAGACCTTTTCGTTTTCATTTAATTTACATGGGGGAGGACGCTTGCTAAACATGGCTATTCTCCCCCTTAACTTCCCATTCAACCATCTCATATCTCTGGTCTAACATCGCTCGGTCCACTAAAAGGCTCTGTCCGCTTCTACCCTGCGCCGGACCCTCTCTTCCATCACAATAAAAGCTTTTTCGATCCTTCTACATGTTATCTAATAATCGAAAACAAACTATCAAACACTTCATTCATCGTCGTAATAGCTTTAGAGTTTGCGACAAAATATTTTTGGAAAGCCATTAAATTAACCATTTCTTCTTCCATATTTACGCCTTCAATACTCATTTTTTCTTGTTGAATACCTTCTAATAAATCTTTATGAATATTTTGATAAGCATTCACTGCACTTTTATCAGAAGCTACACCAACTATAAATTGGTCTAATGCTTGTTTATAAGAAAGACCTTCTTTATAATCTCCATCTGTAATTCCTGCTAGTTTATTTGCTGTTTCAGCAGAGATTTTCATTTTCGAAACATCTTTTGCGAATTCAGGGTTTAACTGAATATCTTTCGCATGATCTCCAACGAAGAAATCTTTTCCCATCACTGTATTCACTTGACCTTTTACAGAACTCATTAATTCTTCAAGGTTTTTCTTATAACTAGCAATCTTCACTTTCGTATCTATCGCTGATTGAATTGCTCCACCATTTAAAGGAATATCCGATCCATAAATCGCAACAGACATTGGTTCTTTTTCTTTATTTAATTGAATTGGATATGTATCTTGTCCATTTACTGTTAAAACACCATTCATTCTAACACTCGCGATATTAGGATTCATAGATTCATAAGATACTTCGATATTGGCATACTTAGACATCTCTGTAACGATGCGATCACGTTCGTCTAATAGTTGATTAGGTACTTGTGTCCCCGCTTGTCCAATTTTTTTATTCGCCTCTGCTAAACTAGCACCAAGACGATTAAATTCATTCACATGTGCTTCAATATCTTCTGTCGTCTGTGCTTCTGCTGTATCTAAGTTTTTCGCAAGACGATTTATCTGACTTGTGAACTTCCCAGTTTCAGAAACTAATGTATCGTAGTAGTTTGGTTGTTCTGGATTTTTTGCAACTTCACGAAAAGCATTGAAGAATCCATCCATTAAACTAGATAATGAATTTTTCCCTGTCGTTCCTACCATAGACTCTACTCGTGATAAAGTAGAATTCATATATGCGTAGTAAGAGAACTGTGACAACTGATCATTAAATTGCTTCGTTTTCACTTCATCTGTAATACGGTCAACTCCTAATGTTTGTACACCATAACCGATTCTCTGTTCAGGCGTATGACCGTTACTTGCTCCAACAGATCCGTAATTTACCATTTGACGAACATAACCCGGCGTATGAATGTTAGATAAGTTTTGTTTTGTCGTTTGTAATCCCATTTGGGCCGCTAGCATACCAGATAACGGCGTATTATAATCAGATAATCTCATAATGCTTCACTTCTCCTTTACAATAGTTCATTCATAAAGATTTGCGAATTATTGTTTTTCTCCAAATTGTATTCAGAAACGGAATCCACAATACTTTCTGTAGTTTTTAATAGTACGTTTAAGTAATATTGATTTTTCAAAAGAATCATTTTTACATTTTCTTCTAATTCATTTAAACTTTTTTGTAATTCGTCCATTTTTTCATTTTCTTCCTGTGAAAAATACGAAAATAGCGAACGCATACGCAACGGTTCAACTTGTTTTTCTTTACAAAGCTGAACAACCATTTCCTCAAAAGATCGCGATAATCCTTTAACACCTTCTATGTACTGCAATTGCTCTACTTGCAACTTTTGAACTGCATTTACATTTTTATTTTTTAAATTCTCATATATTTGTTCCCCAAGCGTTTGAATATTTTCATATGCCTTTTGAATAATAACGAGCTTTTCATATAATTGTATGTACATATAGCTTCCTTTCCTTTACAAGACTAAATTTACAATCAAACCATGAATTTCTCCAATTTGATTTAACATTTCTAAATGCCCTGTTTTCGTATTAATTAAATTCATAACATCTTCTAACTCAGTTAATCCCATTTCAGCTTGTTTTACGATCGTCATTTTCTGCGAATATCCGTAACGCGGATGACGAGACATAACATCTTTATACTGCAATACGTTATCAACGTAAAAATTCAAAAATGATTTTACAGTATTTTTGTATTCCATTACATTATCGAGCGTTAACTCTAATTCGATTTTCTCTTTAATTTCTCCAATGTTATCAACAAGTGCTTCCATTTGTTCTAACAATTTATCGTTTTTCGGATCTGCATGCAAATTATCCGAAAAAGCAAGTCCTGTCCTGACATTTGCTTCTTTCGGCATTTGAGTAGCAGGCGGTATATGCGATAAAATTGGATTATGCGAGATAGAACGCAGCATATATATCACCTATTTATTTTTTTATTTCCTTCTAAACTTAATCGTAAAATCTAGTTATTTATAATTATACTCTGTACAATGATATTTTGCAGTTATTTTTTATAGAAGATATGTTACAATTTAGCATGAGGTGGCACAAATCTATGAATATTTTTCTTTGTGGTTCAAATCAATTAACAGCATTAGATCAGGAAGAAATAAAAAAATTTTTAATTGACTATGCTCACAAACATAAAATTTACATATTATGTTATAAATCTATTGAAAATGAGGTTCTTCGTTTCTTCATTGAAAACGAAAGACTTGCTCAAAATTTATGTCTTTACACACTACAACCGTTACAAGTATTAACAGACGAATTTCAAGAAGTCGTTGATTACTTAAAAAAACACGGAGCCGAGTATATTGCTTTTGATCATCCTTCCGAATCCATTTATCGATCAGATTATATGTTTTTTGTAAAGCAAGTTGTCGAAGATACCGATTTAGTTCTCTGTTTTTATAACGGAGATAAACATACGTCTGTCATTCCCGTTGACGTTGCAAAAGAAGCAGGAATTGATGCTGTTATTTATGATTTACCAGGCTTACATGAAAAGCAGATGAAAAAAAGCTTTGAACAAAAAATTCGTATGATGTAAAGGGGGAGGCACAATATCGTTATTGTGCCTATTGTAAATATGATAACTGAACAAGATTATAATCAATTTGTCGTAAGTTTTAAACAGCACTTTAATATGGATATCGCTTCCTATAAGCAAGATAGAATGCGCCGAAGAATCGACGCTTTCATTTCGAGAAAAGGTTTTGAAAATTACACAAATTTTTTAAATAATTTACGCACCGATCAAACGTTATTTTTAAGTTTTATTGACTATATTACAATTAACGTATCAGAGTTTTTCAGAAATAAAGAGCGCTGGCAAACGTTAGAGACGAAAGCTCTACCAAAGCTACTTGAACAAAATAACGGTAAATTAAAAATTTGGAGTGCTGCTTGCGCTGCCGGTGAAGAACCATATACACTTTCTTTAATATTATCGAAGCATCTAGCTCCGTTTCGTTATGACATTCAAGCAACGGATCTTGATTTTCATGTTTTAGAAACTGCAAAACGTGGTCAATATACAGAACGCTCTTTGAAAGAATTACCTAATGATTTAAAACAACGTCATTTCACAAAAGAAGATGATACATATATATTGCATCAAAATATTAAACAGCAAGTTACATTTAAACAACATGATTTATTAATGCAGACATTTGATACGAACTACGATTTAATCATTTGTCGAAATGTAATGATTTACTTTACAGAAGAAGCAAGAATAAAGCTTTATGAAAAGTTTAGTCGTTCTTTACGAAAAGGCGGCGTACTATTCGTTGGTAGCACAGAACAAATTTTAACACCCGAACGCTACAACCTTCAGCGTTTTGATACATTCTTCTACGAAAAAATATAGAAAAAGGTCGTCATAATTGAAATGGCGACCTTTTTTTATTATATAATACGAATCAATATGATACCTATAACCCATATAAAGAGAAATAGAGCTGTAACAGACCATTTATGCTCTTGAATCGTATGTTTCAACGCATGAGATAATTGCGTCATATTCATTTCTGCAAGTGCTCTCCACACGCTCACATCACGTTCTTTAGAAATACGATCTGTACCGCTAATTAAGATTGTTTCATTAGACAATTTCGTCATGTAAGCTGTAATAACCGTTATCATTAAATTTATATTTCCTTCTGAAGAATCACTTTCCACTCTAGAAATGAGAGCACTTACGTCAAGTAAAGGAATATGTACTTTTCGCCCGAATGAAAGCTGTACTTCAGCGAAATCATACGTTCCGTCTAATAACGGAACTCCCTTTATATGAGCTTGTTTAATAAGCCCCTGCAAACTTTTAACAATTTGTTCATATATTTTTTCCGATTGCTTTCCTTCCTCAGACAACATATGTAGCTTTGAAAACAACTGCAACACCGTATCCATTTCCTTAGAAAGCATATCTTTTACAATCTTTCCATCACCTAAACTCGCAAGTAGAATCCCTATTTCATTATTTTTCGAAATGATTTGGGACCGCCCGGTAAACACAAGATTACTCCGTTTTCGCTCTTTTTGAATTTCATGTTCTGAAATAGCTGCAGGCTGTTTTAATGGGTGTAGCGTCTTATTTTCAATTGTAGTACGTTTAATTTCCATCTAAGCGCCTCCACTACTATCAAATTATTAGCCCCACTCTTTATTACTCTTTAAAACTAAAAATAGTACAAATAATCCTGACATAACAGCAAACACATTAGAAGCCTGTACTCCCTGCTCACTTTTTTCCTCTTTCTTTTCTTGTTGTTCTTCTATTTTCTCTTTCTTTTTAGAAACGACTTGATTTTCATTTTTGCTTTTTTTCTCTTTATGAGCCTTCACATTATTTACTTCCTTATTGTCTGTCGCTGGCTCTTTTATAACGTAGTTGATTTCCTCTTTCTCTTTCAACGGCTCTTTTATAAAATAGTTTACTTTCTCGTCTTGCTTTGGAATTTGAATAACTGGAAGTTTTTCTTCTGGAAGCGGCATCTCTATTTTCGGATCTTCCTGCTTCTCAATTTCTTTCTTATCTTCTACTTCATTTTGATTCTCTTGCTCTTCTATCTTTTCATCATCTTTCACTTTTTGTTCGATGATAGAAACGATATATTCACTCTCTGTCACAAGTTTGTTACCTGCCCCATCTGTTACTTCCACAATAAGTTGATGCGGCCCAACAGGTAAAGCTTCTGTTATTTCAAATATTTTCTGCCAATCCATGTCGCGTTTATTATAGTCTAATAAAAAAGTAATATCGTTACCGTCTTCTTTTCCTTTTAATATAACGCGCACTTCTTTAACAACCGATTCTTTATCTACCGTTTGTACTCGTATATGAACGGATTCTCCCTTTTTCCGTTCAATTAAGTTCCCTTTTGCCTCATCAATACTAACTTTCTCTAACTTTGGCAATTCTTTATCTATAGTTGGTGCTTCATTGTTTATACGAATGAGCGGGACATTTAATTCGTTCTCTATTACTTCTTCCTTCTCATCTTCTTTATAGCTTTCAACAAGCCTAAGGTTCCAATCACCTTGTAAATCATATATTCCGGCCTTATAATTAGCGATCCATCGCTTCGTTTCTTCTTCATACTCAAAAGATATTATTCTCTCTTGTCTGTACTGCTCACCATTTTTTTGTAATTGTAATATACCTTTTACACTTTGAATGTTTTTTTCATTTGATTCTACAGCAATCCGCACTTCTTCGCCAACCTTTAGCTCCTGCTTATTAACTGTAATAACCCCTCGGTCTGTTTCTATCGTTCTTTCTTCTTTTTTTTCTTTCCCTTGCTCATTTTCTACTACTTTTTTTTCATCTTCAACCGAGGGCATTTCCACTTGTTCCGGCTGTTCCTGAACTTCTTTATTTTTTCCCTCTTGGTCATTCATTTCGCTTATATTTTGATCTTGTACACTTTTTTCTTCTGCCTGCCCTTGTGATGGTGAAAATATGCATATATGTAAGAATAGCCAACTAACTAGAAAAAACTTTACTTTTTTCATCTATTTGTTCAAACTCCTATTTTGATGCCTTATAGCGATTTCGTCACTTTTACTCCGAAAAACCCATCTACATTTACAAGTTCTCCATACGCCACTAATACATCGTTCACATAAATTTGAATCGGTTCATCAATATCTTCATCAAGTACGACCGCTTCATTTTCTTGTAGACTTAAAATATCTTGAATTGTTCTCACTGTACTTCCAAATACAAATTTAACATTCATTTCTACATTTTGTAGAATAGATGTATCCATATATACTGGCTCAACTTGCTTGACTTCTTTATATTCAATTGGCTGTACGACTGGTGCAGGAATTTCTTCCTCTTCAACAACTTCCTCAACTATTTCTTCTTGCTCTTCCACCATCGGATATAGAAGTCTTCTAACCATTTCTTTCGCTTCTGATATCGGTAGTATTTGATACATCTTTGATTGAAGGAGATCACCAATTTCAAGATTAAAAGTAATTTGAACGAGTTCGTCAACTGCCATCGACTCTCCCAAATACTCCATTTCTTCTTTTAAAGAAACAAATTTAACGTCTGGTGGTGTCATATCCATTTTTTCTTTAAACATTTCTGACATCGCTGTTGCAGCATGCCCCATCATTTGGTTCATAATTTCTTTAATGCCACTTAACTCTAATTCACTTAGCTCTTTCTCCGGATCAATTTCACCCGTTCCCATCATCATTAAATCTACCATTGTTAAAGCAACATCTTTCGTAAATACGAATACATTCTCATTTTTTAGTCCTTCAACAAAATCGACATTTAAAATAACAAACGGAACCGGTACTCCTTCATAATGACGAACATTAATCGCCTCTACATTTGGTGTACTAATAGTGACAGGCTGATTTAAAAGCGTCGATAGTACTGTTGAAGCCGAACCGATTGAAATATTCGCAATTTCACCAAGCACATCTTTCTCTTCTTGTGTTAATTGCTCTTTTTCTACATGCTCTTCTACAATCTCAGTTTCCTGCACTTCCGTCGGCTCATCTATTTCTTCTTCCACACCACCAGATAATTGTAACAATTTATTTATCATTCGCTTCGCATGTTCAACTGAAACAACCTGTACAAGCTGAGAATTCACAAGATTATCTATTTTTAATTCAAACGATACTTTAACAACCATATTATTCCCATTAATACCAGAAATCTTCTCCATCTCTTCTGTAAGTTGCACAACTTTAATTGTTGGCGGAGACATGTCTACCGTATCTTGGAAGAATTCTGACATAGATGTTGCTGCGAATCCCATCATTTGATTCATAGCTTCTTGTACTGCACTTAGCTCTAATTCACCAAGCTCTTTTCCCTCTTCAACTTCACCTGTTCCCATCATCATTAAATCAGCAATAGATAAAGCAACATCTTGTTGAAGAACAAGAAGATTTTCCATATCTAATCCTTTTGTGAAATGGATATTTAATACAACATGTGGAATTTCAACATCACTTGTATCATATAAATCTACCAATTCTACTTGAGGAGCAGTAATACTTACTTGCCTATTTAAAATTGTTGATAATACAGTCGAAGCTGAACCAAATGATATATTAGCAATCTCACCAAGAATATCGCATTCTTGAGGCGTTAAATGTTCATTTTCTTTTTCTAGCACAATTGTGCCAGTATCCCCTTTTGTGTGTTGCTCAGGCATTTTTCCTGCCTCCTCATTTTTGTTTTTCTATCAAATGATTTAAACTCTCTATTACACTCGTTATATTTTACCAAACTTATCATCCGAATTGTGAACATGTATTTATTTCCACAATATGTGTAAACGACGGTTTTCATATACTTATATTATTAGTTCTACCCAAAAAGCTCCCCAATTGTATACAAGTGGGGAGCTTCCTTCATTCCTATTATAAACCTTCTGGGTTTAAAATGAGGACCACTCGTCCATCACCGAGAATTGTCGCACCAGAGAAATAGTTAGAGCTCTCTGCAAAGAAATCACCTAATGACTTTAAAACTATTTCTCTTTGACCGATAATTGTGTTTACGATAAGTCCATAGCTACGATGTGTATTACGAACAATTAACACAGGAACCATTTGACTATCATATGATGCGAACGCCTCATCTACTGTTTTTTCACCAAATACAGTACTTAAATGTTTCACTTCAATAATTTGATTGCGATAGTTTAAAACGTCTTTCCCTTGTAACGATTGTATGTCTTCTTTCTTAATTCGAATGGCTTCAGCAATATTGCCAAGAGGCAAGGCATAACGCTTATCATTTGTTTGAACAAGCATTGATTGAATAATAGACAATGTTAAAGGAAGTTCAATTCTGAATGTACTTCCTTTTCCTTCTTCAGAATCAATAATTAAATGCCCACCTAAACTATGAATCGTATGTTTAACAACATCTAATCCAACCCCACGTCCAGAAAGGTCAGATACAACTTCCGCTGTACTAAATCCCGGTTGGAAGATAAGATCAAACACTTCACGATCCGTTAATTTATTTGCCTCTGATTCCGTTACAACACCATTTTTTATCGCTTTTTCTAATACTTTTCCTTTATGAATACCATTTCCATCATCAGTAATTTGAATTACGACATGATTTCCACTATGAAACGCCTCTAATTTAATAGTACCTGTCTCATTTTTCCCGGCATCACGTCGGTTTTCGACAGTTTCAATACCATGATCAATTGCATTACGAATTAAATGAACGAGTGGATCACCAATTTCGTCAATAACAATTTTATCAACTTCAGTATCTTCACCTTTAATTTGTAAATCGATTTTTTTACCTAAATCTTTCGCTAACATACGTACCATACGCGGAAAACGATTGAAGACCGTTTCAATCGGTACCATACGCATATTTAATAATACATTTTGGATATCTTTTGAAATATCCCCTAATCGATTTAAATGCTCGATTAACTCTTTATTTTGAATCGTTTCTGCTAATTCATCAATTCGTCCACGCTCAATTACACTTTCTTCAAACATATTCATTAATCTTTCGATTTTTTCTAACTGAACACGAATAGAACGATTCTCTACTTTAGCATTTTTCGTTTTTGTATTACTTTTAGCCGGTGTAGTACTAGCTGTTGGAGTTCGTGCCTCTAGAGATGGATCCAGCTGCGTTGCTGCAATAGATTGTACGATTCCTTCTTCAGCTATATTTCCTTGCTTCACTTCTACTTTCTCAATTTCAGAAACGTGAAGCACCACCTGTTTCAATTCTTCAACACTACGATCAGTATCCATATATACTGTAAACTCAAATCCAAAAGCATCCGCTTCGATTTCTTCAATGCTTGGAACCGTTTTTTGTATATCCCCTACATTTTGTAATGCTTCAATACACATAATGGCACGTACTGCTTTTAAAATGGCTTGTTGTTCGACGGTTATATATACTTCATGTGAAACTGTATCATCATTGTTTATACTACTTTGCTCTACTTGTTCCATAGAAGCTTCTACATTCCCATTTAATAATGCTTCTAATTTATGCTTTGTAGATACAACATCAATATTACCCATTCCGCCCTGCTGTACATCTGTAACCATCTTTTCTAAATTATCAATGCACTCAAAAATAACATCAATAATATTAGCATTCACCATCATATTTCCATGACGGATTTCGTCTAAAACATTTTCCATCTTATGAGTTAAATCTGCCATTTCCGCAAATTCCATACTCGCAGACATACCTTTAAATGTATGAGCTGAGCGGAATATTTCCCCTACAACACCCATATCGGCAGGATTCTGTTCTAAATTTAGCACATTTTCATTTAGCGACTGTAAATGTTCTTCTGCTTCTTCAAAAAATATATTTAATAGATCTGTTTGCATTTTAATCCCCTACCTGTCTAACAAACATTTCATTTATGTATAACAATTTAGTGTTTTATAACGAGAAAAAAGGGGGCCACACGTCTATCCGCTATCATTGATTTGATTCTTTGTGGCACCCCTTCTATATTAGCTATTTGCTACTTTTGTTAAAGCTTCGATAACACGATCGGCTTGGAATGGCTTTACAATAAAGTCTTTTGCCCCGCCTTTAATTGCATCTAATACCATACCTTGTTGTCCCATTGCAGAACAAATAACAACCTTTGCACTCGAATCAATTTTCATAATTTCTTTTAATGCTTCAAGTCCGTCCATTTCTGGCATAGTAATATCTAGTGTTACAATATCAGGTTGAAGTTCTTTATACTTTTGAATCGCTTCTACCCCATTCTCTGCTTCACCGATAACTTCAAATTCTGAATTACTTTTTAATAAGTTTTTAATCATTGTTCGCATAAACATTGCATCGTCTACAACTAAAATTTTATGTGCCATTCTTTTTGGTTCTCTCCCTCTATGTATAAATATATCTTAATATTTCACCTTATCATTCTCACTCATTATACAAAATAAAACGAGAAAATTTAATATTTTTTTAAAAGAATTTCTGTATTTTTATTATTTTATTAATAAAATGGAAATATATTATTCTTTAATATATATTACAACGCGCCGGTTTTTCTCCCAATTTTGCGGTGAATCATTTGATGCTACTGGTTTTGTGTCCGCATATCCTACCGCTGCTAATCGTTTATCATCTACATTATACACTTCAATTAAGTGGTGAATCATATTAGCTGCTCGTGCTGAAGATAATTCCCAGTTGGAAGGAAATTTTTCATTATGAATCGGTCTACTATCTGTATGTCCTTCTACAACAATTGGGTTTGGTACCGATTGAAAGAACCCTACTAATTGACTAATTACTTCTTTTGCTTCCGGCTTAACATTCGCATCGCCTGTATCGAATATTAAGTTATCTACTATAACGATGCTAACACCTGTATCTTCTCGATATACATTCACTTGACTAACACCATTATTATCTACATATGCTTTTAACTTTTTATACAATTCATCCATTCGCTTTTTTGAAACTGCTTTTTCATCATTTTTTTCATGTGAAATATCTGGTATTGTACCTTCCATTACTTTCGCATCCACTTGTTCTGCATCACTAAACTTTTCAAGCATCTTCGATAATTTTACTGTATCTTGTTTTGATGTAGCAACTAATAGTACAAAAAAAGTCAATAACAACATCGTTAAATCAGTAAAAGTCGTCATCCAACGAGGCGATCCTTTTTGCGGTCGTTTTATCATCACCATACCACTCCTTGAAATATTAGGCTGCTCGTTTTTCTTTTTTTATCTTCGTTTCATATACGTATGTATCAAGTTTTAACTTTAACTTAGAAGGAATTTGTCCTCGGTAAAGCTCTGTGATTGCTTCTATTACAAACTTCTTCTCTGTATACAAATCTTCAATGCCACGATACACTTTTTCAGATAACGGTATTGCAATCATGTTTGCAATAACAGATCCATACAATGTCGTCAACATAGCAACTGCCATTCCTGTACCAATTTGCGATGTATCTTGCAAGTTTTGAAGCATAATAATAAGACCAATTAAAGTTCCTATCATACCCCACGCTGGAGCGAAATCACCAATCTTATCTAATAATGTTGCTCCTTTTCTTAACTCATATACTTCTGTTTCAACATCTCTCATTAATACTTCTTTTAATTCTGCTTCATCATATCCACTTAACATTAAACGAATCCCCTTTTGAATAAAAGGATTGTCTACTTGCTCTCCATCAACTTCTAACGAGAGTAAACCATGTTTTTTAGACTTCTTTGAAAAATCAACGAACAAATCCGTTAACTGTTCTAGATTTTCCTCTCTTCTATGTAAAACAGTAAAAATACTTTTCGTATATTTTTTTATTTCTCCAAATCTATATGCCACAATAATTGTCGCTGTTGTTCCCCCTATAACGATCAAAATAGATGAAACATCTAAGAAATTTTTAAAAGCTTTTATTCCACCACCGCCAAGCATGATCGCTGCAATTAAAATAACGAAACCTACTACAATGCCAAAGGGGCTAGAAATATCAAACTTCCTTTTTTTCCTTTGCGGTCTAGCTAATCCTTGATTTTCGTCTCCCATATTCCTGCCCTTCCTTTTTCGTTTTCGTAAAACATTTTTTTATTTTAATAATGCGTTTTCACATATAACAATCATTATACGCGTATCATCTATTTATCGCAATATACTCATTAAATTGACACATTTCATTTCTATATTAGAATCATAGTATGGAAATATGAGGAGGATCACGATGGAACATAACATTTTACAAGTCATTGCATTAGCAGAAAAACTAAAATATGAAATGCGACATAGTTGGCTTTCTAACGGACGTCAAGAAAGTGTTGCTGAACATACGTGGCGTATGTCCCTAATGGCTATCTTAGTTGAGCCTTATTTGGATCAAAAAGTAAATATAGAAAAATTACTTAAAATGGTTATTATTCATGACCTTGTCGAAGCAGAAGCTGGTGATATTCCTGCCTTTGATACGATGAATAGCCGTGAATTACAATTACAAAAACAGAAAAATGAGCTAGAGGCCATTTTAAATATTAAACGTACACTAGAAGGTCCTCTCGGCGTGGAATTATACGATTTATGGATGGAGTTCGAAGCTAAAGAAACGTATGAAGCAAAAGTTGCTAACGCACTTGATAAACTTGAAGTGAAAATTCAGCATAACGAAGCTGATATTGATACTTGGCTACCAATTGAGCATAAAATGACTTTCCAAGTTGGTAAACATACAGATTTTGACTCTTTCTTATCTAGATTACAAAAAATCATTGAACAAGACGGAGAAAAAAAATTACTAGCTGCTGGCATTGACGTTGAAGCATGTAAACAATAACCATTTAATTATGAAATAAGACACTCAAAATGAGTGTCTTATTTCATAATTGTTGATATTGCCTGCTTATAAATAAGTTGTTGTTTTCCATCTACTAATATTAATACTGTAAATCTATCTACTCCAACTACTTCCCCTACTATTCTTACTCCGCTCTTTAAAAATATAGTAACTGCACCTTTTTCTTCTTTTATTTGTTTATACAACTCTTCTTGTAAATGTTCCAATAACTGTTCTCTCCTTTATCAGTAAATAATCCTAATATAAAAAATTAAAGATTAATCACTTACATACTTTGCCTTTTATATTCATAAACTTATTAATTAGTATATCTAAATCTCGACTAAATAACAAAACTTTATCATGATCTAATCCATGCCTAGCAACAAGTTGAATTAACTCTTTCTTTTTGTGTTCTATTTTATTGTGTAATTGTCCCATCTCCATCTCTATACTAAAACTCCCTTTTCCCATAATATTACTTGTAAAATTATAGTACATTTCCACTCATAAAAAAATAAAAAAATGGCTTTTTTTACAAATTTTATATTTATGAAAAGAAATTTTAATGTAATTGTAAGTTACATACCCCCTTCATTTGCAATACATTCACCTAGTATACACTTCCACATTGTTTTACCATTTCGCTATGAAACAAAGTAAATATCACATTTAAATCCGATCACAGGCTCTTGTCTAATTAGAAGTAAGACTTGCTCCTTTTCTAAATAAAAACATATCTTATAAAGTAATCCATTAGTTATATAGATTAATTTCCTAAAAAGGAGGAAAAAACATGAGCTTTGGTGGTAGTTGCGCTGGTTTCGGCGGTGGATTTGCTTTACTCATCGTGCTATTCATCCTTCTAATCATTATCGGATGTAGCTGTTGGGGTGGCGGCGGAGGGTTTTAAATATAATACGTATCCTTTTCGCTAAACTCTAAATGAATGAAATATGTTAACTAAAAACTATATGAAAACAGCTCATAATTGAGCTGTTTTTTCATACTTTCGTATGAGTTTATTCTCCTTCTATTTTGCGATTTCAATAAACAAAACATCGTTTACTATTGAATAAGAAAACGTTTTTACTAAGGAGGATTATAATGATTAAAGGTCTTTATGAAGCACATTTACCTGTCTGTAATTTAGAAATTTCGATACCTTTTTATGAATCACTAGGGCTGAAATTATATAAAAGAGACAAAGATATCGCCTTCTTTTGGATTGTAGAAAATGCAAGTTGGATTGGTCTTTGGGAAGGAAAAGAATACAAAGTCAATTATCATCCAGCCTTACGACATATCGCCTTCCAAGTAAGCTTACACGATTTAGAAAACGCAATACACTGGCTCAAACAGAAAGGAATTTCAGCACGAAAAGACTTTGGAATGGAACCAATTGAACCAATCGTTTTTCCAGAATTAGCACACGCCTCCGTATATTTTAACGATCCTGATGGAAATAGTTTAGAATTCATTACACAATTGCCTGTTGGACTACCTAAAGCAGAGAAAATGTATTTAAGTGAATGGAAAAAACAAGTACAGGCATCACTTATAGATAAGGTTTAATTTCTCATGTCAATTTCTTATTACAGGCTTCTTAAAACAAATACAAACTTCAAAAGACTATTTTTCGGTCAAACATTAAGTGTACTTGGGGATTGGTTTCATACTGTCGCTTTATTAACACTCGTCTATAGCATAACAGAATCTTCATTTATGTTAGCACTCACCTTTATGAGCAAAGGGTTACCTCAACTTCTTCTGAGCCCATTCATAGGCGGAATTGTAGATCGTTTTTCAAAAAAGAAAATTATGATTTTTACCGATATTTTACGAGGAATTATCGTCCTCACTTATTTATTAGCATTCTACAAGATTGAAATTATTTTCGTTTCTAATATATGTTTAGCGGTACTCTCTTGCTTATTCGAGCCTGCTAAGCAATCAACCCTAAAAAATATCGTACATCAAAAGCATTTAGTAACCGCTAACTCTCTTTCTAGTACAATCAATGGTTTTATGTCTATTATGGGAGCCTCTTTAGGTGGGCTCATTGCACAATCTTTAAGTATCGAGATTGCCTTTTTTATTAATAGCCTATCATACTTTATTTCAGCCTATATTATTTATAAAATAAAGATCCCTTCTCGTGACACTTTTAGCACGAAAAAAGCATTTTTTACTGATATAAAAGATGGTTATACATACATATTACAAAGAAAAATTATTTTATCATTAATTCTCGTCGGAATTTCATGGGGAATTATTGGAGGTGCTTATCAACTACTCTTAACAATCTATGCCGAAAGAATTTTCCACTCTAACATTGGAATTTTATATACGGTTCAAGGGGCTGGACTTATGATTGGTAGCCTTCTCGTTAACCTATATATATCTAAAAATGAAGACAAAATGAAAAGAGCATTTGGTTGGGCCTATTTACTACAAGGAATTTTCTTTCTCGGATTCGTTCTATCCGATCAACTTATTATCGGTATCATTACATTACTCTGTATGCGTATAGCAGGAGGAATCATCGTTCCACTTGATACGACATTGCTACAAATGTATACAGAAGAAAACATGATTGGTAAAGTTTTTTCATTTCATTATTCCATTTATGGATCTCTTATTCAGTTATCTATGTTTATAACAGGATGGCTTTTAGAAATTCTTTCTCCGCAAGTTATTGGTAGCCTGTTAGCTATATGCTGTATTTTCGTTAGTTTTATATGGCTGTTCTTGTTTTATCATGGGGAGCTTAGTGAAGAATCTACTATCACTTAATGGCATGTATATGTACATGCCATTTTTATTTATGTCGAAATTCACAAGAAAAAGGCGATTTATTTCTCTTACAATCTAATTTTTTAGAACGTACAATAAATTTAGATTATAAGAAAGGAGCTAACATAATGTTTGAGGATCGACTTACCATTTCAGCAGAACAACAAAAGCTAATTTCCAATGCAACTCGCATTCAAATCCTTCACCTTTTAAAAGACGAAACACTCACTGCAAAACAAGTATCTACTAAACTAAATAAATCTGCTGGTAGCGTTCACTATCACATCCAAATTTTATTTGACGGAGGCTTACTTGAATTAGTAGATACAAAGGAAAAACGGGGGATTATTGAAAAGTACTATAAAGCAAAATCTGCTCACTTCTATATTGAAGAAGCAGGCACTGAAGGAACAAATACAGGGAGCCATATTGTATCTCATTTATTTTTAACTCCAGAGGAATTACAACAACTCACTTGGGAAATCTCACAAGTTTTATTACGCTGGGAAAGCAAAACCGCTCGTCAATCAGCCTCAGAAGAAGAATACGCTATTTCCTGCCGGATAAAAAAACAATGAAAGAAAGGTCCATATACCCATGAAAAATAAATTATTATTATTGTCGGGCACAGGCATTTCTCGTTTAGGTGATTTTATGTACCCCATAGCTCTAAACTTAATGGTGTTAAATAGTACAAACTCTCCCGCTGCTGTAGCAGGCCTATGGATTGTCGGTCCAATTGCCACCGTTGTTACAAAAATATGGTCTGGTAGTATTGTAGATCGATTAAATAAACGGTCAATTATGCTCATCACAGATATAATTCGAGCAGCTCTCATTGGCTGTATTCCACTATTTGATTCTATTTGGGTCATTTATATTTTTATCTTTTTAACTCGCATTGCTACATCATTTTTCGATCCAGCTTCATTTACTTATAAAACAATGCTCATACGAGCTGAAGAGCGCGCTCAATTCAACGCTTGGAATAACTTTTGTACAAGCGGGGCTTTTATTATCGGTCCAGCCCTTGCTGGAATACTTCTCACCACGTACTCAGCATCCTTTGTTATTTACTGCAACTCACTTTCATTTCTACTTTCTACCATTCTCATTTACTTCTTGCCAAACATTACATTACAAACAAAGCAAAACGAAGAGGTTTCAAATACTTTCTTACAAACATTACGAAGTGATTGGAAACAAGTTTTTTCATTCGCTCGAACGGAAACTTACATAATTCTCATATTCGTTTTATTTCAAGCTACTATGCTTGTTTCTATGGCACTCGATTCACAAGAAGTTGTTTTCACAAATCAAGTACTGTTTTTATCCGATATAGAATATAGCATGCTTGTTAGTATAACTGGTGCCGCTTACGTTTTCGGTTCATTTCTCGTCTCTCTCTTTGCCAAACGATTAGCAATTCAACATTGTATCGGATTAGGTATGATTTTCACAGCAATAGGTTATGTGATTTTTGCCTTTTCAAATTCATTTATAGTCGCAGCGAGCGGTTTCATTTTACTTGGCATTTCTTCATCATTTGCTGGTACTGGCTTTATAACATTTTATCAAAATAACATCCCTGTACATATGATAGGACGTATCGATAGCGTGTTTGATTCAATAAAAAATTTCATCCAAATCTTTTTCATTTTAGCAATTGGAGCATCCGCACAATTTCTTTCCGTTCAAATTACTGTAATCAGTAGTTCATTACTCATTCTTTTCCTTTCCTGTTTATTAGCAATCCGGGTAATGACGCCTTCACGAGAAAAATATTTTAAAGCTACAGGATCATCTTTGGAATATTAACCGCAACATAAAAAGCGGCTATTTGCCGGGCAGCAAGATCCCAATTGGTGTGGGCTAATAATCAGTGGGGGATGAACAAAACCCCCACTGATTAAAATTTCACTTTATGTTAAAATATTTATTGGATCTGATTATGTAGGGGGGCTATTTTGGGGATTATATTCATTTTCATATGTATTATATTAGTAGCTTCTATTTTACAAACAAGTACAGGTTTTGGCTTTTCTATTATGGCAACACCTTTCTTACTCATGCTATTTCCACCACAAGAAGCTATACAAATAAATATCATTTTATCATTAATTATTTCCATATCACTCGTTTGGAAAATAAGAATGGACATTGATTTTATTCTACTGAAAAGATTAATTTTCGGAAGTATAGTTGGTGTTCCTTTTGGTATTTTAATTTTCATTTCCATTAACATCAACACATTTAAATTAGCAATTAGCATCCTGCTCTTACTATTAACGTTGATGCTAATATGCAACTTTAAGATTAAATCAACAAAATCTAGAGATTTCTTAGTGGGTGGATTATCCGGTCTTTTAACGACAAGTATCGGTATGCCAGGACCACCCCTGTTACTTTACTTTACAGGAACTGATACGAAAAAAGAGAAGTTGAGAGCAACTACTTTAGCTTTTTATCTATTTATATATTTCATTAGTCTACTAACTCAAATACTCTTTACTGGCACAAATAAAACAATTTGGGAATCAAGTTTTTATGCTATTCCAATCGTATTTCTAGGTTTGTATATAGGTCAAATTATTTTCAAATGGCTTAATCAACGGATTTTTAAAATATTTACGTATATCCTTTTAAGTTGCACGGGGGGGTATCTTCTTATTGAAAGTTTGAACTTGTTATAGAGGGTGCTTTAGATAGTGGACAATAATAGATAGGTTCAAACGAAATTATTGCTGCATTTTCAAGTGCGATGGGGCATTCTATATCAAAACTTAAATAACTTTATTGGCAGTTTACAATTAGCAATAATCGTTCTTTCATAAGACAAATATTTTAAATCGAATACTAAATAAAACGATAAAAAGCGGCTATTATGCCGCTTTTTACATTAAATATTTTATAAAGCAAAGACCTGCACTTACTATCACGAATATATTAAAAAATAAGAAAAACCCTTTTTATTTAAATCTTGCACTATTTCCATAATCTCTTCTTCTTGTTCTATTTCATAGCTATCATGGATACCTTTATCTATTTCTACGTCTTTATCCATTTTGTTCTCTCTATATACTTTCTTTTTATATTCCAATGCCTTTAATTTAGTAATACCCATCATCCAAGATTTTAAGTTTCCCTTTTCTATATCAAATTGGTCGATATTAAACCAAATGACAGTAAATACATCGTTATAACAATCATCTACATATTGTTTCTCAATAGGGGTACTTAATGATTTATGAATAATGTATAAAACTAATTTTCCATATTGATCAATGACTTCTTTCAAAGCATCTTGATCACGTTTTTTCATAGCTATAATTAAATCCTCTTCAGAATCAAAAATCATAAACATCTTCCTTCCTCAGTTCCCCTTTAGCAGCTGCTTTTACTTACTATTGGCATTTCATTCTCATTTTCTATCACTTTTGTAAAAATTTATTAATTTTTATTTCTATGTATATGATAGCAAAAAAATACATTTCTCCTCTAAAAAAGACAAACCCGCATTCCAGGTTTGCCTTTTTACTTATTTCTTATTTAATCCTTTTTCATTTAAAAACTCTTTCATATGCAGTCTTTTCTCTTTGGACATAAATGAGCTCATTGATTCCGTCCATGTTACGTTTTTTTGATTTGACGATCTTTCTTTGTAATACGCACTCATCGTTTCATCATATTCGTTTAATAATTCATCATATTTCTTTTCATCGTATCCATTTTCATGAAGAATGGCCGCTACCGGTAAACGTGGCTTAACTCCATGATCTTCATTTGGTACGCCCACTGTCATTCCGAATACCGGATATACTTTATCCGGTAAATGAAGCAATTCACTCACTTCTTTCGGGTTATTACGAATTCCGCCAATATAACAAATGCCGTATCCTAATGATTCAGCTGCAAGTGCTAAGTTTTGTGCAAATAATGAGGCATCTACTGTTGCTACAATAAAGTCCTCTACTCCCTCATGTTTAATTTCTGTTCCATGTTTCTCACATGCAGTTTCTAGACGTTTTAAATCCGCACAGCATACAAAGAATGCTGCGCAGTCTTTCACATGACGATTCCCGGATAATTCAGCTAGTTTAGCCTTTAGTTCCTGATCTGTTACATATATAAGAGAATACGCCTGTACAAAATGTGAGGAAGCTGCATGCTGCGCAGCTTGCACCAGTCTTTCTACTATCTCTTTTGAAATTGGTTCTTCTTTATATTTACGAACTGAAACGTGTTGCTCCATTTTATGTATCATCTCATTCATAAAAACCACTCCTTTTTTCTCTTCATAATAAAAAATTAACATATCTTTTTCATTATTCACAACTTATAAGCAAAAAAAGAGCACTCCTTTATGAGTTGCTCTTTTTTAAATACATATTAATATGGTAAATGAAATTATATCGACTTTACACACATAACGACAACGTTAAGCTGCTTTCAATACTTTAATACCTTTAACAATATTCCAAATGAAGTAGTAAATCCCTACAAGAATAAACACTGCATACGTTATAACCATCCCAATTCCAACGCTCTCAGACTGATTGAAACTTAAACCGTATACTCCTGATAAAGCTAACCCTCCAAATAAAATTGCATATGGGAAAACATGTGACCAAAATGCTTTTTTCGCATGATATTTCACTTCATCTTCCGCAACGAAGTACACGATAATTGGTAGTAAAAATGGTGCAAAAAAGATACTAAAGTAACAAAGCGAAGATAAAATATTATTTCCTTTCAACCGAATCACCTCTAAAGTTTTTGTTACCTTCATTATGTCAGGAAACCTTTCCAGAAACTATCGCTTTACCTTTCATGAACATGACATTTTTGTAAGATTTTCCTCGAAATAAATCCCGCCACAAATTTCGGGCGGGATTACTTTAACTATATTCGATTCATAAACCAATATTGCGTAATCGCTAAATATTCTCGTACATTCGATGGAATGATAATTGGCTTCGGTGTTTTGGCCGGAAGCCCTTCTAATTGCAAACCTTGTTTTGCAGCTATTTTTTTCGCTCTAAACATATGGAAATCGTTTGTTACGATCATACCTTTTTTCATATTGGCTGGAATTAACGGTTTTGAGAATTTAATATTTTCATCTGTGCTCGTCGACTTATCTTCCATTATAATGCGGTCTTCTGCAATATTTTGTTTCATTAATCCTTGTTTCATCGCTAATGCTTCTGTAATATCTTCACCTTTTCCTTGGCCTCCAGATACAATAGCAATTGTTTTATCATGTAATTTTAAATACTCAGCTGCTTTATCAATACGATATTGCAATGAATACGAAGGTTTTGTTCCATTTACTTTCGATCCTAGTACAATTATATAATCCGCATCATCAATTGCATTCATATGCCCATGCTTATAAATGTTATATTGTAAAAACCCCGCATATACGGCGCAAATCATTATAACAACTAAAATATACTTGATTATTTTCTTCTTTCTCATATCCATATACCCCTATTCCCTTTACTTCCTTCATCATAATATCCATTTATTCGTTTGTACACAGACAAATTCCAATTAAGCCTAATTTATCCTCCAAAAGGTAATATTTCTATTAATTTCGGGAATAGTAAGTACAACTTCGCACGAAGGAGTGTCCCTATTGCTTCTCTTTTTATGTAACGTATCATTCTTTTTCATCTTATTTTTACTATCACTTAAGCTACTTGGTAAATCTGCATTAGCACAACTAACTCCTCATGATTTTGGGGCTATTATCTTTTTATCTTATTTAGCTTTTCAAGCCATACCAGTCGCTGGTGCTTTACAAGCATTTCTCGGTATGGTCGTTATTACATGTTTGCATTTGCTTCTTACAAAATTAAGCCTACTCAACAAACTAAATCGTTTTATTCTCGGACACCCCATTATTTTAATTAAACATGGTGATATTATTTTTGAGAACTTACAAAAAAGTAGATATCCGATCCCTGAATTGCTTTCTAACCTTCGCGTCGCAGGATATCCAAGTGTTCATGAAATTGAGTATGCGATATTAGAAGCGAATGGAGCTATTAGTATTTTACCAAAAAGAGAACTTGTGCCTCTCACTCCAAAAGATTTGAATATAAATGTTAAGTATGCAGGCTTACCAATTGCTCTTATCGTTGATTCACAAATTCAATACGATAACTTAAAATTAATCCATAAAAATGAAAAGTGGTTACATGCAGAGTTAATGGAGAAAGGCGTTACAAATATTAAAAATGTGGCTTTCGCTTCTGTGCAGGAGACAGATGGATCTTTTGCAATTAGTTTAAAAGAATGAAAAAAAATCCCCTTACTTGTTCAAGGGGATTTTCTTCACTATATTGCTTTTCTCTCTCGCCATGTTTAACGGAACAGGATGTTTCATACGATTCATCGTAAATACGATAATTGCTGTCAATACTTCCGCTACTGGCATAACGAGCCAAATTCCGTTTATACCAAATACTTTTGGCATAATCCATAACAATGGGATAACAAATAGTAAACCTCGGCTCATTATTATAAGTACTGATTTTTTCGTTTGTCGCACTGATTGGAAATACTCTCCATACACAATGTTATAGCCTAAAAATACATATTGAATAAAGAATAAACTAATACCTGTTAACGTTAACTCCAATAGTTCTGGCGATTGAACATTAAATAAACCTATAATATATTTCCCGAAGAATAAACCGACAACAATCGCAATGCCTCCGAGTACAAGCGCAATTTTCACAGCAAACTGTAATCCTTCACGCAATCTTTCTGATAAGTTTGCACCGTAATGGAAACTAGCGATTGGTTGTAATGCTGCACCAACACCGAAGAATAATAGTAATGTCATTGCATGAATACTATTCACCATCGCATAAGAAGCTACACCTAGTTCTCCTGCATATTGAACGAATGCAATGTTAAAACCGATTGTTACGATTGCAACTGTACTTTCTGCTGTAAAGCTTGGGAAACCGATCACCATAATTTGTTTAACCGTATCCCATTCAAAATGGAATTTCGTCCATTTTAAAATACTACTTTTTCTAAAGAAGTGAGTTAATAATACAAGGAAACCAATTGCCGCCGAAAGAATAGTAGCTGAAGCAGCACCAGTTACACCCCATCCAAAGATGAAAATAAAAATATAGTCGAACACTATATTTAATACAGCCGTTACAACAAGACCTGCCATTGCTAAATTAGGATTTCCGTCATTTCGTATAAATGTACTTAAAATATTTTCTAAAACGTATATCATTCCAAATGTTAATAACACCTGTAAATAGTCTAATGCGTATGGTAAAATCACTTCATTCGCACCAAATAAATATGCTAAATCTTCTATTCTCCATAAGCAAATAGCCGCTAAAACGCCAACGATAACAACTGCTACTGTCATAGATTGAGTAAAGATAGACCTTGCTCTTTCCAGTTTATTTTCACCTAGTGCAATGGAATATAGCGTTGCTCCGCCCATTCCAATCCATAATGAAATAGAGAAGAAAATTGAAAAGGCTGGAATAGCTACGTTTACTCCGGCTAAACCGTTCGCTCCAACTCCTCTACTAATCATGACTGCATCAATCACAATATTAACCGACATTAATACCATCCCAAGAACAGCTGGTATTAAATACGTAATAAATAAACTTTTAATTGGTTTTTCTCTTAATTTTTCTGTTGTTTCCATCATATAAATGCTCCTTTTTCAATGCTCTGTTCACAGTTTAAACCTTCAAGTTACTTGAAGGTCAATAGAGAATCGAAAAATATATAAGCCTATTTTTTAACAACAGGTATTTGAATTTCCGTTACTTGCTCCTTCGGATTTTCTGTTACGGACCAATCAATTAATGCAAGTTCCAGTGCATCTCCGCACACTTCATATCCTTCGTTATCAATGTGCTTTAATAATTCCGTATACGTTGCGTCTGTTTCTTCATATGGTCCATGGTGATAAGAACAGGCAAATATCCCTTCTTTTATTTCATCTGAAGTATGCGCTTCAAAAGGCATGTAATCCAATAAAATAAACACACTGTTATATGCTTGAAACTCATTTTGAAGTAATGCTTTTTTGGAAACTGTTACACCGATATCTCCAGAAAATAAACTATTATCAATTTGCTTCATATTTTTTTGCAACGAATGGATATAATATTCAAACATATCATCCGTTGTATTTGGTGCAACTGCAATTGCTGTAATTTTTCGTTTCGGTATCTTTTTATAAATAATTTGATTTGCTTCAGATTTCGTCGCTTTCTTCATTAAATGGATTTTATGTTCCATTTTTGCCAAAGCATACTCGATTTCTCTTTGTTTTTTCAGCATCATTTCTTGTTGTTTTTCAAGTAAATTCAGCGCATAAGATGGATTTCGTTCATCAATATATTTCTTTATTTCCTTTAACGGGATGTTCAATTGGCGTAAAAATTTAATCGTATCTAATAGTGAAAACTGATCAATTGTGTAATAACGATAATTCGTTTGAGGGTCAACAATTGACGGATGAAAAATCCCTTTTTCATCATAATAACGTAATGTAGATTCCGCTATATTATGCATTTTCGCCATTTCCCCAATTGTAAAACGTTGATTTAATAACATTTTTCTTTCTCCATTCATTATATGTAAACTTTATTACTTCCTATTATATATCTATATCCCCCGTTTCTAAAACGAATCCTCTCATGAAAATCTGCTATTTTTTCATTGATTTTTAATAAATTTTATTATATATTAATTACAGGTTCAAATTACAAGTTCAAAAGAACTCGTAATCAGACCCTTTGTTTAATGGATTTTTACATATTATCATTAGGCAAATTCCGAGAAATCGTATGATAAAAATAAAAAATGATGAGGAGAGGATCAAATGGAATTCGAATTTTTCTTTCAGATTGCACTTATTTTATTAAGTACAAAGCTCGCTGGTGACCTTAGTGTTAGATTAGGTCAACCTTCTGTACTCGGTAAATTAATTGTTGGTATCGTTATCGGTCCAGCTATATTCGGATGGATTGAAAATTCAGAGCTTCTAACACAATTAAGTAATGTCGGAGTTATTCTTTTAATGTTTATGGCAGGCCTTGAAACAGACTTAGAAGAATTAAACGCAAATCGTAATTCTTCTTTAGCTGTTGCACTTGGAGGTATCGTTCTTCCATTCGTAGGTGGTTACGTTGCCGGTCTTGTTGTCGGTATGGAACAAGGGAATGCTGTCTTTTTAGGATTACTTCTATGTGCAACAAGTGTTAGTATTTCCGTTCAAACACTTCGTGATTTAGGTAAAATGAAAACACGTGAAAGTACGACGATGCTTGGAGCCGCTGTATTTGATGACATTCTTGTTGTTATTTTATTAGCATTTGCAATGAGCTTCTTAGGCACAGATGACGTTAACTTAACAATGATTATCTTGAAGAAAGTAGTATTCTTTGCTTCTATCATTTTAATTGGTTGGAAGGGTGTTCCAGCAATCATGCGTTGGTTATCACCGCTTCGCGTATCTGAGTCTATCGTTAGTGCTGCGCTTATCATCTGTTTCTCATTCGCATACTTCGGCGAACTATTAGGAATTGCTGGTATTATCGGTGCTTTCGCAGCTGGTATCGCTATTTCTCAAACGAACTACAAACATGAAGTAGAAAAGAAAGTAGAACCAATTGCTTACGCTATGTTCGTTCCAGTATTCTTTGTTAGTATCGGTATGAATATTACATTTGACGGTATTGGCGATCAAATTTGGTTCATCTTAGCATTAACAGTTATCGCTGTATTCACAAAACTAATCGGTTGTGGATTCGGTGCACGAATGACTGGATTTGATGCAAAGTCTTCTGCAATTATCGGTGCTGGTATGGTTTCTCGTGGTGAAGTTGCACTTATCATCGCAGGAACAGGACTTTCTTCTGGCCTATTAGCACAAGATTACTTTACAGCAATCGTTATCGTAGTTATTTTAACAACGATGATTACACCACCAATGTTAAAATACACTTTTGGTGCAAAAGATAAAGCAATGAAAGCAAGTAAATAAGTTTACTATAATAAAAGGAGATTGCTATCTTATAAGATAGCAATCTCCTTTTTCATTTTATCTTTAAACAATTCCATTCATTTTTAACCAGTTTTCAAACATAGTTCGTGCTTCTTCATCATCGATATCATTACTAAACGAATACACCTTAATGCCATAATCATCTATATATTCACCTAGCTTCATTTCCTCCACTTTTTTGTAAAAATCATCTACCTCATAGTGTGGAATATAGGCATCCCAAATTGGTTTATTTATTCTTTTATACGCTGTCACTTCTAAATCATATCCATCTTCATAATATCCGATGTGATAATGTTTACTAGGGTCATATTTCTCCATTAATATCCCTTCCTTTAAAAAGCTATCCTATTTCACGTAATAAACAAAAGCGAGCTGTATATTACAGCTCGCTCAATTAATTAAATACGCTCCATCGCCGTCTTCAACGTACCAACAACGAAAGCAATTTCTTCACTTGATATAACGAGCGGCGGTGCCAATGTTAAGACATTATTATATCCTGCTGTTGTCATACCGTTACGCCCAATAATGAGCCCTTTTTCTTTACAAGCATTTACAACACTTGCAATTTTGTCATTATCAATTGGTTCTTTCGTCGCTTTATCATTTACTAGTTCGATTCCAACTAATAGCCCTTTCCCTCTAATATTACCAACAAGTGGATGTTCTCCGATTTCTTCTTTTAATTGATTTAATAAAAGCGAACCCATTTGTGCAGAGCGCTCAATTAAATTTTCATTTTCCATAATCTCTAAGTTTTTAAGCGCTAATGCACAAGCCGCTGGATTTCCACCAAATGTATTAATATGGCGGAAGAATTCATATTCTCCTGTTCCTTTAAATGCCTCATAAATTTCTTTTTTTACAGCTGTTGCTGATAATGGTAAGTATGCGCTCGTAATACCTTTTGCCATCGTAACGATATCAGGCTTAACGTCATAGTTCATAAACCCAAATGCTTTTCCTGTACGCCCGAAACCACAAATAACTTCATCACTTATAAGTAGTGCTCCGTGTTTTTGACACGTTTCATGAACAGCTTTCATATAGTCTTGTGGCGGCATTAAAATACCTCCGCCTGTAATAATTGGCTCCATAATAAATGCTGCTATCGTTTCACTTAATTCCCATGTCATAACACGATCTACTTCTTTTACGCATTCTACATCATAAATATTTTGTGATTCCATTTCTGGCATGCGGTAACAATCTGGAGGCGTTACATGTAAAAAACCTGAAGCAAATGGCTCATATTGGTATCTACGCTGTGCTTGTCCAGTCGCTGCCATCGTCGCCATTGTGTTTCCGTGATAACCACGATAACGTGACATAAATTTGTAACGATGCGGTTCACCTTTTTGAGCATAATATTGTCTTGCTATTTTAAAAGCGGTTTCATTCGCTTCTGATCCACTATTAGAGAAGAAAATAACATACTCTCCACCAAGCCACTCGTTTAACTTTTCAGCGAGCTTAATTGCTGGTTCATGTGATTGTGACATCGGAAAATATGATAATGTTTGCAATTGCTTATAAGCTGCCTCTGCAAGCTCTTTTCTTCCATATCCGCTATTTACACACCAAAGACCACTCATACCATCTAAGTATCTTTTTCCGTGTATATCTTCAACCCAGCACCCTTCTGCTTTTGCCCCTACCATTGTACTACTTGGACTAAAGGGACGCATTCCGTGCCAAACATATTGCTCATCTTTTGCTAATAATTCATCGGTTTGTTTTGTCTTCATCATTTCTTCCACCTTCCATAACAACTTATTTTTCACAAAGCTGCGCTGGTGCCATGATGAGTTAAATTTCTCCCTGCCTATTTTCATTCCACAAATACAAGACAAATCCTACCAAAATTAAAGTAATATTTATCCCGCATTAACGGGCAGTAAAACTCCCACCCCAAAATTCAGCTGGAGCAAAGAAATTAGGTGGGAGATTAACTGCCCATAAACGCCCGATTGGTGAAGGCTAATAATCAGTGTGGGTGGATGAACAATCCCCCACACTGATTAAAGTTTCACTTTATAAGAAAATGTCAAAAGAAAGAGGAGCTTTTCTTATATTTCGAAAAGCTCCTCTTTTTTTAATGCGAAGATGCATCACTAATACCATGACCAGTATTAGATTTCACAAGAATTTCATCAAATTTCGCTGCATCTTCTTTCTTACTAGAGAAAACAGTTCCTAAATATGCTGCAAGAAACCCGAGCGGGATCGAAATAATTCCAGGTGTCGTATATGGGAATATCGCTTCTCCAACAAAAATAGCTTTTCCAGCTACTGGGTTCCAAACATTTGGACTTAACGCTACAAGAACAATCGCTGATACAAGACCAACAATCATACCAGAAATTGCTCCTGTTGTATTAAAACGCTTCCAATAGATTGTAAATAATATAACCGGTAAATTTGCACTCGCTGCAACCGCAAATGCTAGTGATACTAAAAATGCTACGTTTAATGTCTGAGCAAATAAAGCAAGTATAATAGATACTATCGCTACTCCAATAGACGCATAACGAGCCATTGACACTTGCTCTTTTTCCGTTGATTTTCCTTTACGGATAATCTCATTATAAAAATCATGCGCGAATGCTGATGCTGCTGTTAACACAAGTCCTGCTACTACAGCTAAAATAGTTGCAAAAGCAATTGCTGATACGAAAGCAAATAAGAAATCTCCGCCTAATGCTTTTGCTAATAAAGGTGCTGCCATATTACCAGCAGGGTTTGCTTTAATAATCGCCTCATTTCCTACAAACGCTGCTGCCCCAAACCCTAAGAAAATTGTCATAATATAAAACGCGCCAATTAACCACGTCGCATATACAACAGATTGACGTGCAGTTTTTGCATCACGTACTGTAAAAAAGCGGACAAGAATATGTGGTAATCCCGCTGTACCAAGGACTAGTCCTAAATTTAAAGAAAGTGTATCTAGACCATCCTTATACTTTACTCCTGGATTTAAAAACGAATCTTTTAATGGAGTAGCTGTTTTCATGTGAGCGAACATTTCAGTCACACTGAAATTAAATTTGGAGAAAACGATAACAGAAATAATAAATGTCCCTGCCATAAGTAGTACAGCCTTTACAATTTGAACCCAGCTCGTAGCTGTCATTCCTCCAAAAATAACATACACAGTCATAAGTGTACCTACGATTAATACAGATGTTGTATATTCAATACCTAATAATAGTTTAATAAGTGCACCCGCACCAACTAATTGTGCAATCATATAAAAAATTGAAATCGTCATCGTATTAAGCGCTGCTATACCACGAACTTTTTTCGCATCAAAACGTGCCGCAATCATATCCGCTAACGTGTACTTCCCTAAATTTCTAAGCGGTTCTGCGACAAGATATAGAACAACTAAATAAGCAACTAAAAAGCCGATACTATAAAAGAACCCATCAAACCCAGTTAACGCTATCGCTCCGGCTATACCAAGAAATGACGCAGCAGACATGTAATCCCCAGCAATAGCCAGACCATTTTGCCAGCCAGTTAATCCCCCTCCAGCCGTATAAAATTCACTCGCATTTTTCGTTTTTTTTGATGCAAAATAGGTTATGACGAGCGTACCAAGGACAATAATTAAAAATAGTGCAAACGCAGTAGTATTCAAATTCAGCCCCTCCCTTTTTGCATATCTTGCAGAATTTTTTGCGAAATTTCATCAAAGGATTCGGCTTTCTTACTGTAAATCATACATAATGACCATGTCATAATAAATTGCGCAAAAGCAAATACCCATGCCCATGTCACATCACCAAACGCCGGTGTATTAAGCACCTTTGAATACGATGTTAAAATAGGTAGTGCTATAAAAAAACTTAAAAAGAAAATACTCATCGGAATGATAAACTTCTTTTTCGTATTTAATAACAATTGAAACTCTTCAGACTGAACAACTTCTGTATAGTTCACCTCATTTTGTAACTTACGTGCTGACGTATCATCTCGTTTCATTCTCTGGTCCCCTCTCTTAACTTAAAATACAATTCCTCCTTGCATACATAAATACTAAATTTTATAAATATTCAGAAACTTATTTCCATTTTAGACAATCCATACATTCCTGCAAAGATTTTTCGATAGACATTTTTCGTCATTTTCTCCTAAATTTTCAATATACTTTTTTAACATAAAATTTGATTGATTCGATTAAACTTTTATTCCCATTAAAATAGAAGAAAGAAGTAGTGCTTATCGCACTACTTCTTTCTTTGTCTCCTTTTCTAAATTACGAGCTGTTTCACTTAATTCAACGTCTTTTCCATCTTTAAGTGTTCTAAATATAAAATCGAATACTGGATTTGAAACTCCGAACCAAAACTTTTCATTTTTATAATGGTGTAATATGTGCTGTTTTTTTAGCCATCTTCCAAACTTAGTGAAGGGACGAATCGGTTTATGTGCAATATAATGTTTCCATTCATAAACGAGGAGCATGATAATCATTCCGATTCCGAATGAAAGTGTAACAGTAACACTTTTTGTAATACCATACGTTATAAGTAAATATATAGTAAAGCTAGGTATACTAAACCATACAGGCAAAAATAAAAGTTTTAAATCATCTGGATATACGTGATGATCATAATGTAATCTTCTTAACATTTTTAATAAAAATGCGTTTTTAGGCGGCTTTAAATGGAATAAAAAACGGTGTGTCATATATTCGTTAAACGTATAAAAAACAATCCCAAACATACACGCTAACATACCAATCCATGTAAAAAATTGCATTTTTAAAATAATAATAAAAATTAATAGAACACTATACATAATAACAATATCATGTTGTAAAAAAAACTCTTTCACCACTCTCTTCATCTTACTTCCCCCTTTTCCACAAAAACAGCCGCAACATATCGTTACGACCATTTTTTTCTATTTCATTCTTATTCTATTCACTTTACAAATTTGCCTGCTGTTCTATTGTCGAGAAAAAAGTGTTCGGACCAAATATATTTTGCTTCGGAATAATGTGTTCTACTGCAAACACTGTTACTTCTCCTCTTTGTACTTCTCCAATAATGAGACCAAATACTTCATGATTTACCGCAAACGTTGGTTGTTTCGTTTGCAGTAACCTTGCTGCATTTTTAAATACCGCTTCATATAGTGGATTCCTATCAGTAATTTCTTTTCGGATTTTTGGTGCTAAAGTGATGATAATTTCTTTTCCGTCAATAGTGGTTCGATACATAAAAATCTCCCCTTCAATCTTATATGAACAACTGTAAAGCTTTGTATGCAAAATGGATAGAATATCCTACTAAAATAATACCTGCTCCGGCTGTAATATAGCCAAGTGCTTTTTTCTTTAATAAAGTTCTTCCAAAATGTACAGAAAAAGCAATATTTAAATTCCACAAAATAATACCAACAATAATACAAAGACTGTACAAAAAAGCTTCTTGTTTCGTTACCTTTGTAAGCAACGAGCTAAGTGTACTTCCATATATACCAAACCAAAAAACGAGATTTAATGGATTGGATATCGCAATTAGAAATCCTGCCATAAAAGATTGTTTAAGTCCACCTATCTCTTCTTGTTTATATTCCATATTAGAGTGAAAAATTCCTTGTTTTACACTTTGAAACCCTAAATAAAACAACAAGAAAAAACCAGCGCAATACATAAAAGCTTGTACAT
The DNA here is from genome assembly GCF_016651075.1 of Bacillus sp. TH19. Classification (NCBI taxonomy): domain Bacteria; kingdom Bacillati; phylum Bacillota; class Bacilli; order Caryophanales; family Bacillaceae; genus Bacillus; species Bacillus sp. TH19. The sequence continues at coordinate 1,252,337 of NZ_JAEKEO010000010.1, read as the reverse complement.
ATGTATACATAAACACAGAAGATAAACCAAAATAAATAAGCAGCATAAACAAAATATCAGCAGTCATTCCTCCGATTCCAACAATCCACGCATGCCAAAATCCACGTTCAATTCCTCGTTTTAACATTTCAATATTAATCGGACCTACAGGTGCAGCTAATGAAATACCTAATACTATTTGTTGTATAATTGCTCCAAACATCACTCTATCCTTTCTACTTCTTTTACTATTAAGTAATGATGCAAATAAAGAAAATAGACTAGCTTTCATAAAAATTATTCACTAATACAATACCCTTTTTTATCCAAAATATGCAAAAGAGCCATCCAGTTGATGGCTCTTATTTCTCTACCCTATGATGAAAAGGACATTTACCTTTAATCGGCTCAATATCATCCCCTATGAAATATTGTTTCCATTCACGATGATTAGGATCGCCGTAGTGACTAATGTTAGGGTGCTTCGGCAACTGATCCCACTTTTCAACTCGTTCACGGACCATTTGTCTTGAATACGACCCTTTAGGACGATCTCCTTCTAATCCATCGAAAATAGTTCGTGGCTGGAATCCAATAACGAGAGAATTTCCTAAATGCCTAGTCTTTCGCTGTTTATAAGCTGGCGCATTCCCAAATGCAAATATTGGTTCACCACCAAATGAAAATTCCCATAAATGATGGTCTGGATTTTTCGGGATTTGCTTTGGCCATAATTGATTATCTTGTTCATGCAAATATTGTAGTACTTTCCAAAAATAATCTCGATAATATTCGATTGATTTTTCTTCACATTCCGGTTCCACAAAAAGAAAAAATCCTCTTCTTACAATCGGCCGCTCTTTCATTAGCTCCAAAAAAGTTAACATTGTATTGGGCAAATGACTCCAATCATTATGAGAGAGAAATGAATAACGAAGTTCATTCTTCTTCAAAGCTGTTAAACCGAAATAACACGGGAAGGTTGGTTCTAACACGACACTCGAAAAATCATGAAATTCTTTTGCAACCCAATTCGGTATATCGACTCTATTTTTCATCCCTTCATTATCTAATAAATAAGACTCATCCATTCTTTCACCTCATTATGTACAGCATTCACTTAAGAATATTACATACTCGGCTTGTCCTATACCTTTTTAAAAATTCAAGAAAAAATTAATTCAAAATACAAAATTTTAAAAACGCTTACTTGACTAAATTCTACCAATTCATGTATATTTAAATTAATCATTTAGCAGAATATTCGAGAATATAGCATTTTTTATTTTTATTATTTTTTAATGAATTTCACTAAATGAAAAAAGGAATCGTTTTTAGGAGGAATTGTGACATGCAAGGAAAAGTAAAATGGTTTAACAATGAAAAAGGTTTTGGATTTATCGAAATGGAAGGCTCTGAAGATGTATTCGTACATTTCTCTGCTATTCAAAGCGACGGCTACAAAGCTTTAGAGGAAGGTCAAGAAGTATCTTTCGACATTACTGAAGGAAACCGTGGACCTCAAGCTGCTAACGTGGCAAAACTTTAATCCCACTTATGACAGGAGGTTACCTTACTTGGTAACCTCCTTTGTTATTCCTTTGTATATTTCCGTTTTCCAGAGCAAAAACTATGTGAAATGCGCAAAATACAAAGGAGGCAATAACAATGGGGTCACATGTAAATGATTTTGAAGAAGTAAAATTCCGTGTAGAAACTGCACAAAAAATGGTAGGTTCTGCAACAATTTCAATGGATCCAGACACATTAGAGCATGCCACTACTGCAGTAGAATCGGCTCGTTCTCAGCTTGAAATCATGAAATCCGTTGCAACGGATTTAGATGAGCCATTTCTAATGAATGAAGAAAAAAAATTAAGTAAATGCGAGCATCAATTACATGAAGCGAAGCACTAAAAAACATCCAGAGAAAATTCTCTGGATGTTTTTTTATGACAATTGCTCCCCATACTTTTTCAACTTCTCTCCAACCGTACATTGCCGTATACAAAAAGAATGGGCATAGTATTTACTATGATTTTTCCGATTATGTTCCTGCAGGAAACACCCTCCGCAATACGTTTCTAATAAGTCATTTACCTCTGTAATGAGTTGCTTCTTCTTCACGTGTGCACCTCTCTATTCGGTTATTTCTTTATGACTATCAATTGTCGTCCCTTCTAATGCTTGCGCTGCTAATTGATGTGCCTCTTTATTTTGTTTTCTAGATATCGGTTCACAAATAAGCTTTAATTTCATTTGCTTCGCTTTTTGTTCAATTTGATCTAAGTAATGATTTAAATGTTCATCATAGCAAGGCCATTCACCAGCTAATTGCTGCAGTACAACTTGAGAATCTCCACGAAGTGTAACTGCTTCATATTTAATTCCTAATTCCCCGAGTGTATTCATCCCGTATAATAATGCTGCATACTCCGCTTCGTTATTATCATATATGCCTTCTATGTATGCATTGCGACGAATTCGATAATTTGTATTTCCTTTTTTATAGTATACACATATACCAACCCCAGCTTCTTTCGTCTGTACATCATAACCACCATCAAAATAAACTTGAATTTCTTGCGGATCTTCCTCCACTTGCTTACTCAGTTTTTTCATTTCTTTTAATGACCATTCCGCGTCCATTTCATCGAAAAATAAAAGTTCTTTCACCCTACCTGTTTTCTCAAAATCCTCCGCAAATTGAAGTACTTCTTCTATGTTCATATAATCTGTTGTTAATTCAGTCTGTAAACCACGCTTCGTTTTATACAACCAATGTATTTTATATTTCATACTAGATTCCCCTTTTATAAGACTTCTTATATTTATCCCCCATGAACGGTCAGTAAGACTCCCACCTTAAAATTTAACGAAAGCAAAGAAGTTAGGCGGAAGATCAACTGTCCGTAAATGCCCGATTGGTGCGGGCTAATAATCAGTGGGGTCCCCCACTGATTAAAGTTTCACTTTATTTTATTATATTTTATCAAAAGTCACAGTATTATATACAATTTAATCACATACAAAAAGAGCCATCCTAAGTAAGGACAGCTCTTTCATCTATTGCATAAATCTTTCAAATTGCACTCGCTTATTAATCCAGTACATTACAGGCATACCAATTGCCATTACAACAAATTCACCAACTGCACAAGTTAGCCATGTCAATAAAAATGGCAGATCAAACGCAAGATGAAGTTCAATTGCAATCATAAACATTGTGACTGTAAAAATAACTGTATTAAAAATCATACGAGCCCAAACACCTTTAATGAAGCGCATAGAAATAATAGTTGCAAGTAATGCAAGAATGGATTGCCCTACTCCAAATACTAAATCATAAGCGATCATAGGTGAGAAAAAGAGATTCGTTAAAAATACACCTAATACAATCCCGTAAATTGCTTTCTTATTGAATACAACAAGATGATTAAACATCTCTGAAATACGAAACTGTACACTGGTAAAGCCAAATGGCTGAATAAGCATAGAAACAGCAATATATAATGCCGCTAAAATACCATTACCGACTAATGTCCTTATATTCATGACAAAATCTCCTTAGTTTTTTTACGTGGGATGGTTTCGAACCACGTTATTCGTTTTTTAAGCAACAAGAATATATTCTACGCAATAGACACTCTCTCGTCAATAGATTCCTATCATTAACTACCTTTTTTCTTTTAGAAAACGTATAATAAAACATATGAAAGTTTTAGGAGGTTTCACTTCATGACAGCAACAATTCAAAATGAAAAAGTGATCGTTTCCATTTCTGACAAAGGTGCAGAATTACAAAGCGTTCGCTTAAAAGAAGATAACACTGAATACTTATGGCAAGGCGATTCTACTTATTGGGGGCGCCGCGCACCAATTTTATTCCCAATTGTCGGCCGATTAGTAGATAATACATACTACGTAGATGGTAAACCATATTCTTTAACACAACACGGCTTTGCTCGTGATCTTACATTCTCTGTAAAAGAACAAAGTGAAACGAATATTACTTATATTGTTACTAGTAATGAAGAAACATTAAAAAAATACCCATACGAATTCGAATTAATCGTTTCTTATGAGCTAGATGGACAAATCGTTCATGTAACATATGAAGTAAATAACCCTACTTCAAAAGAGATGTTCTTCTCAATCGGAGCACATCCTGGTTTCAACTTCCCCTTATTAGAGGGCGAATCATTTACAGATTATCATTTATCATTTAATGGTTCTGAACGCTTAGAAACAAGCGTATTAGAAGGACCTTATCTTTCAAGTAAAAAGCAATTAATCGCTGAAAATACGAATGAATTACCACTTACATACGATTTATTCAAAAATGATGCACTTATTTTTGAAAATATGAATACGGATGAAATCTCTATTCGTTCTCATAAACATAATAAATTTGTAAAAGTAGAATTTGACGGATTCCCATTTGTCGGTGTATGGACACCAGGCGAGAACGCACCTTTCTTATGTATTGAACCTTGGTACGGGATTGCTGATGAAGTAAATCCGGCAAAAGATTTCAAGGAAAAAAAAGGAATTCAATCTTTACAAACGAATGAAACATTTACATGTCGTTATAGTATTACAATCGGCTAAGTTACTCTATCCCCTACTTCAAAGAAACATATAAGTAGGGGATCATCTTATAATTTGGAGGTTTCTCATTTTGATTGAAGTATATATTGATGGTGCATCAAAAGGAAATCCTGGTCCTTCTGGTGCAGGAGTGTTTATTAAAGGGGTGCAACCAGCTGTACAGTTATCATTGCCCCTTGGGACAATGTCCAATCATGAAGCAGAATACCACGCTTTACTTGCGGCATTAAAATATTGCACGGAGCATAATTATAACATTGTCTCTTTTCGTACCGATTCGCAGCTTGTCGAGCGAGCTGTCGAAAAAGAATACGCAAAAAATAAAATATTTGCACCACTATTAGAGGAAGCACTGCAGTACATAAAAAGTTTCGATCTCTTTTTTATTAAGTGGATTCCAAGTAGTCAAAATAAAGTTGCTGATGAATTAGCTAGAAAAGCTATCTTACAAAATTAACGGGGGTATGAGTGTGAAAAAAGATTGGATTGCTCCTCTTGCTTTATTATTTGTCTCTTTTATTTGGGGAGCTACGTTTGTTGTCGTCCAAAATGCTATGTCTTTCGTTGGTCCATTTACTTTTAATGGGATTCGCTTTTTATTCGCTGGAATTATTTTATTATTCGTTCAAATGATTTTCTCACAAAAAACTTCAAAACAAGATATAAAACAGAGTAGTCTCGCTGGATTGATGGTTGGATTCTTTTTATGTGTTGGCTATTTATTACAAACATTCGGCTTACTTTATACAACCTCTTCAAAAGCTGGTTTCTTAACTGGACTTAGCATCGTTATGGTTCCAATCCTATCTTTTATCTTTTTAAAACAGCGGGCTACAATTTTCATCGTACTTGGTATTGCTGTCGCAACAGCAGGTTTATACTTATTAACGGCTGGTGATTCTTTTCAATTAAACATTGGAGATATACTCGTTCTCGGTTGTGCAGTTGCTTTTGCTGCCCATATTCTTGTTAACGGTTTCTTTTCTAAGAAAATATCACCTTTATTACTAAGCACCTCTCAAGTATTAGCTGTCGGTATATTTTCTTCTATTTGCGCTTTTTTGTTTGAAGATTGGGAAAAATTATTTTCAGTTTCACTATGGACGAATCAATCCTTTTTATTCGCTCTATTTCTAACTTCCCTATTTGCGACATCAATTGCCTTTTTCATTCAAACTTCTGCACAAAAACACACTTCTCCAACGAGAGTAGCAATAATCTTCGCAATGGAGCCTGTTTTTGCAGCATTAACAGGTGTTCTAGTAGCAAATGAACAGCTTTCTATTTCTGCTATTATTGGATGTCTATGTATTTTCCTAGGTATGGTTTTTGTTGAACTACCTTCCAAAACGAAAAAAGAAGCGCGGGCTGCGTGAAGTTACGCTTGTAACTTCCGCATAAAAGCCTTAGCGCTTTTTTTATCTGTAATTTCTTCTTCTTTCAAGCGTTCTAATAACGCAACAAAATAACTGCCATCAAACTGTAATTGATGTTTAATCGTCGCTTCTATTGCTACGTTCACAATCCCATTAGATGCACCAGTATATCCTTGTCCGAACATAATAAATCCTTGTGCTTCCTCTGATAATTTAAATCCTTTCGTATGTAAGAATGAAAGATAATCTTCTACTGTTTGCATGATATTCCCACCTACTCAAAAATTCTCCACTTCTTATCATACATGTTTTTATACTCTATGAGAATGAAATTTATTTGACAACTTTGTAAATCTGTCGTCTACTTCTTAGAAAAAAGAGGAGTTCCTTACAATATAAAAGAATATGTAAAGTGGAATTTATTTTATATTAAAGGGGATATCGAATGAAACAAGCACTATTAATTATCGATGCTCAGCAAGAATTAATTGATGGAAATGAACAAGAAAATGAAGTTTTTCGTAAAACCGAGCTATTATCTACACTAAATACAGCCGTACAGAAAGCAATAGATTCAAATGCCCTTATTGTTTTCGTAAGAGATATCGATGTTGCTTCTGGTAGTGGTGTAGGATTTGAAGTACATAATCAAATTAAAGTACCTCAGTCTGCAATCCTTATTAATAAAGCAGCAACAAACTCATTCTATGGCACTTCTTTACTTGAACTTTTAAAAGAAGAAAAAATTAATCATATTGTTATAGGTGGATGTAAAACAGAACATTGTATTGACACCGCAGTTAGAACAGCTACTGTACAAGGATTTGACGTTACATTAATTAAAAATGGTCATTCCACAACTGATTCTGACGTATTGTCTGCAGAGCAAATTATTGGTCATCATAATAAAACTCTACACGGTCATTATAATGTTGATCATTTTTCTATGGTGAGAGATATCGAGGAAGATCTCTTTCAGCCAACTCACGACCAATATCGTGATTAACGAAAAAGAATCCTTCATTCAGAAGGATTCTTTTTTATCCAAAAATTTGTGCCGCAATACTATATAGCTCATTATTCCTTTTTAATAATTTATCGCTATTTTTCATCATAATTGGTGGTGTATTAACCTTTTTAAAACCGATAATCTCTAATTCTTTCATGAAATCTTTCTTTCCTTCTGGTACATCAATTCTCAATTTACCATTATGTTCTCTTACTAAATAATGTACCATTCTCATTGCCATCTTATCATTTTTAGCAACAATTGGTCCTATTATTTTATTTTCTGGCGTTTGTATACTTATACCGTATCCTAATACATTTTGTTGTGCATCCTTTGTAACAATACATTGTTCACTTTGTATAATTCGATACTTTAAAAACTCTTCTCTATTTGTTCCAAATGCATCTTTATCTATTTGTATTATTTCTTCTAAATCACGTTCTTCATAATTCACAATATACTCTTCATTTCCTACACAATGGTAATTCGCATTGTACGAGTTACATATGTATTTAGAAACATAACTAACAGCCCTGAATCCTAGCTTTTCATATAAAACTTTTCCCTCATCCGTGGCAATAAGCATAATTGGGGTTTGAGTTGATACGCTTTTAACACATGAATCCGTTATTATCTTTCCAATCCCTCTTCCTTTATAATCTGGATGTACAATTACCATTCCTATTGACACTAACACTTCTCCGTATAATATAATTGCAGCGCTTGCAATAAGTTTTTTTCTCTCATTCCATACGCCGTATACAATACCGGAGTTAAAAATCGTTTCAACTTCTTCTTTGTTATAATCCCATCCAATATATGAAGATAATGCAACAATATCCTCTGTATCTTCTTTCCTCAGACGCTCCACTCTCATTTTCAATTCAATCATTCTCCATCTCCTTATCTAGACATTTAAATCATTATTATCAAATCAACTTGTACATGTTTCCCTTTACCAGTCACACACATATCCTATTTTGACCAAGACTATATTGTAAATGAGGTGACAACATGCCCATTACGAATCGATTTTCTACCACCACTAACGGCGCACTCGCTATTACAGGAAACACACTAGGTTTAAGTAAAATTAGCAATCTAAACCGTGCTGGTACAATCGGTGCAATTGGTGCATTCGTAACTACGAATACCGCTTTACAAGTAACTACTTTTCCTGCAGGTACAACGTTAAACTATACACAAAATAGTTCTACCGCTATTTTGAATATCCCTGCTGGTAGTACTATTCTTTACGCAGAACTCGTTTGGGGCGGAAACTATTTATCTCGGGATCAAAACATTACGAGTGTATTAGGAAACCCCGTTTCTTTTACAACACCTGTGTCAACATACTCAATTACCCCCTCGGCTGTTACAGCTTCAAATCAAACATTTGTTTCTGGATCTGTCACATTTGGATTTTATACACGATCAGCGGATGTAACGTCGCTCGTTCAAGCTGCTGGATCTGGATCTTATACAACAGGTTCTGTTCCTGGACTTGTAGATCCTTTAGACGCTTCTAATGGAGCCATTAATTCTGCAGGATGGACGCTTATTGTCGCTTATCAAAACGGTTCCTTACCCGCAAGAAATTTAACAATTTACGTAGCTGGTAACCGTGTTTCTGTAGAAACCGGTAGTGCAGATGTATCTGTCTCAGGGTTTTTAACACCTGCCGGGGGACCTGTAAGCGGGAGATTATTTTTAAGTTCTACTGAAGGGGATGCTGATTTAACTGGGGATCAAGCTTTATTTGGACCAAATTTCAGTTCATTAAATGCATTATCTGGGCCAAATAATGCTGTTAATAATTTCTTCGGTTCTCAAATTAATAATGCTGCAGGGAACTTAGATACAACTGGTACATTTGGAACGCGAAACCAGAGTGCCTCTACAAGTACAAATATCTCCGCTGGAAGACAAGGATGGGACATTACTTCCATTGATATTTCTCCTTATTTAACAAACTCCCAAGTTTCCGCCGCAATCCGTTTAACTACTAACGGAGATGCATATATGTTAAATACAGTCGGTTTACAAATTAATATAAACTCACCTAATATACAAGCAACTAAAATCGTGAATAAAAGTGTCGCTACAACTGGAGATATTCTAACCTATACAGTTACTGTTCCTAACACCGGGCTTCTTCCTGCAAATAACGTTACTTTTACAGATGTTCTCCCTAACGGTACTTCCTTTATACCTGGAAGCGTAACGATAGATAACGTACCACAAACAAACGCAAATCCGGTCGCCGGTATATCTCTGGGGACAATTAATAATGGCTCTTCTCGTACAGTAGCTTTCCAAGCGACTGTCGTTTCTCTTCCAAGTCAAAATCCTATCTCTAACACTGCTAATATTACATTTCAATATACACCGATTGCCGGAGGAACGACTTTTAACGGTCTTGCAACAAGTAACTCTGCAGGAACACAAATTAACCTCGCAGATATTAATGGCACAAAATCAGTTAACAAACTTTTTACCGATATTAGTGAAACATTAACTTACAGTATTGCCTTAGCTAATATAGGAAATATCGCTGCAACGAACGTTATATATACGGATCCGATTCCTAGCGGGACTACTTTCATTCCAGGGAGTGTAACTGTTAACGGGGTTACTCAAGGGGTAGCAAATCCTGCTAATGGTATATCCATTGGATCTATTGCTGCAAATTCTACTACTACCATTTCATTTCAAGTATTCGTTCCTTCTATCCCCCAAACAAATCCAATATTAAATAGTGGTACAACAACATATCAATACATTCCTGTACCAAATCAGCCGGCAGTAAGTGGAACTGATACGACAAATATTGTCTCCACTCAAGTGAATAATGCAACTGTAACAATGACGAAATCAGTAGATAAAAACTATGCAGATATTGGCGATACCCTGACTTACACTGTTGCCTTTACAGGTACAGGTAATACGAATGCGAACAATGTTATTTTTACAGATGTCATTCCTACAGGAACAACTTTTGTCCTTAACAGTTTAACAATAGATGGCTCGACACAAGTTGGCGCTAATCCCGCTAATGGTGTGAACATAGGATCCATCCCAACTGGCACAACCAAAAGTGTTTCATTTCAAGTAGTAGTAAACACAATACCCGCGTCAAATGCCGTATCTAACGGATCAAGCGCTTCTTATCAGTACACCGTTAACCCTAGCCAATCACCCATTATGAAAAACATTTCTTCTAACGTCATTACTACTCAAATTAACAATGCGAATTTAACATTAACAAAGTCTACAAATAAACAATTTGCCACAATTGGCGAAACGATAAGTTATACAATCCTTATTACAAACAGTGGAAATACGGCCGCCAATAACGTTCAACTAACAGATCCACTTCCAAATGGAACGATATTAACATTAGGTTCTGTAACGCTCAACGGAGTTTTGCAAAATGTAGATTCTCTCGTTGCTTTACCTATCGGCACAATTCCTGGTGGATCTACTTTCACCTTATCCTTCCAAGTAACAGTCATTAACATTACTGCACAAAACCCTATCATTAATAACGCTTTCTCCTCTTATATTTACACTGTAAATCCAAGCCTGCCACCAACTTCAAAAACAGCAAATTCTAATTCTGTTACATCAACAATTAGACTAGCAAATCTTCATGCTAATAAATCTGTAAGTCAAACGTTTGCGGAAGTTGGAGATGTATTAACTTACACCTTTGCTCTTACAAACGATGGAAATGTTACAGCGAACAATGTATTACTATCCGATTCCATTGCGAATGGCACTTCCTTTGTGCCAAACAGTGTTATAGTTAACGGTGTTACTCAGCCGGGCGCAACACCAGCTAGCATCAATATTGGTAGCATCAATGCTAATACTACAATTACAGCTTCATTCCAAATATTAATAACTAGTATTCCAAATCCTAATCCTATTTTGAATAGCGCTTCCATCTCCTATAACTTTATCGTTGATCCAAACGCTTCTCCTGTAAGTACAAACACAACTACAAACACTACATTTATCCAAGTTAATGATGCAAATGTAATTTCGGCAAAATCAGTGGATCGAGAGTTCGCTACTGTTGGAGATATATTAACTTATACCGTTATTTTAACGAATGCAGGAAGCGTTTCTGCTGATAATCCTACTTTCATAGATATAAATCCAGATGGTACTACCTTTATTCCACATACTTTTCTTATTAATGGCGTTTTGCAAAACAATGCAGATCCAAATATCGGTGTCCTGTTACCTTCTATTCCTGCTAGCGGATTAATTACCGTTTCTTATCAAGTAACTGTCACTGCTTTACCAGCCCAAAATCCAACAACTAATTCATCGAGTACACAGTATAGTTTCGTTCTAAATCCAGGTGATCCACCAATTATAGAAACATCTTTAAGTAATACTGTAAGTACACAAATTAATTTAGCAAATGTAGTTATTGTCAAAGAGGTAGATTTAACTATTGCCGATGTCGGGCAACCAATCACATATACAATTTCCTTAGCTAACCTTGGCAATACTACAGCAAACAATGTTGTTGTTACCGATATCATCCCTCCCGGCACCACTATCGTACCAAATAGTATTTTTATAGGTGGCGCTTTACAGCTAGGTGCAGACCCAAGTACCGGCCTTCAAGTCGGCTCCATTCCTGCAGGTGGTTTTACAACGATTGTTTTTCAAATAAGTGCAAATGGGCTACCTTCACCAAATCCAATTCAAAATAGCGCTTCACTTCAATATAACTTTATCGCTGATCCAAATTTACCTGTTGTTGTGAAAAACGCTACTAGTAATATAGTAACTACACAAATTAATACTGCTAATATTGTTGCTACAAAACTAACGAGCACAAATTTCGCTGATGTTGGTGATGTCATATTATATGCGACTATTTTAACAAATAACGGGAATATCCCTGCTTCTAATGTAACGTTTACAGATATCATTCCAGCGGGTACCCTGTTCATTCCTAATACTGTAACGATTAACAATGTCCCTATAGCAAATGCAAATCCTGCTAACGGTATTTTTATCGGTACGATAGGAGCGAATTCATCACGAACCGTTGCATTCCAGGTTCTTGTACCAACTATCCCTGCTGTAAATCCGATTACAAATCAATCAGGCACAACATTCCAATATACGTACGATCCATCCAAGCCAGCTGTAATGCAGATGGTGGCTTCTAACACGGTACAGACAACTATTAATAACGCCTCAATTGCCGCTACAAAATCTGCAGATAAACAGTTTGCTAACGTAAATGATATTATTACGTACACGACTACTTTAACAAATAACGGGAATACACTTGCATCAAATATAGTATTTACAGATGCCATTCCAAGTGGGACTTCATTTATTCCAAATAGTGTAACAGTAAATGGTACTACACTCCCTAATATAAATCCAGCAAATGGCGTAGCAATTGATCCAATAAACCCCAATACAAATACAACAATCTCATTTCAAGTAATAGTAAATTCCATCCCTAGTCCAAATCCAATCCCGAACCAAAGTAATACAACGTACCAATATGTCGTAAATCCTAACTTACCTCCAGCATCCGCCAATGCGTTAAGTAACGTAATAACAACTCAAATTAATAACGCTACGATCGTCGCTACTAAATCAGTGAATACACCGACAGCTGCAATTGGAGATATCGTTACCTATACGATTGCAGTTACAAACACAGGTAATATCCCTGCTAGTGCAAATATTTTAACGGATGGGCTTGGCGCAGGAGCTTCATTTATCCAAAACTCCGTAACTATCAATAATGTTCCACAACCAGGATTAAATCCATCACTTGGTATTCACTTAGCAGATATTCCACCAGGTAATACTGTATTTATTGCTTTTCAAGCACAAATTTTAGCGATACCGCCTAGTGGCACATTAACAAATAATGCCCTTGTAAATTATGAATATACAGTGAACCCAAACCAATCACCTGCTGTTGGTAGTACAATTACAAACACAACGGTTACTCCAATTATTGATGCTACTCTATCTATAAATAAAACTGTCAATTCAACATTCGCTACTATTGGAGATACACTTACTTTCACTTCTACCATTACTAATTCCGGTAACACTACCGCAAACAATGTTATTTTTACAGATTTAATTCCAGATGGTACAACGTTTATTCCAAATAGTTTTACAGTAAATGGAACAACCATTCCTAATGCAAATCCGCAAAATGGTATCAATATCGGTAACATAAATTCAAATGCATCAGTTATACTCAGCTTTCAAGTAAACATTACAACGATTCCAAATCCTAATCCAATCCCTAATAAATCATCGCTTCAATATAGTTTTATTGTAGATATTAATGAACCACCTGTTTCACGAACAGTTAAATCCAATAAAACTTTTACACAAGTAAATACTGCTTCCGTTATCGCAACAAAAACTGCGAGCAGTGCATTTGCTGCTGTTGGCGATACAATTACGTATACAACTACTCTCACTAATAACGGAAATACAACTGCAAACACACCTGTTTTTATCGATATAGTACCACCTGAACTTTCATTCGTTCCTGATAGCGTACAAATTAATACCACCCACAACTCGGATTTAGGCCAGATAACGGGGTTCCTTTAGACCCAATTCCAGTTGGAGGAACGACAACCATCAGCTTCCAAGCTATTGTCGGTTCAATACCAGCTTCAAACCCTACGATGAACCAATCTAGTACAACATACTCTATCATTATTGACCCTACCGAGCCGCCTGTTACAGAAACGGCTACTAGTAATCCGGTCTTAGTTCAAATAAATGAAGCAATCATTCAAGCAACGAAAAGTGTGGATCGTATCTTTTCTGACGTAGCACCTGGAAATTCATTTTTAACGTATACTGTTTTATTAGAAAATATAGGGAACACGACTGCTACTAATATCATTTTTACAGATCCGATTCCAAATAATACAGTATTTATAGAAGATAGCGTTCGAGTAGGTGGGGTTTTATTACCTGGAGTAAATCCAGCGAATGGGATACCTATTGGAGATATTATTGCAGGAGATTTTATAAACGTCACCTTCCTCGTGCAAGTAGTTAGTATTCCAAATCCAATTTTCACAATTGGACCTGGTGGACCAAACTCACCGGTTGTAAATGATGCTTCTATTAATTATCAATTTATGACAGGACCTAATTTACCACTCGTTTCACGAAGTACAACATCCAATTCTGTTTCGACACAAATAAATTCCGGGGAAATTGTAGCGGTTAAATCCGCGGATAAAAATTTCGCAACGATCGGCGATACAATTTCTTATACAATTACATTAAATAACCCTGGAAATGTCACTTCACAAAATATAATTTTCACGGATATTTTGCCTGATGGAACGACATATATTTCTGGAACTCTTATAAATGATTCTGGTACGCAGCAAATAGGCAATCCAGCGAGTGGAATTCAGATTGGAAATATAAATCCCGGTAGCACGGCTACTATTACGATAAACGTACTTGTAACAAACATTCCAAGTATAAATCCAATCTCTAATTCTAGTTCTATACAATTTCAGCATATTGTTGATCCAAGTCAACCCGCTATAACACAAACCGTTTCATCTAATACCGTTACTACGACAATAAATAGTGCAATATTAACTACAACAAAAAGTGCTGATAAATCTATAGTGTCTGTTGGAGATACGATTACGTATACCACTACTATTACAAATACAGGGAATACAGCAGCAACGAATATAACATTCACAAGCGCTATTCCAGCTAGCACTACATTCATACCAAATTCAGTTACAGTAAATGGAGTTCAGCAACCTGGTGCGCAACCAGCACTTGGAGTAAATTTACCAAATATCGCACCCGGTGAAACTGTAACTGTTACTTTCCAAGTAAATGTTATTTCTATTCCCCCTTCAAGCTCGATTATGGATAATGACACAATTTTATATTCTTATACTGTTGATCCAAGCGGAGCTCCTATTACAACTTCTACTTCAACGAATATCGTTACAAATCCTGTACTAGATGCCATGATAACGATGGTAAAATCAGTCGATCAAACGCTTGTAACACTAGGTGATACCATTACCTATACGACCATTTTAAAGAATAGTGGTAATACAAATGCAACTAACATTACTTTCACTGACCTTATTCCAGATGGTACAACGTTTATTACTGATAGCATTACAATAGATGGCATCACACAAATTGGTCTTAATCCTAATACAGGTATAACGATTGGATCAATTGCTCCTAACAGCTCAATATCTATAGCATTTCAAGTTACCGCTACTTCCACCCCTGTTCAAAATCCCATTGCCAACTCCGCTACTGCTTCTTACACATTTATCGCTGATCCAAATGCACCAATTGTTTCAAGAAATGTTACTTCAAACACAACGTTTACTACAATTAATACAGCTACCATTCTTTCATCAAAGCAAGTTGATAAAGCATTTAGCCATATCGGAGACACACTCACTTATACTGTCACTTTAACAAACAATGGAAATTCCTCCGCACAAAATGTTATATTCACAGATACCGTGCCGAGCGGAACTACTTTTATTGCAAACACATTTTCTATCAATGGAATTCCTCAAAGTGGTGCGAATCCAACGAACGGTGTAAATATTGGGCCTATAACAGCTGGGTCTACAGTAAATGTTTCCTTCCGAGTAAACGTGACCTCATTACCAACTGAAAATCCAATTGTAAATGTCTCATCGACATCGTACCAATTAGTCTCACCGCCTGATGCAGAAACTTCAATTAGTAATCCTGTTTCAACACAAATTAGAGAAGCTATATTATCTATGACGAAAAATGAAAGTTTATCCTTTGCAGATGTCGGGCAAACTGCTTTTTACACTACTTCTATTACCAATGTAGGCAATACGGATGCAACTAATATTGTATTCACAGATGTATTACCAAGTGGACTCACATTTATTCCTAACACATTAACTGTCGATGGCATTTTACAACCTAATGCGGATCCAAATACAGGTGTATTACTTGCAGCACTTCCACCAAATGAAATATATAGTATCGTCTTTCAAGTTACAGTGAACAGCATTCCACCTATTAATCCAGCACCGAATACAGCATCAACGACATATGAGTTTACTGTTGATCCAGGTAATCCGCCGGTATCGAATACAGCTAGCTCCAACACTACACTTCTTCAAATAAACAACGCAAATATTATTAGTACAAAAACAGCAAATCTTACTTTTGCGGATGTTGGTAATACAATAACATTTACACTTAACCTTCCTAATACAGGGAATGTGGCTGCAACTGATGTAACTATTATCGATATTCTTGATAGCAATTTAAGTTTCATTCCAAACAGTTTCACAGTTAATGGGCAAACCATTCCAAACGCTGATTTGTCTACTGGTGTAAACATAGGTTCAATTAATGGGGGTAATACGGCAATCGTTACATTCCAAGCAACTGTTACTACACTTCCAACACTTAATCCAATTTCTAATTTTGCTTCTACCACATATCATTATGTCGTTGATCCTAGCCTGCCACCTATTACAACTTCCAATCAATCGAATACAACGACAACACAAATTAATAGCGCTATCCTTACTGCACAAAAAAATTCAAATGTGGAAACAGTAGATATTGGGCAAGATATCGTCTACTCCGTTACAATTACAAATAGCGGAAATGTTAGTGCAACGAATGTTATTTTTACCGACCTTATTCCAGCCGGAACTTCCTTTGAACCGAATAGTTTTACACTTAACGGAATTAGCATCCCAAATGCAAATATAATTACAGGTGTTCCAATTGGTGATATCGCGCCAAACCAATCTGTCAGCGTAGCATTTCATATTAATGCCAATGAAATTCCGCCTATAAATCCAATTTCCAACCAAGCTAGCGTTAGCTTCCAACATATCGTTAATCCAGCAAATCCTCCAGTTTCAAAAAATATTACTTCTAACAGCGTTACAACAAAAATTGAAAGTGCTATTTTAAACACTATTAAAATAGGAGATAAAGCTTTTGCAACTATCGGTGATACGATTACGTATACAACTACTATTACGAACACAGGAAATATTCCTGCTAACAACGTTATTTTTTCAGATCCTTTACCAACATGGACACAATTTGTTGCAGGATCAGTTGTTGTTGATGGCACTCCATTACCATCCGCTTCTATTATTAGCGGTGTTGGCATAAATACAATAACTCCAAATCAAATCGTAACAATCATATTCCAAGTTCAAATTGTAAGCAATCCAACAACGTTCACACCTGAACTCCAAAACTTAGGATTTGTTAACTTCCAATATAACGTAGGCAATTCATTACAAGCCCAGCCTGGCAATGTGGAAACGAACGTCTTCGTTACTTCTATTAATTCAGCAATACTTTCAGCTGTAAAAACTGCTAATACAGCCTTTGCAAATATCGGAGACACAATCACTTATACAGTTTTGATTCAAAACAGCGGCAATACAAACGCTACGAATTTAAATTTCTCAGATCTTATTCCAGCTGGAACGACCTTTGTTGAAAATAGTTTTTCTGTAAATGGAAGTATCATTCCAGGGGCAGATCCAAATAACGGGGTTAATATCGGAACCGTTAGTACGAACAGTTCCTTAACTGTTACTTTCCAAGTCATGGTTGCATCTACTCCACCTTCAAACCCAATTACAAACGTTGGATCTATTCAATTCACATTCATTGTTGACCCGGCAGCTCCTCCTGTTACAAGCACAATAAATTCTAATGGCGCTTCAACACAAATTAATAACGCTACCGTTACTACTGTTTTAGAAGCAAATCGATCAATCGTATCCATCGGAGATATAATTACGTATACAGCAACATTAACAAATACCGGAAACTTCCCTGCAAATTCTGTATTGCTCATAAACGGAGTTCCTGTAGGTGCAGTATTCGTTCCAAATAGCGTTACGTTAAATGGAATGTCACTTCCAAATGCAAGTCCAACTCTCGGTATTCCAGTTGGTATTATCGCACCAGGTGATTTTGCTACTATTACGTTCCAATTTCTTGCAAGTTCTATTCCACCGCAAGGGGCGATTATAAATCAAGCCATTACAAGTTACACGTATATTGTCGATCCAAGTCAACCTCCAGTTACAGCAACATCCTCATCTAATACGGTTAATACAGCTGTCGTTGATGCATCGTTATCCGTAATTAAAAATACAGATTCTCTCGTACAATCTACTAACGGTACAATCACTTACACAGTAGTCGTTCAAAATATCGGAAATACAACTGCAAATACAGTTAATTTAACAGATTTGGTCCCAGAAGGAACTACATTTATTCCTAATAGCGTGACCATTAATAGCGTTTCCGTTCCAGGTGCCGATCCAAACGTAGGGATACCATTAAACGCCATCGCGCCGTCAGAAATTGTCACCGTCACATTCCAAGTTATCGTTCAATCCATTCCAAGCGTGAATCCAATTTCTAATACAGCCCGTATTGACTATACTTTTATCGCCGATCCAACCTCTCCTATCATCTCTCGTACAATTACTTCTAATCCAGCATCCACACAAATTTCAGATGCGACTATCATTTCTTTAAAAGCAGTCAATGCACAACAAGCAACAACTAGCGATATTTTGACCTACACGATAACATTAGAAAATAACGGAAATATCTCAGCAACTAATCTCTCATTTTTAGATTCTACTCCAAATGGGACTACATTCGTAGAAAATAGTTTTACACTTAACGGAACAGCTATACCTGGTGCCAATCCAAACGTAGGTGTTACTTTGCCTAACCTTGCAGCAAACTCTACTCACCTTATTTCGTTTCAAATTCTTATTAATAATTCATTCTCGCAAGATTCTATTACAAATCAAGCCAATACAACATATACAATTCAACCAGATCCAAGCCAGCCGCCTATTACTGAAACATCTACAAGTAATATTGTCATTACAAATTTTGTGCAAGCACAATTGACAATTACAAAAACGTCCAATCCAATAACTGTAGATATTGGTGGAACTATACTTTATATTTCTGAAGTGAAAAATATCGGCAATGTTGACGCAATCAATATTATTTTTACAGATTCTATTCCAGCTGGGACTACATTCGTTCCCGATAGTGTCACAATTAACGGTGTCCTGCAGCCAGGTGCAAATCCAGAAAATGGAATACCAATTGGAACGATTCCAGCAAACAGTTCCAAAACAATACTATTTCAAGTGCAAACAAACAATCCACCTACTGAAACCGAAATTATAAATCAATCTTCAGCAACTTATCAATATGTAAGTATTCCTACAGCTCCACCGGTGAATCGCTCTGCAAATTCTAACATTGTTACAACATCACTTCAAAATGCAAATATTATTTCTGTTAAAAACGCGGATATAACTTTCGTATCAATTGGGCAAATTATTACCTATACAAATACACTACAAAATATAGGAACCGTTCCAGCTAACAATACTATGTTCATTGATAACATTCCAGAAGGTACGATATTCATTGAAGATAGCTTATCAATAAATAATGTGATTCAGCCTGGCGCGAATCCTGAAAACGGAGTGACTCTCGGCACGATACAACCAAATGAAACAGTCACTATTTCATTCCAAGTACAACTTACAAGTATACCTTCCGGCAATACGGTCATTAACATTTCAGACACTTCATATGAATACCAAATTGACCCTAGTTCTCCAATTATTCAGCGTAGATCGTTATCAAATGCAGTAAACACTGAAGTGCGGACGGCAAATGTTAGTGCAATTAAATCCGCTAATAGATCCATTACACGTATCGGCCAAATTATCACATATACAGTCGCAGTTACAAACGCTGGTACAGTAGCTATTACAAATGCACTACTTATTGACGCAATTGCAGCTGGAACCACATTCGTTCCAAATAGCATCCTTGTAGATGGCATAACACGACCTAACGAAAATCCAATTACTGGAATCACCCTTGGCATTATCCTTCCAAATAACACGATTCTCGTTACGTTCCAAGTAAATGTAGTCTCTATACCTTCACAAAATAATATTAATAATATCGCTGTCATTCACTATGAATATCAACCGGATCCAAGCTCACCACCAATTTCAGAAACGACCTCTTCCAATAGTACAAATATACAATTTATTGACACTATTCTTATCGCTACAAAATCCGCTAATAAAGTATTAGCTAATATTGATGAAATCATTGAATATACAGTATTAATCCAAAATAACGGATCCACTACAACTAACTCCATCTTTTTTACAGATACTATAGAAGATGGAACAGTATTTATTCCGGGAAGTGTAATAGTTAACAATACTGTACTTCCTGCAGCAGATCCGAATATCGGCTTTTCCATTGCTAATATCGCGTCAGGTCAATCGACAACAATAACATTCCAAGTTTCCGTTACGAATTTACCTGCTGTAAATCCAACACCTAATACTGCAAACATCGTCTACGACTTTATTTTCAATCCTGACTTTGCACCAATTCAAAAATCTACTACTTCCAATACTACTTTCGTTCAAATTAATGACGCTGATATCGTTTCACTGAAAACTGTTGATTTAACTTCTGTAACGATTGGTGACATTTTAACTTATACAACAACTTTAACGAATACAGGGAATACGGATGCTACTGCTGTTGTATTTACAGACAATATTCCTGATGGAACAACCTTTATAGACGGTAGTGTTTTAGTAAATAATATTCCTCAGCTTAACGCCAATCCAAGTGCCGGTATACTTGTAGGAACGATTGCTCCTGACATTTCTATTCCAGTCACATTTTCTGTTACCGTCGTAGCTCTTCCAGCTAGCGGCCATGTTCAAAATCAATCAACTTCTCGTTATACAATAAATGGGGAAGAACAAATATCGACTAGTAATATTACCTTCACTGAAGTTATTTCTGCTAATGTAATTGCTACAAAAACAACGCCTATCCAATATGCTGACCTACAAACTATTATCTCTTACACAATTTCCATCATAAATAATGGGAATATACAAGTGGAAAACATTATTGTTACAGATATCATTCCAGCAAATACGAGTTTTATAGAGAATAGTGTTATTGTGAATGGCAACGCTCGTCCAAATGACAATCCACTTAGCGGTATACCAATTGATAACATTCCGCCTAATACGACAGCAACTATTCTATTCCAAGTCCGGGTTACTTCCATTCCGCAAACAAATCCAATCTCTAACACGAGTACAATTGAATATGAATACACGGTACCAGATAGGCCACCTATTACCGAAACTATTATTTCATCAGCTGCCGTAACAGAAATTCATCACGCGAATTTAAATAGCAATAAAGCTGTTGACCTTGCATTTGCAACGGTCGGTGATACGTTAACGTATACGATTACACTAAATCAAACTGGTAATGTTTCAGCAGATGATGTAGTCATTCAAGATATTATTCCTCAAGGTACTACGTTTATAGAAAATAGTGTCATTGTAAACAGAGAAACTGTTCCGGGAGTTAATCCAGTAAGCGGCATACCAATTGGTACTATAATTGTAGGTGGAGATGCCATCGCTTCCTTCCAAGTAACTGTGACTTCTATTCCAACACCAAATGAACTCAGCAACAAAGCAATTACTACTTTTAACTATATAGTCAACCCAAATAACTTACCTGTTACAAATACGACTACAACAAATACTGTCACAACAACTGTCCAAAATGATAATGTCGTTGCCATAAAATCTGTTAATGCCACGAATGCATTACCTAGTCAAACTTTAACGTATACAATTACAATTACTAATAGCGGTAATGTAACGATTGAAGACCTTCTTGCCATAGATACCGTACCAGTAGATACAATTTTCATTACTGGCAGTGTTACGATTAACGGGATCAATCAGCCTAATGCGAATCCTGAAAATGGTATTCCATTAGGAAACCTTGCTCCTAATGAATCTGTTGTCATTACGTTCCAAGTAACAATATCTTCTTCGACTCTTCAAACTGCTATCAATAACGACGCTTCTGTTTCCTATACTGTTACCATTGATCCGAATGAACCACCTATTACAATTACAAAGCAAACAAATACCGTTACAACAACGATCGTTGATCCAATGGTGCGCATTGAGAAAAACGCTGACAAATCTTCTGTCGTTATAGGAGATATTATTACATTCACATTAGAGGTATTTAATCATTCCCCAATTCCTACAGTAAGTACTTCCGTTTTAGATATGATTCCAGCTGATACAACATTTATAGAAAACAGTGTAACAATTAACGGTACTCCGGTTCCAAATATTCGACCAGACACTGGTATTAACATTGGTTCCTTATCGGCAGATGGAGTAGCAACTATAACATTTAAAGTTCTCGTAACTTCTATCCCTTCAAACAGTACAATTATCAATTCCGCAACAGTTACAGCTGCTTTCCAATTGACACCACAGGATCCAATTATTATTTTCATCGTTAATTCGAACATTGTTCGCATACCAGTTCAATTTATAACTGCAACTGTGCTTAAAAACGCTTCCGTTAGCTCAGCTTATTTAAACCAATATTTTGATTATACGGTGCATATTACGAATACTTCCGAGATTTCACTTTCAAATATTTCATTACAAGACACCATTCCAGCAGGTTTACAATTTATGAACGGTACGGTCTTCATTAATGGGGAACGCTCTCCACTAGCGAATCCGAATATCGGTTTCCTAGTCGCTACTAATTTGGAACCGAACGAAACAATTATCGTGTTATTCACAGTACAAGTGATAAGTCCACCTATTAATAATGAATTTAAAAACACGGCAAACGTTTCTTTACAACTTCAAGTCTCTCCTACCGATCCACCAATCACAGTAACCATTACAAGTAACGAAAACATCGTCACCTTCATTCCAGAAAATCCAGATGAAACACTTCCAAATTTAAATTGTTTCTTTGACGGTGAACGTTTCATACGCGTTACTCCTCGAAATATACGAAATTACTTTTGGACTTGGATTTGGTGGCGTTAATCAAAAAAGAAAAAGCTTGTAGTTCGGATAATATCCAAACTACAAGCTTTTTTCATAAACAAAATTATCAATTGCTAGCAGCACTATATGCTACATGTCGTTTCTCAATCCGTTCTTCAATTTCTTTCATATTCTCTTTATTAGTTAGTAGGGATTGTTTATTTTCTATTAATAATTGTTTAAAGGATTTTCTCACTTTTTTTCGCATGTTTATTTTCCTCCTTGGGGGATGGTTTATATAAAAGATAACTTGAAACTTTAATCAATGAGAGGATTTACCCTCACTAATTATTAGCCTACATCAATCGGGCTTTTACAGGGAGTTACTCTTCCATCATCACTCTTTATTCAGCTATAATACTGAGATAGAAGTCCTATCTCCCGTTAATGCGGGATAAGGATTTATCTGTGTGTCCTTATAATAATTGATTGTTGTGAATTCCATTTGAACTTCATATGAAAATTCCGTTTATTTTCTGACAACTTTGTGAACAAAAAAAGAAAGGTTGATCAAAAATATATTTGATCAACCTTTCCATGCTCTTTAAAGCATATTAATTAATATTTCAGGTCTTCCCCAATTCATTTCGTTACAAACAAAGCGTAGTTTTTCTTCGTCCATTGTGTGTAACCCTTCTTCTAATAAGCATGAAATTGGAACTTCACAATGAATTTGCGCTAATTGTAAAGAGATATTTAAATTCTCTAAATCACTTTCAATTTTTGTGCGCTGCGCTTTCGTTAATGATGCTATATTTTCTAGCACTGCCGATACTGTCCCGTATTCTTGAATCAGCTTATACGCTGTTTTTTCACCAATACCTTTTACACCCGGATAATTATCACTTGTATCTCCCATGAAAGCTTTCGCATGAACAATTTGCCAAGGTTCTACACCTTTCTCTTCCATGATTTTTTCCGGTGTGTAATACTCGTAATTTCCAATTCCTTTACGAAGAAGCATAACTGTAACATTCGTATCAACAAGTTGAAGTAAATCTGTATCACCTGTCAAAATATAAACTTCCGCTTCATTGCAATATTGTTTTGCAAGCGTACCGATACAATCATCCGCTTCATAACCTTTCATACCGATTACAGGCATAGATAATTTCGCAGTCATTTCTTGCACTAAATCAAATTGCGGAATTAATTCTTCCGGCGGTGCTGCACGATTTGCTTTATAATTCGAGAAAGATTCCGTTCTAAATGTCGTACTTCCCATATCCCAGCACGTTACAATGTGCGTTGGTTCGATTGCTTGTGTTGCTGTTAATAAATGCTTCATATAACCATGAATCCCATTCGTCGGGGTACCATCTTGTCGTTTCATAAATTGTCCATATACACTTGTTGCGTAAAAAGCACGAAATAATAGTGCCATACCATCAACTAATAATACTTTTTTCATAATTCCTCTCCTACTAACAAAAATAATAACCTCACGTTATCACGTAAGGTTATATATAGATTACCATTCTACGTTTCTGTTCAACTTTGTCTATTATACATTGTTTTTGTATATTTAGCATCATTAACACATTAAGACATTCTACCGTAGCACGTATGAAGTATTCCTGAATACGTATTTTTACCTGTCGAAACAACTACAGCCTTTGCATTTCCGTCAACAATATACGTACCTTTGAAACATACATTTTCAAGTTCAAGTGGATTATAGTCTTTCATCCGTTTTAATGGAATAAATCGTTTACGTTCAAGATGATAGCAACTTTCAAATTTCTCAATACTAGCATCATTTCCTGTCAGCATAGATTCATTTACTAATAAATCATTTGCATAAATAATACGTACATCTGCTGGCACTGTATCGCCCTCTGAAAGAAAAATCATATCTCCAGGTACAAGCTCTTGTATTGGTAATTTCATCATTTTCAGTTCACAGTTTAGCCCTGTTACGCTACAGCCAGCTACTCTAGAAACATTAACTGTTTCACATTGTAATTCATCACCCATATTTTGTTTTGAAAGACCTGGGATCATTCCACTTAGCTTCATCATTACTTCCGCAATACGCGCTCTTTTTGAAGTTAATTCATTTCGGCCGTATACTTGAATACGCTTTTGTGCCTCTTTCATAGATAGTCCGTCTCTTGTTGTTTTAAAATACGCAAATACAGATTTTACATCTCTTGTTGCGATTTCAATTAATAAATCTTTATTTTTTTGAAGCATTGTTTGTTCTTTCATTGCTTTTTTACTTAATTTATACGAAGTGTTACCCACACTTTTATTTACATATAACATATTATCGTCTCCTCCTTTACAACATAGGAAGAAACGCTTTGTTTCTCAATTTATCCACTTTACCGTGAAAGTGTCTAGCGCTTAAATACTCGAATAAACGCTACATTATGATAAATATAGAGGGAGGAACAAGTCGTTTCCTGCCTACATCATATATTTTTGATTTGAAGTATATGGGTAACGGAACCGAGTCAGAATTTGACATGCTCCTCACCTCCTCTTTAATTTTTTAGTTATAATCTATACTATGAAATTACTCATAGCTTGCTAACAAAAAAGACCCTTACTCATAAGAGAGCAAAGGTCATTGCATACACAAATAAGCGATTCCTAATATAATACAATTAGAAATCTATGGACCTCTCCCTCGCCGAGTTTTAGCACTGTATAGCATAGGTTCATTACCAGCTACGTTAAGAAAAACCTTAATTCGATCATTCCTGTTGACCCATTGGCGTCTCTCGACATTTTTGGGCAGTAGCATTTCTCTATACAGGAGCCTCACCTAACAGAGACTTATTATAATTACATAGAAAATGTTACTCTTATTTAAAATAGATGTCAACACTTTGTATGGAAACTTTTCCTTATTACAATAACTATCTCGAGTTTAGTACACTAATACGCATCCTGCTCAGCGTTCGGCTACATAAATTAATTGAACACATATTGCAAAAAATTAGCAAATGAAAAATAAAACCCTTACGTTAAAATGTAAGGGTTTTAATACGTTACACAACCAGCAATTACAATTCCGATGGAAAGTGATAAAAACATAAGGAAAAGACCAACTGCTTGATTATCTTCTTCAAGACTTTTATTAATATTAAAACGTGGTGTAAGCCATTCCGCTAAATAAAAGACAATAATTTGAGCTAAAATCCCAACAGCTCCCCATGAAACCATATCAAGAATTGAAATAGAATTAGCAGCCGTTGAATATAAAACGATAGCAAGACCAAGTAGTCTTCCTCCAAGTACATAGCTTACCGCTTTATTCCCTTGAGCCATTAACTTAAATTCCTTAACTTTCGTTGTCACTTCCATAAGAAAAAGACCGATACACAAAAGTACAAGTGATACTGCTAAATATAGTAAAAAATTAATCATTTATTTTCCTCCTTCTTAATACCTACCGGTAAATAATACGATTCATTTCCCGTAATTTTTTCTCCGGCACGTATACCGATGCTGCTCGCTTTTCCAGCAATTAAAAAAGCCCCAAACACGTACGACAGCTTCTCAATACCTTTTTCAGTTTCCAAAAATACAACTGGAAGCTCTGTATATTTCTGAAATATAGGCAGTGACGATTTATACGTTTCATGTGCATTTCGAATCATAATATTTGTATCCTTATCACGAATCGTAATCGTGTCACCTTCCCTACCGAACGAAGGTTTTTGAACGAACGGACTTTTCCCAAAAAATAAATCTGGCTCTAAATATGTAGGAAGCATATATTCTTTAATCCACTTTTGTTCCTCACTTGTGTAAAAAGCACCTTCTTCTGCTAATCCCCAAATAAGACATTGAATTGATTTCGACTGAAGTAAAAAGGCTGACAAAGGATTTATAATAAAAAGCTTTCCTTCTTTTACAAGTTGCAAAAGTTCTACTCCCACCAAATCCCCCGTTTCGGGATCTTGATCTTCAATTAAGTCTTCAATTGGATATGTTTGGCGATACAAAACATCAATTGGTATACCATCTCTATCTACTAAAGCATCATCTGTAATTCTAAGTTCTGTCATTGGCATCACTTTATTTTCAACATGACATAGCCCACTCAAATACATAGTCGTATTCCAATCTTCTATATGTTCAGGATGAGCTGTGAAAACAACATTTGGATCTTCCATTCCTTTTGTAAACTCCATTACGGCTTTTGTAATACCAGAAGAAAGTAAGCGCTCTTGATTTGCATTTGGATCATCATAGTCAAGTTCTTCACAAACTTTTCCATTCATTTGAAAGCATTCCACAATAAAAGTTGGAGTATCACTATTAAACTCAAGCATTTTAATACGATTATCCTCTGTTAAAGCAAAATCAAATCGTGAAATAACAGATTCAGGATACATCCCTTTCAGTCTAATAAAAGGCAAGCTTGCAGTTGAAAAACCGAGTTCAAGAAGCTGTTCATTAGATAAATTCCGAAGAATTCTAGCAGTCTTAAAAAATATTTTTCCCATTCGTTCAGTTGCTACTTGTAATTGTTTCATCGTTTGCTCTGTTATCGGGAAAACATGAAACAAACTATACTCACATTCATATAAATCCGACCAGAAATGAGGATAATTCGAATAAAATTCTTTTCTTTTCTTTATGTATTGCGACATATTTTAACCTCCAAATCCACCTTTTGAACCGCTTCCAATTCCACCTTTAAATTCGGCCGAAGATTGATAAGTTTTAAACTCTGATGAATTTTTGAAGGTGGATTTATTTTGATAGTATGTACCACCATAAAAGTAATGTCCACGATAACCTGAACTACTATCATCACACTGCCAAACACCAAGCTCATCATCCCAATCCCAATCAGAACAACTATTATCATTCGGTTCGGGGGGAATATCTTGCGCGCAGCCAAATAAAGTGCCCGTCATTAAAGATGTTAGGACACCACCTACTAGCCATTTCGTTTTTGTCACCTTTGCACTCCCCTTTTTAAATTATATTTCTATTATATAAGATGTCATGATAAAGTAGAAGAAAAAGGAAGAAGAGGGATAAAATGCGATTGGAATATCGGCTCAATGATGAAACAAACGGGTATCCAGCTTTATGGAACTACGCAAATATTTCTAATTCTGAAATTGTCGCGCGCATGACTTGTGAATATTTTACAAAAGATGGAAATACATATATCGTTACTGCAACTTCAGTAGATCCAGACGGAACAGCAGTGTTATATATACAAAAAGAAGTTTTTTCTAACGACCCTTCAGATCCTACATACTCGCACATAGGTTTTGAAATTAGAGAACTAAAGGAAACCTGCTCAATTATGATAGAAAGTAAAGATATTTGGAATTACGAGGATATCTTACCCTCTCTCCATTCAGATATTATATATATTCAACGGGATGGAATACATTTGGAATTCACCCTCGATTCAAGAGAAATTGATGAAGACCGTAAGTGCTATATTTATTATGGGAACTTTACAGGTAAATCGAGATAACATGAGTATATTTATTCAACAAAAAAACCTTACGTATAAAACGTAAGGTTTTTTATATAGTCCCACATATGCCGTTATCTATAGATGTCCATAAACCTGCTCTCACAGGTGGATGTTCTCACAAATGTTTGTAACTTCCTTCTTAAAAAGATGGCCTGCTATCTACATTTAAATATTGAACTTCCGCATTATACTTATTGGTTTAAGACATACACAAGCTACGTACACCGTAGGAATTTTATATACTATTAGTTGAAATAAGACCCCCGCAAGTGCCGTCTCTCGTAAATGTCCAAAAACCCGCTACTCGCAGGTGGATGCCCTCACAGTTACCGTATATCTTCCTCCACAAGGAAGGCTTGATAATGGTCACTAAATATTGAGCTTCCGTAAAACTAACATCGGTTTTAGACATAAATAAGTTACGCACACCGCAGGATGTATTATTTACTTGTCGTTATATTATCACATTGTTTCCAATGTGTAAAATATAATTTTTTTGAAGCAATCTCTTGCTTGTGACCTTATTTTAATACAAATTATTTTTGCATGCAAGTGATTAATCTTCTTCTTTTGCAATTTGATTTTCTGGATAAGAAATCCAATCACTCCAGCTACCTGTATACAATTTAACATTTTGAAAACCAGCTAATTTTAATGCAACTATGTTCGGACACGCTGTAACACCAGAACCACAATATACGATTGTTTCCTTCTCTTTATCAAGATTTTGGAAACGCCCTTGCTGTTCCTCTTCGTTTTTAAAGTGTCCCGATTCTAAAATCCCATCTTTCCAAAAATAGTTTACTGCCGTCGGAATATGCCCTGCCTTCGAATCAACGAGCTCTTCCGCACCAGCATAACGTTTTGGTTCCCTAGAATCAATTAATGTCATATTTGCACCTGCACGAATTTTCCCTCTCACATCTTCCAACGTTACAAGCATATTTTCTTGTATTTCCGGTATAAAAGGTTTTCGTGCAATAACTGGGATATTCGGCGTTGTGTGTAATCCATTCTCTTTCCAAGCTGGAAATCCACCGTCTAATATATACACTTTCTCATGTCCTACATAGTTTAATAACCACCATAAACGAGAAGCCATTGCACCAGCTTGACTGTCATACGCAATCACTGTCGTATGTTCATCAATTCCGGCCTGTGAAAGCTTGTCTGCAAACTCCTCAATATTTGGCAACGGATGGCGGCCACCATGTTCTGCTACAGGACTTGATAAATCTAAATTTAAATCAAAATATAACGCATGAAGAATATGTTCTTCCTCATACTTTTCTCTACCCCAATTAGGATTCGCTAAATCAAAACGACAATCGATTATACGGACATTCTCATCTTCTATATGCTCACGTAACCATTCGACTGTAACTATCATCTTTAACGACCTTCTTTCTCTTGCAAACGACTTACATACTCCATAACCATTTCTTCTGTAACAAATTTACGCTGCAGTGTAACACCATTTTTTGCAAGATCATTAATTTGCTTTGTTACAACATTAATGATATCAACCGAAAATTCTTTCCCCTTTGACGCAAGAGATACGGCTGCTTCAATAGCTGCTTCACGCTGCGCATCTAATTGTAAACATGCTTTTACACTTTCATTTTGTTTACGAGAATGTGCTGTAATTGCTTTATGTACTTCCATCTTCTCTTCCCCCTAAATAAGTTATACGTTCTTATTCAATTCCATTGCAAGCCGAATCATATCGCGACATACAATCCCATTTTCAATAATCTCTTCTTCATAATGCTTTGAAAAGTAATCAAAATCAATAGAAAAAATACGAAATCCACATTTTTGATATAAAGCAAGTTGTGAAACACTAGAATTGCCTGTACCAACTTCAAGTTTTGACATACCATATCCTTTAGCAGTTTCTACAGCATGACTTAATAGCTGCTTTCCAATCCCTTTTCCTTGCAAATGCTCTACAACCGCAATATTCATAATTTCCATTGTCCTTGGTCTTGTTTCCAAAAGCACATATACACCGATGATTCTTTCTTCTTGTTTAGCTATATACGTAAACCCTCTCTGTACATATGCATCAATTTGGCTTTCACTTGGATCAGCAAGAAGTAATAAAGATTTCGGTATAGCTTCTTTCGAAATACGCTCTATGACAACAGACATAAAAATTCCCCCTCCTCTATTGTTCTAAACCCCCCTTGTCTACCATAGATAATAGAAAGGAGGGATTCACCATGGACAACAATGAGAAAAAATGCAACGTCATCTCTATTGATGGAAAGAAAAAGAAGAGCGACACATATTCCTATCCAAAATTAGTAGTAGAAAACAAAACGTATGAGTTTTCTTCATTCGTCTTATGCGGTGAAACACCAGACGGCAGACGCTTAGTTCTTACCCATATGATTTCTACTGATGAGTTTGCAGGGTTTGTAAAATCTTTAGATACTGTACTACAAAAGAAAATTGAACGAATCTTTTTTTCATAACAGCTATTTAATATAAATTTCTTTTTCAATTTCTACTAACTGCTTTTGTAGCTCTTCTTTACTTTGTTCGTATAGTGATACATCAATTGTTTCAGCTAAAGCGAATAATATACTTTCATAATAATTCTCAACATCTTGCTGCATCACTTTTTGGAATAGGTTCCATTTTGCATCCCACTCTTGTTTATAATGATGAACGAATAAATCTTCTTCCTCAACTACATAGTTTGATACGAAAGGTTCTAACACTCCTTTAGCGTCTTCTTGCATAAAAGCTTTATCATTTTTTTCAAAAAAGCTTTTCTCATTTTTAAAATGTGCTAGTGCCTTTTTAAAATCTTTTATTTCTATTGAAGGAAACGGCTCTTTATGTGTAATAATTTTATATTCATAATCCACTGTTCCACCCATAGAAATCGATTCATTTTCCACTTTGCAATTCACAACAATTTCATCCTTTGCACGCTTCATCGCTTCATCTATCCATTTTTCAAGACGTAATGATGTCGCACGCATTTCTTGTAATAAATCATGTTGAATAAATGAAACTAATTCCATTACACATTGCTGTAACTGCATTTTCACATTCCCATCTGTTCGTAACGACGCCGGATTAATAAATTCAGTAAACACATCGTTATAGCGTAAAAATAGACGTTGGTGTACATAATAAAGCAATTCTTTCACTTCATTTTGCATTGCTTGCTCTTCAGCAAGTACACTATATGATGAAATAATATGAAGTAGCTGATTACGCTCTGCTTCATATTTTTTTGTTTGCTTCTCTTTCTCATCATTTCCCTGCTTTGCGCCATTTATCATATTTACAAGAAGCTGATTCGCTCCTTGCAATGCACCATATAAAGCATGCACAGATACAAGCATTAAATCCCTCATCATAAAGGACGTAAATGATTCTTCAAACTTAGTAATCCCGGAGTTTTGTAAAATACCATACTTTTCTTTATCAATACTTTTCCCTTGCTTTTCTTCAAGCGCACATAAACTTGAAATTGCAAATAAACGTGGATTTCTAATACCGTATTGCAGGAGCTGATCCGCAATATAACCTTTTACCATTTCAAGTTCTTCTTCAGATTGTGCTAAATCGGCAGCATTTATTAAGAAGAACATTTTATCAAGTGCAAATGTATCCTTTACACGACCAAGCTGAATTAAAAATTCACGATCCGCACGAGAGAAAACATGATTATAGTATGTTACGAATAAAATAGCATCTGCGTTTTTAATATACTGGAATGCAACATCCGTATGGCGCGCGTTAATAGAATCCGCCCCTGGTGTATCTACAAGAGCTACTCCTTGCCTTGTTAAAGCACAATCATAATAAAGCTCCATATACTCAACAAAGCATGATTTTTCTTCATTAGCTACATAATCAGAGAACTCCTCTAATGTAACTTGTAATTGTTCCCCTAAATGATTAGCAACTGCCTCATATCCTTTTTGTACCGCTCGCAAAAAGCTAAATGTTGTTTTTTGCTTCCCGCTTGGTGAAGGGTATTTCATAATTTGATCAATTTTCGTTAACGCTTCTTCCAATGTAGCAATTTCATAGTGAAACATTTTATAAACAGCTTTCATATCTTCTAACAGCGCTTGCTCTGACTTAAACTGGACAATTACCGTTCCATGTGGTTTATCTTCTGTAACTGGCAAAATTTGATTTATTGTTGCTGTCGTTGGGTTTGGCGATACAGGAAGTACCTTTTCACCGAGCAATGCGTTAGCAAATGATGATTTCCCAGCACTAAAAGCTCCAAATAACGCTACTGTAAATTGCTTCGTTTCTACACGCTGTCTTTTTCCAACTACTTCTTGCTGTAGATGTTTCAGTGTAGGCAATGGATCTAATATCGTTTCAGCTTTCTTCACTTTTTCTAATATACGCTGAATATTTAAAGCTTTCGTTCCTTTAATCTCTTCTTCACTAGCCGCTACGTTATCATTTACAATTTCTTGCTCTTGTAGTGTAAACTTCTCACTAACAACTTGTTTTTTACTTTGTAATATTTCGTCTATTTGCAATCCATTTGGTATAGAAACATTTTCATTCCAAATATCTCCTAAATAGCTCTCATATTCCTCATACATCTTAATGTATTGTAATTTTGTTTCTTTTGCTGTTTGTAACATCGTGTATTTTTCAATTTCTTCTTCAATACGAGCAATCTCTATCTTCACTTTCTTCTGCAATATACCCGTACTTTTTCCAAAGATTTGCTGAGATTTCATAAAGTATCTTTTCTTTAACTCATTTGCAACGTCAGCAGTATAAAGAAGTAAGTAATCACCGGTAAATCCAGCCCCCTGTTTAATTGTTTCAGCCAACACTTCCGGTCCGAAAGCAATTTCTAACGCATATATGTCTTTCCCTATTTCCTCTGTAAATAACCCGTCTTCTTTTAAGAAGGCTACAATAAATTCTTTCACATGAAAATCAAGTTGCGTTTCAACAGTCTTTTGAAGAGCAGAATAAAAAGCATCTACACGTCTCTGTTTTTCTTGCTCCGTCTTTCCTTTCGCAAATAACAAACCAACTTTAAACTTCGTTAATTTCGTTTCTAAATATTTATTTGCCAATTCTCTCATTTCAAATGGCATTAAATACGCGTTATCTAATATGGCTTGTAAACCTTTTATAAATTCATTTCTCACATCAGATTCTTTACTAGCCACCCGATTTTTATTTTCAGTTAACTCTTCCTTTTTTTCAACTATCTCTGAAAGTGACAGTGGTGATGTTAATTCTTCTTCATATTTCATGAGATGTTTTTCATTTTCAGAAAGAATAAACGAACAATGTTCTTGTAGTAAATATTCTGTTTCTCGCTCCATTCCCTTTCTTACATACTGCTCTTTTTCTTTCATGATAGAAAAGATTAATGCTTCTAAACTTTGAATTTCATTGTATGGATGATTCATCATTCGCAATGATGTATAGAAAATACCATCTACTTCAATATCCCAGTTAGAAAAAGACTGTTTTACACTATCTCTATACTCTTCAAACGATAACTCATTTGCTTTATGTTTATCTATTTGGTTTACAACGAGATAAACCGTTTTATTACGTTGTTTCAATTCTTTAACAAACTGTAAGTTAACCTCTGATTGGACATGGTTATAATCCATCATATAGAAAATAACATCTGCTAGATGCAGTGTTGATTCCGTCGCTAATTGGTGGGCATCATCCGTAGAATCAATTCCGGGCGTATCAACTAACATAACCCCATCAGGAATTGGCGCATCATTTCGATAAATATGAACACCAATTACTTCATCACCGTCTTTACATATTTGTTTTAATTCTTCTGCTGAATATGCGCCGTCATATTCATACTGTTCTCCAGACTTAATCGTTACAACAACACGATCAGATCCTCTTTCAATTTTAACAACGTTAGCACTCGTTGGAATCGGACTTGTCGGTAATAATTGCGCTTTATATAGGTGATTCATCATTGTCGATTTCCCAGCAGAAAAATGACCACAAAAAGCTAGCATAAGCTGCTCTTGTTTATATTTTTGAATCACTTCAAACAACTTCAAACTATTCTCTACATCGCCGTTTTTTTGCCACTCTTCATAAAAACAAACAAGTTTTTTCATACCGTTTGTCTGTACTATGTTTGTCATCCCCTTGTTCCCCTTTATCCAAGATGTATATACTTTATCCCGCTATTTGTGGGCAGTAAAAACCCGTTTCGTGCGGGCTATTAATCAGTGAGGGATAGACCTCCCCGCTGATTAAAGTTTCACTTTATTATCATACTAAATTTTCAGCATATTCACATCAAAAATAAAAAATCCCTTTCATTCTTTTTACAAATGAAAGGGATTTTATGTAATATTATTCATTTTGTTGTTCCTACCCCATTTAATACATACTTTGTAACACCAACATATATAGCAATCGTTCCTACAACAAGTGCATACACCATATTAACACACCAACCTTTTTTGATAATGATTATCACTTTTGAATACATTTTATCATTAAAGAGAATCATTATCAACAAATTTCTAAAAAAGAAAGCTCCTTCGGGAAAAGGAGCTTTACTGCCTGTTTTAAAGAAGTTTAAAACTTGCTGTGCACTCTTATTATATCTCATAATACACATCTTAGCAGTTTTAAAAATTGGAAATTACCTATATACCCTCCTCTTTACATTTTGTATAATAGAGTGAAACTGTAATTAGTGGGGATATTTCCCATCCCCACTAATTATTAGTTGAACCAATCGGGCTTTTACAAGCGCCCGACTCCCACCTAACTTCCTCGTATTCACTGAATTTTGAGGTGGGAGTCTTACTGCTTGTTAATGCGGGATAAAAGGGAATTACTTAACAAGGAGGAAAATAATGACACAAAATATTTCACAAGGCGAGAGGATACATTCCATCGATATTATTAGAGGAATAGCTGTACTAGGTATTTTTCTTGTTAACTGGCCTGTTATCGCTGGGATCGACTCACGTGATCTTTCAGGAGTCTATGAGGGGCTAAATAGCTATATCCGTCTATTTTACGATATGTTTATTCAAACAAAGTTTTATACTATCTTTTCGTTTTTATTCGGCCTAGGCTTTTACATTTTTATGACTCGTGCTGAAGCGAAAACGGATCGCCCAAAAACTTTATTTGTTCGTCGCTTGCTCATTTTATTATTATTTGGTTTCTTGCATTACGTTCTTTTATGGGACGGGGACATCTTACATAGTTATGCCATCGCTGGATTTTTCTTATTGTTATTTTATAAGAGAAAGCCTCGTACTATTTTAATATGGGCATTAGTTTTACTAAGTATTTTTCAATTTTTCATGCTAATCGCTAGTATAGTGGTTGCCTTAGTACCAAAGGCAGAGTTAGGGTTTTCCTTACCAATCATGCCACTTGAAGACTGGGTGTCACAAATACAAAATCGTTTCCATGCATTTTATTCTGAAGGAATTGGACTAAATGTATTCATGCTCCCAGAAACAGTTGGACTATTTTTACTTGGTTTATACGCCGGCAAAAAAGATATTTTCCGCCGCACGAAAGAGTTAGATCCAAAGCTTAAAAAATGGCAAATCATTATGTTCATTTTGACATTACCAATGTGGTTCTTCATGGTCCGTTACTTCTTATCAAAACCATCTTATGAACCATTTTATATGCAGGCCTTTACAATGTTTAGTGGAAAAACATTATTCATATTCTACATTTTCACGCTCATGCGTTTATTACAAAAAGAAAGATGGCAAACATTATTACGTCCGTTCCAATATGTCGGACGAATGGCGTTAACAAATTACATCACGCATACGATTATTACGTTACTTGTATTCGGCCTATTTTTCAAAAATTATTATCCCGCTCCATTATGGGTAGGACCACTATTTTGCATCGGTTTCTACACGTTGCAAATCTTTATTAGCCGCTGGTGGCTGTCACGTTATCAATATGGGCCACTTGAGTACATTTGGCGTCTTGGTACGTACGGGAAAATGATGCCACTTAAAAAGAAAAGCAAGGTCTCATAATGAGACCTTGCTTTTTTACGCTTCTCTTACTGCACTTTGCATAGACACTGGCTCTTCTTTTACTTTACGCTGTGGCACCATATTAAATACGATATTTAATAGTACTGCTGACGCACTTCCAAGTACAATTCCGTTATCTGTTAAAATACGGATGTTTTCCGGAAGCTGTGAGAATAACGTTGGAACGACTGTAACTCCAAGTCCGATTCCGACAGAACATGCAACAATTAATAAATTTTCTTGTTTTCCAAAATCAACACTGCTTAACATTTTAATGCCATACGCCATTACCATGCCGAACATTGCTAGCATTGCACCGCCAAGTACTGATTTCGGGATAATAGTTGTAATAGCTGCGATTTTAGGAATGAATCCAAGAACGATTAACATACCACCACAAGTATAAATAATAACGCGATTTCTTACTCCAGTTAATTGAACAAGTCCTACGTTTTGAGAGTATGTTGTATATGGGAACGCGTTGAAAATACCACCTAACACCATCGCTAATCCTTCTGCGCGATAGCCTTTTGTTAATTCTTTTTCACCGATCTTTTTATTGCAAATATCAGATAATGCGAAATATACACCTGTTGCTTCTACAATCCCTACGCAAGCAACTAAAATCATCGTAATAATTGGCGTTAATTCAAATGTTGGTGTACCGAAGTAAAATGGCTGAATACCGTGGAACCAATCCGCTTCTCCAACCGCTTGCAAACTTACTTTCCCCATAAATGCTGCAACGATTGTACCGAACAATAGACCTAGTAAAATAGAGATTGAACGAATAAATCCGTCAAAGAAACGATACATAATGATGATAAATAATAATACACCAAATGCTAACGCTAAATTTTCAAGACTACCGAAATCTTTACTTCCTACTCCTCCAGCCATATCATTAATTGCTGCTGGAACAAGTGTAACTCCAATTACGGTAACGACAGATCCTGTTACGACAGGTGGAAACAGCTTTACAAGCTTTCCAAATAATTTCGCAAAAATAACAACGAATAACCCAGCAGCAATAATTGCTCCATAAATAGAAGACACGCCGTATTGTTTCCCGATTGCAATCATCGGCCCAACCGCTGTAAATGTGCAACCAAGTACAACGGGAAGTCCAATACCGAAAAAGCGATTTGATAATGCTTGTAAAATTGTCGCAACGCCGCACATTAATAAATCAATCGAGACTAAATATGTTAACTCTTTTTGATTTAAACCAAGTCCGCCGCCCACAATAAGCGGAACGATAATTGCGCCAGCATACATCGCAAGCATATGCTGCATACCAAGCGATGCGATTTTAAATGGATGTTGCTTCATCGTTTATTTCACCTCCGCAGTTTCTTGCTGTACAAATGTAACTGTGCCGTTATCAAGTGATGCAATTTCTGCTAGTGATTCAACACGAACACCCTGTTCACGCAGCTTCTTTCCTCCATCTTGAAATGCTTTTTCAATAACAATACCAATTCCCGCAATACTTGCTCCAGATTGCTCTACTAAACTCATTAAACCTAAAGCAGCCTGACCGTTTGCTAAAAAGTCATCGATAATTAAAACGCGATCATTTTCATCAATATGATTTCGAGATAATGAAATCTCGTTCGTTTCTTGTTTTGTAAATGAATATACGTTTGCAACGTACATATTATCTTGTAACGTTAACGATTTACGTTTTCTTGCAAAGATTACTTTTACACCAAGCTCTAATGCAGCCATAACTGCTGGTGCAATGCCTGAAGATTCAATCGTCACGATTTTTGTAATGTTCTCTTCTTTAAAACGTTTAGCAAATTCTTTTCCGATCTCTTGCATAAGTACTGGGTCAATTTGATGATTTAAAAATGCATCTACCTTTAATACGTCACCAGATAAAACCTTTCCTTCGTTCAAAATCTTTTCTTGTAATACTTTCATGTTTGTTCCCCCTCTTATGCAATAAAAAACTCCAAAAGCCGCCACCACTCGTTACAAGTGAGAGACGCGCTTTTGGAGTTTCGCAAAAAAGAATGCTAAACAAGCAAATATATTCGTCCTCACTCATAGTCAAAGTATTTACGGTACTTCGGTAGAAACTTGCAGGCCATATCCCCGCGATTATATGAGTGTAGCTAACTATTTATTTTATAGAAGGATTATAACGCACTTTTTAAATTTTGGAAAGCATTTATTAAAAAAACACGTACGAATTTTATGAAAATACTATTTTCGTTCGAGTTTTGCAAACTCTTACATTTCATATTTAAGCGTCGTTAAAATGATTGGACCATCTTTTGTAATCGCAATTGTATGCTCATATTGAGCTGATAATTTACCGTCCATCGTTCTTGCAGTCCACCCATTTAAATCTACTTTAGAATATCGCATACCTACATTTACTATGGGCTCAATTGTAATTACCATTCCTTCTTGTAACTTAGGCCCTTGTCCTTGTTTACCAAAATGAAAAATCGCTGGTTCTTCATGAATCTCTTTACCGATCCCGTGTCCCGTAAAGTCTCTTGCGACAGAAAAACCTTCATTTGCTACATAACTTTCAATTGCATAGCCAATGTCTCCTACATGATTACCGATTACCGCCTGATCAATCCCTTTATACAAAGCATTCTCAGCTACTAACAATAACCTTTTTGCTTCATCAGAAATATCTCCAACTATATACGTCCATGCAGAATCCGAGAGCGCACCATTTAAGTTTACTACCATGTCAATTGTCACAATATCTCCTTCCTGTAAAGGTACATCACTAGGGAAACCGTGACACATTTCATCGTTTACAGATGCACATATCGC
Organism: Bacillus sp. TH19; assembly: GCF_016651075.1. Lineage (NCBI taxonomy): Bacteria > Bacillati > Bacillota > Bacilli > Caryophanales > Bacillaceae > Bacillus > Bacillus sp. TH19. Next base: position 1,213,017 of record NZ_JAEKEO010000010.1, on the reverse strand, counting down.
ATATGGATACCCGTTGTAACCTTTCTGTTCAGATATTGCACCATGCTTTTCTAAATACGCTTCAACAAACGTATCAATTTCTTGTGTCGTTATTCCTGGTTTCATCATTTTGGCAATTTCCCTATGACAAGAAGCTAGTAACTTCCCAGATTCATGCATCAAATCTATTTCATTTTTCGTTTTAATTGTAATCATACTACCTCTCCTTACTAAACTTGCTATTTGCTACTAAACTTCAATCATACACATCCTCTTCCAAAATTTCAAAACTTCTAATTACAACAAGTACAAAAACAAACATCATTTATTTCTACATCAAAATAAAAAAACAGAAGCTCTCCTCTGTTTTTTAAACATTTTTACATATATAATTCATTTTCAAAAACTCAAAACAACTACCATTTGTTTTCTGTATAAACGTTCCAACAGCTTCGAATCCTGCTCTTTTATACACGTTAATCGCTCTTTCATTAAATGTCGCTACTGATAGCGTTATATAATTGCATCCGTATTTTTCTTTACTAAAAGCTAGTCCAGCTTTTACGAACTGTAGACCAAATCCATTCCCAGTTATATCAGGTCTCATTCCGAGACCTATATCAACCGTTTGATTATTTATGTTACTAAAACTAAAGAAACCAATGAGTGTACCATTTTCCTTCACAGAAAATGTATGATTCCCTCTACTCTCATCCTCTAAAAACTCAGCTAAATCTTCTTCATCTGCCTCTATATCATAAAAGGAATACTCCCCTTCATAATGCCAGTTATATGCAATTTCTTCTGCTTCCGCTTGCGACATTACTGTAAACATATAACCCATTTCTCTCACTCCCTCATAAAAAAAAAGCTGCAATTAAGCAGCTCCTGTTTTATAACTCATAAATCTCTTTATATTTAGCTTCTAAATAATCAGCTAAGTAGTTTGCATTTAAACCTTCACCTGTCACATCTTTTAAAATTTCAAGTGGTTTTTTCGTTTTGCCATATTGGTGAATATTTTCTGTTAACCATTCACGAATTGGTGTCACGTTTCCTTCTTCTAATAATGCATCAAAGTTTGGAATATCCTTTAGCATCCTATGTTTAAATTGCGCTGCATACATATAACCAAGCGCATAAGATGGGAAGTATCCAAATGAGCCACCAGCCCAGTGAACATCTTGCAATACACCTTGTGCATCGTTTTCCGGACGAATTCCTAAATATGCTTCCATCTTATCATTCCAAGCCGCTGGCAAATCCTTCACTTGTAATGTACCATCAAATAATTCTTTCTCAAGTTCATAACGAACCATGACGTGAAGCGGATATGTAAGCTCATCTGCTTCTATACGAATAAACGATGGCTTCGATTCGTTAATCGCATCATAAAACTCATCTACTGATATATCATTGAATTGACCATCGCTATACTCTTTTAATAAATCATAATTTTTCTTCCAGAATGATTTATTACGACCGATAAAGTTCTCAAAGAATAATGATTGTGACTCATGAATACCCATAGAAGTTCCACTACATAGCGGTGTACCTTCAAATTCCTCCGCAATATTTTGTTCATATACAGCATGGCCACATTCATGAATTGTTCCAAACACTGCCATACGGAAATCTTTTTCATCGTAACGAGTCGTAATACGAACATCCCCTCTATTTAATGTAATTTCAAAAGGATGTACCGTTTCATCAAGACGACCCGCTTCAAAGTTATAGTTCAATTGTTTTAATAACTCTAAAGTAAAATTCTTTTGTTTTTCTTTTGAAAAATGTTCAGCTAAAGCATTTGTTTTTAATTCTTTTTTAGACTCAGAAATTTCTTTCACAAGCGGAACGATACGTTCCCGTAGTTGACCAAATACATGATCTAACACTTCTACTGTGATTCCCGGCTCATACATGTCTAATAGCGTGTTATATTTGTACGTTTCGTAACCCCAATATGTAATAAACTTCTTTTTGAATTCAACAATTTTTTCTAAATACGGACGGAACATTTCGAAGTCAGATTTTTCGCGAGCTTCTTCCCATACACTTTCCGCTTTCGCTTCTAATTTCACATACGCTTCATATTCCGCTTGTGGAATTTTCTTATTTCTATCATATTCTTTACGACACTCTTCAACCATTTTCTTTGTCGTTTCAGAAAGTTTATTTTCAACAATTAAAGATTCTAGTTCAGTTAAATAGTTCCCCATCTCATCTGAAGTCGACATCGCAAACACTTCGGATGAAAGCATTCCAATTACTTCTGAACGCTGGTCTACTCCTTGCTTTGGTGCACCTGTTCTTAAATCCCAAAACATTAAGCTTAATGCCTCTCCGTAATTCTCTATCTTCTTGACATATGTTAAAAATTGTTTTTCCACTTCATATGTAGCAACTGTCATAGTATAAAAAACCTCCTTTTTCTACCTCAAACTTATTTCGACACTGAAACATAAATTCCTTTTCTAATAGAAAAAAAGCTTGGCAAATGCCAAACTTTTCCCTACAACATTTTTTCGCTTAAAGTACTTTTCCTTCTACCGGAAGTACTTTCTTCACTGCTTCTATCACTTTTTCATCTTCATTATCTGATAAGAATAATGATATAGCACCTTTATCTTCACTTGTACGAATTAAACGTCCAATTCCTTGGCGAAGACGTAAAATCATATAAGGCACATCTACGTCCCAGAATGGATCATTCACATGTTTACGCTTCGCCTCAAACACAGGATCATTTGGAGGGAATGGTAATGACCAAATAATAACATGTGATAATGATGAACCTGGAATGTCTAAACCTTCCCATAAATGAACGGCACAAAGTACAGTCTCTTCTTCATTTTGGAAACGAGAAACGAGCTGACTAATTTCTTGATCTCCTTCATATAGGAACGGAACTGACATTTGCTCTTTACTTACATATTCTTTAAACGCTGCAAGTTCTTGCGTTGTACGGAATAATACGAGTGTACGTCCATTTGTTTTTTGTATATTTTCAAGTGTATATTGACACTTTCTTTCCCATTCATTTTCTTTCGTATACGGAAGTAAGTTTACTGTCATTTGCTCTTCATAATCAAACGGCGAAGCAACTGAGAATGATAAGTAATCTTTTACCCCTAGACTATTTGCAGTAAATGCGAACGAATCATTGTCAGATAATGTCGCAGAAGAGAAAATATATGGAATCTTCTTCGAGAATACTTTTTCTTGTAACACTTCTTCAACTGCACGCGGCATAATAACTAACGTGAAAGCACCATCGCCTTCTTCACCCCACGTAATTACATTTTTCTCGTGCATGAAAAGACGAAGTGAATGCTCTAACACATCTAAATGCTCATCAACAATATTTAAATCGTATGTGTTTACTGTATGCATTTCACTTTCAAATACTAATGCATCACCGACTTCACCGATTTTCGCATAAAGTCTTTTCGCTTCTGCAGTTACCTTTTCTGTCACAGTAATTTCTAAACGATCAGAACCTTCAATTTCCTTTTTATTCTCTTGTAGTACCCCAAAGAATTGTTCAGTTTGCCAAATTGTTTCTTCTACTAAATGTGCGAACTCTTCACGAATATCATTTTGTAATAATCTCGTTAAAAGTTGCTCCATCATCGTTTGTTTTAAACGGTACGTTAAAGCTTTTTGAGCTGCATATTCTACAAGATGCCCTTCATCGAATACAACGCAGCTACTTTCTGGTAATAACGGAATTTGTCCTTCACGTTTGCGAGCTTCGTACGTCCAAATATGATCCATATAGAAATCTTGAGAACAAATGATTAAATCTGCCGCTTTACGATAATGCTCGCGCGAAAGAGTTTGACCACAACGATGACGAGAATCACAAGTGAAGCAATCTTGGAAGTAATCCCAGTTTACCTTTGACCATTCCTCGTCATTTAACAGCGGAAATTCTTTTCGATCACCATAGTGAGTAAAGTTCTGCATCGTACCATGATCGAATACGAACTGAGGTAATTCGTAATATACATCTTCAATTACTTCTGGAGCTCGTCCACTCATAACATCTTCAAGTTTACGTAAACATAAATAATTATCCATTGACTTCGCAAGTCTAACATCAACAGATAGCCCTAATGCTTCAGATAACTTAGCAATGTCTCCTTCTTCTTTCACAAGCTGCTCAATTAACGTTTCATCTGCACAAGCGATAATAGCCGGCTTCCCTGTATAACGTGCATAACAAATTGCATATAGAAGATATACAATTGTTTTCCCTGTTCCTACACCCGCTTCTGCAAACATAACTTTCTTCTCTTGGAAAGCGCGCTCTAACTGAAACGCCATAAAAATCTGTTCATCACGCTCTTCAAAGCCCTTTTCCGGAAGAATGTCGTAAAACACATCTCCAATCCACTCATTCAACTTATCATAAAAATTATCTTGTTTTCCTACTTCAAATGGTAACCTATTCTCAGTAAACATCCTTAGCCTCCAACCAAACAGTTTTTCTATAAAAAGATATAGCAACTGCTACTCACATGTGCGCAGCCACTTTCCCCTGTTACAATACATAGAAATACACGAAAAAAAATTTTCCTTTCGAAAAAGGAAAATTTTTTTCTATATTAATGACCTTAAATAACGTTTATCAATCGCTGTTTCATGTGAAAGAGCTGACAAATATTCTTCCTGCGCTTTTTGTATTCCATCTACAATTGCACCTTGACTATCCACTTCTTTTCCGAGCTCATCATACGTACGGTGAATAGCTTTTTGAATCATCGATAATTGGAAACTATCCATATCACTTCCTCCTTTACGCATTACATAATAGCCAGTATATGCGTGCTGGAGGAGTTTTATACTATGAATTACGCGGTGGACGCTTTCCGAAGTATTGATAGTAATCTGTACGGATAAATCCGTTAAACAGTTTACGCTTTTTCGATGCATCTTTCCCATAACATTTCTCAAATGCTTCATAACTTGTTAATAAATACATTGACCACGTATCTAATGGGCGGAATACCTCTCCCATTTCTTTATATAATTTTTCAACAAGCGCTCTTTCACTTAAACGTTCTCCGTATGGAGGATTCGTTACAACATAGCCATATTCCTCTTTTGTCGTGAAATCTTTTACTTGCATTTGTTTAAATGATATAAGATCCCCTAATCCAACTTCTTCTGCGTTATCTTGGGCAACTCTTATCATACGGTGATCGATATCTGATCCAATGATTTGCAATGGTTGATTATAATTAGCTAAATCTTCAGCTTCTTGACGAGCTTCGCGCCAATTTTGTTTACCAACCCAGCCCCATTCATCCGATGCAAAGCCTCGGTTAAATCCTGGTGCGATATTTTGTCCAATTAATGCAGCTTCAATTGGAATTGTACCAGATCCACAGAAAGGATCAACGAAAGGACGATCCGCCTTCCAGTTTGTTAACTTAATTAAAGACGCAGCTAATGTTTCTTTTAAAGGCGCTTCACCTTGCTCAAGACGGTATCCACGTTTATGAAGACCTACACCACTCGCATCGATTGTTAACGTCGCAATATCCTTGAGCATTGCAATTTCAATACGGAATAACGGTCCATCTTCTTCAAACCAAGTTGTGCGTCTATACGTTGTTTTTAATTTCTCAACAACAGCCTTTTTAACGATACGTTGGCAGTCTGAAACGCTAAATAATGTTGATTTCAAAGATTTCCCAATAACAGGAAATTCTCCATTCTCTGGAATATAATCTCCCCAGTTTAACGCTTTTGTTTTTTCAAATAACTCATCGAATGTTGTTGCTTTAAATTCGCCGACTTTAATTTTCACACGGTCTGCAGTACGTAACCATAAATTCGTACGACAAATCGCTTTTTCATCCGCTTCAAACGTTACCTTTCCGTTTTCCACTTCACATTCATAACCAAGATCGCGAACTTCTCGGGCAACTAACGCTTCAATACCCATTGCCGCTGTTGCAATTAAAGTAACTTTTCCCATTTGCATTCACCTCTTATGTATAATCAAACAATAATTAATAACATGTTGTCCTATTAATTATCACATATTACGAAGAATATTCTCACTTACCATTTTAACTCACAACTTATAACTTCATACAAATAAAAAGCCCTCCTCTAACAAAGGAGAGCTGAGTTATTTCATAGTTGGTTCATAACGTTCTGTAAGCCATGTTCTGTTCCTTTGTACTGCAAACGGCCCACGCCTCGTACTCCGGTGGTAATCATCTATCTACAGGTTACGAAAACCTGTCCTTTTCCGTCGTTCATTTCCTTGGAAAAGATTCCCCTACCATTATTTGGGTTTCTCGCTCGTGGGGTTTACCTCGTTCCACTCCTATCATTTCTTCAAGGACTTCGTCACTGTGGCACTTTAAAGGTAGTCAAACCATATCCGAAAGGACTTAGGTTTTTTCCCTGCCGTTAAACCAGCCTTGCAGCCAGAATACCCTAGCTTATGACTTGGCTAGGCACGAACACTACAGCCATCTCAGGCCGTGCGAGCATGGACTTTCCTCTACAACGTTGGCGTTGCAGCGATTACCCAAACGTTATGACAAACATTAGTATAGTGGAAACAAAAAGATTTTGCAATGTTTTTTTCTATGTAAAATGCTTTAACCTTTTTGTTACCTTAATTTATTCGTATAACTTACTTCCAAATACAGCTTTTTCTAAATTAGATAGACGTTTTAAAATATCCGTATTCGTATTGTTATACACTGGTTGTGCAACTGGTGTTTGTACCGGTTGTTGCGGAACTTGTGTTGCCGCTACTTTTTGTTCTTCTAATTCACGTTTCAAACGAGCATTTTGTTGTTTTAATTGATCAAATTCCTTATGAAAAGCTTCATAATCTTTAATAATCATATCAAGAAACTTATCTACTTCTTCTTGTTGATAACCTCTCATACCTGTTTTAAATTCTTTTTCTAAAATATCTTTCGCTGTTAATTTAATTTTATCCGAAATCATTTTCTTCACCTCAAATTTTTGCCAAAGCTTTCATTAACTAAATTTTTTCAGAAACAACGCCTTTTGTCAATCAAATATACGAGTACTATATTACATATTACTCTGCATTATTCCACTGTTCCTCTTCCATTATATCTTGTAAATCAGAAAAAAGAATGAAATAACTGTGATAATTTTCTATTTCTCCTTTTTTCTTAGCTGCTTCTACAATATATTTAGGGCTCCCAGACTTTTCTTCGTCATATACAGCTAAAAGTGCATCGCTTTTTTCAATAAAAAATTGATTCTTTAATTTAAATTGCTCTGGGCTTTCGTACTTCCGTTTCGTAATACTATCAATGTGATCTGCTTGCGAAAGAATAAACTCGTAATATTCACGGTTATCTTCCTTCCAATTTTCTTCTTGTTCTAAAAAAGGAGTAAATACCGCTAATTTTAAATCTGGATATTCTACTTGAATCTCAAAAACAACTTCAGCAGCCCATAACTCGACTCCTAACTGGCCGCTTATAATAACCCACTCCAAACCTTCTTCTACAAAAGCAGTTAATTTACGATGCAACGCCTTTTTTATACATTCTACTCCTGGATGATCATTTTTAAATATTCCAAGTTCAAATGGCTTATATCCTGTTACAGCAATGACTTTCATATCAACACTCCAATTACAAAAAAAGAACTAGCATTTTGCTAGTTCTAACATATCATTTACTTTTTAAACATTCCACCAACGTTTGGTCCCATATTTGGTCCAAATGGTGATATATTCGGTCCCATATTTGGTCCAAATGGTGATACATTCGGTCCTGGTCCAAATGGTGACACGTTCGGTCCTGGTCCAAATGGTGATATTTGATGCCCATGGTGATGATGGCCATGACCACATGGTCCACATCCTCCGCCGAATCCTGGATCACCAGGATCTACAACGTTTACGTTCGAGTTTGTTTGCGGGAAGAAGCTTTGATTTTTAATTTGTTGAGTGTGTACATGTGTTGTATGCGTTGGGAAAATGTGTGGCACCACCGTTGTTGAAAAAGAATGTGTTACGCATTGTTTCGTTGGGTGAATGACAGGAGCTGTCGTACAAATAGGTCCTACAGGCTTATGCCCTCCAAAGCAAGGATGACAATGATGCATAGTTTTTTCTCTCCTCTCTCATTAAAAAAATCTGACTACACTTTACAATATGAGCGAGGGGGTAAAGCCGCTTGTTATATATACCCATTTATTTCATGGAAATTTGTCTAGTATCCAATTTCATACGTAATACCTATTATAGACAACCCCCTACTATTATTTACCAAAAAAGCCCCCGACTTGCTTAACAATCCCTGTTACTTGATTCATCGCGTTCATCATTTGTCCAGCCGTGTTCATCATTTTATTTACATCGTAGTTACCATCTGATGATTTAAATTGTGAAACAAAACTAGAAAACTGACTTGGTTGCTGTTGCTGTTGCTTTTGTTTATTCATCGTTGGATATGGTTGTTTTGGTGGATAAAACATAGCTTGTTGATTTACATATTGAGCTGGCGACATGTAGTTTTGTGAATTCATATACGCTTGCTGTGGTTGATTCGTATACATTTGCTGCGGCTGATTCATATGCGCTTGTTGCGACTGATCCATGTGCGGTTGTTGCGGTTGATTCATATACGCTTGTTGCGACTGATTCATATGCGCTTGCTGCGGTTGATTCATATGCGCTTGCTGTGGTTGATTCGTATATGCTTGTTGCGGCTGATTCATATGCGCTTGCTGCGGTTGATTCCCAAACGACACTTCAAATGGTTGATAATAATTTTGGTTTCCATAATGAGGCTCGAAAGGATACATATTATATCGTAAATATGTATCCTCATTATATTGGTACATATTTTGCTGTGCATATGGATTTGCTTGCTGATATACATTAGGTTGTTGAAACATGCATTCTCTCCTCCTTGGCATAAGTTTCTACATATAGAATATGTACCTATAAAATAAAATGTGTGACGGAGTACCTGTCTGTTTTTGTCGGAAGTTTAAATTTTTAAAAAAATTAGAAAGTAAACCCTTCCATGCTATGATAATAAGGAAGAAGATTCTCATGGGGGAGGAATCAACATGGTATTAGGGGATTTAAAACAAGCGTTTTCTCAAAAAAAGGGGTATTACACAGAAAATTCGAATGAACTGTTAGACTTTGCAAGACATTGTTATCTTGAAGGAAAAGTATGCATATCAGATTACCGAACATTAATACGAGAGTTAGAAATAAACGGTGCAACAAAACCTACAACAGTGACAGAGGCATAAAAAAACAAGAGGGTTTTCCCTCTTGTTATTTACATTGATCTACGATATTTTGCAAAGTATACGAAATAGCTTGATGAGTTTCAAAGAAACGTTTGCCTTTTCCCTTATTAACAAAACATTGTAGCACATTAGTTTGTAAATTATCATACACTTGATCAATTTGTTGTACATGTATATACTTAGGTCGTTCTTCCTTTATCCACCTATAAGCTAATTCTTTCCACATCTCTAACTCCGCATCTACAATATCAACAAATGGCTTCATATCCTTATAAAAATCGTATTCAGCCATCTCTCTTTTTTTCACATTCGCTTCATCATTATACTGCATTAACTTCTCCGAAGACTGGATTAATGCTTCATGTCCCATTTTGTTCCCACCTTATTATGCACTCACTACGACGTTTTGAAATGTCTTTACCCAGCTCCCTTTTTCTTCGTGATGCACTAATTTATTTTCCATATGTTCTATATGCATTTCTGTTATTTCTATCTTATTGCGTATTTTTTCACCTTTATCCTTCAATGCATGATTCATTCTAATCCCAATCTTCATTTCCAGCAAATCGAGAGAACTTAACATTTGATCCATTTTTTTCATAACATCTTCCTTCTGAACCATCGCCATATTTAAAACGCCCCCTTCTTTGCCTTTCCTTTGTCATGTAATTTCGCCGATTGATTAATTACTCCTTCTCACATGACAAAACTAGTTGATATTCGTCAAAGAAATCATTTAGTATGCCATTATTAGAAATGGTAACAATACAAAAAGGAGGTGTATTACGATGGCAAAAAATAAAAACGAAAAAAAGAAAAAGCAAAACAAACAACAAAACAAACCTGAGACTGGTAATCCAAAGCTTGATGGTCCAAATTTCCCCGCTACATAAAGTGAAACTTTAATCAGTGGGGTTTTGTTCATCCCCCACTGATTATTAGCCCGCACCAATCGGGTGTTTACGGACAGCAGGGCTTCCACCTACCTTCTTTGCTCCAGCCAAATTTTGAGGTGGGAGTTTTACTGTCCGCAAATAGCGGGATAAAATGACACTTTAACCAAAGTGGCTTTTACAAACAACTATTTTCTAGTCTACCTTACCTCTTCGCTTTCGATAAGTGTTGAAGTTAAAGTCGTACTGCCGGCAAATAGCCGATTAGAAAGTAACTTGTTGTAGAGCATATTACTTTTAATAAAGAAGTCCCGCCCTCATTTAAGAAGGCGGGACTTCTTTATTATATCATGAACTCATCCATTCTTTTAACAAAACTACTTAATATAGAAAGAGTATGTATTTGCTCCCTCTTCTTTCTATACCATTCTGTTATATTAATTTCCCCCTTAGGTTTTTCAAGTAAAAATAATGAATCTATTTCCAACCCTTCACTAAACCAATCTTTTTCAATTAACTTTTCATGAGTGACAATAGAATACGCATCCCGAAGAGCCGGCGTACATGATTTTCTAATTCCCCTTATATTACATTCATAATCCATCCTTGATCCTGTATGCCTAGTTTGCACTGCAAATTTATAAAAAGAAGCCTTATACTTTGAATGAAATAATAACCAAGCTAATTGTTTCCCCAGTTCTATACGTTTTTGCAACGTTTCAAATTGATAAACTGAAAATCCATACATTCCCCCTTCCACCATTGGAAAAATAACTGCACTAACGTGAAATATTTCTTGAAATTTGAATAGTGCAGTATCAAATACATGTTTTTGAAAGTATGCATTCTCAATTACTGGTTTTTGAATTTTATTTTGTTCATTAATAATAAGTGCCGTCATAAGCCTATTTATATCTTTTTTCTCCCAAAACGCGCCCCATTCTTTTTCCATAAAAATTGATATGTTGAAAAATTGTAACAAATGAAAGAGCGGCGCACATCTCTTTTTACTTTCCTCATACAGTAATAGTTGAGGAAATGCATCTAAAAAAATGAGCCAATTGGCTTTCTCATACAAATGAAATAATCGTCTCTTAACTGTTTGAGATAAAAGATTAGAATAATATTCTCCTTCTAAATCTGTCATGTTCCATCCCCCATTCCTTGAAACCATGCTTGCTAAAAAAGACCATCTAATTTCTCTATTTCTCAAATAATATTCTTGGTAAGATTGTGTACGTGAAATATTATCTACGTTAGCTACATCCGTGCTCTCCTTAATATTAAGAACTATAGCTTTTTCCTCTTCTGTACAAAAAATATCATTACGGGTCTGTTTAATTTTTTCGTAATCATTCCATCGAAACATGAGTAAGTCACCATACCTTTCTTGAAAAAGGTCACATCTTTTTTCATTTTTTGATATAATCACCTTTGTAAGTAAATCTTATCAAGTTGGGAGTGGACAAAATATGACCATTCGTTACCCAAATGGAAAAAGGTACGATCAAGCTTCACAACCTCATAAAACACCAATAAAAAAACATACTTACAGTAATAGAGGTATGTCCCTTGAAGAGGAATTGAATGACACCAATCAATATTACTTAACCCATAATATTGCATGCGTACATAAAAAACCTACACCTCTTCAAATTGTAAAAGTAGATTACCCCGCTCGAAGTGCTGCAGTGGTAAAAGAAGCGTATTTCAAACAACCTTCTACAACAGATTACAACGGTGTATACAAAGGGAAATACATCGATTTTGAAGCGAAAGAAACTAAAAATAAAACCAGTTTTCCACTTCAAAACTTCCACCTTCATCAAATTGAACATATGAAGCAAGTAGTCGCTCATAATGGAATTGCATTTGTTATTATTAAATTTACACTTTTTGATGAATTTTATTTATTAGATGCAAAACATATTATTGCATTTTGGAATCGTCAAAATACTGGTGGACGTAAATCGATTACAAAACAAGAAATAGAAGAGCATGGGTCTTTATTATCATGCGGTTATCACCCTCGAATTGATTATATCCGCGTACTAGACACGGTTTATTTTTCGTGATAGAGTCATCACTAAGGCTCTTTTTTCGACTTTTGGGGGAGAGAATGAAAGGTAGGAGAAAGTATAATGTCAGATAATTATCGTTCTCGTACAGAACGAAATCATGTAAAAAATCAAACGAAAGAAACAAATAATAAAGAAGAAAAACCAAAGAAAAAAGGTTCCTTTTTCAAGAGATTTCTTATAGGTTGTCTACTTCTTGGTATCGTCGGTCTCGTAGCTGGCGTTTCGGCCTTCTTTGTTATGGTAAAGGACGCTCCAAAACTAGACAAATCAAAGCTAGTCAATCCTTTATCAACAAAATTCCTTGATAAAAACGGGAATTTCTTCTATGAATACGGTGCTGAAAAACGAACCCATGTTACATACGATCAAATTCCAAAAGTAATTGAAAGTGCATTCCTTGCGACTGAGGATGCTCGTTTCTACGATCATAATGGAATTGATTTTAGACGTACTGGAATGGCAGTCATGGAAAATGTCACTGGTGGTTTTGGATCACAAGGTGGTAGTACGATTACACAGCAAGTAGTTAAAAACTATTTTCTAACGATGGACAAAACTGCAAAAAGAAAAGTGCAGGAATGGTACTTATCTTATAAGTTAGAGCAACAGTACTCAAAACATGAAATTTTAGAAATGTACTTAAATAAGATTAACCTCGGTAATCGCTCTTACGGTATTTCAACAGCAGCCAAAAAATATTACGGCAAAGATTTAAAAGACATACAACTACACGAAGCTGCAATGCTCGCTGGTTTACCCCAAGGTCCTAACATTTATGATCCAACAAAACCAGATAACGTTGATAGAGCAACGAAACGTCGTAATATCGTATTAACATTAATGAACCGACACGGGTATATAACGAAACAAGAAATGAATGACGCAATGCAAATCTCTGTAACACAAGGACTTCTTCCATCTTCAGAAGTGACTGAAATGAAGTATCAAGCATTTATAGATGCTGCTGTAAAGGAAGTTGAAAAAGAATACCCTGATGTAAATATCGGTTCAGATGGTTTAACGATTCATACAACACTTGATCAAGATGCTCAAGATTACGCTGAGAAAATTATGGATGGCAATCTCATTAAATATCCAAACGATCAGTTCCAAGGATCATTTGTATTTATGGATACACAGTCTGGAGAAGTTCGAGCAATCGGCGCTGGTCGTAAAGAAAGTAAGTCTACTTTCAAAGGTCATAATATGGCAGTTGATTTAAAACGCCAAGTTGGTTCAACAATGAAACCAATTTTCGACTATGGTCCAGCAATTGAGAATCTTCAATGGTCTACTTATCATCAATTAAATGACTCTGAATATACTTACTCTGATGGCACAAAGATTAAAAATGCTACAGGTAATTTTAAAGGTGACGTTTCACTTCGTGAAGCATTGAAGAAGTCATTAAACATCCCGGCTTTAAAAACAGCTCAAGCAGTCGGTATTCCTAAGGCACAAGAGTTTGCTGAAGGTTTAGGAATGACGTTTAAAGATGGGAAAGCATATGAATCTACTGCAATCGGTAGTAATGAAGGCTCTCCGTTAGATGTCGCTGGAGCTTATGCAACATTTGGAAATGACGGTGTATACAATAAACCTCATTTCGTTAAAGAAGTTATTTTCCCAGATGGAAAAAAGAAAAGCTTTAAACCGAAAGAACAGCGTGCAATGCACGACTATACAGCTTACATGGTTACAGACGTTCTTCGTGACGTAGTAAAACCTGGTTCTGGCGGTACAGGTCCAACAGCATATGTTTCTGGATTCGACGTTGCTGGTAAAACAGGAACACAAAACTTTGATAAATCTGTTATTAAAAAATACGGTATTCCAGCAGATGCCAACAGAGATAGTTGGTTCGCAGGATATACACCACAATATACAATGGCTGTATGGACTGGTTATGAAAAAGATAGCCCAGAAAATTACATTAGCGATCGTTCTACTAGAATTGCTCAGCAAATGTTCCAAGCAATGATGAGCAAATTTGCTACGGATAAATCTCGTTTCGAGCGCCCTTCTTCTGTACAAGAATTAAATGGAGAACTGTACATTAAAGGTGCGAAAAAAGATGCAGTTAAAGAAATTAAAGTAGATCCACCTAGTGGCCTTAATGTCGCTTTCGATGGCGCTAGCACAGTGACACTGAACTGGTCTGGACCATCATCAAATGTTGATGCATACGCAGCAAGCTATAAAGCTACTGACGGTTCTAGTGGTAGCTTATCAGTAAGCGGTACGACAGCTACTCTTGGTGGTATTAAACCAGGTGTTACTTACAGTTTCTCTGTAGTAGCGAAAAAGGGTACTGGAACAAGCCCTGCAGTTGGTGCATCCTTCACTGCCCCTGGCGGAACTCCAGATGCGAAAAAAGCTGACGAAGAAGCTAAGAAAAAAGCTGACGAAGAAGCCCTGAAAAAGACCAATGAAGATAAACTAAAACAAGAAGAAGCTAAGAAAAAAGCTGATGAAGATCAGCGTAAACAGCAAGAACAGCAGCAACAGCAACAACAAGAACAACAACGTAAACAACAAGAACAACAGCAGCAACAAGAACAACAACGTAAACAGCAAGAAGAAGCTCAAAAGAAAGCCGCTGACGACGAGGCTAAGAAGAAAGCTGACGAAGAAGCTAAGAGAAAAGCCGACGAAGAAGCTAAAAGAAAAGCTGACGAAGAAGCTAGAAAAAAAGCTGAAGAGCAACAACAGCAACAGCAACAAAATACCGGGGAAGATACACCTCACGCGGACGGAAATGTTGTTACAACAGAGTCTTAATAAACAAAAAAGAAGTCGGTTTCTCTTAATGAGAAACCGACTTCTTTTTGTTATCATTTTCTTTACATATAGCTTTTCTATTTCGATATACAACTGTACTAATTGAATATACGAATGGTAATTACTCGGTTTCTTTATAATAAATGAATATCGCTCCATAAAATTAACAGGTTGTACTTCCAATTTATTCGTATTTACTTGCATCTCATTCAAACTATGAACAGGCTGCTGATTTAACCAATATATAACCGATAGAAAGTGCGCTGCAAAAAGAATCATCGGACCCTCAGCTTCTTGTTTTTTTCTGTTCCGAAATAGTATAGCAATTTCTTCATGCTTGCTTTTCCATATATTTAACACCGCTGGAATACTTGTTTCAATTTCATTCCATGGCTCATATTTTCTTTCAATATCAAATATAAAGTAAGTATTTTGTATTATCTCTTCAAAAGATTGGTCTGTGTGATACGTAATCGAATTTGCACTCTCTTTAAAAAATGGTATGCACCGAAACTCTTTCGGTATTTCTATAACTCGCTCCATCCTTTATTTCCCCTTCATTCGTTTCTTTCCTTCGCGACATATTTCTAGTAATCGACACTCTTCACATTGTGGTCGCTGCGCCTTACAGTAATAACGTCCGAAGAAAATCATACGGTGGTGTGTAACTCCCCACTCATCCATTGGAATTTTCTTCATCAATGTCTTTTCCACTTCTAACACAGAATCTTTCCATCTACAAATTGCTAACCGTTTACTCACTCTCTCTACATGCGTATCAACAGCAATCGCTGGAATCCCAAACGCTACCGAAACAACTACATTCGCTGTCTTTCTCCCTACTCCTGGTAATTTCGTCAGCTCATCACGGTCTTCTGGAACTTTCCCGTTATAATCATCTAGTAACATCCGGCACAATTTTTGAATATTTTTCGCCTTATTTCTAAACAATCCAATGGAACGTATATCTTGTTGTAATTCTTCTAAAGACACACTTAAATAATCTTCTGGTGTTTTATATTTTTGAAATAAGTTTTTCGTCACTTTATTCACAAGTGCATCTGTACATTGCGCAGATAATGCCACTGCGATTACAAGTTCAAATGGATTATCATGAATTAATTCACAATGCGCTTCTGGATACATATCCGCCATTGTATCTAAACAATAACGAATTTGCGTTTTGTTCAACATATCTTTCCTCCTACACTACTGCTCCAACCAATTATAAAAAGGCACTTTCCCAGTAAATTTCGTCTCTTGTTTTGTCGTTTGTTGTGTGCGTTGTTGATTCGCTCTAAATTTCTGGCCTTGATTTTGCGCTTGATCTACCGTTTTAATTCCGTTCTTTTTCCACTCAAACAAAATACGATCAATATACCGGAAATTAAGTTTACCACTCATAACAGCTTCACGAAGAGCCGCTTGAATTAAATTCGGATGGTGTTGATCTTGATCTTCCCACATCCCTAATGTTTCACATTCAAATGGCGAAAGTGGTCTTCCGAATTCTTTTTCAAATACTGTATATAAATTTACTTGAATTTGTTTTTGTTCTTTTTGCTCTTCCTCTATAGATTCATTCATTAAAAAGTGCAATATTTTTTCCCACAGTGGTTGTAAAGAATAACTTTCACACATCATCGCTTCAGATCTTCGTCCACCTTCTAGTGCTAAAAAACCTTTTTGGATTAAAGTCTGAATCACTTCCATGCATTTCATTTCTGTTATCGTCATCCGTTCTGAAATCTCTGAAGGAGTCGGGAACGAATTACCTGATTCTAAAAATGTGTGTACATGAAGTACTACCATAAATTCCGTCTCATTTAAACCTAGCTTTTTATAATGCATCATAAGCAATTTAGGAATCGCTATGCTTCCCTGTTCAAACCATTGTAACATCATTTTCTTTTTCATCACCAAACACCTCGTTCTCTAGTATAACACACCTTTAGCCATTTCTTTTTGCCACAATTCTTCAAAAAAACCTCCCTATATATAGGGAGGTTTTTTGCCATTTACTACAAGAAACAGACGATTAAGCCTGTACTTTACTTTTCATGAACGTATGAATTCGTTCTAATGCTTTCTCAACTTGCTCAAGAGATGTCGCATACGATAATCGAACGTTATTTGGTGCACCAAATCCTGTACCTGGAACAAGAGCCACCTTTTCTTCTTCTAATAATGCTTTTGCCCACTCATCAACTGTATCATACCCAGCTAACGCTACGGCTTCTTTTACATTTGGGAATAAGTAAAAAGCACCTTGTGGCTTAATGCAAGTGAAACCAGGAATTTGAATTAATTTATCATAAATAATGTTCAATCTTTCTTCAAACGCTTGACGCATTGTTTCTACAGGTTCTTGTGAGCCTGCATACGCAGCAATTGCACCGTATTGAGCAATTGAAGTAGGGTTTGACGTACTATGACTCGCTAAGTTCGTCATCGCTTTAATAAGCTGCTTATTTCCTGCTGCATATCCAATACGCCAACCTGTCATAGAATGTGATTTAGATACACCATTAATAATAAGTGTTTGTTCTTTTAATACATTAGAAAGCTGGGCAATTGAAGTATATTCCGCGTCACCATAAATTAATTTTTCATAAATCTCATCTGAAACGATTAAGATATCATGCTCTAAACATACTTCTCCAAGCTGTTGTAATTCTTCTTTGCTGTAAATCATCCCTGTTGGATTGCTCGGTGAATTAATAATAACAGCTTTCGTTTTCTCTGTAATTGCCTCACGCAGCTGCTTTGCTGTAATTTTGTACTCATTGCCTTCTAGACCTTCTACATAAACTGGCTTACCACCAGCAAGCTTTACTTGCTCAGGATAACTTACCCAATAAGGAGTTGGGATGATAACTTCATCTCCTTCATCAAGTAACACTTGGAATAATGTATATAATGCATGCTTGGCACCATTACATACAATAATTTCAGATGGATCATACGCAATTCCTTGATCACGAGTAAACTTCTTCACAATTTCTTGTTTTAACGCTTGTAATCCACCTGTTGGTGTATATTTCGTATGTCCTTCTAACATCGCTTTATGCGCAGCATCCATAATATGTTTTGGCGTATTAAAGTCAGGTTCTCCTGCTCCTAATCCAATTACATCATGACCTTCTGCTTTTAATGCTTGTGCCTTTGCTGTAATTTCTAAAGTTGCAGATGGTGTTAAAGCAGCTACTCGCTTTGCTAATTTCATTTGTAGTTCCCCCTACATCTATTTTTCAATGCTGTAGTGTCCAGCATAAACCCCATTTTGAAACTCTAAATAGTAATACGTATAACGATCTTCCTGATCAATATATGTAATTTCCCACAATGGAATATCGTTTTGAGCACCTAATTTTACTTTTATAATTTCTTTTGGTTTCGGCTTCGGCTCAGCACCTTCTCCTGTAGCTTGTTCAGCCAATTTTTGCAAAGCTTCTTTTTTAGAAATACCTTCGCTCTTTTTCTTCACAAGGACATTTCCTTTTTTATCAGGCACCCAAACGATAAGTTGTTCTCCTTTTTCATCTGTACCTTGTACGACTGTATATGAAGATTTTCCGTTATAATAATCAACGGTATTTACCTTTGTAATCTTTGCCTTTTCTTTCGCAATTTCTACAGACTTTGACTCTTTTGGAATTTTCTTTTCCATCGCTTTATTATAAACATATGCCCCATATATTCCGCTAGCAACGATAACGATAATGATTGTAAAGATCCACTTTTTCATTGTATCACTACGTTCTGTAAATCGTAAATACAGCTGTTTCTTTATCTTTTTCGTCTAATGCTAATCCGAACATGAGGTCCTGCTCTTTTAACGTACGATTCAAACCATCAACAATTTTATACAAGTCAGACGAATATTTAATACGCGTCGTTGATAGGACTTCGATTTTCTTATCCATGAAAAAACTCCTCCGTTACACAAAAATTTCTAATTATAGAAGAACGCAATGCGGTTACAATAAGAGTACATTCTTTACAACCCCTGCTTCATCACCCATCTATTATAGCAGGACATGTACAGCAAAAAAAGGTTTCAAATCGAAAAGCAATATATTTTGTATACAAGAAGTAAGAAAAATAAAATTCCTCCTACCCACATTTTTTACGCCTGAAGTTTAAATGTACTTCAGGCGTATTTTTCTTCCAATTTTATTCATTTGACGATTCTTCTAACTGTACTAACAATTCTTCTAACGGTCCTTCATAGAGCGGTACAGTTGGGATTGATTGTAAAAATCGTTTTCCATAGGAAGAACTTGTCAAACGACGATCTAATACAAATACAGTTCCCGTATCTGTATTTGTTCTAATAAGACGACCAAACCCTTGTTTGAAACGCAAGATTGCTTGCGGGAGCGCCAACTTATCGAATACGTCTTCTCCTTGATTTTTTAACCACTCTCCTTTTGCTTCCATCATCGGCTGATGAGGAGGGGTAAAAGGCAGACGGACAATGACAAGACAGCTTAGGGCATCTCCAGGTATATCTATCCCTTCCCAAAAACTACTTGTTCCTAACAAAATCGATTTGTCGAACTCCTGGAATTTGCGGATTAGACGACTTCGGCTCTTATTATTCACACTTTGCGTTAATAATAAATATCCTTCTAATGTCTCATCATTTTTCAAATTCGTATACGCTTCTTTCAACATTTCATACGAAGTGAATAAAACGAGCATTCTACCTTTTGTAGCTTTCGCTATTTTCGCAATATGTGCCGATATAGACTCAATATATTCTTCATTACTTGCTTTCTTAATAAAAGGTACATCCGTTGAAACCATTAATTTCATTTGCTCTTCAAAACGGAATGGTGATGGAACCTTTAATGTATTGGGAGCAAAATCATGTAAACCTAGCTCCTCTTTTATATAGTCGAATGAATCATTAACTGTTAACGTTGCTGATGTGAAAATAACACTCTTTTTCTGGGTTAAAAATTCATCAGCAAATCTTTCACCAATATGAACAGGCTGCGCATATAGAACTGTTGAATGAATCGTTCCCTTCGTTTCAGTCTCCATCCATGTCACGTATGAATTTTTTTCTAAAATGAGTAATTGTAAAGATTGTGCCATCTTTCTCAACAACTCAATTAAATGCATAAATTCACCTGTAACGACATGCATCTCCCATTCTAATTTACTTTGCAATATTTCAGCTTGCTTCTCAAGTGTAGTCAATAACTTTCTTACATCATACACAAATCGATTTGTTAACTCGGTAATGCTATCCCATAACTTACCTTTCTCTACTTCCGTGTTATATCGATAAATGAGTGGCATATTGCTCATCCCTTGTTCCTGCTTTGTTTGTTTAAATACGAAAGTCCGTAACATTTGAAATAGTTCATCCGCATCAAATTTCAATTCCTTCAAACTATGACTCACCATACGGAAAGTCGAACGCGATGCTTGCTCTGATTTTTTCATCATTTTATATACTTTAGAAAGTACATCATCTGTTTCTAGCGTACCAAGACGAGATAAAGCTAATTGAAAATACATGCATGAGAATTGTTCACCTAATGTTCTACTCGCCGCTTCCTCGATATGATGAGCTTCATCAAAAATAATATGTTCACATGAAGCAAATAGTGGTTCTTCACTTGAAAAATCTTGAAATAATAACGCATGATTTGTAATAACGATATCTGCAAATAATGCTTTATTCTTTGCTCTTTGATAAAAACAACGACTATACCAGTTGCTTTGCATCCCGCCTGGACTATGTACATCACTACAAATACGGTTCCAAAGTAACTTGCCGCCCTCAGGAATATTCAATTCATCACGATCGCCAGTTTCCGTTTGCAATAACCACACTAAAATTTTTGCCTTTGTGAGCGCCATATCATAATTTTTCTCTTCCTCTTGCAAAGTATATTCAAATTTGTGTAGACAAAGGTAATGCTTTCTTCCTTTCAGAAGAGCTACTTCAAATGAAAATGGCATTATTTTCTTTAATAAAGGAATTTCTTTTTCTAGTATTTGTTGTTGCAATTGTACAGTTTGTGTACTTATAATGACAGGTTCTTCTTTTTTCTTTGCGAAATAAATACTTGGAAGTAAATATGCAAACGTCTTCCCCGTACCTGTTCCTGCTTCAATCAGTGAAAACCTAGAATCTCTTAGCGCTGTATATATTTCCTTCATCATAATTTGTTGGCTTTCTCTTTTTTCAAACTTTGGCATATTCAATTCAAGTTTATCGATTGTCTTATGTAAGAAAGCATCAAATTTAGATGAGTATGTTTCACTGAGGCTTAAAGAATAATTCCGCTTTCGAAGCGCAATATTTCGATACACCTCACACTCCTCTGCCTCTTCTTTACCATGCATCATTTTCTTTAAAATATTTTCAGAAAGTACATCAGCTATATCACTTTGGAAAACATCACTTAATTCATAAAGCGATTGTAATGTGACAAGTGGTAACTTTTCAATTTCACTTAAAAATTGTAAAAACAACTCCGCTGTTGCAAGAGCATCACTATCCGCACGATGTGGTTGATCGTGCTCTAGTTCATGCTGCTTAGCTAAATCACGTAATTTATAACTATCAGCTGTCGGCAAAAGAATTTGCGCCAATTCAACTGTATCAATTTTAGGACAATGTACTTCTGTATATCCAGCTTGCCTTAATTCTTCATTTAAAAAATTCCAATCAAAGTGAACGTTATGTGCAACAAAAGCCGCACCTTGTAATAGCTCAACAATCATCGGGGCTACATCTCGAAATAACGGGGCTTGTTTTACAAGATCTTCATCAATCCCAGTTAATTCTGTAATAAATAGGGGAATCTCTCTCTTCGGATTAATAAAAGATGAAAAAATCTCTAATATCTCTCCATCTTCCACTACAACAGCTGCAATTTGGGTGATTTTATCCTTCCCATCCTTCCAGGAGTTCCCTGTCGTCTCTAAATCAACAACGACATAACGCTTACTCATATATGTAACACCTCAATTTCTTACCTATCAAACACAAAAATTATATAATGTTACTATACCACGTTTTACCTCATCTTAATGAAAAGATGCACAAAAAAGCTATCTCCTTAATTAGAGATAGCCTTCCTACTTATAATATCGTGCCAGCTTTTTCAGCACCTAACATTTCAATAATTTGATTATCATCGTCTAATACTGCAATTTTCGGCTCTTGTTTATGAATATTTTCTTCTGCCACTAAACCATAGCAAATAATAATAACTTTATCACCCGGTTGTACAAGCCTTGCAGCTGCACCATTTAAACACACAACACCGCTACCGCGCTCTCCTTTAATAACATATGTCTCTAAGCGAGCTCCATTGTTATTATTTACAATTTGTACTTTTTCATTTTCTACAATATTTACCGCATCCATTAAATCTTCATCAATTGTAATACTACCTACATAATTTAAATTTGCTTCTGTTACAGTTGCACGATGTAACTTCGCTCTCATCATTGTGCGAAACATAGATGCTCCCCCTTATTTCCCCATTAATGTTATATTGTCAATTAATCGTACATTTTCAAACTTAACTGCAATCGCTAAAATGATTCTTCCTTCAATTTTATTTATTGCTTTTAATGAAGGATATGCATATAAATCAGCATAATCTACAGTGCCTTTTGTATACTTCTCAATATGCTCTTTCACAAGATTCATAATGATTTCCGGATTACGTTCGCCTGCCTCAATTCGTTCTTTCGCTATACATAGACTGCCGTATAAATGAGGAGCCTCTTCACGTTCTTCTAGTGATAAATACACATTACGAGAACTTTTCGCTAATCCATCTTCTTCCCTTACAATATCAACTGGTACGATCGTAACGGGAATATTAAAATCAGTTACGAATCCTTCAATTACAGCTACTTGCTGTGCATCTTTCATACCGAAATAAGCACGCGTTGGCAATGTAATATTAAATAGTTTCATTAGTACAGTCGCCACACCAGCGAAATGACCAGGTCTTTGTTTGCCACATAATACGTCGGTACGCTTCACAACTTCTACTGTTGTCGTTTGTTCTGCTGGATACATCTCTTCTACACTCGGATAAAATAAATAATCAACACCATTTTCTTTTGCTACATTTTCATCTCTAACAATATCACGTGGGTATCGATCTAAATCTTCATTTGGTCCAAATTGTAGTGGATTTACAAATACACTTAAAACTACAATTTCATTTTCTTCCCTTGCCTTACGTAGTAACGTAGCATGCCCTTCGTGTAAATACCCCATCGTTGGAACAAAACCGATACTTTTTCCACTTGCATGCAGTTCGTTTGTAATTTGCTGCATCTCTTGCACTGTAGTTATGATTTTCATTATTGTTTTCCTCCGTATAACGCTAAGCACTCTTCCTCTTTCATTGTAAATGAATGTTTTTCTTCAGGAAATTGCCCTGTCTTTACTTCAGTAACGTATTGCGAAATCCCTCGCACAATCTCCTCTTGAACAGACGTATATTGCTTCACAAATTTCGGAACACGATTTACGCCGTACGAGATAAGATCGTGGTATACAAGAACTTGCCCATCTACTTTTTGTCCTGCTCCAATTCCAATTGTAGGAATTGTTAACTGCTCTGAAATAAGTTCTGCTAATTGCATTGGCACACATTCTAGCACAAGTGCTATCGCACCAGCTTCCTCACATTTCTTTGCATCTTCTATTAATTTTTTTGCACTTTCAGCATCTTTCCCTTGTACTTTATACCCACCTAGCACTCCTACAGATTGAGGAGTTAAACCTAAATGCGCCACAACGGGAATTCCCGCATTCGTTAAGTAGTGAATAGTTGATATAACTTCTCCAGCACCTTCTACCTTTAATGCATGTGCCCCGCTCTCTTGAACAATGCGACGTGCATTAATCATCGTATCTTGCAATGAGACATGATAAGACATAAATGGCATATCAGTTACAATAAACGTCTCTTTCGCTCCGCGGCGTACAGCTTTCGTATGATGAATCATATCCTCTACTGTTACTGGAACTGTTGAATCATACCCAAGTACAACCATTCCTAGAGAATCACCCACTAAAATCATATCGACTTTAGCTTCTTCTGCTAATTTAGCAGATGGATAATCATACGCCGTTAGCATTGTAATCGGCTCACCTTGCTCTTTCATTTTCAAAAAATCTGTTTTTGTTTTCAAAAACTACTCCTCCTTTATGCAGGAGAGAGGAGATGGCCGAAATCATATAAAAAACCCCTCTGGCCATAAAAGGGCAGAAGGGTTGTGTGTTAGTCGGCATTATTCATCCCTCTGTCCCAGTCCATTATTGGATCAAGGCAGAATCCAAATTATTATTTTTTCATACTGCGTAAAATAATGGTGCAGTTCGCTTTGATACTGCCCATATTCGAACTAATTATAGCAAACTCTGAAAAGGAATTGCTACATTTTTTCGAAAAAATAATTTTTTATCCCTATTACGGTATGTGAAATTTATTAGTATCTAAATGACAAAAAGAAGCTCCAAAATAGGAACTTCTTTTACTTAATTTCTATATCAGCAGAATGAATGTGGTGCACTTGTCCTTGATGATCCTCAAGTAACAATACACCATCCTCCGTAATTCCTTTTGCTAGCCCATTAATAGTTTCCTTCATCGTTCGAGCTGTAATTTCTTTTCCGATACTTACTGCGTAACTTTCCCAAAGAATTTTAATAACAGAGAAGCCATTTTTTAAATACTCTTCATACAATTTCTCTAGTTGCAAGAAAATTTGTTGCATAAGTTCCGCACGAACAATCGGCTTACCCGATTCAATTGCTAATGAAGTTGCAATTTGCTGAATTTCCTCATCAAAATGTTCTTGTTTCTGATTTGCATTAATGCCAATTCCCATAATAACAGCATTAATTTTATCTGGATCAGCTTGCATCTCCGTTAATATACCGACAGCTTTTTTACCTTGAATTAAAATATCATTCGGCCACTTAATCCCTACGTTTACACCGGTACATTTTTCAATTGCTTGCGCTACGCTAACAGCTGCTAATAAAGTAAGCTGTGGTGCATGATGAACTGGAATCGAGGGACGCAAAATAATACTCATCCAAATTCCTGTTCCTTTTGGGGAATACCATTTTCTACTTAAACGTCCTCTACCTGCTGTTTGTTCTTCAGCAACGACAATTGTTCCCTCTTCTACGCCTTCATAAGCAAGTCTCGCTGCAATATGCTGAGTAGACTCAACCGATTCTTCAAAATAAACCGTTCTACCGATACGCTCTGTTTGTAATCCTAATTGAATCTCATTCGCAGTTACTTTATCTGGTTTACTAGCAATTCGGTACCCTAAGCGGCGTACAGCTTCTAGTTCATACCCTTCATTACGAAGGTCCTCCATATGCTTCCATACAGCGGTTCTCGAACAACCAAGTTTGTCACTAAGTATTTGACCAGATACAAATGCACCATCTGCTTCAGAAAAAACTTGTAATAACTGCTTTCTTATAGTAGATTGCATCTTTGTAGCCACTCCCTTATATCCTCTTTCTTATTAACTAAATCTCCTTGTACGATTGCTTCTTCAATATTTTGAAGCATTTCGGCAACCCACGGACCTGGCTTTTTATCTGTCCAGCTTAATAAATCATTACCAGTCACATTCATTTCTTGACGATTTTTTATCGGCAATGCATGAAATAATGATTGTACTTGCTCAACAGACGCACTATTATAACTTTCTATTATCGCTTCATATACTCTTTCCGCCATCTCAGCGATGCGAATCCCAGTTTTATAAAGAAGGATTGTATCCCACTCCTTCTCCTTTCTAGAACGAATTGCTAATAAAACCGCTACGATATCTTTAATCTTTTTATTCGAGAACTTCCATTGACGCAGAAAGACAGATGGATGCTCTTCTCCGATACAATATAGGAAAAATGCCCACGCCTCAACGTCTGTTTCGAAAGAATCCCATTTATACTGCGTAGCTTTCAAGAGTCTTTCTTCTGACATTTGCAAATATGGCAGATGAGAAAATAGCTTAGTTTCTACTAACTCTTGAAGACCATTCACACAATATGTACCGGTCAACAATTTTTCAAATTCAACTGTAATTCTTTCAATCGCTATATGTTCGAGCAAATGCCCATACGTTTCAATTGCTTGTTTCGTCTTTATTTCCAAAGAGAAACCTAACGTACTTACGAACCGAATACCACGCATCATTCGCAGTGCATCTTCTTGAAAACGGTCTGCAGCATCTCCAACCGTTGTAATTTCCTTCAGACGAATCGCTTCTTTCCCAGCAAATAAATCAACCATTTCGCCTTCCTCTGTCATTGCAATTGCATTCATCGTGAAATCACGTCGTTTTAAATCCTCTTCTAATGAACGGACAAATTGAACACTACTAGGTCTTCGAAAATCTTCATATTCGCTTTCTGTTCGAAAAGTAGTTACCTCATACGGTTCACCATTTTCTACAACAATTACAGTTCCATGCTCAAGACCAACCGGAACATGTCTTGGGAAAATAGCCATTACTTCTTCTGGTAAAGCAGATGTTGCGATATCGATATCTCCAATCGGTCTATCGATAATAAGATCGCGTACACTTCCACCAACGAAGTAAGCCTCATGTCCGTGCTGTTTTAACATCTCAATAATTGAACTAGCTTTTTTAAATCTTTCCATTCTTGTCATCCCTTAGTATGTCATAATAAATCGCCTCATACTGTGAAACGATTTTTTCCGAACGAAACTGCTCATATACAGATTTCATCGCTCGCTCTCCCATATTATGGTGAAGTTCTTCATTTTCTAGTAGCTGAATTGCTTGCTTAGCTATTCCGTCTGTATCTCCAACTTCACATATATATCCTGTTTCACCATGTTGAATGACCTCTGGAATGCCCCCAACCCTCGTTCCGATACTAGGCACACCACACGCCATCGCTTCTAATATAACAAGACCAAAACTTTCCTTTTCTGATAAAAGTAGCATTAAATCACTCATCGCAAGAAGCTCTGCAACATTATCTTGCTTTCCTAGGAATAAGACACGTTCCTCAATATGTAAACTTTTCACCAATTGTAAAATAGTACAGAACTCTGGTCCATCACCAACAAGAAGCAATTTCGCATCTACTTCCTTTACAATTTTGGCAAATGACTGCACAACATCCTGTACACGCTTAACCTTTCGGAAATTTGAAATATGAATCAACACTTTTTCATTTTCTCGTATACCATATTCTTTTTTTAATTGAGACATATCACGTTTGAAATAAACACGTTCATCTACAAAATTGTATACCGTCTCAATTTCTTTATCTGGTTTTACAAGTTCATTTGTTTCTTCAATTAACGAATGTGACACAGCTGTAACAACATCAGATTGTTCAATACCAAAGCGAATTAAATTATTTAACGAAGGGTCGGAACCTAACACAGTAATATCCGTTCCATGTAAGGTCGTAACAATTTTAATACGCTCCCCAATCATTTGTTTTGCTAAATATGCACAAATAGCATGCGGGATTGCATAATGCACATGTAAAATATCAAGGTTTTCTCTTTGAGCAACCTCTGCCATTTTACTCGCTAATGCTAAATCGTAAGGTGGATATTGAAAAACAGAATATTGATTTACTGTTACTTCGTGAAAATAAATGTTCGGGTACACTTTATTCAACCGAAATGGTACACCCGATGTAATAAAATGAATTTCATGCCCGCGTTCCGCCAATTGCTTTCCTAACTCTGTCCCAACAACCCCAGAACCACCTACAGAAGGATAACATGTAATACCTATTTTCAATTTCATTTACATCCCCCTATTAAATCAGCATGTAATAAAACCGGTTTCTTACTCATAAATCCTTCGGCATACAGCACTCCAACTTCTTTCCCAAACATCTTCTCCCGAGCGATTACAGTTTCAACGTATCCTTCGGTTAATGGCGTCTTAACACCATCACTCCCTGTTGAAAACTGACTTTCATACGCTTCTAACGCTTCCACCTTTTTAGAAAGGTATTCACTAATATCTATACAAAAATTCGGTTTATGAAAACCATTAATCATATAATTATAAAAAGACTCTACACGGTGCGGCGGAAGTTCAGGCATATATTTACGAATTCCCGCTGAAAAGATAGCTTCTTCCACAAGTTTCGCGCAATTAGCATGGTCTGGATGACGATCTTCGTAATATGGTGCGAAAATTAGTGTTGGTTTATATGTACGAATAATCTTTACAATTTCACGTATATATTCTTCTTTCATATACAAACCACGGTCTGGCATTGCTAAATTAATTCTCGTTTTTACTCCCATAATACGAGCTGCAGCCTTTGCTTCTTCTTTTCTTAGTTCTACCGTTCCATTTGAAGAAAGATCAGCTTCTGTTAAATCGCAAATGCCTACTTCATATCCTTGCTTCGTATACTTTGCAATGGTACCTGCCATGCCGATTTCAACATCATCGGCATGAGCACCAAACGCTAATATATGTAATCCACTCATAATTGTTCCCCTCATTTTCTTAACTTTCGGTAATCTAAATCTCCCCGCTCTAATGCATGCATTAGCATTTCAGCACTTGCCATATTTGTTGCTAATGGGATGGCGTATACATCACATAAACGAAGTAACGCATTAACATCTGGTTCATGCGGCTGGGCTGTTAGTGGATCCCGGAAAAAAATCACCATATCCATCTCATTTTTTGCAATCATTGCACCAATTTCTTGATCGCCACCGAGAGGACCGGATTGATATCTTGTTACAACTAAACCAGTTGCCTCCATAATACGAAGTCCTGTCGTTCCTGTTGCAAAAAGTTCATGTTTTTCAAAAATTGGTTTATATGCGTATGCGAACGAAACCATATCATCTTTCTTTTTGTCATGTGCGATTAAGGCAATTTTCATCCGTTGTCTCCCCTTTAGTCGATAATATTTTCTAAACCGTACACAAGATGATCAAGGTTCATTACTGTTTCAATTGATAGTTTTACACCTGACATAAATGATGCACGGTTGAATGAATCATGACGAACTGTTAACATTTGTCCATCTCCGCCGAACATTACTTCTTGGTGTGCAATAAGCCCTGGTAGACGTACGCTATGAATGTGAATACCGTCTACATTTGCACCACGTGCCCCTTCTAATTGTTCCGTTTCATTAGGGTGCCCTTGCTCTTTTGGTACACGATTTTGACGGATTAATTCTACTGTTTTTACAGCTGTACCAGATGGTGCGTCTAATTTTTGATCATGGTGTAATTCAATTACTTCAACATCTTGGAAGTACTTCGCTGCCATTTGTGAAAATTTCATCATAAGAACTGCACCAATCGCAAAATTTGGAGCGATAATTGTTCCTACTTCTTTTTCTTTTGCATTTTCTGTTAATTGCTTTAGTTCTTCTTCAGTAAATCCAGTTGTACCAATAACTGATCTAAGTCCACGTTCAACTGCAAGTGTCACATGTTTCTTTCCAATTTCTGGTGTTGTTAAATCTAACAATACATCTGCTTCTACTTCATCTAAACAAGTATGTAAATCCGCGTAAATAGGTGCATCTAGCGCTGGCATTCCCGGTAAATCAGAAATTTTTTCTCCGCCATGCTTATAATCAATTGCTGCTACTAAATTGAAATGCGCTGTTCTTTCCATAAGAAGGACTGCTTCATATCCCATGCGTCCTCGTGGTCCAGCGATAATTACTTTAATTTCTTTCATGCGTCTTTCTCTCCCTCATCAATACGTGTCCAACGATCTTTATCACGTGTATTAAATTTATTCATTACAATGTTATGCGCTGTTTCTAAATCAATATTTAAACTATTTGCCATACAAATCATAACAAATAAAACATCTCCAAGCTCTTCCTCAACACTTCGTTCTTTCTCAGTCGTTTTCTTTGGTTTCTCACCATAATAATGATTAACCTCTCTTGCAAGCTCTCCCATTTCTTCAGTTAAACGAGCCATCATTGCAAGCGGACTAAAATAACCTTCTTTAAATTGACCGATATATGCATCTACTTCTTTCTGCATATCTTTCATCGTTTTTGCTTCCATACTAGTCACCTCTTATTCCTTCCTCTTTCATGTTAGCCAATTCATCGCGATTTGACAAATATTATTCCCTCATATCACTATTTACGACTCTTTTTAGGATAGACTATAATAAAGTGAAACTTCTTTTGCGTGATTTTTACAAAAGATCAGCCTGAACCAATCGGGTCCCTGCGGCTGGTTCGACCTTTTCTTCTTCGCTTTTCCCTCTACCAGCCGTTGGGACGGGATAAAGTGAAACTTTCTTTTGCATTTTTTCCGCACAATATCAGGCTGAACTAATTAAGCTCTTATACCATTCTCTATTTTTACTATCAACTAGAAATAACTTATTATTATGTTCTATCGTTTAAGAGGAGCAATGCAATCATTACATAATTAGGGGGATTTCTAAATGACATCAAATTTGAAGATTCGAAATATCATTTTTATTTTAATCGGTTCCGCTATTTTTTCTTTCGGTATTGTGAATATCAATATTGAAAATCATCTTGCAGAGGGTGGATTTACGGGCATTACGCTATTATTATATTTTAAATTTTCACTTGATCCTTCCTATACAAACTTAATTTTAAACGTCCCTCTATTTTTCATTGGCTGGAAATTACTCGGCCGAACAACATTTTTATACACATTAATCGGTACATTTAGCGTCTCTTTATTCCTTTGGGTGTTTCAGCGCTACGAGGTTCTCAACTTACATTTAAACTTGCAAAATGATATGACACTGGCTGCTTTATTCGCTGGGGCATTTATCGGCATAGGACTTGGAATTATATTCAAATACGGCGGGACTACTGGCGGTGTTGATATTATCGCAAGGCTAGCTCACAAATATGTTGGCTGGAGTATGGGAAAAACGATGTTTATGTTTGATGCGGTCGTTATCATTATCTCTATTCTTACATATTTATCATATCGCGAGGGCATGTATACGTTAGTTGCTGTTTTTATCGGGGCTAAGGTTATTGATTTCATGCAAGAAGGTGCTTATGCAGCAAAAGGAGCAACTATTATTTCTGATAAAAACGATGAAATTGCTTCAAAAATTTTATCAGAAATGGAGCGCGGAGCAACCTTTTTAAAAGCAGTTGGATCCTATACAAAAATAGAACGTAATGTACTATATTGTGTTGTTGCTAAAAATGAAATCGTAAAATTAAAAAATATCATTATTTCAGTAGATCCACATGCCTTTGTCGCTGTAAGTGATGTACACGATGTTGTTGGTGAAGGATTTACATTAGATGAAAATAAAAAACCGTTACATAATTAAATTCAGCTAGAAAAGCTCTGTAGCTTTTCTAGTTTTTTATTATAAATCTTTTAAGTTTCTCCAAATCCTCATAAATAAGCTCCAACAAACTCCGATTATAGAAAATAGAAGCTGGATGAAAGGTCGGAAAAATATGATATTCTTTTTCTGACCAAATAAATTCTGTACTGCTGCTATCTTTCAATCGCTGCACAGGTTGCTTTAACAATTCTCCATGAACATCCGTAATTTTATTATTTTTACCAACTAAACGCTGTAATGCAATATTACCAAGTGTGACAATAACCGGCTGCTGTATAAATTCCAGTTCATAATCTAGCAAAGGTGCATGGGCAAGTATCTCACCTTGATTCGGTGTTCTATTGTACTTCTTCTGTATTATTTCGCCATTTCGTTCCCTTTTCTCTCTCCATTTATAAGGTCTACTCCGGACCGCACTCGTAATATATACTTCTTCCCTTGTAACGTGAATACGTTCTAAAAATTCCATTAAATGTTTTCCCGCTCTCCCACTAAATGGAATCCCATTATGAATTTCTGTTTCACCAGGTGCTTCTCCAACAAGCATTAATTTCGGTTTTTTAGGGCCCTGTCCACTTAAAAAACCTTCTAATTGGTATGTAGCACTACGCTCCTTCACTTGTTTAACTAAATAATATGGATATTCTATGTCCGTCACCTTCTTTCATCATTCCATACTTATCTTTATTTTAACTAGTTCTATACCCCATATTCTCTCTATTATTTCCATTTGTAACATATTATAAGATTCAATCCACAAAACAAAAAAAGACTATCAAAATTGATAGTCTTTAATCGTCGCTACGCTGCATACCAGTATAAATTAATACGAGACGTAATAATTCAAATACTGCTACAGCAGCTGCTGCTACATATGTTAATGCTGCCGCATTTAATACTTTACGAGCTTGACCGTACTCATCTGTTGATACGATACCAAGTGCTTCAATTTGTTGCATTGCGCGTTTTGATGCATCAAACTCAACTGGTAATGTAACAAGTTGGAAAATAACACCTGCTGCCATTAAAATAATTCCTAGTAACAACAAACCAGACATTTGTGCAAATACACCAATTAGGACAAAAACCCATGACATGTTTGAACCAAAATTAGCAACTGGCACTAACGAATGGCGTACACGCATAAAGTTATAATCTTTCGCATCTTGAATTGCGTGTCCTACTTCATGTGCTGCTACAGCTGTACCAGCAACTGAATGACCATAATAGTTATCTGTCGATAATCTAACCGTCTTTACACGCGGGTCATAATGATCTGACAAATGACCTGGCGTTTCTTCTACGGCTACATTGTACAATCCATTTTCATCTAAAATTTTTCGAGCCACTTCCGCTCCTGTCATACCTGATGTTGAATAAACTTGTGAATACTTGCTATAGGCACTACGTACTTTTGACTGTGCATACAACGGTATGATCAAAATGATCGCGAAGTAAATTAAATAAAACATCATAAACCTCCATTGAAGTTTTAATTATAGTACTTCTCATTCTATTTTTTTCTTCCACCGTTGTCAATAAATAAACCTTACAATCCGTATCTTTATTTATGCGTATTATCTATCTTTAGAATGCAAGTTGCTTCTCCGCTTCTCTCTCTCCCCTTTATACTTTCTCCATCCAACATACGTTAAAGTGAACAAAATAAGTCCTCCAGTAATTGTCATAAACCAAATGAGAGAGGGAGCAATCTCATCTTTTTTTACTGTATGAAATATTTTTTGTAAATCACCTTTAATAATCCCTAGTTGCATTTGTCCACCTTTCGTTTTTAACATAACGTTACGAAATTCATCCAAATAAGATAAATGTGCATTTACACGCTGCGCTTCGTTTTCTGGCAGAGCAATCATTAAACTAGGATAAATAATATTAAATTCATTTAAAAATGTATTTAGCGTCTGTTGGAACTGTCCATCATCTTCTTTTTCCATCGCCTTTTCTACTTGAGAAAAGGCATTCATTATCTTTCTTTCTCTTTCCATCCAAAGTGGCTGATATTTAGATACTTGTGCATCAACAGCAAGTTGTAACGCTAACATATTATCCACTTTAACTTGCCTATCTGAATCTTCCGCGAGAGATTGTTTCGCCTTATCGTATGCTAAAGAAACGACTCTAATTTGTCCCGGAGTTACTTTTGAATTATTTTCATTCTCCTTTGATAGAAATTGCTCTGAGAAATGGTACAGTACTTGTATTGCCTTTTCATCTTCTTTTTTCTTCACTAACTGCAAAGAGTCATCTAGCAATCCAGTTAGTTCACTCCACTCTTCAGCATATATACGTACTGGAAACATTATAATTAGAAATGCTATCAGTCCAATTAATGTTCTCTTCATCCCGGTCCCCCCTATAACTACTAGTACAAAATATGTGGAATTGGACAAGAATAGAACAGAACAAAACCAAAAAATATATTATCTCTATGAAAACAAAAAAATTCTCTTTAAACAGAGAATTTTTTCTTTGAAACCCTTTTCTTTTTCACTAAATATTTATACACACCGTAACAAAGCATGCTACCACCTAAAATCAATAATAAAATAATACATGCAGCATGCATAAAGAATTCTTCCGGTAACATTAAAATAACCGGATCTGTTTCAATATCAAACATCCAATAATCATTGCTAAATAAAAGCTTATGAAATAATACGAAACTCTTTTCAAAATTAATAGCAATTGGTAACGTAAGAGCTATTGGAAAAATAATTGTAAGAATCGCTCCGTGAAGTAAAAACTTTTCCTTTTTCTTTTTTAATAAATACGCTCCTCCTAATACAGCAATTACAATCGTTCCATACATTATATATTGAATCTTGACTACAATATTTTTAACATCTACAAAATGAATGCGTCCATTTGTGGACATATCTAATGTCGGCAATTGTAATGCACCTTCATAAAACGGCGATAAATATGTAATAAGCACATCATAGTTTCTCTTAATTTCATCTTTCGTCATATCCGCTAAATCTGGAATATTTAAAAAATCAATTTCAAAATAATACAACCATTTTCCATATATAACTACCGTTGTCGCGAGAGCGAAAACAGAAAATGCTATGCTATAGGAAACTACTAAAGTGATCAATCGATCCAATATGTTTATACCGCTCTTATTTTTCTTCATTTTCTCCCCCTAAATGTTCTCACCATCATAAAGAAAACTGTTTTCGGTTCTCACGTAAGCAATAATAATATGTAATACACAGTACAGCAATACTTAACCAAAACGTAAAATAACCAATTTTCTCTACAAATAAATGCATAATCCCATATCTCGGCATTTGCCAAAATAAATAATCAATTGCATCATTATGTAATGTCCATATGCCAGCTACAGTGAAGTGCCATTTTTTTATCCGATAAAACGGAGCATATAACATTCCCTGCACTGCCATCGCAAAATGAGATAACATTAACATATATCCCATAAGGCCAATAGGGCCTTTTACATAAATCATAATTGCATTTACAACAACAGCCCAAACACCATATTTTATTAAAGTAACTATCGCTAGCGCTTCTATTAACCCCCAGTTCTTCTTCATCAAGAAAGCAATTAAAACAAAGACAAAAAAGAGAGTCGCCATAGGGCTATCTGGTACAAACGGCCAAAATATAGGTGAGGTTTCTTTTAATTGATTTCCATACCATATGAATCCGTAAATTGTACCTAATATGTTAACAACCAATAAAAATAATAGTACCGAACGTTGCCTTAACATTGCATACAAGTAAGCCAATCTGTATGTCCAACACCTTTCAAACAAAGTAATTCTTTCATCGAACTCTACTCTATTATATAGCAAACTTTCCGTCATCGTAGAGTAGAAAACTGAAACAGATTAAATTTTCTTTAGGGATGGCTTTGCTATCCCTTTTCTGTTTCAGCTTCCCCTCATCAAACCGTACGTGAGGTTTTCCCTCATACGGCTTTCCGACGCTCTTCCTTCTTTAGCTTTCAGTTTGTTCTAGCTTCCTACTTTCACGAGTGTGTATGTTATTTTCTTCATCAAGTCCTTGATACGACCATGTTTCTTTCGAACATTTCTTTTCTTATTCCAAAAAAGGTTAAGCCGTTCTAAGACGTACCAATCTATTTTACCGAGCCACTTCTGTCCAATTGAAGATAGGCTATAATAATTTTTGAATCCTTGTAGAATTCTATTTAAACCTTTCACCATCAAACAGTGCCCAGCTAAGCTGGGCACGCAAAATAAAAAGCTGACTACAGATTTTGTAGTCAGCTTTTCTATTATTTTTTATTATACTTTGCAACGAATTCCGAAAGCTTTTTCAGTTCCTCATCTGTACCTTTAAATACACCTTTAGGCATTGAGCCTTTTCCATCTTTCGCAATTTTAGCGATTTCTTCTGGTTTTAAAGTTAAGTTTTGTAAAGCCGGTGCTGCCGCTCCGCCCTGTAAATTGTCACCATGACATGTTAAACAAGTATTTTTTTGCATCAACTTGTAGCCGTCATCATTTTTATCAACTGGTGCTGTTTTTACAATTGCTCCTTGTTTTTTTGCAGCTTCCCAATCGTGGTGTGCTACAGATTCCCAAGTTAAAAAAATAATCGATGCAATTGCTAAAAGCATAAACCCCGTTGCTACAGGACGCTTCAATGGTGCTCTTTCTGGGCCTCGATCTAGAAACGGAGCTAATAGTAACGCTCCAAACGCAATCCCCGGCATAATAAACGCACCAATTACAGTAAATGAGCCTGAAGCATACGAATACTTTAATAACTGATACAAGAATAAGAAATACCAATCTGGAAGTGGTATATATCCTGCATCTGTAGGATCCGCCATTCTCTCAAGCGGTGACGGATGCGCCACTGTTAAACATAAATAACCGACTAAAAAAACTGCACCAACCATCCATTCTTTTAACAAGAAATTCGGCCAAAACGCTTCTGTTTTCCCTGGATATTCAGAATAATCTTTTGGAATATTTGGTTTCCGGGCTACTGGTACCCGAGAATCTCCTACAAACTTCATCCCTTTGCCGCGATGCATAATCTCCCTCCTTTTGTTCTTTCCCCTTTAATTTAGCAATCTCTTATAGCGGACCGGAAATACCTTGTTTGCGAATCATGATGAAGTGGAAGGCCATTAAACCTAGAAGTGCTGCTGGTAAGAAGAAGACGTGAATAGCAAAGAAGCGAGTTAATGTTTGAGCGCCAACGATTTCGGAATGACCAGCGAGTAATGTTTTAATATAAGGACCAATGAGCGGCGTTTGCTCTGCAATTTGAATCCCTACTTTCGTAGCAAATAACGCTTTCATATCCCACGGTAATAAATATCCGGTAAAACCAAGACCTAACATAACAAAGAAAATAAGAACACCAACAATCCAGTTTAACTCACGAGGCTTTTTATACGCACCTTGGAAGAAAACTCTGAGTGTATGTAAAAACATCATTACAATTACGAGACTAGCACCCCAGTGATGCATACCACGAACAATTTGCCCGTAAGCTACTTCATTTTGTAAATAATAAACCGACTCCCAAGCATTTTTAATATCCGGCACATAATACATCGTCAAAAACATTCCGGACAAAATTTGAATTACTGTAACGAAAAAGGTAAGTCCTCCAAAGCAATAGACGAATGCAGAAAAGTGATGTGCCGGGTTAACATGCTCAGGTACTTCATGATCAGCGATATCACGCCATATCGGTGTAATATCTAAACGTTCGTCCACCCAATCATAAATTTTATTTAACATCTACTTTGCACCCCCTCTTGGCTTCGCTTTTCCTAAATACAGCGTTCCATCTTTCACTTTAGACTCGTACACATCAAGCGGAGCAAGAGGCGGTGTGCCTTTAATGTTCATCCCATCTTTTGTATAACGTCCCCCGTGACATGGGCAAAAGAATTGATTAGGATGTGCTTTGTCCGAATTCCAGTTCACTGTGCAACCTAAATGTTTACACACTGGAGAAAATGCAACAATGTCTCCGCTTTCATCTTTATGCACCCAAGCAGATTTTGGCTCTTCAGACTTGTACCATCCGTCAACCTGCTTCACCTTAAAATCGAAGCGCTTCGGCTCTGTTGTAATATCCTTTACTTGTCCAACAGCAACCATATCTGTTCCCACTTCTTTTCTTAACACCGGATCAAGCGCAAACCTCGTCATCGGCATTAAAATACCCGCCGCCATAAAGCCTCCTACCCCTGTAAGTGTGTAATTTAAAAACTGTCTTCTTGACACACGATGTTCTTTCTCGCTCACGAAAATTTCCCCCCTCTATCAGAAATTGTCCCCTCGTGAAAAAATTATATAAAAAATAAAAACTAGGACACTATCATGATATAATACCCTCTTGCATAGGTCAATATCATACTACTCATAATAATAAGAACTTTCTGTTTATTATTATTTTATCCATCTTTCTTCCAACATTTCCATAATATTTTTTATGTGTGCACGAATAACTTCCCTTTTCGCTTGGTCACTAAATTGCTCTAATGATAACGATGGAAACCAAAATAAATCACCCTGCACATCTCTCATATCTTCTTTCCATGAAAAGTCACTTGTCACATAGGCAATATGCTTAAAACCTTGCCTTTTTAAATGATCTGTCCATTCTTGCAAACGGTCTTTTTCATTCTTTTGGCTCTCTACCAAATACGTAAATGCGGGCAGTAAAAGCACTCTTCCTTTATACTCCCTTTCCAACTCCATACTCAAAGCCTCAATAAATTCACCTTGCTCTACAACCATTTTCATCTCTTTTGCTGCCGAAATAGACAAAAGGGGTATAATCCCTGTATCTACATACTCCCTCGCTTGCTCAAACTGTTCTACATCTTTTACAATCCATTTCACCTTTTCTCCCCTCCTCCATTCGAAATAACAGAACTTTCACTTTATATATATTAAACCATACTAAAAGAGGTAAAAAAAGAAAAACTACCTATTATTAAGTAGTTTTTCTTAAAAAGTCTGAATTTCGTAAAGATTACATAATCAAAATGAATTCTATAAAATTTTCAACTCTGCTGTTAACCTATGAAATGCTTCCTTATCTTGCTTATCCAAAGCTTCATCAATTTGTTTCAAAAGACGTTCTCTTCTAAATGAGAATACACTTTCTTCTAAAAATCGTTCTGCAAGCAATCGATCTTTTTCATTCACTTCAATATGCTTTGGCAAATATGGGTTTTCTTCTAATACAGCTACATAGTTTGCATTTTGGAACGATGATTTAAAATTAAGCTGAATATAAATATCCTCATCTCGATTCAAACGAATATCATGAAACGATTTTTCTGCATCTGTTGTCATTACATTTTGTTTAAAAAAATGAAACGGTGTGTCTTTCACACAATTTGCTGACATTACTAAGCCACGCGGACAATATTTTGCATGTTCTACGAAGTGGACTTTATGCATTAATTGATCGTGACTCATTAAATAATTCAAAATCCATACACATTCACGCTGTTTCAGTTGGTAATTATTCAAAAACCATTTTACAAAATCCTTCTTCTCGTTTACAGAAACAGGGGTATTCATAGCGATTAAGTCCCTCCTCTGTCTTTCTCTTTTCTTTTTAGATTCAAGAAGCGGCATTCAGTTTCCTTCCAACTTATGAAAAATCCTCTAAATTATATAACAATTCTTCAATATGAATTTGTGTCGGGTCTAGTTGTATTAACTGCGTAAATACTTCTTTCGCCTCTTTTCGCATTCCTTCTTCTAATAAGAAATAACCGTACTCTTCCAAGAAATCTGGATGATTCTTAAAAGAAGTATATGCACTTTCATAGTGTTTTAATGCATCCGAATACATTTCTAATTGTTTTTTTGCAAATGCAAGATCCCAAAGTAGTTGTGTATCTGGTTCTCCACTGTCAATTGCACGCTCTACAACTGCAATTAGCTCTTCGTATTTCTCTTGTTCTTTTAAAATATACGCATATTTTAATATCGCACCTAAATGTCCCGGATCTAGCTCCAGTGCTTTTTGAAGCACTTCTTCTGCCTCCGCTATTTTACCTAATTTCGCCGCAATATTCGCTAATTCTACATAGAAAGGAACAGACAGCTCATCTACTTTAATTCCTTCTTGAAGTGTTTCATAGCTTTCTTGAAGCATGCCTTCTTTTTCATAGCTTTTCGCTAAATACATGTATAACGATGCGTATTCAGGATCTAATTCTTTTAATTCTTGCCAAGCACCAATTGCTCTTTGATATTCTTCTCCTTGGTATAATGTGAAGGCATATCCAAATAATGAGTGAATATCTTTTTGCTCTTCTAACCCCGCTTCATAGTAAGAGATTGCCTCTTCCCAGTTTCCAATAGCACTTAAAGTTTCTGCTAGACGAAGCGCAATGACAACACCACCCATAACTTTATGTTCTGCTAGTAACGATTCATAATAAGTGATCGCCTTTTGCTCTTCACCTTTACTACTATATAATTCTGCTAACCCAAACGTAATAACAGGTTCGTCTGGCATCATTTCTTTCGCCTTTAATAGTTTTTGTTCTGCTACATCATCAAAACCTTGCATTTGGAATAAATCCGCTACAAGTAATAACGATTGAACATATAAATCATCGTTTTCTGGAATATCATGAAGCACTTCAATCGCTTCATCTTCTTTATCTAAATCAATATATAATTCTGCTAAAAATACCGTAAATTCACTTTCTTCCGGATATAGCAAGCGTAAGTCTTCAGTAATTGCTAACGCCTCATCCATAAACCCAAGTGTATGATAGTAACGAGCGATATCATACTTCTCTTCATCATTAGCAACTCGTAGTTGTTCTTTTAATAATTGTAATCCTTTTTCTGCTTCACCGTTTTCAATATAAGAAACAGCCTGTTCAAACTTTTGCATAAACGTCTCCTTTAATTCAAAAAATATTCTCTTCTGTTCATTTATCATAAGCAACTAGGTGTAAGAACGCAACCTTTTGAGTGAGCTACCTCTTCCTATACTTTCTCTCATAGCGCAGCTAATTGTTCGAAAAATTCCGGATACGATACAGCGACCGCATCACTATTCTCTATTTTCACTTCTCCATCTATAATACACGATGCGATTGCAAGCATCATCCCAATACGATGATCGCCATGACTATTAACAGTATTTCCTTTTAAACTTTGTTTACCATATATAATCATACCATCTGGTGTAGCTTCAATCTTCGCACCTAATTTGCCTAATTCATCTACAACCGTATCGATACGATTTGTTTCTTTTACTTTTAACTCCTCAGCGTTTTTAATAACAGTAATTCCTTCTGCCTGCGTTGCCAATAAAGCAATTATAGGAATTTCATCAATTAATCTTGGAATAAGAGTTCCACCAATTTCTATTCCTTTTAGTTTAGATGTTTCAATCGTAATATCCCCGCACGGTTCAAACTCTTCATTTCTAATATGATCGATAGAAATAAGTGCACCCATCTTTGTTAATACATCTAAAACCCCTGTTCTCGTCGGATTTAAACCAACGTTTTCCAATACAAGCTTACTATTTTGGACAATTGCACCAGCTACTAAGAAAAACGCCGCCGAAGAAATATCTCCTGGAACTTCTATGTCTGCACCTTTAAGTTGTTGTCCACCTTGTAATGAAACAGTCCGTCCATTAACATCTACGGTACAACCGAATGCACGCAGCATTCTTTCCGTATGATCACGAGATTGCATAGGCTCTGTTACCGTAGTAATCCCTTCCCCTTGCAAACCCGCAAGTAAAACTGCTGACTTCACTTGTGCGCTTGCTACTGGTGAATGGTAATGCATCCCTTTTACCTTACCACCGCGAATAGATAAAGGTGTATATTGTCCGTTTTCTCTACCATCAATTTGAGCATTCATCTTACTAAGCGGGTCTGTAACACGTTTCATAGGACGTTTTCCAATTGATGCATCACCAATTATCGTACTATGGAACGGCGTATTTGCTAAAATCCCAAGCATAAGACGAATAGTCGTCCCTGAATTCCCCACATCTAATACTTCTTTCGGTTCTTGTAAATTATGTAATCCTTTACCGTAAATCGTGACATCGTTACCAAACTGTTCAATCTGGACACCTAGTTTTTGAAAACATGCAATTGTACTTAAACAATCTTCTCCTAATAAAAAATTTGATACTTTCGTCGTCCCTTCCGCTATCGCTCCAAACATAACAGAGCGATGCGAAATAGATTTATCTCCTGGAACAACAATTTTCCCATTCAAACTATTTTTTCGTCCTACTAGTTTCAAACTGTATCCTCCTCACATTTTAAATAAGTTATATGTACAATAGTTCTTCTTATACGTCTACTTCTATTGTAACGTTTTCTTTCTTGAACGTGCAAACAACTCCCCTTATTGCAGTTCAAATGAAAAAGGCTCCTGTAACAGGAGCCTCCACCATTTCTTAAGAATACGTTTCTTCTTTCTTCACTTGTTCTTTTACAAGTTCCGTAAGTAATTCAATAATCTCATCATTTTCTTCTTTTAATCCAACAGTAATACGAATACCATCATGCATACCAAATGCTGCACCAGAACGAACGATATATCCTTTTTTCATTAATCGTTCGAAAGCTTCATTACCAGGTATACCAAGTTTCAAGAAAATAAAATTCGTTTGAGATGGATAGTAGAATACGTTATATTCCTTACAAAATGCATAATATTGATTTAATCCTCCGGCATTTTTCTTCACACACTCTTGTAAAAACTGTTGATCCTCTATTGCCGCTAATGCTACCGCTTGGGCGATAGTTGATGTGTTAAATGGTAGTCTTGCTACCTCTAGCTGCCCAATAAGCTTTGCATCACCAATCGCATATCCAATACGAAAAGCAGCTAATCCATATGCTTTTGAGAATGTGCGTAACACCATAAGATTTTCGTACTTTTCAAGAAGAGGTAATGTTTGCGGATAATCTTCTGCCCCAGCATATTCATAATATGCTTCGTCCATAATAACGAGCGCTGACTTTGGAACTGATTCTAAAAATGAAAGTAATTTTTGTTTTTCTACATATGTACCTGTCGGATTATTCGGATTACAAATCCATACAATCTTCGTTTTCTCATCTACTTGTTGTAACATTGCATCTAAATTGTGAATGCCATCTTTAAGTGGTACTTCACGAACTTCTGCTCCTTCAATAACAGCATGGTGATGGTATTGCGAGAACGTAGGGTTCGCCATTACAACATTTGTTCCATTATGTAGCAAAGCACGACTAATCATTTGAATGACTTCATCTAGCCCACTACCAAATAAAAGCTGTTCCGCTTTTACACCTAAATGCTCTGCTACTTTCTCACGAAGCTCAAATGCCGCCCCGTCCGGATAGAGTGCATATTGATTAGCTAACGAAGTTAATGCTTCTGTCACACGCGCAGAGCAGCCAAACGGATTTTCATTCGA
Source organism: Bacillus sp. TH19 (assembly GCF_016651075.1). NCBI lineage: Bacteria > Bacillati > Bacillota > Bacilli > Caryophanales > Bacillaceae > Bacillus > Bacillus sp. TH19. The sequence goes on along the minus strand of NZ_JAEKEO010000010.1, from coordinate 1,170,155 downwards.
TGCTAACTTTACAATTTTTGACAATCCGTATTCTCTTTTTACTTCCTCAATATTTTTCCCAGGTACATATGCTCTCAAAGTTAACAATTGCTCTTTTACTCTCACTTTTCTTCCCCCAGTCATTGATATGATTTATAATGTCTTACTGTCATCTTTAATCATAACCGTCACCATTACGAGAATACCTTTAAATATGCATTTCATACCTGTTCTATGACTTTTTACACCATATCCTTTTGAAATGCTTCTAACGCAATATGAACAGTCTCATCTGAAATAGATACGACATTCACTCCCCCATATTCCTGCATAAGCACCATATGAATTGTTCCAGCATTTGCTTTTTTATCTTGTTTCATCAACTGAACGAGACGTTCTACATTCAAGTCACTTGGCATTTTTGGATAACCGTATTTCAAGAACCACTGCTTTATTTCTTTATAAGAAAGATCAACTTTGTACACTTGCTCACTTAAAAACATAGCAAATAGCATGCCAACCGCTACTCCATCACCGTGAGTAATATTCCCATATCCTAACTCTTTTTCAAGAGCATGTCCTAACGTATGCCCAAAATTCAAATGGGCACGTACACCTTTTTCTGTTTCGTCTTGCGACACAATATTCGCTTTCACAGGAATCGCCTTCGTTAATATATGAATTAACTTTTCATCACGAAGATCCGTTAACGTTTGCACTTCTTCTTTTAACCAATGATATAGCTCTACATCACCAATAAGAGCATGCTTTATCACTTCTGCATAACCTGATCGCCACTCTTTTTCAGGAAGTGAATGTAAAAATGGCGTATGATATACAACAGCTTCTGGCTGATGAAACGCTCCAATCATATTTTTTCCTAGTGGATGGTTAATTGCTACTTTCCCGCCTACTGCGCTATCGTGAGCTAATAAAGTCGTTGGAACTTGGACAAAGCGAATACCACGCATAAACGACGCGGCAACAAATCCAGCCAAATCTCCAATCATTCCGCCTCCAAGTGCGATGATTAAAGAATTTCTATCTAATTTATTTTCAAGAGCCGAAGTGTGAGCCTCATAGAAATTTTCAAAAGACTTCTCTTTTTCGCCACTCGGTACAACAAATGAAAATACTTTTTGCTCTACTTGCAATGCATCAACAACTGTCTGTAAATGCAGTGATGCAACAGCTTCATCAGAAATGATCATTATGTTAGATACTGCAGGATTCATTTTTTGAATAAGCGTTGTTAAGTGTGACAACGCCTCCCTTCCAACATGTACATCATATTCTTTTGATTTCGTTTGAATATGTATGTTCTCCATTAAAATCCCCTCGCATATTCATTATGTTTCTCAATATTTTCACGTATAAGATCGATACGATCTAATCCAAATTGTTCAATTAAAGCTGTTGCGAGCTCCCAAGCCACAACAGCTTCAGCCACAACGCTAGCTGCTGGCACTGCACAACTATCTGAACGTTCAATACTCGCTGTAAAAGGTTCTTTCGTATCAATATCAACACTTTGAAGCGGTTTATATAATGTCGGTATCGGTTTCATAACACCGCGCACAACAACCGGCATACCAGTTGTCATGCCACCTTCTAATCCACCTGCATTGTTCGTTTTTCTTCTGTACCCTTGCGCTTCATCCCAAAGGATTTCATCATGCACTTCACTTCCAGGTCTATGTGCTGCTTCAAAACCAATTCCAATTTCAACACCTTTAAAAGCGTTAATACTCATAATTGCCGCTGCTAATTTTGCATCTAATTTTCTATCATAATGTACATAGCTACCTACTCCAATTGGCATTCCTTCTACAACTACTTCAACAATACCACCGATAGAATCACCATTTGCCTTCGCATCATCAATTGCTTGCATCATCTTTTTACCGGCCTCTTCATCTAAACAACGTACAGGAGATGCTTCTGTAGTACTTTGTAATTCCACAATAGAGTTATATTTAATATTTGCTGCCTGTACACCACCAATCTCGATAACATGTCCCGCTACTTGTATACCTAATTCCGCTAATATTTTTTTTGCAACTGCACCAGCTGCAACACGAACTGTCGTTTCACGTGCTGAAGAACGCTCTAATACATTCCTCATATCTCTATGACCATATTTAATCGCACCATTTAAATCTGCGTGTCCAGGTCTAGGTTTCGTAACTTGCCTTTTCATTTCTTTCTCTTCCTGCTCAGTTAACGGCTCTGCACCCATAACCTTTGTCCAATGTGTAAAATCACGATTTTCAACAACAAGTGCAATCGGTGACCCCATCGTCTTCCCATGCCTAACACCACTTACAATTTGCACTTGGTCTTTCTCAATTTGCATGCGTCTACCGCGTCCATATCCTTTTTGTCTTCTAGCTAATTCTTCATTTATATCATTCGCTACTAAAGATACCCCTGCCGGAACACCTTCTAAAATTGTCGTAAGTTGCGGACCGTGGGATTCACCAGCTGTAATATATCGCATACGTTATTCCTCTTTTCGCATATGTATTTATCCCGCTACATAAAGCAGCTATATTATCTTCCATCACTCTTTAAAATACAAAGAAATTATATAGTAAATCGAATGTTTGCTTTCCCTACTTGTAATTGTTCGATTATTTTCATAATAGTAAACCTTTTACTTTACATACCAATATATCATAACAGCCCTAACTTCGTAACTGATCGAAATAAAAAAAGTGCAAGAAGAATACCCCTATTCTTCTCACACTTTTTACTATTATCACAGTTATTAAAGCGTTTACAAATTATTTCAAAATAATTAGTAAATCCATTGATTCATTAATTTTGAGTAGTCTACTAATTCTTCTTCCTTAAAGAAAATAGCAATCTCGCGTTCTGCACTTTCTAAAGAATCCGAACCGTGGATAATGTTTTTCGCAACAGTTACACCGAAATCTCCACGAATTGTTCCAGGAGCAGCTTCATGTGGTCGTGTTTTACCCATCATATTGCGTGCTGTATCTACTACACCTTCACCTTGCCATACCATTGCGAATACAGGACCAGATGTAATAAAGTCTACTAATTCACCAAAGAAAGGTCTTTCTTTATGCTCACCGTAGTGTTGTTCAGCAATTTCCGGAGTAACTTGCATTAATTTTGCACCAACTAATTGAAAGCCCTTTTTCTCAAAACGAGCTACAATTTCCCCAATGAAGGCACGTTGTACACCGTCTGGTTTTACCATTAGAAATGTTTTTTCCATAAAAAATCTCTCCACTTCTGAATTATGTATGTAATTGTATATCCCCACACACATATTAACACCCTTATCACAATTGCGCAATAGTTTTGAAATAGAGAGATTATTTTATTTTTTAGACAAAACACTAAAATTTTCGTTTTCCAATATACTTTGCGACATTTTGCAACGCATACTTCGCCTGTCCACGAGGGAGTGGTTTTATTATTTCTAATGCTTTATGTAAATAACGTTCACTAAACGAAAATGCTTTATCAATAGCTTCGCTCGCTTTAATATCATCAATAATTTCTTTCATTTCACTTGCTGTTGTATTTTCATGCACAGATGTAATTTTTTGACGAAGAACTGGATCTTCCATGGCATACAAAACAGGTAATGTAATGTTACCTTGTAATAAATCACCACCAGCAGGCTTTCCAAGCTTCTCTTCTGTCGATACGAAATCTAAAATATCATCAATAATTTGATAAGACATACCAACAAAATATCCGTACCAAAATAGACGATTTACAGTATCACGATTAGCACCAGCAGCAATCGCTCCCAACTGACAACTTGCGGCGATTAACAATGCTGTTTTTCGTTTTATCCTTCTTAAATACGTTCGTAAATTTTGATCATAGTTATACTTATCTTTAATTTGTTCGATTTCACCTTTACAAACTTCTAAAATTGTATGAGACAACGCTTGATGTGCATCTGGAATTTCTATATTTGTTATACATTCAAGAGACTTCGCAAACAAGTAGTCTCCTGTATACATTGCAATACGATCTCCCCATTTCGCATTCACTGTTGCGCTACCGCGTCGTAAAAACGCAGCATCAATGACATCATCGTGAACAAGCGAAGCCATATGAATTAGTTCTAATGCAACCGCAACATGCTTAATTGCATCTAACTTATAATCCCCAAATTTCCCTGCAAGCAAAACAAAAACAGGGCGAATCCGCTTCCCGCCTGCTTCAATAAGCTGTAATGCCGCTTCTTCTACTAACGGCTGCTCAGAAGCAACTGTCTTCTTCAATTCTTTTTCTATAACATTAATATCCGATCGTAAAAAAGAGTACATAAGTTGTAACTTCATATTGTTCACCTTAACCTAAAACGTCTTTTTTCTTTTTTCTTTTTTCTATTTTGATTCTGGTTTAATACCTAAATGCATAGCTGCTACACCAAAAGTAAATGGTTTCACTTGCACATTCTTAAGCCCAGCTTCTTCAAACATACATGCTAACTCTTTCATCCCTGGGAATGTACTAGCAGATTCCTGAAGCCATGAATATTCTTTATAACTTTTCGCAAACATCTTTCCAAATAACGGCATGATATATTTAAAGTATAAGACATACCCTTGACGAAAACCTATCATCGTTGGTTGAGATGTTTCCAGGCAAATTACTTTTCCACCAGGCTTTACTACACGCGTCATTTCTTTTAATACTTGCATGTAATCCGGAACGTTACGTAACCCAAAACCAATTGTTACATAATCAAACGTATTATCTTCATAAGGAAGTTCCATTGCATTTCCATGTATAAGTTCTACTTGCTTTAATTCTAAAGCTTCTACCTTTTGTTTACCGACAGCTAGCATATTTTCGCTAAAGTCTAAACCGTAAACCTTCCCATCTTCACCTACAGCTCCCGCTAGTGCAATTGTCCAATCTGCCGTCCCGCAGCATACATCAAGTGCCTTACTCCCGGGTTTCACATCCATAATCCGCATCGTTTCTTTGCGCCATGCCTTATGCCTTTGAAAACTAATTACAGAATTCATCACATCGTATTTATCAGAAATTTTCTCAAATACGTCATGTACTCTTTCTTCTTTTGATTGTTGCATGCTCGTACCTTCTTCCAATGTAAAGTTGCTTATGTCCTTGATTTATCTCTTAACATAGAAATTATCTCATTAACTTCTGTATGATTCTCTAAAAAATTTTCTTCCTGCTTTCTCATTTCCATAAGCCATTCATTAATAACTGTTTCCAAATTTTTATCATCATCCAATGAGATTTTTTGGACTGCTTGAAAAACAGGTGAATTTTGTTTATCAGCATACAATTGACACTCTTTTTGAAGACGATTTTTTCCTAACACATAAGTTATATATGGTTTCCAATTAGATAACTGAAAATGATCACATGTTTTTTGCAAAAGCGCAGATTCAATTATTACTACACTTTCCATTATGTCTTGAATCGTCACATGTGCTTTTTGATATAGCATAATTTTATGTTCATTAATCTCCTTAATTCCTTCAGCAAGTGCACGAATTAAGATAATATCACAATTCATTGACAATAAGTAATAGTATAGACCACTATAATAATCCCCTGCAAGAACTGTCAATTGACGACGCTTATGGAATCCACTCGTCTCTTCGTTTGCTTTATTTGATACTTTTTCATGTGTATCAAGAGCAATTTGTACAAGCATAATCGTTACGACATAATGATCAATTTGTTCTTTATGTATATTTGCACTTTTTAATGCACCGTATAACAGCGCTATTTTTTCTTCATCAATAAATGGTTCTTCAATATAGTTTATAAAATAAGGATGGCGTAATTTCTCCATCAATTTCTCTTTAATACCCGCATACCCTCCGTAGATGTCACACACAAAAAATCACCCTTGTTTTCTAATTCATAAAATTTATTATAACACATACATTCTATTTTCTATAATCAAAACTTGGCTACTTCTGCCAAACTGCTACCGAATAAAGCCTCAACTTTTATTCATACAAGTTATCTTCGTCTCTAACAACTACAAACATTCATTTACACAAAAGGCAGAAGTAATTTTCAACCTTTATATTCTTGCTCTTTAACATTAAAACTATATCATTTTTTTGTATATAAAAAAAAGAAAAGCAGTTTCCCGCTCTTCTTTAATTCGTCTTAATAAACGATAAAATTTCACTACGTGCTGCTGCATCATTTTCTAACACGCCGCGCACTGCAGTCGTTACTGTTTTCGCACCAGGCTTTTTCACACCACGCATCGTCATACACATATGCTCTGCTTCTACTACTACCATTACACCATGCGGCTCTAGTACTTCCATAATAGAGTTAGCTACTGTTGATGTAATACGTTCTTGTAGTTGCGGACGACGCGCAATTGTGTCTACAGTACGAGCTAATTTACTTAGTCCCGTTACTTTTCCACCTTGCGGAATATATGCAACGTGAGCAACTCCATAAAACGGAACAAGATGATGCTCACACATCGAATAGAATGGTATATCTTTTACTAGCACAAGCTCTTCGTGGTCTTCTCCGAATACTTTGTGTAAATGCTCTTTCGGATCCTCATGCATTCCTGAGAATACTTCTGCGTACATTTTCGCAACACGTTTCGGTGTATCAAGTACTCCCTCGCGATTTGGGTCATCTCCGATTGCCTCTAAAATAAGACGTACTGCATGTTCAATTTGTTCTAAATTAACTTTTGCCATCCGCTAGCCCTCCCGAAAAACCTAAAAGTGATACGAACACATTCTAGCATATTTATGTTTTTAAAAGCAAAAAGAAGAGTTTCCAAAAAGGAAACTCTTCTTCCCTGTTAATATGTAAGGATTATTTAACCGCATCTTTTAACGCTTTACCAGGTTTGAATGCAGGTACTTTACTTGCAGCGATTTCAATCTCCTCACCTGTTTGTGGGTTACGACCTTTACGAGCCGCACGCTCACGAACTTCGAAGTTACCGAATCCGATTAGTTGTACTTTATCACCTTGTTTTAAAGCTTCTAAGATAGAATCAAAAACAGCGTCCACTGCTTTTGTTGCGTCCTTTTTAGAAAGGGAACTTGCTTCTGCAACAGCATTGATTAAATCTGTCTTGTTCATGCCATTCACCTCCTCCCAAAGATAAGACTGTATAATGATCATAAAATGAGTCTTACTTTCATTTGTAGGCAATTTTTACAAATTCTATACTACAAAGATGTAGATAAATCATTATCAACGCCTATATTATACGATTCTCCTTTATAATTCAATATTTTTAAGGAAATTGTTACTCTAAAAATGTGAAATTCTGATGAAACTTGACAATTTACAACAAAATATTAGATAATGACTGTTTATTTTTCTATTACGTACTCAAAAAGAAAAAAATCCCTCTACAATTAGAGGGATTTTTTTCTTATAATATAATCGCAATTAATCCGCCAGATCCTTCATTAATAATTCTTTCTAGCGTTTCTTTTAATTTATAACGAGCGTTTTCTGGCATTAGAGATAACTTCGCTTGAATTCCTTCTCTAACAATAGAGCTAAGAGAGCGCCCAAATATATCAGAATTCCAAATTGATAGCGGGTCATCTTCAAAATCTTGCATCAAGTAACGAACTAGTTCTTCACTTTGTTTTTCAGTACCGATAATTGGTTCAAATGTTGATTCTACATCCACTTTAATCATATGAATAGACGGCGCAACCGCTTTTAATTTAACACCGAACCTTGAGCCGTGACGAATAATTTCCGGTTCATCTAAGCTCATATCAGCTAATGCAGGCGCTGCTACTCCATATCCGGTTTGTTTTACCATCCGCAAGGCATCTGCCACTTGGTCATATTCTGTTTTCGCATGAGATAAATCGAGCATAAGCTTTAATAAATGATCTTTCCCTCGAATCTCTACTCCTACTACTTCTTTTAAAATTTGATCATACAATTCATCTGGCGCATATAAATCAATCTCTGCCACACCTTGCCCCATATCGATGCCAGCTAGACTTGCTCGATCAATAAATTCATATTGACTAAACTGCCAAACGACACGGTCCACATCACGAAGACGTTTTATATCCTTTACAGTCTCTTGAACCGCTTCCTGATAACTTTGGCGTAACCAATGCCCTTCATTTAGCACCATTACCCAGCTCGGAAGGTTTACATTCACTTCTAAAACCGGGAACTCGAATAATGCTTCTCGCAGTACGTTATACACATCTGTTTCTCTTAAACTCTCTACACTCATCGCAATTACTGGGATATCATATTCTTCTGATAAACTTTGACGTAACTGCTCCGTATCTGGATGGTATGGCTGTACAGTATTGATAATCATAATGAAAGGCTTTCCTACTTCTTTTAACTCATTTACAACGCGTTCTTCTGCCTCTATATAATCTCTTCTTGGAATTTCACCAATTGTTCCATCTGTTGTAATAACGACACCAATTGTTGAATGCTCTTGAATTACTTTACGTGTTCCGATTTCTGCAGCTTCATGGAATGGAATAGGCTCTTCATACCAAGGAGTATTAATCATGCGCGGACCATTCTCATCTTCATAGCCTTTTGCTCCTGGAACCGTATATCCAACACAATCTACTAATCGAATATTTACTTCAAGACCTTCATCTACTTCGATAGAAACCGCTTGGTTTGGAACAAACTTCGGTTCCGTCGTCATTATTGTACGACCAGCAGCACTTTGAGGCAGTTCATCCTGCGCTCTTTGACGGTCTGACTCATTTTCAATATTGGGAATAACAACAAGTTCCATAAATTTTTTAATAAATGTTGATTTCCCTGTTCGAACAGCTCCTACAACTCCAAAATAAATATCACCGCCTGTGCGTTCCGCAATATCTTTAAAAATATCTACCTTTTCCAAGTGATTCCCTCCCTCAATATTTTTGGGAATAATTCCACGTTTATAGTCAACTAATACCTTCTCTAATGTTGCCTATAATATCTGATATAATATAATGGTATTCTAGAAGTTCGGACAATATATCATATAATTTTGTCCAATTTCATATGACTATTTAAAAATACCTTTTGTTTGCATCGCAAGTTGTATAACATAAAAAACCTTTCTTCTAGAACTTATTCACTAAAAGAAAGGTTCATGACTTATGATTTTAAAAAAATTGGTTCTCCATTTTTTACTGTATACGGCAAAGAGTATGCAGGAACAAACGGGGAATCCTTCGATAGTATACTCCGGATATCTTCACCTTCTTTAAATTGTCCTTCATTTTTTTTCAACGCTTCATATAAGTCGATTCTATAATCAACAAACAATTCTCCTTTTTCATTAATTACAAGAGGGAGACCTTTTCCTGAGTACGGACTTGTCACTTGTGGTACATCTTTATATCCTAGTTTTTTGAAGTCTAATTCATAAACACCATCTGTGATCACTTTTTTAAAAGGTGGATATTGATGTTCATCACGATACATTCTTAGCTTCAATGCCACTTCTTGAATTTGTTCCGCCATTCTCACATCAATTAACTTTACTGTCGGATTTTTTTCAACATCTATTAATACATATTGATATACTCCACCACTTTCATACGCATTCCCTGGTGCCTCTTGTATGTACCTTGGAGCAATTTTTTGAAAATCAATTGGATACTTCTGATAAATCGGCGTACTCATATCACGCGTCTTAATTGGTAATAAACCATCCGTTTGCTCCTTATATGTATTAATGGCTTTTTGTACAACTTGCAACTGGTCTTCATAAGGAATAGCACTTTGTTTCATATTTTCTCTTGGATACATACACCCTGTTAAAATGCTCATGCAACAAAATATTAAAATAATATGGATTTTTTTCACTGACAATCACCTTTTCATGCTAGTATGGACTGTTGCTTTTGTAACATTTACCGACTACACATCCTTTATTGCTCAATAGGGCCACTAAATACAACAAGGAAAATAACAATTCCCGATACAATCATGAGGGTGTACGCTACTAAAGCTGTAATCCCTTTCAAAAATTTATTCTTCATTTTATGCCTACTCAATAAAATAAAACTTACTGCAAGAAACATAAATCCAATTGCCCCTAAAGCAAACCACATTTTCATAAGTCCTTCCGACATATATACACCCCTTTACTTTCAATCTATTTTTATACTATTTTAACAAATTAAAATCTTTAAACAAATAAAAATCATCATTTTTCCGTGAATTGATGATTTTTATTTAAAATAATAAAACCGAAGCACGAAATGATGCGCTTCGGTTGACCAAATATGCCCTTAACAGCTCTATTCCCATTCTTTCATAACTATCATATGCATTCTCTAAACTCTTTGTTTCTCATAATTTATTTTTTAAACATTTTACTTAACGAACCAAAATCCGCCGGCATATTATTGTTAATAATCGCTTTTACAATTTGATCCTCTTGCTCTTTCGGCACTTCGCGTCCTGCCATTAGAGCAACTTGATGAATCAATTGGCGAAGCACTGTCTCATCACGTAAGTTCGCATTTTGAACAGACGACGCTAATTTAAAAATATCTTCTTTGTTCACTTTCGCTTCTTTTTCAATGTTATTAAAAATGTTGTTATCCATTCTTTTCACCCTCTCCTCAAGTTACTCTTCATCCTATGCAGAGATGAAAAATTGGTGAAAAGACCCATAAAAAATAAAAAACGGTAGAAGTACGAAATGTACTTCTACCGCTTTCTTTATAACAAATCAGGTATCGCTTCAACTTCATGTTTTCGAACACGTCCCATCAATGAGCCTACTGCGTCTTTCACATTATTCCCATTGAACAGCACGTCATATAAAGCAGCTGTAATCGGCATTTCAACTTCCATTTTCTCTGCCAATTCATGAGCAGCTTTCGTTGTTCTTACACCTTCTACAACCATACCCATACTTTCTAGCACTTCTTCTAAAGAGTGCCCTTTTCCAAGCATATTTCCAGCGCGCCAATTTCGGCTATGCACACTTGTACAAGTTACAATTAAGTCTCCCATACCAGTTAGACCAGCAAATGTTAACGGATTTCCGCCCATTTTTCTTCCTAAACGAGCAATCTCTGTTAAACCACGTGTCATTAATGCCGCTTTCGCATTATCACCTAATCCAAGCCCGTCAGATATCCCCGCAGCTAGTGCAATAATATTTTTTAAAGCACCACCAAGTTCAACTCCAACGATATCTGGGTTTGTATATACACGGAAATAGCTATTCATAAACAAATCTTGTACTCCCTCAGCCGCTTCCATACGCTTTGCTGCAGACGTAACAGTTGTCGCTTGACGCAATCCAACTTCTTCAGCGTGACTCGGCCCAGATAGTACAACAACATCCTTAATCAAGCTCTCTGGAATTTCTTCCTCAATCACTTCCGAAATACGTTTTGACGTACCTGGTTCGATTCCTTTACTTGCATGAATCCAAGTAATTGGCTCTGTAACAATTTCTTTCATCTCTTGCAATACGTCTCGGTACGCTTTCGTCGGTACTACTAGCAGTACTGTATTTACATCTACTAATGCTTCTTCTAAAGAAGAGTAGGCTACGATTGTGCTTGGCAATGTAATCCCTGGAAGATATCTACTGTTCTCACGCTTCGTATTAATTTCATTCATGAGTTCAGGACGGTTTCCCCAAATACGTACATCATGCCCATTGTCAGCTAATACCATCGCTAACGCTGTTCCCCAGCTACCTGCTCCTATTACTGTGATTTTTGTCATAAAATCACATCCTCTCCATTAGTCTCTTGCTCTAGCGATAATGTGAATCGGCGTTCCTACAAAACCGAACGCTTCACGTAAACGGTTCTTTAAGAAGCGCTCATATGAAAAGTGCATTAATTCTGTATCGTTTACAAATATAACAAATGTTGGTGGTTTTACCGCAACTTGTGTCGCATAGAAGATTTTCAGACGGCTACCATTATGTGTCGGCGTTGGATTCATCGCTACCGCATCCATAATTACATCATTTAATACATTCGTTTGTACACGGATGCTATGGCTTTCATTTACCTCATTGATAACCGGTAATAACGTTTGTGTACGCTTTTTCGTTTTCGCAGATAAGAATACAATCGGTGCATACTCTAAAAATTGGAAATGAGCACGGATGTTTTCTTCAAATGCTTTCATTGTTTTTTCATCTTTTTTCACTGCATCCCATTTGTTTACAACGATAATAACAGCTCGTCCTGAATCATGAGCATATCCAGCGATTTTTTTATCTTGCTCAATAATTCCTTCTTCTCCGTCTAAAACGACTAAAACAACGTCAGAACGTTCAATCGCTCTAAGTGCACGAAGTACACTATACTTTTCTGTACTTTCGTATACTTTCCCTTTTTTACGCATACCAGCTGTATCGATGATTACATAATCTTGATCATCTTTACTATATGGTGTATCAACAGCATCACGTGTCGTTCCCGCTATATTACTTACAATTACACGTTCTTGACCAAGAAGTGCATTTACAAGTGATGATTTCCCTACGTTTGGACGTCCAATTAAAGAGAAACGGATTGTTTCATCGTCATACGCTTCTTCTTCAATCTTTGGAAAATGATTTGCAGCTTCATCTAACAAATCACCAAGTCCTAAACCGTGTGTACCTGAAATCGGGAATGGCTCGCCAAATCCTAATGCATAAAAATCATAAATATCACTACGCATGTCTGGATTATCAACCTTATTTACCGCAAGTACAATTGGTTTTTTAGAACGGTATAAAATTTTAGCAACTTCTTCATCTGCTGCAGTTACACCATCGCGACCATTCGTCATAAAAATGATAACATCTGCTTCATCAATCGCTACTTCCGCCTGTTGACGAATTTGTGTCAAGAACGGCTCGTCTCCAATATCAATTCCACCTGTATCAATAATGTTAAACTCATGATTTAACCATTCTCCCGCACTATAAATACGGTCTCGCGTTATACCTGGTATATCTTCTACGATTGAAACTCTTTCTCCAACAATTCTATTGAAAATAGTAGATTTCCCTACGTTCGGGCGGCCTACTATCGCTATTACTGGTTTCGGCATATACTTTCATCCTTTCAACTTGCTTCTGTTTATTATGTAAAAAACCCTTCTTTGTGCAAGAAGGGATTTGCATTCCAGAATATTTCTCAACGTATCAAAACACCTCACATTATACCACACGTTACTAATGTTTCACAATAATATATACATTATCTTGTAAGCGATGTGCAATACCATCTAAAATAGCCTCTAAATTATTTGCAACAAATTCCAGTTCCTCTGTCGACTCGCAAATAAATAAAGGGGCACCACCTGCAAATTTCTCTGGCGTTGTTGTAATGACTGCGAGAATAACACTTTCTAACATCATCTCTTATCTCCCCTTCCTTTCGGAGCTTCTGATGACATATGAACAGCACTCTCTAATGTTGGTACATTTCCGATTACCCCTATCGCTTTTTCTGCATCTTGATCTTGCGGCAGAACAAAAATCCCAACTCTCCCATCCTCTAAATCACGCTTCGCTAACGGTACAAGTGCCGGCGTTCCAGAATCTCTATATATTCCTAAAGCAACCGAAACATCATGTAAAATAGCTTGCCGTTGTCCTAAGTTTGAGATTGTAACCATCGCATCTATCGATTTCGGTTTTAAAATAAATCCCATTCCATATTTCATAATTTCTTCTTGCCTTGCTGGCAATCCAATATTCATAATGTAAATATTATCAATATAAAGTCCCGCTCCTTCAAAACGAAGTGGAACGTGCTCTATTTCTACAAGGTCATGAAGTCTTTTACCTGACATTAATTTTTTCGCAATGAAAAAACTTACTATACCAGTAATTACCCCGGCAATCCATGAATCGAATCCTATATACGCAAACGTTGTTACAAACGACGTTAACATCGCCAAGTAGTTACGACTTTCAAATACTAATGCAATTCCTTCAATGTATGTATTACCACGTGGTACGAGCTCATATCCATCTAATTGTTGAAGCGTATTTCTTTCCATATTGCGCACATCACGAAATTGCGTCGCTGCTAACGTAAGAAATGTAATTGCAGAGAAATCTTTTTTCAAAACAGACGGAATCGCAATTGCTCCTAAGGCAGCCGCAATTAATCCCATCGCGATATGAATAATTTTCCCGTGAAGCCTCGTCGGATATTGCCTCGTATCGGTACGAAGCATTAACAACCTAGTTATTGTACCTGCAATTACGCCACATAAAATAGCTGGTGTATATTCAGTCATGTATTACCCTCGCCTTTCTTTTACGTGTTTTCCTCTTAAATTGTTCCATATATACCGATGCCTTTGTAATCCAAAGTAAAATCGCCATAAATAAAGTGGAAACAGCAGCAACATCTAAAAAAGCTAAACTGCCGTATTCATAAGGAAAATGTAATTTACGAAAAATCAGCGTCACCAATAATTCTCCTTGTAACATCCCTATATATAAGGAGCATAATCGTAATATGCGATCCCCGTGCAATAAAACCGATGCATACACAAGTGCACCACTTAACAGCAACAACCTATCAACCACAATCCAAATTGGATCATATACTTCTAACAAATGAAAGCTTGTATATAACATTGCAATAATAAGTGCCGAAAGTAAGGTATATAATTTTTTCCAAATAGAATATAACGCGATACCTACAAAAGAAATAATACAAAGCAAAAGGGCATTTACCGATATTGTGAAAGAAGCAATCGTCACATTTAACGGAGAACAAATAATAAAAATTAATATACAAGCACTTATCTTCCAACGAATAGATTCCTTTTTCATAAAAAAGGTCACGACAATCCACCCTATCCAAGCAACAAAATAAAAAGTACTCCCATCCATCATTTCACCTCCTATGATTTCCATTATGGGAACTTTTTATGAAAGTTAATCCTCCTTTTCTTTGTGCATAGTTTTTCTCATAACAGCAAAACTTTTAATAAGGAGGTGTAACTCACAATGGGTAAAGATCGCCAAGAACGAAAGCTAAGAGAATCACGCCGCGTTGAATCTGATCGCGACCAATCACTTCAATATCCCGGTGCAACAAGTCTTGATACACCGGAGCAAGCTCGAAAGCAGAATCAGCATTAAATAAAGTGAAACTTCAGTGGGGGATTATTAGCCCACACCAATCAAGCTGCCCTCAAATAGGCAATACAAAAAGACGGTTTCGATATTGTACGAAACCGTCTTTTTACACAATTATTTTATTTATTTCTACTCGTAATATAATTCTTTTGTTTTCGCATTATAAACCCTATCACTCAACGAGGCATCAATCGTAACTACACCTGTTGGTTTTTTAGAATATGTAATAACATAATACGTATGTAGAGAAGGATCTTTACTCTTTACCTCTACACGTACATAATCCATCTCTCCTATCTCATTTAACTTTCGCTCAACCTCTTTTTTCGCACCTACAATATCTTCTTTTTCTCCTTTAATTTCCCTACTCACAATGGTATTTCCTTGATCAGAAAGTAATACTACTTCAGCATTACTTAAACTCGCTTCATTTGGTATATTAAAATAATAAATTACATACGAATCTTCCGATGGATTTTTGTCTTCTCCTAATTCCCTTGGCAAAATTAGTGCTTCTATTCCACTTCCTGCATTCACCGTTGGATTCCTATACAATTTATTCCCGACTGCGATTGCAATATTCGCCGTTTTAATTGCTGATTGCGCTGTTGTTGAACTAGAATCTCCTTCTCTTACATTTGAAGTTAATGAAATTTCAACCTTTTTATTATATCCAGAAACCGCTGTATCTTCTCTTATATTTCGTGCATGGATGTTAAAATATTCACTATTATATGTAATGCGTCCTATTGAATTTTTACTATTTGAAGATACATTATCTCCTTTTTTATTAACATCCTCATCCCCAAAATTATCGTAAATTTTCCCTTGTTTCTTTTGACTCTTAAATAGCAATCTCTTATCTTGTTTTATCGCTAACCAGCTATATAGAGAAGAATACTTTCTTACTTTTACCATGTTTTTCCACAAAATATTTATATATACTTTTATCATAATGTAAATTCTCTCTTTTTTCCATTTATAGAATTATATAGAATGATAACTTCTCGCCCTCCCTCTTCATTTTACGAAAATAAAACGCAAAAAAATCAACCGGATGGTTGATTTTTTATCGCCTACTATAATGTACAGTGTCAATCCCTCGCTGCGCTAACCAATGGTACGTTTCACCTTTTACAACAAGAGGTACAGATTGTAACTCTTCTATCGTCTTCACGCCAAGAGCTGTCATAATAAATTTTAAATCTGTATGCAAAAGATCAATTTCATCCACTAAATTCTCAACACCATCTTGCATTAAAATACGTAAAAAGTATCCAGCAAACGCAGTTGTATTCGCCCCTAATGCGATTGCCTTCGCCACGTCAAGTGCTGTTTGTATACCCCCAGATGCAATAAAAGAGAGGTTATTATTTGTAGAGGTTGCTTCAATAATCGAGGTAGCTGTTTGTATGCCCCAGTTATTAAAATAAGAAAGCATTCGCTGTCTTCTTTCATTTTCAACAGCAGCAAAATTCGTACCACCTTGTCCGCCAATATCAATTGCTGTTATACCTATATTCGCTAACTGTTGTACTGTTTCCTTACTCATTCCAAAACCGACTTCTTTTACGATGACAGGTACTTTACTTTTTAAAACTATTTTCTCAATCCGCTGAAGTACACCAGTAAAATCACGGTCTCCTTCTGGCATCGTTAACTCCTGTATGACATTTAAATGAATTTGCAGTGCATTCGCTTCAATCATATCAACGGCACGCTCTGCCTGTTCGACAGTTGCCTCACTTCCTAAGTTTGCGAAAAAAATCCCATTCGGATTTACTTTCCTAACAACTTTATACGAAGCCGATTCACTTTCATCTTTTAAAGCTGCCATTTGCGAACCTACAGCCATAGCAAGGTTATGATGTTTCGCTACATATGCTAATTGCTCATTAATATGTAATGTTTGCTCTCCTCCACCACCAGTCATCGCATTGATAAAAATCGGCGAACTTAGTGAAAGTTCGCCGATTTTTGTTTCACATGTTATAGTGTCATAACTTGAATTTGGCAAGCTTTGATGCACAAAATCAATATCATGAAAGCCATGCGTACGAGACTGACCAGTAGAAAGAGCATATTCAATATGATCTAATTTACGTTTTGCCCTTACCACTTGTACCCCTCTTTATTTCTTTAATTTTTTCAGTTGTTCACCAATAATATCACTTAACTGGAAAGTAGCCGAATCAGCATTTGGCTCATATTGGCTATAATCTTCTGTTACATTATTTTCTTCAAGCGTTTCTTTTATGCTTAAAGAAATACGTTTTTCTGCTACATGGACTTCAAGTACTTTCACTTTTACTTCTTGTCCCATTTCCAATACTTCATTTGGATTTTTCACGTGACGATTTGCAATTTGAGATACATGTACAAGCCCTTCAACACCAGGTAAAATTTCAACAAACGCACCGAATGTAACAAGGCGTTTTACTACTCCCTCACGAATATCTCCAGCTTTTATTTCGCCAGCAACATTTTCCCAAGGTCCTGGCTGAGCTGCTTTAATTGATAAAGAAATACGTTGCGTATCAGCATCAACAGATAACACTTTTACCTTTACCTTTTGACCTTGCTCTAATACCTCAGAAGGTTGCTCTACACGTTCGTGTGAAATTTGTGAAATGTGAACTAAACCGTCCACACCACCAACGTTAACGAAAGCACCAAAATCCGTTAATCGTTGTACTGTTCCTTCAACAATATCCCCTTCTTTTAACGAAGAGATTGCTTCTTTTTTCTTAGAATCTAGTTCTAGTTCTACTACCGCTTTATGTGAAAGAATAACACGATTTTTTTCACGGTCTAATTCAACAATTTTCACCGCTAATGTTTTTCCTTTATAGTCAGCAAAGTCTTCTACATAATGTACTTCTACAAGTGAAGCTGGGATAAAACCACGAACACCAAGGTCCACAACTAACCCACCATTCACGATATCTTTTACAGTAACATCAAATACATGACCAGAATTAAATTTTTCTTGTAATTCTACCCACGCTTTTTCTGCGTCAACAGCTCTCTTAGATAAAACAAGATCATCATCTTCTAATTTAATAATTTTCAATTCAAGTGTTTGATCTAATTCTACAACATCGCTTGCTTTTTCAATATGAACGTTAGCTAATTCACTAATCGGAATTACGCCATCTGTTTTGTATCCAACATTTACAAGAACTTGTTTCTCTTCAACTTTCGTTACAGAACCTGTAACAACGTCACCAACTTGTAATTCTTTTGAATTCATAACTTCTTCATTCATTTTCTCTACCATGGAAATACCTCCCTACAGAATTGACAAAGCATTTTTATGTATATACGAAATGAAAACAAATGTTTTCATTTGCATGTTTAAGAATTTATCATCACATATTCTGTTTCAATACAGTTCACAAGAAACTATATTAAATCTATATAAATAGTATACAGCAAAATCATCTTGAAGAAAGTATGATTTGAAATATAATAGCGAATATATTCTGACAGTTTTTCCCCTCTGTAACTAACTTCTTACAAATTAGCCCATTTGTCAAGAAAAGAGACTTATAATTCACTTATCCTTTACAATTCAAAAAAAAAAAGAAAGAGGATAGTCCTCTTTCTTTATTTCGCAAATACTCCTGAAACAATACCCATAATTTTTTGGACAACTTCTTCAATTGATAAAGAAGTTGTATCTAATTCCAATGCATCATCAGCTTTTTTCAAAGGAGAAACTTCGCGTTCTGAATCTAATTTATCACGCCTAGCAATTTCTTCTCTTAACTGCTCTAAATTAGAATCGAAACCTTTATTCATATTTTCTAAATGTCTTCTTTCCGCTCTTTCTTCTACAGAAGCAAGCATAAAGATTTTCACTTCAGCATCCGGTAGTACATGTGTACCAATATCACGGCCATCCATTACTACGCCGCCTTTTTTAGCTAATCCTTGTTGACGACGTACCATTTCTTCACGAACAAGACGATGCTTTGCTACAATAGATACACGATTCGTCACATCTGGCGTACGAATCACTTCAGAAACATCTTGTCCATTTAAAAATACAAGTTGTGTATTTTCCCCTTGCTGAAATTCAATATTTACATTTTTTACAACTTCCATTAACTTTTCTTCATTTTCAATATCCACTTTTTGTTCAAGGGCTGCATATGTAATAGTACGGTACATTGCGCCTGTATCAATGTAAACATATGAAAGTTTTTTTGCAACAACTTTTGCCACTGTACTTTTCCCAGCAGCCGCTGGACCATCTATAGCAATCGAAATTCGTTTATCCATTGTAACACCTCATTTTTCACTTATAAAACAAAACGAAAAGCAGGTATTTTCCCCCTGCTTCTTCTCATTTGCCTCACGTCATTAAATCCTCAATAATTGTAGCATAATCCATCATAGAAGAAAATGAAAACTACTTATTCACCTGTAAGATTTCCGCCTTATTTTTCGTGACGACACCTTCGTAATAAACAATTTTCGATAAATATTTCACTGAAGATTTATGTATAAAAAGCAGTTGGACGACAGAAAGAAAAATAAATTGAATCAGTAATATACGAATTATAATTTTCTCCACTTTTTTCAAAAAACTCACTCCTTCCCACTCTACACTTACACATCCACTCTCATAAATTTCCATAAACAAAACCTAACCTAATAACCACTTACCGGAGCACACTTAAGGTAATTTATTTTATTGTCATTTTCTAAGCATACTTTTATACATTTTCATTGTCGAATTTACTCAAAACATGTTATGTTCTAAATGTATTTTTCAACTTGAAAGGGGTATAAGCATTGAAAAGAATCCTAGTTTTACACACAGGTGGAACAATTGCAATGGAGGAAGATAAAGAAACTGGGGTCGTACAACCAGGTAAAAAGAATCCTCTTTTAAAATT
This sequence comes from Bacillus sp. TH19, assembly GCF_016651075.1. Classification (NCBI taxonomy): domain Bacteria; kingdom Bacillati; phylum Bacillota; class Bacilli; order Caryophanales; family Bacillaceae; genus Bacillus; species Bacillus sp. TH19. Next base: position 1,150,157 of record NZ_JAEKEO010000010.1, on the reverse strand, counting down.
CATTCCTGATTTAGAAGGCGATGTTGATTTAATTGTCGAAGATGTGTTCCATCTTCCATCTCCTCACATGACTCCTAGCGAAATGCTACAATTGCAAGTCATCATTGACGAAAGAGTAAAACAAGACGATATTCACGGCGTAGTCATCACGCATGGTACCGATACATTAGAAGAGACAGCTTATTTTCTTGATTTAACAGTTCAAGCAACTATCCCAATCGTTGTGACAGGGGCAATGCGTTCTAGTAATGAATTAGGTGCTGATGGTCTATATAATTTCTTATCAGCTGTAAAAGTTGCTAGTAGTAATGAAGCTGCTGAAAAAGGCGTTCTAGTCGTATTAAATGACGAAATACATTGTGCTACAAATGTAACAAAAACGCACACAAGTAATGTCGCGACATTCCAAAGTCCACAGTACGGACCAATTGGCATGGTAACAAAACGTGGTGTTGTTTTCCATCATGCTTTAGTGCATCACGAAACATGCACAGTACGACAGATTTCTAAAAACGTTGTCGTTCTAAAAGCATACGCAGGTATGGATGATACATTATTATCAGCAATCGAAACGCTACCAGTAGACGGAATTGTTATTGAAGCACTTGGACAAGGTAATTTACCTCCAAGAACACTTCCTAGTCTAGGGCGATTAATAGAAAAAGGCATTCCAATTGTATTAGTTTCACGCTGCTTTAACGGTATCGTTCAAGACGTATACTCTTATGAAGGTGGCGGAAAACAATTAAAAGATATGGGCATTGTTTTCACCTACGGTTTAAACGCTCAAAAGGCGCGAATTAAATTACTAGTCGCACTAGAAAACACAAACTCTCACGAAACAATCCAACATATGTTTATGCACGATTAAAAAGAAGCTGTCGAAGATTTCGACAGCTTCTTTTTATTCTTCTCTTGATGCAATGGTTTGCGCAATCGCATCTCCATGGAATCTACCGTTCTCGATAAATATTTCATTTGCGTTATTCCCCGCAGCAATTACACCTGCAATAAAAATATTTTCAGCGTTTGTTTCCATACTACCCTCTATATAAATCGGGCGCCCTGTTTCTTCATCAATCCGAACTCCCATTTTTGTTAAGAAGCTGTGGTCTGGATGGTAACCCGTCATAGCAAATACAAAATCGTTTTGAATTGTATTTGCCTCACCATCTACTGTATACGTCAACGTATGCTCAGTAATTTCTTTTACATGCGCATGGAAATTCATTTGAATTGTCCCATTTCGTACTAACGCCTCAAATTCCGGCAAAATCCACGGCTTAATACTTGGCGAGTATTCCCCACCACGGTATAGAACTGTTACACGTGCACCCGATTTAACAAGCTCTAACGCTGCATCTATACTTGAATTTTTACCACCTATTACAACGACATCTCGATCAAAATAAGGGTGTCCTTCTTTGAAATAATGAGCTACTTTCTCAAGTTTCTCACCAGGTACATTCATATAATTCGGATTATCATAATATCCAGTTGCGACAACAATGTATTTCGCAACATATATTTCTTTGTTTCCGTCACGCTTCGTCGTTTCAACTTTAAAAACATCACCATCTTTTTGAACTTGTTCCACTCGTTCAAATGCATTTACACGTATAGATTTACGCTTTACTACTTCACGATAATACGCAAGCGCCTGATTACGAAATGGCTTACGATTTTCTGTAATAAAAGCAACTTCACCAATTTCTAATTTTTCACTAGAGGAGAAAAATGTTTGATGAGTTGGATAATTATAAATTGCATTTACAATGTTTCCTTTTTCGATTACTAACGGATTTAACCCCACTTTTTGCAACGAAATCGCCGCTGCTAATCCGCATGGACCGCCTCCGATAATAATAACTGTTTCTTTTTGCATACTTAGTTCACTCCTAGTCTTCTACCTCTGCTCTATTTATATAAACAAGAAAAAACCTACTTACAGCAGTAGGCATCTATCTTTATTGTATTCATTTTTCATATATTTGTCATCTAAACGAAACATACATCCGATAGACATCTGCTAAAAACTGCTGAAATTTAATTCCTTGTTGCCCTAATACATTCTCAGGATCGATTTTCCGAGTAGGATCCAACGTTTTGTGTGACACAATAGCCTTTTTAGGATTTAAACCGAAATTTTGACATAAATAAGCGTGATACCACGTAAAACGAGTATACGCCTCCCAAAAGTTTACGTCGCCACCATAGCAAAGTTCAACCCCAATTGCAGCCTTATTCGCATCATAACCGAATAACTCATTATCCGTTGGCACATTGTATCGAACATGGTACGCAACTTCATTTATAGGGACAATTTCTAATATTGTTTTATCATCAATAAATGTATGCGCTGAAGCTTTCGGTTGTATTTCATTAAAGTAATCCCGATTTCCTATCGCATTGCTACCAGGGTTCCCCGTGTCATGACTTACAATAAATCTTACTTTTGAAAGAGGAATTCCTGGTCGTGAATTTCCATACCCAATATAGTTACGCTCTATAGGGAACATCGCCATTACTACCAACTCCCGCTCTAAAAAATTACCTTACTTCCTTATATATGTATTCGGTGGCAATGTCCTTATGGCATATTTCTTATGCGAAGAGAACATCGAAAATATTTGATGTGAATACCATAAATAATACAATACTTACAGCCACTCCGTAAAAACCGTAAAACCAAATACAATCTTCTTTCGTATCTAAACCGAAAAATTTATTTACCGATTGTAATAATGTGCCACGCTTGCTTTGTTTGTTTCGTAATACTTCCACTCGTTCTACAACATCTGCTGGCATCATAAATCTTTGGTCTACTGTCATTTTCATCATTTATCTCTCCTTAAAATCATTTCCGTTTTGCTTATCTAAGGAAAGTATAGCACGTTTGTTCGTGCAGAACAAGCGTTCTTTTTTTGTTTTTTATTCTATTTTTCACCAAACCAAGTAATAATTGTGAATATAAACGCGATAATTGGTCCAACTACAACTGCACCAAATATTAAAAATAATAATCCTTCGCCGAACACCCGAACGACACTTGTTTTTCGGGCTCTCTTAGCTCTTGCAAGTTCACCCTCTAACACCTTAACCTTTTCTTCTAATTGGTCTACTCGTTCCATTATTTCATTCCCCATATACAACACCTCATTTAATACTTCAACAAAAAAACGCGATTCCCTCGAAAGGAAATCACGTTTTCTCAAAACATTATATATTATACCCAACCTCTGAAGCGACTAGCCTCAGCCATTTTACGAACACCAATCATGTATGCAGCTAAGCGCATGTTCACTTTACGAACTTGTGATGTTTCATAAATTGAATCGAATGATTTTACCATTACTTTTTCTAAACGTTGTTCTACTTCTTCTTCAGTCCAGTAGTAACCTTGGTTATTTTGTACCCACTCAAAGTAAGATACCGTAACGCCACCAGCACTTGCTAATACGTCTGGAACAAGTAAGATACCACGATCTGTTAAGATTTTTGTTGCTTCTAATGTAGTTGGACCATTTGCAGCTTCAACCACAATTTTCGCTTTAATCTTATCAGCATTTTCTTCTGTAATTTGGTTCTCAATTGCAGCAGGAACTAAAATGTCGCAATCAAGTTCTAACAGTTCTGTATTTGAAATTGTATTATTAAATAGTTTTGTTACAGTACCAAAGCTATCGCGACGATCTAGTAAGTAGTCAATATCTAATCCATTCGGATCATGTAATGCACCGTAAGCATCTGAAATTGCAATTACTTTCGCGCCTGCATCATGCATAAATTTAGCTAAGAAGCTACCCGCATTACCAAATCCTTGAACAACAACGCGTGCACCTTTAATATCAATGTCACGTTTTTTCGCAGCTTCACGAATACAAATTGTTACACCTTTTGCAGTCGCTGTTTCACGTCCGTGTGATCCACCTAATACAAGTGGTTTACCTGTAATAAATCCTGGTGAATTAAATTCATCGATACGGCTATACTCATCCATCATCCATGCCATAATTTGTGAGTTTGTAAATACATCTGGAGCCGGAATATCTTTTGTCGGACCAACAATTTGGCTAATTGCTCGTACATAACCGCGGCTTAATCTTTCTAATTCACGGAAAGACATCTCACGTGGGTCACAAATGATTCCACCTTTACCTCCACCATATGGTAAATCAACAATACCACATTTTAAACTCATCCAAATAGAAAGTGCTTTCACTTCATTTTCTGTTACGTTTGGATGGAAGCGAATTCCACCTTTCGTTGGACCAACAGCATCATTATGTTGTGCACGATATCCTGTAAATATTTTAACAGTCCCGTCATCCATACGAACTGGAATTTTCACTGTCATCATACGAATTGGTTCTTTCAATAATTCATATACTTCGTTTGGATAACCCAATTTTTCTAATGCTTCATTAATTACAATTTGTGTTGAATTTAACAATTCAAAATGTTGTTCCCCTTGTTGTTGTGTTTTCGTTTGAGTTCCCTTTTCGGCTACCATAGTAAGTAAACCCCCTGTAATTTCACTTGTTTAGTAAACCTTCATTGCCTAGTATACACCGTTAAATTTGGAATGCAATAGAAAACGCTAACAAATATATACAAACTATTTTGTATTGCAAGCGTTTTCACTATTATTATAGTCCTTTTATTGCTTTTAGAAAAGTAAAATACTTAAATATTTAAATATTTTTTATTTTCATCAAAATACATTCGATAAAACCATTATTTCATCAAGAAATACTGATTACATTTTAACATACAGATCGGCTAGTCTTATTACCTACACTTCGTTTTATAGATTTTAGATTTTCAGCTGAATAAAAATAAAACCTCAAGCTACGTTACATTAGCTGAGGTTTTGTTTTTTCACAAAGTAATTGTATATTTGTTCAATCGCTTGAGAATCCATTAATTCTTTACCATATTCCATTACGCGGTAAATTGTTGCCGTTGACGGATTACCGTACTCTGCTAAAATAGCTATAAAATCCGCCTTCAATAATTGAAATTGCTCTTCTTCTTCTATCCAAAGATAAAAACGATCATCCCACGTATACAACTTCCCATCAGTTACACCAAGGTTATATAAGCGATTTGACAAATTGATTACATCATCTAATGTAGCAAACTCGTAAAGTATATGTTCACTTTCATCAAGAGTCACTTGCATTTCAATAAACTCGTCACGGAACTCATCTTCTGTGTCCACTTCGTGATTTTCTTTTGTTACAATTACAACCATACCTTGAGCTTGTAGAGAAAATACTTCAACAGCAATCGGTCCATCCGCTTCAAACCCTAATTCTGTATTTGCTTCTTGCATCATATCACGGAATAGTTGCTGTACTTTCGGTGCATTTCTCCACAAATCTTCTTTCGTTAATCCTCGTTCAGATAAATCATCAAATGTTAGGAAAATTTTAATCTTATTATAATTTAAACGTTCCAGTCTCATCTCATACCCTCCCTACGTAACCATTGCATCTAATTTTTATTATATGAAATAGAAAATAGATGGTTCTTTTCGAACGACTATTCCGGCATCTTTAACCATCCATCCCATTCTTCTTTCGTGTTACCAATTAGGATATTTTGAAGATTTAATTGATCTCCAATGCCTTTTCTTCCTATAAAACCACCAGAGATGTTTTCATTTTTTTCTTGCAACAAGTCAATAAATTCTACTGCCTCTTCAAGTTCTCGTTCATCATCAAAAGATATAAACAAATATTTAGGTTGTAATTGTTCAATAGCTAGTAAAATACCTTCTTCATCTAAACTTGTCCCCATATACATTGTTTGATATCCTTTTAGTCGTAAATACGTCGCGAAAATAAATCCTTTTAATATATTATTTTCTAAAACGAAAACTTTGTTAACGGAAGAATACACCGACGCATTATGATAGATCATCCCTAAACGTGTTTGTAAGAATGATACAACATATTTGAATTGCGACATTGTAATCTCATTATTACTTTTTAAAGTTAACAACTTGTTTGCCACTTGAAGAATGATGCTTGCAACAACCTTTTCCGTTGAATATATACTAAAAACCTCGTTTAATAATGCAGAAATTGTAATTTCATCAAATTCTAACAAAGCTTGTAGTATATCGTCCACTAAAACAACTTCTGTATCAGTAATTTTTTCTTTTTGAACGTTGTTCTGCAACCGATTCCCTTCTAATAACTGAACTGCTTGTCCAATCATCATCCCCTCAGAAACTTTGTTCATTAACCATTTCAAAATATGAATATGCTCTTCTGTATATAAACGATGCCCCGCACGATTTCTCTTTGGGGCAATAATATGATAGCGTCTTTCCCATGCGCGAAGTGTACTCGGTTGAATTCCGAGTATATTTGAGACAGCTTTTATATTATATTTTCCATTTGAATTCGGCATTATTTCCCTCCGCATAACGTAATGATATGTGTTTGGGAAGGTGCCCGAAAACGAAGAGGGAACAATGTTGTTCCATACCCATTACTAACAAAGAGAGTCGTATTAGAATGCTTATATACGCCACCCTTTAAATACTTTTCAGATGGAAACAACCGAATCTGGCCTCCATGTGTATGTCCACTTAATACGAGCGAAATTTGTTCATTACCAGACATTTTCTTTATTATATCTGGGTTGTGACTAATTAAAATGCGAAAACCTTCTTCTTTACAATCAGACAACGCTAAATCTAAACGATCTCGTTCTAATCCAACATCATCGATACCGAGTAAGCAAATTTTCTCTCCTAATTCAGACTCAAATACAACTCTTGTATTATCTAATACCTTCACATTATTTTCTATTAATAAAGCATCTAATTCGTGATACTCAATTTCATAGTCATTATTTCCCCATACAAAATATACAGGGGCTATTTCTCTTAACTTTTGAATATTTAAAGCGATTTGCGATAAAGGTACTCCTTTTTCAGCTAAATCACCGCCAATAATTACGATATCTGCTTTTCCTTTCACTCGTTCAATTAGCGAGCTAGAAATGATCCTTCTATGAATATCCGAAATAAAAAAAACTTTAACTTTTTGAAAACTTTCCGGAAATTCTTCGAATACTAAAGTATGTTCCAACACTGTATTACGCATCGCTTCTTTATACATTCCAAGAAGACATACAAAACCAATGCTTATGAGAGTACATAATAATATAATCCATGACATATATTTTTTACTCTCCCTCCTCGTAAAGTATAGTCCTTAATTTTATGTGGAGCTATATATCACTCATTTAGCTAGCTCTCATACTTCGTGGACTTATCTTTTATAGGAATTTTCAATTCTTGTCCTACCTTCACTTCGTCTTCTTGTAAATCATTATACTTTTTTATTATTTCTATCCCATCTTCATCTGAGAAATATTGCTTCGCTATACTTTCTAAAGTTTCTCCATCTTTCACAACATGAGTTGCTACTTTCTCAGGCTGCTTCTTTGATTCAGTCTTAGCGGAATCAAAGAAAATTACTTCAAACGCACTTTTCTCAGCATTATTACTATCACTTTTTACCTGTATATACTTATCTGTATACCATAGGATACTAATAGGTAACAATATGAACAAAAATGTTAACACTCGGACGAAAATGTGATTCATTTTAAACTTTGGTTTGTTCTCTTTATTTCTATGAATTTCACTACGCGGCGGTAAACTTTCATCTTCTTCCACTTGCTCAACTTCTAACTCCTCTTCAAAATCAGGAATTCGTTTTCTCATGTTGTTCACCACCACCTTCCATTTATTTTCTTAATTGGAGCCCCATTATAAAATCAACAAGAAAGTGTGCAAAGATTGTTATAAACAAATTTCCTGTCCACTCGAATACATAACCAAAAACAAAACTAATAAAGCAGACGAAACAAAACAAAAAAGGCTTCGTTATATACCGAATATGTAACACAGCAAAAATTAAACTCGCTATTACAATTCCGAAATGAGTCTGCACTACACCTCTAAATAAAAACTCTTCCGCAAAGCCAATAATAAACGTGATAACGAGTAAATGCATGACAGAAATCCCTTGAAACATTCTATCGTTAATGCCACCATCATCAAACCAAGATTCTGGAAACACTCGCATTGCAACATAATCTAATAACACAATACAAATCGCTAACAAGCTACCTATTAAAAGTATAGAAACCGGTTCCCATTTCCATAAACTATAAACTTCTCTTTTATCTTGAAATAATATATATGCTAGTAAACAACCGATACCAATAATGATTAGTTGTGTTATGTAGAGATTCAGTCTTATTTCTCTCGGACTCATATCTTCAACATTATGCCTTTGAATGTTCATCATTCCTCCATCTTTCCTAGGCCGAAAAGCTTTTGTAACTCTGTTTCCCAATTATAGTCGAAAACTAACTGTTGCGCTCGTCTTTTTTTATAATCCGTTTTTGTAATACCACAGTAATCACAACAGTTTTCTATCTCTTTTTCTTTTCTATAACCGAATTGTTGTAATAAATATTCACGTCTACATCCTTGAACTTGTATCCATGACTTCATATTTTCTAGCTCACTATATTTATTACGCATTCTCACTTCCACTTCCGCTATTAATCTGTGCATTATTTCATCTGACAAGCTCTCTAACATGAGATTTCGCTGTTGTATGATTCCAAGATGTTCGAGATGATAACGTGTAAAGCGCCAATACTGTTCATTAAATCTTGCTGCATTATAACAAATTTCTTCTACATCTTCTAATGGTAATACTTTCGTTTGAAACATTCTTTCTTGTAGTAACGAAAATAAAAATTGTATTTGCGATTTACTTGGTAATTCATCTTCAATGATTGAAATTGGCAAATCGTGATCCAATGGACTACATAATAAAATGGCTATACTCAATTCTCCATCTCTTCCCGCTCTTCCAATTTCTTGTAAATAGGAAGCTACATTTGTCGGATATTGAAAATGAATAATATATCTTGTATTCGCCTTATTTACCCCCATCCCAAAAGCACTTGTACATATTACAATTTGCAACTGGTCATTCATAAACTGTTGTTGAATTAACATACGCTCTTCATGTTCCATACCACCATGATAAAAAGCTACACCTGTAATTCCTTTTCCTCTTAAATACTCGGTTAAACGCTCTGTCCAGGCCCTACTTGAACAATAAACAATACCAGGCCCTTGCAAATACATTACATGCTCAAAAAGCGCCTCTTTTTTTTCTTCTATTGTTTCCACAAATTGCACTTCCATCGCAATATTTGGACGATCAATTGAGTACACATGCTCAGCAATATTTTTTAGATTTAAACTTTCCGCTATATCTCGCAATACATCCTTTGTCGCAGTTGCTGTTAATGCTAGTACTGTCGGAGATCCGATACTCTCAATTACTTTATCTAATTTTTTATAATCTGGCCGAAAATCATAGCCCCATTGTGAAATACAATGCGCTTCATCTACGACAAATAATGAAATATGAATTTTTTTCAATTCTCTTATTAGAAGTTCCGACTGCAACATCTCTGGCGATACGAAAACAAATTTATAAAAAGATAGCTTTTTCATTGCTTCTCTTTTTTCAATTAACGTCCGAAAACTATTCAATGCAATAACTCGATTTTTCACGACATACTTTAATTGCGTAACTTGGTCTTCCATTAAAGATAATAATGGTGATACAACAAGCACCGTACCCTCTTGCAGAAGCCCCGGAAGTTGATAACACATTGACTTTCCCCTTCCAGTCGGAAGCATTGCTACAACATCTTTTCCTTCCAATAAGTCCGTAATAACTCCTTTTTGCCCCGGACGAAATTCAGAATATCCAAACCACTTATATAAATATTCCTCAAGCTTCATTTATACCCTCCATCCGTGCCAATACAAGACGTACTTCAAAATAAGAGATTTCCTCTCCAACCGCTTGCTTCAACACACGCAATTTACGTGTTTGTAATGCTTCAATTACTTTTGTTACTTTTTCCATTTTTTCTTTTTCCATAAACATTTCAATAGAAAATTCTTTTTCTCGTAAAGCAATTTCTACAAAATGGTCTTCTATCGTGGCAACCTTCAAATTCCGAATTGTTGCTATTTCTTCTAAAGAGCGTCCTTGTCTCCAAAGATTATATGTTTTTTTCGTTGATAAACTAAATAAATCAGCTTTCTCATTTGGATAAGATATAATTTCAGCTAATAATGGAAACTCATTTTCTTTATTGCGAACTTCTTGAATAAGGAAATGAATTGTACCCCAAAATAAAAAATACACTCGAAATATATCTTGTTTCGTAATTTCCGCTAATTGTTGTAAAGTACACCCAATACGTTTATACCCAGTTAACCGATATATTACGATTGTCGCCTCTACTGGATTATTTTTTTGTAAAAGAGTATGCATTTCCTTCCATAATCTTTTAGCCAATTCACTTCTCATATACGGTATTCCAGTGAGAAAACGTTTCACCCACATCATTATTTCTGTATCCTGTTGAATTGGAATAAATTTCGTATTCGCCTGTTGTAAATTCGAAATGGTTTGAACGATCAATGATAATCTCTTCCAAAACGTTTCACCTATTTCACCATAGTGTAAACCATTTAAATATGTCGGAAAGGCAAAGTCACCTTCCCATTTGTTTAATTGCAAGTTACCAGCAGTCGTTAACACATATGTATTATCATGTATACCTTGAACTAAATCCGTTTGTAACAACTTTGCAACTTCTTGATCATAATCAGCTCTATTTAATGACTTATAAATCCCAAACAAAAAAGAAATTTGAAACATATTCCCATCTTGTAATGTTTGCGACGATCTCTTTCCTTTTAATAAATAATAAATCGAAGAAACGGTTCTTTCACCATTCAATTGTTTTAAACAATATAATAAAGTATATTGTAGCTGCATTACCGCTTCCACCTCTCAGTCTAACTTCATTCCTTTTTCAATACGATTGCACATTAACTGCTATTCATTTAACTTATCATATTCACACTACATGCTTGTATATATTCTATTGTATCAAACGAAATAACATTTAAGTATTTTGAAAATCTTATGAAATAATTCAAAAATAAGTTGACACTCTAATTGATAAGCATTATCATTATAATTTTATGTTGAAAAGTTTTTAAAACCGTTTTACAATAAGATTATAATTTTTTGGCGAACTTTTCACATACATATTATCAGGAGGGAAAAAATATGGCAAAATATACAATCGTTGACAAAGATACTTGTATTGCATGCGGTGCTTGTGGTGCTGCTGCACCAGACATTTATGACTATGATGATGAAGGCATTGCATTTGTAACATTAGACGATAACCAAGGTATCGTTGAAATTCCAGATGTATTAATTGAAGATATGATGGATGCATTCGAAGGTTGTCCAACTGACTCAATTAAAGTTGCTGACGAATCATTTGATGGCGACTCTTTAAAATTCGAATAGTCTTTTATTAACTTCAAAAAATCCCCCTCATACTTATGAGGGGGATTTTTTGCACTCTTTTTCATTCTCACTAACAAAAAAACCATTAGCAGTTACGCTGCCAATGGTTTAATATTTTTAAGCATTTTTCATTTTTGCAAATACCCATACTTTCAAGCGTGAAAATAATGCTACAAATACAATTGTTACAACAATTCCTTTAATTACATTAAACGGTAATATTGCCGTTACAATAGTTTGTCGCATAATATCACTAGACATAGCTGGTGAATTTAAAAACCAAGTGTACGCTGGTAAAATAATAAAGTAGTTTAACACACTCATAATAACTGTCATAGTAATTGTACCTAGCATTAATCCTGTCGTTAAACTTTTTACTGTGCGATACTTTCGGAATAAGAATGCTGCTGGACCAATAAATAAACATCCCGCTATAAAGTTTGCTACTTCTCCTACTGGTACTCCCGTTAAACTTCCTTGAATTCCGTAATGCAAAATATTTTTTATCGCTTCTACAATTACACCTGCAATTGGACTAAAAATTATCGCCGCAATTAAAGCTGGCACATCACTAAAATCAATTTTTAAAAATGGCGGAAGCCCTGGGAATGGAAAATCCAACATCATTAGTAAATACGCAATACTACTTAGCATCGCTACACTCACCATCTGCACTACACTGTTTTTTTGTTTCATCTTTCTCTCTCCTTTTCCATCGATCTTCTCATGGAAAGTGGAAAGGTTCTGCTATGCCTATTTTTTCATAGAACGAAAAAACCCTTTGTGATTTACACAAAGGGAGAATTTTAAGGCACATCAAACAGACGTTCAAATACTTATCTTTTTTGAACGCTTGAACCTCCATCTTCTCCCATCCAGACTGTACTGTCGGCTTTGGAATCACACCAAATCCTGCCTTAACGGCTCGCGGGCTTAGAACGAAATTATTAAATGTTCATCACCGCCGGTCGGGATTTTCACCCTGCCCCGAAGATAGACCGATATTCTATTTTCCACTTCATTATACAACAACATGATCGTATTGTGAACAAAAAAAGTGTAACTTACTAAAAATAAGTTATTGATTTTATATAATTAAAGAAACGATCACTATATTTTACAATACAACCCATATTTTTTATAATTCGGTATTTCTCTTATGAATCCCCCTAGTCATATGTCGTCAAAAGTGATAAGATGTTGAATTGTTAAGATAAGAACATTTTCTGAGTTATGGAGGAAATGTCATGAAGAAAGATAAAAGACACTCTATTCGAGAAGCAATGAAAAAGAACTTAAGAAAAGAATACTTTTATTTGAAAAAAGAATTACTTTTCTACTGTCCAATTGATCTAGGCACATTCTCAAGAGAGACATACTACGCTACTTTTGACCAAGATGGCATAAGTATTTATCAGTATGATAAAAAAACAGAAAGTAAATTAAAATTGTGTGAGCGTCATCCATGGAAGAGTTGGAATAAGGTAAAAGTTGATCACTATTTAACAACTTCTCAATTTATTTTCCAAGGTGAGCGAAACTGGATTTTATCCCTTTTCCAAAAAGGAAAAGAAGCTCAAAAAATAATTGAAGAACATACATCTTTACAAACGGAAGTTGTTTCCCGTCCGTTTTCCAAGAAACTTCCTGGTTTCCGTTCTGATACACCATTGAATAAATACATCGGTTGCATTTGTTACACTGCACTTATTGCATTTTTATTAAAATGGATGATTCCATTTCAAGCACCACAAATCGCCCTGTATTCTCTTTCAATTGGCTTTATGCTTCTTGGTTTACTTTGTCTTACAATTGGTCTAATCGAACCAAATATCGTACTATTTCGGACAAAAGAAAAAACAAGAACAAAAGTCTTTTACTTATATAGCTACTTAGCTATTACTGGATTTATATGTGTCTTTATTTTTTGGTAAAAGAAGCCGTCCCAAAAGATCTTTTGGGACGGTTTTTCGTTAGGAATAGGTTGCTCTTACTGTCGCATTTTATTATTAGTCGACATTTCTTGTCGAAATGTCGATATAATAAGAGCTATGTTCGATATAATTTCATTTACTATCGCAATCTTAAATAAGAAAAAAATAAATTTATTCAAAAGTTATGCTTTTGAGACGTTGCCTTTACTTGACGTATAGTTGTTGGTTCGGATAGATTTGCTCTTGTCGCAATCCATTCCTCACTTTAATTTCCTCAACTGTCATACTAAATTTCCGGGCAATACCAACTAAAGTATCACCTTTTTGTACAATATACAGTGATGATGACACAACTTGATTTTTTTGTTCATTTAAAACAAGCAACGGATTCATCGCATTCCTTTTCTCCATCGTCCATCTCCCTTGATGCACTTCTAAATGTAAATGCGCTCCTCGCGATTCTCCTGTATTCCCTACCTCTCCAATTAGCTCTCCTTTTGAAATGTTATCACCTTGAACTACATATCTCTTATTTAAATGCGCATAAACAGCCTCATATTCTCCATGTTTAATAAACACAACATTTCCATAACTACTTGAAAAATAAGACTTTGTCACCTTACCATTTTGAATAGCTGCAACAGGCGTTCCAATAGGCGCAGCTATATCAATACCATAGTGTTTCCCATGTCTTGTCCCAAAATAATCACTTATCTGCCCATCAACAGGCCATATCCACTGATTCCCTTCAGCGTAAACATGTAATTGAGATAAAAATAATACACTCAATATCACCACGCCACATTTTAACGCTTTCATATACATCCTCCGTTTTCTAATAACCGTCATACCTTCTCTATTGTGGGATATTACAGAAAAAAGTATACAAAAAAAAGAAAGTGGATTACTCCACTTCCTTCTCTTCTTTATTACGAAAAACAAGTGCACCACGGTTATACTCCACATCTTTCACTTGTAAACGCGCATTTATTACTCTAGCAAGCGCAAATAAATAATCAGATAACCTATTTATATACTTTAGAACAATTTCATTGGTTTCTCCTTCTTTTTGCAATGACACTATACAACGTTCTGCTCTTCTTATAACTGTACGTGCAATGTGTAGTGCAGCCGATATCTCGCTACCGCCTGGTAAAATAAAACGCTCTAAAGGCGGCGCTTCTTCTGTATACGAATCAATTCGTCTCTCTAAATACTCGACCATCTCTATCGTTACTTTATAAGGGATTTTCTTCTCTACTATTGCTAAATCCCCTCCACAATCAAATAGTTCATGTTGAATATTTTCAAGTTCGTTATAAATGTTACGAAAACATTCCTCTTGTAATTTAGACATGGCATATCCGATATGAGAATTCGCCTCATCAATTGTTCCATAAGCTTCTACACGTATATGATCTTTATCCACTCGGCCACCTATGACACTCGTTTCCCCTTTATCACCTGTTTTTGTATAAAGTTTCATTTCATTATGACACCTCTCTTTTTATTTTCATTCTGATTATTAAAGAAAAAAACTCTACCATTCTTTATTTAATTGCACTTACAAAAAAATAAAAAAACAGTAAAGCTTTTATTCATGATCAACTTTTTAAAAACATATATATCTAAATTATACGATTTGGTAAATATACAGAGAATGTAGTTCCTTCTCCAACGACACTTGATACAGAAATTTTCCCGTCATGACCTTGAACAATATTTTTAGCAATCGCAAGCCCGAGTCCTGTTCCAACTTTTTTCCCTCGCGTTCTCGCTTTATCAGCTTTATAGAATCGATCGAACAAGAACGGAATATCTTCTTCTGGAATACCAGCACCTGAATCTTGCACTTCGAAAGTAAGGCCACTATTTTTCGTATTAATTACAAGTGTAACATGTCCACCTGCATTTGTATGACGGATTGCATTATCAATTAAATTCGTCAGTACCTGTTCCATACGGTCTGCATCAAACGGATATTGTTCAATTGGACTTTGGAAATCCACTGTTAATTGGACTTCTTTATCCTTTGCAATCCCCTGGAATTTACGGCCAATTTTTTCGACAAATGGATGAATATCTACTTCACCTATATGTAACTCTACATGTCCACTTTCCATACGGGCTAAATCTAATAACTCATTTACAAGTTTACCTAAACGAACAGATTCATCATAAATAATTTGAACAAACTCATTAATTTCTTCTTTCGTTTGCACAATATCATCTAAAATTGCTTCACTATATCCTTGAAGCATTACCATCGGTGTACGAAGCTCATGTGATACATTCGCAATAAAGTCTTGACGCATTTTCTCAAGACGACGCTCCTCCGTCATATCTCGCAATACTGCTACAGCTCCACGAATTTTTGTTTGATTGTAAAGCGGTGTCATAAGAACTACGTAGTTACCTTTTTGCAAATTAATTTCAACAACTTGTTGTTGCTCACTTTCTACAACGAGATGGAATAGTTCAACAAGTTCAGAAGGCAGTTTTTTAATTAACTCTACTTCTTTTTCTTCTTGCCAAACTTGTAAGAAGTGTTCTGCCGGTGGGTTGATAACAACGACTTCACCTTCTTGATTTAACGTAACAACACCATCTGCCATACTACTCAAAATGCTAGCTAACTGCTCTTTTTCTTGCTGCAGGGCATTCATATTAAACTTCAACTGTTTCCCCATTTGATTTAAAGCAGTTGCAAGCTCACCAATTTCGTCCTGCGACACCATAGGGGCTTTCGTATCAAATTTCCCGCGCGCTACCTCAAATGCAACCTCACGCATTTTACGAAGCGGTGCCGTAATTCGAGTAGATAAGAAAAATGCAAAGAAAGTTGTTAAAATAATCGCAATCCCGGCTGATAAGAAAATAAAATCAGTCGTTCTCTCCATACCTTGTATTGGAACTTGCAATGATTCATATACAAACACTGCACTTTGATTTTTTGACTGTACTGGTTTCCCGACGATCATAATATCATTTTCAGTATTTTTATTCTTCCTACTATTAGAAGCTTTTCTAATATTATTCTTAATATCCTTTTTATCTGTAAAAACAGCTGCTAATTCTTTATCATTTTTCAAATCATCTATTGTAAGAGTAACTAATCCTTCTTGTTTCGGCGAAGAAGAAATTTCCTTACCGTCTTCTACAATGATAATCCTTGAAAGTGGATCAGAAAATTTGTAAGCAATATCCTCAATCGTTTTTACATCGGCACCTTCTTCAATTAATTCCGTGACACTTGTTGCAACTTTCTGAAGCCTAGCTTCACTCATATCAACATAATACGTTCTAAAAAACTGTGAAAGTAAAATAGCAACAAATCCAAGAACAAACGAAACGAGAAGTAATATGGTCATCCATAACTTCCCTACTACACTTCTCCAAAGCATCAGTCGTTCACAACCTCAAACTTGTAACCTACGCCCCAAACGGTAACAATCATTTTCGCTGCATCTGGTGATTGTTTACTTAACTTTTCACGTAAACGCTTTACATGCGTATCAACTGTACGTAAATCTCCGAAGAACTCATATTGCCATACTTCTTTTAACAATTGCTCACGGTCAAAAACTTTATCCGGGGATTTCGCTAAGAATAATAGTAATTCATATTCTTTCGGTGTTAAGTTTACTTCATTACCATCCGCTGTAACGCGGTGCGCATCATTATCAATTGTTAAATGCGGGAAAACAGTAACATCTTTCGTCGTTGTATCTTGTGTAAAGAATGTCGTTGGTACAGCGCGGCGTAATACTGCTTTCACACGAAGTACTACTTCACGCGGGCTAAACGGCTTTACAATATAATCATCAGTTCCAACTTCAAACCCTTGTACCCTATTTACTTCTTCACCTTTTGCTGTCAGCATAATAATTGGCGTCGCTTTCTTCTCACGAATCCCTTTACACACTTCGATACCATCTTTACCAGGCATCATAATATCCAGTAGGATTAAATCATAATCATTTTGTAACGCCATTTCTAAAGCTGTATCACCATTATCCGCTTCTTCAATTGTGTATTGCTCTCTTTCTAAATACATCTTTAATAAACGACGAATACGATCCTCATCGTCTACAATTAAAATTCTTGATTCATTTTCCATTTCTACCCGCTGCGTACTTTTACCACAACGGTTTACACCTACCCTTCTACAATATAATGTTGCACCTATCCTCGTTTAATTAAGCATTTTTTAACGTTCCACTTCCCATATTATGCTTCACAAGAATAATAAAGTTTGTTCATTTTTTTTCCAAAACTATGTATTTTTTTTGAACAGTATATTTGGTCCTCGACATCATTTTACAGAATCAACCGCTACTTTGTCATGTTTTTCTCAAAAAAGAAGAAAATTTGACAAAAATAAAATAGGAAAGTGACATACACTTTCCTATTTTATTTCTCTATGCATATGAATGTAAACCCGCGATAATTAAGTTTACTACAATAAAGTTAAACATAATGATTGCAAAACCAATCACTGCAAGCCAGGCGGATTTTTCTCCATGCCATCCTTTAGATAAACGTAAATGTAATACCGCAGCATAAAAGAGCCAAGTAATAAGCGCCCAAACTTCTTTTGGATCCCAACCCCAAAAGCGCGTCCAAGCGATTTGAGCCCAGATCATTGCAAAGATTAATGCTCCTAATGTAAACACCGGGAATCCTATCGCAATAGAACGATATCCGATTTCATCTAATAAATCACTATTCGTATTCTTTACTAACGGCTGAAGTGCCGCTGACACTCGCTTACGTAAAACAAGTCTTAATACAATATAAAGTAGCGTTCCCACTAACACTGACCAAATAACAGTATTTAATTTTTTCGCATTTACAATCGCTGGAACTTCAACTGTTGGCTCTAATTTATTTTCTGTCATTAACTTCCCTTCATGCGGTCCAACTAAAGCAGGGAGATTATACTTCATTTCAACTTGTTGTTCATTTTTATCAATCCATTGAAACTTCGCTTCGTATTTCATACTAGAAAATACCGTTGTTATTCCAATAAACCCAACTGTACAAACAAGTGTGAAAACTACTGTCTCTAACCAAAATGTACGTTTGCTTCTCGTTGATTGATCTACATTCTTCAATAAATACATAACGCCCGTAATAAAACTAATTGCTAAAATTGCTTGTCCTGCTGCTGCAGTCGTCACGTGAATATGTAACCAATTACTTTTTAAAGATGGAATAAGCGGAGATATTTCCCTCGGAAACATACTAGCATATGCAATTAATAAAAGCGCAACTGGTAATGCAAAGAGTCCAATTATACTTACGCGGTACATAAAATACATGACAATAAATGCTCCAACAAGCATCATGCCGAAAAACGTACCGAATTCAAAAAAGTTACTAACTGGTGCATGTCCTGATGCAATCCATCTTGTAACAAAATATACTGTTTGTGCAATAAACCCTAAAATTGTAATCGTTATTCCTATATTTGCCCATTTATGACCTTTTTCTTTAATTGCTCCCCCGAAAAATAGAGTTGCAATTAAATATAAAATAAATGCGGTAAAGAGAAAGTTACTACTTATTTGCACCATATCGTTTCCCCACCTTAACTAATTTTTTTATCCACTACTTTATCGCTTGGCTGCGGAATTGCTGTACCTTCTAGTACTCTTTCAATATCTTTCTTTAAACCGAACCAATTTTTATTCGTATGTCCTGCAATCCACCATTCATCATTAACGCGTTGTATCCAAATACGGCGATGATTCCAATACATCCCTTGCATCACACCAACCATAAATATAAATCCTCCAATACCGAGAATCCAAAGCGTTAAATCTTTCCTTACAGTAAGTGCTGTTGCATTTTGCATTTCCACACCTGCAAAGGACATTTTATATTTGTTATTCCCATCTGGTTCTATATTTTGCTGAATACCGACAAAACTCACTTCACCATCTGGTGTTTCAGGCGTAAACATTTTAAACACAAATGCAGGGTTGTTTGGTAATTTCGTTTTCGTATTTGGTCTTCCATTCTCGTCAAAATAAAAATCTGGAAAATAGCTTAATAGTTCTAAAGAATAACCATTTCCTAAATCAAATTTTTCTGTAGGATTCGTTAAATCTACTTTAATCGGTCCCCACTTTTGATTATTTTCTTTGTTTTGCAAATGGAATGACATGCTTTTAAATTCACTTTCTTTGTAATCCACTTGATATACAGCAAATTGATCAAATTTCAGCGGTTCATTCACTCGAATTTCCGCTTCTTTTACTTTTTCTAATTTCGGTTTTTGTCCTGCTATATTTTCGCCGACCGCTTTATATAATACAGCATTCGTTTGGAAGTTTTTCGCAATCATTTTATCGCCTACACGATCAATCGCTTCATCAAAAACTTCCTTGTCCTTACTTTTATCATAAACTTCCTTAATAAATTTCTCGTTTTTTAAATAGTATTGACCATCCGTTCCTGGTATTTCTTTCGTTTCACCGTCACGTAACCAAAGGGCTTCGTCTACGTACATACTCGGTAAAAAACGGAGCATTGCACCGAATAAAAAGATAATGAGACCAATATGATTCACATATGGACCCCAGCGTGAAAACCGTCCCTTTTCAGCTAAAATGTTACCGTCTTCCACTTTCACATTATAATTACGTTTCTTTAAATTAATTTGAACTCGTTCTAAGTCACCTTCATGCGGCGTACCAGTCCCGTGCACTCTCTGTCTTTTCAAAAAACTTGGGTGTCTTTTCACCCCTTGTTTTTTTAAAGCTTTATAAAGAGGAATGACACGGTCTAAACTACATATAACAAGTGAAATACCAATGGAAGCAATTAAAATCATGTACCACCATGATCCATATAAATTATTAAATCCTAATTGATAGTATAATTGTCCTAAAAATCCATACTCGGTCTTATAATATTCAGCTGGTTCGATTCCTGGAGTTATGTACATTTCTTGGGGAAAGATAGTTCCTATTGCCGATGCAGCTAAAGTTATTACGATTAACCATACACCTACTTTTACAGAAGAGAAAAAACTCCAAATTTTATCGACTATCGTTTTTGTATGTGTGAGAGATCTCCGAGCACTCCCCTCATATCTCATATCCAATAATTTTATATTTTCATTACTTTCAAATGGTTTCCCACATGCTTCACAAAAAATGGTTCCTATCGGATTAACATGTCCACATTCACACTTAATTTCTTTCAACACTCTCACCGCCCCTATATCTATATGTACTATTGTATATTCTAACCTCAAGTTACCGCAATACTCAGAATTTTTAAATCAGAGGCACTATAAGGATGCACCTCATATGTAAAGGCTTTCTTTATTACGGAGTAATTTTCTTTAAATATCCTTCTAACTGTTCTTTCGTTTGTTCACCTATAATTTGTTCGACTACTATTCCATCTTTATCAATCAAAAAGCTTGTCGGTAATGGTCCTACCCCATATGTGCTTATGATTTTTGTTCCTTTATCAATAGCAACTGGGAATTTCAAATCATATTGTTTCACAAAGTTCTTAACAGCAATATCTGTTTCATCTGCATCTAACGCAATAATTTCAACGCCTTTTTCTTTATACTTTGGATATAATTCGTTCATATAAGGCATTTCTTTTTCACACGGTTTACACCAAGTGCCCCAAAAATTTAAAAATACACCTTTTCCCTTTAAATCTTTTAATTCAATATTCTTTCCTTCTAAATCTGTCACAACAAAGTTAGGTGCTTCTTTTCCAATTTGCATTTTCTCTTTATCAGCAAAAAATCCTTGATAAAGTGTAAATCCTACAGCACCGCATAAAATGAGTAGAATAATAACACGAAATAATAAGCGATTTTTTTTCATATTGTCTCCCCTCTCTTCGACGAGTGATGAATATATGTATTTTTTAATAAATCACCAGCGGAGCATTCCACTGGTGAAAGTTTCACACTATCGATTAGCGCGGCTTTGTAGAAGCCAATGCACGTAATTGTTTCACCTCATGTGGTGTTAATTCTCTTGCATCACCAGGACGCAAGCTACCCACTTCTAAAAAGGCATAACGTTCACGTTTTAATTTCATTACTTTACAATCTAACGCTTCAAACATGCGGCGTACTTGACGGTTACGTCCTTCATGAATCGTTAATTGTACAATCGCCATCTCTTTACGCTTGTCCCAAGAAATAATTTTCACTTGTGCTGGTGCTGTTTTCCCATCTTCTAATGCAACACCTCGTTCTAACATGCGAATTTTATCACCTGTTAATGGCCCTTTAATTTTCGCAACATACGTTTTTTCAACCTTATATCTCGGATGCATTAATACATTTGCAAATTCACCATCATTTGTCATCAATAATACGCCAGACGTATCATAATCTAAGCGTCCGATTGGGAATAAACGTTGTCTAATTTCAGGGAAAAAGTCTGTTACAACATTTCTTCCTTTATCATCTGATACACTTGAAATTACACCAGTTGGTTTATATAGTAAAAAATAAACAGGTTCTTCTTTTTCAAGAGGGATGTTATTTACTTCCACTTTATCTTGAGGAGTTACTTTTGTTCCTAACTCCTTCACTATTTTCCCATTAACTTTCACTTTCCCTTGCTGAATTAATTCCTCAGCCTTTCTTCTCGATGCAATACCTGCTTGCGCAATCACTTTTTGTAATCGTTCCATTTCTTTTTTTCACCTCAAATTTATCTTACCTTACATTAGAAAGACTTGGCAACCGCCTAAGCTTTATGCCATTTACTTCGCCTACCTTTAACAACATAGCAATGATAATAAACGTATAAAGGCTATATCACGTTTTCACCCTTTATTATTATTTACACTTTTTCATGTTGTCCACGATAAAAGTTCACCATTTTGTCAAAAATACCGCATAAAAAAACCACTATTAAACTACACGTTAATAGTGGTCGTATACGTATTATAAGCGAAATAGCGCAAAAAATGAATAGCATTACCGAAACAATAGGGAAACAAACACAATCGAACAAATAATTCCGATTAAATCTGCAAAAAGTCCTACCTTTAATGCATCTCCCATTTTTCTAATACCGACAGCCCCAAAGTATACTGTTAATATATAAAAAGTCGTATCTGTGCTACCTTGCATCGTTGAAGCTAACCTACCAATAAACGAGTCTGGCCCATATGTAGCGATTAAGTCGGTCGTAATACTTAAACCAGCAGATCCCGAAATCGGACGTATAAGTGCAAGTGGAACGATTTCGGCTGGTACATGAATAAAGTCTAACATCGGCTTCATTACCGATATCATCGCATCTAAAGCACCTGATGCCCGGAAAATAGAAATAGATACAAGCATTCCAACCATAAACGGCAAAATGGAAACCGCAATTTGAATCCCTTCTTTTCCGCCCTCAACGAACGATTCGTACGTTGGAACTTTCTTTATCGTGCCATACAAAAGGATAAAACCAATTACACAAGGAATTACCCATAATGAAATTGTATTTACAATACTCATTTTTTCCGCCCCTTTCTACTCCTTCTCCGGTAAAAATAGCGGTCAATCCAAATCGCTCCAATCATCGATAACACTTGTGCTATAAATGTTACGCCAACGATTTCAGTAGGGTATGCTGATTCATAAGTCATTCGAATCGAAATGACAGTAGTCGGAATTAATGTAATCGCTGAAGTATTTAATGCTAGAAACGTCACCATAGAACGACTTGCTGAATCCTTTCCACCATTTAACTCTTTCAGTTGTTCCATTGCTTTAATACCTAAAGGTGTTGCTGCATTACCTAACCCAAAAAAGTTCGCCATCATATTTGATAAAATGAATCCCATTGACGGGTGATCCTTCGGTATTTCTGGAAATAATCTTTTTACTATCGGCATAAAAAGTGATACTAACTTCTTTAACAATCCAGCTTCCTCCGCAATTTTCATTAAACCGAGCCAAAATACTAAAACACTAATAAGTCCAATACAAATCGTTACAGCATCTTTTGACCCTTCAAACACTGCTTTGGTCACTTCTTCCATCGTTCCATTTATCATGGCATACACAATCCCTATAACTGCCATCGCTGCCCATACGAGATTAACCATCTATCCCAACACCTATCATGTAAGAGAAGATTTCTTTTACGTTATTCCAATACATTCCCGTTGTAGCTACTAACTTTCGTTTACTGTAAAACAAATTTCGTTCTCCAACTTTCTCGTTCCCTACATAAATTTCTGTCTTCCCAATCTTTACTCCATCCGTAAGTTTTGCACTTTTATCGAGCTCAACTTTCAATAACACGCTCTTTCTTTCCTCTTCAGTTAAAGGTACAGAAAAACTATTTTTCGTATAAACATGATTGGCATATTTCTTTTCATTTATTTCAGCGAGTGCGCCTTGTCCTAAAACTTTCGCTTGCTTATAGCGTTCAAAGCCTTTATCAAACAAATTCATATGATCATCCCAGTCACTAGAAGCACTCAAAGTTACGACAATTAAATCTAGTCCATCTTTGGAAGCTGTTGTGACAAGCGTCCGTCCTGCTTTCTTCGTAAAACCTGTCTTTCCCCCTGTTGCAAATTCATAATAAGATGTCACAAGCTTATGTTTATTTTTCCACGGATAATCCCAAGAATCTGATTTATACGTTTTTGTTCCAAAAATTTTCTTAAAGGTCTCGTTCCCCATTGCATATTTCGTTAATAATGCCATGTCATAAGCCGACGAATAATGCGATCCATCCCCATCCAAGCCATGCGGGTTTGAGAAATGCGTATCTTTCATTCCGATTTCTTTCGCCTTTTCATTCATTAAATATACAAATCCTTCTATACTCCCTCCCACATTTTCAGCAATTACTTGTGCTGCATCATTACCAGATCTAAGCATTAATCCGTAAACTAAATCTTCTAACTTAACTTTTTGTCCAGGTTTTAAATAAATTGCCGATCCTTCTACTCGTACCGCTTCATTACTAACCGATACTAATTCTTTCATTTTTCCTGATTCAGCAGCTAACAATGCTGTCATAATTTTTGTTATACTAGCAATTTTTTGTGGCTCATGTTCTAATTTCCCATATAGCACACGACCGGATTGTTGTTCCATTAAGACTGCGTTACGAGCACTGACACCACCGTTCATTTTTGCATATGCAGGAATTGGCATAACGCTTGCGTACATTATAATTAGCGTAATTATTATACAAATTCGTCTCATATTTCCCCCCCACGTCCTTTTGGCACTTTTTGTACAAGTGTATGCTTGGCCTTTTAAAATATGAACGAAATCTTCCTTCCACCTCCACTAAAAAAGACGCATGAGATATGCGTCTAATACGGTGTCCATTCAATTTGCTTCGCACTTTCAAATCTCTTTTCTACATCTGGCCAATTTACAACATTCCACCAATTTTTAATATATTCATCTTTTCGATTTTGATATTGTAAATAATACGCATGTTCCCATACATCCAGTACAAGGAGTGGTATCGTATCCCACTGTGTAAACAATTGATGAAGCGTGCTTTGCAAAATTTCTAACCTTCCTGAACGGGGTACCCATACAAGAATTGCCCATCCTGAACCTTCCACTTTAGAAGCGGCTTCCGTGAAATGCTTTTGAAAACGTAAAAAACTTCCGAAATCTTGCTCAATTTGTTGTGAAAAAGCCCCTCTCGGACTTCCACCACCATCTTTTTTCATGTTATTCCAAAATATCGTGTGTAAGTAATGACCTGATCCATGAAAAGCCGCTTCTCTTTCCCAATGCTTAATTAAATCAAATTGATTCGTTTTTCTTGCTTCTTCCATCATCTTCTCTGCTTTATTTAATCCTTCCACGTAACTACGATGGTGTTTATCATGGTGTAACATCATAATTTCTCGTGAAATGTACGGTTCTAGCGCATTATATGGATAAGGTAATGGCGGAAGGGTATGCCCCCCAATCGGAACAGCTCGTTCGCTATCCCCTCTTTCACATAGTTCATATTCCTCTCCTTCTTGCATAAATACTTCCTGTAAATGGTGTTGAATATGTTCTACATCATCACTTATTTCATACATAAACTCGGCATCTGTGTCGTATTCATGCTCTTTCATACGCTCTAATAACGTTTGAATTTTATAAGCAAGCATATGGACATCATACACTTCCATTGCACGGCTATCTAATACTTGAAGAACACTTTCACACCAGCTTTCTACTTCATGAAAGTAATCTGTAAATACACCTTGCTGACTCATGTCACACCTCCTTGATGCTATCCACTTTAACTATATTCAATTAAAATCCCTTATATAACTGGACAAAAGGAAAAGAAGCTAAGTATCCTTAGCTTCTTTTCCTTAATTAATATTTGTGCAACATTTTTGTTTGGTAATCTGTCTCATAATATTCTAGTTCTTCACGCATCAATTGAAATTTCCCTTCTAAATCCTTCATCATTCGTTCTATAGATCCAGGGGGGATTTGCTGAAAAACAATAGAATTTTTCCCTGTATAAGCAGAACGACTATTTTCATACCAATGATCATTCTTTGGCGAAAAAAACTCTGCAATTACTTGATGGTAAATCTTATATAAAACTGTTTCAGCTGCGGTCTTTCGAAATGGTTGGCTATTCAACAAAACAAAACATGCATCAAGTCCTTCTTCACAAAAAACAAGAAGTCTTCTTATTGATGCTAATATCCCTTTATAGTATTGCTCGTTTCCTGTTGGTGTCTCCTCCAATAAAGAAGGTAACGTATGATAATTTACATAATTAGTTATCAAGAAAATTACATCTTCTAAAAATATAGAAACTTGTTCTGTTTGATTTTCAACCATCAAATTAGACATGGCTTCTCTCTCCTTTGCCGTTTTACGCTATTTCTACTCTTTTATTTTTATGTAATTCAGCTAATATTTCTTGTACTTTCACCACTGTTCCCTCATCAAAGTATCGTTGAAATTCTGTTACTTCATTGAGATACAAGCGCTTCTGCGCGCGTAGCTCTTTATCCTTCACTAAACAAGCGATCGCTACAATATCTCGTAAATATACGTCTTGTTCTTCTACTTTATAAACTGGATTTCCTTCAAAAGGGATAATTTCTTGTAAAATTTCTTCAAAATATCGAACATATAAGACAGAAAAGGTTTTCTCTTGATTATTTAATATATATGTTACTTCAGATCTATTAAAAAAATCTTCTGATGTATTCGGTTTTGCTTTTTCTAACTCATATCCTGCATAACCTATTATAATCATCTACTTCCCCTCTCTTCCTTCTTTCACCTTATCTTAACTCAATTTTCTAATAAACGAAATATTCTTTTAAATATAACCTATATAAAAAATAGCTTCCCTATACAGGAATTTACCTTTTTATTTTTCTTGAAGTTTGTCATAATAATATTATTGTCTCAGTTTTCTTACACAAGGAGAGTTGTATTTATGTCGTTTTCATGGAAACGTTTCTTACAAATCGGGAAAATAATCTTCCCATTTGTTGTCTTAACAATTGTTTTCTTTCAAGCTAAAAAAGAATTAGCAGGCATTTCTTTTTTAGAAGCAATTGAAACAATTAAAAACATTCCAACTGGTGGGGTATTTTTAGCGATTACACTCGGTGCATTTGCCGTTTCAACAATGTTCTTTTATGACTTTGTTATGCTTCGTTACTTAAAAGCAGATATACCTGTACAAAAGATCTTCCGCATCTCATGGATTGCCAACACTTTAAATGGATTTATCGGTTTTGGTGGTCTTGTTGGTGCCGGTGTACGTACAATGCTATATCGTCCGCATATAAAAGATAATGGAAAACTTATTAAAAGTATTGCTTGGATGACAACCGCTTTTATTAACGGATTAGCCATTCTGTCATTCCTCGGCCTTATTGGAATATTAGACACTAGTTTTATTCTGCACGAAAAACCGTGGTTATGGCCTGTTCTTATCTTCTTTGCTCTTTTCGTTCCTATATATATTGGGTTTTCTAAAATTAAAAATAGAAAAACAAAACAGCTAGACGGACAAGAAGAAGAAGAAGAGAAAAATCCAACTGTTTTATATTCATTAGTTTCATTAGTCGAGTGGGTATCTGCCGGTATCGTTATGTACGTCATTTTAATATTGTTTGGAATTGATATCGAATTTCAAAAGTTTTTAGGTGTTTACGTAATTGCTGCTTTAGCTGGTGTCGTAAGTCTTGTTCCTGGTGGCCTTGGTTCATTTGACCTTGTTTTCTTAACTGGACTAGGACAATACGGCGTTGATACAGGCGTATTACTACCTGCTATGTTATTATACCGACTTGTCTATTACATCTTACCGTTCTGCCTAGGTCTCATTTTTGCAGCCTTTGAAATGACAGGAGCTGCCATAAAAAAAATTGAAGATAAACCATTTATTGCACCTGCGTTAGAAACAACTGGTGTAATTTGGACTTTACAACGTGATTTTTTAGGGAAATTAGGTTCATGGGCATCCGCCGCTTTAACAGTATTCGCTGGCTTAATGGTTATTCTATCAACAATTTTACCGACTAGTATAAATCGAGCTCACGCCTTACATATTTTAGCTCCAAAGCACCTTATTCAATTTTCTTTTAGCTTATCATTAACATTCGGTATTCTCCTCCTGATTCTTTCGCGAGGCATATATTATGGAACAAAGCGTTCTTACTATATGACGATTGTTTCTTTAATTGGAGCAGCAATCTTTAATACCCTAAAAGGAATTGACATTGAAGAAACCTTTATTTTATTAATCGTACTTGCTGTGTTGTATATGCTTCGTAAAAGATTTATACGCGAGAAAATGGAAGTCTCACTTTCTGATATCGTAAAAGTATTTATCTTCTTATTACTTACGCTATATTTATATAAAAACTTAGGTATTTTATTTGCGGGTGCAAAAGAAGCGTTCCAACCTGATTTTGTCGTTCGAAATATTACACAAGTTAAACGAAGTGCATTAGCAGCAGCCTTTTTCGTTCCTACTTTTTTACTTATCGGCTCACTAATTGCCAATCGTTACCGTAGTCAATTTCCCGGGCAACCAGCTAATGATAAAAGGTTAGAAAACTTCTTAGATGAACATGGCGGGAATGTACTTAGTCATTTAGGTTTTTTAGGAGATAAACAGTTCTTCTTCAGTAGTGACGGAAAAGCACTTCTTCTCTTTTCAATTACTGGAAAACGTCTTGTTGTACTAGGTGATCCAATTGGTGATCCCTCCTCCTACCGCACTGTGTTGCAAGAATTTTTAACTGAAGCTGATCGATTTGGGTATATTTGCGTATTCTATCAAATTGAAAGCAAATGGATGAGCTTATACCACGATTTTGGCTACAACTTCTTTAAACTTGGTGAAGAGGCTGTCGTTGATTTAAATACGTTTACAATAACAGGAAAGAAACGTGCTGGTATGCGAGCCACTTTCAACCGTTTTGAACGAGAAGGTTATACATTCTCTATTCATCAGCCACCATTCTCAGACGAATTATACGAGGAATTAAAGAAAGTTTCTGATGCTTGGCTCGGCGGAAAAAAAGAGAAAGGATTTTCACTTGGGTACTTCGATCGTGAGTATATTAGTCGTGCCCCTATCGCTACATTATCTGATGCAGAAGGAAAAACCATTGCATTCACAACCTTTATGCCAGTATATCAAAGTGGCATATTATCTGTTGATTTAATGCGTTATTATCCAGATGCCCCTAGCGGAATTATGGATGCAATTTTTATCCACTTATTCCACTGGGCAAAAGAAAATGAATACCATTCCTTTAATATTGGTATGGCACCACTCTCAAATGTCGGTTTATCAACGCAATCGTTCTGGTCTGAACGAGTTGCTGCTGCAATATTTAATAACGTTCGTTACACATATAGCTTCAGCGGTTTACGACATTTTAAAGAAAAATACAAACCTGCATGGAGTGGAAAGTATTTAGCATTTCGAAAGAATCATTCTTTACCAATTACAATGCTCTCTGTAACAAAATTAATAGGAAAACGAAAAAACAGCTAAGTACTTAGCTGTTTTTTCGTTTTTGCACTTGTATACTAAACTCCTTTTCATACTTCTTACCATTTATATAGAAATCCCCCCATATTTTATATGTTCCTTCTTCTGGAAATGTAATACGATATTGTAATTGCTCATCCGTATCAACAGGAATGGCATATAAAAAATGTCCCCTCGTTTCATCAACGATATATAGCGCGTTGACTTCGCCTCTCCCTGAATTTAATTTCAGCTTTTCTCCCTTTTTCGCTTGAAACTGAAATGTTAATGTCGTTGCCTCATTCGGATGTAATGCACCAAATAAAAGAGACACTTGATGCTCTCCTATATTTTTTGTAAGTACAGTATCGACAGGTAGCTTCTTTTTATTCTTGTCCTTGTTTGTCTCCTTTTTCTCTTCACCAAAATCTTTCTTAGCAAATGATTCCACGGACTTGTTTTCATTTTCATACAAAAATATCGTGTACCCTTCACCTTTTGCTACATCTGAAGATAGCTTATACGATCCATTTCCAGCAAATATAGGCTTCGTTTGTTGTATGTTTTTCAAATTCCCATCCACTATCACTGCTCGAATTTGATCGTTCACACCACGAACTTCATTATTCATTTTATTTAGCAATTGAAACGAAATATCGGCTTTTTCATTTCCCTTTTTATTTTTCACATCCCATTTCACTTCTTGAACATCTCCGGTCGTTTCTACAGTTTCTTGATATTTTTTTATGTAAAATCCTCCTGCCACAATAAGTACTAGTGCAATAAGCCCAATGACAAGATTTTTCAAAATATCACCTACCATTTTTATTGTCTTTATCCATGCAAAACCTCTTAAATATATATTCTAGATTATGATTTATGAAATCCTCCTCTTTTGCACATATTACAAATAAAAAAGATTTTAATTGAAAGGAGTCGTAGTGTATAATGCAAATGATATTGATTTCTATCAATACATTATAAGGAGGATTTTTCATGAGTGTACATATTGAAGCAAAACAAGGCGAAATTGCTGAATCTATTCTATTACCTGGTGATCCATTACGTGCAAAATATATTGCTGAAACATTTTTAGAGGATGTTACTTGTTATAATAACGTGCGTGGTATGTTAGGTTTTACTGGAACTTACAAAGGAAAGCGTGTATCTGTTCAAGGTACAGGCATGGGTGTTCCTTCTATTTCTATTTATGTAAACGAATTAATTCAAAGCTACGGAGTGAAAAATTTAATTCGTGTTGGGACATGTGGTGCAATTCAAAAAGATGTTAAGGTACGTGACGTTATTATTGCGATGACGGCTTGTACAGATTCTAATATGAATCGCTTAACATTCCCGGGTTTTGATTTTGCTCCTGCTGCAAATTTTGATCTTTTAAAGAAAGCTTACGATGCTGGAACAGAAAAAGGATTACACGTTCGTGTTGGTAACGTATTAACAGCAGATGTATTTTATCGTGAGAGCATGGACATGGTTAAAAAACTTGGAGATTACGGTGTATTAGCAGTAGAGATGGAGACGACTGCTCTTTACACATTAGCAGCTAAATATGGTGTAAATGCATTATCTGTATTAACAGTAAGCGACCATATCTTCACTGGTGAAGAAACTACATCTGAAGAGCGTCAAACTACATTTAACGAAATGATTGAAATCGCTTTAGATGCAGCAATTCAGCAATAGTACACTAAAGAACTCGTCATACGTCTGGCGAGTTCTTTTTTATGCTAAAATACTTCTATAGTCACTGTACCGTCTCTTTATGTGACTTTCTATAAAAAACTACTTTAGAGAGAGACAGATTTATCCCCTCTACTTTTTTGTAACCTTTGTTATAATTAAGAAATCATTTATATTACAGTATTTTTCATACGAGGTGAAACAGTGAAGAACAGAAGCATCGTCTTTAAACTATTTTTATTAACATCAACTTTATTTACAATCATATTTCTCCTTTTTTTCCTTGGACAATCTCTATTTTTAGAGAAGTTTTATATTAATAAAAAAGTAAAAACCGTTCAAACGGCTTTTGAAAAATTCGTAGATAATTATGAAAAAAGCGACAAAAGTTTTGAGGAAATCAGAAAGCTAAAACAAGAATTTCACGATAAAACGAATGCTGAAATGCAATTTTTAGATTCTAACGGCATTATTAAAAGTGAAAACAATTACTACATTGAGGTAATTAACCCTAATAACAATAAAACCTATTCCATCCCACTTAATAATCTTTTAACACCCGAAGAATATAATAAATTCGAAAATTTAGGCTTAAAAAAAGAGGGCATGATTCACGTAGAGGGATTTTTACAAGATAATATAATAACGCCACTAGAACTGACGACTAATTATAATCGATGGCGAAATGAAAATGTCAATTCGGATTTTCAAACAATTAGTGGTAACCCCTCTAAAAATAGACTCACAAATCGATATAAAACTACGTCTCAGATCAGTTTTACCGGTGTGATATCTAAATTACATATCCCTTCCAAATCTGAGGTTCGCCTTGCAAATGATTTTGAAACATTACAAGCTGTTGAATATTTTGCAAGCACTATTAGACAAGGTACTTCTAATTCAAATCAATTAAACACGTATATTTTAGATAGTGGGGAAAATATAAAAAACAGTGTCTTTGTAAAGCCTATTATGGAAAACGGAAAAACTAAGGAGTACGCTTTTGTGATAGCATCTTTACAACCTGTGAATGAAGCAATGCTCGTTTTAAAAGATTATTATGTCTATGCCTTAATTATCGTGTTTCTCGTTATTATTTTGTTATCCTTCTACTACTCAAAAATCATTGTTAAACCATTAATTAAGATAAATCGTGTTACAAAAAAAATGGCCAACTTTGATTTTAGCGAGAAGTTACCTGTTACAGCAGACGATGAAATTGGCGGGTTATCAAGTGGTATTAATACACTCTCTGTAAATTTAAAAGATCGAATCGACCGATTAAATGTTGCTAATACAAAATTACAACAAGATATTGAACGCGAACGTCAATTGGAAAAAACGAGAAAAGAATTCATTTCTGGTGTATCTCATGAATTAAAAACACCACTTAGTGTTATTCGTAGCTTCGCTGAAGGTATTCAAGATGGCGTAAGTAAAGATACGACATATTATACAAATGTTATTTTGGAAGAGACAGATAATATGAACAGGCTCATTGTTGAAATGTTAGAATTAGCAAAACTAGAATCAGGTACGTACAAACTAGAAATGTCGACATTCTCGATCGGTGAATTAATTCAACAAGTCTATACAAAATTATTATTTAGCATGGAGGAAAAACATTTACAAGTGGACATCCATGCTGACTCTTCTCTATTTGTTAAAGCAAATCGTAGCCGTATTGAGCAAGTCGTTGTAAACTTACTTAGCAATGCAATTCGATATACTCCAGATGGTGAAAAAATACACGTCTCTATTATAGAAACGGAAGATACAGTGAAAATCAAAATTGAAAACACAGGTAATCCTATTCCAGAAGAAAGCCTTGAAAAAATTTGGGATCGCTTCTACCGTTTAGACGCTTCTCGTAGCCGTCATACTGGGGGTACTGGCCTTGGGTTATCCATTGTGAAAAACATTTTAGATCTCCATCACGCTGAATACGGCGTGTATAATACCACTAATAGCGTTGTATTTTATTTTAATTTACAAAAAGTAAAAGAAGTCAAATAATTTGTCTTAATTTCACTAGGAGTTCACATGAAATTCACACTCTCCCTTTATAGTAAGAAACAAGTTAATCCTTTCCTTTACACATATAAAAGAGGAGAGTGCGTGAAATGAAACAAGCAGGACAACCTATTCAAAATGAAAAACAATTAGAAACTATCAAAAATATACTTTTACAATCTTCGAAACGTGATGGCTTATTATTCGTATTAGCTGTAAATTCTGGCTTAAAAGTAAGTGAAATCTTACAATTAAAAGTTAGTGATGTAATCGATGAAGACGAAAATGTTCGCCATTCCATTTTATTTTACAATGAAAAAGTAAAGAAACATAAATGGTTTGCTGTAAATGAAGACTTACAGCACGCAATCGAAGACTACATGAAAGAACGTAAAACTTGGAAACGTAATGAACCATTATTAAAGTCTCAAAAAGGAACAAAGTCTATTACGAGACAACATGCATGGTACATTTTAAACAAAGCTGCAAAAGAAGTTGGATTAGAAGGGATTAGCTCACATACACTTCGAAAAACTTGGGGCTATTGTGCATACAAATCAGGTGTTGATATTGCATTTTTACAACACTTCTTTGATCACAGTACTCCATCCAAAACTTTAAAGTATATCGGTATTGCTTAATAACTCTTATACATAAAAAGGTTACCATTTGTAAATTTGGTAACCTTTTTTATGTTTCATATTCTCTTTTCTTGTCTTGTCTCTCCTATACTGTAGTGGTACTCTAATAGTAAGGGGGAGAAATTATGAATACATTAACAATTGAATTACCGAAAGAAACGGCTGAAAAACTTGATTTATTAAAGAAATCTTATGAAAAGAAAACAGGTGCTACAATTTCTGAAAGCACTCTCGTTCAAACACTTATCTCAAAGGAATTTATCCAAGCGATAACTCCTTTTGATTTACAACAAATCATCAATGGAAAAGAACAGCAGTAATTGCTGTTCTTTTTTTATTACTATTTAAAATATAAAATGAAACTTTAATCAGTGGGGGTCTTACTGCCGCAAATAGCGGGATAAAAAGTTTTTTACTTATTTTCCGAAAAACCATTGACAATGATAATGATAACCATTATCATCTATTATGAAGCCAACAATTGATGAATCAACCAAACGCTCAGTAACATTGTTACCCCTCTTTTTCATATAGAAAGGCACTGTACATTCCCCCTGTTTGTACAGTGCCTTTCTTGTTTATCATCATTCAAACAAATTTAATTGCTCAGGCTTCGGCTCACCATATGTAATGTTCATCATTTTCATAAGCTGTTTCGCATTATCCGCTGCATCTCCGCCCGAATTATTATTAAACAATACAAATATATCCTTCGTCTTCTTTTTCAATCGCTCTAATCGTTCTACCCATTCCGCCAATTCTTTACTATTATAACGATATAAACAGCGAACCGCTCTCCAATTTTCTCCTTTATCCAGCCAACCATGAACATTTCGGCCATGAAAACGTATTAACGCCATGTCCGAGTTTGTTGCATCTAATACAAGCGGTACTGATCCTATTCCAGCCTGAGGCTCATCGCAAATTGTATGAATCCAGTTTTCTTTTTCTAAAAACTGTAACGTCTTATCTCTCATTTCTGGATAAAACCATGTTTGATTTCGAAATTCTATTGCACATGGTAAATCTTCCATTTTTTCTTTCGTGTATCGAAGTAAATCTACATTTTTCACTTTACAATCAAACCATGGTGGATATTGAAATAAAATCATTTTTAATTTATTTGTTTCTATTAAAGGAAGAATGGATTGTTTATACACATCAAACATCTCATCGAACGTAGAAAAAGGGATTTCCCCTTTCATATGTCCTGTCATTCCTTGATAGGCTTTTACTATAAAAGAAAAATCTTTCGGCGTTTCCATCGCCCATTTTGTATAATTCCGCGCAGGTTGTATCGCATAAAATGAACTATCTACTTCCACAATGGGAAAATGTTCACTATAAGTTCGCAATTTATTTCTATTTTCATAGGGATTTATATATAAAGAATCATGATCTCCCCACCCTGTCACTCCAATGAAAAGCAAATATATCCCTCCCTTTTTAACTTCACCTTCTATCCATTCTACTCACTTCCCGGACATTTCAGCTAATCAATTTCATTAAGTAGCCCCTTCTTTAAGAGTATCCGTATAAAAATATGATATACTAAATGGAAGAATTTTTAAATTGAGGGGTTATTTATTTATGCTTCCAAACGATGATATTGTATCTCATGAAAAACGAATAGAAGAACTAGAAAATAAAGTGCGGTTATATGAAGAGCTTGTGAATCAATTACCACATCATTTTACATACAAGAATCCACATATTGGTTTACAAATAAAGAAAACGAGAACGACTCATTCCATTCAAAACATACAAAAAGAGAATAAAAAGGCTGATTTTCAACTTACTTGCGATTCATTATTTTTATTTGAACAACTTGAAACATACTTTGTTCATATTTTTGATGCTTTTTCACATCATGTCACCTTTGTTGATAGTAAAGGAAATATAACTTTATGTAATCAAGCTGCAGCAGATGATTTTGGTGTAGTACGAAATGATATAATTGGAAAGCCAATTCAACAATTACTAAACTTGCCAGAAGAACAAATTAAAGCGATTGAAACATTAAGAACAGGAACAGAAATATATAATGAAGAAGTGTTAGACAAAAACTATGGTATTTTAAACAATCGAATTATTCGGGATTATAACGGAGAGATTTTTAGAGTTATTAGTGTCTTCCATTATTTAAACACAGAACGTGATGCAGAAAAATTTTCATTAGCAGGACGAATCGCAGCTGGGATTGCTCATGAAGTACGAAATCCCCTTACAACGGTACGTGGATACTTGCAATTTCTACAAGATAACGTTTCTCCATCCAATAAAGAATTGTTTAAAAGTCTACTCATTCCTGAACTAGATCGTGCAAATAGTATTATCACAAAATTTTTAGCCATTTCAAAAACGCGTGAATTTACTAGAGAACCTTTTCCCATCAATACGTTTTTACGCGAATATATTCAACAACTACTTGCTAGTGAAGTTTTTTTACACAACATTTCTATTGACTATGAATTTTCTACGGAATTAGATGGTGTACTTGTCAATATCGATCGTCATGAACTTGTGCAAGTTTTTTTAAATTTATTTCAAAATGCTATCGATGCTCGAGGCGAAAGACCTCTTTCCATTCAAATCTCTAGTTATCGCCTAGATAACTTTGTTCGGATTACTTTCACAGATAACGGAACTGGGGTTCCTCCAGCTATTCAAGAATATATCTTTGATCCATTCTTCTCAACAAAAGATTCAGGAACAGGACTGGGCTTGTCAGTAACGAAGAAAATTATTCAAAATCATAACGGTACATTAAAAATGTCTAGTAATCAAAACGGTACAACTTTCACTATTTCTATTCCAATTTTACCCAAAGCGAACTATGAAAGAATTAATCATTAAAAAGGTTGGGCTGTTCCACGAACTGCACGCAAATTGTTAGATTATATCTAACAATTTGCGTGCAGTTTTTTTATTCTAACCTATTCTTTTTTAACTCATATAAATCTTTCTCTATCTCTTAATTGTTCTTTGTTTTCACAAGATAGGTAAACTTCTTATTTTTTTAGAAATAGTAGTTTGTCCCTCACGAATTCAGTTTAGTTTTCATTTTATTATATAGTAACGACTATTTATTCTATAAAAGAAAGAAAGGAATGAACAAACGTCCAACAAAAATAAAGGGAAAGTGTTTTATGGTAATGATTGTTGCGAAGTAAGAGCTTGCTGTTATATTAATATCTCTAAGGCAGAACTAAAAGAGTATGCTAGACTTCTTCAAGCTCTTGGTCAAAGTATTCAAGCTGTATTTCAAAACCCTTCTCAAGATAACATCGATAAACTAATTGCTCTCCTCAATAATCTTCAAAAATTCCTCAGTTGCTTAGATTTATCACCTGCACAAGAAAAAATTGGTAGTTCTATTATTGCTTATTAACTATCCTAAAGTCCTCACCTTTCTCATGCGGAGCATTGTACGTTGAACTACAAAGTTTGCTTAATTATTTATTGTATATTGCTAAGTTATTCAAAATCGATTGCTGTACTATCGATAAACTAGTTAAGCTCATTACAGAAATTCAAGCTATCCTAGTTCAATATGGATCAGGTTGCCTTGGTGGAGGAACAATAGGACCTACTGGACCTCAAGGACCGGCTGGCGCTACTGGACCGTCGGGCACACCACTCCCTGTAACTATAGCAGCAATAGGAAATTCTAATCCACAAACTATATCACCTGGAACGAATATCCAATTTAATCAAGTTTTCGAACTAAATAATCTCATTTTTAATGACACTTCAGATACTTTAACTATTTTAGAAACAGGAGTATACGATATTAGTTTCTCAGCATCTACAACCTTCCCGGGTTCTTCACCATTTGGATTCGGTATTTCATTCAACGGTCAACCACCTACTCGTAATTTTTCAACTAACGTTATCGGTAGTGCGGTTTCTTTCTCCACAATTGTTACTTTAACAGCTGGTACAACAATCTCTGTACAACCTACAGTAAATACTATTTCCATCCCTAACACTGGTGACACAACAGCTACACTATCAGTCTTCCGAATTTACTAATTTTAGTTTTCATTTTATTTTTGAACGACCAAGAATGTTTGATTTATAGTAATTTGTATTATTTTGATTGTATGTTAAATCTTTCTTTTAATAAAAAGGAGCACTTATTTTGGAGGATAAGTGCTCCTTCTTTACGTTTCTTTACTTCAAATTTACTCTAGCTTAATCCTCTTTTTGTATGATGAATAGTGAAGACAAAGACATGAAAGAGGGATGACAATGCGAATTATATCACTGACACGTTTTTGGTTTGTTCTTATGGTATGCATAATTTTATGTATAGGGTTTCTTTTAACTCTAAACTATTCAAATGTTTCAAAAGCAGAAAGAAAAACAATTCCATACGAACTTCTGTATACAAAACAAAACAACATCCCGCATTCCTCTTCCACACAAAATGAAAAAAAAGTTATAAAAGGAATGCTTATTACAGAAGCTTCTAGTTATGAAAACCTACTTCAAATCGCTGAAACGATTAAAGATCAATATAAAAATAAAGACGTTAATGAAATAACACTCTCTATCCATAATGAAAATACTGGAAATTTCGAAGAGGAATTGCCATATGAACCTATTAGTAAAGGAATAATAACCGTCACGTATGATTCTCAATCCTTCGGTAGGACCAATGTTACGCTAAATAAATAAACTGAAGCTTTAATCCGTGGCGCTTTTCCCATCCCCACGGATTATTAAGTTAAACCCATCAAATTTTTATAGGCAGCTCGATTCTCACCTAACTTCTTTTCTGTTGCCACATTTTGAACCGAGATAAAACCGCTCATTTCTCATAAAAAAGAGGCGAACTCGTTATTCGCCTCTTTTTTTACCAAAATGGAATCCACTCTTTCACTTTATCTATCCATTCATTTTGCTGTTCTTTTCTTTGTTGTTCCTCTTCTTTTCGTTTTTTCTCTTCTTCTTTCCTTCGTTTTTCTTCCTCAATCGTTTTTAATTGTTTTGTATAATCCGCCTCAGGTATTAGTGATAGCTGAAATGCCTTTTGAGTTGGATTTCCATTCGCTTTCTTCATAATATCCCGGAACATTGTCGTTGTAATTTGGCTGCCTCCTGGCACATAATGCTCACTATCCGTTTTATCATACCCTACCCAAATCGCACCTACTAAATCCGGTGTGTATCCAACAAACCACGAATCCTTCGCACCAGTGCTTGGTCCATTTACAAGCTGGGTAGTCCCTGTCTTGCCTGCGGTATCGATATTATTAACTTTCGCTTTTTCACCTGTTCCCCTTTCAATAACACCTTTTAATAAGTATGTCATCTTTTGGGCAACTTTCTCGTTCGTCACACGAGTTTCTTTCTTATACCATTTTCCAATTGTTTCCCCTTCAGCATTTTGGATTTCTCTAATGGCATGAGCTTCTACTTGGACACCATCATTTGCAAGTGCGCTATACGCTTGAGCCATTACAAATGGTGAAGTCCCTACATGCATACCTCCTAAAGCAATCGGATACGTATGGTCTTCAGGCTCTAATGGAATACCAAACCGCTCTAAAGATTTCAATCCTTTATCTAATCCAATTTTCTCTAATAGCCAAACTGCTGAAACATTATATGACTTTGCCACCGCTTCATACATCGTCACATTACCGTGGAACGTATGATCACTATTTTGTGGTGCATATTCTTTAATATTAAACGGTTCATCTTTTAAGACATCGTATACTTCATATCCTTGTTCTAACGCTGGTACATACACTGCAAGAGGCTTTAACGTTGAACCTGGCTGTCTTTTTAATTGTGTTGCATGATTAAACTGTAAAAATTGATAAGGACCTCTGCCTCCAACTAAAGCCGGAACACCGCCAGTTTTTGGATTCATAAGGACCACTCCAGTTTGCATAAGCTGATCTGAGCCACTATCTTTAAAATAACTATCATTATTCACAACATCTTCAACCGCTTGTTGTTTTTTCGCGTCAAGTTCCGTATAAATACGATAGCCACCTGCTAAAATTTCATTTTGTGTTAATTCATACTTGTCCATCGCTTCTCTAACAATATAATCTACGTATTGAGAATATTTTCCCTTATATTTATCGTCAACACCACGTCGTAATACAAGACCTGATTCTTTCTCCTGGTTAAATTGTTCTTCAGAAATATATCCTTGCTCCTTCATTAAACCTAATACGACATTACGTCTTTCAATTGATTTATTAAAGTTTTTATACGGCGAATACGCAGATGGCGCTTTAATTAATCCTGCAATCGTTGCAGCTTCTGAAATCGTTAAGTCTTTTACTTCTTTATCAAAATAAGATTTAGCTGCTCTTTTTATCCCCCAAGCACCTTCACCAAAATAAATTTGATTCATATACATTTCAACAATTTCATCTTTCGTATAAGTACGTTCTATTTTTTTCGTTAGAAAGTATTCCTTTATTTTACGAGAGAATGTACGGTCTTGCGTTAAAAATACATTTTTCGCAAGTTGTTGTGTAATTGTACTACCACCTGCCACAACTTCTCCAGCTGTAATGTTCTTAAATACAGCACTTATAATTCCACTATAGTAAATACCATGATGACTAAAAAATTCCTTATCTTCTACTGCAACAATTGCTTGAACCATAATATCAGGAATATCTTTCCTTTTGACCCCTTCTGTTTTAGAAGAAGCTAATTTAGTCGCAACTTCATTATTTGCATCATAAATTAAAGTCGGTTGTGGAACAGCTTGTTTTAATTCAGATATATCTTGAATGGAAATTATTATATTTACAACAATAAATAGAGTAGCAAGTAAACTTCCCAATACAATTAATGAATTGCGTAGTTTCTTCCTCTTATTGAACCACTCAAGCGTTTTTTTAAGTGAGTGTTCTTCAATTTCATTGGTTCACTTCCTTCATTTGTTTACACTCTTCTTTTTAAAAGGAAGAATATACCTCCTTTTAAATATATTATAATAACGTAGTCGTTCCTATAGTGTAAAGCTTTTCTTTCACATTCATACTTTTTGCAAGAAAAGGACATTCTACAAGTAAGATATTCATTGTTGAGTATTAATATTATTAATACAACAATGAGAGTTATGTTAAGTTTTTGTAAACTTTTCGATAAAATGTTTTAAAAAACAACAGTTTTTTGTTAGAATTGATTAGCCAATATATTTTACATATATTACTTTTGTGGGGGTAACAATAATGGTCTTTAAATCAAAAAAAGATAAATTTTCTGAAATGCTTATGAACGTTTCCGAAAATTTAAAAGAAGGCGCGCAGTTTTTCGTGGAGTATAAAATTAAAAATGCTAGCGATTTAAAAGAGTTTTCTATGCGCATGAAAGAGTATGAGTCAAAAGGTGACTCATTCATTCACGAAATCATTATGGAGCTAAACAAAGCGTTTATTACTCCTATTGAACGTGAAGACATCCTACAACTTGCAATGAGTATGGATGATGTATTAGACGGATTAGATCACAGTGCTAGTCTATTCGAAATGTATTCTATTACAGAAGCTGATGAATACATGATTAAATTCGTTGAAGCAATTAATCAATGTGCGATTGAGATTGCAAATTCTGTTGAACTACTTTCTAAAAAGAAATTAGTCGATATTCGTACAAATGCGATCAAGATTAAGGATTACGAGTCACAATGTGATGATATTCGCCGTCATGCGATTAAGCACTTATTCTCTCGTGAGAAAGATCCGATTAAGATTATTCAATTTAAAGAGATTTACGAAGAGCTTGAAGAAGTAGCTGATAGCTGTCAAAGCGTTGCAAACGTATTAGAAACAATCATTATGAAGAACGCGTAAGGAGTTTGATCATGGATACACTCTTGATACTGACCGTTTTAGTAGTCATTTGCGCTTTAGCTTTTGACTTTATCAATGGATTTCACGATACAGCAAACGCTATTGCAACGGCTGTTTCAACGAAAGCTCTAAAGCCTAGACATGCAATTGTTATGGCAGCTATTATGAACTTTTTAGGTGCGATGACATTTACAGGTGTAGCAAAAACGATTACAAAAGATATTGTTGACCCGTTTGCTTTGCAAAATGGTTCTCTTGTAATTTTAGCTGCTTTGCTTGCGGCAATAGTCTGGAATTTGATCACTTGGTACTATGGCATTCCAAGTAGTTCTTCGCATGCAATCATTGGCGCAATCGCTGGTGCAGCAATTGCTGCTGCTGGTATTAGCTCATTAAACTATAAAGGGTTTATAAAAATTCTTGAAGCTTTAATCATTTCACCGATTATCGCTTTTGTTATTGGTTACATCGTATATAGTATTTTTAAAGTGGTATTTAAAAACTTTAACTTAACGAAAACGAACAAGAACTTCCGTATATTCCAGATTTTCACCGCTGCATTACAAGCTTATACGCACGGTACGAATGATGCACAAAAAGCAATGGGAATCATTACGATGGCTCTTATGGCCAATAACTATCATACTTCTGGCGATATCCCTTTCTGGGTACAATTATCTTGTGCAATCGCAATGGGTCTTGGTACTTCTGTCGGTGGTTGGAAAATTATTAAAACTGTCGGTGGACAAATTATGAAAATTCGTCCTGTAAATGGTGTAGCTGCCGATTTATCATCATCACTTGTTATTTTCGGCGCAACATTTATTCACTTACCGGTTAGTACGACGCACGTTATCTCTTCTTCTATTTTAGGGGTTGGTGCTTCACATCGCGTGAAAGGTGTAAAATGGGGAACTGCAAAACGCATGTTAATTACATGGGTTATTACACTTCCTATTTCAGCTTCTTTAGCTGCATTATTTTACTACTTATTACACTTAATCTTTTAATCAAAAGTCGTCTTCCTTATTTTTCTAGGAAGACGACTTTTTTGTGAACAAGCCTATTTCTTATTAAAAAGCGTGTATAATGATTGATGGATAAGTTATATAGAGGAGTTGGCAATTTTGGAATACATCATGTTACTTTTCATCGGATTAATCGCCGGGACAGTCGGGAGCCTAGTCGGACTTGGAGGCGGAATTATTATCGTTCCGTTATTAATTGGATTACACAGTTTATCACCACAACTCGCAGTAGGAACTTCTATGGTAACAGTCGTTTTTACAGGGCTGGCTTCTACCCTTACTTATATGAAACATAAACGGGTAGATTATAAAAGTGGACTTATTTTATTTATCGGGAGTGGCCCTGGTGGTATTATCGGATCATGGGCAAACAAATTTTTAAACCAAGATACATTTTCTTTATACTTTGGGATTTTTCTTATATTCGTCTCCATTCTTCTTATACTACGAGACAAATTGAAACCTCTTTCCCTATCAAATATGACTGTAATTAAGCGATCTTTTACAGATAA
This sequence comes from Bacillus sp. TH19, assembly GCF_016651075.1. Lineage (NCBI taxonomy): Bacteria > Bacillati > Bacillota > Bacilli > Caryophanales > Bacillaceae > Bacillus > Bacillus sp. TH19. The sequence goes on along the minus strand of NZ_JAEKEO010000010.1, from coordinate 1,107,036 downwards.
CGAAGGAAATACTGTAGACTATCAATTTCCACCATTTCTCGCTATCTTTATTGCCTTTATAGTTGGATTTATATCCGGATTATTTGGAATCGGTGGTGGTGCCTTACTTGTGCCAGCGATGATGCTCCTTTTTGCGTTCCCAGCACACATTGCTGTAGCAACTTCAATGTTTATCGTATTTCTCTCAGCAATTGTAAGCTCTTTAACTCACATCTCTCTAGGAAATGTCAGCTGGGCTTATGCATTAATTCTTATTCCTGGTGCATGGATTGGCGGAAAAATCGGGGCTTATATTAACACAAAATTAAGCGGTAATGCAGTAATTAATTTATTACGTATCACATTAATTATTCTTGGAACTAGATTAATCATTACTTCATTTTTATAACGCGTTCTTTCTAGAATGCGTTTTTTCTTATACACATGAATATAAAAAGGCTCCTAGGAGAACAAATAAAACTAAACAAACACTTAATAGCATAAAATTTGAAATATGTAATTTCTTCAAGTTGATCACTCCTATAGCTATGACTGTTATCTTTATGATAGCGAAAAAACAGTTATCTTACAGTTACAAAGCGCTAACAATGCAAAATCATTTATTACAAATTTTATCCTTATATTTCATTTCTTTGTACAATCTATCGATTCAATAAAAAAAGATGTCATATTGACATCTTTTTAGTGAAGAAGTGACCATCCCATAAAGTCTTCATGTACCTGGCACGCCCTCTTATCGTTTCGATCATATAATTCAGCATAACTATCTGTTTCTTCATCATAAGCCATCGTATAAATAATTTGGCCGTCTATTTCAACGGATAAAACGACTCCACCTATCATCTCTTCCACATGAATGATAGCATTCGCCGGAATTCTCATATCCGTCATCTTCATCGCATCTAACAATATACTAAACCCCCTACAGCGTATTCATTGCTAGTACTATTACACACTAAATAGTATACTACTGTAATAGCATACATTTCGTCAATGAAATTGCTGTTTAAAAAGCATATTGTCTTTATACATATACGCTAAAATATAAGAAATAGAAATGTTTTAATGGGGGGCTAACATTGATTCTACATAAGGGAGATGTATTATTCCGTCAAGGTGAGGACGGTCCATTATATTTTATAAAAACAGGTTTATTAAAAGTGATTCGGTTAGAAGAAGACGGAACACCATTTTTATTTAATATTATCGTTCCTGGTGAAACGATACCTCACCATTCTTTAATTTCACCGAAGGAATATCACGGTACAGCTATCGCTTTAATGAAAACAGAAGTCGAGCCTATAATTAGCAATGAATGGTACGACAAACTTCAGGCAAATCCTGCATCATATGAAAATATCGCTATACAATTACAATCGAAGTTAAGAATGATGCAACAGCGTATCGATCAATTGACAACTGTCTCTCCTAAAGAGCGCCTTCATCGTTTACAAGAGTGGTTCACCTTATATTTAGGTGACATCCCTATCTATGAAATATTAACACAAACTGAAATTGGTCAGCTCATAGGTGTACGCCGCGAAACAGTTAATCGCTTATTAAGAGAACAAGCAAAAAACGAGGTAAAATAATACCTCGTTTTTTTGCTTGGCAACATTAATCTATTGTAAGCTTGCTGCGGGACCGAAAAATTCATAATGAATGTTCTCTTGTTTAACACCCAAATCAATTAATGCAGCATTTATATGCTTCATAAATGGTACTGGACCGCAAAAATAAAATTCTGCTTCAGTCGTTGGAATAATAGTTTGTAACCATTCACGTTCAATGAATCCTTCTTGATCAAAATTCTTCATTTCCACATCTTGCTCTGTCGGTGAAGAATAGCAAGTATATGCTTTAACTTGTTCATACTCTTTTTCTACTGTCTCAACATGCTCTTTCATCGCATGTGTATTACTATTTATCGCCGCATGAACAAACCATACATTACGCTTTGATTCTTGTTCAATTAACGTATTTAACATACTCATCATCGGTGTAATACCTACTCCACCACTAATTAGTACAACAGGTAATGTTGACTCCATATTTAATACGAAATCTCCCGCTGGTGCACTTACTGGTAAGACATCCCCTTCCCCTACATGATCATGTAAGTAATTAGATACTTTACCATCTGGTGTATCTACACCTTTTTCTTTCTTTACACTAATACGATAATATTCTTTTCCTGGAGCATCAGACAAGCTATATTGACGATTATGTGTATATGTCTCACCTTTAATATTTATTTGAATCGTTACATATTGTCCTGGGATGAATGAAGAAACTTTCCCGCCATCTTCAGGTTTTAAATAAAATGATGTAATAACGTCGCTTTCCTTCACTTTTTTAACAATCACAAAGTTGCGGAAATCTTTCCATCCACCTTCTTTATGTGCAGCTTCTTCATACATACCCGCTTCAATGCTAATGAATGCATCAGCAATGACGCCATACGCTTCTCCCCATGCATTTAAAACTTCATCAGGTGCGCCTGCGACCTCTTTAATCGCTCGTAGTAAGCATGTACCTACTATTGGATAATGCTCTGCTTTAATACCTAAACTTCTATGCTTATGACCAATTTGTTTTACAACTGGAATAATAGCTTCTAAATTATCAATGTACATTGCAGCTGCATAAACAGCATTTGCTAATGCTTGTTGTTGTCTTCCTTTTTTCTGGTTCGTATGGTTGAAAATATTCAATAACTCCGGATGTTCCGAAAATAAAATTTGATAAAATCTCGTTGTAATCTCAACGCCTTTTTCTTGTAATAACGGTACTGTTGACTTTACGATTTCAATTGTTTTTGCACTTAACATTGTATCCCACTCCTCTATTTCCTTAACTGTTTTTAGTTTAACTGAATTGTATAATACATATTGTGATTTTAATCACTATTAACATGGTGTTTTTATGAAAAATATATGAACAATGCACATATTAAGTAAATTTTAATTAGCCATCATTAATAGTGCTCAAAAAAAGCTAACTAGAATTCTAGCTAGCCTACTACTTCGTTTGTATTGCTTGTTCAATTACTCTTATATTCTGCCCATCTCCAAACTCGGTATACCCCCATACATTCGTCTCACCTTTATATTTATTTACAAGTATATCCAAGTCATGATATACGCGATGAGCATAGATTACATACTCCATATTCTGAAGCTCCACACCTTTTTTTACAATTTCATAACTTCTATTCACATCGCGTTTTATTTTTTCATTTTTTATTTCTTTATGTATATTTTTTAAAGAGGCTTCTTGCTCTTGAAACCATTGTTTAAAATGTTTCCAATCCCCATCTGTATATTTCTCTGCCTTGCCATAATTCAAGAAATTATTATAACTTTCATGTGTCGTACGAACAAAATCGAGTGTCTTCTTCTTCTCCTGCACCTCTTCTATTTGTGCTACTGTATTTACTCCAGCAGACTTATTCGCATAATATAATAGTAATTTCATAAGACTATAGCTCGCTATTGCCATCACAGTAATAGTTACCAATACACTTAACAATTTCTTCATATACAGAACCCCTTTTCTACTATGAATATTACAATGTACTGTTACACTTGTAACATTCTCTCGTAGAAATGTAATTCCTGTTTAAATCCTCCTTTTCATTTCGACACTATTTTTCTACAAACTTCTCCTTGGTAAATGCTCTTGTAAAACAACATAACCTTCATAAGCTGTATAACCGAGTATAGCCATTAATCCGATATAACAAGCAAATACTGTCCATTTCGTTTTCGTATCGACTTTGTAATAATTTTCTTGTTGTTCCTTTTCTGTTTCCCATTCATTTAATTTTCTTTCTGACATTTCAAATGCTTCTCTTATATGAATTGTATGCATTTCTTTTTCATCTTCATATGGGACATAATCAAGTGGCTCAAATTTTGGTAAAAGGTACTCTAGCACTTCAATCTTTTGAAGTTCTCCTGTTTTTAATTCTTTTTCACGTTCTCTTTGTCTTAATACATTCATTTCATGGTGAATCATATAAATCGTTCGATGCACCGCACCAGTTTCTTTTAATTCCTCTTCAAGCCTAGCAACATATTCTTTCATTCCATCGATTTTATATCCTAATTCCTTAATCGGCTCATCTCTCTTTATTACTCTATATAGTTCCATACAGCCGATAATAAAAATAAATCCTCCTAAAATACTTTTGAAGTAAATAGAATAGCCGAGTAGTAAAACTAGCCCTGCTCCCCAAATTTTCGTGCTTACAACTGAAATTATTCGTCCACCATCTAATGGAGAAACTGGAATTAAGTTAAAGAAATTAATCATACTTCCAAGTAAAATAATAAGCGCCCAAAACGGCTCTTTCGTGATTATATACAGTGGGATCGCGGGTAAAAATGAAAGCAATCCGAAAAGAGGTCCCATATATGCAATGTAAGCTTCATCTTTTGCATTTTTCGGCATCTCTTTCATCCCAATAAGAGCTCCCATAAATGGTATGAAGATTGCTGGCGATGTTGGTATCCCTTTCTTTCTCGCTGCCCATAAATGCCCCATCTCATGTACAAACAATAAATATACGAGTGCTACCCCAAACTTCCAACCATATATGACTGCGTATGCACCAAGCGATAAAAACATACTAAATACTGTTGAAAATTTTGCTAACTTAAAAATTGCAAATACCCATTTTAACTTAGATAGTAAAAATAACCCTATTGCAACGATAACTCCCCATAATCCTTTTTTATTATTTTTCATATTCCTCTCCTTTATCTCGCTTTATTGAGCCATATACACTCATCAAAACTTATTCTTTTTCTCTATTATGACATATTTTTTTCTATTGTTAGAAATAATGTTTATTCCATCCATTTTTAGCCAAAAATAAAAATAAAAGGAGGTAAATACAAATGAAATTACAATCTCTTATGATAGGCGCTCTATCGTTTTTAGCTTCAACTCTTATTTTTTATACCGTCAGCTACGTATTATTATTAGATTGGTTGCCAAATCACTTATTTATAGCCCTTATTATTCTTTCTGCTCTTATGATTTCCTTTCTAATTACACGAAAATCAATGAATGAGCCATCTGCAAAAGCAAAATAATAGAGGGGATCTTTCCCCTCTATTATCATTTCCTAGGAAAGGCCATATAGACTTTATGATTCTTACTGCCCGCTATTTACGGGCAGTAAGAATCCCACCTCAAAATTCGGCTCGAGCAAAGAATTTAGGTAGGAGTCGTGCTAGTAATCAGCGGGGATGCCCCCACTGATTAAAATTTCACTTTATCTTTGTAAATTCATTTTTTCACCATACTCTTTAACAATTTGAATAATGTTTTGAAATGCTCCTACTTTTTCTTTCTTACTATTTAATATTTGTAAATCGTGATTATCATAATAAGTTTCTAGTGATTTTAATTGTGATTCTGAAGCATCTTTTATCGGAACAGTAACATTCAACTCATACTGTTTATACCCTTCCTTTACTTTTTCAGCTAAAATTATTTCACTCTCTTTTGCGCCAATTAATTTTTGGACCTTTTCCGGGAAAATTAATTGCAAATAATATTCTTGTTCCTTTGCTAACTTATTATATAGTGATTGTGAAATCGTATAACGTACTGTATAATTCATTTTTTGATCACCTGCTTTAATATGAAACGCAGTAATCTGCATGTCTTTTTTTGTTACTTCCGTTAAAGTACCTACCTGCATCTCATCTTCTTTTTGTTCTGGAATCTTTGGAAAGATAGCCAAAAGCTTTTCCGTATCTTTTTCGTTAAGCATATACATATCTTTCTTATATTGAATCCATCCTCGGCGATCTTCTCCTCTTAACCATGCATAATATGTTTCTTTTTTTCCATCACTACTAATTTGTATTTCATATTCCGGTTCACCAAAACTACCCGTTACTTCTTGTTTTTCCGCTTTGTTTATAATATCCACCACCAACTCCGCATCCATTTTCTTTAATTTTTTTTCTTCTGTACCTTTTTGTATAACAGTTATTTGTAATGGTTCTTTCACTTCATTCACTGTCTCCTCTACTTGTTTCGATTCTTTCTTTTGCTCTGCTTGACCACACGACGCGAGTAAAATAACACATAAAACCATTAAATATTTTCCTTTCAAATCGATTCTCCTTTTCCAATAAGAAATTCTTATAATCCTCATACATAAAACAAAAACGTTACATTATATAGAATGAGCTATACTATACAATGAAGGGAGGATTTTACAATGTCCATTAATTTTCATGATGCAAATAATAAGTATATGTATGCAAGTCGTAACGCACATATTTCATGGCAGGAAACAATAAACAATATTGTAGATGTGCAAAATAAACAAGTAATTGATATAGGTTGTGGTGGTGGCATTTACACGAAAGAACTTGCTCTTATGGGAGCCAAAAGTGTTGTTGGGCTTGATTTTTCAAAAGAAATATTACAAGCTGCAAAAGAAAATTGTAACGGCTTCCCAAACATTTCATTCATTCACGGTGATGCACATAATATCTCATTCCCTAATGAAACATTCGACCTTGTCATTTCTCGTGCAGTCATTCATCATTCGCATGATATTCCCACATTTATACGAGAGGCTTCTCGCATATTAAAAAAAGACGGTATACTTATTTTACAAGACCGAACTATTGAAGATTGTACAATTCCAGGAAGTCCTGAACACCTTCGTGGATATTTTTTCTCTGTCTTTCCAAAACTCATTGAAACAGAAGCGAAAAGAAGACCAAAAACCACTACTATTCAGCAAGAATTACAACAATATTCTCTTCAAGCGTTCCCCACACAAACACAATGGGAAGTACGAAAAGTACATGATTCTGTAGAGGCTTTGCTACAAGATTTATCTCCTCGAACAGGCCGATCCATTCTATATGAACTAACAGATAATGAACTTTCTCAACTTCTACATCATATCCAAACGGCATTACAAAACGTCTCTCCTATCATCGAAAGAGATCGTTGGACCATTTGGAGCGCGAAAAAATTGTAAGGAAGGAAGCCTCACAAAGTAATGTGAGGCTTCCTTCCTTCATAATCTAATTTTACAACACTCTTGATATCCTCCACTCCTGGCCTGTGCACTTCCACACTTCGGACATACTAAATATCTAGACTGATTTGTCAACAAACTACCTTTTTGAAAGAGTAAAACTTCTGCTTGTTTAAACGAACGCGAATAATATAACCACATAAAACCAATTATAGCAATAATGCCAAATAATACTCCCATCGCAAGCATTTCAGTCACCTCTTTTGGTTTGTTCTTTCCAGCAAGTGGATTGTTGTATTATTCTCTGCAAATTCAAACAATTCCTTCCTTACTCCTATAAATATCGATTTTCTCCATAAACTTTACAATTCTCTATAATGTTTTACAGCATTTTTACAAATAGTATTAACCCTTATATTCTCAGCTATATTTCTACAGGAAAGTGTATTTCCCAAAAAATATGTTGACTTTCTAAAAAAAACATGTGAAAATACTGTCAGAATACTTGAATTAAAATTCATTGACGAGAACGAGTACGTTATAGGACTGTTCCCCAGAGAGTTGGCGATTTGCTGAAAGCCAACGTTCAGTGCTTAACCGAAAATCATCTCCGAGAAGTAGAACCGAATGCTAAAGTAAGTTCTTACCGGATGTCCCCCGTTACAAGGAACACGTATCATGTTGTACGTTGCAAAGCCGTATACATATAGATTTATTTCTACATGTATAAATTAGGGTGGTATCGCGGGTAAATATAACTCGTCCCTTTCTTTAGGGACGAGTTTTTTTGTGTTCTTACAATGAATTTACAAAAAAGGAGGAAAAACAATGAACACTGTATCAAAAAAACATGTTTTTTTCACAGGCCTTATGCTATTTTCTTTATTTTTTGGGGCAGGAAATTTAATTTTCCCTCCAATGCTTGGACAAAATGCTGGTGAAAACTTTTGGCCAGCAATGATTGGCTTTTTACTAACAGGAGTCGGCTTACCACTACTTACTGTTATCGCTATTTCTCTATCAGGAAATGGAATGCAACAACTTGCAAGTCATGTTCACCCATTATTCGGAATATTCTTTACGGTAGTTGTATACATTGCAATCGGTCCATCTATGGGCATCCCACGTGTTGCTAATGTCGCTTATGAAATGGGGGTTAGTTCTTTCTTACCAGAAACTATTCGCTCTAGCAGCCTAGTGCTATTTTTATACACAGTCATCTTCTTTTCTATCGTATTTTGGCTTAGTTTAAACCCTTCTAAGCTCGTCGATCGTATCGGAAGTGTATTAACACCTATTTTATTACTCTCTATTTTTTTATTATTCGTTAAGAGTGTATTTACACCCCTCGGGCAATCTGGACCAGCCATGCAAGAGTATCAAACTTCTCCAATTTTCAAAGGTTTTATGGAAGGATACTTAACGATGGATACCATTTCAGCACTTGCATTTGGGATTATCGTTGTAAATGCAATTCGCTCAAAAGGTGTGAGTGATCGTAAATCAATTGCCATCGCTACAGCAAAAGCAGGACTTATTGCCGCTACTGGTCTCGTACTTGTATATGGTGCACTTGGCTGGCTCGGTACAACTAGTGTCTCTCTCGGATACGCAAAAAATGGAGGACAGCTACTTACCGTTATCGTACAACAATTATTCGGTCCATATGGTCTAATTCTGTTATCTCTTATCGTTACACTTGCTTGCTTAACAACATGCGTTGGACTTGTATCTGCGTGCAGTCAATACTTCTCAACATTATTGACAAAATTTTCATACAAAATGTTAGCAAGTGTCATTTGCTTGTTAGGATTATTAGTTGCCAACTTAGGTTTAACAAAAATTATCGCCATCTCTGTTCCTATTTTACTTGTTGTATATCCAGTTGCAATTGTACTCGTGTTATTATCATTACTTCATAAATATTTCGGTGGCTATCGATCTGTTTATGTATGTGCTTTAATCGGAACAGCAGTTGTTAGCGTTTTTGACGGATTAAAACAAGGGAATATTCCTGTTTCATTTATCACATCTTATTTTGAGTTTATTCCATTATATAATGAAGGAATTGGCTGGTTAGTACCAGCGTTAGTTGGGGCTATTATCGGTTTTGCTATCGCAAAATTAAGTGGCGCCAAAGCAGTACCATTAACGGATCATTCACCTGAATCGAAAGTATCATAAAAAAACTCCCATTTCGGGAGTTTTTTACATTTGATAAGAAGTATGATTAAAGCTACTTACTTTATAAGCTTTCGTATAGTAATCAATATTCGTATCCACTGTTTCTACTTTTACAACATCATAGCAATCTTCTTGCTTCACTAGAAATAAATAATATTCTTCTGTCGCCTCAATAATTGCAATACGATCTGTTTCAATATCATATTGTTCACAAAGTGCTTGCAACGCATTCACATAGTTACCTAATTTTTTCGTTTCATCCATTCCAAATATCGTTTGAACTAACATACACTCTCTCCCCTTTGTATGTACTGTTAACACCTTAATGATAACGCTCACATAAATAACCGTCAATAAAAAGCTTTGACCATATATAGTCAAAGCTTCCTTCTTATTTCGTCAATTGGTGTCTAAACGCATAAATAACCGCCTGTGTCCGGTCACTTACATTTAGCTTATTTAATATATTACTCACATGTGTCTTTACTGTTTTAAGGGCAATAAACAACTCATCTGCAATCTCTTGATTACTTTTCCCCTCTGCAATTAATAACAAAATTTCAGACTCTCTTTCTGTTAACTCCTCATGCAAAGGTTGTTCTTTCTTCTGACGCATACGAGACATCATTTTGCCAGTAACTTTCGGCTCTAATACCGTTTCCCCATCATAAGTAGCTCTTACAGCATCTGCAATATCACTCGCTCTTGATGTTTTTAATAAATAACTTGTCGCCCCCGCCTCAATAACAGGATATAACTTTTCATCATCTAAAAAGCTCGTGACAACTACAATTTTCGCTTCTGGCCATTCTTGAATAATAGCACGTGTCGCTTCAACCCCATCCATCTCATCCATAACAAGGTCCATTAAAATAATATCCGGTCTTAATTGCAAAGCTAACTCTGAACCTTTTCTTCCATTTTCAGCTTCTCCAACTACTTCAATATCTGGCTGCGTTGATAAATATGCTGATACACCCATTCGAACCATTTCATGATCATCAACTAGTAATACTTTTATCATGATTCTCCCCCTCTCTCAATCATAATAGGTACTTTCACTTCTATTTGCGTACCTTTATTCGGAAAACTAAGAACTTTTAATGTACCACCAATTTCATGAACTCGCTCTTGCATTGACCTTAAACCATATGAACCAGCCTTATTAACACCAACTTTAAACCCAACACCGTCATCAATAATTTTCAAAATCGCATATTGATCAATTTTCCGAAGGCGTACTTCGGTTTTCTTTGCCTTCGCATGCCGTAAAGTATTAGACAACGCCTCTTGTACAATACGGAATAAATGATCCTCTACACCTTTTTTTAATTGAATCGGTTCAATTAACCATTCAATTTTCATATGTTGCTTTCTAGACAGTTCTGTTAATAATTCTTCTATACCCTCTGTTAGTTTCTTACCTTCTAACTGCACTGGGCGTAAATGAAGGAGCAATGCTCTCATTTCTGATTGTGCATTTACAACCATATTCTCAACAAGCTGCAACTGTTTTTTCGTCGTATCTGGAATTTCAGCTGCTTGCTCATTAATGGCTGACATCATCATCGACATTGCAAAAAGCTGCTGACTTACAGAATCATGTAGCTCTCTCGCTAATCGATGCCTTTCTTGAGAAATCGCTTCTTGTCTCATCTCTTCATTCCAATGGGCTCGTTCATTCGTTACTTTTTGAAATAGCCCAGCTTGCTCCTCTAAGCGCCGAGCAAGACCAATTACTTTTCGTTCCACTTCATGAAATTCATCGTCCGCAGTAAATGAAACATCACTCGGAAAATTCCCTCGCTCTACTTCAAATAGAAAAGTATTTAATCCTTGTATACGCTGTTCTATATAATAACCGATTGCATATCCTACAATTCCTCCGATAAGAAGACTCGTACTCATAATAAACAAGCCAATTGGAACAGAAGCAATGGATTCTTTCCAGAGTAAATCATAAACTTGTTGCTCGCTTTTCCATACATATACAATTGTACAAATAAGTGCGATACTCACAGAGGACAACATAGAATAACGAATATACATCCACGAAATATTCCTTTGTTTTTTCATTATACTTTCCTCACTTCCGTATCGCCTACGACAAGCGAAGAAATAATTTTAATACGACGAGGGGCTTCTTTATACTGTTCTGTTCTAAACGTAACATTACGGTTAAATCCAGTTTCTTCGTGTCCTGGCAGGAGCACTCGCCCAACAATAACAGAATGATTTAAAGACAATTCAATATCATATGGTACATATAAGCGAATATTACCAATGACGCCCCGAATCACAATAACCGTTTCTCCCTCTGGAATCATAGCAGTTGTTAAATCAATCTCGACGTCACAAGCACCATATTGGACGTTAATATCCTCTATTTCATAAATATGATCCATCATTCGTACATTACCTACAAACATATTTTTTATATACGGTTCTGTACGATATATTTGTTTTTCTTCATTTATATATCCCTTTTCTTTAATTTCAACTTTCATTGCTTTTTGCCGATGTCCTTGTTGAATAAGTTGATAACCAATTAAAGCTAAACAAGCAAACACAACAAGTACGAATGCCGCTGATGAAAATAAGAAGAATAAGAAGACAATACCACCGACAAATAAAAATACATTCCCTCTTACATAACGGTTCTTCTTTCGATAATGTCTTCCAAACATAATCATAATAAATGCAAATATTAGACCACCTGGTTCAAAATGTCCAAGTATCATATCAAGAAAAAGACCGAATCCAAATATGATGAGGAGCATCCCCATAAATTGTGTTTTTGAAAATTGCTTCTTCATTTCAGCTCCCCCCTCCTTGTCACATATACATAGAAGAAAAGGCATTGCTTTCCAACACCTTTTCTCCTATCACTATATCATAAGCCTGTTTTATTATATACTACAATTATTTTGTTACTTCTTTCGTTAACGATACTTCATTTTTCTCTTTCATTTCACTCTCTAGTTTTGCAATTTTCATATCAAATGTATCACGCTCATGCTCTTCATTTATACGAAGCTCTATGTCACGAATGTGATCTTCAATTTCTTCGAATCGTAAGAACGGGTTATTTTCATCCATTTTATGCATAGCAGTATTCATACGGCGGTTTGCATGCGCCATATTTTCACGGGCCATTAATTCCATACGCTTTGCGTTCATTTCTTTTAATTTATTTTTCATTTCTGAAAGACGACGCTCTAACTCATCAATTTGCTCTACAACACCAGCATACATTTCTTCTAAGCGAGTTACTTGCCCTTCATAATACGCTACTTCTTCTAATGCACGTTCATGCAATTGCAATTCGCCTGCTTCTTGTGCGATGATAGCTTGCTTTGATCTTTTATTAACGAAATAACGTGCTTGCTCAAGCTCACGAGCGAAGTTAGATTTTAATGTTTTATGACGTTGAATTAACTTCTCAATTTTTGTTATTTCACGCTCACTATCGCGTAAATATTGGTTTAACATAGCAATTGGATTTTTTCTTTCTTTCTCATCTAACACATTATGAAAATCAGCTAAAATTGCATCGCGTACACGTCCGAATAAAGATTGTTTCATTATAATCTTCCTCTCTTCTACTTTATAATTTGATTTATTTTATATTAGTTTTTCATTAACTTGTTCCACTCATCTTCAAAGTTGCTATATGGTTTAGCACTTTCTGGAGCAGAATCAACAACTACATTTTTTCCTTTTTTCCACTCACGGTATCCGTAGTATAAAACTACTAATGCTGCGATACCGATTAATGCTGGGGAATGAGAAAGTGCAATGGACAAACCGATTAAACCAACAATACCCCAAGCTAACTTTCCAAAAAATGATTTAGCTCGCACAAATGATTTATAGCTCCAGTACACAACTCCTGCTCCAATGGCGAATCCTACAATACCAGCAAGACTACCAAGAGCAATTAAAGCCAAAATACCGGCTGCGATAAACGCTAGAAATTGTTTCATCTTGTGCTTGCCTCCCTTCGATTTGATACTCTTATCTTAACTATTTTTTCATTTTTTCATAACGAGCTTAAGAACTGTTTTCGACTCAGACTTAAGACCGAGTTGAATTCAGCCTTTTGCAAAACGAACATGTATGCGATGCGTATAGATACAGAAAAATTCTTATTCAATAACGGATGAAAATCTCAACTTGCGCGTCCAAAAAATTAGTAATACATACAAACGTTTATTAAATTACATTAAATATATTATTAAGAAAATTATGTCAAAATAAATCAGAAGGCTACATTTAAATTAAAGGGGATATATCATGAATTTACACATTACGAAAGAAATCAATACCGCCGCTAAAAACTGTATAAACAATCAGCTTTATGAATATAATTTAAAGCACTTTCCATCTGATTTAAGAGACAGATACTTAGAGATTCATTTATTTCTTAAGGATGAAAATGGTAAAATATGCGGGGGAATATTAGGTGAAGTCTGTTGGAATTGGTTAGAGATTCACTCTTTTATCATCGATGAAGATATACGTGCATTAGGGTATGGAACTAAACTGTTATTAGAAGTAGAAAAAATCGCTTTAGAAAGAAATTGTGATTTTATAAAAGTTGACACTTTAAGCTTTCAAGCATTAGATTTCTATAAAAAATATGGTTATAAAGAGTATGGTATCCTCGATAACGTAGGAAGAGATTATAAACACTACTATTTGAAAAAGGATTTATAAATAATAAAAAACGCTCAGAGAATGTTCTCCGAGCGTTTTCAACTGCTAATAATAAATGTCTCTTTATGTTATGCAGTTTTATGATACTCTTTTTTTTCCGCCACTTTAGAAAATCCCGGGAAACCAATTAATATAGAAATGATTCCACATACTCCAACTAAAATTGGATAAAATGCATATGGTAACAATTCGACCGGAGATAACGCAGCAAATCCTGCCGCTGTTAACATTTGAGCACCATATGGGATTAACCCCTGTACACAGCAAGAGAAAAGATCCAGTACACTCGCTGATTTACGGGGATCAATTTCATACTGATCCGCAATATTTTTCGCAAGCGGACCTGTAAAAATGATAGAAATTGTATTATTTGCTGTACACATATTCGTCATACTCACTAAGCCAGCAATACCAAACTCTGCTCCTTTTTTCGAACGAATATTACGTGTTAAAAGATTCATTAAATATTGAATGCCACCATTATATTGGATAAGTTCAACCATACCACCGATTAATATAGCAAGTAGTACTAGCTCCATCATACCGCCCATTCCAGTCGTTACACTTTTAAAGAAACTCTCTAACGTGTAACTTCCATCTATAAGGCCGATAGCACCTGATAATATTGTTCCACCAGTTAACACAATAAGTACATTCCAGCCAAGTAGTGCTGTAATAAGTACTCCTGCATACGGTAAAATCTTTATCCAGTCAAAACTATGGGCTTTAACTTGTGTATCACTTCCTAAAGTAATTATTACTAATAGTACAATTGTAATAATAGCGGCTGGTAATACAATTAAAAAGTTCGTTTTAAACTTATCTTTCATTTCTGTTCCTTGTGAACGAACAGCAGCAATTGTCGTATCTGAAATAAATGATAAATTATCACCAAACATCGCTCCGCCCACAACAGTAGCCATCGCAAGTGCTATTGAGATATCAGTTTGCCCACTAATACCTACAGCAATCGGTGCTAGTGCTGCAATTGTTCCCATTGAAGTTCCCATCGCTAATGAAATAAATGCCCCTATAACAAAAATTCCAGCAACGATAAATCCTGGTGGCAAAATAGATAACGCTAAGTTAACAGTGGAATCAACTCCGCCCATTCCTTTTGCTGTTTCAGAAAACGCCCCTGCAAGTACAAAAATTAATACCATAATCATAATATCAGGGTTTCCTGCACCTTTAGCAAATCGTTCTACTTTCACATTAAAGCTTTCCTTACGATTCATCACTAAAGCAATTCCTACGGCAATTGAAATTGCTACAAGTATCGGCAATTTATAGAAATCACCTGTAATAATTCCAGAACCAATAAATAGCGCCAAAAATATTCCAAGTGGTAATAACGCTAAACCATTTCCTCTCGTTTCTTTCAAAGTATCATCTCTCCCTAGTTTTCAACCTTTTCTAATGAACAACAAAAGACCTCTTCCGATGAGAAGAGGTCTTATACATCTATAAGAAACACTCTTCTCATCTTTCAAGCACATGCTTGCTGGATTTGGCACAGCACTCTGAAATCGAGTCCGCTGCCGAGGCATCGTAGGGCCAGTCCCTCCGCCTCTCTTTATAAGAAGGTTTCATATTTATTTTTTAATAATAATTTCTTTCCTAACTTTACTCGCTTACAAAACAAAAGTCAATTATTTTTTGTATAGATTTTTTTGGTAATTATACAAAAATATGAATAAACCAATCATTTTAACTTTTCGATTTCTTTATCCAATATTGAGATCCAATAAAATTTTCTATTTTTTATCGTCGCGATAATCCATTTTGTTGTATTCCATGCTAACTCATATTCTTCTTTTGTAACATCACCAATTTTATAGGCATCCTCTAACTCGTCTTCATCCAGTACATAGATCTCACCGTTCGGTAACAATACTACATCTAAATATAAATCATCAAAATAAGGTAAACCACGCTCGTCTATTTTATATTCTTTCGTCACGTCGATATAATATTGTACTAATTGTTTTTGATTGTCTAACATAGCTGTAATTGCAAAGTTTTCCCCGTTTATAAAATATTGCATCCATGTATACCCATCACCTGCAATGCAAAGCTGTTTACCATTGTATTCTTTATAACTAGGTTCTCTCACTTTTTTTATGTCCAGTATTCCTAACATTCCATCCTCTACTTGCTTAACCCTATAATCCTTCTCTATTAGTCGCTTCCACGAAGAACCGTCACCATATTTACGTTTCATTACGTCCGCTCCTCTTCTATATATAGAAAAGCCCCCACATATTATGTGAGAGCTTGTTCATATTATAATTAAGCTGCTTGACCCTTTTCAGATATCTCTTTTAAATAGGCTTGTCCTTTTTCAGCGTCATATTGACCTTCCCACTTAGACATAACTACAGCCGCTAAAGAGTTACCTACAACGTTAACCGCTGTACGAGCCATATCAAGAATACGGTCAATACCTGCAATAAACGCTAAACCTTCAGCTGGAATACCTACTGTACCAAGTGTTGCTAATAATACAACGAATGATACGCCCGGTACACCCGCGATACCTTTTGATGTAACCATTAATACAAGTAATAACGTAATTTGTTGTGTAATGGATAATTCAATACCGTACATTTGCGCTAAGAAAATTGCCGCAATTGCTTGATATAAAGTTGATCCATCTAAGTTAAATGAATAACCTGTTGGAATAACGAAAGATGTAATTGCTTTCGGACAACCGAATTTCTCCATTTTCTCCATAATTTTCGGTAAAACCGTTTCTGAACTTGCTGTAGAATACGCTAAGATCAGCTCGTCTTTTAAAATCTTAAAGAATTGGAAAATGTTTATTCCAAATATTTTCGCTGTAAGTCCTAATACAACTACAACGAAGAAGATCATTGCTCCGTATACTACAATGAGTAATTTCCCTAATGGAATTAATGAAGCTAATCCGAATGTAGAAACTGTAACACCAATTAATGCGAATACACCAAATGGTGCAAACTTCATAACTTGGTTCGTTACATAAAACATTGCATCTGCTACACCTTGGAAAAATTGTAGAACTGGTTTACCACGCTCACCAATTGCTGCTACACCTAAACCAAATAATACCGAGAAGAAGATAATAGCAAGCATATCACCTTCAGCTAATGATTTCATAATGTTCGTCGGAACAATATTTACAAACGTATCCGCGAACGAATGACTTTGTACTTGCTCTGTCGTATGTGTATATTTAGAAATATCTGTTTTTGTTAACTTATCCATATCAACGCCTTTTCCAGGTTGGAAAATGTTTGCTATTAATAAACCAACAACAATTGCAAGTGTTGTAATAATTTCAAAGTAAATAATTGTTTTTCCGCCTAGTCGACCTAACTTTTTAATATCGCCAACACCAGCAACCCCAACAACAATACTCGCTACAACAATCGGTACAACAATCATCTTAATTAATCGGATGAAAATATCACCAATTGGTTGTAAGTACTTCACCACTTCCTGATTGCCAAAGAAAATCGCCCCAACTGTAATACCAAGCGCAAGTCCTATTAAAATTTGCCATGCAAGTCCTATTCTTTTCATACTTGTGGTAACCCCCTCTTCGATGTGTCACTCTATCTCTCATTCTATCTCTATAAAACTTGAAATTAAGAGTATTACATATTATTCGACAATTCACTACATTTTGTCCCTGTTGAAAATCATAAATCAAAATTTAAAATCTGACAACAAAATAAGTTTGCACGAATGCAAATAATTTTCTTGACAAAAACAAACTCCATGTCAGAAAACCTCACATGAAATCGATTCCTTACTAGTGATTGATAGGTTTTTAAAATACTGTTTCATTATGGAAAACTCCATCATTTCCCATGTTTTTTAAAAAAAATATAGAAATTGATATCTTTTTCTATACATTCAAGAATTTTAAATTTATGACAAACACTACGAAAAGATACTAAATTCCGACAAAACTTAGCAAAATTATAAAATTTTCTTTACATTATGATTACAACGATAGACACTCTTCTTCTTATGATATATAACATTCATAGGGAAAGGAGCAAGACAACCATGAAAAAGAAATTTGCAGCATTTAGTGTTTTAGCAGCTGGAACGATTTTCGTTTCCCCGTTACTTTCACCCGTATACGCTGAAACGAATGAGAATAAATTATCTAATATTCAATCCGAATTAGAAGGCAAACAAAATGACTTACAAAATAAATCAGCTGAGAAAGAACAAATAGAAAAAGAAATCCAGGAATTACAAAAGAAAATCGACGAATTAACTACTTCTATTAATAAAAACGAAGCTGAATTAAACGATACAAAAAAAGAAATTAGCAACACACAGCAAGTTATTACTGAAAAAAAGAAACATATAGAGCAATTACAAACGAACATAGATACACGGCAGGAAGTTATTAAACAACGACTACAATCTATGCAAGAAAAGCCTCGTACGAGTATCATTACAGAAGTAATAACAAGTTCTGCAAATATTGCCGATCTTGTTGATAATATGTATTCTGTAAGTTTAATTTTAAATAACGATACAGATATTGTAAAAAAGCAAACAATTGATCAGAATGCTGTGACAACAGAAAAAGAAGCTGTTGAGAAAAAAGAGCAACAATTGAAAGAATCCGAGCAAAAATTAGTACAAAAACAACAAGAGTTACAAAGTAATCAACAACAGCAACAAACTTTTATTAACGATCTACATACGAAAGTAGCAAAAGTAGATTCAGAGATTGAAGGGTTAGAAGAATCAAAAGGCATTTTAGAAAACCAGCGTCAAGCTGTTCAAAAAGCAATTGAAGAAGAAAAACGTGCAGAAGAAGCGCGTAAAGCTGAAGAGGCACGTAAGGCTGAGGAAGCAAAAAAACAAGCCGCCGCTTCTGCTAAAGAAAGCACACAATCCGCACCAACACCGCAAGATACGAACAAAGGTGGATTTATTAAACCTGCCGCTGGATCGAAAACTTCAGGATTTGGTACACGTTCTTTAGATAACCATAAAGGAATCGATATCGCAGCTTCAGGAACAGTGCCAATTATTGCCGCTGCAGATGGCGTCGTTATCCGTTCAGAATTATCATCTAGTTACGGAAATGTTGTATACTTATCTCACCGTATAAACGGAAAAACATATACAACTGTATATGCACATATGAGTAGCCGTTCTGTATCTAATGGACAAACTGTAAAACAAGGCACTCAACTTGGCTTTATGGGGAACACTGGCCAATCATACGGACAACATTTACACTTCGAACTTCACCTTGGGGAATGGAATGTTGGTAAGACAAACGCAGTTGATCCGTCTCCTTATATCGGATTATAAAAAACTCGGGCATACCGAGTTTTTTTTACTACTTCACACTTTTTAGGCGTTTTACATAAACTACAACTAAATGCCTATATTTTGCGGGGTGATAAATATGAATACACAATTACAAGAAGAAATAGAAGAAGCTAGAGAAACATACATTGGCCGGCTATTTACATTCGGCGGCTCAGCGTTATTTTTAATTGGATCATTTATCGCAGTTGTCACAGCTTATAAAGCATATAATCGCTTATTAAATACTTCTACAACACAATAAAAAGACGGAGAATCCACATCTCCGTCTTTTTATTATGCAAACATTTTAAATACGCCTATCGCATTTAAAAATACGATAATTACAGTTACCGGAATAACATAACGAAGTAAGAAGAACCAAATGTTAAATAATGTTTTCCCTTTCGTTTCCGTAACTTCTAATTCTTTCATTAATAACTCTTTACTCATTTTATTTGGTACGAATAGCGAAATGGCTAGCACTCCGAGTGGCAGTAATACATTACTTACCGAAAAATCGACGAAATCAAAGAATGTCTTACCAAATATTTTTACATCACTCATAATTCCAAACGATAACGCTGATGGAATACCAACTGCAAAAATAAGAATACCAATTAATAAAGAAGCTGACGGACGCTTCTTCTCATTATCTTTCGCAACAGATGCTACTACAATTTCAAGCATTGAAATCGCAGATGTTAAAGTCGCAAAGAAGAATAAAACTAAAAACATAATGAAGAAAAATTGTCCAAATGGAATTTTTGCAAAGACAGCAGGAAGAACGATAAACAGTAGCCCTGGTCCTTCTGTCGGTTTAACTCCTAATGCGAAAATCGCTGGGAAAATCGCTAATCCTGCAAGTACTGTAATAAATACAGTTAAACTTACAATAGATGTTGCTGATTTAGCTAAATGCTCTTCTTTCTTTAAATACGAACTATACGTTACCATTACCGAGGCACCTACCGTTAATGAGAAGAAAGATTGTCCCATCGCATATAAAATCGTATCTGCTGTAAGCTTTGAAAAATCTGGTTTTAAGAAGAACTCTACCCCAGCCATAGCACCATCGAGTGTTAACGCACGAATAATGATAGCAATAAATAAAATGAATAATAACGGCATCATGTACTTACTTGCTTTTTCTATGCCTTTTTCCACACCTTTACTAACAACAAAAATGGTACAAAGCATAAAGATGAATTGCGCCCCAATCGCACTTACTGGATTTGAAATTGTTTCAGCAAACAATTGTCCATAATCGACTACTCCGTTCCAGAAACTACCTGTGACACTATAGTATAAATAAAGTAAAATCCATCCACCTACAACACTATAAAAAGATAGTACGCTAAAACAAGTAACAACCCCCATACGACCAATCCAAGGATATAACTTGCTATTCGGTACTAATACTTTATAAGCTGTAACGGCCTCTTTTTGAGTACTACGGCCAATAACAAATTCAGCTAAAAGAAGAGGCATACCAATAAATAAAGTTAATAGTAAGAATACAAGGAAGAATGCGCCTCCCCCACCATTACCTGCAACATATGGAAACTTCCATATTGCACCAAGACCTACTGCGGCTCCGGCTGCTGCGAGTACAAAGCCAATTTTCGACGTCCATTGCTGTGTTTCTTTCATCATAAATTCTCCTTTTCTGAATATTATAACTTTTATCAATTATACACTTTCATTTCATACTCGCACACCTCCTTTAGAAAATAAAAAAGTCCCCTACACGCAAATATGCATGTAGAGGACGATATATGTAATAGAATACCGTGGTACCACCTCAATTGGATCAATAAATCCCACTTGTTCAGGTACAGGAAAATTCCGATACCCTATCCTTTTAACGGCGGAACCCGGGTTGCCTACTGCAATGTTCAGCATACCTCTCGCAAGCCCATTCTGTATATTTTATCGTACCGGGCTCACACCTTACCCCAGCTCTCTGAACGCATCAAATATACGTACTCTTCTTGCTCATCGATTTCATCTTTTGAAGTTACTTGTGATTATAAATTATATTTTTATATTTGTAAAGCACAATTCGCTCACTATCCTATATAAATTCCCCTCTCTAATTCTTGTAAAAAAAGCTCTCTTTTTTGTTCACTTTGAACATATATCGACTTTAATACTTCTTGTAACAATATATTTTTTTGCCTTTTCTCTACTTGTAATTCTTTCACTTTTAGTCTAACTTCATATAAAAAATCAAGATACGATTCATACTTCTCATCATATTTATTTGCGATATCATCACGAATTTTTTTTGCAAGTTTCGGACTTGCCCCTCCAGTAGAAACAGCTACATTAAGCAATCCACGATGAATTGCCGCCGGAAGATGAACATTTCCACTTTCCGGATTCGTAATAACATTTACCAATTGATTCACTGCGGCATCTTCAGCAATTTGTTCATTTAGTACCGAATTACTAGTCGCTGCAACTACTAAAAAAGCATCTTTAATATCACTTTTCTCATACTCTCTTTGATACCAACGAATTTGCTTTTCTTCTACAAGTTTCACTAAATTTGCATCTAATTCTGTACTTACTACAACAATATCCGCACCTTGTTTTAGTAAAGGAATAATTTTAAACCCCGCTACTTTCCCTCCACCAATGACAACAACACGTTTCTTATCAACTCGCACTGTAAGTGGATACATATTGATCTCCCTTCAATATTTCCTCTGTTTTCTGAATTAACATCTCTCGAAACGCTACATTCTTTCCTAAATAGGGACTTATTTTTATCTCTTCCGACTCATATTGACGCACTTCTTTCTCAACATGTTTCATGAGTAAGCCTGTAAATAACAAGTAAGGTAACACAACAATGTTCCGTTCTTTTTGTTCTACAATTTCTTTCAACCTCTCATCAAACTTCGGCTCCGCGGCTGCTAAATAACAAACTTCCACCTCTTTAATGTTCTCTTCTTTTTGAAATAAAGAAGAAATCCACTTTATGTCTTGTAAAGTTTCCGGATCACTACTCCCTCTTGCAACGAGCAAAAGGGTTACTTCTTCTTTATAGTCTTTAATACCACTTCCGTTATATACCGCTTTTACAAGCACTTCTGATACACCAAATGGATTACCATACACTATTTTGATATCCGGATATTCCTCGTTTAACTTTCGTAATTCAAACGGAATATCTTTCTTTACATGTCCTGCCGCTAATAAAAAAACAGGAATAGCGACAATCTCTGTAGCACCACGCTTCACACATGTACGAAATCCTTCTTCAATAGAAGGATTCGCTAGCTCTAAAAAACAAATTTCTTGAATATTTGCCTCTACACGGTTCATACATGACGTAATAAATGCAACCGCTTCTTCTTTTGCTGCTTTCAAACGGCTTCCATGACATATATATATAACAGCCTTCATTTTACAATACTCCGCTTACTTGATATGCATTTTCCGTTTGTTTCTCAAACCAATGTATCTTTTCTCTAAAACGAACAACTTCTCCAATAACAATCATACTTGGATTTTGAATTCGTTCTTTTTTGGCAACATCTACAATTGTTCCTAACGTCGCTGTAACAGTACGTTGCATAGATGTCGTTCCCCACTCAATGATAGCGGCAGGTGTACTTTGATCTTTTCCATGTTTTATTAGTTGTTCACATATGTAAGGTAAATTACTAACCCCCATATAGACCGCTAATGTATCTACACCTTTCGCTAAACTTTCCCACTTCACTTCCTCTTCAGCCCCTTCTTTCCGGTGCCCTGTCACAACAGCAAAACTTGCACTTGCATCGCGATGCGTTACTGGAATTCCAGCATAAGCAGGAGCAGCTATACCAGCTGAAATACCAGGAATAATTTCAAATGGGATACTTTGCTTCGCTAACGCTTCAGCTTCTTCTCCACCTCTTCCAAATACAAATGGATCTCCGCCCTTAAGTCTCGTTACAACTTTTCCTTTTTTCGCATATTTAATAAGAAATGTGTTAATTGTCTCTTGCTTCATCGTGTGATAATTTGGGAGTTTCCCGCAATAAATTAAATCCGCTTCAGGCTTTGCATGAGAAAGCAATTCTTTATTTACGAGACGGTCGTACAATATAACATCAGCCTTCTCGATGCATCTCAACCCTTTAACAGTAATTAAATCCGGATCACCAGGACCCGCCCCGACGATATAAACCTTCCCCATAATCTCTCCTCATTTCTACTATAAAATGAAACTTCCACTCTTCATCACGAATGGAAGTTACTATTATTTCGTATTACATGTTCTCTACTCATGAATAACAAATGCCGCCCCTTTTCGAATCTTCTTTTTTTCAAACAAAGAAATCTCTTTCACTTCTGGTAACGGTAAAAAATGTTTTTCAAGCTCAATTTCCGCAAGCTTAAATGCCTGTTCTTCACTCTGAGCAACGACAACAATTGGAACAATACTATTTACTAATACAGCTTCAAATCGATATAAGTCCATATTGCCCCTCCTAAGATGCTATTACTTCTTCTAATACACGATTTAGTACAATTTGTAATTCTTCCACTCCAACACGTCCTACGAAATCATAAAACGTTTCGGCTAGTAATTTATTCTTTTGGAAATAACTTAAAAAGGACACGAGAACATCCGGCAAATCTTCTCCATCTATTTTCCCTTTTAACTTTTCGTTATATGCTCCTCCGTCTAATAGTGTTCCGCCCACATATATTTCAAACGCCTCAACGATTCCCTTTTCCTTCGTTTTCAGTTTTATCCCTTGCAAACCAATATCAGCAATTTGACGTTGACCACATGAGTTCGGGCATCCTACCATATGAATTCGAACTGGAACATCGAGTGCAATTTGTGTATCTAAGTACTCTGCGATTTTGCATAATCTTTCTTTCGTTTCTACTAACGCAAGATTGCAATACTCAATGCCAGTACATGAAACCGCATGACCGATAAACGATTTCGGATTTGCTGAAATTGCTTCAAACAACGGTTCACTTAATAATCCTGCAACATTTTCTGGCAGAACATTCGGAATAATGAAGTTTTGTGAGTTACAAGTTCGAATTTGCCCGTTTCCATATTGCTTTGCAATTCTTGCAATCTCAAACATTTCCTTTGCGTGTAAACGCCCTACTGGTACATTAAAGCCGACATACTTTAATCCTGCTTGTTTTTGATCTTGAACGCCATAAAAGTATCCTGCATTCCAGCCTTTGAGAGCACTTTCCCCTTTGCTTTGCAATGGGCCTGTGTATTCTACTAGTTTCTCTTTAAATTTCTCAGCGCCCCAGTCAGCGACAAGAAATTTCAAACGTGCTAAGTGGCGTTTTTCACGATATCCAAAATCACGGAATATAGTAGCAATTGCAATCGACACTGCCTTCACTTCTTCTGGTAAAACGAATACATCTAATTCTTCTGCTAAGTACGGACGAGCTGATAATCCTCCGCCTATTTTTATATGAAACCCAACCTTTTCCTCACCATTTATTTCTTTCGTAGCAGGTGTAAACGCCACACAGTTAATCTCTGCATTTGCTGAATTATAAATGTTAGAACTAATAGACATTTTGAATTTACGTGGTAGATTAGAAAACTCTTCATTATGTTGGAAGTAATCGTATATTTCTTTAACAATCGATGTTGTATCAAATAGTTCATTCGCATCAATTCCAGCAAGTGGATTACCTGTAATATTACGCGTAATATCACCGCATGCCCCTGCTGAAGATAAACCAACTCTAGCTAACCTCTTAAAAATATCCGGAATTTGCCCAATTTCTAACCAATGAAACTGAATCGCCTGTCTTGTCGTAATATCTAACACATCACGCCCATAATCTTCAGCAATGGAAGCCAACACCTCTGCCTGCGCATTTGTAATAATTCCAGAAGGAATGTTGACACGCATCATAAAATAGCCCGCTTCTTTCGGTCTTTGCAAATACAATCCCGCCCATTTAAAAGCGTCCCACTCTTCTTTCGGAATAGATTCAAATCCATTCTCCGCATAGTAAGGAATATCATTAAAGATTTCTAATCCGTCTTTCTCTAATTTCTTTTTCTCTGTTTGATTTAATTTTTCATTATTAGCCCACACTTTTTCATAACTCATCTTTTATCCCCCTATATGAAACTACGCTCTTGCAAGTACTTCACAATTTGCTCTGCACATTCTTCAATAGAATACTTGTGCGTTTCTACAATTAATTCTGCTTGTTTTGGTTCCTCATACGGTGAATCAACACCAGTAAACTCTTTAATATCACCTTGTCTCGCTTTTTTGTATAACCCTTTTGGATCACGTTTTTCACACTCTTCAATTGGACATTTTACAAACACTTCTATAAACTCATCTGCCGCTAATAAATCCCTAACTTGTTTTCGATCTACTTGAAATGGTGAAATAAACGCTGTAAGGACAACAGTACCTTGATCTACAAATAGCTTCGCCACTTCGCCAATACGTCTTATATTTTCCATACGATCACTTTCAGAAAAACCTAAGTCTTTATTTAAACCGTGCCGAATGTTATCCCCATCTAGCACATAATTTCCGATATTCTTTTCAAATAGTTTACGAGCAACCGCATTCGCTACTGTAGATTTGCCCGAAGCTGATAAACCAGTAAACCAAACTACAAAACTGTGATGCCCATTCTTCACTCTTCTCTCATCTTTTGAAACAGAAGCTGTATGCCAAGTAATATTCGTATCCATCTCATTCTCTCCCTATTCTGTTACTACTTCTTTTTTCAAACCTTTAATTAGCACTTCCACTACTTCTTTACGACTAAATGTACTTGGCGGAATCTCACCATTCCTTAACATTTCTCGTACTTTCGTACCCGATAAAATGACACGGTCTTCTTTTCCATGCGGACATGTTTTCGTTGAAGCCATTGCTTCACATTTCGTGCAGTAAAAACTATGTTCAAAAAATAACGGCGTAATCCCTAACTCTTCTACTGTAAAATTCGTAAAGATTTCCTGCGCTTCATATGTTCCGTAATAGTCCCCTACCCCAGCATGATCACGCCCTACAATAAAGTGGGTACAACCAAAGTTCTTTCTTACTAGTGCATGAAATATCGCTTCCCTTGGTCCTGCGTAACGCATTGCTGCAGGAAATACACCTAAAAAGACACGATCTTTCGGATAATAGTTTTGAAGTAATACTTCATAGCTTTCCATCCTTACATCAGCAGGAATATCATCTGACTTCGTTTCCCCAACGAGCGGATTTAAAAAGAGACCATCTACAATTTCAAGGGCAGATTTTTGAATATACTCATGGGCACGATGTACTGGGTTTCTCGTTTGAAATCCAACTACTGTTTTCCAACCGCGTTTTTTAAATTCTTCTCTCGTTTCAATTGGATCTAAATGATAAGAAGGAAACGGATTATTTCCAAAGCGTTTTGTAAGAATAATAGCTCCTCCAACGTAAACGTTTGGTCGTTCATATAATTTTTTCACCCCTGGATGTGCTTCATCCGTCGTTTTATATACAAGTAACGCTTCTTTTTCTTTATCTGGTACAAAAATATCTTCTATTTGAATAACACCATATACATTTCCGGCGTTGACAAGTTTTACTTCCTCTCCAGCCTGCAGTTTCTCGGCTACTTCTTCTGTTACCGGTAGTGTAATCGGTATACTCCATACGCTACCATTTGCTAAACGAAGCGTTTCTACTACTGAATCATAATCTCTCTTCCCTAAAAATCCTGTAAGAGGGCTATATCCTCCTGTCGCCAAAAGTTCTAAATCACTAAGTGCAATTTTGTCTATCTCGATTTCCTTTACAATGTTCGATATTTCATATGTTTCATCAATGCGGTTTACTAATTCATTTGTTGTACTCATCTTCTTATATCCCTTCTTAGCTTTATTTCAAAATCTATCTCATTGAAAGTGAAGGCCACATTCCGTCTTCATTTTCCCAGCCCATCTTCCATCTCTTGAGTTGCCACCATCACCTACAGGTAATGTACATTTCTCACACCCAATACTCGGATAGCCAACATCATGCAATGGGTTATACGGCAAACTATGTTTATATACATATCGCCAAACTTCTTTCCAAGTCCAATGAATGAGCGGACAAACTTTAATAGATTGAAAACGATGATCTTGATTTATAAACTGTGTATGCTTACGCGTTTCTGATTGTTCCCTTCTTAAGCCTGATATCCACGCTTTTTCCGCTGCTAATGATTTTTCTAACGGTAAAATTTTTCTAATACTACAGCAAAGATTCGGATTACTTTCCCATAACTTCTCTCCATGAAGCTTCGCTTGCTCATCGAGTGTAAGTTCTGGCTGTTTTTCTATAATATTTAATGAAGGAAATCTCTCGCGTACCTTCTTAATTAATTCGTACGTTTCTTGAAAATGAAC
This sequence comes from Bacillus sp. TH19, assembly GCF_016651075.1. Taxonomy (NCBI): domain Bacteria; kingdom Bacillati; phylum Bacillota; class Bacilli; order Caryophanales; family Bacillaceae; genus Bacillus; species Bacillus sp. TH19. Next base: position 1,079,380 of record NZ_JAEKEO010000010.1, on the reverse strand, counting down.
ATTTGTATCCAAAAATACAACTTTAGCAGATGGATTTACTTGGTTTATAAGATGCAATAAAACCATTCCCTCCACCCCAAAGCTACATGCATATACAATTTCATCTTTATATTCGTTATAAGCCCAACTTAATACTGATAGCGCGCCTTTCGTTTCATCTTCTTCAGAAAATGAAACACTATTTTCTTTCCACGTTTCGTACGTCAACATGTTTTTTCCCCCTGTAAAAGCAAAAAGACGGCTTTAACCTATTAAAAATAGATTAAAACCGCCTCTAGTTTTTCTAGTCAGCGCTTTTTACTTTAAACGAACCTTTTCACTTTTTTCTAATTGAATCACTTTTCCATCTTGCACAACAATTGTAATGGAACCATATTTCATATCAGCAAGCATCGCTTGAATTTTCTCAGATACTTCATCAAAATGCTCCCGTACGCTCACGCAAACAGCCCCCCTTTTTATTCATAAAAAAAATCTTTCCCATTTCGAAAAGACTGTTCGGTAATATATTTTACCTTATCTTTCAAAATGGATTCCATTTTGCTGGATTTAGCACCTTGCTTTCTATAAGCAGGTTGCCGAGCTTCGTAGGGCCAGTTCCCTCAGCTTCTCTTGATAAGCTTTGTATTTGTATTTTATCACAATTCTGATTTTTTTCAATCCTAGTTTTCCGATATATTTAATTATTTTTCTTTTTTAAAAGGAGTTGCCTTTACTAGACAACTCCTTCTTTCTCATTCACACCAGCTCTTTAATACGTATGCGATCGTTCCCAATAATATTTTCATATGTTTCACGTTCTACGACAATTTGTGACGTCCCGCCTTTTGCAAAGACGACAGCTGGTCTACGAATACGATTATAATTATTCGCCATCGAGTACCCATATGCCCCCGTACAAGAAATTGCTAGTAAATCAGAAGAAGCAACTTGCGGTAAGTTAATATCCCAAATCAGCATATCTCCACTTTCACAGCATTTCCCAGCAATCGAAACGAGTTCCTCATTCTCATCATTCCCTCGATTCGCCAACATCGCCTCATAACGGGCTCCGTATAGAGCTGGTCTTAAATTATCTGTCATTCCACCATCGACTGAAACATATTTCCGAATGCCAGGAATCTCTTTCACCGCTCCGACTGTATAAAGTGTTGTTCCAGCATCACCTACGATACTACGACCTGGTTCAATCCATATTTCTGGAAGCGGATATTCACATAATGTAAATTGTTCTCTTATCGTACTTGTTACAGCGTGCACATACGTTTCAAGTGTTAACGGTGTATCTGAATCCGTATAACGTATACCGAAACCTCCGCCCACATTTAATACTTTCATCACATAATGTGTTCGCTCTCTCACTTCTTCTAAAAATTGGCGGAGTACTTCAATTGCTCGAACAAATCCAGCCGTTTCAAATATTTGTGATCCGATGTGCGAGTGAATTCCTAGCACATTATAATTTGATTTTTGCAAGGCAAGCTCAATTGCTTGCATCGCTTGACCATTTGAAACACCAAATCCAAATTTCGAATCCTCTTGACCTGTTGTTATATATTCGTGTGTATGTGCCTCTACTCCAGGCGTTACACGGATTAATATGTTCACAAATTTCCCATGTTGCATTGCTAAATCATGTAAGATTTCTAATTCTAAGAAATTATCTACTACAAAACAACCGATATTCGCCTGAAGAGCCATAATCATTTCTTCTTCTGTTTTATTATTTCCGTGAAAATGAATACGCGATGCCGGAAAACCAGCTTGGAGCGCAGTATATAATTCTCCTCCAGAAACAACATCTAAAGACATATTCTCTTCACGAGCTACTCGGCACATCTCCATGCACAAGAACGCCTTGCTTGCATATGCTACTTGATAAGAGAAACCACTTTCTTTAAAAGCACGATGAAACGCGCGGCACTTTCCTCGAATAGACTCTTCATCGTATACATAAAGTGGTGTTCCGTATTGTTTTGCTAGTTGCGTCGTATCGCACCCACCAATTTCTAAGTGTCCTTGCCCATTGATTCGGCTTGTGCCGTGTAAATACATTTAAATTCCTCCCTTATTTCCTCTAAAACTCATAACCCCAATCTTCTATTCATTGCAGCACGCTTTTAGATAGACAAAAAACGCGCGGAACAATGTTCACACGCGTTTCTTATTAGGAAAAATATATATTGAAAAAATAAACGAGTTGTTATCTCCTCAAAATAAGAAACCGCATCAACATCTCCAAATAGCTCTTCATAAAATAAATCTTATGACAGTACTACATTTATTCAATGCAGTCCCAATATATGAATAAGATGGTTATTCTTATATTTCGGCAATAGTCCCTTTCAACCTATGATCACAGATCCCATTAAATCTCCCATAGCTTACTCTTTCCTATCGCGGCCTCTACCTTTGAGAGTAGATGAGGTAAGTCTATTTAATTTTCAAACATCTAATTGTTGCTATTAACAATACCAAAGGACCATTTTATTTGTCAAACAATTTTTTATATTGTTTTTTTACAGTTTAATTTTGTATCATTTGGTAAGCGCTTTACTGAAACCTTTGTCACTTCCCATTCGCCCTCTTCGTTATTAAATGTAATCGTTACCTTCTCAAATGGTGGAACAATTTTCCCACCAACCTGTTCATACTTCGTTACTTCAATACTCGCTTGAAATAAATATGTACCACTATACACTTTTTTTAAACTAATAATTTTAGGACATTGATAAGGCTTCAAGCTCCCATATTGTTTTTCAATTACCTTATTTATTTTTGGAAATAAAACAGAATAAAGGGCATCTTCCATAAGGGGTGCATCATATTGTGCTACCGATACACTCGGTGAAGCAAAAAGTATAACACTACTGCATACTATAAAATATAATAATTTTCGCATTATAACCTCCGTTTTATTACTCGATTCTTTTTGCGCACGATAATTATCATACATAGAAACTCCGTTTTATTGTCTCCCACTGCCCTTTTTCTACTCAATTATTATAAAAAAGCCCACAACTCTCTTTTATTTTCGTATAATGATACTCATAGTATAATAAACATAATAACAAAGGACTGTTCGTATATATAAAATGAGGCGCTAATCAAACCGGCTCACAAGAACCGTCATGCTTTTAGGAGAGGAGTATATTATGCTACAAAATCTGTTTCCAAAACTGCGATTTGCACTAGTTGCAGTCGTTTTATTATGGATAAAAACATATATTGTGTACAAGCTAGCATTTGATATTAGAATTGATAACTTCTTTGAAGAGTTTATGCTTTTTATTAACCCACTAGCTTCGTTACTTTTATTTTTTGGTTTCGCTTTACTTGCATCTAAGTACCGAAACCGAATTATTATTGTAATTAGTTTTATACTGTCATTTATTTTATTTGGAAATGCAATGTTTTACGGGTTCTATAACGATTTTGTTACTTTCCCTGTTTTATTCCAAACAAATAATATGGCTGACTTAGGGACGAGTATAAAAGAACTCTTTACGTATAAAACATTACTTTTATTTGCAGACGCAATTATTTTAATGTTTATTTTGCGTAAATTCCCATCATTTGGTGATAAAACACCCCTTTCTCGCTCTGAGAAGCGAACTTTCTTTAGCGGTGTAACAGTATTATTAGCACTACAAATTGTTGTTTCAGTTATATATAAACCACAAATGTTCTCACGCTCATTTGATCGTCAAACTGTCGTGAAAAATTTAGGGTTATACACATATCATCTATTTGATATTACACTTCAATCTAAGTCTTCAGCTGAGCGTGTATTTGCAAGTGGAGACGGGTTCTCTGAAATTAAAAACTATACAGACTCAAAAGATAAACAAGTTGATAAAAACTTATTTGGAGCTGCAAAGGGTAAAAATGTAATTTTAATTTCAATGGAATCTACACAAAGTTTTGTTATTAATAAAAAAATAAATGGAAAAGAGATTACTCCATTTTTAAATGAGTTTATTAAAGATAGTTTTTATTTCGATAACTTCTATCATCAAACGGGACAAGGTAAAACTTCTGATGCTGAATTTATCGTTGAAAATTCCCTTTATCCGTTAGACCGTGGTTCTGTATTCTTTACTCATGCAACAAATGAATACACTGCCACACCAGAACAATTAAAGAAATACGGATATTCTTCTGCTGTCTTCCATTCAAACGATAAAACGTTTTGGAATCGTGACGTAATGTATCCTGCGCTTGGATATGATCGTTACTTTAATTTAAATGATTACGTAGGAACGGAACAAATGTCTGTCGGTTGGGGATTAAAAGATAAAGAGTTCTTTGAGCAATCTATTCCAAAGTTAAAATCTTTACCACAACCGTTCTATACAAAATTTATTACGTTAACAAACCATTTTCCATTTCTTCTAAATCCAGAAGATCAATATGTTGATGAATTTAATTCCGAAAGTGGTGTTTTAAATCGCTACTTCCCAACCGTTCGTTACACGGATGAAGCTCTTAAATTATTTATTAAACAATTGAAAGACGAAGGACTATATGATAATTCCGTTATTGTCATTTATGGTGATCATTACGGCATTTCTGAAAACCATAATGCAGCTATGGCTCAGTTCCTTGGGAAAGACGCTATTACACCGTTTGATTCTATGCAATTACAACGCGTCCCTCTCATTATTCATGTGCCTGGCCAAGAAGGGAAAGTCATCTCTAAAGTATCTGGTCAAATTGATATTAAACCAACGTTACTTCATTTACTTGGTATTAAAACAAATCAATCCGTAGAATTTGGAACAGACTTATTTACGAAAGAAAAAGACCCTCTTATGGTAATGCGGGACGGCAGTTTTGTTTCGGAAGATTATGTTTATACAAAAAATATGTGCTATAAAAGAAGCACAGGTGAAGAAGCTGATTTAACACTATGTCAGCCTTATATTGAAAAAGCAAAAACAGAATTAAAATTATCCGACAAACTCATTTATGGAGATTTATTAAGATTTGATCCTAACAATCGATATAAAACCGGAACGATGACAACGAAATTTGAATAGTGTAGGAAGCAACTTTACAAAAGTTGCTTCCTTTTTTTACTTATTTTTCAAATTTCTCTTCTATACAATCTTTCACAAATTGGGAATTTTTTTCGTATGAGAAAGAAATTTATGGTATGATAAAATAAGTAAACTTTCATACACTAATTAAGAATTTATAACAGAAAGCAAGGGATCAGATTTTGTATAGAGCAGCTATTCCAAACTTATTTACGCTCGGGAATTTATATAGCGGATTTTTGTCAATCGGCTATGCATCTTTAGGATATTATAAATCAGCTGCTATTTTAGTACTGATCGGGATGATGTTAGATAGTCTTGATGGTCGTGTCGCTCGTTTATTACGCGTTGATTCACAAATGGGAAAAGAGCTTGATTCACTCGCGGATGTTGTAACATTTGGCGCAGCACCTGCTGTTTTAATGTATTACACATCTTTTTCCAACTATGGAATCATTGGACTATACATAGCGGGATTATTCCCTCTGTTCGGAGCATATCGCTTAGCACGATTTAATGTAACACCGTCTTCTACTTCTATGAAATATTTCACTGGAGTTCCGATTACTGCAGCAGGAGGGCTTGTTGCTTTCTTAACATTATTTTCACATACCATTCCAAAAATCGTTCTCATTACCGTATTCGTAACGTTCGCATTTTTAATGGTGAGCCGTGTTCGTATCCCAAGTTTAAAAGATGTACCAATTCCACGATATAGCATAATTATTACACTATTTTTAGTTGGAATTATTATCACAATGTACCAAACAAGTTTTGGCAACATTTCTGTTTTCTTATTCATTGCCATTCCACTATACATTTTGTATATGTTATCTCAATTTATTAGACAAAGACCTTCTAAAAAAGCGAATAAAGAAAAATAAAAAAACCTTCCGAAATACGGAAGGTTTCTTTTTTATTTTGTAACTAATACTTTTTGATTTACAGGTGTTACAGGTTCTTCACCATTTAATACAGCTAAAATATTTCTTACTGCCATTTCAGCCATTGCATCACGTGTTTCGAATGTTGCATTCCCCACGTGAGGAGCAAGTACTACATTCTTTAATCCTTTTAGCTCTTCTGTAATTTTCGGTTCAAATTCAAATACGTCAAGAGCTGCACCTTCAATTTCATTCGTTTTTAGTGCATGAGCAAGTGCTGATTCATTCATAATTGGTCCACGTGAAGCATTTATAATATATGCTGTTTTCTTCATCATTTTAAACTGTTCTTCATCAATCATATGATGTAATTTCGGATTATAAGCACAGTTAATTGTAATAAAGTCCGCTGTTTGTAATAATTCTTCCAACGTTACGTATGTCGCTTCCAGTTCACTTTCAGCTTCAGGCTTTCGATTTGGTCCTGTATATAAAACATTCATTCCAAATGCTCTCGCACGCTTTGCAACTGCCTTCCCGATTTCTCCAAGGCCAATAATTCCGATTGTCTTACCGTGTACTTCGCGGCCCAAGAAGAATAACGGTGCCCATCCGTTAAATCCAGTTGTACGACATAACGTATCACCTTCAGGAATTCTACGTGCAGCTGCTAAAAGAAGTGCAAATGTTAATTCTGCTGTCGCTTCAGTTGATACTTTCGGTGTATTCGTTACCGCAATTCCTTTTTCTCCTGCATATGTGTAATCAATATTATCGTAACCAGCACCATAATTTGCGATAATTTTCAAGTTTGGTGCTGCGTCAATAACCTCTTTCGATACCTTCGTAGAAAGTAAGCTTAAAAGTGCATCTTTATCTTTTACACGTTCTGCTAACTCTTCTACACTAATTAATTCTTCTTTATTGTACATTTCTACATCATGATTTTTCAATAATTCTAATCCGATTTCTGGAATTTTCCCTGCTACTAATATTTTCGCCACTACTAACACCTCTTCTATACAAAATATGATATCTCTTATATTTCATTGTAAGAAATCTACATATAAAAACCAAGGAATTTGATTATAGTTTTGAAAATCGACACTTTTCCATAAAAAAAGAGGAGATGCAACTCTCCCCTCTTTTTACGCTTTTTCTTGCGATTCTTTCCCAAGCTTCGCATCGATTGTTCCTTCTGCAACTGTATCGCTAATTTGTTCCTCAATAACTGAGTTAGCAGTATTATTTGTTTCAGAAGTATAGGCTTGATCTGCCGCTTGTACGTTTTGTTTATTTTGTTGTTTCACCATTTTTCATCCTCCTTTTCATTCTTTCTTATTTTGAACAAAAAGGGTGATTTTCATCAAAAAATCGTGTTTCATTTTGAAATTATTACTTCTTCTTCAAGCAATCTCATCGTTCTTACTCGTTTCGTAAATGTAGCTATGTGAGAAATATCATGATTGCGTAATGTCTTTATATTCTCTTCCACATACTTTCCTAAATCATTCGGATAATGGGCATCTGAGGATAGAGTAATCGGAACTCCATGCTTAGCTAATACTTGTAAATAAAGCGGACTTGGGCACATTTCGCGCACAGGATATCGATAGTACAATCCCGCATTTATTTCTGTTGCTGTATTTGTTTCCACTAACGCACGAGCAATTTCCTTATAATAAGAAAGCTGTTCATTCTCATCTAACCGGTAATTAAATACTTTTATGTTATCGAGGTGAGCTATAATATCAAAAAGCTCGGAACGAACAGCACTTTCAACTGTAGCGAAAAACGTGTGATATAAAGTATGTAACTCATGCGTACCAAAATACTCTTTCGTATCTGGATTATCAAATCCCCATCCATCTATAAAATGGACCGAACCGATTACATAATCAAAGTCTCCTAATGCTAGTAAACCTTTTAACTCTTGTTCACCCCCGATAAAATAATCCGCTTCAATTCCAAGTTTGAGCGTTATCCCTCGTTTACTCCATCGCTCTTTTGCCTCTTCAATCGCCTTTGTAAAATCATAAATAGACGTTACTCTTACTTGATCTAACCATTCTTTTTGCAGGCGACCAAGCCTAGAATCACTAATATCTACATACTTTTCATAATATCCTTTCGCTTCATGAAAACGATATAAATGATCGACAATACCAACTTCTTTTATACCTTTTCGCACAGCTTCTTCTAAATATAAATCAATCCATTTCGCTGTAAATGGACCTTCCTTCACACGTCTTTGCAGGCGTTCTTGTGTTTTCATAAGCCATTCCATAGAATGTTTTTCTTCTTTAAGCGGTTCAAAATATTGTAGCGCATCATTTATTTTAGCTAGCCACCCTATTGAATATGGTCCTTCTTCTAAATGAATGTGATAGTCCACTTTCATCCATATTCCCCCTTATAATGTATCTATTTCTCTTCTGTCCCCTACTCGCGAAAGCTTTCCATTTCTTTCTTTCACTTCTTGCATGACATCTTCTAATGGAATATTTTTTTCGGCTAATAGAACAAAACAGTGATAGAACACATCAACCATTTCTTTTACTATTTCTTCTTTATCATTATTTTTAGACGCAATAATTACTTCGGTGCACTCCTCACCAATTTTCTTTAAAATTTTATCTTCACCTTTTGAAAATAAATAATTCGTATATGATTCAGAGAGTGGATTTTTCTTTCGTTCTTCAATTGTTTCAAATAATAACTTAAGGATATCTTCCATATGTATCCCCCTATATAATTTTGTAGTGAAAACACGTTTTTTCTCCCGTATGGCAAGCAGGCCCTACTTGCTTTACGACAACAACGATTGCATCTTGATCACAGTCTAAATAAAGTGATTGCACATATTGGACATTTCCCGATGTACCTCCTTTATTCCATAACGATTGTCTCGAACGGGAATAAAACCATGTTCTTTTCGTTTCCAGCGTCTTGTCATACGCTTCTTCATTCATATAAGCTAACATTAAAACTTCTTTCGTATCTTCCTCGATAACAACAGCTGGTATCAATCCTTTTGCAAAATTAGGTTTCATAACCGCACCTCAACGTTTGCTTCTCTTAATTTTCTCTTTACATCTTGTACAGTCGCTTCACCATAATGAAAGATTGATGCCGCTAATGCTGCATCAACTGTTGTCTTTTGAAATACTTCTATAATGTGATCCACATGACCACATCCACCTGATGCGATTACTGGAACAGAAACGCTGTTTGAAATTGCTCCTGTTAAACGAAGATCATATCCGTTTTTCGTTCCATCTGCATCCATACTCGTCAACAAAATTTCTCCTGCCCCGAGCTGGGCAACGCGTCTCGCCCATTCGATTGCATCCATCCCTGTATCGACTCTTCCGCCGTTCACGTATACATTCCATTTATCTTCCTCTACTTTCCTAGCATCAATTGCTACGACAATACATTGTGAGCCAAAATGTTCCGCACCTTCCTGGATTAACTTCGGATTTCTCACTGCCGCTGAGTTTATTGAAACTTTATCTGCTCCAGCTCTTAGTAAATTGTACATATCTTTAACACTTGAAATCCCCCCGCCAACTGTAAGAGGAATAAACACCTTTGAGGCTGTTTGTTCTACAACATCTATAATCGTTTTTCGCCCTTCATGCGTCGCAGTGATGTCTAAAAATACGATTTCATCTGCTCCCGCATCATTATATAATGCGGCTATTTCAACAGGATTACCGACGTCTTGTAACCCTATAAAATTCACACCCTTTACTACCCGCCCTTCTTTCACATCTAGACATGGAATAATTCGTTTTGCTAACATAGTTTTATTACCTGTAACACTTTTTCTAAATCAATCGTTTTCTCGTAAAGTGCCTTCCCAATAATGACGCCATATATGTTCATATCATTTAATCTTTTCACATCTTGAATAGATGCGACACCTCCAGATGCAATCACACGAATACCCACGCTTTTTTGCAATAACTCTAATTGCTCAAAATTAGGTCCTGCAAGTGTCCCATCTTTTGAAATGTCCGTAAACACAATCGTTTGAACACCTACACTTTCCATTTGCTTCGCTAAATCGATGTACGAAATTTCAGACACATCTAACCAGCCCCTCGTTGCTACGAAACCATTTTTCGCATCAATTCCAACTATGATTTGCTCCTTATATAGACGAACCGCTTCTTCTAAAAATGATTTATCGTAAAGGGCAGCCGTTCCTAATATCACTTTTTCTACACCTACTGACAACAACTTCTCCACTGCCGCGAGTGACCGAACTCCTCCTCCAATTTGCACCGGAATACGTACCGCCTTGCATATTTTTTCAATGACAGGTAAATTTACTGACTCCCCAACAATTGCTCCATCTAAATCAACAACGTGTAGTATTTTCGCTCCAAGTTTTTCAAATATGATTGCTTGTGCGACTGGATCTTCATTCATCACCGTTTCTTTACTAAACTCTCCTTGATAAAGCCTGACGCATCGTCCTTCTTTTAAATCGATAGCTGGGAAGATTTCCATGCTTCTACCACCCCTTTGAAATTTTTTAACATTCGCATCCCAATTTCCCCACTTTTTTCAGGATGAAACTGTGCGCCAAATATATTTCCTTTTGCTACAAAACCAGGTACTTTCACTCCATATTCACTTGCCCCATACACAATTTCATTCGGACAATCTGCATAATAAGAGTGGACATAATATACGAAAGAACCGTCCTCTACTCCATTCCAAAGCGATATTTCTCCTTCTTTTTTTAATTCATTCCACCCCATATGTGGAATTTTATAAGGAACTTTTAACTTTCGAATAACACCTGGCAATAAATTTAATCCGTTACAATTTTGTAGTTCCTCACTTTTTTCAAATAAAAGCTGCATTCCTAAGCAAATACCCAGAAGCGGTTTTCCTAAGCTCCCAACTTCTTTTAGCACACATACTAAATCTTTTTCTTCTAAAACGCCCATCGCTTTCGGAAATGTGCCTACTCCTGGTAAAATAACTCCATCACTTCTCAATATTTCTTTTTTATCATCAGTTATGATGTACTCTGTTCCAATATATTTTAATGCTTGTTCCACACTACGAATATTTCCCATTCCATAATCTATAATTGCAATCAATTACAACATCCCTTTCGTTGAATTTACACCATTAATATTGGCATTTTTATCGACTGCCTCTCTAAGCGCTCGACCGAACGCTTTAAATAAAGCTTCAATTTTGTGATGTGTATTGCTTCCGTATAAAATGCGAGCATGTAACGTAATATTTGCAGCATGAGCAACTGCTCTAAAAAATTCTTCCGTTAATTCTGTGTCAAAATCCCCTAGCTTCGGATTTGTTAATTCACCTTGAAATACAATATATGAGCGCCCGCTTATATCAATCGCGACAAATCCTAAAGTTTCATCCATCGGTACATACGCTGAGCCGTAACGGTTAATCCCTTCTTTATTTTGCAATGATTCTTTCAAGCAAGTTCCGAGTACAATTCCAACATCTTCAACCGTATGATGAGCATCAACGAATACATCACCTTCAGCTTCAATTTGCAAACCAAATCTTCCGTGTCTAGCAAATAAAGTTAGCATATGATCAAAAAATCCAACTCCTGTTTGCACAGAAACATTCGTACTTTCATCAAGTTGCAAACTTAATTTGATTTTTGTTTCCGTCGTCTCACGTACTTGACTAGACTCGCGCATTATTCTTCCTCCTTAAACCTAATTTGGATTGCTCTTGCGTGTGCATGTAAACCTTCTTTATTTGCAAGTTCTACAATATGATGCTGTACACTTCTTAACGCTTCTTCCGTATACGAAACGAAGCTTGATTTTTTTACGAAATCATCGACGGATAACGGAGAAAAAAATCTTGCCGTTCCACTTGTCGGTAATACGTGATTCGGCCCCGCCAAATAATCTCCGAGCGGTTCAGGTGCATATGGACCAAGAAAAATTGATCCAGCATGCTTTACATAAGCTAGAGCATTCATTGGCTCTTTTATGTGTAACTCTAAATGTTCTGGAGCGATTTCATTTGATAAATGAAACGCCTCTTCTAAAGAAGGGACAATAAAAATTGCTCCATTTCTTTTTATGGATTCACGAGCGATTTCACTTCTAGGCAACGTCTCTAGCTGCCTTTCTATTTCTCTTTCTACTTCTTTAGCAAGCTTTATATTTGTTGTAATGCAAATAGCTGTTGCCCTCTCGTCATGTTCTGCCTGTGATAATAAATCAGCAGCAATATATTCGGCATTTCCTGTTTCATCTGCGATAACTACAATTTCTGATGGTCCAGCAATCATATCGATATTGACTATCCCATATACTTCTCTCTTCGCTAGCGCGACATATAAATTCCCTGGCCCAACTATTTTATCTACTTTAGGAATCGATTCCGTTCCATATGCTAGAGCAGCAATTACTTGAGCACCACCGGCCATATATATTTCATCTACACCTGCAAGACTTGCAGCAGCTAAAATATGCGGATCAATTCCTCCTTGCTTCGGCGGTGTTACCATTACAATTTTTTTCACTCCTGCGAGTTTTGCTGGCAATACATTCATTAATACTGATGAAGGATACGAAGCAGTCCCGCCCGGCACATATACACCTACATTTTCTAACGGAAGAATAAGCTGCCCTCTAATTACCCCTTCACTCACGCAATCAAACATAGATTGTCTTTTTTGCTTTTCGTGATACGAGATAATATTTTTCTTCGCCTCTTTTAACGCTTCTAAAAAAGCTTGTTCTACAAACTTACTTGCTTGTTTTATTTCTTCCTCACTTACACGAAAATCTTTTGTCTCTACACCATCAAACTTTTTTGTATAGAACGATAAAGCCTCATCTTTACTCTTCCTTACGTTTTGAACAATTTCACTTACACTTCTTTGAACAGTTTCTTCTATTATATTAGCGCTTTCTCGTAGCGATTTTATTTTCGATAAAGCCTCTTGGAAATCTTCAAAAACTATCTCCATTTAAAGTCCCCCTATTTCCCTGACAAAATTTCTTGTTCCATCATATTTATAATACAGAATATTTCGTCTTTTTTAGTTTTCAATGCAGCCTTATTCACAATCATTCGAGCTGATATAGAGCACATTTCCTCAAATACAATTAACCCGTTTTCTTGTAATGTTTTTCCTGTTTCAACAATATCAACAATGGCATCTGCCAAACCTAGAAGTGGAGCAATCTCTACAGATCCTTCTATTTTAATAATTTCTACATCCTCCCCTTTATCATGAAAATATGTAGAAGTAATGTGCGGATATTTCGTAGCAATTCGTTTTTTTCGATAGCTCTTCGGATTATACGTAGGAATAGAAGCGACACAAAATTTACACACACCCACTCCTAAATCGACCATCTCATATATATCTTTCTCAAATTCCATTAATATATCTTTTCCAACGACTCCAATATCAGCTACGCCATGTTCTACATAAGTAGCAACATCTACCGCTTTCACTAAAATAAATGAAATGTTTGTGTTTTTACTTTTAAACACAAGTTTTCTTCCTTTATCTTTGAGCTCTGAACAATCAATTCCAATTTTTTCAAAAAGTGGAATAACATGCTTTTCTAATCTTCCTTTCGTTAACGCAATTTGAATGTTACGCATGAAGCCTCCCCTTCTTTCTGGATGATCCATTTCTCTCTCCATACATATTCCACTAGTGACTCACTCTTCGCCTCAACGACTGTCATTATTTTATTCTTGTTTGCAAATTGAAAAGTATCGTTTAAATTAGAGAATAAAGATAACTGGGCATTCTTCCCGTCCTTTTGAAGTAAATTTCGTAACCTTTCCGCTTCTGCTAATCTATTTAACTCATAATGAATCATAATATCTATTCTCTTTCGTTTATATGGTTCTTGCTGCTCTTGAAGTGCCTTAACTATTTGATTTACTTGCACCGCGAGCCCAACCGCTGGCATCATCTCTCCAAAATTTCCAATTAACTCATCATATCTTCCGCCACTAACAATCTCTTCTCCAATTTCATATATATACCCTTTGAAAATAACACCCGTATAATAATCCAAATGTTGAACCATACCTAAATCAATTGATATGTAAGAGCCATATCCTAACTGTTCAATTGTTTCATATATTTCTTTCACTCTCGCAATGGCCATTTTCATTTCATTACTTGAGGCGAGTTTTTCTGCTTCCTCAACAACATCTAAACTCCCGAATAACCTTGGTAGTTTCTCAAGTAACCTTACTGTTTCATCACACCGATTTAATTTCTTTTCTTCTATAAAGTGTGAGAGTGCGGCATAATTTTTACTTTCAATATACGTTCTAAGTAACTTCTCTTCTTCATCATTAATGGGGAGCTTTTTTACGATACATTTATATAACTGCACTTGCCCAATCTCAATTGTGAAAGATTGCACCTTTAATTTTTGAAGTGCTTGAATTACGCTTATCACACATTCAATTTCAGCCCTTACATTTTCAATCCCGATAATTTCAATACCACTTTGCACTATTTCATTATATTTCCCAGTAAGGGACTCATTCGCCCGAAATACATTCCCGCTATAAGTTACTTTAAGAGGAATATCTCCTCTCTGTGTTCCAATTACTCTTGCTAAAGGAATTGTCATATCTGGGCGTAAAACGATAATCCGTCCTTTTTCATCGAAAAATTTATACATCTTTTCTTCATCTATCGGCCTGTTTTGAAATGCAAAAACATCATAAAATTCAATTGTAGGTGTCCTTATTTCTTCATAACCTCTCTCTAAAAAGGTCCGTCTTAATTTTTGTTCCACTTCTTCAATTAACGTACATTCTTCGAATAAGTAATCTCTCGTTCCATTCGGATTTGCCCGTTTCCACTTTGTCATCTGAATTCACACACCCTTCCCTCTTTAATTTATGCCATTCCATCCACCCAAACCGAAAATAAAAAGAGCCTTGTAGACAAAATACCTACAAGGCTCTTTAGTAGAGTGTAGGTACAACGGGAATAACCCTTGTGCCTACACGTTTTCACGTTAGGTTCAAGGGTTTCATGTATGATGATGTAGTTTTGTAAGCATTTTAATAGATTGCACGATATTCATAATACTTACTCCCTTTCTCCTCTGATTTTTTACATATTATATAACAGTTAATTCTGAATGTAAATACATTTCGAATATTCTACTTTTAGTTAATGTGAAGCTACTTTTCTTTCATACTCTTCAATTTCTTGTTCATATTGCATTGTAATGCTGATTTCATCTAGACCATTTAATAATTTTTCTTTCCACATTTTCTCGATTGTAAAATGAAACCTGTGCGTATTCGTAATAATTACTTCATTCTCTAAATCAACTTCCATTTGATCTCTTGCATTCGTTTGGGCAAGTTGTTCACGCATCTCTTTATCCATTACAATCGGTAACATACCATTCTTCATACAATTCATATAAAAAATATCTGCAAATCCTCCGGCGATAATAACACGGAAACCATAATCCGCAAGCGCCCACGGAGCATGTTCTCTTGAAGAACCACATCCAAAATTATCACCTGTAATTAATATACTTGCTCCTTTTCGTTCTTGTGCATTAAGGGAGAAATTAGGATTTTCATGGCGCTCATTATCGTAACGCCACTCATCAAATAAATATTTTCCAAATCCCGTCCTTTCAATTCTCTTCAAATATTGCTTCGGAATAATTTGATCTGTATCAATGTTATCATTCATAAGTACTGCGGCAGTACCTTTATGAATATGAAATGGTTCCATCGTAACTCTCCTTTCTAATATCAACAAAATGACCATATAACGCAGCTGCTGCAGCCATAGCTGGACTTACTAAATGTGTTCGTGCTCCTTTCCCTTGCCTTCCTTCAAAATTACGATTTGAAGTAGAAGCACAATGTTCTCCTTCAGGTACTTGATCTGGATTCATCCCAAGACACATTGAACATCCAGGCTCTCTCCATTCAAATCCCGCTTCTTCAAATATGCGATGTAAGCCTTTTTGCATCGCCCGCTCTCTCACACTTTTTGATCCTGGTACAACGAGTGCTCGCACACCTTCTTTTACCTTTTTCCCTTTTACAACAGATGCAGCAATTTCTAAGTCAGATAAACGTGAATTTGTACAAGAACCAATGAAGACATGCTTAACAGGAATTTCAAACGTACTTTGCCCAGGGCTCAATCCCATATATGAAAATGCTCTTTCATCATTTTCGTTATGCTTCTCTGGTAATTTTTCATCAATAGGAACACCCATACTAGGATTTGTTCCCCAAGTGACATACGGTGCTAAATCCGTAACATCTACCGAAATATGTAAATCATAAATTGCATCTGAATCTGTATAAAGCTCCGACCATTTTCCCGTAAACGTTTCATAGTCTTTCGGTGCATATTCACGCCCTTTTACATAAGAAAATGTTTTCTCATCTGGTGCAATGATGCCAGCTTTCGCTCCCCCTTCAATTGCCATATTGCAAAGTGTCATTCTCTCTTCCATACCCATATCACGAATCGTCTCTCCGTAGAATTCCATTACATGCCCCGTTCCAACCGCTACACCGTACTTTGAGAGAAGATGCAAAATAATATCCTTTGCATAAACGCCTTTCGGTAACTTTCCTTTTAATTCAATCCCCATCGCTTTCGGTTTTCGTTGCCACAGCGTTTGAGTTGCTAATACATGTTCTACTTCACTCGTACCAATACCAAACGCTAAAGCACCGAAAGCACCGTGGGTTGCTGTATGGCTATCACCGCATACAATCGTTTTCCCCGGTTGTGTGAGCCCAAGTTCTGGTCCTATAACGTGAACGATTCCTTGCTCTTCATCACCAATATCGGCTAATCGCACCTTAAATTGTTTACAATTGTCACGAAGTGTATCCAATTGCTGCTTCGCAATACGATCGGTAATATTCCAAACATCTTTCGTTGGAATATTATGATCCATCGTTGCAAACGTTAATTCCGGTCTCCGAACAGTTCGATTTGCAAGCCGCAAGCCTTCAAAGGCTTGCGGTGACGTTACTTCATGAACGAGATGAAGATCGATATATAATAAATCCAATCCATTTTCATTCGTTACAACTACATGTCTTTCCCAAAGCTTATCTAGTAACCTTTTCCCCATTATCTTCCTCTCCCTACTAGTGCCTGCTCTTCCATTTCTTGAATAACTGCCCTCGTAAATGAAGTTGTCGTCTCATTCCCCCCAATATCAGCTGTACATTTCCCAGATTGAAGAACTGCAGAAATTGCCTCTTCAATCGCATACCCTTCTCTCGTTAATCCAAATGATTGCCCAAGCATCATCGCTACTGAACGCATCATCGCAATTGGATTCGCTTTATTTTTACCTGCAATATCTGGCGCTGATCCGTGAATAGGCTCATATAAAGACGGCCCGTTTTCCGCATGGCTCGCTGATGGAAGCATTCCTAATGACCCTGCTAATACAGAAGCCTCGTCGCTCAAAATATCACCAAATAAATTTTCTGTTACGATAACGTCAAATCTCCTTGGGTTTCGAATTAACTCCATAGCAGCTGCATCTACTAAAATGTGCTCTAATTCAACATTAGGATAACGAAGAGCTACTTCTTCCGTAACAGCTCTCCACAATTTACTAGATTCTAAAACATTCGCTTTATCAATAGAGGTTACTTTTTTCTCTCTCTTACTCGCTAATTGAAAAGCATACGACACGATACGTTCAATTTCATGACGATGGTACGTAAGTGTATCAGTTGCCGATTCTTCCGTTCTTTCTTTCGGATAAGAGAAATAAATACCGCCTGTTAGTTCACGAACGACAACGAAGTCAATTTCATCTGCGTTTTTTAATGGCGATAAATGTGCAGTTGCGCTTTCTACTGTTACAGGACGAACGTTCGCAAATACACCAAGTCCTTTTCTTAAAGCTAATAATCCTTTCTCTGGCCTTTCTTTCGCATCATCCCACCGCGGTCCACCAACCGCTCCAAGTAAAACCGCATCACTCGCTAAACAAGCGGCAAGTGTTCGCTGTGGTAATGGTTGCCCATTTAAATCGATAGCCGCTCCGCCAAAGTACTCATCTTGTAAATGAAAGTGATGTCCATATAGCCTCTCTACCATATGCAATACTTCCTTCGCGCTTTCCATAATTTCCGGACCAACACCATCACCCGCTAAACAAACGATACGTTTTTCCAATTAAAACACTCCTTTTTATCCGAATTTTCAGAAATATATTTTGATAAGTAAGGGACGATCCCCTCACTTATCAAACAGTTACTTCACAAGAGTAATAAAAGATTTTAATTTTCCGGCCGCATGAACATACGCTCTCGCCGATGCTTCTAATACGTCTTGCGCAACACCAAAACCTGATACTTGATGAGTTCCTTCTTTTAATTCAACATGAACATGTGCAAGTGCATCTTGACCTTGCGTTATAGATTGTATGCGATAATCCGCTAAGTCACATTCTAATCCTAAAATTCTTTGAATTGCATTATAGATCGCTTCAATACTTCCAGAACCAGTTGCTGCATCTTCGTACATATTTCCTTCCTCATCTTTTAGTACAACCGTTGCACACTGTGTACTATTTGATACGAAATGTACTTGCAATTGAGTAATGCTATATTGCTGGGCTGCAAATGCTGCTTCACCAAGCATAAGCGCACGTAAATCTTCTTCTGTAATTTCTTTTTTACGGTCAGCCAAGTTTTTAAATGCTTCAAACACCACATCTCGTTCTTCTTTTGTAAATTCATAACCAAGTTCTTTCATTTTTTCAGTAAACGCATGGCGCCCGGAATGCTTTCCTAATACAAATAAATTTTGTGACTCTCCAATCAGTGATGGTTCAATAATTTCATACGTCGTTACTTCTTTTAATACACCGTCTTGATGAATACCTGATTCGTGAGCAAAAGCATTTGCTCCAACAATCGCCTTATTTTTCGGTACAACCATACCCGTTAACCGACTTACTAACGTACTCGTCGCTTTAATTTCTTTTAATGTCATAGAGGATTCTGCTTCATAGAAATCTTTTCTAATATGGAGAGCAACCGCGACTTCTTCTAGCGCCGCATTCCCCGCTCTTTCTCCAATTCCATTAATCGTTCCTTCTACTTGTAACGCTCCGCCTTCAACCGCAGCTAACGAATTCGCTACTGCCATCCCAAGATCATCGTGACAATGACAAGAGAAAATTGCTTTTTCATACGACGGAACGGATTCTTGTAAGTATTTAAAGAGAGAATAATATTCTTCTGGATTCGTATATCCAACTGTATCAGGAATATTGATTACATTCGCTCCTGCGCGAATCGCGACTTCTACTGCTTCCGCTAAAAATGCTCTCGATGTTCTTGTTGCATCTTCTGCTGAAAATTGAACTGTTGGAAATAGTGATTTCCCGAGCGTAACCGAGCGATGTATGCTATCTAATACATCTTCTTTTGACATACAAAGCTTATATTTCATATGAATGTCACTCGTAGCTAAAAATACGTGTAAACGAGGAGAGACAGCGCCTTTCACAGCTTCATAGGCTCTTCGAATATCACTTTCTTTCGCTCTAGCTAAACTCATAACCGTAGCATTTTGAATGGTATTTGCGATACGTTTTACCGATTGAAAATCACCTTCAGAAGCTGCTGCGAATCCAGCTTCCATTACATTAATACCAAGTCTCTCTAGTTGCCTCGCAATCTGTAATTTCTCTTGTTCATTTAAATTAACTCCTGGTGATTGTTCGCCATCACGTAGCGTCGTATCCATGAACAAAATTTGCTTCATATTATTTGACCCCTGCCTTTACTCGGGGCTGTACGAAAGGCATCATTTCACGTAATTTACGTCCAACTACTTCGATTTCATGTTCATTTTCTTTCTCATTTGTCGCATGGAAATTTGGTTTTCCTGCTTTATGCTCTGCAATCCAGCCTCTTGCAAATGTACCATCTTGAATTTCTGCTAGCACTGCACCCATCGC
Source organism: Bacillus sp. TH19 (assembly GCF_016651075.1). Lineage (NCBI taxonomy): Bacteria > Bacillati > Bacillota > Bacilli > Caryophanales > Bacillaceae > Bacillus > Bacillus sp. TH19. Next base: position 1,059,451 of record NZ_JAEKEO010000010.1, on the reverse strand, counting down.
TTTCTTCGTATCTTCCGTTACAACGCGTGGTCCTGATACGAAGTCGCCCCACTGCGCTGTATCTGAAACTGAATATCTCATATTTTCAAGTCCGCCTTCATACATAAGATCAACGATTAGTTTTAGTTCATGTAAACATTCAAAATATGCAACTTCCGGTTGATAACCAGCATCAACTAACGTTTCAAACCCAGCTTTTACTAGTGCAGTTACTCCGCCGCAAAGTACAGCTTGCTCTCCAAATAAATCTGTTTCTGTTTCTTCTTTAAACGTTGTTTCTAATACACCTGCTCTCGTCGCCCCAATTCCATCTGCATATGAAAGTGCCTTTTCAGTCGCAACTCCTGTTGCATCTTGATATACTGCAAATAATGCAGGAACAGCTCCCCCTTCCGCAAACGTACGACGTACTAGATGTCCTGGACCTTTCGGTGCTACTAGAAATACATCTACATTAGCTGGCGGTTTTACTTGATCAAAGTGAACATTAAATCCATGCGCGAAAACGAGAGAATTGCCGCCTTGTAAGTTTGGTGCAATTTCAGCTTCATATACTTCCGGCTGTAATTCATCAGGTAATAGAATCATTACTACATCTGCTTTTTCTGCTGCTTCCGCTACTGTATATACAGAAAAACCGTCTTCTTTCGCCTTATCCCATGACTTCCCTTTCCTCAGTCCTACTACCACATCAAATCCGTTATCACGTAAGTTTTGCGCATGCGCATGGCCTTGCGATCCATATCCGATGATTGCTACTTTCTTTTCCTTTAATACATTTACCGTTACGTCTTTTTCATAATAAACTTTCGCCATTTTCATTTCCCCCTATTTTTTAAATAATTATTGAATTAACATAACTTGTTTATCTTGTTTTTTCATACTACGTGTAAATGCTGTTACACCTGTTCTAGCAATTTCTTTCAAACCATATGGACGAAGTAATTCAATTAACGCTTCTACTTTCTCCTGGGTACCTGTTACTTGCACCACTATGGAATCCTTCCCAACGTCTATTACAGCGGCTCGGAACGGTTCAATTAAACTATATAATTCTGCTCTTGCTACAGACGTTGCTACTTTAATAAGTGCAAGTTCTCTAGCGATCATCGCTTCTTCTGTAATATCTGATACTTTCAGTACATCGATTTGCTTATGAAGTTGTTTAATTAACTGCTCAACTTGCTGTTCATTTTCAACGTGTACAACAATCGTCATTCTCGAAATATCCGATGATTCCGTATGACCTACTGAAATACTTTCAATATTAAAATGTCTACGTGTCATAACACCTGTAATTCGATTTAACACACCGCTTTGATTTCGAACTGTCGCTGTTACAATTCTCTTCACCTTTTCTCCACTCCCTCCATTTGATGAACGCCTTTTCCTGGGGCAACCATCGGCATTACCTTTTCGGATTGAAGTACGCGGCAATCAATTACAACAGGCTCTCTTAACTCAATTGCATACTGTAATTGTTGCTTTGCAAGAAGTGGGTCTTCAATACGAACACCTTTTATGCCATAAGCATTGGCAAGCGCAACAAAATCTGGTTGGCATGAAAGTAAGGAGTGCGAATATCGCCCATTATAAAATTCCTCTTGCCATTGTCTTACCATCCCTAAAGCTTCATTATTTAAAATAAAAACTTTAACTGGTAAAGAATGCTCTTTTAACACACTAAGTTCTTGCAGGGTCATTTGAAATCCAGCATCACCGACAATTGCAATAACTAGTTCTTCAGGCTTTGCGATTTGTGCACCTATTGCTGCTGGAAATCCGAAGCCCATTGTTCCTAAGCCTCCAGAAGTTACCCATTTATCTGGATTTTTCAGCGGATAATATTGAGCTGCCCACATTTGATGTTGCCCAACATCTGTCGTTACAATCGCTTCCCCTTTCGTAATTTCGTATAGCATATCAATTGCATATTGAGGTTTAATACGCTCTGCATGTTCTTTGTAAGAAAGAGGGTATTTTTCTTTTCTACTATTCAATAACGAAAGCCAATCATTGTGATGTACTTCCCCTTCTTTAAAGTTGAGTAGAGCTTCTAATGCTTGCTTTGCACTCGCAACAATAGGGATTTCAGTCGGCACATTTTTCCCAATTTCCGCTGGATCAATATCTATATGTGCGACAATCGCCTCTTTAGCAAAATAAGCTAAATTTCCAGTAAGACGATCATCAAACCTTGCACCTATATTAATAAGTAAATCACATTCGTATAACGCCATATTTGCGGTGTATGAACCGTGCATTCCTCCCATCCCTAGAAATAGTTCATCATCTGGCGGAAACCCACCAAGACCAAGTAATGTATGAACAACTGGAATATGATATTTGCGAGCAAAACTTGTTAATTCTTTCGATGCTTTCGCATGCAATACACCTGCTCCAGCTAAAATTAACGGTTTTTTTGAAGTCGCAATCGCTTGTAATAATTTGTTTATTTGTAGTAGATTCGGTTCGTAATTAGGCTGGTATCCTGGTAAATCCATTTGTACATCACTACATCGCTCACCTTTCTCTACTACCATATCTTTCGGAAGGTCAATTACGACTGGGCCTGGTCTTCCTGTTCTAGCGATATGAAATGCTTCTTTAATAATTCGGGGTAAATCCGATGCTTTTCGTACTTGATAATTATGTTTTGTCACCGGCATCGTAAGCCCCATAATATCAGCTTCTTGGAAAGCATCACTCCCGATTAACGTTGTTGCTACTTGCCCTGTAAATACAACAAGTGGCAATGAATCAATCATCGCGTCAGCTAGACCAGTAATAACATTTGTAGCACCCGGTCCACTTGTTGCAATTACCACTCCTGGATTTCCTGTAATTCTTGCATATCCTTCAGCAGCATGAATTGCACCTTGCTCATGCCTCGTTAAAATATGCGGAATTTCACAATCATAAAGCGCATCATATAGAGGTAAAACCGCACCACCTGGATAACCAAAAATCACCTCTACTCCTTCCTTTTCTAGCGCTTCTAACAATAGCTGTGCACCAGTTGCCAGTTTCTCTTCCGTTTTTGAAGACATTTTTCTTATAAGCCCCCTTTTTTAAAACATTTATAAAATAAAAAAATCCTACGTCCACACTCCAGCTATGTGCTGAAGGGACGAAAGATTTCGCGGTACCACCCTTCTTTGCAAGATTACTCTTGCCTCAGTGACTCGGGATATGAGTCTAGCTAATAACGGAGCTACCGTCTAAGCCTAAACAAACGTTTCAGCTTAGCACTCAAGGGTGATGTTCGTCGACGTGAACCATCGGTTTCCAGCAACCACCGACTCTCTGTGAGGCTTCACAGTCAACTACTCCTCCCTATCAACGCTTTATCATGTCATAAGAGCTATTATCCAACTTTATTTTCTTCGTAAATTTTCTCTCCATCTTCTACAACTAATTTACGGAATTCTTCTAATAAACGATTCGTATGTGGCCCTGTTCTACCTAAACCAATCGTTCTTCCATCTACTGTCGTAACAGCAATTACTTCAGCAGCTGTTCCTGTTAAAAACACTTCATCAGCTACATATACATCATGCCTTGTAAATAATTCTTCTCTTACGTCATATCCAAGTTTTTCGCCGATTTCTAAAATCGCGTTTCGTGTAATACCTTCTAACGCTCCAGCAGAACTTGGTGGTGTAATTAATTTATTTCCCTTCACAATAAATACATTATCTCCAGAGCCTTCAGCTACATATCCTTGGTCATTTAACATAAGTGCTTCTTGTACTCCAGCTAATTTCGCCTCAATGCGAACTAAAATATTATTTAAGTAATTTAAAGATTTTACTTGGGGCGATAAAACATCCGGGCGATTGCGACGCGTTGCAACTGTTATAATCGGAATCCCTTTTTCATAATATTCTTGTGGAAATAAAGATAATTGTTCTGCAATTACTACTACATTTGGTTTCGTACAAGAATCGGGATCTAATCCCAAGTTCCCAGGTCCTCTTGATACAACGAGGCGGATATATCCATTAGATAGTTTGTTTTGTCGAATCGTTTCAACAACGATTTTCGTTGCTTCTTCTAACGTATATGGAATTTCTAACATGATGGATTTCGCTGATTCATATAACCGGACAAGATGCTCTCTCAAACGGAAAACATTACCGCTATATACCCTAATTCCTTCGAACACTCCATCGCCATATAAATAGCCATGATCATATACTGAAACCTTTGCTTCGTCTTTTGGAACAAATTCTCCATTTAAGAAAATCCACTGCTCGTTCACTTGAAAGCGCCCCCTATGTTCTATGAGTTTTTTATTGTTTCCTAGTCTACTCTCCTTTTCAAATAAATCAAGTGAATTTTTAGAAAATTTTTAATTTTTAATCGTACGTACATCTTTGTTTATATTGATTTAATAACATTGTTAACGTTTACAAAAAAGTCAAAAAAATTTTTTCTTCAAATTCTACTAAAAAAATATTTGTTTAAAAGAAGGGTTTTCGCCAATTGATACGAATCTATTGTATTCAATAAACGGACGTCCGATTTTATAAATCCGGGAATATACAACGACTTTTGGTGAAAAAGGGGGAAAATAACAAAAATAACGCTGTCTAAAAATAACATTCATATTTTTCATTTAGTAATCATAATCCTATTTTTAAAAAACAATTTGTCAAATTGAAGGAGGAAATAACAATGGCGTGTGTACAAATTAAAGGAACGAGACAAGAGGTAGTAGAAATGCTACAACTATTTGATCTAATGGATACGAAAGGATTTTGTAAATTCAATAATTACGTTGAAGTAGAACCAAATAGTAGGAAACATAACAACTACACAGCTTCAATCGATATTCAGTCTAATAACAGCTCAGCACAAGATACATTAAATGATCAATTCGTTAGTCAAATGCTTACTGGTGTATATAACGACTAAACAAATATTCTCTTCCTACCATTTTTTCATAAATATATGCTATGGACTTGAGCATACTAGCAACTAGATGGTAGGAGGTGAAAATTATGGCTAGAATTGGTGTTGAGAACTCTTTAACAGATGTTCAACAAGCTCTTCAGCAACAAGGACATGAAATCGTTTCACTTAACTCTGAAAATGATGCACATGGGTGTGATTGTTGCGTTGTAACCGGGCAAGATTCTAATATGATGGGCATTGCAGATACATCGATAAAAGGATCTGTAATTAAAGCACATGGTTTAACAACAGATGAAATTTGTCAGCAAGTTGAAAACCGCACTTAATCATTTTTATCACATTATTTGTGAGCTAACATGTAAAGGGAATGGAATGGTCCCACTGATTATAGTTTCAATTTATTTATAGAAAGAGGGCTCCTTTTCAAAAGGAGCCCTCTTTTTTATATTCACCTAACGGGAAAGTAACATATACTGGATGAAAGCCCTACCTCTCTCTCATCATTACGGTTCCACTGACCGCTCCTTGATTCACTAGTATACATATAAAGCTTACATATACAATTTATAGGGTTTGTTCACAAAAGTTGTTGGTAAGACTACCCGATCTTTCGCAAACTTTTCGTATTATATTCATAAGATTTATTTACTTTACACTAGCTTTAACCGAGACACGAATTAAAATTCTAACACCAATACAATAACTTGTCAACATTTTTTACAAATTAAAAACAGACATTAACGGTTTGTCTGTTTTAGAATGGAGCTTTTTCTTTTATTACATATACAACAAAACCGCTTACTAACATACATAAGCCAACTACTAAGTTTTTGATATTAATCATAAATTCCTCTCCCTTATTCCACACATCATATATATTTACAGTTCAATTATTCCGATCGTCATAAAGCGCACTTTTTCTAATATATCATAATTCCTAAAAAATGCAAGTTCACTTTTGGCGACCATTCACAAATTTATCCACAGTGCTTGGCACAGTATTTAACGCTTTTTCAATTAAATGTGTACTACTATTGAGATGCAACACTTGCACACCGTTAGAACCAACTACTAAAAAAGCAACTGGGCTAATAGAAACCCCAGCCCCGCTTCCGCCTCCGAATGGATGACTTTGCTTGTTCTCTTTATGCTGCCCTTGTCCGCCGTTATGTTTTTCGGAAATAAAATCACCTTTAAAGTCACTTCCACCAGCTCCAAAACCAAAAGCCACTTGAGATACTGTTAATACTACATTTCCGTCAGCTGTTGAAACCGGACTTCCAACAATCGTATTTACATCTACCATCTCTTTTAAATTTGTCATTGCTGTTTTCATTAAATTTTCAATTGGATGTTCCATTATGTACTACACCCTTTCCTCATTATTCTTTTTTATACTTTCCAAAATAGAGGAAGTCATACTAAGTTTTCCTATTTTGAAAAAACATTTTCCACTTTCCAATTGGATATTATTCCCTGTACAAGTTCAGATAAAGTGAAACTTTAATCAGTGGAGGCTTTGTTCATCCCCCACTGATTATTAGCCCACACCAATCGGGCGTTCACGAGCCGCAGGGCTCCAACCAAATTTTGAGGTGGGAGTCTTACTGCTCGCAAATAGCGGGATAAAAACAGTAAAGAGAAACATACTACTATTGAACCTTGTTATGAAAGGAGTCCTTACTTTGACTGAGAAATTTGATGAATATAAAAAAAGAGATCGAATAGATAGTGATTATAAAGAAGAATACGCAGCTGAAGTTGCACCACAGCGTATCGATTATGATGATAAAGATAACGATGATGTAAGATCGTCTGCAGCTGGATCGACTGCTGGTTTCATTGCTCTTGCCTTAGCAATATTATCATTATTCACATTCCCAACACTATTTGGTCTTGTGTCTGTTCTACTTGGTATTTACGCTTATAATCGCGGGGCTACTGTAACTGGCGGTACCGCTGCCATTGTGGGTGGTATCGCTGCACTCATTGCGATTTTATTCCGAGTGGCGCTTATTGGTTTATTGTTCTCTCTTTTTTAAAAAGAAAAAGGTATCTCGCTTTATGCGGGATACCTTATCCTGTAAATACATCTTCTGATGGATATTTAATTTTTTGTTTTGCTGGTCGTGCCAAAGAGAACACAAGTGTTAACGGTCCGATTAATCCACAAAACATAACAAACATAATAATACATTTTCCAAACGCCGATAGCTTCGCAGTAATCCCCATTGTTAACCCTACTGTACCAAACGCCGAAATTGTCTCAAATAATAACTGAATAAAACTGAAGTCTTCTGTAAGCATTAATACAAATACCGCTGTAAAAATAAGTATTTGACTAGCAACGACAATTGCTAACGCTCTCGTTACTGTCGACATTTTAATCGTACGCTGAAACAAAACAAAATCCTCTTTCTTTCTAAAGAAAGAAAGAACTGATGTAATTAAAATAACGAATGTCGTTAACTTAATTCCACCGCCTGTCGATACACTTCCCGCACCAATAAACATTAATACCATTGTAAATAGTATCGATGACTCTTCCATCCCCCCATAATCTACCGTGTTAAAACCAGCTGTACGAGGTGTAATTCCTTGGAAGAACGAAGCCCATAATTTTTCATTTAAAGATAAGTGCCCCAAAGTCTTCACATTATTATATTCCAATACAAAAATCACAATCATCGCAATAACATTAAGTGCTATCGTTCCAACAATCATGATTTTGGAGTGCAGTGATAATTTTCGGAAACTACGGCTATACCATATATCAATTAATACCGTAAACCCTAACCCTCCTATTACAATTAAAGAACAAATCCCAATATTAATAATAGGATCTCCTACATATCTTGTTAAATTATCTGGCCAAAGCGCAAAGCCGGCATTATTATATGACGCAATAACGTGAAAAATACTATAGTATAAACCTTTTCCAAAACCAAACTCTGGAATAAAGCGAATCGATAAAAAGATAACTCCAATTAGCTCAATACAAATAGAAAAAATAAAAACACGTTTTACTAATTTCACAAGACCACCAATATTTGTTTGATTAAATGCTTCTCCAATTAATAATCGGTGGCGTAAACCAATTTTTTTCCCTAATACCCAAACAATTAAAATGGCTATCGTCATAAGACCGAGACCACCCGTTTGAATTAAAAACATAATAACAATTTCACCAAACATCGTAAACGTACTCGCAGTATCTACAACACCTAAACCGGTTACAGTCGCTGCCGACGTAGCTGTAAAGAAAGCATCTACCCAACTAATATGTACTTTCGTTGCAAACGGTAACTTTAATAACAATCCTCCGACCACAATTAAACAAAAAAAGCCTAATGCTAAAATTTGTGGTGGATTCAATCGTATAAAACGATTATACAACCCTTGTTTTTTTGCTACTTCCATATCACTAACTCCCTTTATCAAGTGAAGCTTTTATCCCCTCATAAATAAAGACTCTTTAAGAGCCTACAAGTAGCGGGATAAACCTTATATTCTTATAATATAGTTGAGCATAATCCTTTTTTTCATAGATTTCAACTTTTATTTATATTCAGACTCCTATCGTTTTACAAAAGAATATTTTCTATTATATCTCCACTTATACTATGACTCTTACAACAACTATTTTATCCCTTTTCAAATTCCCATATCTTTCACTCCAAGTTCACACGAGGGTCACATCTACCTTTTATAGTATATGTATCGGAGCTGTTCCTCCCTAATTTATAAGACATTCCCCAGTGTCTTGAACAGCTTTCCATCCCTAATTAAATTGACATAAATTGTCCCCTTCCTTGACCATCCTATATGTGATGGTCTTATTTTTTTATTCTTTCTATCTTTTATTTGAAACTCCCTCTCTCTTTCACTCCATGTTCACAAGAGGATCACATCCACCTTTTATAGTATATGTATCGAAGCTGTTCCTCCCTAATTTATAAGACATTCCCCAGTGTCTTTGAATAGCTTCCATCCCTAATTAAATTGACATAAATTGTCCCCTTCCCTTGACCATCCTATATGTGATGGTCTTATTTTTTTATTCTTTCTATCTTTTATTTGAAACTCCCTCTCTCTTTCACTCCATGTTCACAAGAGGATCACATCCACCTTTTATAGTATATGTATCGAAGCTGTTCCTCCCTAATTTATAAGACATTCCCCAGTGTCTTTGAATAGCTTCCATCCCTAATTAAATTGACATAAATTGTCCCCTTCCCTTGACCATCCTATATGTGATGGTCTTATTTTTTATGCTCTCTTTCTTCTTACTTAAAACTCCCTCTCTCTTTCACTCTATGTTCACACCAAGGTCACATCCAACTTTTATAGTATATGTATCGAAGCTGTTCCTCCCTAATTTATAAGACATTCCCCAGTGTCTTGAACAGCTTTCCATCCCTAATTAAATTGACATAAATTGTCCCCTTCCTTTGACCATCCTATATGTGATGGTCTTATTTTTTTGTTTACTCTATCTTTTATTTAAAACTCCCTCTCTCTTTCACTCCATTTTCACACGAGGATCACATCTACCTTTTATAGTATACGTATCGGAGCTGTTCCTCCCTAATTTATAAGACATTCCCCAGTGTCTTTGAATAGCTTCCATCCCTAATTAAATTGATATAAATTGTCCCCTTCCCTAGGCCATCATGTGATGGTCTATTTTTTTTCCAAATACATAAATGTATTCTTTCCACATATTTCAGCAAAACTGGACTATATACATTGAAACAGACAGTTTTATACTAAATATTCAGAAAATATTGTCAAAATAGGTATTTTTTCGGTATAATTAATTTAGAAAGCAATTTTACAAAAACAAAGGGGGGTTTTTATTGAAACAAACAAAGGCAATCTTAATTGCATTATTTCTCGGTCTAGTTGTCGGACTCACTTTAAATTTAGCTGCTCCATCTATTTTTGAGCCATTGAATCAATATGCGTTCAATCCACTTGGTCAACTGTTTATTCGACTTATTAAAATGCTAGTTGTTCCTGTTGTGTTCATTTCTATCGTACTTGGGGCTGCTGGTCTTGGAGATCCGAAACAACTTGGAAGAATTGGTTTAAAATCAATTTCATTCTTTCTCGTAACAACAGCTGTCGCTATCTCTATTGCAGTTACATTTGCACTTATCATAAAACCAGGAGCTGGCGGTAACTTTAAAACAGACGGGCTTAAGTATGAAGGTGCAAAAACTGAAACATCTTTCGTCGATACATTGCTAAATATCGTACCAGATAATCCAGCGAAAGCGATGGCTGATGGGAACATGCTACAAATTATTGCCTTTGCCGCATTGATCGGACTCGGTTTAGCTGTTTTAGGAAAACGAGTTCAAGGTATCCATTCATTACTTGAACAGGGCAACGAATTAATGATGTATCTTGTTAATCTCGTCATGAAATTAGCTCCAATCGGAACATTTGGATTGCTCGCTTCATCCGTTGGTAAAATGGGTCTTGCAGGCGTCGCTGCGATGTTCAAGTATATGATTGTCGTTATGCTAGTACTTATTATTCACGGCGTCTTCGTCTATGGCGGCTTATTAAAGGTATTAGCAAAAGAAAGCATTGTCCGTTTCTTTAAACATTTCGGACCAGTAATGGCAATTGGATTTAGTACATCTAGCTCTAATGCATCTCTTCCATTTGCAATGAAAACAGCCCAAGAAAAACTTGGCGTTCCAAAAGCGATAAGTTCTTTTGTACAACCACTAGGTGCAACGATTAATATGGATGGTACTGCCATTATGCAAGGTGTAGCAACTGTGTTTATCGCTCAAGTATACGGCGTTGAACTTACAGTGACTCAATTAGCTGTCGTCGTATTAACTGCTGTACTAGCTAGTATCGGTACTGCAGGTGTACCAGGTGTTGGACTAGTAATGCTTACGATGGTTTTAAATCAAGTAAATCTACCAGTAGAAGGCATTGCTTTAATTATCGGTATTGACCGCATTCTAGATATGTCTAGAACTGCTGTAAATATTTCTGGTGATGCAATTTGTGCAATGATTGTTGCAAAATCAGAAGAAAAATATAATACGGATCAATCTGCAGCATCTTAAATCAAAAAAGGAGTGAATCATTTCACTCCTTTTTTGATTTACTTCCTTTTTTCGAACGATATTCTTTTCCTTTATTATCATTTCCCGTTTCAAATTCAGTACTAAACTCCTGCTGGAATTGCCCTGATTTTGGTGAACCTTGATTTCCACTTCCTTGACTACCATTACGATTCGTCATATTTCTCCCTCCTTCCTTTATTAGTAGTATGGCGCTCTATCTTTTTTCATACACATTTTATTTTTTATCATCTATTACACACAGAAGAAGACCTTCCATATATGAGGAAGGTCTTCTTTTTAATTAGGTAAGCGTTTTCTTATTTGTAATTATTTAAATAAGTTTTTTAGAAATAGATATCATTATATCCATTTCATCTTCTGAAAGTGCGGAAAATCTTTCTTGTAAATATCTCTTTTTCTCACCTTCCATTTTCGCAACTAACTCTTTCCCTTGTTCTGTAATCTCTAAATATACAACTCGGCGATCTGATGTAGAACGTGAACGAGTTACAAAGCCTTTATTAATTAATTTTTCTGTAACAGCTGTAATATGACTATTCGACACATTTAACTCATTAGCTACACGTGAGACCATTTCTTTATTCGTACGGTTCAATATTCTAAGGACAATGAACTCATTCCACGGTATGTAACCACCAAATATTTTTCCAATATCATTACGCAACGTGCGAAACATTGCAAAAACATTTGTCGATAGTTCTTCCATTAATTGTTCTCGATTTTGAGACAACTTTGACAGCCCCTTTTATTTAATTTAGTTAAATAAAAACCTTATTAATAATTTTACACGAAATCTTACTTTTTGTCACCTTATTTCCCCATAATTCGTAGTTTTTTAATAGATATTTCATGGTACAATGAAATTGATTTTCCAGAAAAAGGAGTTGGGGTAATGAGTGAAGAAGACAAACTTTCTAATCTCAGTCTAAAAGATAAGACTATTATTATTAGTGTTGTTATTCTTATTCTCATTATATTCTTTGCATTTATATTTTTTGTATATGTGGGAATCTTTCATATTACAGGTATAGAATATTCATCAAGAACAGCTCTACTACTCTTTTTTTACTCATTCTTTTATTAGACGGTATTACATATTTTATATTCATTTTCTTTAAAGTGCTCCTACATCCAATGATGACAAGTATACCCAATTGGCTCTCAATTGCTCTGCTCTCTATAATTGAAATTACGTTAGATTGGTTTGTCATACATACCGCCGATGACTGGATAGAGAGTGTACAAATGCCCAACATAGCTGAATTATGTGTCGCACTATTCCTTTACACACTAAATAAATTATTTAGTGATAAGAAAGAGTAAGAATACAAGCTTTTCTATATAAAAATTGGTACAATAAAAATAAATCATACTAAAGAGGTGTTACTTATGAACTTACTACAATGGGCTGATAAAGGCATGTCCTTTGATACATATGTGAATGAAATGAAAGTAAACCAATACGAGCTACTACACATTTACAATAACTTTTTAATTCCAAATGAATTACTTCCAGTTTTAGAAGAACGTCAAAATGATGGCTGGCGCGTTATCGTATTAACAGCTGACTGGTGCGGCGACGCTCTTTTATGTGTACCTGTTATGAAACGAATTTCTGAAGTTGCAAATATTGATATGCGTTTATTAATTCGCGATGAAAACTTAGAGTTAATGGATCAATACTTAACAAACGGAACAGCACGTGCGATTCCAATCTTTATTTTCATTGATAAAGACGGAAATGAACAAGCCGTCTTTGGACCACGAGCTCCAAAAATACAAGAATTAGTAACTTCAATGCGCGCTACATTACCTGAAAAAGAAGATCCAACATTCGAAGAGAAACAAAAAGAAATGTATGCTAATTTCCGTGCTACATTAGCTGATGATACTTCTCTTTGGGAACATGTAATGGAAAGCATGATTGAGAAAGTAGTAAAATAAAAAACCTGCCGATTTCGGCAGGTTTTTTATTTTACTAAATTATAATCCTTTTTTCTGAGAACATACAGCATCTACGCACGCTGCTAAACGTTCCATTTCACCCATGTATATTCCACGTGTCATCCACCCAGTTAACTTGTACATAATCTTATATAAAAAATTCTTCGGTTCAAATTCTACGATTAAAGTAAGCGATGTACCTTCTTCATCCTCTTCTAACATATAAGTTGCAGATGTATAACCTTGCTTCATCTCACATCCAACTGAAACAATATACGGTTCATCATACTCTAAAATTTCCGCCTCAAATTCATATATTTTCTTCCCCATCTTTTGCACAGATATATATTTGTCACCTTCACGAGGGTTTTCAACATCTATATTTGAAGGATACCTATTTCCTACCATAAAGGTACTCCATTCTAGTATTTTCTCGTCATTGTGTACATAATCAAATACAACATCAATTGGTGCTGGAATTACTATTTCTATTGCAAAACTCACTAAATTGCTCCTCTCAAATACCCTATCGATTTCCTTAAAATTATTATAACGAAATCATTATGGCATATTTCACATGGTGAAATACAAGTAATTGAAGGTAAAAGTTTCATTTTTCTCTCTCTATAAAAAAATACCCTACAGAGTAGACTTTTTTTCAAGTGTCTATTCTATAGGGTATTGCTGATATTTTATACTTACATAATGAAGAAATAGAATACCGCAGCTAAAATGAAACGGTAGTAAGCGAACGGTGTTAGTTTTACACGACCTAATAATTTTAAGAATGAAACAATTGCAAGCATCGCAACAACGAATGCTGTAATAAATCCAGTTGCAAATAACGGTATATCAGCCACGCTTAATATATCCCAGCTTTTAATTAAATCTAAGGCACTTGCAGCTACCATCATTGGCACCGCTAGAATAAATGTATATTCCGCTGCCGCTGTATGCGAAACACGTGCTAATAAACCACCACTTATTGTTGATCCAGAACGAGAAAATCCTGGCCAAAGTGCTAAACATTGGAACATTCCGATTGTAAATGCTTGCTTATATGTGATTTCATCTAACGTTCTTGCTGTACTTGGTTTTGAAAACTTCTCAGCAACAATCATTAAAATACCACCAGCTACTAAACTAATAACAACCGGTCCTGGACCGAATAACACTTCTTTAATTGCGCTATGGAATAGTACGCCGAGTATGCCGGCAGGAATCATCCCGATAATAATATGTAATAAATTTAAAGATGGTCCATCAGTTACTTTCCCTATTCCGACTAATGACCATAAACGTTTCCAAAATATAACAACAACTGCTAAAATCGATCCCAACTGAATAACAACTTCGAAAACTTTCGCTCTATCGTCTTCAAATCCAATTAAGTGTCCTGTTAAAATCATATGTCCTGTTGATGATACTGGTAAAAACTCTGTTAAACCTTCAACAGCACCCATGATTAATCCAATTAACCAATCAGCCACAAGTAGTGCCTCCTTAATAACGAATATGTAATTTTTTCACACCTTATCATAATACCTTATCCCTTTTCAAAGTGCATCCTTTTTTTATTGATTTCATTTGTTGTATACGCTTATTTCTTTTCTATTTTTTGATTAAATTGTATGATAATAAGAGTTTGTTTTTTACGTTGAAAGGGGATTTTATGAAAGAAACTACTTCATTCTCACAAAAGTTAAAGCAATTTTTATTACTCTTTTTCCCGATTTTTGTAACGCAAATGTCATTATTTGCGATGAGCTTTTTTGATACGACAATGTCAGGACATGCGAGTCCTATTGATTTAGCGGGTGTTGCTATCGGAACAAGTATATGGCTTCCCGTTAGTACCGGCTTAACAGGAATTTTAATGGCTACTACTCCTATTGTTGCACAGCTCGTTGGATCAAAGAAAAAGGAGGACGTTCCCCACATTGTCATTCAAGCAGTATATTTAGCAATTTGTGCTAGTTTCGTTGTTATCCTTATCGGATTCTTCGCTGTTTCACCTATTTTAAATGGCATGCAATTAGAAGAACCCGTGGAACGTATTGCAGCACAATTTTTAATTATTATTGCAATTGGAATTATCCCTTTATTTACTTACACTGTTTTACGCGGGTTTATTGATGCATTAGGAAAAACTCGAACAACGATGATTATTACATTACTATCATTACCAATTAATGTAGTATTAAATTACTTATTAATTTTTGGTCACTTTGGCTTTCCAAAACTCGGTGGTGTTGGTGCGGCAATCGCTTCTGCAGCAACCTATTGGTGTATTTTAATTATTACGGTTATTATTATTCGTACGAAAGAGCCTTTCGCTTCTTTCAATATCTTTAAACAGTTATACCGTCCTTCCTTTACAATTTGGAAGGAATTCCTGAAACTTGGCGTCCCTATCGGATTTGCTATCTTTTTTGAGACGAGTATTTTCGCTGCGGTAACACTTATGATGAGTAATTTTAGTACGACAACAATAGCAGCACATCAAGCAGCTATGAACTTTGCTTCCTTGTTATATATGACTCCTTTAAGTTTAGCAATGGCAATGACGATAGCCGTTGGATTTGAAGTTGGAGCAAAACGATACAATAATGCGAAACAATATGGATTTATCGGAATTGGGTTAGCCCTTGCTTTCGCTCTTTTATATTCAATCCTTCTTTATTTCTTTGATGATGAAATTGCTTCTATTTATACGACAAATGCAAATGTCCATCATTTAGCTAAAGAATTTCTTATATTCGCGATTTTATTTCAAATTTCAGATGCGATTGCAACTCCAGTACAAGGAGCACTTCGTGGTTATAAAGACGTAAATGTTGCCTTAATTATGACATTAATAGCTTATTGGGTAATAGGTCTACCTCTTGGCTACATGTTAGCAACTTATACTGACTGGGCAGCAAAAGGTTATTGGATCGGTCTTATTATCGGTCTAGCATTTGGAGCAATCTTCCTGCTTATCCGTCTCTTTCAAGTACAAAGAAAATATACAACGCAAAGCAGCCGCTAATGATATAGCGGCTGTTTTCTTCATGCATATTTTTTCTTGTAACGTGTAACATAATGAAAAAGAAAGGTGGATACATATGGACGAAAAACAAAAGAAACAATCATTCGATGAAGAATTCGCCCCTGAAATTTCACCTGGATATCGGCAAGATGTACATAAGCCACCTAAATATAAAAACACTTCTTTTTTAATGGGCATTACCATTTTCGCAGCTGTATTACTCGTGCTCATCATTTTCGTCTATTTTTAAGGAAGGGTGGTCTATTATATGAAGAAACAAGATTCAAATCTTTCAAAAAGAACTGTTAAAACAGAAAAAGGATATGCAGGAGATTCTGTTCATACACTGAAACAAGTTGAGCAAGGAAATTTATACATTGCTCAAAAAGAACTTGGTCAACAAAATGAAAATCTTTAAAGTCCCTCTTCTCCTTGAGGGATTTTTCATTGTACGTACTGTTTTTGATCTAACACCATAAATATATTATTAACCTTTACAATTTTCATGTCATAATTTAATTTCATTTCACTTCTCTTATCATTTTCAATACCAGCAACGTACGCTACAGTATGATAGCGAAAACTCTCATCTGTCTCTTCACGTATCTCTTCGTTTGTAAATTTATACTCTAAATCCCGAAAACGGTTTGGGTAATAATTTTCTATTAACTGTTCATACCCTCTATTTACAAATATTTCTTCACCTTTTCGTTTTACATCTTCTTTATTATTAAACTCAAACACTGCTAGTTGCGCTGTCACAAAGTGTTCTCCTATCATTTTCATTTCTTTATCAGTTAAAGTTTCTATACTTTTGTTCTTTAATTCCTTATTTAACTCGTAGCGATCTATCGGTTTAAAGGTAGCAAAAACCTCCTCTTTATATGGCCAAAACAATCCAAAAGCGATACATAGAGAAATGATTAATATTCTTTTCTTCGTAATGCACCCCACCCTCCTCCATAATGATAGTTATATTTTAACATATAGAAAGAAAATTCTGATATCATAAAGTGGAATAACCTACCTTTAACTTAGAAACGAGGAACAATTATGGACTCTTACAAACAATATATAAAAGAAGCTCTACCAGATCTTTCTATACATTCATATATGCAAAATGAAGAAGGGTGGGATAATGTAACGGTTATTATAAATGATGAACTACTATTTCGCTTCCCACGAAAACTTGAATATGCAAACCGAATTCCGTTAGAAAAAGAACTGTGCACAATTCTTTCTCATTCATTACAAGAAATCGAGATTCCTAAGTATCATTTATTGTATAAGAATGATTGTAATACTGTTCCATTTTGCAGCTATTATCCTCTCATTCATGGTGAACCGTTAACAAGTGAACTAGTTGCAAAGCTAGAGAAAAAAGAACTTGAAGTAATTATTACACAATTAGCCACTTTCCTTGCGGCTTTACATAGTATTCCTTTAAAACGTACTGAAACGCTAGGGTTCCCTATCGAAAAAACACTTACCTACTGGAAAGAACTACAAACAAAATTAAATCAATATTTTACTAACAGTCTTACTTCATTACAGAAATCAGCCTTAAATCGTTTATTCGAAAATTTCTTTACCTGTATAACTAAATCTACCTTTCAAAATACAATCATTCATGCTGACTTTACACATCATCACATTTTATTTAACAACCTGCACAAAAACATTTCAGGTGTTATCGATTTTGGAGATGCTCAAATTGGCGATCCCGCTTTTGATTTTGCTGGGCTATATTATGATTTCGGTCATGAGTTTACTACATCTGTATATGAACAATACAGTGCACTTATTTCTCACCGCGATCCATTACTCATTCACCGCATCACTACCTTTTATCAATACAGCCCTTTACTACATAACCTTATTTATAACATTGAAACAAACAACGAAATAACATTAAAGAAGAATGAAGAACAGCTTAAAGCAATACTACAGGGACGAGATTAAATTCTCTCCCTATACTCTCTCTCCTCATACATCATTAACTTTTTATCCATTTCAACAATAACTTTATACAATTGAAACGCCTGTAAAATTTGCAGTTGAATTCCAAAAGGAGCATTCTGTTCTTTTAACCATTGAAATACTGCCGTTTCATCTTTCATTGATTATTCCTCCCCTTATTAAAATCTGCTACAAATATACGGTAAATGATGAAAAGCTTTTCATGTCAATAATAAAAAGGATGCAAATTTGCATCCTTTAATGTACTATATTTTTCTTCTGCTTCGCTTCTTTCTTTACTTCTTCCCTTTGGCATTCACTACGAAACGCACAACTCATACACTCAGAACGAAAATGACGCTCTGTATAGTGCTCAGGTTGCTGCAACATTTCTTTCATTCTAAATAAATCATCCATTCCAGTTATAATATCTTCCTGCTTTGGAATGTACTCATACTTAGTTCCTTCTATTAAATTAATAACTTCAATTTTCCCTGGAAGAATACCGAAAGCTTTATAACTGAATACTGTCATTAGCTTCTGACAAAGAGCAAGCATTTCCTCATCCGCATCGACAACATACTTTTTAATTACAAACGATTCAGTACTCCACTCACCAACTTCAAATGTCAATGACATGTGGACACCTAACTCTTCCATATATGTTTGAAACTTCTCATATAAAAATAACGGCGGTGCCTGACTATCATCCCTTTCAACAAACTGTAATAAGTGATCAGTTAGCTTCGCTAAAACAATATAGTACTCCGCCTTTGAAGCAAACATATTAATCCTTACTTTTTTCCAATACTTTTCTATTAATATTAAAAGTACAATTTGCGTTTGTTGGCCCGCAGGTAGCGTGTAATATTCATTAATAATTTGATTCACAATCATTTGCGCTATTTGTTGCCATTCAAATGAAGAAGGTTCTCTTCTTTTTATATGACGGAAATAAAATTTGTGTGGACAACGCATAAAATCATACAAATGGTAATCTGTCATCGTTTTGATTGAGATTTTTTCATGCAATTGCTCTTCATCTCCCTTCTGCCATTAAGAAAGGTGTTTTACGAATTCAGCTCCAAACTGTAAACATTTTTCTACATCTTCATCTTCTGGCGTTAATTCTACTTTCAATCCTTCTAGCACAACTGCTGCCCCGCGCTCCTGCAGCTTTTCTATTAAAATATCAACCGCTAACCCGTATTTCGGATAAGCCGAATCACAAGAACCGAATGCAGCTGCTTTTTTACCAGTTAAGTTAATAGAATCCATTGCATCATAAAAATCTAAAAAATCATCAGGAAGATCACCATCTCCCCAAGTATAAGCACCTAAAATAATACCGTCGTATTGCTCTAATATAGAAGCTTCTGGTGTATCCATAATATCAATTACTTCAATCTCATTTTCTGTTTCACGAATCGCACCCGCAATATGGTCAGCCATTTCCTCTGTATTTCCACTCATACTTGCAAAAATCATTACTAACTTACTCAACTGAACCTCTCCTTTTACCTTGTATCTCTTTTTCTGTTTGAAGTGTACTCTTCTCACCTACATATTCAGAACGAATTATATTTCGTTGCCATTCAATATGCTTATCAACATCTTTATTTTTTAATTCCCTTCGTAAAAGGTGAAATGTTTTTCTCATTAAGGTTCCTCATCTATTTTATTGATAATAATTATCAATTTCAATTATACCATTAGATTAATTGAAATTGATTATCAAAGTCAATAACTATTTTTTTAAAAATAGTTAAAATGTACAAGCTTGTCCGTTAGCTATTCATATACTATAAATGAGCATAGTTCTTTCTCAGCCCTCTCTGACGGAAGAAATAAAAGCAACTGCAATAGAGTGCAGTTGCCTTTTTTTATGCTTTATCAATTTCTAGTAGTCTTATAGTTGTCTCTAAAAATAGTTCCACTCCATTAATTAAAGCCGATTCATCCACATCAAATTTCGGATGATGATGTGGATAACAAGTATCAATATTTTTATTCCCTGTTCCTAATTTAATGAAACAACCAGGTGCTTTTCTTAAATACGCTGAAAAATCTTCCCCTCCCATAGAAGGTTCAAGATGCACAATACGCTGATTTCCGAACAATTTTATCGCACTTTTTTCTACTATTTTCGTAATGTACTCATTATTAACAACTGGATCATATCCGTAACGATACGTATATGTATAATCTCCCCCATGTGCTTCTGTAATTCCTTTTACAATTTGCTCAATTTTCTCTTTTGCTTCCTCTCTTAATGTTTGATTAAAAGATCGAACAGTTCCCATTAAAGCTGCTGCACTAGGAATGATATTATCGGCCATCCCCCCATGAAATTGTGTAACTGACACTACTCTATGCATAAAAGCACTTGTATTTCTTGATACGATATGTTGTAAATTTGTAATAATTTGTGCTCCGATAGCAATAGGATCTATCGTTTCTTCTGGTCGTGCCGCGTGACCACCCTTTCCTAAAATTTCAATTGTAAATACGTCTGGTGCTGCCATCATAGGGCCATATACAATTCCTATCTTTCCACTTTCTAATCCAGACATAACGTGCAAACCTACTACATAATCGACGCCGTCCATAACACCGGCCTCCACCATTTCTTGTCCACCACCGGGATACACTTCCTCTGCGTGCTGAAAGAACAGACGGATTTCGCCTGCAAAATCTTCCTTCATATTTGCTATCGTCTCTGCTGTACTTAATAAAATAGCTGCGTGAGCATCATGCCCGCATGCATGCATTATTCCTTTATGCACAGACGTATAAGGTTTCCTTGTCTCCTCTTGGATTGGTAAAGCATCTATATCAGCTCGAATCGCAACTACTTTCCCTTGTTGCCTTCCTCTTTTAATTGCTAGCACACTGTACTCCGTTGGTCTCGTTACTTCAAAAGAAGAAAATGAGCATAATGTTTCATATATAAATTGCGAAGTTTCTTTTTCATGAAACGATAATTCCGGATACTTATGGAAATGCCGTCTCCATTTAATGATATTTTCCTCTGAAATAAAACTCCTCCACTCTCTTTTCATAATAATTACCTCCTTTTAAAAGGCTCTATACCTTGAAAATGTACTAAGTACCCAGTGATTATTAACCCACTCCAATTCAGGAATAACAAAACAAATATTATATTTTCCCGCCTTCTCACAATCCACTTTTATACATTCATACAATCCACTTCCTATTTACATGTCAAACCCATTACAAATTCATGCTGAATGTAATATAATTGCTAAGTTAGGGATTTTCTTTTTTAGTATTTAGTGCTAATATCAGAAAAGAGCCTTTTGACTTATTTTTACCTAAAATGTGGGATTTTGTTTTTTTCACAATCATGTAGGACATGATACCTACAAAGAGCTATTATTTCATTAAGCGAGGGAAAGACATGGAAAGATTAAAAGAGATATGGTCTCAACCACTCACACAATGGGTTGCAAAGACGGTTTATTACCTTGCAATTTTATTTGCATTACTTTGGTTGTATGGATTCCATGATACAAACACAAGTACATTTATTTACAATGAATTCTAGGGTGGGAACGTTATGAAGTTATTAGAACAAATTGAAAAGTGGGCTGTAGAAACGCCTGATCAAACCGCTTTTGTTTGGCGAGATGCGAAAATTACGTACAAACAATTAAAGGAAGATTCTGATGCGTTAGCACATTGGATTTCTTCTGAGTATCCAGATGATCGTTCACCAATTATGGTTTATGGCCATATGCAACCTGAAATGATTATTAACTTTTTAGGTTGTGTAAAAGCTGGACATGCTTACATTCCTGTAGATTTATCTATTCCAGCTGATCGTGTACAACGTATTGCTGAAAGTTCTGGTACGAAATTACTGTTATCAGGGGCAGAAGTAACGGTAACGGACTTACCAGTTCGCATTACAAGTGAAGATAACTTAAAAGATATTTTCTTTACTCATAAAGGGAATACTCCAAATCCTGAACATGCGGTAAAAGGTGATGAGAACTTCTACATTATTTACACATCAGGAAGTACAGGTAATCCGAAAGGGGTTCAGATTACTTATAACTGTCTTGTTAGCTTTACAAAATGGGCTGTAGAAGATTTCAACTTACAAACAGGGCAAGTATTCTTAAACCAAGCACCTTTCTCATTCGATTTATCTGTAATGGATATTTACCCATCATTAGTAACAGGTGGCACACTTTGGGCAATCGATAAAGATATGATTGCACGTCCAAAAGACTTGTTTGCTTCTTTAGAGCAATCGGATATACAAGTATGGACTTCGACACCATCTTTCGCAGAAATGTGTTTAATGGAAGCCTCTTTCTCTGAAAGTATGCTACCAAACATGAAAACATTCTTATTCTGCGGTGAAGTGTTACCAAATGAAGTAGCTAGAAAATTAATTGAGCGTTTCCCGAAAGCAGCAATTATGAATACGTACGGTCCAACAGAAGCTACTGTTGCTGTAACAGGCATTCACGTTACAGAAGAAGTGCTTGATCAATACAAATCACTTCCAGTTGGCTACTGTAAATCAGACTGTCGCCTTCTTATTATGAAAGAAGATGGTACAATTGCACCTGACGGTGAAAAAGGTGAAATCGTAATTGTCGGTCCAAGCGTAAGCGTTGGCTATTTAGGAAGCCCTGAATTAACAGAAAAAGTATTTACCATGATTGATGGTGAGCGCGCCTATAAAACAGGTGATGCTGGCTATGTAGAAAATGGTCTTCTATTCTATAATGGTCGTCTTGATTTCCAAATTAAGCTTCATGGTTATCGAATGGAATTAGAAGAAATCGAACATCATCTTCGCGCGTGTTCTTACGTAGAAGGTGCAGTTGTTGTTCCAATTAAAAAAGGTGAAAAATATGATTACTTATTAGCGGTTGTTGTTCCTGGAGAGCATTCGTTTGAAAAAGAATTCAAATTAACATCTGCAATCAAAAAAGAACTCAATGAGCGATTACCAAATTACATGATTCCACGTAAATTCATGTATCAATCTTCTATTCCAATGACACCAAATGGAAAGGTAGATCGCAAAAAATTATTGAGTGAGGTTACAGCATGACCGCATATGGATCATTTTATTTTTTCGCTATAGTAGGCATTTTATTAATACCTACTATCATAGCTGGATTAAAAGGTAAAATGTTGCGTAAATATAATGCCGCTTTAACATTAGTAATGCTCGTTATTATCTTCTCTGATAAACCGAAGCAAGCAATCATGTTAGCCGCATTTATTATTTGGCAATATGCCCTTATTAAAGGCTATTTAATTTTAAGAAAACAAAATAATAGTACATTCACGTTTTGTATAGCTGTTATTTTATCGATTTTACCGCTTATTTTGGCAAAAATCGCACCGTTTGTACCTGAATTGCATTTTATTGTTTTCGCAGGTATGTCTTACGTAACATTTAGAGCTGTACAGATGGTCTTTGAAGTTCGTGATAATTTAATTAAAGAACTTTCCTTCTTTAATTTCTGGGAATTCGTTTTATTCTTCCCTGCGATTTCAAGTGGACCTATCGATCGTTACCGTAGATTCCAAAAAGATATTCAAAAGCCGCCTAGTGCTGAGGAATATCAAAAGTTACTATATACAGGGATTAACCGTATTTTCCAAGGTTTTCTGTATAAATTTATAATCGCGCACTTGATAACAACATATCTTGTAAAGGCAGTATTCGCCAATCAAGATACACTTTTATCTAATGTGATTTTTATGTACGCTACTAGCATGCAGTTATTCTTTGACTTTGCAGGTTATAGTGCGTTCGTAATTGGTATCAGTTACATGATGGGAATTAAAACTCCAGAAAACTTTAATAAGCCATTCCTTAGTCGTAACATTAAAGACTTCTGGAACCGCTGGCACATGAGTTTATCATTCTGGTTCCGTGATTTTATTTACATGCGTTTCGTCTTTTTTGCAACGAAGAAAAAGTTAATTAAGAACCGTTACACAATTTCGTATATCGGTGCATTTTTAAACTTTTTCATTATGGGAATTTGGCACATCCAAGGAAGCGCTGTTGCGCAGTATGTTATTTATGGTCTATATCATGCCGCACTGTTTATTTTATTCGATATTTTCGAACGAAAAAACAAGAAGCATAAGTTTTGGCCAAACAATAAATTTACACACGTCCTTGCGATTGTAATTACGTTCCACGTTGTATGTTTCGGTTTCCTGATCTTCTCTGGACACCTTAACAGATACTTTTAATGCACCCTTCTTATACTATTAAGAAGTTGCACATATAATATATTTCGGATATAAAGGAGATTTTAAAAATGGCAGAATTCAAAGAGCAAGTATTAGATATTTTAGAAGAAGTATGTGAAAACGATATTGTGAAAGAAAACTTAGATGTTCAATTATTTGAAGAAGGTATTCTTGATTCTTTCGCTGTAGTATCTTTATTAGTAGAATTCCAAGAGCGTTTAGAGATTGAAGTTTCTATTTCTGATTTTGACCGCGATGAGTGGGCTACACCAAATATGGTTATTAAAAAGTTGGAAGAAATCCGATGAACAAAGTAAAATTTGGTCCGATGCTTTTAGCATTGGCCCTTTTTGCTGTATTCTTACTTATTCCAACGCGCTTCCTACTTCCACTTTTAAGTGATGAGAAAGTAGAACAAGCTGCGACTTCTTTAAAAGAAGAAAAGATTCAAAGTATGATTTTACAGCAAAAGATGTTAGCAGACCCGAAATATCTTCCGATGTACGGTTCATCGGAATTCGCACGTATGGATGCTTTCCATCCATCGAATTATTTCAAAGTAAAGCCTGAAGGATTCACACCATTCCTACTTGGGCGCGGTGGAACACAAGACCTTGTACATGTATTAAACTTCGCATCTACAATGGATCAATTGAAAGATAAGAAAATGATATTCGTTCTTTCTCCGCAATGGTTTGTACCACAAGGTATTGATGAGACACACTTTGCACCTAACTTTTCAAAACAACAAGGTTACCACTTCATTTTCAACGATGATTTAAAACCTGAAATGAAAAAACAAATTGCAAAACGCTTATTAAACTTTGAGATTGTTAAAAAAGAAACTTTATTAAAAATTTCGCTTGAAGGTATCGCCTACGATGATACAAAGTATAAAGTAAAAGCACTTGCTGCTAAACCTTTCGCTTATATTTATCGTAACATTCTAGATCGTAAAGATTTATTTACAGTTATGTTTAATATTAAGCCGCATAAAGAACAGCTTGATCCATCATTGAAACAAATGAACTGGGAAGAAGCTCGTAAGCATGCTGATCAAACAGGTGCAGTAGAATCAAGCTCTAACGAATATGGTATCGAAGATGATTACTTCAATAGCAAAATTAAGAAGAAATTAAAACAACGTGAAGGTTACTTAAAAAATGATGCTTATGACCAATCACCAGAATATGAAGATTTACAAATTGTACTTGATTTATTAAAACAATCTGGCGCAAAACCGCTCTTCATTTCTGTTCCTGTAAAAGGTCCTTGGTATGATTACGCTGGCTTCCCGAAAGAAAAACGCGAATTATACTACAATAAAGTTCGTGAGCAAATTAAGCAAGCTGGCTATCCAATTGCTGATTTCTCAAATCATGAATATGATAAGTACTTCTTAAAAGATCATATGCACTTAGGTTGGAAAGGCTGGGTTTACATCGACGAAGCTATCCAACAATTTTATAAAGCAAACTAACGAAAAGACCGCTTGAATTATTCAAGTGGTCTTTTTTTATATACATCTTGTAATTGTTCAATTACGTTCTCTGCTTCTTTCATGACACGTTTCACTACGTGCTGAGCTGATTCCGTTCGTGCTAATGATGATGCTTGTCCCGCCCAAAGCGACATATACTCTTCCTTATTTTGCTTCGCTGCTTCTTGACGTATTTTTGAAGTTAATACGTTTTGCACTGGATACATCGGTAAATTTTCTTCTCTTCCTTCATGTTTCTCTATAAATTCATTACGAATACCCCGTGCATATTTCCCGGAAAACGCACGGGTTACCGTTGTACTCGTATCTGTACTATGTAAAATCGCCTCTTTATACACGTCATGCGTAATACTTTCTTCACTCGTTAAAAAGGCTGATCCCATTTGAACAGCCTCTGCCCCTAACGCAAATGCCGCAACAAGCCCTTGCCCATTCATTACACCACCCGCTGCAACAATCGGGATATGAGGTACTTCCGCTACTAATTGCGGGATTAATGCAAATGTACCAATCATCGCATCTTGTTCTTTCCCAATAAACGTTCCTCTATGCCCTCCTGCCTCGCTACCTTGCCCGACAATAATATCTACCCCTAACTTAGCAAGTGCTTTCGCTTCCGCTACATGGGTAGCTGTTCCGATAACTTTTATCCCTTCCTTTTTCAAATCATCTATTTCTTCTTTTTCTAACGTTTGAAATGCAAAACTAACGACTGGTACCTTTTCCTCTAATAATACTTGTAATTGTTCTTTATAGCTTTTTGGAAGTTTTAAAGTCTTTTCTTCCTCTATACCTAATTCTCTATTCACTCCACTAAGCAATACTTTCGCCTCGTTTACCCTCTCTTCTTCTATCTGTATCTCTTTCGTTAAAAGTAAATTAACACCGAAAGGCTTATTTGTTAGTTCCCTTATTTTATAAATCGCTTCACGGATTTGTTCTGGGCTCATATACCCTGCTCCAAGCGTACCTAATCCTCCGCTATTACTCACAGCTGCAACAAGTTCTGACGTTGTAATCGCTCCTGCCATACCTGCTTGAATGATCGGATACTTAATTTGTAATATATCTATTACTCGACTTGTAAACATCATTTTCCCTCCTACTTTCCCTATACCTTCTTTATATGACATGCTTTCCCCTTCTTTTACAAGGATTGAACTTTCGCTCAAGCGAATATATTGAAAGAGAAGGAGGCTGAGAACAATGATTTATCCAAATGCTTTGCAAAAAGGTGATACAGTAATGGTTATTGCACCGTCTGGCCCACCAACACTTGAGAATATATTAAAAGGTGTGAAAGTATTACAAGAGATGGGATTATCCGTAATAATTGGAAAGAGTGTTTATGAAAAATATGGATATTTAGCTGGAAGTGATCAAGTTCGTCTTGATGATATACATGAAGCATTTACAAATACTGAGGTCAAAGCAGTCTTTTGTGCACGAGGTGGTTACGGCAGCGCTCGTCTCCTCCCTTACATTCAATATGAAATCATTCAACGGAATCCAAAGATTTTTTGGGGATATAGCGATATTACGGCTTTACATACTGCCTTTTCACGTTATGCGGAGCTGGTTACTTTTCATGGTCCAATGATTGAAGAATTAGGAAAAGGTATAGATTCTCTCTCCTTATCTTCTTTCAATCAACTATTCCATCCGTATTCATCTATCTTATATGCATCAGAATGTATCGTACCTACCTCTCCATGTACAGTTACAGGCACATTAGTTGGAGGGAATTTAACTGTGTTAACAAGTATAATTGGCTCGCCCTATGAGATAAATACGTCAAATAAACTTTTATTGCTTGAAGATATTGGTGAAGAACCGTACCGCATTGACCGGATGTTAAATCAACTACTTTTATCTGGACAGTTTAATGAATGCAGCGGCGTTATTTTTACAAGTTGTCACGACTGCAACCCTTCTAAGCCATCTCAATCATTGCAAACAATATTATATGAATATTTCACGCCATATAATATACCTGTGTTATTCGGTTTACCGATTGGACATATAAGTCCAAATATCGGTATTCCCCTCGGAGCTACAGCAACAATAAATACAACTAACAAAACTGTTTCTATTTCTTCTGGTATAGCCACTCCATGTTCAAATTAAAAAGGAAAAGCTACTAAGCTTTTCCTTTTACTTATAATAATTAAAGATTCGTCCTGATGCTATCTCTGCAATTTCTTCTGGAATAAATGTTTTACTCATATCTGTTCCAACATTTAATACAGCTGTCGCATCTTTCTCGATGCTACCCAATAATTCTTTTCCACGTATCGTAATAAGGGGTGTACCTTCTGGCAACACATCTTTTACAAATTTCAATTGTGTAAAGAACGGAACGATCCATCTACCCTCTCCTTGGAAATGACGCAAACGAAGTGTTCCTTCCGTTGCCCCGTCTTCTGCTTCAAGTGAACCAGCAACATAAAACTCCGTTGTTAAGAGCAATTCATAAAATTCCTTTTGCTTTTGTTTATCATCTCCTGCTAAAACGAGTACTTCTTCTATTTTCTTTACCGGAATTTGCTCCATATGATGACACCCCTATTTTCAAAATGATTATACTTAGATTATACGAAATATTCTTATTTTTTTCTACATAATTCCACAATTATTTTCTTAAAATAATTTTAAAACACCTTCAGTCGTAACGATTTTGGCAAATTCATCATGTAAGTTTACAAGTGTCATATTGTGAATGTCCTCTGCACTATACTCTGTCCCGTCCAGACCTTTACGATTGAATGTAGCCGTCGCATCGCTCACTAAATACGTTGTAAGCCCTAAATTACCTGCCATCCGTGTTGTAGTCTCCACACAATGATTTGTTGTTAATCCTACAATCACTACCGTATTACAATTTTGTTCTCTTAATTGTTCTTCCAAATTTGTCCCAATGAACGCGCTATTAACGGATTTCTGGATAATTATTTCATCTGGCATCGGTTGCACTTCTTCTTTAAAGTTTACCGTTTCCACATGTTGATAAAACATCGATTGAACATTTTCTTTATTTACATGTTGAATATGAAAAACTGGTAGTTTTCTTTTTCTCCATTCTTCTAACAAACTTTTCATATTTTCTTCCGCCAAAAGGTTATTCCTCACGCCCCAGTATGGTAAGTTGAATGCTTCCTGTACATCAATGATTATAAGTGCTGCTTGATTAAGCATAATATCCTCCTAATTAATTGGGCTGTAATTGAAACAGAAAACCAAGTTGCTGCGAAGCAGTAATAAAACAAATATAGGCACAAAGCTCTACAATTTCTTTTTCAGTCCAATATTGTTTTAATATATGAAACATATTATCATCTATCGCCTTTTGGTCATGAACAAATGCATGCGCAAAAGTAACGGCTACGCTAATTTCTTCTATTTTTTGTATATCATCCGGCTTTCCCTTTGCCATACAGTACGGACATTCATTCCCAAACGCTAATGTTCTTCTTACTTGCTCCTTTAACTCTACGGAAAGGGCCCCTGTACTATACAGTGTATTCTCTAACGTACTCCACGAATTTAATATATCTGGATTATGACCTAATAATTTTTGAAAATTTGTATCTCCTACATTTGATAATGTAATTCTCTCCATCATTTCCCCTCCTATTTCCTTCTTTTTTATTGTAAAATAAATAAAGTTCACTTTACATTTCATATGAATCTTAATTTTAAATTTTGCTTTACAAAAATTATCATTTTACTGGAGGTATATTTACAAATGCAATTAGACCGTGTTGATCGAAAAATTTTAAATGAATTATATAATGATAGCCGCCTTTCGATGCGTGAATTAGCAAAACGAGTAAACTTATCGGCTCCGTCTACTACAGAACGTGTACGTAAACTTGAAAGTGAGGGGATTATTCAAAAATACACAATCGATATCAATTATAAAAAAGCCGGACTTGTTTTAGATTGTATTTTAGAAATCACTTTAAAAAATGGTGATACAACACGTATGCAACAGTTTATTCAGTCTTATCCATCTGCAAGTTTTTGTTACCGAGTAACAGGAAGCTTATGCTACATTGTAAAAATCTCTGTTCCTTCACTCGTTGAACTTGAAGAATTTATCAATGATGTTTCTTCATATGCAACGACAGTTTCTCATATCGTATTATCAGAAGTAGCTCTTACTCCGGACATTGAACATATATTCCCAGAAGATTAATTCATCTTTATTCACAAAAAGAGTAAAAACCCCTTACATTAAGAATAAAAATGATATATCATGTATTAAAATACATAAAGTTCGAGAAAGGGGCTTTACATTGAAAATCTGGTTTTATGAAAAAACGGCACAATTAGATGACTTGCTTGGTATTTGGGACAATGTTCCGACCATCCCTCGAATTGGTGAAAAAGTTGAACTTCTAAAAACCGTTCGGATCGTTACAGATATTAAATATGTAAAGAACGGTAATAATTTTCGTGTAGAGATTATTACAAATTAAAAAGTAGCTCTTTAGGAGCTACTTTTTAATTATCTATTATGCGCTTTCTTTATAACAATTTTATCTTCTTCTACAGAAACTGTTACATAATCATTTTCTTCTAACCGAAGCTTATTTACAGCTTCATCAGGTAGTTCTACAGCCATCAATCTATCTGTTACTATCACTTGGCTATATATTTCATTTTCTTCTGATGTATTCACTACTTTTTCTTCATTTATGAAACGAATCGGTGGCACACCAACTTCTTTTACTGTACGCCATTGGTTCCAAGTAAAAGGAATGAACCATAATAAACCGATAATCACAAGACCAATGCCGATCCATAAATTACTTTGTGCTTGTAATTCCGTAATCGAGATTGCGTCACTTCCATCTCCAGCTACAAATTGCATACTCGTTGCAATCAAATTATTTAGAGCATGCACAGCAATATTCGTCCATATATTTTTTGTCTTTATGTATAGAAGGCACATAATAACACCGAACATGAAAGCACCGATAACATCAAAATGTCCTAGTCCAAAAATAAGAGAGGATATAATAACCGCTCGTTTAATCCCCCATTTGTACGCCATTCGCTGCAAGAAAAAACCTCTAAAAATAACCTCTTCCATTATTGGGGCTAATACACATGCTGAAATGAAAGTAAATATCGTCATGTATATGTTACTCGTATTAATTACATTTCCATCTTCTAACATGGTAACTAAGAAATTAGGTAAAGTATGTGCTAAAATATAAAATTGAATTTGGGATATACCGACTGCAAAAATCATTCCCATGATCGTTGCTAATACAATTAACCCCCAATGTAAACGTCCAGGCTTATCAAAAAAGCTTTTAAAAACAACATTATTTTTACTTGTTTTTAAATATAGCCACAATAGTGGAAATGCAAAAAATATTGATATTTGTGACAGTAACTCTATCGTATTGTCAGAAGCACCTGATAACCTTAATGGAATCATCGTCAGGAACATCCCTATAATCATCCATCCAAAAAAACTACGTAGCCTTATACGTGAAAATGCATGTTGCATATGGAACACCTCCAGAGATGATATAAAGTGAAACTTTATTCAGTATTTTATGGGTAGCCCTTCTCCACAAATGGCCGGATAACTAAATTATAATATGAATATAGTTGAAAATCTTCCTATTTTTCTCACTTTATTCCGAATAATATACGTATTAAATTATATAATAACGATCCTATTTGATATACCATATCAATGTTCTTCAACTTAGTTACAATTATGTTCCTAAGTAAATATGTATCTGCCACACTTAAAAGCTACATAAATCAAAAAAGCTGGTTAATAAAAATCCCCGTTAACACGGGGATTTTTTCGATTATAATACGTCACGTTTTTGGAATAATACACTTGATGCTACAAGTAATACAGCAAAGTATGCAACTACAAGTAATAATGAAGTTGTAAACGTAAATTCTGTAAATGGTGGTTCTACTCCGCCACTTACTAATTTATTGCTGTCGTACACACTTAAATTTAAATGCGAGAATACAACAAACTTTGCAACACCTTTAGCAAACATCATAAGCACCATTGTAATTGCACTTTGTAAGAAGAATAAGAACAACGAAATAATTAATGGTAATACAGAATTTCTAAATACATTAGCTAAGCAAAATGAAAGAGTTGCAAAGAAGAACGGTGAAAGTACTTGATATAAAATGGACTTCATTACGATTCCTAACGTTACTCCTGTTTTACTACCATCCATTACAATCCCGCCAATAATCATTGAGATTAACGTGCTAGCAAATATGATAAATAATATAGTAAGTAACACTGTAATATATTTAGAGAACAAAACTGTAATTCGTTTTCTCGGACGGATTAATAACTGCTTAATTGTACCTTTTTGGAACTCATCAGTAATTGTACGAGACGCAATCGTAATTCCAAAAATTGTTGCAAATAAGGTAATTAAACCAATCTCTGAACTTACAAAATCTAAATATGATCCTTTAAACTCATTTCCTCCTCCCCATTTCAGCATCGCTAAAACTCCCAAAATCTCCAATGCTGCAATTACACCTATTAAAATGTACATACCTTTTTTCGCATGTAACTTTAAAAATTCATTTTGAATTAATTTAAACATTACGCTTTCACTCCCCCTGTAATCGCTAAGAACTCATCCTCTAACGTTTTATTTTGAACAGTAACACCGTATACGAGTACATCAGCATTCACTAACTGTTTTACAATTTGCGGAATCTCTTCTTTCATTACAGATGCCACCACTACATTTCCTTGTACTTTACCTTTAATAATTTCGTTCGCTTTTTGAACTTGATCTACTTCAAATGCAACTACAACTGTTTCATCATGCTTCGCTTGTTCATGTAAGTTATACTCTTGTACAAACTCACCTTGCTTTATAATAACTACACGATCACACATTAATTCAATTTCACTTAATAAATGACTTGATACAATGACTGCAATATTTTCTTCTTTCGCTAATCGTTGTAAATAATCACGAATTTGGCGAATACCAGCTGGATCTAATCCATTTGTCGGTTCATCTAAAATTAAGATTTTCGGCTGATGAAGTAACGCCTGCGCAATTCCTAAACGCTGTTTCATACCAAGTGAGTATGTTTTCACCTTTTTATGAATCGCATGCTCTAATTCAACAAGCTTTACAATTTCAGCGATGCGCTCTTTACTAATTGGGGTAATCGCCATGTTCGCAAAATGCTTTAAATTTTGCATTCCAGTCATATAATCATATAGCTCGGGATTTTCTACAATCGCTCCAATTTGCTCTAGCGCCTTTTCACGCTCTGTGCGAATACTATGACCACAAATTGTAATATCGCCTTCTGTCATAGAAATAAGACCTGTCATCATACGAATTGTCGTCGTCTTACCGCTACCGTTCGGTCCAAGGAATCCGTATACCTCTCCTTCACGAACCTCAAATGATAAGCCCCGAATAATTTCTGTTCTACCGATTTTTTTTCGGACATTTTCTAATTTCACTACTACATTTCCCAATGATGATTCCTCCTTTAAACTTCTAGTTTTTTGTCGATGATGCGACCTGTAACTACTAATAATATAATTGTTAATAAACAGTTAAAACATAGATTTAAAACTGTAATATCTGCACCAGAATAAAATGATGTATTTAAAAAGCCGTTTTGATCTATAAATCCAATATTATTTATGGCAAACACATACTTTTCTATTTGCTGAAAGATATACGTTATTCCCCCATTAAATGCGATAAAAACAACGAATAAGATTACGCAAACAATCTTACTCATCGATGATTTCACATTGAATAGCTTCGTAATTACTATAATTAAATAAATAGAAACTAGCATATTAACAAAATCTAGTCCCCATAAGAAAATAGATAACATATGATGTAATATTCCATAATCATATAAACTGTGGATTGCTTGCTGAACACCTAAATCTGTTTTTCCATTATAAATATTTAAAGAAAAATAGTATAGAAAAATGATTCCTATTCCTAGCAAAATCATAAAGAGTAGTACACAAAATAAAACATTTGCACATATATACTTTTGTGCTGAAATAGAAGTACAACGTAGCATAGAGTTTTTTAGCATTTTTCGAAAAGACGATATACCTGTTAGAAGAATTGCGAATCCATTTATACCTAGTACGATAAAAAATATAATAATGATTATATCTTGCCTACCTGAAATTCTAGCTCCTGAAACTCCTTTCATATTAAATAAAAGAATTAATGAAACTGTAATAAATCCGAAGTAAATAATGGCTATTTTTCTCTTATTACAATTATACAGATAAAGAAAAAGCTGATTCATTTCTCATAGGCCTCCTTAAACAGCTCATGTACTGCTTTCCCCTTTTGAAATCGTAGTTCTTCCACATTTTCATGCAATATTATTTCTCCATCTTTCAAAAAGATTACTTCATCAAATATATTTTCGATTTCTCTTATTAAATGAGTTGATATAAGCAGCGTACAATCTTCACGATAAAATTTAAGGATTAGCTCAAGTACATGCTCCCTAGAAACGAGATCAATCCCGCCAAGCGGTTCATCCAGTACGTATAACTTCGCTTTTCGAGAAAATGTTAAAATAATTTGTAGCTTCTCAATCATCCCTTTTGACAATGCTTTAATTTTTTCTTCTAACGGTATTTTGAATTCTACAATCGTATCTACTGCTTTTTGAATATCGAAGTCTTTATAAAAATCTCTATAGAAAAATAAAGCATCTTTTACAGTCATCCAATCATCAAATACTGGCTTATCGGACATAAATGAAACGATTTTTTTCGTCTCTAATCCTACCTTTTTACCATCTATTGTAATACTACCTTCAGAAGGGTGCTGCAAGCCTGCAATCATTTTCAATAACGTCGTTTTCCCGCTCCCGTTATCTCCAACAAGCCCAACGATTTTCCCTTCTGTAATCTCTATGTTTAATTCCCGGATTACTGCTTTCAATCCGTATCGCTTCCATAGATTTTCTATTTTTAATAGCTCTGTCATTCGTTCTCCTCCCTTTTCTTATTTAATGAAGAACTAAGAATTGAAAGAATTTCTTCTTCTGAAAAACCTAAATTGTCCATTCCATTTATAAAAGAATGAAGCAATTCTTTCGCCATATCTTTTCGCAGCTCCATAATTTTCTCCCCTTCATTCGTTACATATCGCCCCATTCCTCTACGTGTTACAACAACTCCATCCCGTTCTAGTTCTTGAAATGTGCGTTGAATCGTATTTGGATTTACTTGTAATTCACTCGCTAATTCACGTACGGAGGGAATTTTATCGCCAGGCAATAAATGACCCGTTACAATTTCTTTCTTTGTGTATTCCATTACCTGAATGTAAATTGGTGTATTTGGAGAAAACTCGATTTTCATTTCTCCACTCCTGTCTTAGTGTGTTAGTTAAATAGTACACTAAGACAAATTATATGTAAATACTCAACAGCAAAAAATGTAATAAAAAGGCAGTGTAACTTTTCGTTACACTGCCTTCCTGTAATAAAATACAGGTAAATCTATTCTAATTATAGTTTCAATCGTTTGAATTCACATATAACCTTATGCGAAATTTATTTTACTTTTACTTGAGCTAGCACAGATTTAAACGTATTAATAACTGTATCTACTTCTTCATAACTAATTGTAAGGGATGGTTCAATACGAATTGTTTTTGAGTTAATTAATGTTCCCGCAACAAGAATACCTTGATCAAACATCGCCTTTGACACTTCATAACCAATCTCGTCTTTATGGAATTCAATCCCAATCATTAAACCTTGACCACGAATTTCAAAGATTTTATCTTCGTGTCCTTCTGCTGCTTGTTTCAATCCATTTAAGAAATACTCCCCAACTTCCATAGCTCGTTCCGGTAATTTCTCTTCCAATAATACATGGATTGTTGCAATTGCAGCAGCACATGCAAGTGGATTTCCTCCAAATGTTGTTGTGTGCATAAATGGATTTTCAAACCAACTTTTGAATACTGTTTCTTTCGCAACAATAGCTCCCGCTGGCATTACACCTCCACCAAACGCCTTCGCAAGACAAATAATATCCGGCACGACATCATATAATTCTGCAGCAAACATTTTTCCTGTACGTCCCATTCCAGTTTGTACTTCATCAAAGATAAGGAGTGATCCAAACTCATCACAAAGCTCTCGTACTTGTTTCAAATAATTTTCTGGAGGTAAAATAATACCGCCCTCTCCTTGAATTGGTTCTAAAATAACTGCTGCAACATCTTCTCCCACTAATGCACATGTCTCAAATGTTTTTCTCATCATATCAATATCGCCAAACGGAACATGACGGAAACCCGGAATTAATGGTAAAAATGGCTTACGGAACATTCCTTTTGCCGTCCCAGATAAAGCACCAAGGCTCTTACCATGGAAAGCACGCGTTGTAGCAATGAAAGTTGTTCGTTCACTATACATTTTTGCTAGTTTTAATGCTGCCTCTACGCTTTCTGTTCCACTATTTGTGAAGAAGGCATATTTCAAATCACCAGGTGTAATATCCGCTAAAATCTTTGCAAGCATTGCTCGAAGTGGATCTAGTAAATCCTGACTGTGCAATGCTTGACGCTTTAATTGATCCGTTACAGCTTTTACCACTTTCGGATTACGGTGACCAACATTATAAATTCCAAATCCACCTAAACAGTCAATATACTTTTTACCATTAATATCCATGAAGCAAGATCCTTCATCTGACCATTCTACTGCTGCAAATTGTCCATCTTTTGTTACTGTTTTTCTATAAGCAAGAAAACCAGGGTTTACATGCTCTCTAAATCCATCTACTGTTTCTTTTTGAATCCAGTTTGCCTCTTCTTCAGTAATCTTTTCTTTTTCAATTAACTGTAGTACTTTCGTAATATACTCATTTACATTTGATTCTTTCTCATTCAATTTATTTTTCACGTTCGTTTCCATCTAATTCACCTCTACATTTTTTTTATTTGCAAACCAACCAATAGGTTCTACTTCTAGATTTATATTAATCTGCTTAATCTCTTGAAATTCTTCTAAACCAAACGTTCCTAGACTACGACCTATACCACTTTGCTTATATCCGCCCCAAGGTGCCTCATTGTATGTTGGATGATAACTATTAATCCACGTAATTCCTGCGCGAAGTTTGCGAATCACACGCATTGCTTTTGCACCATCGACTGTAAATACTCCTCCAGCCAAACCATAGTCTGTACCGTTTGCCAACTCAATTGCTTCCTGTTCGTCTTTAAACTTTTGAATTACTACAACAGGACCGAAGATTTCTTCCTGGACAATGCGCATATCAGGTTTTACATTGACAAAGACTGTTGGTTCAATAAAGAAACCATCACCTTTTCCATCCTCCATTATTCGTCTACCTCCGCAAGCAACGTTTGCACCTTCGTCTTTCCCAATTTCAATATAGCGTAATACTTTTTCCATATGTTCTTGACTTACAAGTGGCCCCATTTCTGATTCTGGATTATCACCAGGTCCAACGTTAATTTGCTGTGCTCGCTCTACAAAACTATTAACAAATTTATCATAAATATTTTCTTCGACAAGGATTCTTGATCCCGCTGAACATACTTGTCCGCTACCTGCATAAATACCGAATAGAGCATAATCAATAGCGGTCTCAAAATCTGCATCTGCAAAAATAATATTTGGAGATTTCCCTCCAAGTTCTAACGAAATCTTTTTCATATTATCTGCCGCTGTTCTCATAATGTGCTTACCTGTTTTTGTTCCACCTGTAAAGGAAATCATGTCCACTTTATTACTCGCTGCAATTTCATTTCCTACTATTGGACCGGCCCCCATTACCATATTGGCAACACCTTTTGGTAGCCCTACTTTTTCAAGGATTTCGAATAGTTTTGTTGCAGTGATTGGTGTCACTTCAGAAGGTTTAAACACAATTGTATTTCCAGCTGCTAAAGCAGGTGCAATTTTCCATACACTCATCAATAGCGGATAATTCCATGGAACAATTAATCCACAAACACCGACTGGCTCTCTTACAACCATCGCTTGCATCGGATCGGCTACATGATATGTTTGACCATCTGGCTTTGTAATCAATCCGGCATAATAGCGAAAACAAGCCGCTGCATCTCCAATATCTCCTTCTGCCTCACGGTACGTTTTTCCATTATCCATTGTTTCAAGGTATACTAATTCTTCCATATTTTTATCAATTTCATCTGCTATTTTAAATAAATATGATGCCCTTTCAGCAGCCGATGTCTCTGACCAAATTCCGCTATCAAAAGCCGTTCTTGCCACTTCTATCGCGTATTTTGCATCCTCAATCGTCCCCTCAGGTGCATATGCTATACCCTTGCCATTCGCAGGGTTAATAATCGTTCTTTTTTCTTGATCACTAGAGTCTCTCCATTCACCGTTTACATACATTTTTAAATCTAGCACTATATTGAATCCTCCTTTATCGATCGTTTATATATTTATAAGCAATTTCCATGCCAATATTTAAAATTCAAAAGAATCATACATAAAGTGAAACTTTAATTAGCCCTCACCAATCGGGCGTTTACGAACAGCAGGGCTTCCACCTAACTTCTTTGCTCCACCTGAATTTTGAGGTGGGAGTTTTACTGCCCACAAATATCGGGATAAACTGACTATTTTCTTAAAAACAACAAACATTTTATGCATTTCCGCATACACTATTCCATTTTGCATAAAGTGAAACTTTAATCATTTCCGCTACCGCCTTCACCACTCGGGACTTGAATCCCAGAGAATATGTACATGCTGAGCGCACACAAAAAGGAGAAGTCTATGTGACCTTCTCCTTTTTTAGGAATATGAGATGATATCAGCCGCTATCTCTTTTTCACTAACAATCTTTTGATATTTACGACTCACTGAAGATTGGCTGATTCCAAGAGCTTTTGCAGCCTTAGTCGTTGTTTTATACTGCTTCATTGCAAGCAAAATCAATTGTTCTTCTACAGAATGTAGTGCTTCTTGTAATGGTAATACTCTTGTAATAACTGGTTTTGATTTATTAAAGTCATAACCGGGTGTTAAAAACTTACTAACAAACTCCGCTTCAATTACTGGATCGTCTGCTGATACTACTAAACGTTCAATCATATTTTGTAATTCACGGACATTTCCTGGCCATGAATAGAACTCTAGTAAATTAAGTGCATCTGGAGTTAAATGATAATTTTTATTATATTTTTCATTTAACTGTTGTAAGAAATGAAAGGCAAGTACCGGAACATCTTCCATTCGCTCTCGTAAAGAAGGAACTCGCAGTGGAATTACATTGAGGCGATAAAATAAATCTTCACGGAATGTTCCAGATTCGACCATCTTTTCAAGGCTCTTATTTGTAGCAGCAATAATTTGTACATTTATTTTCATAGGTGTTGTACTTCCAATAGGAATTACTTCTTGTTCCTGCAGGACTCTAAGCAATTTTACTTGCAAATGTAAAGGCATTTCTCCAATTTCATCTAAAAATAAAATACCTTGATCAGCTCGCTTAAAATATCCTTCTTTTCCATTTTTATCGGCTCCTGTAAAAGCACCTTTCGTATAACCAAATAGTTCACTTTCTAGCAAAGTTTCTGGAATTGCACCACAATTTAATTTTAAAAATGGCTTTGAAGATCGGTTTCCAAGTTGATGAATTGCCTGAGCAATTACTTCTTTTCCGACGCCAGATTCTCCAGAAATAAGAACATTGGAAGAAAAATCTGCTATTTTTTTAGCTTGGTTAATAATTTGCTCCATTTTCGGACTACAGTAAATAAGCTTCTTAAGAAAACGATCTTTATTTTTAAAGTCATCTAACTCCTTCTTATATTGCTCTGATATCTTCTTTATTTCATGTAATTCCGTCTTCAATCTCGTTGCTTCGGTAATATCCCTGGAGGCAATAATAATACGATGAAGCTCTCCGTTTTCATTAAATACAGGGTTTCCAACTGCTAATATTTTTCTTCCGCTTTTTGTTTCTTGTACAACTGATACCTTTTTTTGTTTTTCCAACACTAATCGCGTAACCGATGGACTAAATAATCCTTTCTTTTCTAGGTCTAAAAGATTTTTTCCTAACAAGTCCTTCAAATTACTCCCCCAAAAATCATTGATAACAGTTTCACTATAACGAATTAATTCCCCTTTATGATTAACAACTAATATTTCATCATAAATGCTAGACAAAATTGCATGTAAATCTTTATTTAAATCCTTTATATATTCAATTTCCATCGCCATGTCCTCGACCATCGGCAAATCTTGCACAATAATAACCATTCCTTCAATACTTTGATCAAAGTTTGGAATCGGACTATAGTCAACTAATACACCCATCTCATTTGTGATTTGTAATTGATTCAAGATCGTTTTTCCCTTTGTAAATACGTTATTAATGTGTTCTCCATTAAAAATCAGTTCTGCTGGTACATTCATAACTTTTTCAGGAGTCGATTTAATCATCTTCAAACCAGATTCATTACAATTTACAATTTTCTTTTCTCGAT
Source organism: Bacillus sp. TH19 (assembly GCF_016651075.1). Lineage (NCBI taxonomy): Bacteria > Bacillati > Bacillota > Bacilli > Caryophanales > Bacillaceae > Bacillus > Bacillus sp. TH19. The sequence goes on along the minus strand of NZ_JAEKEO010000010.1, from coordinate 1,019,176 downwards.
CTACTACAAAAATCCCCATTGGAATAGACGTTAAAATAATTTTCAATATATCAACACTCTGATTTTCTTGTTTAAATAGTTCTGCAAAAACATCCTCTCTTCTTATATATCCTGTTAGCTCATCCACTTCATTTTTTACTATGGCAATCGGCGCTCCAATAATTTGAAAAAGAGCTGTTAAAGAAATATCTTTACTAAGATGACATATTGTATCTAGTGAAACAGCATTTGAAAGTAATAGCTTAGAAGTTAATTCCTTACTATTTGATAGCAGATCCTTCACATGAACGTATGCAAATAATTTCTCTCCTCTTTTTAAAAATAGAAACGATTCTTTTATATTTTTAACATCTATATTCCATTCCTTTTCAGATTGATCGATAGGTAGAGAAACTATGGGTCTAATTTTTGTATGAGCGATGGAAAACATTCTGCTATTCCTCCTTTGAACTATTTAATTTGTATTGTATCATTAAATGCAGATTTTTTTAATTAATCTGAAAATAAAACATTTCTTTCTTTATTTAATAAAAAAGGAAGATGAGTGCCTCCATCTTCCTCATAGTTCTATCATTAATCACTACCACTAACGAAAAGATCTTCTTGAATATAAGCTAATACCATACCTGGAATTACTTTATCTCCCGCTTCTACTTCTAAAGATTGAACTTCTCCACTACATCCCATCTTAATTACTTCCAGTTTACCATTCATATCTTTAATAGCGAATAATGGCTCCCATTCATAAATTCGAGAATCCTTATCGATAGACACTTTTTCAATTATTCCATAACACGGACTCGTAATAATATCATAATACATAATCAATCATCCCTTTCTTTTATTCTATTAATATTGTTCTTCTAACCTTTGTGACTGAAAACACCCCGCTTTTATATTTTTACTAATTGTACAAAGCAATAATTGTGCCAAATGAAAATACTATATTGATCATCATTTATCAGCCATACTCCCTAGACTTGCCTCTCTTCCTTATGAACCGTTGAATGAATTATGCAATACTGCATGGTTGCCCAATCTTCAAAGAAAAAAACATCGGATCCATTCCCGATGTCTTTTTCTTTTTTATCCCGCTATTTGTGGGCAGTAAAACTCCCACCTCAAAATTCGGCTGGAGCAAAGAAGTTAGGTGGGAGCCGCGCTGCCCGTAAACGCCCGATTGGTGAGGGCTAATAATCGGAGGGGGATGAACACCCCCCACTGATTATAGTTTCACTTTATATTTCCTGTGCTTCTTCAAAATGCATTTGCGGAGGAGCTGAACGGAACATATTTGTAACATATAGAAGGTACCCAATTCCAATAGCAGCCCAGCAAAGTCCCAAAATAAGTGAATGGATATTGAGATTAAACCATAGTACGGCTACAGTAGCAGCACCCAAAATAGGCATAACTAAGTAATTTAAGAAATCTTTTATCGTCTTATATCTTTTTTGCTTGATTATATAGTAAGAAATTACAGACAAATTAACAAATGTAAATGCAATAAGCGCTCCAAAGTTAATAAGAGATGCCGCTGTTTCTAAATCAATGAATATAGCGAAGAGCGAAATAATTCCTACAAAAATAATATTATATACTGGGGTTCTCCAGCGAGGATGGATGTATCCGAATATTTTCTTCGGAATTACATTATCTCGCCCCATTACGTATAATAACCTGGATACACTTGTATGAGAAGCTAAACCGGACGCAAGTGTCCCCATAAGGGTTCCTACTAAAAAGAAAGCTTGAAATAATTTCCCGCCAACATATAGCGCAATTTCTGGGGATGCTGACTCTTGATTTTTAAATACAGATGTATCTGGAAACATAGATTGTGTAAAATACGTTGTAGTAATGAATAAAACTCCGCCGATTAAAGCAGTAAGAAAAATAGCTCGAGGAATTGTTTTTTTGGCGTTTGGTGTCTCTTCTGAAAATGTAGTTACTGCATCAAAACCTAAAAATGAGAAACAAAGAATTGTTGCACCTGCAACTAACGGTGATATTTGTATATCTGATTGAAAAAACGGCTGAATGGAAAAAACTTCTCCTGTTCCCTCTCCCGCTAATAAGCCTTTTATAACTAGAAAAACAAATACGGCCATTACTAACACTTGAAATATTACTAAGAACGTATTGAAATTAGCAGTAACATTTACGCTAATCATATTTATTAATGTAACCAGGAGAACAAAGCCAATGACCCATACCCAACTAGGAACACTTGGGAAAAATGCTGACATATAAATTCTCGTTAATAGTGCGTTCACCATTGGTAGAAACAAATAATCCAATAACGCGGACCATCCAACAAGAAACCCAAGCCTTGCACTAATTGTCTTCTGTGTATACGTATAAGCAGATCCTGCGGTAGGAAAAGCCTTTACCATTTTGCCGTAGCTTGCAGCGGTAAACAACATCCCCGCTAATGCAATAAGATAAGCTCCTGGAACATGACCACCCGTTTTTTCAGAAACGATTCCAAATGTATCAAACCCAACCATCGGTGTCATATACCCGACCCCTAGCATAACAATTGACCAAAGCCCTAATGAACGTTTTAAACCAACTACTTTCCCCACCTATCATTCCTCCTACGTTCTCTATCTAATTTCCATTTAAAAATCGACAATCAAAAGGAAGCGTTTTCAAATAACTATATATCACACCGAGTATTACCTCCCTTTTTGTTACTTTTTAAATATTCATGCAATTTTCAAGCCAAAATTTCTAGCATTTGAAAATTCAATACTAGAAAGAACGTATAGGTGGAGTTGGTCCTCATTTCTTCTCATTTTTTATTCATTTTGACATAAGTTATTCAATCTCTCATACGACTAAATATGAAAAATACAACTTTAATCCTTGTTTTTTCATTCCCACTTCCTCAAAAATTGGGCTTTTACAAGATTAAAATATTTCCATGAAATAATAACATTATGTAAACTATTCATAGCAAAAAAGCTGTCTTTTCTATAAAGACAGCTTTTTCTATAACACTATATTAAAAATTGAATACGAAGTCATCGTCTGCTAACTTTTCAACATTCGTTGCTTTTACGTAACCATTTCCTTTTACAGAGAAAAAGTCATGGTTTTTCGTATCTGTACGTAAACCATTTAAAACGATTGGGTTAATTTCTTCTTCCTCAAACTTCGGCTCAAGTCCTAAGTTCATAAGTCCTTTATTCGCATTGTAACGAACGAAACGATTTACATCCTCTACAAGACCGATAGAAGTGTAAATTTCTTCTGTATATGCCAATTCAATTTCATACAGTTCCATTAATAACTCTTGCGTTTCCGTTTGTACTTCTTGTTGCTCTTCTGCAGAAAGTTCTGTGAAGATTTGTTGTGCTAAAATACCAACGAATACGCCGTGAATTGACTCGTCACGAATTATTAAGTTAATAATCTCACCACTTGCCGTCAATTTACCTTGACCCGCTAAGTAAAGTGGATAGAAGAATCCACTATAGAATAAGTAACTTTCTAAGAACACACTTGCTACCATTGCCATGTATAACTCTTTTTTCGTTACTTCAGGCTTTAATAAGCGACGATAGTAACTAGTAACAATACCAGCTTTTTTCTCAAGTAATGGATGGTTATCTACCCATTCAAAAATATCATCAATTTCTTCTTCAGTAGCTAACGTTGTGAAAATATGGCTGTAACTCTTCGCATGTACTTCTTCCATAGCGCCCATGAAAGCTAATACACTTTTCGCTTGTAAATTTTCAAGATGAACAAGTACAAGTGGCATCCCTTCGCCACCTTGTTTCGTATCTAAAAGTGTTAAACCACCTAATACACGCTTATAAGCAATTTGCTCTTCTTTTGATAATTGTGCCCAAGTATTTTTGTCAGAAGACACTGCGATTTCTTCTTCTGTCCAAAACTGAGCGATGTTTTGCTTCCAAAACATTAAACTAAAATCATCTTCTTTTTTGTTCCAGTTTACCGCACGCATTAAATCGCCCCTTCTCTAAATAAACATAAAAAATTGATAACTAAGCATGAGCAGGGTTCAGAAAAACCCTGCTCATAATGTCTCACTTTTTATATTAAACGGTACAAGCCACGCACTCTTCCACGCTTAATTTACGTGTTCTCGTATAATAAAGACTCTTCAAGCCTTTTTTATGTGCATAAATGTAGTAACGTGCTAACTCACGTGTTGAAATATCACTATTAACATAAAGAATTGTACTAATTCCTTGGTCAATATGTTCTTGAACTTCTGCGATTAAATCAATTAATTTAAACTGATTCATATCATAAGAAGATTTATAGTACCAGAACGTATCTTTTGATAAATACGGCATTGGATAATATGTTGTCGCATTCGCATACGTTCTTGATTCAATTTGACTTACGATTGGCATTACGCTTGAAGTTGCATTTTGAACGTAACTGATCGATTGTGTCGGAGCGATTGCAAGACGATATGAGTTGTATAAACCATTCTTCTGTACTTGCTCTTTTAAACTTGTCCAATCTTCTTTTGTTGGAATATGAATTCCTTCAAATAATTGCTGAATTTTTTCAGTTACTGGGCTGTAATCTGTCGTTTCATACTTTTCAAAGTATGTGCCGTTTGCATAATCAGACTTATCGAAGTCTTTAAATGTTTCGCCTTTTTCTTTAGCGATCTCCATACTTTTCTCAATCGAGTAGTAATTTAACATCATAAAGAATGTACGAGCGAATTCTTTCGCTTCAGCACTTTCATAAGCGATTTTATTTTTTGCTAAATATCCATGTAAGTTCATTGCTCCAAGTCCAACTGAATGAAGCTCATCATTTGCTTTTTTCACAGTTGGGGCATTCGGAATGATCGTCATATCAGAAACAGCTGTTAAAGCTTCCATTCCCGCATGAACTGCTTCACGAATTTCTTTATTTTCCATTACGTTTACGATATTTAACGATCCTAAGTTACAGTTAATATCACGGCGGATAATGTCTTCTGTACCGTAATCATTTATTTCAGAAGTTTCTTGTAGCTGGAAGATTTCTGTACATAAGTTCGACATCTTCACAGTTCCAATATCCTTCAGTGGATGCTGGTTATTTGCATTTGATTTAAACATTAAGTATGGGTAACCAGACTCAAGCTGAATCATAGCAATTTTAATAAGCATATCACGCGCACTAATATCTAATGGCTTCTTCTTCACTTTCGGATTGCTCATTAATTCATCGTACATTTCGTCGATATCTATATCATCTAAATGTTTTCCGTACTCTTTAAATATTGTATAAGGCGCGAAAACATGGAAAGGTTCGTTTTTCTCAGCAAGCTCAAAGAACTTACTTGGAACGATAATTCCGATTGATAGAGACTGAATACGGCTCTTCTCATCGGCATTTATTTTTTTGGTATCAAGGAATTCAATAATATCCCAATGGAAAATGTTTAAGTATACTGCACCTGCACCTTTTCGTTGCATATTGTTACTCCATATCGTCAAAACGTATGGGGGATAGTCATTTCTGCTATCCTCTCTATATCGCTATAGAGTTCAGACCATATCTTCTTCTCGCCAAATTCTTCATTTAACCATTTATCATATGTTTGATGCACATGAATATGGCATAAACTATAATAAATGTATACACCCTTTGAATTTGGTTGTTTTGAGAAGCCAGGTTCGAGCTACTTAGTCACCTACATAGCCACTTGGTCGTTGAACCTTCTCCTTATCTAATAAATTTAGGAGCTCGGCTGCTGATTTCCTGCAATCTTGGATTTTCAGGGTTCGCTACGTAATTTCTTCGTAGTATCCTACCTTGATATACTCAGGCGTTCCAGCAATTGACCTGGTTTTATAGTTGAGCCATAAAGTTAACCCAACTGATTCGCATACGAAAACGAATCTTCAAGTAATTTCATAACAGGTACTACACCACTTGCGGCGTTATCAATACCTTTAATTTGCTCACCACGTGCACGTAGCTTAGATAAGTTTAAAGCTACTCCACCACCGATTTTCGATAATTGCATTGCAGTATTAATGTTAAAGCCGATTGAATTTAAGCTATCATCCATCTCTAACAAGAAACAAGACACCATTTCTCCTCTTCTGCTTCGTCCCGCATTTAAAAAGGTTGGTGTCGCTGGTTGGTAGTTTTGTTTTACAATCATGCTTGCGAAGTGTTTTGCCTTCGCAACATCACCGCGTCCTAAGTATAATGACACAATTGCTACACGATCTTCATAGCTTTCTAAGTATTGTTTTTGATCATTCGTTTTTAACGCATAATCTTTATAGAACTTAGATGCTGCCATATAAGATTGGAACTCGAAGTTTTCACCATAAGCGATGTTATAAACTCCTTCTACTTCCTCCAAGCTATACTCGTCCAGAACGTTGTAATAGTAATCATGTTCTTTCATATACTCCATTCGCTCTGCCACGCTATTAAAATGAACGGTATTCTCTCTAGCTTCTTCCATAAAGACTTCTAATGCCTCTTTATCTTTATGAAGCTGATAAAAACCGTCCTGCATTTGCGTGATTTCATTATTCAGTTCAATGTGTCGCAATCTCCCGCACCCTTTCTTTAAAATATTCTACATCATTATTTGTTCCAGATAACTCAAATTTTGATACAATAGGCACTTCATATTTAGTAGAGATTTTGTCAGCACTTGCACCAAACATGTCTCCCCAATTACGATTGCCACTTGCAGATACGCCTTTTAATTTTTCATTATTGCGTTCTAAAAAGTCTAAAACACGTTCCGGTACATTTCCAAAACCTGTTGTATACGTAATAAGAATAAAGTCTTCATCTAATACTAGAGCTTCATCAATTTGAACGGCCGGCATATTTAATTTGTGAATGAAACGCTTCACGTTTCCTGTCATAGAATCATATGCAACTAACATTTCCGACCCTCCCTCTCCAATCTATATTCTCTGTATGTCGTTTCTTGATTTCTCTATATATTGTATTACGTTTCAAAATAAGACACAAGATATATGTATAAATTCTTTCTTTTTTTAAATTTTACTTTTCGACATGACCGTCGATTTTTTTCAATACAAAGACTATGAAACAACATTCTAAAACTCATGTCAATAAAGTGCTTTTCAAAAAAGTTGTCAACGAATTTAACCTTATTTTTAAAAAAGTTACCAATATTTTTTGTCATAAAACAGTAAATGCTGGAGTAATATATTTCTCCAGCATCACGCAAAAAGAACAGATATTAAACGATAATCTGTTCTAACAAACGATTACATTTATCAATTTTACTTTATTAAATATTATACATATTCTTTCGTTCCTCGTTACATACTAAAAGATAACTATTATAGAAAAAGATTATTATTATGGAACTTCAATTTATTTATGAAAAAAATTATTCAGGGTGCTCAATACGCAAAATATCTCTTACAAATATATGATGTGGATTCTCATCTTTATCGAGCATTGTACATATAGGAGCTTCTTCATCAAAGTATACGATCATTCCTTCTACGTACTGATATGTATGTTGAACTTGTACCGTTACTTTAATTTCTACTGCTTGTTCATACGCCCTTTTTATTTTCTGAAGCATTTTTGCTGAACATTTTCGTTTCTCTGGATACATAACCATTCCCATAAACCTATTCCCAGCTCTATCTTTCCACATATAATCCCAATGTGGCAATATGCCTTGTTTAAAATCCCCCATAATTCTCCTCTCCTTTATCTTCTATTTATGAACGTGGTGTTTCTGAATATGTATAAATTACCTGTCCACCGCGCTGTGCGTTCCCGATAATATGTTTAAAATCTTCTCGATTCACAACAACTTCTCTGAACGTATAAAATACATCTTTCTTCGCAACATACTCCTTTATTTCATCATTTTTCAGCTGATCCAAAATTGTATTTGCTAATTGTTTATCCATGTATTTCACCTCTCTGCAATATTTTATTCTATCGCATCTTCTATAGGTCCACAACGGTAAAATTATCCCGTTACTATTATGTAATTCACTTTCATTATTTTTATATCTATATCACTTTATTATATTCGCACTAAATATCATATACTAACATAGCTACTTCTCTATATCAAACTTTTTGATGCCCTGTATAACAAAGTTCCAAATCACTGTTTGATATTTTATTTTATGCTACAATATACATTTAGAACTAGGAGGGATACTATGATTCGGAAAGCAAAAAAGACAGATGCGGTAGAAGTAGCACCTTTATTGTATAACGCTCTGCACGAAATTGCTGAAAAAATCACAGATAGCACAGTTGAAGCAAAAGTAATACTAGGACTTGAAACATGGTTCGTAAAAGAAAATAATCGATTGAGCTATGAAAACTGTTTAGTGGCTGAACAAGGTGGAAAGGTAGTTGGGGTTATTGTCGTTTATCACGGTAGTGACGCTGAACAACTTGATGCACCAATCCTACACTACTTAAGAGAACTACATGAAGACGAATCCATTACGTTAGAAAAAGAAGCTGAACTTGATGAGTATTATATTGACACGTTGTCAGTTTCTAGTATGTACAGTGGACGTGGTATTGGCTCTAAATTAATCGATGCAGCTGAACTTCATGCAACTGAAAAAGGGCATGAAAAAATCGCCTTACTTGTTAATTTAGAAAACAAACGCGCTTTTTCACTATATGAAAAACTTGGTTTCAAAGAAGATAAAACCGTTATGCTCGTCGGTGAACCGTATGCCCATCTAATAAAACCATTACGGTCATTGGTTTCTATATCTTAAAAGGACAATTCTTTTTTACTTGTTATGCAGAGAAAGAGGCTGCCAAAGGGACAGCCTCTTTTAAATTAATTTTGTATTTAATACATTTCCATCCATCGCCTCATGAAATGTATACGTTGTACATCCCCATGGCTTCCTATGGAAAATAGGCGAACCAGACCACCCCATTGCCCTCAGTTCAGTCCCAATCATCGCATTAAAATAACTATGACCTACAAGGGCAATATGTCCATGTACGAGCGCATAGCGGTGCAACATATTAGTGGCTTGCCTTGCTCTTTCTCGTACTTCCTTATAAGACTCAACCTCTTTGCTATAACCAACTATCCATCGTGTACGTCCAATAAACATCCATACATTCGGTTTACATTTCAACCATTTTGGAGCATAAAAACTCGTTGGAACTTCAGCTTCCCTAAAAAGAGGATTTTGCACAAAAGATAGGGAATCCAATAACTCAGCCGCTGACTGTACAGCGCGCCTTTGATCACTCGTTACAACCAGTTTCGCTGATTCAATCGCCTCAATTGTTTCAATTGGTATAGGAGTTTCTTTTACTGTAGTCCCTAAATCATATTGCTTCATCCATTCACGAAATGAAATAATTGTCATTGGCTCTATAGTACTGTCCAAACGACCATGACGAATAAAAGAAATTCGCATTCTTTCCACTCCCCATTCATCACTTACGAACTATATTACGTACTTTTTTTATTGCCATCATACCATGCATAAAAAGAAAGTTATATATCCCCACCACTATCATGTGTTATCGAAGTGTGCACACCATCCAGTCCATCAAAATATGTAGTTGTTTCATGATGACGCACTTTCTTCAACTGTATATATGAAAATAAAAATAATAAAATCGCTATAAAGCTCCCCACAATTTCAAACATCATTTTCCAGCCCCTAATTTCCCCCACTTTAGTAGGTCATTGTATCTTTTATTATACTCCCGTATAAAGATGTATGCATTTTCATCATTCCTCTCCTAAACAATATTTTTTACATATTTCCTTACAAAAAGTGAATATTTTTCGAATTTTTACTTTGGAAACATTTACAAAGTAGTAAATATAGTTCAAAATAAGAAGAAATAAAAAAGCCCAAATTATTCTTTTTTGGGGAAAACTGGAACAAGGAGAGTTGCTTATGCAGATCGCAGAAACTGGAGATATCATTGAATTTAAAGGTGGAATGCAAGGCCGTGTTCAAAAGGTAAATCAAAACTCCGTTATTGTTGATATAACAATTATGGAGAATTTTAGAGAACTAGATATGGAACCTCTTACAGTTGTAAGCCATAAAAACTATACTGTCATTAATCAACATGCATAATATAATAGAAAGAAAGGATCTGTATATCATACAGATCCTTTCTTTCTATATTAACGATTATCGATCTTTTCTGGATATAAATCGTGATTCATCATGCGGTAGTCTGCCATTTTCTCATACTTAGTTCCTGGGCGGCCGTAGTTACAGTAAGGATCGATTGAAATACCACCACGTGGTGTAAATTTCCCCCATACCTCAATATAGCGTGGATCCATTAATTTAATTAAATCATTCATAATAACGTTCATGCAATCTTCGTGGAAGTCACCATGATTTCGGAAGCTAAATAAATATAGCTTTAAAGATTTACTCTCTACCATTCTTTGTTCTGGAATGTAGCTAATATAAATTGTTGCAAAATCTGGTTGTCCTGTTTTCGGACATAAACTTGTAAATTCAGGACAATTGAATTTTACAAAGTAATCACGGTTTGGATGGTTATTATCAAATACCTCTAAAATTTCCGGGCTATATTCAAATACATATTTTGTATTTTGATTTCCTAATAATGTTACATCTTTTAAATCTTCATCTAATCTTCCTGCCATTTTAAACATCCCTTCTCATTATACCCCTCGTTTATTTCCCCATACTAACGCATGAAGCTGAGGCAGTACTTTCGCATCATTCATTTCTTTACAATTCACAGCTTTTTCAATAAGCCACTCATATTTTTCTAATAGTTTTTTTATAAGCACCGCATCAACCACTGTTTTCGTATCATCATTCCCTACTTGTAAGAAAAATGGTACATTCGGATAACGCTCGTGCATCTTAACTGCATATTCAAAATCTTGATCATCGAATACTACTACTTTTAAACTAAAATCTTTCCCTGCTAGTTTATGAATAACAGAATCTAACATCTGAAAATCTGTTTTCATAGTTGAACTTGGTGGTTTTGGAGAAATCGTTACCTCATCAATTTGAAGCAACCAATCTTGCCATTTACTCCCTTGCGTTTCTACCGCTGTTCGCATTCCATTCTCCTTTAATATAGAAAGAAGAAATTGCATATTTTTCAGCAAAACAGGATTTCCACCCGAAATCGTAACATGAGAAAAATTTTCTCCACCAATTTCTACAAGCTCATTCCAAATGTCTTCCGGTGTCATTTGTTTAATTTGATCTTTGGCCGATCCATCCCATGTAAAAGCAGAATCACACCAATCACAGCTATAATCACAGCCCGCTGTACGGATAAACATTGTCTTTTGTCCTACAACCATCCCTTCTCCTTGAATGGTTGGACCAAATATTTCTAAGACGGGGATTTTACTCATCGAGCATCCACTCCCGTCTTACTTCCGCATAACTAGTCGGCGTCTCAAAAAGACGAACAAATTCAACACGAGCTCCCTTATATTCGTTCGCACGATTATCTTTCGTTAAGGCTTCTGCCATCTTTTCATAAATCCAAACGACCATATTTTCAGCAGTCGTATTCATTTCTGGCAATGTTTCGTTTAAATAACGATGATCTAAATAAATTTCTATTTCATTTTTCCAAATCTCTTTTATATCTCCAAAGTCAATTGCAAGGCCTATTTCATTTACATATCCGCTAATTCCAAATACGACTTTATATGTGTGTCCATGTAAATTTTTACATTTCCCTTCATAGCAGTGTAAATGGTGCGCTGCGTCAAATGTAAATTCCTTGCTGACCATTACTCTTTTATTATGATATTTGAGTTGTTCACGCTGAATATCCTTGTCCATTTTTTGCAAATTTTCTACGATGCGAAATCCAAAAAAGTTATCCATTAGTTGCTCGCTCCTTCGCGTTCTTGTAGATACGTATCTAATCCCGCTTTACGAAGTTGACATGCTGGACATTCACCGCAACCATCACCAATGATTCCGTTATAACATGTTAATGTTTTTTCTCTAACAAACTCAAATGCTCCAAGTTCATCAGATAATTTCCATGTCTCTGCTTTATCAATCCACATAAGTGGTGTATGAATAACAAACGGATAATCCATAGATAAATTTAATGTAACGTTTAATGATTTCACAAACACGTCACGACAATCTGGATAACCACTGAAATCAGTTTCACATACACCCGTTACAATATGACGTGCTCCAACTTGTTTTGCTAATACAGCCGCAAATGATAAAAATAGTAAATTTCGTCCATCTACAAATGTTGATGGCAATTCACCTTCTTCATGTGTAATCTCCATATCCGTTCTCGTTAACGCATTTGGAGCAAGTTGATTTAATAGGCTCATATCTAGTATCGTATGTTTAATTCCTAGCTCTTTCGCAATTTCCGCTGCACAATCAATTTCTAATTTATGACGTTGATTGTAGTTAAATGTTACAGCTTCCACTTCTTCAAACTGCTGTATCGCCCAAAATAAACATGTTGTACTATCTTGTCCACCACTAAAAACAACAACTGCTTTTTCTTTTTTCATTTCACTCATTCTCCTTCTCTACTACGAATAAGAAGAAAGAACGTTCTTGAACTGTCACAATAAAAAAACAAAACAATACCTAATGATATTGTTGTTTCCATAGTTTTTTATAGAGGGAGTTCGCGAACCTCTCCCATGCAGTGCACGGAATTTCTTCTTTCATTGACAAAGATTATTGTAACATATTGTATACTACCAGAAAAAATTTCTGATTTTTTCCGCTATTTCGCATTTCATTTATTTCATTTTATAGTATGATTAATTTAATGTTAAAAGAGAGGAGGCATCCCACTGGAACTCTTTATTATTTACCTCTTTTTAAATATATTATCTATTCTCGTTACAATGCTCGTATATCATTTATTTTGGAATCAGAAAGGGAAACGATCTCCTAAATTAAATTCAGCCATATTTATTGTATTGTGTTGCCTCGCTACCATACTATGTATCACTTTCGCAGCAAAAACAAATAATGGTTTTCAGTTCGACATGCGACATATCGTATTAATTGTCGGCACGTTAACGGGAGGGCCTATTGCTGGTGGTTCTATTTTAGCTGTATTAAACATTTATCGCTTTTTATTGGGAGGAATAGGTGCGTTTCCATCCTTTATCGCTTCTATTCTCCTATTTATTGTTCTACTATTAACATACAAATTTTTTAATCGAAGTTCTAATCATATAAAAATAACACTTGCTATTTTTTACAGTCTTACTTATGGATTTGGTTGGATACCATTTTTCCTTGCAAGTGTTACAAATGAGGCAGATTATATACCACATATCATTGTGTACGAACTATGTACGATGATTGGTACGATCCTTATTTTATATTTACTACACATATTACAAATGCAAGTTCGTCTCCAAAATGAACTTATGAACGCTGAGAAATTTCATTTAATCGGCGAAATGGCAGCTTCTATCTCTCATGAAATTCGTAATCCTTTAACTGCAACGAAAGGTTTTTTACAACTTTTACAGTCAGATGCATGTTCTGAGAAAGAACGAAAATTATATATCGACATAGCCATTAATGGTATCGAACAAGCAAATCACGTTCTTACAGACTACTTAACTTTTGCAAAACCGAGTATTGAAAAAGAACAAAAATTACAAGTAGAGGAAGAATTACTTCATGCGTTGTCTTTGATCACACCTCTCGCCAATTTAGCAAATGTTCGTATAAATTATATAAAACAAAGTACATCTTTCTTTATCGCTGGCGAAAAGCAAAAACTGAACCAATGTTTATTAAATATTTTTAAAAATTGTATTGAGGCTATGCCTACAGGTGGCGACCTTATTCTTACATTAGTTCCAGACCATAAACATATACAATTATATATAAAAGATACAGGAGTTGGTATGGATCAAGAACAAATAAAACGCCTTGGATCACCTTTCTACTCAACGAAAGAAAAAGGTACCGGACTCGGAATGATGGTCGTCTTCAGCGTCATTCAAGCAATGGATGGAAAGATTGATATTATGAGCGAAAAAGGTACAGGTACAACTTTCTTATTAACTTTCCCACTCATACAAAAAACGTGATGAACTTCATCACGTTTTTTCTGTTCCTTCAACTAATTCTGCAAAAGCTTTCACTTTCCCATGCGGCTTTTGATTTTCTTTCCGAGCTTTCCAGGCGCGCTCTTCTTCTCTCTTTTTCTTTGACATGCTTTTCAACTCCTTCTTTTCTTTTCTCCATGTAGTATTCCAAAATGAGAAAGAAAACTATGCATGAGTAAAAAAGAAAAGAAGCGGTTCCCCACTTCTTTCATTTTAACGCTGTAAAATTGCATGTTTCGCTTCTTTTAGCTGTGTAAGATGTCTTTGTTCGTGTAAATCTAGAAATTGAACCCATTGATATAAATTCAAATCATTAAAAATAGGATGTTTTAATCCATTTTCAAATAATTCTTTTTCATCTATTACACTATGAAGGGCATGTAATAATTCTTGTCGTGAATGTTCTAGTAATTGAATTCCTTGCAGTTTTTTCATTAATGTTTCTGTTGGTTTCATTTGTTGAGGAGCTTCCCTTTTATGTGTGCGATCAAGCGTAAGTTGGAGGTCTTTAAATGGAGCAAGTTTTCTTTCTTTTTTTTGCAAAGCATATACAAGGGCAGATGTGACAGACTGTTCAACTAAATGCAAATGATGCAAAATTTGAATAATACTCCATTTATCACGGCGTGGCTTTACATTCACCTCCGTATCATTTAACATTTCAATTTCTGATAACAGCGTGCTTCGTGTAGACTGTAATGAGTGGACTAAAGTTTCTAAACTAACATCCATATTAGATTGAAGCATAGTGCTTTCCCCCCTTTTGTTGGTGAAAAGGGGCGCTCCTCATTAGAAACACCCCTAAAATAATTCTGAATTTTCTTTTATTATCTCATCATTTTTCTATTATGTCGATGTTAAACATAGGAAAAAAGTGCATGTTTTTTACAATTTTGTGTCGTCAACAGCACGTAACCACGCTTCAATTTCTGTAATTACACTTTTTACACACCCTTCAGCGAATGGTGATGTTAAATTTGCAACTTCTACTAATTCTAAGAATGATTTACTTCCACCTTGTTGACAAAGATTCACATAATCTTCCCAAGCCTCTTGTCTATTATCTCTTGCACGTTTCCAAAATTGCAGTGCACAAATTTGAGCTAACGTGTAGTCAATATAATAGAAAGGTGAACTATAAATATGACCTTGACGTTGCCAGAAACCACCACGCTCTAAATAATCATTATCTTCATAATCACGATGTGGTAAATACTTCTTCTCTATGTTACGCCATGCTGACTTACGTTCTGCTGGCGATGCTTCTGGATTTTCATATACATAATGTTGATATTCATCTACAGATACACCGTACGGTAAGAATAGAAGTGCTGAACTTAAGTGTGAGAAATAATATTTATCCGCATCTTCTTCAAAGAATAACTTCATCCATGGCCATGTAAAGAATTCCATACTCATTGAATGGATTTCACATGCTTCATATGTTGGCCAATTATATTCTGGAATTTCATACTTACGACTTTCATATACTTGGAAAGCATGACCAGCTTCATGTGTTAATACATCAATGTCCCCAGACGTTCCATTAAAGTTTGAGAAGATGAATGGCGCTTTATAATTCTCGATATATGTACAATATCCACCACCAGCTTTTCCTTTTTTCGCAACTAAATCTAATAAATCATTATCGAGCATGAAATTAAAAAACTCATCTGTTTCAGCTGATAATTCTTTATACATCGTTTTCCCATGATTAATAATCCAATCGGCATCGCCTTTTGGAGTTGGATTACCTGTAGCAAACTCAAAGTTTTCATCATAATAAGCGAGCTTTTCTACACCAATGCGTGCTTTTTGTCTATTTCTTAACTCGGTTGCAACTGGAACGATATAATCTAATACTTGCTGACGATAGTTCGCTACCATTTCAGCATTATAATCTGTACGATACATTCTTGCATATCCTAATTCAACAAAGTTTTTAAAACCAAGTGTTTTTGCGATTTTCGTTCTCACTTTAACAAGCTCATCATAAATACGATCTAACTCTTCCTCGTTCTCAGCTAAAAATCCGTAGTATGCTTCACTTGCTGCTTTGCGTTCACTTCTTTCTTTTCCTTGCATAAACGGAATAAGTTGCGATAACGTTCTTTCTTCTCCTGCAAAGTCAATCTTTGCAGATGCTAATAACTGTGTATATTGCGAAGACAATTTATTCTCTAATTGTAAATCTTTCACTACTTCATCTGAATATGTTTTTAAATCACATTCAGCTAGAGCAAATAATTGCTTTCCATAATACGCTTCTAATTCTTCGCGGAATGGAGAATGAATTAACGCATTATAATACTTTGTACCATACCCTTGTACAACTGGAGAGAATTCATCAAAGAAATCCTGCTCATCCTTATAAAAGGCATCTGTCGTATCAACAGAATGACGAATGTAACAAAGGTTCCCCATTGTACCAAAGTCATTACGAATTTCGTTAATTGAATTGATAACTTGTTTTTGTTCTTCTACAGTTTTTGCGTTATCAAACTTCTCTAAAGCAACAGTAAATTTCCCTTTTAATTCTTCAATATTTGGCCGTTTATATTCATAGTCTTTAAATGACATGAACGAGCCCCCTCTCCATTATATGCATCATTATTATAATTCAATTCTTACTTACAAATCTCCTCTTATTCTTCAGCAAAATGCGGTAGATGATGTCATAAATACATGCACACAAAAAAGCCTTGGATTTCTTTATCCAAAGCTCCTTTGGAACATATCATCATTTTTCATACTTTCCAATTTTTTTCAATAGCTCGAGTAATTCATCCTTCTCATCCTTCGTTAACATTTCAAAAGACTGATATATAACTTGCTCATGACCTGGAAAAATAGAAGCAATAAAGCTCTCTCCAGACTCCGTTAATTGTGCATAAATAACACGCCTGTCATTTGGACATGGAATTCGTTTTACAAGCCCTTTTTTCTCTAGCTTATCTACAACGTATGTAATGCTGCCACTAGCTATTAAAATACGCTCACCGATTTGCTGAAGTGGTTGGCCTCCTTTATGATATAGTAATTCTAATACAGCAAACTCAGTTGGATTTAATCCGTTACTTTGTATGGATTTATTTGTAGTATCCATAACAGAACGATGTACACGGGATAATGCAATAAATACTTTTAAAGATTGAGAAATGTCTTCTCGCTCATTATTTGATGTCATACCATTTCAACCCTTCACTTAAATTCTCCGCAACAAAAAGAAAAGCAACGTAGCACTTCATTACAACTTCCGAATGAATATTCACTCATTCCTTTTCCTTTCCCTAATGTAATGCAAATGATTCTTGAATAAAAACATGACAATTTTAACATAGTTTATATATAATGATAATAAAAAAAGAAGGAGTACCAAATTTGAAAGTCAAATTACAAAGCATAGTTTTTTACATACTGCTTGTTATACTGCCAACGATAGGGATTGGTGCCACATTTTTTTCATATCACACTTATCAAATGAAACAGGCAAACAAACTATCTGCTCACACTGTTCTCTTTTTATATAGAGACTATTTAGACCATCACCTTGGTGAAGCTATATCTGCCTTAGAAATGCTCGCAAAAGTCGTAGGGACCGAAACTGGAAACATCAATGGGATTAAACAGATTGTACATGATACCGATGGAAATGATGAACGTTTTTCCGGTCTATATTACGCTACGACAGATGGGATGATTACACTCGCATCCCAAGGCGATTCGCCGCCTATTGACGTTTCTGACCGCCAATACATCCAAGATGCGTTGCAATCTAAGAAAACAACTGTATCATCAGTTATTACAGATCGCGTTCTTGGACATCAAGCTATTATGATTGCGTCTCCAATATTTAATAGACAAAAGGAACTCTCAGGCTTATTATTAGCAAGTTTACGCTTTGACTACATTTCAGCCTCTTTAAATGCTATTAAACCACAATATCATTTCGAAGTGACTGATAAACATGATGTAGTTTTTCTAACCGATGATAATAACGAAACAAGCGATGGGCATTCTAACATGCTTACTACCCCACTCCAAAGATTAAATTGGAAAGTCTCTGTTTCTCCGTTACCTATTCATCAACAAACTTTATACCAGTTAGTTTCAATAGAGTGTATAGCTACTTTATTTTTAATGTCTATTTTATTTTTACTTGCTCAATACATGTTATTAAAACGTCAAACAAAACTAGAAAGACAACAAAATGAACTACAAAAAATTGAATTGGTTGGAACTTTTGCAGCTAGTACAGCTCATGAAATCCGTAACCCTCTTACTGGAATTAAAGGACTCGTTGCTCTGTTAAAAGAGAAATATAAAGATGAACAGGATCAGTTCTACTTTTCCGTAATCGAGCAAGAAATAGAGCGGATTAATGAAATTGTAAGCGAATTTCTTATTCTTGGAAAACCAACTGCCATCATTGAACAAACATATGATGTAAGAACGATTCTTAATGAGGTAGCATTAATTATCCAATCTGAATCGAATCTACATAACATTGTATTTCATTTACATTTGCCAGACCATCCTGTTCATATACGTTGCTCAAAAGACCATATGAAACAAGTGGTTTTAAACATTACAAAAAATGCAATTGAAGCCATGGCTTCTGGTGATACATTAACCATTGTAGTAACAAACAACGAAAAACACGCACACTTGCAAATTATTGATACTGGAAAAGGGATTCCTAAACATATTCAAAAACACCTCTTTCATCCGTTCTTTACTAATAAAGATACTGGAACAGGTCTTGGGCTTGTTATATGTAAACGAATTGTAGAGATGTACAATGGGCATATATTTATTGATAGTAAAGAAAACAAAGGAACGACAGTTCATATAGAGATTCCATTACACATAGTATAATTATCCTTATCCTAAAAGGGTAATTATACTTATTTCATAAAACCAGCTACAAACATTCTCCAAAAATTGTTTGATTTCCCTTCATACTCAATTTGAAAAATAGGAACCTTTATAATTGAAAACCATTTCGGTGTTTGTTTTTCTTTGTAACGCTGATACTGTACGATAAGCTTGTCCAATTCTTGACTAACTTGAATTGTCTCCATACTATTTAACCCACTTGTTAATCCTAAATGAATCATTTCTTCACGTTTCATATGAATATCATGCGAAAGCTTTTCTAATGTGTACTTCCTTTTTACAGTAAACATCCATATCCCCCTTATTTTTCTTCCATACTCTCAACGCCTCATCTACTTTAGCCCTTTAAACACTTAATTCTATTTAAAATTGAAGAATCAGAAAATTTAACATTTTTCCCCTGTAATTTACAAATCTTTACCCTCACTTTGAGAATTATTACAAATTATTCTATCTTTGTAAATACATTCGCAATAATAGACATTTTTTTCATCTTCTTTTTTGTAAATACTCAGTAAACAGTGGATTCTCTATTTTCAATTTACTTTTCTTCGACATTTTTTGTTTAATTTATGTAAAAACGCAAAACATAATGATGATTGATAAAGTGAACTTTAATCAGTGGGGGTTTTGTCCATCCCCCACTAATTATTAGCCTTCACCAATCGGGCGTTTACGGGCAGTGGATTTTCCACCTAACTTCTTTACTCCAGCCAAATTTTGAGGTGGGAGTCTTACTGTCCGCAAATAGCGGGATAAAATAGAAAGGAAATATTTATATGCGCAAATATACTATTACAGTTCTCATCTTCACCCTGTTCATACCATTCTTCCTCTTTCCTATTCAAGCAAACGCTCATACGAATAAAGTTGCTATTGTCATCGATGATTTCGGCAATAATATGAAAGGCACAGATAAGATGTTATCACTTCCTATTCCACTCACTGTTGCTGTTATGCCATTTCTTCCTTCTACTAAACAAGATGCAATAGCTGCCCATAAAAAAGGGCATGAAGTTATTATACATATGCCAATGGAACCAATTAGAGGAAAAAAAGAGTGGCTTGGACCAAAAGCGATTACAACAGATTTAAGCGATGAAGAAATAAACAACCGACTCGAACAAGCAATTCAAGAAATACCTCATGCAATAGGAATGAACAATCATATGGGATCAAAAGTAACCGCTGATGAAAGGATTGTACGTCTTATACTTTCTGCCTGTAAAAAGCACGGTTTATTTTATTTAGATAGTAAAACAAACCCTAATAGTGTTGTCCCAAAAATCGGTAAAGAATTAGGCGTTCCTATTATTGAAAACCAATTATTTTTTGATGATGTATATACGGTAAGTCACATTTCAAAACAAGCACAATTACTCATAAAAAAAATCCAAGACAAACCCATTATGGTAGCTATCGGACACGTTGGGGCTCCAGGTGAAATTACATCACGTATTATCGAAACTTCTATTCCTAAAATTCGTGAGCATGCAGACTTTATTTTTTTATCTGATTTAGCATTATCTCCACCTTCTGTTTCAAAATAAAATTCATTTCTCGTACTAAAAAAGATACCTATCTACACATAGCAGATAGGTACCTTTCCTTTTCAACTTAAATATAATCTACATGACTCACCCTAAATCCCTTTTTCTCTATCTTTTCAATTAATTGCTTTAATTTTTTTTCATTTAACTCATCCGATATATTTACGATAACACGGCGAATATATTGATCACCGTTATCAAGCGTAAACAGTCCACCGATATTATATGCTTTTAATAATGTCCCAAGCTCTTTAATTGTTCCCTTACAATCTTGTGTTGCAATTGTTAATATATAACCACCCGTCCGCATACCGAACGAATCCTCAATAACATCAAATACATTAGAGTGTGTTAAAATGCCGACAAATTCATTATACTCATTTAAAACCGCTAAAAACGGGAGACGACGAATAACGTAAAAAGCTCTAAAAAAAGAATCCTTTTCAAAAATAAACGAATTTGGATTTTCCAGTACATCTTCTGTACTTACATCCTCTAATCTGCTATTACACTTCTTTTCTAAAAGATCTACTTTATAAATAATCCCCGTGAATTCCTTCTCATTTTCTGCTAATACAGGAATTGCGCGAAATCCCGTTTCATTCATAATTTGTAACGCCTTTTCACCAGAATCATTCGTTTTGCAAAATGTCACCTGCTGTTTTGGCAGAAAATGATATTTAACTCGCAAAATATGTTCCTCCTTACATGTCAACATGTAATCTATATATAATAAGGAGACCTATATTTTATGAGTGAAATTTCTTTTTAAAACGCTTTCATTTTTAAGAGATGGTAATCTCTGTGAATACATCTTTATATAACAGAACTTTTTGCCCCTTTTATCATTAAAAGCTTTACGTGATAGTTCATTAAATACTCTATACCTTCCAACCATTTTTTCGCTTCTTCTGGAGTTTTCCCCCACACGATCATTCCGTAATTATGAACAAGGACTACTCCTCCACCTTCAATAAAATTCGGAACATTATTTTCTAATAAATTAGCGAATTTCTTTTCATCTTCTACAATTGGAATTGTCATTTCTGTAATACCGTCTTTTCCAAAAACACGTTCCACACTACGTTTTTCGAATGTTACTTCTCCTTCTTTCCCATATAGCTCTGACATTAAATGACTATCTACAGTCTGTACTTGTAAAATGCATTCTGCACTACTTTTTTTATAAATATCCGCATGCATAAATGACTCTATAGCTGGTTTTTCTTCGTTTTCAAATACTGGCTCACACATGCAATTTACGACAATAAAATCTTCTTCAGAAAATACCCCTTTATCTCTTCCCTCTACATTCACTAAAAATGTTAATGGCTCTTTTGACGTACACATCGATAAACTAATTTTCGTACCATAAAACCAATCGCGAAGTGCCAATTCTGCTTTCACATCTTTTAATTCGTTCCATTTTTTCAGAAAAAATAACATTTCGTCACCCCCGGCGTAATATTAATATAATATTCAAATCCTTTCTATATAAAAGGAATGTTTTTTGATTATTCTAAAAATTTAATTGAATTATCACACGAGAATGCCTTTTTGTCAATATGGTTTCAGCACCTATCGGAAAAATAGGCCTATTACATGTAAACACTCCTGTCTATTTAGCACTTGATTTTGTACATATAAAAAATACGTTATTCTTCTTATTAAAGAATAACGTATTTTTCTCATTTGTTATTTAATTATTGCGTTATATAAAAATTGTGCGTATTGTTCACGTGTTACGAAATCATCACCTGAAAAATTACCTTTGCCGTCACCTTTTGATACTTTATTATCCACTAAAGCTTTCACATATCCTTCCGCCCAATGACCAGATGGCACATCTTTAAAGCTCTCTACACTATTTTCATTTTCCTTTAACTGGAATACTCTTTGTAATACCACTGCCATTTCATAACGAGTTAATACTCCATCTGGACGGAACTTATCATTACCGTATCCTGTCATAATTCCAGCTTGTACCACTGCATCAATAGCCTTTTCATACATATTTCCTTTCGTATCTGTAAACATCATTTTTTGTTCTAAATCAGTGTCTAATTTTAAATACCTTTGTATTAGAAGTGCTACTTGCCCGCGAGTAATGTTGTCACCAAATCCAAATTGCCCATTTCCATAGCCTATAAATAACTTTTCTTTCGCTAAATAGTTAATTGCTTCTTCTGACCAATGACCCTTTGGCACATCTTTAAATTCAATTACTTCTTCCGCTACTTTTTCATTTACAACATTTTGAATAACAGACCCTGTGAAGAAGATTCCTGTATCCGCAAATGGATCTTTCACTCCAAATTCATATACTTTCTCACCTGGTGTACTCCACTTCACTACACCATTACTATACGTACCACCATCACTCTTCAGACGGATTTTTGTAGATACCTCACCGTCTTTTTCGTATATAGGTACTTTTACTTCTTTATTTACTTCTGTATCCTCTAAAAAGACTTTTTGGTTTTGAACATTAATGTAAGCTGTCTTACTTAGTTCTATTACTGGTCTAACATCGCGGATTTCATTTGCAACAAAACTTAAATATACTAACTTATTCAACTTACTAACTGGCGATAAGTCTGAAATATAATTTGCTTCTAAATCAAGTTTTTGTAAGTTTACTAGATTTGATAATGGAGTAATCTCCTTTAACTCATTATTAG
Organism: Bacillus sp. TH19; assembly: GCF_016651075.1. NCBI lineage: Bacteria > Bacillati > Bacillota > Bacilli > Caryophanales > Bacillaceae > Bacillus > Bacillus sp. TH19. The sequence continues at coordinate 995,945 of NZ_JAEKEO010000010.1, read as the reverse complement.
GTAAATCTAATTCTGTAAGCTGAGTCATTTTAGCAAGTGGTGTCACATCTTCAATTTGATTTTTACCGATAAATAATTTATTTAATTGATTCATTTGATCAATACCCGATAAATCTTTAACCTTATTACGCGTTAATACTAAGTCCTTTAAAGGTAATGAATATAACGGTTTAATATCTTCAATTTGATTACCTGCTAAAGTTAAGTATGTTACATTTTTCAATGCGCTTAATGGAGCAACATCCGTAATTTTATTATTTGCTAAATTCAAGTAATCTAGTTGTTCCATTTTCGCTAATGCTGTTACATCTTCTATTTGGTTGCCTGATAGATATAAACTTTTTACATTTTTCATTTCAATTAGTGGTGCAACGTTTGTAATTTTATTATTACTCAAATCAAGAGATTCTAAATTTTCCATCTTAACAAGTGGTGTTACATCTGAAAATTCATTACCACGCAAAGCTAAATGATTTAATTGCTTTAAATTCGCAAAGAACGACGGATCTGTTATCTTCGCATTCGCAACTGTTAAAGATTTTAAATTTGGCATATATTTTAATGCACTATAATCCAGAATCTCATTCGTGTTTAAAAACAAGTCCTTTACTTGTAATAACTCTTCTTTCGTAATTGGTGTATTTAAATCTTTTCTATTAAATACTTTTTTATTAACAAGTTCTCTTAATTTGTTATCTGTTATCATATTTTGATTATCAACTGGATTATCTGTTTCCGTATTGCCTGAATTAGAGTTATCATCTGGTTTCTCTGTTTCTTTTTCACCTACAGTTGGATCTTTAATTTCAAATTGAACTTGATATTTGTGATCATATCCAATAGCCGGAATAAATATATGCATTTGCATATTGTGCTTCTGCTCAAATTCGCCAATTTCAAATTGGACTACTTTCGTTCCATTTTTTCTTTTATCTTCTGACAGAACTTTCACATCATGAAATACACCAGGTTGATTTCTATCTTCTATTCTAAGATATTGAAAATAATCGCTATCTTGTATTGTTACAGTAACGATTTTTTTCCCATCTTCAATTGCTACTTTAGGATTTTTTATGTACTGAGAAACCATAGATGGCTCATCTTTTTGATCCTTATATATTTTAATCTCAGTATCATACGTGCGATCACTGGCTGCTGCTACCGACTGGTTTGCTTCAATTTTTATTGCTGCTAACGCTGGAGTAGAATACGCAGCAAATGGAATAGCTAATGTTGTTGCTACTACTAGAGCTTTAATATAACTTTTTTTCAAAATAATATCCCCTTATCTTATATATATTCCAATTGATAATTACTATCAATTGCTAACATAATAAATGATAATGAATCTCATTATCATTGTCAATAAGAATATTACATTAAGTTTATATTTCCATAGATAAAAAATAAAAAACCCTTTACTCAAAGGGCTTTTTTGCCTATCGTATGAAGGATTTCACTTTTTTCTTTTTCATTAATAACACCAATTTTTTGCAAAATGTTTGCATACAATACAAGTTTATTATATATCCGTTCCGACATACTTTCCCTTCTTTCCTTCGACCAACTTTTTTTGTATTGGTAAATTATATGAACGAGATGAGAAAATGTGTCCACTTTTTGCATAAATACAAAGCTTTTATTTTTTTACTTGCTGATAGTAAAACTCCCACCTAAAAATTAGGTGGGAGTTTAAACGTATTCAATTCATTTAGCAAACTGTCCATTGAATATTATGCTTTTTGACTTCTTCTTCAAAACTATAGGGCATTTTCTTATCACAAATAATATGTTGAATACGAGAAAATCCTGCTATTCGGTAGTTCCCTTTTACGCCTACCTTTGTATGATCGCATAAAATATACGTTTTCTCAGCTAATTTCATCATCGCTTCTGACAGTTTCGCCTTTTCTAATTCAAAGCTAGAAGCCCCAAAACCTTGCAACAACCCATCAATCGAAACGAATGCTTTATGAAAATGAAATTGATGAATTACTTGCTGTGAAATAGACCCCGACACACGTGAATGTTTTGGAGATACTTTCCCGCCTATAAATAAAACTTCACCGTGAAACATCTTTTTATTTATAGAAGAAATTAATTGTGTTGCTACTGGAAATGAACTTGTTACAATCGTTAAATTTTTACGATGAACAAGATATGGCACCATTTGAAGTGGTGTACTTCCATCATCAATCGCAATAACATCTCCATCTTCCACAAACGTTGCTGCTTTATACCCAATTCTTTTCTTCTCTTCTATATGCAGCATCTCTCGTTCTAACATCGGTGCCTCTATCCCAGCTCCCGGAAGTTGAACGGCTCCACCGTACACTTTCTTCAATTTTTTTTCACGATCTAATTCTTCTAAATACCGACGAATCGTCTCTGTTGATACTGCGAACTCTCTCGCTAATTCTGAAACTTTTACTTTTCCTTTAAACTCTACCTTCTCAAGAATTGTCCTCTTTCTCTCTTCACCTACTACAGACATAGCCTCACCCCATTTATATCTACCTCATAAACTGTCTTACTTATACAAAGTTATAATTTTCTTTGTAAGTAGAAATCTCTTCATGAATATAAATACCGCGCTTTTCTAGTTCGTCAAAAATAATTTGTGGATTTTCGAAAGCTTCTTCAGGAGTAATAACACCGACTTTATTAACTACTCCTTTTGCAATTAACTCTGTAGCGATTCCAAATGGGATACCAACATTTCTTGTATAGGCCCTTAATTTCTCCCAACCTACTACAGAACCGTCAGATAGCGGATGCGTATGGTATAACACATGCCTTTGTTCTTGATTATTTTTCATACCTACTACTTCTACATGAAGTGCATAACCATAAAGCTCTGTTGCTTGTCCTTCTTTCGATTTTAATAGATACTTCGAAATACAATCCATAATACCAATTTCTTTACCGTTTATTTCAATTTGATCATTACGCAATATACCATAATCATATAAAGCACGAACGAGCTGCATATTTTGCTCTGGCCAAGTTCCTCTTGTTTCAATAAGTTGTACACCTTTATCTTCCAGTGCCTTCGCTAACGTAATCGTTTCTGAATGCGGGATTATATACTGCATTGTTTTTCCGTAAGGTGCTGGTAATTCAATTTCTCTCGGGCGCGCAAACGGAGGTACTTGCTTAAATTCACCTTCCTCATACACTGTACGCGTCGGCAAATGTGGATCATATTCATATGTCGTTGTCTCTGTAATTGATGCAGAAAAAGCAATTGGACGATACGAGCCATGACTTACTCGAACTGACTCTACAGTATCTAACTGATTTGCTGCATACATGGCCATCATTTGCGTTACACCTGGTGTCATACCAAACCCAGGTAAACATGTTGTTCCATGTTGAACAAATTTAGAGTGGGATTCATTTTCTTCACCAAATCCATTTAAGTTCACACCGTGACAACCGGCATCTGCGATACAGCGAGTAGACAATCCATTTAACTTTATCGTCGTACCATCCATTACAATGTTATAGCCCTTCATTTTTGCGACCGTATCCTCATGATTTGTCACATCGACTTTCACAAAATCAACACGAGGATCATTTAACCACTCTACTACTTTTCGGCCTTCCTCTTCATTAAAATCGGCTACCGTAATCGTCTCAAAAGATGAAAATTGAACTAAATCTAAAATTGCTTCACGACAAATTTTACCTGCTCCACCTAAGCAAAATACTTTCACCCTATAACAACCCCTTTAGCAATACTATCAACTAAGCGAATAATATCGTCTTCATGTACATCACCGATATTTCCAATGCGGAACGTATCTACTTTCGAAATTTTACCTGGATAAATAACAAATCCATATCGCTTTAATTCATTATATAGCTGCAAAAATTCAAATCCTGCTTCTGGATAAATGAAAGATGTAATAATAGGAGATTGATATTTTTCATCTACTAATGGCTTAAAGCCCATTTCTTTCATTTTGTGCACTAGTAGTTTTTGATTGCTATAATATCGATTGTAACGGGCTCTTACCCCGCCTTCTTCTTCTAATTCAAGCAATGCCTGATAAAAAGCATGTACAACATGTGTAGGTGAAGTAAAGCGCCATTTCCCATTTTGCTCTTCCATCGTTTCCCACTGATCATATAAATCTAATGATAAAGAACGAGCTTGCCCTTTACATTTCAATAGTTCATCACGATTTGCGATGACAAAACCGAATCCGGGAACACCTTGAATACATTTATTCGCACTACTAATTAGAAAGTCAATTTGCAACTCAGCGATATCTATTTCAATACCACCGAAACTACTCATTGCGTCAACCAGTGTAACTTTTCCATATTTTTTTCCCAATTTACATACGTCTACAATTGGATTAATAATACCTGTAGTTGTTTCACAATGAACAACTACAATATGCGTAATCTCTTTATCTTGTTGTAATAACTGTTCTACTTCTACAATATTAGTAGGCTCCCACTCTTCTGTTTGACTGACCACCACATCTATATGTAACATCTCTGCCATTTGTACAATCCGCTTACCGTACGCACCATTTGTACAAACTAGCAGCTTTCCGTTTCTAGGAATAACAGAACCAATTACTGCTTCAACCGCAAACGTACCGCTTCCCTGCATTAAAACTGTTGTGTACTTTTCTTCTTCCTTTGTCGCTAGCGATACAAGCCTATTTCTTACATCTTGCACCATAGTGTTATATTCAACATCCCACGTACACCAATCGTATAACATAACTTCTTTTACAGTTTTTGTTGTCGTTAATGGTCCTGGTGTTAATAATAAATAGTGATTTTCATTCATGATCGTGTGCCCCCCTTTATGAAATAATAAGTTCTTGTTTCTCGATATGTTCAATTACGTTTTCGAGCTCCTGCATCGTTTCAATTGTAAAATGAGCCCCATTTTCAACGAAACGATTACGAACTACTTCTATTTTTTCACGAAGATCTAACGGATCCATATTCTCAACTTCCTCTTCCGTTAAACCGAGCTCACTACTACCGAGGATTACACCAACTGTCCACATTCCAGCATTTCTACCCTCTTTCATATCTGACACGGTGTCTCCAATTTTTATCATATGATTCATTGGGTATACACAGAGTTCCATCGCATTTTTATAACACATCCACGGATATGGACGACCTGCTGGAACATCATTTGGCGTCACAAGAAAATCAGGTTTATACCCTTGTATTTCTGCTTCTTTTGCAACAATGTCCATCATTTCTCTCGTATAACCAGTTGTTGATCCAATTTTAATACCTCTTTCACGTAGTGAAGAAACCACTTCTTTTACCCCATCAATTGGCGTGGCATAGTACGGTAAAATAGCAAAGAGAATTTTTTCAAACTCTTCATACATCTCATGAATATCTTCTTCTGTTGGTAATTGTCCGAAGACACGCTTCCACTCATTCGAAATACGGGGCATTTCCGTTAATACCCTAACATGATCAATCTTCAATAACCCCATTGGTTTGCGAGCTTCTTCTGCTGTAATTTCAACACCGCGTTTATGAAAAATTTTCATGAATACTTCTAATGGTGCAAAACATCCGTAATCAACTGTCGTACCTGCCCAATCAAAAATAACTACTTCAATTTTCATTCTATCCATCACCCTTCTTACTTATCTTTTTTGCCATTGTGACGTTCGGTTACGAAGTGCTTTCGTTCCCCATTCATATACAACCCTCACTACAATATTTGTAACAACAATAAGTACACTCATTGCAGCTGCTGGTGCTACATTTCCTGCATCGTCCATATTTACAATTGATACAGCAGCTAGTTTAAAATCAGCCGCATATAAGAACACTACTGCCGATACAGTCACCATTGAATTTACGAAATAGTACATAACCATTTCTAAAATAGCTGGTAAACACATCGGTACTGTTACTCGAAAGAAAGTTTTATAAAACGGTACGCTCATCGACTGTGAAACAAGTTCAAACTCTCGGTCTAGTTTCTTTAAAGCAGTCGTTGCGGTAACAAACGTTACAGAGTAAAAATGAATGATATTTACTAATACTAAAACAGCAATTGTGCCATATAAGGAATGAAACGGATTTGTTACTGAAAGTCCTAGAATTTGAATTGTTGGTTGACTAAAGAAAAAGACATATCCTAATCCAAGTACTAATCCAGGAATCGCTAACGGTACAATAGAGAAAAAGTAGCCTACTTTTCTGAAAAACTGTAGCTGTTCTATTTTTTCAATCGCATAAGCGAACACAAATGTTAAAATCGCCCCGATAACTGCCGTAATAGCTGAGACAATTACACTATTTTTAAATGCTTCAATTCCGTCTCCTGTCAAACTTGAAAAATTAAAATGCTCAAGTGTAAAACTCATATTATATGGCCATACTTTCACACTTGCAGCAATACCAACTGCCACAAATAAAAGAATGATCATAAACGTGACTATGCTACAATATACGAATGAAATAACATCTCTTTTCTTATTATTTATTATTCTGTAAGGTACTGCTTTTGAAGATAAGAGATTCGCCTGTTTTCTTTGCGTAATACGATCAACTGCAAATGCGAAAATAGCTGGGATCAATAAAATCATTCCGACAGTTGCGCCCATGGACATATTTTGCTGTCCAATTACTTGCTTATATACGTCAGTAGCAAGTACGTTATATTGTCCTCCAACAATTTTAGGTGCCCCAAAATCAGTGAAACTAAGTGTAAATACAACGAACATCGCACTAATTAATCCGTATTTCACACTAGGTAAAGTAACCGTAAAAAACTGTTTCACTTTACTTGCACCCAACATATTAGAAGCTTCATATAAACGATAATCAGAACCTTGGAGAGCAATTAATAAAATAAGGAATGCTTGCGGAAATGTATACATAACTTCAGCCATTACAATTCCTACTGGTCCGTATAACGGTATTTGTATTCCTTCAAATAAACCAAACATTCCTTTTGTTATTAACCCTTGATTACCAAATAAATATGTAAGCGCAATACCGTGCATCATCGTTGGTGCGAATAATGGTAATAATGCTATGTATTGAAATACGCGCTTTCCAAAAACATTTGTACGAGCGATCGCATATGCGTAAGCGAAAGCGAGTGTAACCGAAATAATTGTTGTAGCGCCCGAAATCCATATCGTATTTTGTAGTGATTGAACTAGCGTTGGTGTTGTGAAATATTTACTGAAATTCGCAACACCAACAAAAGCTCCATCTTTATCATAAAAAGCTTGTGTAAACAGTTGTAATAAAGGCAATACAAGCATGATAAAAAATGAAAGAAGCATACCAATAATTAATAGTCTTTGTATCCACTCTTCTTTACCGATACGTCTCTTAATCTTTTTTTTTGTACTTTCTGCCTTAAAGTTTTCTAACATCTCCATCTATACAATGACCTTCTTTCCATATGACAACATATGATTTTCTGAGAAAGAGATTTGAATTGGCTTTCCTTTTCTAATAGCAGTTTCCTCTACTTCTGATGCCAATATATCCACTACAATTTTCTCATTATAAAGGTGTGTTTTCTCTTCTATGACCCGCACTTCCGTCCGGTATACAGAACCGCGAAATTCCATACTTTCTACAACTGTTTTAATACCATTATTTTGTACAACTGTTACATGTTCAGGACGAATCGCATGTTCTTCGTTATTTTTCGAAAAGAAATTAATAGAACCAATAAAATCTGCCACAAACGGATTGGCTGGTCTTTGATAAATCTCCTCTGGTGTTCCAATCTGCATAATTTCCGCATGATTCATTACAACAATTTTATCAGCCATCGTTAATGCCTCTTCTTGATCATGCGTTACCATAATAGTTGTTACTCCCACTTTTTCTTGCAAATCACGCATTTCTCTGCGCAACTTTTCACGCACTTTTGCATCTAAAGCAGATAACGGCTCATCAAGTAACAAAATATCGGGAGACAGGGCGAGCGCACGTGCAAGTGCTACTCGCTGCTGTTGTCCACCAGACATTTGAGCAGGATATTTATCTTTTACATTCAGCAAATCAACAAGTTCTAACGCCGATAGCGCTTTTTCTTTTACTTCTGCTTTTCCATATTTTTTTGTTTTTAAGCCGTATTCAATGTTTTCAAGTGCAGTTAAATTCGGAAATAATGCATACGATTGAAAAACCATTCCGAAGTTCCTCTTTCCAGGTGGTAATGCTGTAATATCTTTTCCATTCACAGCAATACTACCTGTTGTTGCCTCTTCTAGCCCCGCTAAAATTCGGAGCAATGTCGTTTTCCCACAACCACTTGGGCCTAATAAACAAACAAACTCATTTTTTTTCACAGTAAAAGAAATATCCTTTAACGCTGTAAATGCATCAAACTGTTTTTGGATGTGTTGAATTGATAAATATTCGCTCATTTTTCTCTCTCCCACTCACTTACTTTTTCGGTTCTGCTTTTTGGCCAAACTCTTTTTCCCATTTTTCTAAAATTTTGTCACGATTTTCTGCTGCCCATTTAAAGTCATTCTTTTTATATAACTTTTCTGTCACATCTTTAGGGAATCCATCTGGAAGTTTATAATCATTTTTAATTGTCGCAAATCCATTTTTCTCGAAGTATAACTTCATTACATCATCTGTAATTGCCCAATCTAAAAATGCTTGCGCTAATTTATCATTTTTAGCATTATCTTTTTTAATAAGTGCGTTCGCTTCTACTTCCCAGCCTAATCCTTCTTTCGGCAGTACAACTTCAACTGGTGCACCTTTTTGTTTCTCTTTCAAAGCACTATAAACCATTGATACACCAACTGGATATTCACCTGCGCCTGCTAATTTCGCTGGTTTTGAACCTGAATGAGTATAAGTTGCCATATTATCATGAAGTTTCTTCATGTAATCCCAGCCCTTATCTTCTCCCATAATTTGTAGCCATGCAGAAACTGTTAAAAATCCTGTTCCAGAAGAAGCCGGATGCGGCATAACTAGCGTTCCTTTATATTCTGGTTTCGTTAAATCTTCATATGATTCTGGCATCGTTAAATTTTTCTTCTTCAATTCTTCTTTATTTACAGCAATCCCCGTCATAAATGCAGTATTTCCTACCCATTTTTCTGGTTTCTTATCGTCTTTAAATTGCGAAAGGACACGATCTGCTCCTTTTGGAGAGTATCCTTTTAACATATCTTTTTTCTCTAAAGCTAATAGACTAGACGCTGCAGTTCCCCATACAACATCTGCTTGTGTATTTTTCCCTTCAGCTAGCAATTTCGCTGTAATAACTCCTGTTGAATCACGAACAATGTTCAACTTCACGTCTGGGTACTTCTGTTTAAAAGAATCAAGATAAATCGGTACAAGCTCTTCTTCAATCGCTGTGTAAACAGTTAATGATCCAGATAATTTATCATCTTTTACTTTTGCTCCAGCACTTTCTTCTTTCTTTGCACCACACCCCATTAATAACGAAAATACCATTCCAGTTGCTACAGCTTTAAAGATTGTTTTTTTCACTGTCTCTCTCTCCTTTTACAAATCTTATGTACAACTCTAATATAAACAACTAGTGTAAAAGCAGTATTAAACCAACATTAATCTTTTGTTTGTTGTTTGTTTTTGTGTAATACGTTGCTACTTCTATGTTTTTTCGCATTTTTCTGCTAATATCAAACGTGAAATTTACAAATAATTAAAAAAACCTTTATAATCCCACAAAAAAATGAGGCGTTTGTAAAAAACGCCTCATTTTTGTTTACCTTTTTTTGAATTACGATTTGCATACTTCGCACTATTTTCTCCTTCATACTCTAATGCAAATTCTGCATCTGGTAAGCTTTCTTTCGGAGTTTTATTATTATTAATTGCTGCATTTTGTTTTACTTTTCTTTTTACCAACATACTCACCTGCTCTCACGAAATAACTTTCTATTCTAGTTTGAAACAACTTACAGTAATTATTACTGGGAAGTGTTAACAAGTACATAAGAGCTTATAAATGGAAATACTACATACGAACAAGCCATTACAAAAAGGAGCGATTACTTTGAAAGAAAAAGAAACGATACAATCGCCAATTTTAGACGAGACGCTCCCTCATCAAATGAACTTTCCTTCTTTTAAAGGCACAGGCAAAAAGATGCAACAACCTTTTATAAATCAATATGATGTTGTAATTGGAGACAGTAAATACGATTCCACTAACAGTCCTCTTAATAATTGGAGTGATGAGGTAGATCCTGCTATTATGGCTGGGGAAGAATGGATCCATCCTACAAATGATATCGGATGGATTGCAGAAGAAAATCAAGAATTACTAAAAAACGAAGTTGATAATAAAAATGATGCTTTTATGCATCCCCAATTCGGAATTAACGACTAAAAAACCATTCTACCTAACGCAGGTAGAATGGTTTCATACTATCCAATAATAATTCTCTCTTTCGGATATTTATAGCGAGGCGGTTGCTCTCTTCCGCCACTAGCTAATATAAATGTTAAAATACCGACGCGTCCGATAAACATAAGTACAATGAGTACAAGTTTACCAACAGTTGTTAAATCAGGAGTAACACCTGTTGATAGTCCCGTCGTTCCGAAAGCAGAACAAACTTCAACGATTAAGCTCATAAGCGGTACATTTTCCGTAATAGATAAAATGAATAGCGCTGAGGCACATAATAAAATCCCCATCGTCATAACGACAGATGCTTTCAACACGTCCTCTTCATGTAGCTGACGTTTGAAAACTCGGACTGTTCTCCCGCCTCTTGCAAATGTATATAACGATAATATACTAACTGCAAATGTTGTTGTACGTATTCCGCCCCCAACTGAACTTGGAGATGCCCCAATGAACATTAATATACTCATAAATAAAAGCGTTGGTTGTGATAATTCACGTATGTCCATTGTAGCGAGTCCTCCACTTCGCGTCGTCACAGATTGGAATAATGTATAAAATACAGTTTCATGCCATGACTTTCCTACTAAAAAATGATTTCGTTCTAATAGAAAAATCATAATTGTTCCAACAATAACGAGTACAAGAAATGTCGTTGTCGTCAATTTTGTAAATAACGAAAAGCGAAATAGTTGTTGTCGCCTTTTACTAAGGAATTGTTTTACTTCCATTAACACTGGGAAACCGATAGCTCCTAAAATAATAAGCAACATATGAATCATTTGAACAATATAATCTTTTTTGTACGGAATAAGTGATTGTCCTGTTAAATCAAATCCTCCGTTCGTTGTTGCGCTCACAGCGGCAAAGAAACCGTGAAAATATGCTTCTTGCCAAGTCGGGAAATATAGTAAGAACCTTGTACCTAACAGTATTGCTCCAATGAGTTCTATCGAAATAATTACAATTAAAATAGAACGCATCAATTCTACAAGGCCCGATAAATTCCCTTGGTTATGGTCTGCCATAATTAATCTTCTTCTTTGCAAACCAATCTTTTTCCCCGTTATAATCCAGACGAATGTACCAAGCGCCATAATTCCTAATCCGCCTAATTGTAAAATAAGGGCTAAAACAATAATTCCTGCCGTTGTAAACGTATCTGAAATCGTAACAACAGACAGTCCCGTAACACTTACCGCACTAACAGATGTAAATAGTGCATCGATAAATGTCCATTTCACTTCAGGCTTCGTAACAAATGGTAAACTAAGCAAAATTACCGATACGACTACTGCTAGTAAATAAAATACAACGATAAGTTGTACGGGACGTAACTTTTGTAAAAACTTTTTTATATCTCTCATTCCATCACTTCGCTACCTTTTTTCTATCGATTAAATAAAGAAAAATCATCACTTTCTTCATTTGTAAATAACTGCTGAAATAGTTTCGCAAATACCATTCCGTATACAGTTCCATTTCCCCCATACGGCAGTGCGTAATATAAATTATGTATTTTTTTATCTTCTTTTAAAATAGGAAGACCGTCATGACTGCCACCAAATGCTGCTGCCCAATAGTACTCTGCTCGTATATTTTTATACTGCGGGAACATTTCTTTTACAATGTTAATAAGAAGATCACGCTTATGCAATAATTTCGTATCGCCGATTTTTTGAATTTTCAGCGCCTCATCTAATCCGCCTATAACAATGCGGTTTTGATACGTTCGACTATACAAATACGGACGTGCTGTTTCCCAAATTAACGATTGCTCATGCCAGCCTTCAAAATAATCTATCTTATTTGTCACAACGGCATAAGACGTTTCTACTGTTGTATTTTTTTCTTTCTTTCCAAAAATTGCTTCATAACCTGTCGCCATAATAATATTCTTTGCTACTATTTTATTTCCTGTATTCGTGTAACAAATTAAATCATTTTGGATTTGTTTAATATGTAATGCCTCTGTATGTTCGTATATAGTAGCGCCCATTTGTTTCGCTTTATGCAAAAGACTATGCGCTAATAAATACGGATTCACTTCTGCATCACCGCTTGTATATAACGCTGCTTGTTTTGCAAATGAATAACGTTTCTTAATATCAGACTCTGTAAAATATTCAACCGGAAATCCATAATGGCGTAACGTATTATATTCTTCTTGTAAAAATGAAACATCCTCATCTCTACTTGCATAATACAAACTATTTCGCGGAATAAAATGGGGATCAATATCGAGAGTTGGCACAACCTTCTCCATTGTTTGCAGCGCTTCATAACAAAGTCTATATGCTCGTACCCCTTTCTCTTCACCAAATGTATGAATAAGAGAGGTTAACGATTTATCATGAACAAATTGTAATAATCCTGTATTTGCAGCTGTGCTACCACATGCAATTGCTCTTTTTTCAATGAGCATAACACGCATTCCAATTTTAGCTAACGAATACGCTATATGAGCACCTGCTTCTCCACTTCCAATTACTAGTACATCACATATCATATCATTTTCTAACGTTGGATAACAAGGTACAGAAACTCCAGCATTCCAAAACAACTTACCAGTCATAAGCTTCATAATTATACTCCTACAATGTAATTTTCTCCTTTCTATGTTTCGTCATTTTCCATAAAAAAATCCAACTAACATACGCTAGTTGGATTTCTTCTCTTTAATTTGAACGCTCTTCCAGCCAATTTCCAACCGTCGGATATGTTTGCTTTACAGCCGTTCCACCATACACGATAGACATATGTCCTGTCGGTAAACATACATACTGTTTATCTGTGCTAGAAATATGATCAAGTAAAGCTTCTACTTGACATGGCAGAGCAATGTGATCACGTTTCGCAGAAATATTTAAGACATTCGCCTTAATATTTGCAAGGTCTACCTTTTGTCCGCGAATAACGAGTTCACCCTTCACTAATTTATTATTTTGATAAAAATCACGAATCCATTGTCTATACGATTCACCTGGGAACGGAATACCATCGCCTACCCACTTTTGAACTAATTTCCAACTTTCGACGAAGCGCTCATTTTCTGAACGATCGACTAAAGCAACATATGGACCGACAAAGTTTGTAATTGGTTTTAACATCTTATTTCCGAAATCAATCATTTCTGGCGGAATATTTCCGAATGTATCAACCGCTTTATCTAAATTGAAATATTTCTCATCTAATAAAGGACCGTATAATCCTGTTTCAGAGAAATCAAAAGGACTTGTCATAAAAATCAAGTTACGAATTGGCATGTCCGGATGAAGCGCTGCATAAATAGATGTTAACGTTCCACCCATGCAATAACCAAGTAAAGAAATCTCGTCCGATTTTGCAGTTCTCATTACTTTTTTCACTGCTTTTGCAATATAATCGAACACGAAATCATCAAACTTCAAATGACTATCTTCTAAACCGAATGTGCCCCAATCAAGCATATACACATCAAAACCACGATCTACTAAATATTCCACTAAACTATTTCCTGGAGTTAAATCCATAATATACGGTTTATTAATAAGAGCGTATATTAATAAGATTGGAACTCTCTGTGTTTTTTCTTGTTTTGGAATGTAACGATACAGCTTCGTTTTATTCTTCGTCCAAATAACCTCTTTCGGTGTTAAACCAACTTGTGGTTCTGGTTCGCGTAATAAAACTTCGCTCGCTCTTTTCACACGGCGATATGCTTTACGATATTCTTCTGGGTACAACTCCAATTGCTTTTCCCATTCCGTTACGAATGTAGTCATTTTTCCTATCTCCTTTTTGGTCAATTTCTTTCTAAAAAAAGAAGTGCATTCCTGCTATGGATATGCACTTTTTTCTTACTTCATTACATGTATAATCCGCCGTTAATGTTTAATTGCTGACCTGTGATATACGCACCGTCACGGCATAGATATACTACACCTTTTGCAATTTCATCAGCTTGACCAAAACGTTTTTTCGGGATTTTCGCAACGATTTTTTGACGCACTTCTTCTGGTACTTCTGCTACCATTTCAGTATCAATAAATCCTGGGCAAATTGCGTTTACAGTTACATTTGTTCTTGCAAGTTCTAACGCTAATGATTTTGTAAATCCTAGCATACCTGCTTTTGCTGCTGAGTAGTTTGTTTGTCCAAATCCACCAGCTTGGCCAATAATAGAAGAAATACTAATGATTCTTCCTTCTTCTGCTTCCGATATGTATGGAAGTACCGCGCTTGTCGTATTAAATACACTGCTTAAGTTCACGTCAATTACGCGCTCCCAATCTTCACGATTTAACTTCTTGAATGTACGATCTCTTGTAATACCAGCATTATTAACAAGAATATCAACTTGACCAAAATGATTCACAGCTTCTTCTACAAGTCTGTTTGCATCTTCTACTTTAGAAACATCCGCTTGAACTGCATAAACGTCATGTCCTTCTTTTCCTAATTCATTTACTAAGTTTTCAGCTGCTTCTTTACTGCTGTTATAGTTAATAACTACTTTTGCTCCCTCTTGTGCTAATGCTACTGTGATTGCTTTTCCAATTCCTTTTGCCCCACCTGTTACGATTGCTACTTTGCCATTTAATTGAACCATTTCTTTTCCCCCTTAAATGAATTTGTGAACGATTGTTATGAATCATTTTGGTACTCATACTAATTGAGTCCATATATTAATTATGTTTCGTTGTTTATACATGAAAAGAGATTCTCCCTCCCTCTTTTACACGTTATAAACAAACGCCATTATCATTTTTTATTTTCTGGCTTATTTACAGGCTTTACTTCTTCTTTTACAGGTACTTGTAGTTTAGCTAGTACTGCATTTTGCTTTTCTAGCAATTCTAAAATTTGATCAACTTTCGTTTCTAACGTGCGCATATCTTGTTTTACTTTCGTAACATCACGCTTTAATGTAGGAGCTTGTCCTAATGAATCCACTTTCTCTTCTAGAATTTCCTCGATATTATCAACTTTATTTTCTAAGTTAATAACAAGCGTAGCTACTCTAGCGATATCCTCTCTCGTCGGCACATTCACCTGTTCTAAATAATTTTTTGTCGTATCATTTAATGCTTTTTGATAAAACAAATTCAAATCTAGAACGCTGCCCATCCAAGCAGAATATTCTTCTGTTTTAATTGTTTCATTGAGCGCTTTTCCCCAAAATGTTTCGGTTTGTTCATAAGCATTTTTCCATGCTTGCAATGGATCGAATTTTTGATCAATCACTTCGACTACACTCCCTTTTTCGTTTTTGAAACAATTCAACCTATTCACTATTTTCTAATATTCCGAATAAAACTTCAAGTATATATTTTATTTTTCTTTATTTTCTAACAAATGTATTGACATTAAAAACAGATAGGTGTAAATTGCACTTATAAGCAAAAAATTCCATCTAACTGATTCATGAGGTGATGTACAATCATGCTACATAATGAACCAGAACACCCAGAAAGTTTGGAAAAAAACCAAGCGAAACCACCAAACTCCATGCCAAAAAACTTCTTAGTTCCTTTCTTACTTCTCTGTCTAAAAGACTGGAGTCTTCATGGTTACAAACTTATTCAAATGCTAATGGACATCGGCTTTTCTTCTGTTGACCAAGGTAATGTGTATAGGACACTACGCAAATTAGAAAAAGAAAATCTTATTTCTTCTACTTGGGATACAAGCGAAGGCGGGCCAGCGAAACGAATTTATTCTTTAACAGAATATGGAGAGCAATATTTAACAACATGTGCGACTTCTTTTGAACATTATCAAAATATGTTGCGGACGTTTTTCACGTTATACACCAATGCATTCTTTCCATTTTCTACTTCTCCAGAAAAGGATGAAAAGGATTCTTCATCTTCACCTGGTGGTACAGCAGAGTAATCTGCGTTCACAATATGCAAAAAAACATTTGGAGGTCAAACAATGGAAACTAAGCCATACGAATTAGTCGATGCATTTTGGAAAAACTGGTCTCAATCTCTTTCCCTCTTCTCTTCAGCTGGGAAACAATTAGAGCAACTTACTTTAGAAACGTTAAAACAACAACAAGACGCTTTGCATAAATTAACATCAGGAGTAGATGAACTAGAAAAAGAACTACACCAATTCACTGCTCAGTTCAATAACCAATATACAGACTATGTGAAGCAATTAACTGGAAACTCCTTAAATGATCAAATTAACGAGTGGCAAGAAAAGTGGAATGAGCTTTCTAATCAAATGCACCAACTTACTGTTTCGCCTACGAAAACATCTTTGTCTATTCTTACTCAAACTAGCGGCCAATTTGAAGAAACAACAAAACACTTTATCGAACAACAACAGTCGCAACGTGAAGAGGTTCAAAAACAGTTAGAAGTTTTTTTGGGAGAGTTCAAGTCCAAACAACTAGAACTCGCAAAGCAGTTCGAGGAAAACTCAAAAAATCTATTTACTTCCATCAAGTAAGAAAAATGTGGCAACTAACTGCAGCACAAACAAAACTCTTTCTTCCTCCTACTACATCAAGATGGCTTACATTTTTCGATATGGAAAAGAAGGAGGACAAAATGAATCCATTTCAAGAAGCACAAACTGTTCCGGAGCTTCGTTACGATGAGATTCAAGTCGGTGATCAAGCATCACTTACAAAAAAAATTACGGATGAGGACGTTATCAATTTTGCAAAATTGACTGGAGATGTAAATCCTATTCACATTCTAGACTCTTTTGCAAAAACGACAATGTTCAAAGAACGTATTGCCCATGGCATGCTCGTTTCAAGTTTTATTTCTACCATTCTTGGAACGAAACTTCCTGGCAAAAATACGATTTATTTATCACAAAACGTTTCATTCCGTGCTCCTGTCAAAATCGGTGATACACTTCGCGTTGTGGCAGAAGTTATTAAAAAACGGGACGATAAAAAAATTATCACATTGCAAACAAACATATATAATCAATCTGATGATATTGTCGTAGAAGGTACAGCGACAATACTGAAAAAAGAGTAGCAAATTTGCTACTCTTTTTTCTATCCAAGAACTTCTAATCACACCGTTTACTTCCGTGTATGAGTACGTCGTTTACACATAAAATAACATTACCAGATAGCACTTAGCTAAACTGGATTACTCTTTAAGGATGTGTATCAACATGGTGAAAACAAACAAATTACTAGTTCCGGGTGCAGAGCAAGCACTTGAACAATTCAAATATGAAATCGCACAAGAATTCGGTGTAAGCTTAGGATCTAATACAGCATCTCGTTCTAACGGATCAGTTGGCGGTGAAGTAACGAAACGTCTTGTTGCTTTAGCTCAACAACAATTACGCGGATAACTATATAACCTATGGCTTAGAGGCAGATATTCTCTGCCTCTTTCTTTTTTAACATACATAATAGTGCTTCTTCACATACTAGTAAGAGCAAATCGAAAGGAACGATATGTGAAATGAAACGGATTAACATTAGCATGAGTCCTCCCCGTGTTCTTACTGTATCTTTTATTATGCTATCAATTATCGGTACATGCCTATTGAAATTGCCAATTGCTACAACAACGTCTATTTCATGGCTCGATGCTTTATTTACAACGGTTTCTGCTTGTACGGTTACAGGGCTTGGTGTTGTGGACACTGGTAAAGTATTTACCTTATTTGGCCAATGTGTCATTTTAACACTTATACAAGTTGGCGGGCTTGGCATTATGAGCTTTGCTGTTTTAATCGCAATTATGCTCGGCAGAAAAATCGGCCTTCAAAACCGGATTTTATTACAACAAGCATTAAACCAAACAAATGTCGGCGGAATCATTCGTCTTGCAAAAGCATTATTTTTATTTTCTTTTACTGTAGAATGTATCGCTACTTTACTTCTCTCTTTTGAATGGGTACCAAAATACGGGGTTGCCAAAGGTATATATTATAGCTTTTTTCATTCTATCTCAGCCTTTAACAATGCTGGGTTTTCTGTGTGGAGCGATAATTTAATGTCGCACTCCCATAGCATTCTCGTCAATCTCGTTATTTCTTCCCTCATTATTTTAGGTGGGATTGGTTTTACGGTTATCGTAGATATAAAAAGAAAGAAAAACTTTAAAAACCTTACTTTGCACTCAAAGCTTATGCTCTCTTCTACTCTAATCGTCAATATTATTGCTACAGCTTTTATCTTTATATTTGAGTTCCATAATTCAATTTCCATGAGAGGTTTTACACCATTTGAAGAAGGTATGGCTGCTTATTTTCAAGCGGTTTCAACACGTACTGCCGGGTTTAATACTGTTGATATCTCTGCATTATCAAAACCTTCACTTTTATTAATGATGCTTCTTATGTTTATTGGTGCTGGCAGTGCTTCAACTGGTGGTGGGATTAAGTTAACGACTTTTTTGATTATGTTTTTCGGCGTATTTAAATTTTTGCAAGAACAAGATGATATTGTCGTGTTTAAAAAATCCATTAAAGATACGCTCATTGTCAAATCATTAACGATTACTATTATTTCAATTTCGTTTATTTTTCTTTCCATTTTAATTTTAAGCATCACTGAGAAGGTTCCTTTATTAATGAGTGCTTTTGAAGTATTTTCAGCATTTGGAACTGTCGGCCTTAGCATGAATTTGACGCCACACTTAACAATTATCGGCAAAACAATTATTATCTTTATGATGTTTTTTGGAAAGATGGGGCCTTTAACATTAGCCTTTTCATTTGCACGTAAAAAACAAAGAAAAATAAAATATCCCAACGAAGATATTTTAACAGGTTGACAACCGTATAAATTATCCATATAATGAGAGTACAATAGCATATCTCCAAAGGGGAGTAGCGTCCAAGAACTATTTCTTGGAAACAAAGTCGTCATTACGTAGAACTTAGTTCTTCCGGCTTTGTTGGCATTTTCATTACATATGTCTAGCAAGACCTTTGCCTATCAACGGCAGAGGTCTTTTTTGTTTTCAAATTCCTTCCACCGTTGATACGCAGGAGTATGGGGAAACTAAACAGTGGGGAACTTCTTCACTTGTTTAGTCTTTATAGAAATGAGAGGAGAATGTACATGGATGTATCATTATTATTGGAGTATGGTTGGGTATTACTCATCCTAATTGCACTAGAGGGGATTTTAGCGGCTGATAACGCTCTCGTTCTCGCAATTATGGTAAAACATTTACCAGAAGAAAAACGAAAGAAAGCACTATTTTATGGATTAGCAGGAGCGTTCGTTTTCCGCTTCGGATCACTATTTATGATTTCGTTCCTAGTAGATGTATGGCAAGTGCAAGCAATTGGTGCGCTTTATCTTATGTTTATCGCGGGGAATCACTTATTTAAAACGTATGTTAAAAAGAATACACATGAAGAAACAGAAGAAAAAGAAGCAAAGAAAAAACAAGAGAACTTTTGGTGGACTGTATTTAAAGTCGAAGTTGCTGATATCGCCTTCGCAGTTGATTCAATTTTAGCTGCTGTTGCACTAGCAGTGACTTTACCGAAAACAGGATTAGGTACGATTGGTAGTCTTGATACAGGTCAATTTATCGTTATCTTTACAGGTGGA
This sequence comes from Bacillus sp. TH19, assembly GCF_016651075.1. Lineage (NCBI taxonomy): Bacteria > Bacillati > Bacillota > Bacilli > Caryophanales > Bacillaceae > Bacillus > Bacillus sp. TH19. The sequence continues at coordinate 976,017 of NZ_JAEKEO010000010.1, read as the reverse complement.
CTTATCGGATTAGTTATAATGCGATTTGCAGCAACTGCTTTCGTACAAATATTAAAACGTAAACCAGGACTTGAAACTGCAGCATTTTTAATTGTAGGTTGGGTTGGTGTGAAATTAACAGTTTATACGCTAGCACACCCTGCTTTAAATGTCCTTCCGCATTCATTCCCAGAATCCACTCCGTGGAAGCTTACATTCTGGATTGTATTAGTTGGAATCGCAGTTTGCGGTTGGTTCTTCTCGAAAGAAGTAGAAGTAAAAGTAGAAAAGAATTTAGACGAAAAAGCGCTGTAATTACAGCGCTTTTTCTTTTTTCTCGTTTCAATTCCCCTCTCTATTTTTAGAAAAAATTCCATTATACTACTTTTTGTAAACGCTTCCTTTCTAGATGTATGTCCTTTTTGTGAAATATTGCACAAACTTATTGAAACTATGAACAAATCCATGTACCTTATTCATATAAGGAGTATTTATAGACGATGTATTAAAGGAGCGTATTACTCATGCTAGAACAAGGATTAGATTACGTTGTAAAACTGGCTAAGAGCAAAAAACAAATGCTAGATATAAATCCAATGCAATATTTCATTCGTGCTGCACTTGCGGGCATTTATATCGGTTTTATTATTGTACTATGTTTTAAATTAGGTAACTTTTTTCATATTGCAGATTCACCAGCAACATATTTAGCTTCCTCCATGTTTTTCGGAATTGCTCTCGTACTTATTATATATGGCGGCGCTGAATTATTTACTGGCAATACAATGTACTTCACAGTGGCAACTTTAAGAAAAGAAACAACGATTTCTGATACACTTCGTAACTGGGTTGCTTGTTATGCAGGTAACTTAGCTGGCGCTTTATTCTTTGCCTTACTATTTTACGCAACTGGAATTTTCGAAGCAATTGATCACAGTCATTTAATGAATAAAGTTGTTGAAGGAAAGATGAATACACCTACAATGCAATTATTCTTTAAAGCGATTTTATGTAACTGGCTCGTATGTCTTGCCTGCTTCTTACCTTCTCAAGTGAAAGGTGACACAGCAAAAATATTAATGATGATGATGCTCGTTTTCACTTTCTTTTTATCTGGTTATGAGCATAGCATTGCAAACTTATCACTGTTTGCTTTATCTTTAGTATCACCACATCCTGAGACAATTTCTTTTGCGGGCGCTATTCATAACTTAATTCCAGTTACAATCGGTAACATTATTGGCGGATCCGTATTTGTCGGTATGGTATATCATTACTTAACAAAGAAAGCACCTGTTGTTGAACAAGAGAAAACTCAATTAGTTGGAGCTCAAACGGAGGAAATTATTCCTTTACAAGCACATATGAAACATTAAAAACTCCAAAGCTTTACTTTGGAGTTTTTAGCTCCCTACATATTTCAAGGCAATATAAGGATTAATTTCCCCGTTTTCCTTCCCTCTCTCTATGCTCTTTTTCATCTGATGCATACCGATGACATCATTTGTATGAAGGTGAATTTCATTAACATATAAACCTTCGTTGCAGAAAGCTTCTACGAAATCTAACCCACTTTTTTGTCGCCATCCCATATTATAATCGAGGGAAATAATATTCACCTCATTATCCCTAACAATTTGCAAGGCAGATTCTACTGTAGTTGCCAAAACATATCCGTATGGGCAACTTCTTTGATCATCCATATATACATTCATTTTCTATCTCCTCTCTATTTTGTATACGTGACCAGCATGTAACATATTGCTCCAAGACTAATAAAAGGACCAAACGGAATTTGGCTCCTCATTTTCATACGTTTTAATACTATACCAGCTCCAAAGAAACAAAGACTAAAGCAAGATGCTAAAAATAAAATCATAAAAATCCCTTTCAGTCCCACTATAAATCCAAGCAGCGAAAATAATTTTATATCCCCTCCACCAAGCCCTTCTGGATATATCTTTTGCATGCAATATAACAAAATGAATATAACGCCACTACCAACTATACTATCTGTCCAAGTGACTAACGGTACAAAAATACATTCTAAAATAAGCAAAAGCGCAAACCAAATTAAAATACGATTAGGTATTAGCATATATACTAAATCTGTAACTGAAATAATTAGAAGTAACGAAAAAAGCGATAAAATGATGATGAGCTCTCTTTCCATTCCAATTACATATGCAGTAAGAAAAAATAAACTGCCTGTAACAAATTCAAATACTATGTACAAACTTGAGATTTTGCTCTTACAATTCGTACAACGCCCTTTTTGTATACAAAATGAAATGATTGGAATAAGTTCTTTCGGCTGTAACGTATACTTGCAGTAATGACAGTACGAACGCGGTGTAATAATAGATTCCCCTACTGGAACTCTCATCGCAATCACCATAAAAAAAGAACCAAACACCATACCTATTAACAATGCATATAAATAAGTGAACATCCCTTCCTCTCCTTTCCAAAAGAACATAACAAAAAAAGGAGAGAACTTCTACTTCATATTATCTTTATTCTATTAAAAAAGCAGGCCGTTTTCCGGCCTGCTTTCCCCTATTTTATACGATGAAATATACTGCTTTTAACGGCCCGTGTACTCCGACAACAAGATTCATTTCAATATCCGCAGAGTTACTTGGTCCTGTAATAAAGTTAATACAAGATGCGACTGCTTCACCTTTTTCCACACGTGAGTTCATATCCTGAACTGCTTGCGTAATACGAGGTACAAGTGTTTCACGTGGAATAATAGCAAAGTATACTGTCGGTAAAAAGTGTAAAGAACGCCCTTGTCCTTTATGACTTTGTACAACAATCGTACCAGATTCAGCTAAAGTATAATCACTAAATGCAATACCGATATTCGCTTTTTCCGCTATACGCATATTCTCTTCTTTTTTCTCAGGATCCCATACATTTACCTCAACATTTTGCTTTGGAAGCTCTTCTTTAAATAAAGAAGTCAATCCATAGGAATCAAAACGTTCATCTGCTGATAATATAATAGGTCCTCCGCCGTTTTCAACGATTACTTTTTGAATATCTTCACGTAAGCGGTCGTTTGTCGTTTCCACAACAGTTGTATGAATGTTTGTACATTGCTTTTTAAATACTTCTAACAATTCTTCTTGTGAATAATCTTTTAACGTTTCTACATTCACATTACTTTTCCATGCTGGACGTTCTACACCTTCTGTTTTACGCGCGCGCCCAAGTTCTTTTGCGATATTATCTAGAAAGGACTCACGGTTTTGAATTAATCCTGTCATTATTTGTCCCCGCCTTTCTTATGATCTTTATACCAATCACGGAATCGTTCTTTACTTGGAGCTGGGAATTCACGAATATCCGTCCAGTTTTTAAGTGGTCCAACACCTTTTGATACACGGTTACCAGATGTAAATGGACTCATTGCTGCCGGTGCCATTTTCGATCCCATTTTATATAAAGCTGCTGAAGAAGCACCCATACTAAACATTTTCATTGCTAATTTTTCTGCAAGTGGGGCACGACCTTCTTGCTCAACGATGACTTGACGATGTTTTAATAATAAATCATGTAATGGAATTTTTACTGGACAAGCTTCTGTACATGCTCCGCATAAACTAGATGCATAAGGAAGCTCTTTGTAATCGTCATACCCACCTAAAAGTGGTGTTAATACCGCACCGATTGGTCCTGAATAAATAGATCCATACGAATGTCCACCAACGTGACGATATACGGGACATACGTTAACACAAGCGGCACAACGAATACATTGCAATATTGAACGGAATTCCGATCCAAGAATTTGAGAGCGGCCATTATCAACAACGACTAAATGAAACTCTTCTGGTCCATCTACCTCTTCCTCTTGAATTGGTCCTGCTACTGTTACGTAACTTGTTAATTTTTGACCTACCGCACTACGACATAGTAAACCAACTAAAACATCTAATTCTTCCATTGTCGGAACCATACGTTCCATACCCATTACTGCAATTTGTGTTTTCGGAATCGACATGACAAGATCGGCATTACCTTCGTTCGTCACTAAACAAAGAGAGCCAGTATTTGCAACAGCGAAGTTACAACCTGTCACACCAATTTCTGCATCCATAAATTTCTCACGAAGTTGTTTACGAACAAACTTTGTCATTTCGTATGGATCATCAGAATTTTCATATCCAAGTTTTTCTTTAAATACATCACGAATTTGCGTTCTGTTTTTATGAAGTGCAGGCGCAATAATATGTGATGGTGGATCGTTATCTACTTGCAAGATATACTCTCCTAAGTCACTCTCTAACACTTCACAACCAATCTCTTCAAGGGCATGATTCATACTAATTTCTTCAGTTACCATTGATTTTGATTTTACAACTTTCTTCGCTTGTTTCTTTTTTGCAACGTCTTGAATATACTTTGCTGCATCCTCTTTCGTTTTCGCAAAGTAAACGTGACCGCCTCTTTTTGATACATTTTCACTTAACTGCATTAAATAATAATCAAGATTTTCTAACGTATGTTGACGAATTTGTTCACCTAGTTCACGCCACTCTTCCCAGTTTCCCAACTCGTCAGCTGCTTTTAATCGATTTGTATATAAACGCGTTTGTGCAGAAGATACCGCTCCGCGCATAAACGAATCTTGAATTCCATCGCCAACGCGATCATTAAATTTTTTCTCACTGATTTTCATAGACATAGCTTATGTTCCCCCTTCATGAGCGACTATTCAAGACCTCAGCAATATGCATTACTTTTACTTCTTTTCCTAAACGCTCAATACGTCCGCCAATGTTTAACAAACACCCACAATCTGCACCGATTAAATAATCAGCACCTGTTTCCATTACACTCTCTACTTTTTCATCTACCATTTGCTCAGAAATTGGAGTCATCTTAACTGAAAACGTTCCCCCAAACCCACAACAATTTTGCACGTTCGGCAGTTCTCTCACAATTAATCCTTTTACGCTTGATAATAAAATTCCTGGTGCCTCTTTTACTCCAAGCAGGCGTGTCATATGACAAGATTTATGAATAGTAGCTATCCCTGGTAAACTTGCACCAACATCTGTAACTTTTAAAACATCTACAATAAATTGTGTAAATTCATATGTTTTATCAGCAACCTTTTGTGCACGTTTAGCCCACTTCGGATCATCTTTAAAAACATGCGGATACTCATGAAACATTGTCGCACAAGATCCAGATGGCGTAACGATATATTCTGCATCTTCGAAAGTTTCAATCATATGTTTCATCGCTTCTTTTGCTGCTTCTACATGGCCGCTATTATAAGCAGGCTGACCACAACAAACTTGTGCTTCTGGAAATTCAATTTCACAACCTAAACGCTCCAATACTTCAACTGTTGCTTTACCGACGTTTGTTTCAAACATATCGACTAAACAAGTAACAAATAAAGTAACTTTCATAACTATAATTCCCCCTCATTACAACTCCGCCAAAAATCATATGGTCATCAGATGACTAAGATTAGAAGAAGTAGGCTCAACCATGGCCTATCCTCTCCCTCTTCTAAAGAAAACGCTTACTTAATCTCTCTCTATTTTATCAGAAAATTAGATTTTTAAAAGATTAAATTACGAATTTATATCGCTTTTACCTGTGACAATATATTCTACATTTGTTAAATGATCTAGCATCGCTTGCTGCGCTAATTCCACATCTTGCTTTAACACCGCATCATATATAGATTGATGCTCTTCTAAAAGTCGTTCTGATGTTGTTTGTTCACCATATAAAATAATGCGTCTTGATTCACCAATCGTTTCAGCAATCATCTCTGAAACATGATTCATGAGCTCAAGCAAGATGTTATTATGCGAAGATTCTGCAATTCCCATATGAAAATGAAAGTCTGCTTTTTCGCCAGCCTTCTCATCTCCAATGCTCTTTGCCATTTCATCTAACCACTGCTTCATATTTTGCAAATTAGCTTCCGTACGTTTTGCCGCTGCCGCTCGAACTGCCCCCACTTCGAGCACCTTCCGTACTTCTAATAAATTCAAAATATCCTCTTTCTTCATTAATAACTTGTTATTTAGTGATTTTGTTAATGAAGAAGGATCGAAATTCCTTACATATGTACCTTCTCCTTGTTTCATTTCAATTAAGCCCATTGCTCTTAGCGCACTTAGCGCTTCACGAACAGCAGATCTGCCAACTTGAAACTGCTCAGCTAATTGATGAACAGGAAGTAGTTTGTCACCAGGTTTTAACGTACCATTTTTAATCATTGTTAAAATAGCTTCAGATACTTCTTCGTAAATTTTTTTCGGTTTAATAGATTTGTACTCCAGTTAAATCACCTCAGTATCTTCCAAACAACAATTGTAACGTTTTATAAGAACTTAGCATCCATAACTATTTTAGAACGAATTAGTAAGAAGTACAAATGTTTTGTTCATAAAATAGTCAAATTTTTGATATTTGTTTGATATTAATTAATACATTTACGCGTAACTATTTACCTTCAATATGAAGAGCATATTCCAAAAGTTAGAATATGCTCTCCTCATCTTGTGCTTTTAATTTAATACTAACTGTCGTGCCCTTACCTTTTTCACTTTCTATTCTCCACTCACCGTCATGTATATGAACAATTTGCCTTACAATTGCAAGACCTAAACCTGTTCCACCGTGTTGACGACTTCTCGCTTTATCTACTCGGTAAAAGCGTTCCCCCAGATTTTCTAAATGCTCTCTATCAATACCTATTCCTGTATCTTTTATGTGCAATTCACAATAATCATCGATTTGCTTTAATGTTATTATGATATCCCCGTTTTGATTTGTATAACGTATCGCATTATCTAATACATTATGAAGTACTTGTTGCATACGATCCTCATCAATCATTACGATAATTTCAGGATTTAAATTCGTTGAAATACGAAGGTTTTTTTCTACAAACTGTAACTCGTACGTATTTAGTACATCTTCAATAAGCTGTGAAAAAACGATAGGTTGTTTCTTTAAGGGAAAGTGTTCACCTTCTAGCTGCGCTAGATCTAATAAATCATGAACAAGGCGCTGCATGCGACCTGCTTCTTTATGAATAAGTTGCGTTACTTTTTCCTGCTGCGGCCCCTTCGCTACACCGTCTAAAATAGCTTCACTATATCCTTTAATATAACTAAGCGGTGTTCTAAGTTCATGCGAAACATTAGCTAAAAATTCCTTACGCTTTACATCTTCTGTTTCTAAGGAATTTGCCATTTTATTAAAGGCTTTTCCCAATCGTCCAATTTCATCTTCTGAAGAAATTGTAATCCGCTCTGAGAAATCTCCAGTAGCCAAATGATTTGCAACTCGTTCCATTTGCGAAAGCGGTCTCGTAATGGCGATAATAATTTTTCTACCAATCCATATTGTAATTAAAATCATTGCAAGTGCTAACGGCGCTAAAATAAGACCCATATCAAATATTAAGTCTTTTATACTTTTTAAAGGAATATAAGAGTATACAATACCAACTAATTTTTTATTATCTAAAACAGGGATGACAACACCCATAATATTACGATCAAAATGTTCTTCATACCCTATCTTTGTCACAGTTTTCCCATCTAATAGCGCCTGTCTATCCCCTTCACTTATAAGAGAATGATGGTGAACATCAAAAGGCAAACATGCGCTTAAATCACGCGGATTGTATACGAAAAGGACATCTGAACTAGATATTTGATCATATGCCCTTACTTTCTCTTCAAAAGTGGATACTCCTTCACGTTTATCATATTGCGTGGCAAGACGTTTCCCTTCCATTACTAATGAATCTTTTAAATTATCAACGTATAACTTTTCATATGAGTATAAAGATACAAAATAAAGAAAGGAAACTGTTACACATACTGCACATACTACTGTAAGCCAAAGCTTTTGTACCATCGTAAACATACGTTACACCTCAAATTTATAACCTACACCCCAAACGGTTTGAATGTAGTTTCCACTTTCTCCTAGCTTTAGACGCATCGTTTTCACATGCGTATCTACCGTTCTTGTACTTCCTGCATAATCATATCCCCACACCTTTTCAAGCAATTGTTCCCGGCTAAATACTTGTCCATTATGTTGGCAAAGAAAATATAGTAAATCGAACTCCTTTACCGTAAGAGGAATCGTCTCACCATTCGTCTCGACCCTCCTACTTTTTTCATTAATAAGAATCGGTCCAAATTGAATCTCTTCTTGCTGTTCTTGCTTTGTATATCGTCTTAAAACAGCTTCCATACGAGCAATTAGTTCCCCGGGACTAAATGGCTTTACAATATAATCATCTGCTCCCATACGCAAGCCGTTCACCCTATTCCACTCTTCACCTTTTGCTGTTAAAAATATAATAGGTACATCCGACGTTTTTCGAATCTCTTTACAAACTGAAAGCCCATCCATCTCAGGCATCATAATATCTAGTACAACGAAATCGTAATGATCCGTCTCTAATTTTCGAAGTGCCTCTTTTCCATTTTCAGCTTCTCCCCACTCGTATCCGAAGTTATCTAAGTACATTCCGACAAGTTGCCTCATATCACTTTCGTCATCTACGACTAGCACGTTATATTTACTCATTGTCCTTCCCCTTCTCTCTCTATGAGTTGAAACGGTCCTTTTCCGACTTTAATTGTTTGTTTTATTTTCATATTCTTCATATCCATTACGCATACTTCATCGCTATCATAACTAGCTACATATCCTTCTGCACCGCTTTTCAAAAATGCAAATGGATTAGATCCTACTTCTGCAAATCCTACCTCTTGATACGTACTTGCATCAAACTTTCTAAGCGTATTTGAACCGTGACTTAGCGCATATACATACTTATCATCCTTTGTTATATTCACAGGCATAAACGGAGCATGTAAAGAACGCATCATCTCTCCGCTTTGTAAAGAATACACTAATACTTTCTCATTCACTTGACTTCCATCACCATGTCCACCAATCCATATTTCTTTCCCATCAGCGCTAACCGTTGCTCCTGTTGATGCTGGTGGAATCATAAAGGACTGTATCACTTCTTTTTTCTTTGTATCAATGGTCGTTAGTTTCGTATCATAAAAGTTGAGTACAGATAACTGGTTATGATGCTCTACCATCGTTATCGGCCCTTTTCCTGTTGAAACACTCCCTGTCTCTTTTCCTTTTATCGTAAAGAACCTTACCTTTTGTTCATTTTGATCGGCAGCAAATAATTGTGTTCCATCATCTGATGCGATAACATTAGCAATTCCTTTTCCAATCTTATATTTGTCCACTTGTCTTCCTTCTGCTAGTGAATATACATACATATATTCTAATTGCTTACCATAAACAAGTATTTCCTCGCCATTTGGAAGTAGCGTAACCCCCGCAATCGGCTCATTTAATTCCCATGTTGTTAATAGCTTCTTTGTTTTTTTATCAATAAAACTAATACTACCTTCCTTTATATTCGTTGTTATAATAACACTTTTATCTTTAGCAATCGGTGTATACGAACTTCCTTGACACCCTACTAATAGAAATAAAAAACAGAGAAGAAAAACATACTTTCTCAAAAGATTCCCTCCATCTTCGGATGATTTCGTTATAATTGTAAAATAACAAATAAATGTGTGGAAAATGTGAAATCTTCCTTTATTAATAAACTTACATATATAATGTACAACAAATAGAATTTGAGGTGTGTAAATTATGCTTTTTCCTGATTTAGCGAATAAAATTGTACGTGAAGTACGCAGATTAATTACTGAAAACATTATTATTATTAATATACAAGGCGTTATTATGGCAAGTACAGATGCGGAAAGAATCGGTCGATTTCATGAAGGTGCACTCCGCTGTGCGAAACAAAAAAAAACTGTCATTATTACAAAAGATGATGAACGACGACTGCAAGGTGTAAAAGCTGGGATGAACCTTCCTTTACTATTCCATGACGAAGTAATCGGCGTGATTGGAATTACAGGAGAACCTGAAAATATTTCACAATACGGAGAAATATTACGTAAGATGACCGAATTATTAATTCATGAAAACTACTTTTTAGAACAACTAGAACTTGAGCACCGTTCTTATGAAGCATTTGTCTTTGATTGGCTTCAAAATACAGACTGGTCTCCAAGTTTTCTCGATCGTGCAAAAACGCTTGGCATTGATTTATATAAGAAGAAACAACTTATTTTATTATCAATCACCCAAGATAATACGATGCTCCAGCGTAAAATTTGGCAACATATGCGCAACATTTTAGCAAAAGAAAATTTATTTGTTCGCTGGGGAAATGATCGGTTTATTTTGTTTACAACAATCCAATCCAAAGAGCAAACCTTTCAATTTTTAAAACGGTTAAAACAAGACTGTGAAACTTTATTTTCTATTACTTTATATATCGGGATTGGACAAACAGTTACGCCAAGCAATATGAACTTATCGTACGAACAAGCATTAAGCGCCCTTTCAGTATCACTTGAAACGAAAAAAATTGTATTTAATGAAGATTTACGTTTAGAAATGTGCTTACAAGATATTTCTACTGAAACTCGAGAACAGTTTCTAGAGCGTACCATTGAAAACTTAGTATCATCTCCTGAGCTTATGCACACTTTACGTTTATTTATCGATTATAACCAATCTTATAAGCAGACAGCTGAGCAATTACATATACACATTAACACATTGCATTACAGGCTAAAAAAGATTGAAGAACATACAGGACTTGACCCGAAACAATTCAAAGATTTAAATGTTTTATACTTCGCACTCCTTTTATTAGATAATCATACAAAAAATAACGATAAAATCGATTAATCTTTAGATGATTGTACATAGAAAGAATCCTCCAACTTTTTTATCATTATAATGAAAGCACTGTTACAACGTTTTTTATTATGACGAAATACGTTAACAGTTTGAGGGGGATTTCCAATGTTAGAAAAGCAAATTATTGATTCATTTGTATCTATTGTTGGCGAAGATAATGTAGATACATCCAATATGGGGCGTTTAACTTATAGTTATGATGCCACTCCAAACTTCCAAGCGATGCCTGATGCAGTCATTGCTCCTCGTAATACAAATGAAATAGCAGACGTGTTAAAAGTGTGTAACACTCATAAAATCCCAGTATACGTTCGCGGGTCTGGAACAAATCTTTGCGCTGGAACGTGTCCACTTGAAGGTGGTATCGTCCTTATTTTCCGCCATATGAACAATATTTTAGAAATTGACGAAGAGAATTTAACAATTACTGTACAAGCTGGTGTTATTACACTTGATATTATTAAAGCAGTAGAAGAAAAAGGTTTATTTTATCCACCAGATCCAAGCTCTATGAAAATTTCTACAATCGGCGGTAACATTAATGAAAACTCCGGCGGATTACGTGGTTTAAAATATGGCGTAACACGTGATTATGTAATGGGGCTTGAAATTGTCTTACCGAACGGCGATATCATTCGCACTGGCGGTAAATTAGCAAAAGATGTAGCTGGTTATGATTTAACTCGTTTATTTATTGGTTCTGAAGGAACACTTGGTGTTGTTACGGAAGCTATATTAAAACTTGTCCCTATGCCTGAAACGAAGAAAACGATGCTTGCGCTATATGAAGATATTAACGAAGCTGCTCGAGCTGTTTCTGCTATTATTGCAAATAAAATTATTCCGGCGACACTTGAGTTTTTAGACCAACCAACAATTGAAGTTGTAGAAGAGTTTGCACAAATCGGTTTACCAACTGACGTTAAAGCAATTTTATTAATTGAACAAGATGGCCCGCCCGAGGTTGTCAATCGCGATATCGAAAAAATGGCTAACGTTTGCCGTGCTATGAATGCGGTCGATGTTCGCGTTGCAAAAGATGAAGCCGAAGCAGATGCGCTTCGTACAGCACGCCGTAGTGCACTATCAGCACTTGCAAGACTAAAACCGACAACAATATTAGAAGATGCAACTGTACCACGTTCACAAATCGCTCCAATGGTTGAAGCAATTAATGCAATTGCAAAGAAATATAATATTCCTATTTGTACTTTTGGTCATGCTGGTGATGGTAATTTGCATCCGACTTGTATGACAGATGCCCGTAATGAAGAAGAAATGCATCGTGCCGAACAAGCTTTTGCTGAAATATTTGCGAAAGCGATTGAGCTTGGTGGTACGATTACTGGTGAACATGGTGTTGGCGCAATGAAAGCTCCGTATTTAGAAATGAAATTAGGTAAAGAAGGTATTGCTGCTATGCAAGGGATTAAACAAGCCTTCGACCCAAACAACATTATGAATCCTGGAAAGATGTTCGCGAAAGACTCTCGTAAAAGAGTGGTGGTTGAACGATGACCACATTAAATAAAGAAAACATTCAAAAGGAATTTAAAGAACGATTAAGTGAAGATGAACTACTAAACTGTATGCGATGCGGCTTTTGTTTACCAACTTGCCCTACTTACATTCAATCTGGGTATAAAGAATCACATTCCCCACGCGGACGTATCGCCTTAATGAAAGCCGTCGTTGATGGTTTAATTGAGCCGGATGAAGATGTTGAAGATACATTAAATGTTTGCCTTGGCTGCCGCGCTTGTGAACCTGTTTGTCCATCTGGTGTGAATTATGGACATTTATTAGAAGAAGCTCGTGATATTATTAATCAAAATAAAAAGTTCTCCATGCCCGTGAGAGCTGTTCGTAAAGTTGTTTTTGAAGGACTATTCCCGCATCAAAACCGAATGCGAACATTAACAGGACTAATCGGATTTTACCAGCGTTCTGGTTTACAAACGCTAACACATAAAACAGGTATTATGAAGTTATTCCCTGAAACACTTGCAACGATGGACCTCGTTTTGCCAAAAATCCCTAAAATGAAAGCAATGAAAGATCGTCCTGAATTTTTACCTGCTGAGGTGGCAAAGAAGAAACAAGTTGCATTCTTCACAGGCTGTTTAATGGATACGATGTTTTTAGAAACAAATAACGCAACGATGAAACTTCTTCAGTTAGCTGGTTGTGATATCGTTATTCCGAAAACACAAAGTTGCTGCGGGGCGTTACATGGGCATGCTGGTGAAAAGAGTGGAGCAAAAGAATTAGCAAAACGAAATATAGAAGCATTCGAAGATTTAAACATCGACTATATTATTACGAATGCAGGTGGTTGCGGAGCTTACCTCGTAGACTATGATTATCTGTTAAAAGATGATCCCAAATGGGCTGAACGCGCAAAGCAATTTGTTTCTAAAATTAAAGATATTACTGCTATACTAGTAGAACTAGATTTCCATAAACGTAATGACTTACGACTCACGCCGCAAATCATTACGTATCAAGACTCTTGTCATTTACGCAATGTTATGCGAACATCTTCGGAACCTCGTATGTTACTAGAGGCCATTCAAGGCGCAACATACCACGAAATGAAAGATGCGGACCGTTGCTGTGGTTCTGCTGGTATTTATAATATTGTCCATTCGGAGTTATCAATGGAATTTCTAGATTACAAAATGGACCGTGTACATGAAACAGATGCAGCGACAATTGTTACTGCAAACCCTGGATGTCTATTACAAATGAAACTAGGTATTGAACGTGAAGGTCTTTCTCATAAAATGAGAGGAATTCACATTGTTGATCTATTATTAGAAGCAATTGAAACCAACTCGTAATAACTCGTAACATACGTAATAATAGGAAAACGGCTATCTCCTTCGTCTATGTAAAGAGATAGCCGCTTTTTTGTCCGCTACAACATTAAAAATATGTTACTTTATTATAAAAAAGAACAACAGAAACATTACAGTTTTGTAAAAATACATCCAGTATATTCCTCAAAAAAATGCTAAAATCATTGATACAATAGGATTCTTCATTTTTAATATAGGTACATTTATCCAAAAACCCCCTCTTAAAACCAAGTATAAAAATGCTAAAAATTCCTTTTATACTCTATGTTTCTCTTATTTCATCCCTTTCCTCCTCTTAGGATAAATTAGGAAATTTTTAAGTCTATGAATTTTTTTCCATCTTTTTTCTCGCAAATTGTATGCTACGATGAATTGGTCAGTCAGACAGGCTGTCAAAAACAAATCGTGTGAAAACAAATTAAAACTTTATATAGGGGGACACACATCATGAAAAAGCGTGTTTTATTATCTGTAGCTGCTGCAACAGCTCTTACTTTAGGAGTATCTTCTTTAGATGCACAAGCTGCAACAGTACAACCATCTAACATAAAGGTTCAAAATATTCAGCATTCAAAAATGATGATGAAGCAAATGAGCCAACAAGAATTACAAGCATTCTTACAATCTATGGGAGTTGAATCATTAGCACAATGGAACCAAGGACAATTCCAACAAGATTGCTTCATTCCTGGTCAACAGCCTACTGAAAATGTTGTTACTGAACAACCAACAGCTAAGCCAGAAGCTCAAAAGCCTGCTGAGGAAACTCAAAAACCAGCTGAACAAAAGCCTGCTGAAGAAGTTGCTAAACCAGAAGCTCAAAAACCAGCTGAAAACAACAATACTCAAAACGAAACACAAAAACCTGCTGAGCAAAAGCCTGCTGAAGAAGCAAAATCTTTAAGCGAATTCGAACAACGCGTTGTTGAATTAACAAACGCAGAGCGTACAAAACAAGGCTTATCAGCATTACAAATCGATAATGAATTAAGCAAAGTAGCACGCATTAAGTCTGAAGATATGCAAAAAAACAACTACTTTGATCATAACAGCCCTACATACGGGTCTCCGTTTGACATGATGAAAAAATTTGGTATTTCTTATAAATCTGCAGGTGAAAACATCGCCCAAGGACAACGTACTCCAGAAGAAGTTGTACAAGCTTGGATGAACAGTGCCGGACACCGTGCAAACATCTTAAATAGTGGCTTCACTCATATCGGTGTTGGCTATGTAGAAAGCGGCAACTACTGGACACAACAATTTATTACGAAGTAAATAAAAAGAGAGTCTTCTAGGAGAAGACTCTTTTTTTATGTTTCATAGCTTTCTAATATGTATGCGTATAAAATATAGAACATAAACAAAATAGACCCGCAGCTTATTACACTAATTAACAAGTAAAATCCCCACTTCAGGCTCAAAAGCAACGAAAATAATATGCTGCATGCCATCACTTGAAAGATTCGCCTACTAACTAAACGGATTTTTTGTAATTTGATCGGTTCTTTCTCTCTATCCTTCACCTTTTTAAACACTTTACTAAACATAAAAAGAAACATACTAATTCCAATCGTTAGTCCTGTCTGAAAGGATATAATACTTCCCAAATTAATAAAGAGAATTAGTATATGGACAAACATCATAAATAAAGTAATACTCTTTATAAATCCATTTATAATGAAATACTCTCCTTCATTAAACTTATATATATTATGTAAAATAACATATACTAATCCATGTAAAATAATAATAAGGACAGGGATAAATAATACGACAACTTGTTTACTCATAAACTCGTTCGCTCCACCATTCTCGTTCCAATGCACTGCCATACGAGTTGGTAAATATGGATAAATACATAAAGTAAGTAAAAGACAAGCGAAAAATATCCCTAGCATATATTTATATTTGATCAAGTAATTCTCACCTCTCTTTTCTCTTAACGGCTTCGCCTCTTTCAGAGAAATCCCTGCAAAAATCTACCTTTTTCAACTTTAAACTTACACTTTACCTATTTTCTCTTTCAAATTTTTTCATTGTATCGTTTAAATTTGTAGGGAAAGGTACGTCAACAACGATCTCTTCTTTCGTAATCGGATGCAAAAAATTAATCTTCATCGCATGTAACGCTTGCCCGGACATATATGTTGTTTGCCCACCATATAATACATCCCCAACTAATGGATTTCCATTATAGCTCATATGAACGCGAATTTGATGCGTTCTACCAGTTTCTAACTGTAACGTTACGAGCGTCGCATTTTGTTTTTTAAAATATTTCTCTACTTTATAATACGTTATAGCTTGGTCTCCCTTTGGAGAAACACGACGCCTTGTAGCATGATGTCGATCTCTTCCGATAGCTGCATCAATTGTCCCCTGCTTCTTTTTTACTTTTCCTTCAACAAGTGCCATATACGTTCTTTTGATTTTCCGTTCCATTAATAAACGATCCATAATTGCACCCGCAATTCTATGTTTTGCGAATACAACACCACCTGTCGTATCTTTATCTAATCTATGGATATGCCGAACCTTCGTCTCTAAACCTTGCATTTGAAAATGAAAAGCAACAAGATTGGCAAGTGTTCCCGTCCCATTTTTTTCAGAAGGATGTGTATCCATTTGCCCCTGCTTATTTACAATGAGTACGTGATCGTCTTCAAACACTACATTTAATTCACCATATTCCGGCTCTACGCCGTACTCCTCCTCCATAAACATATGAACTTGTAACTTATCTCCTTCTTTTAAAAGTTCATTCCATCTCCTTTGTTCTCCGTTAACCGTAACACCTTTTTCCATACGAAGCTGATGTAATAACTTTTTTGGTACTTCCCATTCTACTTTTAACAACGACTCAATACTTATACCATTCCACGTCGCTGGAACCGTAATTTCGCACCATTCGCCCTTTTTCTTTGTTTCCATACTATAATCACCTTATTTCTATTGATTCTCTCATTGTAACGGAAAACATAATTTGATGCACCGTCAAAAATAGAGGACAGCCTTATAATCGACTGTCCCCTCACGCTCTAAGCCTTTTCATTTCCTGCAACACTTCTTCAGCTTTTTGTTCATACAATAAATCTTTAAAGAAATCCGCCAATCGTTTATAGTCGTTGTACGTATCTAATAAGTCGTCTATTTTCTCTCCTTTCATAACTTGTTGCTTTTGCTTCATTTTTACTGGATAGCGATACCCCGATACTTCTTGTATTTTGTAATACTCATCCTCTACTTGAATGACTTTTACAAGTTCCTCTTCTTCCGCATCCATCGTATACCCGTCAAAGTCTCTAAGCAGTTCATAAATAATATGAGTCCATTCATCTTTTGGGTAAAACCCTTTTTCCAACCGATAACCGACAATGCGATACATATGCCCATCGTTTTCAGCAAACTGTACTGTATCATTTAGCTTAAACTTAAAATAACGAAACATTGCCTTCACCTACTTGTATGTAATGTTCTTATCACATACTATGCGCAAAATATGGGCCCTGCTATTCATAAAAAAACTCATCTTATAGATGAGTTTTTTTATGATGATTTTTCTCTTTTCTTTCGAAATGGTAGCCACCAGTTCCAATCCCCAAACAATTTCATTAAACTTGGTACGAGCATAAGACGGATAATTGTTGCATCAAGAAATATTGCTAATGCAACCCCAAGCCCCATCTGCTTTACTGGTAAAATATCAGTAAAGGCGAACGCACCGGTAACAACAATCATAATTAAAGCGGCGGACGTAATAATCCTACTTGTCGAAACAAGCCCTTCTAACGTTGCTTGATCGTTATCCCCTGTTTCTTCATAGAGCTCATGAATACGTGAAATAAGAAATACTTCATAATCCATGCTAAGCCCAAATACGAGGCCGAAAATAAAGATTGGTAATACAAATAAAACTGAACTCTCTTCTAATCCGAAATGGCCACCTTCAAATAACCAAATTACAATTCCAATTGTTGCACTTAAACTAAGTACGTTCATAATAATAGCTTTAATTGGAATGAGTATAGAGCGGAATGCGAATAATAAAATGACAAAGGTTGATCCAAATATAACAGACATACCAATTGCAACTTTATCTTTAATTTCATCTTCTAACTCTTGCTGGAACGTCGTCATACCGCCCAAATAATAAGTAACATCATTTTCTTTATAATTCTTTTTGAAATCACGAACCCATTGTTTTGCGGTTTCTGTACTTGGCTTCGTATCCAAAAAGACTTCCATTGTTGTTTTATTCCCTTTCGTATACGCTTCAAATACAGGAGCTATTTTCGCAGCCTCTAGCGACTGTAACATTCCAGCAACTTGATCTGCTTTCATTCCATTTAGCCCGTCATATACACTTTTCACCTTATATACTTGCTTATCGTCTTTTAACTTTTGAACAACAGCTTCTATCTTTTGTAAACTTTCTTTTTCTATTATATCTTTCTTCGTCTCTACTACTAATGTCACATCAGCGTGTGTTTGGACAGTTTTATTAAAGGCTTCTTCATACTTCTCAAATGCAACTCTCGTATCACTCTTTTCAGGTAACGCTTCAACACCAGGAAACTGCAAGTTAGCTGTACGTAGCGGTAATAAACAAATAACAATAAATGTTGTAACAACAATAATCATGACGATTGGATGTTTCATTACAAACTGTGCAAATTTACGCCATACATTTGATGGCGTAGGCGCCGCCTGATTCTTTTTTAATATCCTTTTACCAATTAAAGATAATAGCGCTGGAAGAAGTGTGAGCGAAAACAAAATGCTCATAATAACGACAATCATCCCGCTAATAGCAACAGACTGAATATAATCTATCTTAAAGAAAAATAAGCCTGATAAACCGACGAATACACATAACCCTGAAAATACGATAGCACGCCCTGCCGTTTGATACGTAATCGCTATCGCTTCTTTCACTGTTCTCTTCGCAACTTCTTCTCGAAAACGATTTACAAATAACAGTGCGAAATCAATTGATAATGCGAGCCCAATCATCGGCGCGACATTTAACACGAAAATAGATAGCTCTTTATCACTACCTATAAAATATAAAATCCCCATCGTACTAATGACACTAAGCGCGCCATTTACAATCGGTAAAATAGACGCAATCAGACTACCAAATGAGAATAATAGTACGAGAAAAGCAATAGGTAATCCAATCATCTCTGCTACTTTTAAATCATTTTGCGTTCTTTCATTAATCTCTTGATTAATTTTCGGATATCCTGTCGGTGTTACTTTTAATAGGCTATTACTTTCCTTCTCGATTTTCCCGGCAAATTGTAATGTCTTTTCCATTCGTTCTTTATTTGTTTTCCCGGAAAATAAAATCGTCGCATAACCGATATCATCTTGTAACATCTCTTTATTTTGCATTGGATGATGGAAAGATTCGTATTTTTCTTTCTCTTCAATTTGATTTATTATCCCCTCTATACGCTTTTGGAACTCCTCATGCGAAGTATCCTTTTCCTTCTCAAAAACGAGTAAAAGTGTATCTTGAGACTGCTTAAAATCCTTATCTAAAATTTCTTTCGTCTTTTGATAATCCCCTTCTGTTTGGAAACCATCACCGCCCAATACTCCTGGAAGTTTTGGAGCAAAAATACCGAGCACTATCGCAAGTAGTAGTAATGCTACAATTACTGTATAACGAAATTGATACAAAAAAGTTCCTAACTTCCCCCACTTATCAATTTTATGTACATTTGTCTTCACTCATTTTCACCTACTTTATATAATTCACTTGTCATTTATACTTTATCACATCTCCCCATAAACAAAAAACGTCTAGAAAAACTATAATACTAGTTTTTCTAGACGTTTTTTTATCTCTCGTTATTAAGTCCCAATCTCACGGTAAGTAAACGATGACAATAAATTGCGATGATTAACAAAATGCCACCTGCACAGTAACCAGCTAAAATATCAGTCGGGTAATGAACATTTAAAATAACTCTACTTAATCCAATCAATATAATTAATATGCCCATTGAAATCGTAATACCACATTTTCCAGCTATGCTCTTCAAATTCGCAGCAATGATATAGGCAAGAAAACCAAATGACATAATAGATAGCATTGCATGTCCACTTGGGAAGCTATATCCAAGTGCATCAAGTGCCTCGTTTAATGATGGACGGTCTCTTTTTACAATTTCTTTTATCCCTTTATTAACAAGATGTGTCGTTAATATAGCCATTGGATACACGATCATAGCAGCATAATAACGTTTTTTCCAAAAAACGAGCAAACTTATAATTAGTGTCGTTATAACTCCAATTGCAGATCCTAACTTTGTAAAATATGTGAAGAATGTAATTGAGCTTTCTGTTTGTAATCCTTTTACCATATCACGTACGTATGTATCCATCATTGTAACACCACCTACATGTACCCTCCAAGCGATGATGCTAAATAGAACAAACAATAAAATGATACACATTAACTCATACTGATGTAACTTTTTCTTCAATCGATTTCCTCCTACTATGAAAAAATGCGATTTCTACTTTAGAAACCGCATTTTCTTACTTATTTACCTTTTGTTTTCAGCTCTGTCCAGTAGCGATCGTAGTCTTTTAACTTATCGTCTACATCAACAAGCCACTCTGTACGATCTAATTCTTCTTTTGTTAAGAAGATCATGTGATTATCACGATATTCTTTACTATGAAGAGGATGAGCTTTTTCATTTGGATTACTGTAACCAATTGACTCGTAGTTTTTCACACTTACTTTTTCATCTAATAAGTAGTTCATAAACTTCTCTGCAAGTTCTTTATTTTTCGCACCTTTTGGAATTGCTAACGTATCAGCCCAAATTGTGCCACCTTCTTTTGGTACAACGTATCCTACATCTTTATTGTCTTTCGCAATGAATGCTGCGTCTCCAGACCAAACTGTCCCGATCCAAGCATCTTCTGTAATGAATTTTTGTTTAATATTATCTGTATCGAATGCTAATAAGTTTGGAAGTAGCTTCTGCAAATCAGCAGACGCTGTCTTTAACTGTGCATCCTCTTTCGTGCTATTAGAGAAACCGTTTTTCTTAAGTCCCATTCCTAATACTTCACGAGAATCGTTTAATAAAGTAACATGTCCTTTATATTTCTCGTTCCATAAATCATTCCAGCTTGTAGGTGTTTCTTTCACATACTTTTTATTGTATGCAATTCCTGTTACACCCCAAGTATATACTAGAGAATACTTATTCTCTGGATCAAACGCAGGTGTTTTAAAGTTAGAAACAAGGTTCTCGATGTTCGGGATATTCTTCTTATCTAAAGGCGCTAATAAGTCCATCTTCGCCATCGTTTTCACCATGTAATCAGATGGCTGAATTAAATCATATGTCGCGCCACCAGCTTGTAATTTTGCAAGCATTTCTTCATTACTTGCATATTTATCGTAGTTAATTTTCACGTTATATTTCTTTTCAAAATCTTTTAAAACTTGCTCATCAAAATTGTCCGCCCAGCTATAAATGTTTAATTCTTCTTTTTTCTCACCACAACCAGCAAGTACACCTGCAGCAAGACTGAAGCTAATTGCTATACCAGCTAATCTCTTCACTAATTTCATCGGTTTATTACCTCCTCGTTCTTTCTATATCATTCGTATTATAAAGGAAGGTGTCCTCCAGAGTTCTCTTCACCGTCTGCACCTTTATTACGGAAAATTTCCGATAGCACCATTAATCCTACAATTACAACAATTAATATTGTAGAAAGAGCATTAATTTCAGGTGATACTCCACGCTTAACCATACTATAAATGTATAATGGCAATGTTGTTGATCCTGGTCCTGATACGAAGAAACTAATTACAAAATCATCAATCGATAATGTGAATGTTAATAATGCGGCTGAAATAACTCCTGGTGCAATTGCTGGAAACGTTACATAACGAAACGTTTGCCACGGCGTTGCTCCTAAATCGTTTGCAGCCTCTTCTAAATCACGTCCCATACCAGAAAGACGTGCCGCTAAAATAACAACAACAAATGAAATACTGAATGTAATGTGTGCAATAATAATTGTTGTTTTTCCAAGTTCCATACCTAATTGACTAAATAGGATAAGTAAAGATAATCCCATTAAAATATCAGGAATTAAAATTGGTAAATATACAAGACCGTTAATGGCCCCTTCAAAACGATATTTGTAACGGTGTAATGCAATAGCAAAAATCACACCAAGAACTGTCGTCACAATTGTCGTTATAACAGCAATCGTCATACTATTTACAAACGCATCAATAACATCTTGTTTTTGAAATAAATCTGTATACCAATGGAGTGTAAAGCCCTCCCATTCCGCATTAATGCGAGAATCGTTGAAGGAATATACCATTAAAACCATCATTGGAAAATACAAAAACAATAAGATTAACCAAGAATAAGAAACTAAAAACTTCTTCATTTTTGCCTATTCCCCTCCGTTTCCATCATATTTATATACTTTCGTTGCACGATAATATAAGTAAATTAACAGAACAGAGAATAGAACAACAATCATAGATAACGCGGAACCAAATGGCCAGTCACGTGAACCTAAGAATTGGTTTTGAATTACGTTTCCGATTAATGCTACTTTCGATCCACCCATAACGTCTGATACAACAAACATTCCGATAGAAGAAACGAATACTAAAATAGAACCAGTTGTAATCCCTGACATCGTCATCGGTACTGTTACATTCCAAAATGCCTTTACTGGTGTTGCTCCTAAATCATAAGCCGCCTCTAGCTTACGCTTATCAAGCTGCTCAATTGCTGCATACACTGGTAAAATCATAAATGGTAATAAAGAATATACCATTCCGAGTATTACAGAAGGCGTATTATATAGCAGATTTAAAGGTTCACTAATAATACCTAGTTTCAATAGCAATGTGTTTACAAGACCTTGTGAACGTAAAATAACAATCCATGCGTATGAACGAACAAGAAAGTTAATCCAGAACGGAATCGTTGCCAATAATAGAAGGATAGAACGATATTTACGATCAACAATTGTAATTGTATAGGCGAATGGATAACCGATTAATAAACATAGTACTGTCGTAATAACAGCTATCTTCACTGTTTCCCATAACGTCCCCATATATAATGGGTCAAACACACGTGCTATGTTATCTAATGTAAATTTCATTTCCACTGTCCCGTATGCTCCGCGCTGCATGAAGGCAAATGCTAATACGAACAGAAGTGGAATTAGGAAGAAGAGTAACAGCCATACGACTGTAGGTAATGCGAGTAATTTCCCTTTCTTCAATTTAAGGTCACCTCGTCCTCTTGCTCCCAGCCTACATATACATTATCTCCAATGCTCCACTGCGTTGCTTCTTCAGCAGTTTGGTATGCCATTAGTAATTCCGCTGTTTTTTCCTCACGTACATATAGCTTTTCCATATTTCCAACAAATTCAATATCTTCAATATGTCCAAGATGGTATTCTTTTAAAATTGGCTCTTCAACCGAGCGAACTTTTACATTTTCAGGGCGAACTGCTACGTAGTTTTCCCCATTTTTCACGATATTATTTTCACCGATGAACGTCGCAACAAACAATGTTTTCGGCTTATTGTAAATTTCCTTAGGCGTGCCGACTTGTTCGATATGCCCTTTATTCATAACGACAATACGATCACTCATACTCATCGCTTCTTCTTGATCGTGCGTTACATATATGAACGTAATTCCTAAATTACGTTGTAAGTTTTTCAATTCACGTTGCAAATCTTTTCTTAACTTAAAGTCAAGCGCTCCAAGTGGCTCATCTAATAGTAATACACGTGGGTTGTTTACAATTGCTCTTGCAATTGCTACACGCTGCTGCTGTCCACCAGAAAGCTTCGAAGGTTTACGATTACGGAACTCAAGTAACTGCGTTAAACGCATTGCCTCTTCCGCACGTTCTTTCTGTTCTGCTGCTGATACTTTTTGCATTTTCATACCGAAACAAATATTTTTTTCAACATTCATATGTGGGAATAATGCGTAATGTTGGAACACTAAATTCATATGACGCTTGTATGGCGGCAAATCGTTAATCTTTTCATCATCTAATAAAAGATTCCCTTTAGTTGGGGTTTCAAATCCTGCGATCATACGAAGTAAAGTCGTTTTCCCGCAACCACTCGGTCCTAAAATTGTTAAAAATTCTCCTTCTTTAATATCTAAAGAAAGAGGGGGGATAATCACTTGATTTCCAAAATGTTTTTCTACTGCTTCAACTTTAATAATCTTTTTCATTTTCCCGTCCTATCTACCTTAAATTTTAATTTTTATATTCATGAATAAATATTTATGTTCTATAGACTATTTTTTTGTTTCGATCCAAACAAAAATGGTTGTTTAGCAGCGTTCTCTTCTATTCTTTATGTAGTATGTTTGATTCATTTTCGCATGATACATATGTCGAACAGAAAAACCCCTTCAGTTGCGAAGGGGTTTTTATCATACGGCTACGCCTACTGATAAACACCATCATCATTTTAACAACTTTCGTAT
Organism: Bacillus sp. TH19; assembly: GCF_016651075.1. Classification (NCBI taxonomy): domain Bacteria; kingdom Bacillati; phylum Bacillota; class Bacilli; order Caryophanales; family Bacillaceae; genus Bacillus; species Bacillus sp. TH19. Next base: position 951,809 of record NZ_JAEKEO010000010.1, on the reverse strand, counting down.
GAATTTTAAAGCACTTTTTGTAGAAGAGTAACGAATTTTCATGTCGAATGCTGTAGATTGGGACAAAATGCTTTTATAATGGGAAAAAGTCCGAAAACTTTGTTCACCATGATAGCTGCCTAATCCACTACTTCCAACGCCCCCAAAAGGTAAATATGGCGTTGCAAGATGATATACGACATCATTTATACATCCTCCGCCATATGAAATATTACTCGTCACTTTCTCTTGCACTTTTCTATCTTCAGAAAATACATATAGTGCTAACGGCTTTGGATGGTGCTGAATCGTTTCAATTACCTCTTCTATTTTGTCATATTCTATAATTGGTAAAATCGGCCCAAAAATTTCATCTTCCATAACAGCACTTTGCCATGTAACATTCGTTAACACTGTCGGTTCGATGTGTAATGTTTCTTTCGTATAATTCCCGCCAATCACAGGTTTACCATCTTGCAAAAATGTACATAAACGTTCAAAATGACGCTCACTCACAATTCGCACATAATTGTCATTTTGCAAAGCATCTTTTCCATATTGCTCTGCGATTTCATGTCGCAACGCCTCGATTAACTGCTCTTTCACTGAAGAATGAACGTACATATAATCAGGCGCTACACACGTCTGCCCAGCATTCAAAAACTTGCCCCAAACGATACGTCTTGCGGTTACATCTATTTTGGCATCTTTATGTACAATACATGGACTTTTCCCGCCAAGTTCTAACGTAAGAGGCGTTAATTTTTTTGCCGCTGCTTCCATCACAACTTTTCCAACACCAACACTACCTGTAAAGAAAATATAGTCAAACGGTTCCTTTAAAAGTGCAGTGCTTTCCTCCACACCGCCTTCTATTACCGATACAAGCTCTTCTGGGAATAATTCACCTAACATTCTCGTAAGTACTTTTGAAACGTTTGGAGTTAACTCTGACGGCTTTAAAACGACTGTATTTCCAGCTGCCAATGCTCCTACAAGTGGGGCAATTGCTAATTGAAACGGATAGTTCCACGGTGCGATAATAAGTGTCACACCATACGGTTCTGGCGCTACTTTCCCCTTCGATCCAAAATGAGTAAGAGCTGTGCGAACACGCTTTGGTTTACTCCAAGATGAAATATGCTTCATTTGAAAAGAAATCTCTTTTAGTACATATCCAATTTCTGTTGTAAATGATTCGTGAACTGATTTATTCAAATCTAATTTCAACGCTTGAAAAATCTCATCCTCAAAACGCTGAATTCCTTCATAAAGCTTCTGCAAATTATTCTTTCTTGTTTCTACATTTCTCGTATGTCCTTTATAAAAATATTCCTTTTGTTTATTTACAATAGAGGAAATACTCATCCGCTCACCTTCTTCCACTATTTTTATCCAATTCTTTCATTATTTATATAGACTTCATATGTAACAAATTTCTATTCTTAAAGTTACATTATATATAACTTTTCCCTTTATATAAAATTCATTGCTCACAAAAAAACTACCGAAAGAAAATCTCTCGGTAGTTTTACTGTATTAACGATATAAACGAACAGCACCTGCAGAATTATCATCAGCTTGTCCTACTACTTCAAACTTCAGACCAAGCTTCGGTAAAATACGTCCTGCATCTGGAATTTGCTCATTAATATACTTTTTAGAGTCATCAAACTTCGGTACTCCTGGTAATCCATCGTATACGAATGTTCCACGCGTTGGAGATACCACTTTCCAAGCTGGCGTTTTGTCGAATGAGAACGCCGAATCAGCAATTTGGAATCGCGTACTGCTTTTAAATGTTGGTTTGCCATTTAAAGTTCCTGCAATTGCTTCTGGATGAGAGTCAACTACACCAAGGAAACCATGTCCTGGATGTATGCCAACCCAGTTATCTGTGTAAGCTGAATCCGCATACCATACAACCATACCAGTGTTATATACTGGACCGCGAGCAAATTTCAATGCGTTATCTGAACCCGCATAGTTTCTCCACTCTACATAGTAGTTATGCTTTTTCTTATCCATTCCGTTAGATGCAACGAAACCGTCCAATTTGAATTGTGGTGTACCTTCTGCATCATCAGAGAATGCAACATTTCCATCTACAGTTAGTGACGCATTATCAAGTAGGAAACCATTTAATGCTAAGCCACCATCCGTAATGTACTCAAATGTTAATTTTACTTTCTTACCTTTGAATTGACTTAAATCATATGATTTATCAACCCATTTTCCATTTGTCGTAGCTGCATTTCCACTATTTGCTTTCTCACCAATTCTTTCAATCAACGTTTTTTGTCCATCTTCTGTTACAGCGTGTACTTCAAGGAAATCGTACTCTGCTTCGATTTCATACAATGACTTATAATCGAATTTTGCAGTCGTTGCTTTCGTTAAATCGAATAGTGGCGTTTCCATCGTTGTATGAAGGTCATCACCTTTTGTGCTGTAGTAATACTGTTTACCAAATGCAGGCTGAATTCCTTTTACCTCTTTATCTGGTAAGTTAACACGAATCAGACCTGGACGATCTGACTTCGTAACACTTTGGTCTAAGTATGTTGCAAGACCGATACCTTTATTTAATTTCTCGTAATCTACTTCTACGATGTTCGCCCAGTTACCACCGATTGTTTTTTGGAAAAACTCTTTATTTTGTGGTGATAAACTCGTTGGCGTTGTTCCTGCGATTTTACCAGCCCAGCTTCCGCCACTCATAATAGACCAAGCTTCAACCGGTTCACCCTGACCGCTATACTGTGTATCATACTCATCTGGAAGACCTAAATCATGGCCATATTCATGTGCGAATACACCAACCGCGCCATCTTCTGGTTCAATTGTGTAGTCGAATGCTGCCATATTTCCGCCCCAATATGGAACTTTCGCTTTTGTACCTTCAATTGCGAATGGTTTTGGTCCAACTGTCCAGCGATGTGACCAAATTGCATCATCACCTAATTTACCACCGCCAGCTTCTTGTCCAACACCCGCATGAATAATCATTAAGTGATCGATTAAACCGTCCGGTTGATTTTGATTCCCATCACCATTTACATCATATTGATCGAACTGATCAAACTGTGATAAATCAAGTCCGCTATCTACAGCCGCTTTTAATGCATCTTTTACTAGATCACGTGGTCCTTTTGGTCCTTTATTATCATGACCTGTACCAGCATCTGCACCGTAATCAGCAGCTTTACCTGGAACTGTTAACCATTTTGTGACTGTTCCGTCCACTGTGTAACTACCACCTGATTGCTCTTCATAATATTGTTTAAACGTTTCAATTTTACTTCCATCATCTAACGTAAACGGCTCGTTACCGAATAACATTTTTTCATAGTGCTCTTTATTAAAATCGTTCGAATACATATAGCCAGGCTCTTTATCAATATTGTTATGTTTGAAATCAGCATACTCTACAAGTAAAACGAGTACTTTGTCTTTACGAACTTCACCGTTATATCCTTTTTGTTTTGCTGGTGAAGTTGGTACTTTACCATTTAAGCCCCCTTTAACTGGACCTGTTCCTGCTGCAGTCCCGTTTGCTGGTTGCTCTGATTTTTCTTTCGTTTCTGCTTTCGCATCTTTCACTTTCTTTAAAAAGTCAGATGCATCTTTCGTAAGTGGGTCCCCATTTGTCGCTTCTTTTCCAGGATTTTCACCCTTTTTCTTCTCTACATACTTTTCGACAGCTTTCTTTGTTTCTGTCTCTGAAGCCGACGAATCAATTACCCCACGTTCTTTTAGCGCATTTGCTAATCTCTCTTCTGGGATTAAATGATCATCAACTGGGCTTGTAGCTGTTTTATCCCCAGGCGTTTCTGCATACGCAGACTGGCTTCCAGCCCCAAACGAAAGGCCTAAAGCAGCTGTCAAAGCAATTGTTGATAACACTTTAAATGGTTTCTTTATCATCCCTTATTTCCTCCCCTAATATAAAATATGTATTACATATTTTATTTTATTAAATATTCAATATTTTTTCAATATTTAGTCACATTATGTAATTTTTTTAATATATTTGTAAAAATTTCATAGTTAGTATACGAATATATCACAATTCAACAATGTTTTCAGAAAATATTGAAAATTTTTGGCAGAAACCTTATAATTTCCATAGAGAGAATTTAATGGGGATTTTATCTTTGTTTCATCTACACAATATTCGATAATTTGATACATAAAATATAAAATTCGATTAATTATCGTCTACTATGTAGCAGCAATTATGACCAATAATTAGGGAGGAATTACATTTGTACAAAGATAAGGCTGACTCACTAGATCAAGAATGGATTGATTTAATACTTGAAGCTCTAGATGCTGGCATTGCCCTGCAAGATATTGAACACTTTTTCCAACGTATGAAGCATACGAGCCAGGCTCAATAGCCTCGTTCTTTTTAACGAAGTTTATGTTATAATAATCACATCATAAGACGACTACATATTGATAGAAAGGTGCGCAAATATGATAGGAGAACGTATAAAACGCCTTCGTTTACAAAAGGGCATTTCACTAACAGAACTCGCCGAAAAAGCTGGTGTAGCTAAATCTTACATTAGTTCTATAGAACGAAATTTACAAAAAAACCCTTCCATTCAGTTTCTCGAAAAAATTTCATCTGTTCTACAAATTCCAGTTGATACGTTACTTCACGATGAAACAACAACAGAAAGTCATCTAGACTCCGAATGGACACAACTCGTTAAAGATGCGATGAGCTCCGGTGTCTCAAAAGAACAGTTTCGTGAATTTCTTGAATTTACACAATGGAAGAAAAATCAACAATAATACATATGAAAGAGTGCTTAAAACGGGCACTTCTTTTTTTCTTTATAAAAAAAAGCGGGGGAATCCCCGCTTTTTGCTTTATTATTTTTCTTCGCCATCTGTTTGGCTTGCGTTGAATGTCCATTCTAAGTTCAATGAATCGCCTTGGAATTTGTTTTGATCTTTACCATCATCTTCGAATACAAATTGTACCCATAGATAGTCTTCTGAATTTGGTGCTAGACCACCGTTCTCTGCCCACTCTGGAGCAAAGATGTCTTTAGCTAAAACATCTGGATCCACATTTTGTAAATCTGCTAAAGTTGTTTCATATACAGGCTCACTTTGTTTATCCCAGTTCCAAAGGAATTTCACTTTAATGTGCTTACCGAAGTCTTCACCAGCATTATCACCTTTTGCATCTTTAACAGTATACTTTGTCGCTAATTTAACGTCTTTAATTGCTAACGTACCGTCGTTCTTTAATAAGAACTCTTTCTTAACAGAATCCCCTGGTTTTAAATCTTTAATATCTACAAGCGTTTTAGGGTTTAATGTAAGATCTAACGTCCCAGCTGCAAATGTATTGTTTGATACTTCTTTATCGCTAAAGTAAGCGAATGTTCCTCCACCAATTAAAGATAACCCCAATGCTGCTGATGCAACTCCCATACCTAATTTCTTTTTCAGACTCACAATCAATTCCCCCTAGCTGTTTTTTGTATTTTTATCTCTTATTTCAAAATAAGAGGTGTAACTAAAACTATATTAGCTTAGCTAATATTTGTTCTTTTTTTAAAACCTTAAGTTCATTATAACGAACAAGACTATATAAATACAATATATATTTTGATTATTTTTATTTCTCAACATTTTTTCCTTTTTTTCAGAAAAGTATTGAGAAATAAAGTGAAACTTTAATCAGTGTTTTTCTGTCCATCCCCACTGATCATTAACCTTCACCAAGCGGTGGGCTGCCAACTAACTTCCTCGCATTCGTTAAATTTTTAGGTGAAGACCTTATACCCACGAATAGTGAAATAAGAAAAACAAAGCAAATAGGTGAGTCGTAGGGCTCTCTCACCTATTTGTCTTATCATTGTATTTATTCCTTCCGAAATGCTGCTGTATTTTACTTACTATTCCTTCTGTTCTTCTTGTTTCTTACTTTCTTCTAACTTTTTCGCCTCTTCTTGCTTCTTACTCTCTTCTAGTTTTTTCGCCTCTTCTTGTTTCTTACTCTCTTCTAGCTTTTTCGCCTCTTCTTGTTTCTTGCTCTCTTCTAGCTTTTTCGCTTCTTCTTGCTTCTTACTCTCTTCTAACTTTTTCGCCTCTTCTTGTTTCTTGCTCTCTTCTAGCTTTTTCGCTTCTTCTTGCTTCTTACTCTCTTCTAATTTCTTTTGCTTCTCAGCCTCACTCACTTGCTTTGCTGTTTCATCTACTAATAATTTTTCAAAAGCTTGAATTTGTTTATCAATCACCTGTAAATTAACCTCTTTATCAACATACTCACAGTGCTCTTTAACTATATGAAAACCAGCATTCACATACGAGAATACTTGCTTATTAGATTCACTTTTATTTCCCTTTAACTCTTCTTTCACTTTGTTATAAGGATTTTCTATTGATGCATATACCTTTTGTAACAGTTCCCTCTCAGTAACAATTTTCTCACGTCCTTGCTTCCACGTAACAAGCGCCTGTTCTAATTCTTGAGTGGAAGTGAAAGTTACTTTCGATTTCATCTCTTCATACTCATGCAAAATTACTTCCTTATGTTGCTTAGCTTGTTCTGTCAACTGATCAACTGTTTTTGGAAAAATACTTGCTGTAGAAATAGTAGCCTGCACTTTCGTCTCATGAATGAAAGCTGCCTCTGTATAAGTCATCATTTGAGAACCTAAATAAAAAGTAATAGAGCACAAACATGGCAATATAAGCATCTTTTTGAATTTGCGAGGTGCCTTCAGCATTTTAATCTCTCCTATCGAACAACTTGTTCTTTATCAAGAACTATACCTTTATTATAATAAAGTGAATTACAAAATGATATAAAAATTATGTTTCTTTTTACATTTCTCTTTTAACACAAAAAGAGACTACCACTTTTGATAGTCTCTTTTTGTTGTCATTATTATTTCGTTTCACCATCGCCTTGCTGTGCATCAAACGTCCAAGTTAATTGTAACTTATCGCCTTGGAATTCATTTTGGTCTTTTTTATTATCAACGAATTCAAATTTCACTTTGAATTTATCAGATTTACCTGCAGAAATACCTTTTTCATCCCAGAACCAAGCAGCTAAATCATTATTTACTGCTGTAAGTGTATCACCCTTCAATTTATCTAATGTAGTTTCTTTCACAATCATCTCATGCTTATCTACATTTTTTAAGAATGTTACTTTAATATGTTTACCAAAATCATCTTTATTATCTTTCTTCGTATCTTCTACATTATAGTCTGTTTTTAATAGAACCTTTTTAATATCTAAAGAGCCTTTATTTTCTAGTTTAAATTCTTTTTCAATTGTATCACCAGGTTTTAAATTAGATACATTAACAACTGTTGATGGATTTAATGATAAATCAAGCGTACCAGCCGCAAATGTATTATTTGACACTTCTTTATCGCTAAAGTATGCAAATGTTCCTCCACCAACTAATGCTGCTCCTAATACTGCTGATGCGATACCCATTCCTAATTTTTTCTTTAAAGTCATGTCCATATCCCCTTAATATATATATATTTGTTAACTTCCTAAACGGAAAGTATAACCAAACGAACTAGACGGATTGTTCTACTTTTTTATCTTTCTTTTCTCCGTCAATGCTACGAATAGCGCCAAAAATAGAAATTGCGGAATAGCCAAGTAAAAAGACTCCAGGAATAATGAGAAGTAATGCTGCTCCCGCTTTTGAACTCGCATAATTCAGTCCATAACCAGCGTATGGAACTGTAATATCTGCATACTTTCCAATTACATTCTCTGCAAGTACTGGTGCTAAATCTGGTCCGTTGTTGTTATCCCCTTTTGTTTCATACATTACTTTTCCATTTGTATCTTTCACACCGATAATACGGTGAGTGATAATTTTGTCATCTTTCTCTTTAAACGTAATAACATCACCTTTTTTATATTTAGAACCATCTTTCGTTGGCTCTATCGCAATGATTGATCCTGTTAAAAATGTTGGTTCCATCGATCCTGAAAGAACGCTCTTAAATTGATATCCCATCACTGTTGGATCACCACCACTCGCTTTTGAAGAAATAACTACAAAAGCTAAACAAACCATTACCGCAAATAAAACAAATGAGATAACGTTGCTAATCACCTTCCAAATTAATTTCATCGTCTCTCTCCCTCTCCGTTGTTTTATATTATTTGAAGTATGCAATATTCATTTCCGTTCTTTAACAAGAACACAAGTAAATAATATAACGAACGATGCGGAAATGCAATAAGAAAATTTACAATTATTAGTTAAATCGCTTTTGAAATGCATGCAAAAAAGACCGTGACAAAATCTCATCACGGTCTACTAGCAATTTATTTTTCTTCTGATTTTATCCCTTGGTTATTTCGGCGCAGCACTACATATAAAATCGCTCCAAATAATACAATCGCACCTATTCCAACACTTATCACTTTCACATTCGATTCCTTTACTTCAGGTGCAACTGTATCTTTTTTAGGCATCGCAAAAGTAACATCTTCTTTCGAAAGAACATTTATAGTCGCAATCGTTTGATTATTTTTTATAATATCTACCGCACCAACTACTTCACCGCGATGAATTCCTTTTTGGTACAAAGCTTCTTTATCCACTGAATTAACCCGAAAAGCCGTTTTTACATTTTTCCCTTCATCCTTCTTTAACATAAGCTCAGCACTGTTTTCGAGCTCAGAATCAACATCTTTATTTAAATACGTTGTCTTTTGATGCCAACTATGCTTATCTAGTACAGTTTGCTTCGTAAATTGCCCGAAAGAATATTCCGTCATCTGCTTCAAATCTTCATAAATTTCAGGTCTTTGAGAAGCCATTACTACATTTATAATACGATTTCCATCCTTCTCATTTAATAAAACGAGCGTATTGCGTGCTTCATTCGTAAATCCTGTCTTACCACCCATACTATATGGATTTTCAAAATAAGTAGACTTATTAAAAATAGAAACTGTTTGCGTAGATGTCGTAACCGTCGTTCTTTTCGTATTCATCGCTTGTAAAATTTCAGGATACTTTTGCACACCTCTCGTAATCATGGCCATATCATATGGCGTCGTATAATGATTTGGATCATGCAATCCATTTGGCGTTACAAAATGACTATCTTTAGCCCCTAATTGCTTCGCCCTTTCATTCATCATATTGGCGAAGTTTTCAACACTTCCTCCAATACGCTCCGCAATCGCATACGACACATCATTCGCACTCAGCACCATTAAAATCATAAGTGCAGTATTTCTATTAATGGTCTCACCAGGGTGAAACTCAATTTGATAATTACTCTTCTCTTGATCTAATGCTAATTGTGAAAACGTAAATTGATCCTCTGGCTTCGTATGCTCCATCAGTAAAATCGCCGTTAACACTTTCGTCATACTAGCAGGGAACGCACGATGATGTGCATTTTTGTCGTACAACATATCTCCTGTTTTCGCATCAATAGTAGTCGCAAACTGACTAAAAACATTCGGCCCTTCCGCAGGTGGAGGTGCCACTTGCTCCGGATTTACTCCAATATTCGTCTCAGCATATAACGTCATAGGTGTCAAAAAAAATAAACAAATAACCATAACAAAAACCGAAATTTTCTTAAAATTTACCATATGACTCTCCCTTTTCCCTTTACTTTCACATTCTATAAAATACCTCTACCAACCTATATGTAATTTGTATTAATTTGGAAGAATATTCACTTTTTTACTATATCACACTTTTACGATTAGGAACATAAATATACAACAAAAAATAAGAAGGAATTACTCTTTCTTATCCTTCTCATCAATCAATGAGTCTATTAAATTTTGACTAGCTTCCTCAGGTGTAATCTCATCTGTCATCCCCATAAACGACCAACCTTTAGAATCGACCCACTCAACAAACTCTTGTAAAAACTCATCATGTGTAACATCCACATCAAGAATTGAGCCATTAATCGAAATCGTCCTATTTCTAGATACGCGCATCTTGAACGTTTTTCTTACCATTACAATAATTCTCCCTCTACTTCTGAATATTTATAAATATCTTGTACTTCTTTTATACATGATTTCTTGAAAATTGTAAAAAGGATATATTGGCCAATTTGCATATTAAAAATGAAAATCTCTTATTATATAACCCTCACACTACATTCATTTAGTCATAAATTACGGAATACATCCATATAAAAAAACAAACCAACTTATATTCTATCACACTAAATACACTTGACTTTAGTACGATCAAATAGAATATATTAGAAAACACCTTAAAATGAGGAGGAACTCCATGGCGCGTTGTACATATTGTAAAACGAAGTGGAAAGTAAAAGATGTATGGTCGATACTCGTGACATTTGAAAAAGATTGTCCGTATTGTTTCGGAAGACAATATCTATCAAAGAAAACATTGAACGCTATGCCAGAACTTATAAGCTTACCTTTACATTTCTTATTCCCTTTTCTTGTTGATTTAAGTGATGAAGGTCCTTTGGATTGGTATCGGAAAAAATAATAGAACCGCTTTATTCGAACTCACTTTTCATTAAATTATCTACTTATATATTCCTTAATACACTACTAGCGTGATTCCAACTATTTTCCCATCAAAACATTAACATAAAATATTGTAAAATTTCAGTTAATTATATATAATTACTTTAGCCTAAAGATTAAAGATGCTGTTACATAAGCACATTTATTGAAGATCCCGTAGCTCAGCAGGGAGAGCGCCACCTTGACAGGGTGGAGGTCGCTGGTTCGAGGCCAGTCGGGATCATATGAGAAACCCCTTGATAGTCAAGGGGCTTTCTTTATGTAGCAAATCAATATACTTTTTTAAGAATAAATTTTTTATATACTGTTCAAGATTTGATCAATAGCTCTCTTTTGGTTAACGATTAATTTTTCATATGAAAATAAACTTATGATTTTAAATCTCTTATTAGATTTGAGTCAATATTTTAGACAAAAAAGTTCAATCTTAGCTAGCTTTATTTTATTTGATTTACTGCTATTTGTAATATCGTTCACCGTGATATAGCAAAGTGCGATTCTAAACTTGTAATATTCAACATGTCTTCAAAAAGCAATAAATATATCCACTTCTTTCAACTTATATTTATTTCGATTGAAACATTGCGTAAGATTCTGTGAAACTTCCAGTTCATCAATCGCTAATATTATATTTATACCATTTCCCCTACTTCTTTTCCTCAATTTTTGAGAAAGACATAAATTATATTACTCATAGCTCTGCGTTGTTCACCAGAACTCAATTCTTCACTCTCTTCTTGGGAGCTTTTTAAAGTTTTCTTTGAAAAATAGCCTAATACAATAATTTTTATATTTATTTATATATATTTTGTAACAACAAAGAACTACATAGATTAACTATGTAGTCTTTTTAAATATGAATAGGCCAATCTTATTTTTCCCCTAACTTGATTGCCTTTTTTATATTACTGAATGCACCTTTACCATATAATAATACGCCACCGCGGTAAACACGACTCGTTAAACCAATCATCATACATATTGTTGCTAATAGAATCGCTAATGCAAGCGCAATCTCCCATACTGGGATATTGAGGAATCCAATTCGTACGAGCATAACAATAGGAGTAAAGAAAGGTATATGGCTAGTAATGGTAACAACCGTGCTGCTTGGATTTGACATTCCATAAAGTGCGATATACAAAGCAGCAATTAACATAAATGTCAGCGGCATAACAGCTTGAGAAGATTCCTCTATACGACTAATAACAGAGCCGAGTAGACAAGATAATGAGCCATATAATAAGAATCCTAATGTGAAGAATAGAATCCCATAAAACACTAGAGTAGGAGCAACAGAATTTAAATCAATACTATTTAAAATATCATTTTTCGATTCATTAATTGCTGTTTTATACCCTACAGTTGCGACCAAGCCCCAAATTATTATTTGTGTAATACCTGCCAACAATGTTGAGAAGAGCTTCGCATATAAATGTTTTGTAGGCGAAATACTTGAAACAACTAACTCCATTACACGAGAAGATTTTTCTGTTGCAACATCTGTAGCTAATTGTGCAGCATACAATAATATCATTAAATAATTTAACATGATAAAGGTATTAATTAAAATCCCTACACCCTCTGTATGTTTTCCATCTTTAACCTTATCTGATATAGTTTTGGTATGAATTTCTACTGGCGTTGTTAGCACCTTTAATTCATCTTGTGATAGATTTAATTGCTGCGCGAAATTAGAAGATTGTATTTGAGATAAAATCGTTTGAACCTTACTAACATCTTGCTGATTTGTATCTGTCTCAGTTATATACGTAGCCTTTAGTTGCTTATTATCCAATTCCTCTACAACGATTGCATATGTATAATCACCATCTTTAACACCTGATTCTGCTTTTGGTTTATCCGTACTACGTTTAACATGCAATTTACTATCTACATTTTTAAACACTTGATGAATAGTTGTATATAATTCTTCTTTTTCTGTAACAATGACAACTTGCTCTTCCTCGTTACCTACAAAATAGTTATAAATTTTGTCAAAATTCATCAATCCTATAATTAACATAGAAATTATGATTGTAATAGCAATATATGATTTAGCTTTTACCTTAGATTTATAGTTTTGTAAAAAAATCGTCCAGAAACTATTCATGCTGTGTACCTACTTTCTCAATAAAGATGTCATTTAGTGTAGGCTCTTCTACTGCGAACTTTTTAACATACCCTAATTTCGTTATCTCTTTAAATAAAACATGCGAAACTTCTTCATATGAGATTTTAAGAGTAACTGCATTTTTACGTTTTTTCATACTTTCTACACCTTTTATTTCTTTCAAATGATCAAAGTCATGATCGCCAACGATTACAACATTCTTTTTACCAAAGTCACTTTTAATTTTGGCAATGTCTCCTTGAACAACAGGTACTCCTTTGTTCATGATACAAATGTGTTGGCATAACTCTTCCACATGTTCCATACGATGTGAACTAAAAAGTATCGACGACCCTTGTTTTTGCATATCAAGAACGGCTTCTTTTAACATTTCAACATTTACTGGGTCTAAACCACTAAATGGTTCATCTAAAATTAAGAGTTCAGGCTTATGTATAATCGCTGTTATCAGCTGAATTTTTTGCTGATTCCCTTTTGAAAGTTCTCCTACTTTTTTGTTCAGATTCTCAGTTATATTAAAACGCTCCAGCCAATAGTGAAGTTCTTTTTCTGCATCTTTACTTTTCATGTTCTTTAGTTTTGCAAAAAAGTTAACTTGTTCTTTGACAGTCATTTTCGCATAAAGCCCACGTTCTTCTGGTAAATACCCAATCTTATCCGTAACATCATAATTTACAGGTTTACCATTCCATGAAATAGTTCCGCTTGTTTTTGATAAAAGTCCAAGTATCATTCGAAATGTAGTCGTTTTACCTGCTCCATTTCCGCCCAAGAATCCAAATATTTCACCTTTTGGTATCTCGATATTCAAATTATTCACTGCAACATGTTCGTCAAATTTCTTTATTAAATCTTTAATTAGTAAACTCATTATCCACACCCTTAATTCCCAAGATGATTTATTTATACAATTGTATATCCATAGTCAACCACAATATTTTGCCCTCTGATGGCATCACTTTTATCAGACATTAAAAATAAGATGACATTTGTAACATCTGAACTTCTAACAATTTCCCTATATGATATTTTTTCAATAACTTATTTCCTTCAAAAATCATTCATTACCAACAAATGTTATATTTTTCATTATAAGGTTAGCATAAGATTTAGAATAACCAATATGCAATTTTGCATATTTTAATATTTTCATAAGCTATTTCTTTGAAAAAATTTTCGTTATGTACTTTAAAACAGCTTATTATTGCGCCACCATTTAAGTTTTGTTCCTTAAACGTGTTTATAAGCTGCTCAACAGATGAGTCATTCGTTTTTATTTTTTCAAAAGTTTCTGCCTTCCATCTCATAACGCTCACTACTCTCTATTAAAAATTTATTTCTTCATTATTATAGTACTTACTTTAACATCGGCCTTACTACTCTACATTCTTCACTATTAGGTTCTTTTGCGAGTATAGGCGGCCTTTCATCCTCTTCTTCTAAAATCATTTCAAATACTTCTGTTTTTTCTTGTAATATGTTGGATTCACTATCTTTAGTAGGCTGTTTGCTCGTTTTAATTTTCTTTGTTACTTCACCAAGTCTTTGTCCGATTTCTTCTGCTTTGGCAGGTTCATTCGTAACGTAGTATTCTTGGTTCTCCCATACTAACATAGGTGGCACTTGTTCTCATTTGTTACATATCATATAAGTAATACTAGCTATAAGTAGTAGACATACTGCTATAAAGAAGATAGCTTTTTTGTTCATATACTATTCTCCTTATCTATCATTTTATTGGATTATATAATAGGAAATATAGTCACTAAATAGTTTTCATGGTATTTTTTGGTATTAATTTCAAATAGAAAAACCTTACTATAAAGTAAGGTTCCGTTTTTAAGTTCTATAATGTTTTATTAATTAAAACGATCATTACGATAATCGCTATAAACATAACAACTAAGCAGCCGATCATTTTATAAAATCCTCGTTTCGTTAACGTTCCGCCCTGAACGTCTTTACGAATAAATAAGAATACGGCTAAAAATAATACAAGCCCCATGCCAAAAGCATACATCATTTGCATATGTTAATCTTCCTTTCTCTTTTACATCTTAATATCTTTTTGATAAAACAACAAATGCGATAAAAACTGTACTCATCGTGAGTGCCATAAGTATGTTCAATAGTTCAGTAGCAGATAGCGTAATTACTTTTAAGTTTAAGCCAATAGAGAAAAGAAGATAGTATGCCGTTAGTGCAAAAAAGCTGAAGAACATTCCTTTATAACGAATGAGTTTCATTCGCTCATCTTTTTCTTTAAATTGCGGGTGCAAGTAGCTTAGGCAAAAACACATGATCATCATTGCAAGTACTGTATAGGTTGGAATTGGCGGTGCAGAATGCGTCATTATACCTGCTAATATCATAGTTCCGCTCATAATTAAAAAGATAATCCCCATAATTACAAAGTACTTTTGTGAATAATTCATCCTTCCTCCCCCTCTTCTTTTCCTTCATAAATAAATACATGTTCTATCGTTGTCTGAAATGTTTTTGCTATTTCAAATGCTAACGGAAGTGATGGATCATATTTTCCCTTTTCAATTGAAATGATGGTTTGTCTGGAAACTCCAAGTTTCTCAGCCAATTTTTCTTGAGATAGTCCAAGTTTTTTTCGATATTCGACCATTTTATTTTCCAAGGAAATTTCTCCCTCCTTCCTTATACCGAGTATATACGTAAAGGAAACTTTACGTCAAGGTTCCTTTACATTCATTTCGTTTATTTTTCATTCTATTTATATAGAAGAAACTTTTTCAAATTCAGCACGTCTATTTTGAAATGAAACATGGAACAATGTATATAGCCGTTACTATATCTCCTCTCCGTTTTTATGAAAATTTAATATCTCCATATTTGTTTTATCCTTTTAAAATGTTTCATTCTGCTCTTTATCGGGTGAAATGCGCTATTGTTTTTACGTTGTTTTTCGCCATATTTATAGAAACTAACGGTTTATGAAGCATTTTTTATGTATAGCCACTTTTTTTGTAGAAATCCTTCATTTTCCTTTCGATATTTAACACTATCGAGATAAAGTTTATGGTAAATTCATAATTTTTTATTTTTTATACTATATTCCGTTATATTGTTGTATAATATCAATGAAAGCGCTTATTATTCCAATATACATAATTCGAACTAAACTTTATCGAAACATTCTGATAGTTATACTTATATTTAAATGCAACAATTATAGGTATTAATGTAGGTATACCAAATATATCCACCCCGTTTTCCCGTGAAATTACTTTATAACATGAAAGATTAACTTGGGTGATAAGTTATTGTGAATGTTTTTTTACAAAACAGATAAGTAATAGTGTTTGGTATTATGTAAATTATTGTAATAACATAAGAGTAAAGAAAAACATTTACATTGATTATTGGTTCATCAATTATTGAAAAGAGCAAAATGCACCTTTTTGTATGGAAAAGGATTATATGCATTGGGAGGTTTAAACAAATGACGAGGAAGAATACAACGACAAACCCTTGGGCCAAGTTCCATGGTCCGAACCTTGGTTATGTTATTGAACAGTATGATCTTTACGTAACTGGAGCAGGTTCTGTTGATCCGGAATTACAAGAGCTTTTTGAAATTTTTGGAGCTCCTTCGTTTCAAGATGATGTCGTAACAGGGGACAACACAGCAACACATTTTTCTCCTCAAAACACAGGGAACATTGAAAAGATTCTTAAGGTCGTTCAACTTGTTGAACAGATCCGTTCTTTCGGGCATACATTGGCTCACATTAATCCGATGGAAGATGCTGCAAACGGACAATCTCTTATCGAGAAAACAATGAACGAACTGAGCGATGCTGACTTGAAAGCGATTCCAGCAAAAACAGTATGGCAAGATGCACCAGAGGGTATTCACACTGCACTTGATGTAATTCATAGATTAAAAGACGTTTATACAAAATCTTTAGCTTATGAATTCTCACATATACAAGATAGTGAAGAACGCGCGTGGTTGCATCAAATGGTGGAATCAAATTCATTGCGTCAACCATTATCAAATAAAAAACGAACTGCTCTTTTAAAACGTTTAACTGCTGTTGAAGGTTTCGAGCAATTCTTGCATAAAACATTCGTTGGTCAAAAACGTTTCTCAATAGAGGGCGTTGATATGCTTGTACCTGTACTAGATGAAATTGTTTCAGAAGGTGCTAAAGGCGGCGTTGAAGATGTCATGATTGGTATGGCTCACCGTGGTCGTCTAAGCGTACTCGCTCACGTATTAGAAAAGCCATATAATCACATGTTTGCAGAATTCAAACATGCAAAAATAGAAGGTGCAGTGGCAAATGCTGGCTGGACTGGCGACGTGAAATACCATTTAGGTAGAGAACAAGTCGTTGGTAATGAAGAAGCTAGCACTCGTGTTACATTAGCAAATAATCCGAGTCATCTTGAGTTCGTTAACCCTGTTGTTGAAGGTTTCGCACGCGCAGCTCAAGAGAATCGTAAAAAATCTGGTCTTCCAGAACAAGATACTACAAAATCATTCGTAATTTTAGTTCATGGTGATGCTGCATTCCCTGGTCAAGGTGTTGTGTCTGAGACACTCAACTTAAGTAGATTGAATGCGTACCAAACTGGCGGAACTATTCATATTATCGCAAATAATGCAGTCGGCTTTACGACTGATAGCTATGATTCTCGTTCTACTAAATATTCAAGCGACCTTGCAAAAGGTTTCGATATTCCGATTGTTCACGTGAATGCTGATGATCCGGAAGCTTGTCTTGCTGCTGCAAACCTTGCGATCCAATATCGTACGCTGTTCAAAAAGGACTTCTTAATCGATTTAATCGGTTACCGCCGATATGGTCATAACGAAATGGATGATCCAGCAGTTACGCAACCACAAGTGTACAAAAAAATTAAAAATCACCCAACTGTAAGAGCAATTTATGCAGATCAATTACAATCTGCTGGCGTTCTGAATGCAGATGAGGTTGAAACAATTACTCAGTTTATACAAGAGGAATTAAAAGCTGAATACGCACAAGTGCCACCAGCTGATACGAGTGCTGCAACAATTCACGTTAAAGTTCCAGAGGTTGTTGCAAAAGGAATCCAGCCGATTGATACTGGTGTTTCAATTGAATCACTTCGTGCAATTAATGAAGGACTATTATCTTGGCCTGAAGGCTTTAACGTATATCCAAAAGTGAAGAAAATTCTTGAGCGCCGTAAAGATGCTCTTGAAGAGAACGGTAAAATTGAATGGGCACTTGCTGAATCGTTAGCATTCGCTTCTATTTTGCAAGAAGGTACGCCAATTCGTTTAACTGGTCAAGATTCACAGCGTGGTACATTCGCGCACCGTCATATCGTATTACACGATACTGATACAAACGAAACATATTCACCATTACACCGTTTATCGAACATTAACGCATCATTCTCTGTTCATAACAGTCCGTTATCAGAAGCTGCTGTTGTTGGTTACGAATATGGTTACAACGTATTTGCTCCAGAAACTCTTGTGATGTGGGAAGCTCAATACGGTGACTTCTCAAATACTGCGCAAGCATTATTTGATCAATATGTTTCAGCAGGAAGAGCAAAATGGGGTCAAAAATCTGGTTTAGTTCTTCTATTACCACACGGTTATGAAGGTCAAGGGCCAGAACACTCTAGTGCACGTCCAGAGCGTTTCTTACAATTAGCTGCTGAGAACAACTGGACAGTTGCAAACTTAACGAGCGCGGCACAATACTTCCATATTTTACGTCGTCAAGCATCTATCTTAGGAACAGAAGCTGTTCGACCGTTAGTGCTTATGACGCCAAAGAGTTTATTACGTCATCCACTTACGCTTTCAACTGCTAGTCAGTTAAGCGAAGGACGTTTCCAACCTGCTTTAGAACAAGAAAACCTTGGTGCGAAACCAAACAAAGTAAAACGTCTTGTTTTAAGTACAGGTAAAATGGCAATTGACTTAGCAGCAGAAATCGAAAGTGGTAAGCATGAGTACAGCCTAGATGAAGTTCATATGGTTCGTATCGAGCAGTTGTACCCATTCCCTGCTGAAAAAGTTCAATCTATTATTAAACGCTTTAAAAACTTAGAAGAAATCATTTGGGTTCAAGAAGAACCTCGTAATATGGGCGCATGGCATTACATGGCTCCAATTCTGTTCGAACTAGCTGGGGATAAAGTGAAAACAGGTTACATTGGACGCCCGGATCGTTCTAGCCCATCTGGTGGCGATCCATTCGCTCACAAAGCTGAGCAAGAATTAATCGTTGCACATGCTTTAGATGTGAAGTACAACTTCCGTCAAGATAAACAAGAAATTGAAGTTTTCAGCAACTGAAAGTAACAATGAGTTTTTCAGGCTTGGCTGTGGCAGATAGTCTGCCACAGCCAGGCTAACAAATGGAGATTACCGAAGATTAAAGAAGATAAAACACACCGTTAGGCAAATAAGGGGAGGACATTTAAAATGATCGAAATTAAAGTACCTGAGCTTGCAGAATCTATTTCAGAAGGAACTATTTCACAATGGCTTATCAACGTAGGCGACAAAGTTGAGAAAGGTGGCAGCGTTGTTGAGCTTGAGACTGACAAAGTCAATGTAGAAATCATTGCAGAGGATTCAGGTATTGTATCGAAGTTACTAGGCGAACCTGGAGATACAGTTGAAGTTGGTGCTACTATCGCAATTTTAGATGCAAACGGCGCAGCAGTTGAAGTAAGCACACCAGCACCACCTGCTGAGCAACCAAAACAAGAAACTACTGAAGCACCGAAAGCAGCAGCTCCAAGTGCTGAACAAAATAAAGCGTTGCAAGGTTTACCAAATACAAATCGTCCTATCGCATCACCAGCTGCTCGCAAAATGGCTCGTGAATTAGGCATCGATTTAAACGAAGTACGTAGCACAGATCCACTTGGACGTGTGAGACCACATGATGTACAAGCTCACGCTGCAGCGCCAAAAGAAGCACCAGCTACTCCAAAACAAAGTCCGGCTCCAGTTGCAAAAACTGAATTTGAAAAACCAGTTGAGCGTGTGAAAATGTCCCGCCGCCGTCAAACAATTGCAAAACGTCTTGTAGAAGTTCAACAAACATCTGCAATGTTAACTACATTTAACGAAGTTGATATGAGTGCAATCATGGAATTACGTAAAGAACGCAAAGATGCTTTCGAGAAAAAACATGATGTACGTCTTGGCTTTATGTCATTCTTCACAAAAGCAGTTGTTGCAGCATTAAAACAGTTCCCATTATTAAATGCTGAAATTCAAGGCGATGAGCTTATCATTAAAAAATTCTATGATATCGGTATTGCAGTAGCAGCTCCAGATGGATTAGTTGTTCCAGTTGTACGCGATGCTAACCAATTGAACTTCGCTGAAATTGAAAGCGAGATTCGTAATTTAGGTCTGAAAGCACGCGATAATAAACTTTCATTAAAAGAGCTACAAGGTGGTACATTTACGATTACAAATGGTGGCGTGTTCGGTTCTCTAATGTCGACACCAATCCTAAATAGTCCACAAGTAGGTATTCTAGGGATGCATAAAATCCAAGTACGTCCAGTTGCAATTGATGCAGAGCGTATGGAAAACCGTCCAATGATGTACCTTGCACTATCTTACGATCACCGTATTGTTGATGGTAAAGAAGCAGTTAGCTTCCTTGTTGCTGTTAAAGATATGCTTGAAGATCCAAAATCATTATTATTAGAAGGTTGATAGATTATTAATCTATTAAAGGCTGTAGAATGAATCATTCTACAGCCTTTTTTTATTATGTTCATACGGGACAAATCACAATACATAGACTAATAATGTATGCCTAAAACGTAAGGGGGATAAACATGATTAACCTTCCAGTTCATGCAAAACTTAAAGCAAATAAGGATACTTTCTTCCTCCCCGATTCAAACGGGGGTGTTTACTTTCGAAATAACTCCAGTTCATTCCGTATGGATGGTGATGGAATTTATGACTGGATTGAGAAATTAATGCCCATGTTTAACGGTAATCATTCTTTGACAGAAATAACCGATGGCCTGCCTCTCCCCTATCAAAATCGTGTATTTGAAATTGGAGAGATTTTATATGAAAATGGTTTCATTCGTGATGTAAGCCAAGATGCTCCCCACAAATTAAACAGTGCATTACTCGACAGATATGCTTCGCAAATTGAGTTTTTAGAAGCTGATTCCCATTCAGGCGCTTTAAAATTCGAAACGTACCGCGCAGCAAATGTGCTTATAATTGGTTCTGGCGATATGCTTACTTCCCTAGTTTCTTCTTTATTAGAATCTGGTTTACCTACATTCCATTATCTTGTTACAGATCGTGCTGAAACAAACTACGATCGAATTCATGAACTAAGCGAACGTGCATATGCAAATGATGACAATGTACTTATTCAAGAAATAGATATTACAATTGATCGCCCTTTACATGAAGTATTCGAGCCTTTCGACTGGATTTTATACGTTTCCCAAAATGGAGATATTGAAAGTTTAAGAGCAATCCATACTATTTGTAGAGAGTTTAAGAAAAATTTCATACCAGCTATGTGCTTATCAAGAATTGGTTTAGCTGGACCCGTCGTAACCGCAGACCGTGAAGAATGCTGGGAATCAGCTTGGCATCGTCTACACGAAACTACTTTACAAAGTGAAAATCCACCTGAACCTTTCTCACCAATTGCATCTGCAATGTTAGCAAATGTTATCGTTTTTGAGTTATTTAAACATGTCGCTGAAGATTCACATAGGCAGCATAATCCTCAATTCTTTTTATTAAACTTGGAGACACTTGAAGGAAAGTGGCACCCTTTCATAAAACATCTTCTCGCAACCGATGAAATCTTTACAATTGATACGGTGCAAAATCTTCAAGAAAACCTTGCCCAACGTTCCCGACAATATACTTCAACTGAACTTTTTCGTTTTTTTGATACGTTAACTTCTAAAGAAGCTGGCATATTCCACATGTGGGATGAACAAGATTTACACCAATTGCCTTTATCACAGTGCAATATTCAAGTTGCAAATCCATTATCAGACGGACCTACCTCTCCCCTTCCTACTATAACTTGCGGTGGATTAACTCATAATGAAGCACGCCGCGAAGCTGGTTTAACAGGAGTTGAAACATATGTAGCTGAAATGATTCATCGTCTTATCCCCGAACATACTGATATCGGTATTGGCGC
Source organism: Bacillus sp. TH19 (assembly GCF_016651075.1). Taxonomy (NCBI): domain Bacteria; kingdom Bacillati; phylum Bacillota; class Bacilli; order Caryophanales; family Bacillaceae; genus Bacillus; species Bacillus sp. TH19. The sequence continues at coordinate 929,935 of NZ_JAEKEO010000010.1, read as the reverse complement.
TGGAGAAACGATGACAGAAGGTGTATACCGAGCACTCCAAAAACATTTAAATAATAAGTTATACGAACGCCAATCACATATGCTAGAAGAGATTACAGAGCTTGATTTAACCGAAATTCATGATAAACATTGTAGGTTTTACTACGATGCTCTCTCTACAATTCATGAAATACCTAAAGTAGGAATGAGTGAGGAGTTACTTGGTTTTCCTGTCGTTTGGATCGGTATTAATGATAGATGGTATGGTGCGGCAAATATTAATATAACACTCGCATTAAGAAATGCTCTGCAACAGGCACTCCTTCATATTCAAAATGAAGAGATTCCTTATAAAGCTAATATGTTACCGGAATCATCCATTGTTTTATATAGTACGGATTCTGTTAGAGTAGCAATACAAGAAGAGGAAGAAATTCCAGGCGTACAGTCTTTACAAGTTGCTTTGCAAAATTTAGCGGAAAACAACTTGTATCCATTCGTTTTTGATTTAGCTATTGAGTCATTTTTAAGAGACAGCTTAGACGGTGTATATGGAGTATTAATTGCAAAGGAGGATGACCAATGACTCAAAACATACTACTTATAGGAGATGGCCTACTCACAGACTATGTACATGAGCAATTGTGTAAGCAATATTCACTCATCCGCCAGCATACAATTACAGAAGCTCTTCCTGAAAACATTCATCTTGCTCTCGTTTTACATGACGGGTCTCCTTCTTCCGTACATCATGATGCTGAGCTTATCTTTCGCTCAAATAATATTCCGTGGCTTCGCGCGTTTACTTCGTTTGGTGAAGGTATTATCGGTCCTTACGTGAAGCCTCTTACAACTGGATGTTCCCACTGCGCTGATGGACGCCGGTTTATAGCTGGCTTTGATCAAAGAGAAATGTGGGAACTACAACGAAAATATGCATTAAAAGCAGAGAACGTGACGAGGCGTGATGTACGCGCCACCCAAAATGGAATGCTACAAATGTGCCAGCTCATTCATGCTGAAACAGAGAAAATATTAGCTCATGGATATTCTTCTTTAGAAAACGAACTCATTTTACTGGACTTACAAACGTTACAATGTACCCGGAATTCGTTTCTTCCAGACCCTCTCTGTCCGGTATGCAGCAATTTGCCTGACGATACAGCAGATGCAGCGCAAATTTCTTTACAACCAAGTTTGAAAACGAGTACTGAAACGTATCGCTGTCGTTCCATTCATGAGCTAAACACATTTTTAACGAGAGACTATTTAGATTACCGGACTGGTATTTTAAACGGCCAAATGCAACATTCTTTATTACCGTTTGCTGATGTCATTATAAACATGCCGTTACTGTTTGGAAATGAAGGTGTCGCAGGCCGGACTCATTCATTTTCACTTAGTGAAGCAACTGCTATTTTAGAAGGATTAGAACGCTATTGCGGTATGTCGCCTCGTGGAAAAAAAACAAATGTACATGGCAGTTTTCGTGAGCTAGAAGATGTTGCACTGAATCCCCTCACACTTGGTGTGCATACAAATGAACATTACAATCGTGATAGTTTTCCATTTAAGCCGTTTGATCCTGATTATGAGCAAAACTGGGTATGGGGATATTCTTTATTACAAAGCAGGCCCCTTCTAGTTCCAGAATCAATCGCTTATTATAGCCTTGGTCATAGAGACGCTTTCGTGTATGAAACATCAAATGGATGTGCCATTGGTGGTAGTTTAGAAGAAGCAATTTTTCACGGCATTTTAGAAATTGTAGAGCGTGACGCCTTTTTGCTCACTTGGTATGCCGAATTACCTCTTCCCCGTCTCGATCTTAGTTCAGCCAATGATACTGAATTGCAATTAATGATTGAACGCTTACGCACAATTACTGGATATGAATTATACGTTTTCAACGCGACGATGGAACATGGTATTCCGAGCATATGGGTCATTGCGAAAAATACAAGGCAAGATGGTATGAATCTCGTCTGTGCTGGCGGCGCACATATGGAACCAATTCGGGCTGTAAAAAATGCAATTCATGAAATAGCGGGCATGTTACTTATAACAGATGAAGAGCTTGAACAAAAAAGAGAGAAATATGAAAACTGTTTACAAGATCCATATCTTGTTTCGCAAATGGAAGACCATAGTATGCTGTATGGATTGAAAGAAGCGGAAGAACGTCTTCACTTCCTTTTACGTGATGATGCTCCAGTGCAAACGTTCCAAGAAATGAATGCATTACAATCATTTGATATGGATTTAACATCTGATCTTCATCAACTTTTAAACAGGTTACATCAATCTGGACTTGAAGTAATTGTTGTAGATCAAACGGTCCCCCTTATAGAAAAGAACGGCTTACATTGTGTAAAAGTAATTATTCCAGGCATGTTACCGATGACGTTCGGTCACCATCTCACTCGGGTTACAGGACTGGATAGAGTGTATACCGTACCGATGACACTTGGATATTGGGCTGAGCCTTTAACGAATGAAAGTTTAAATCCACATCCGCATCCGTTTCCATAATTCATAGTGAGGGGGAAATTTGATGCAACCTGATACTTTTTTACATCATCTCCATTTTTCTATTAATGAAATTATGTCGTCCGATAAAGAGATTGACTGGGAAGACGCACCACTTCCTTATAAATTATATCGAAATTTACCAGTAATCCCTCTCTCTTTAGAAATCCCATTAACTTTGCGAAATTCTTCTACTAAACCTAACTTAGAGGAAATCGGTCATTATCTTTGGTACTCATTTGGTTTAACACAATTATGTCAGCCTACTACTAACCTAGAAAATAATAAAACAACGACTCTATTTCGAAGATTCATCCCTTCTGGGGGTGCTTTATATCCGAATGAATTATATATGTATTTAAAAATTGATCATTATCCAGACGGCATTTACCATTACGACGCCGCGCATCACCGTCTTATCTTACTTCGCGAAGGAAATTTCGATTCTTATCTTACAGAAGCACTCGGCAATCGTTGTAACATACATTCTTGTTCTGGTGCTGCATTTGTATCCACTATGTTTTGGAAAAACTTCTTTAAATACAATAACTTTTCGTATCGTCTTCAAGGATTAGATAGCGGTGTTCTCATCGGTCAATTACTTGAATGCGCAAAACAATTTGGTTATACAAATGGTGTATATTTTCAGTTTCTAGATCGGGCAATGAATCATTTACTTGGACTGTCAGAAGGTGAAGAAAGTGTGTATGCTGTTATTCCTTTAAGTACAGAACCGAATACAGATTGGTTTCATGATGATCATCACGAAAATAAAACTATTACTTCTCATGACTTGTTGCAGCAAATCCCGCCGTTAACACATGAGCATTTCGTTCGCTCAAAATATGTAGATGAATATCCGATGATAAAAAAAATAAATGCGGCTTCTATGATTGAATCGACAGAACACTTCCAAACATTTACCCGTGAAGAACGACAACAATATAGTGCACACGCTATGCAGCTACCTAAAGTGGAACGTTTATCATATGATTTTTTACAACTTTGTAAAAAACGATATTCACCTGATTCTGACTTCATTTTAACGAAATGGGATGCAGCCGAGCTCGCTACTCTACTACAAGCAGCGAGCCTCTCCTTCCCTTATTACAACGACCTTGATGGCAAATATTTAAATGAAAACGCACGAGTCTCACTATATGGATGTTTTTATAACGTAAAAGACATAGAAAACGGCGCTTACGCTTATAACAGTAGGACACATTCCATACAGCCAATTCGGTACGGAGACCTTCGTTATTCTCTGCAATCCAGTATGACGATGGATAACGTAAACCTTTTTCAAGTACCACTTTGTCTACATGTAATCGGAAATAAAGATTACTATAAAAATAAATTAGGTTATAGAGGATATCGCATTCATCAAATGGAAGCTGGCATGCTCGTTCATAAACTCGTTTTAGCTGCGACCGCTATGGGGATGGGCGGGCATCCGTTACTAAGTTTTGATACAAATTCATGCGATCAATTGTACGGGATTGATGCCGGAAATGAAACTTCACTCATTCAAATTCCGGTTGGGGCTTACAGGGCGCGAAATTGGCTAAAAGGGTCCTTGCATAATTAGAAGCACGCCGATTAATGGCGTGCTTTTTTTAAAGGAGTTAAATTATTAAAAGCGAAATAAATACATATTCTTATATAAAAGGAGAGTTTGAATTGAGTATTTTACAAAGGTTAATCGAGCAAGCGAAAAATCCTCACGGGACAATTGGTTCCTCTATGCTTTGCATTATGAATGCTGCGCATACGAGACTAACAAATTGGGCTTTACAAAAAATACATATACGTGAAAATGCAGTTATTTTAGATATTGGTTGTGGAGGTGGTAAAACCATACAGACTCTTTCAAAACGAACTCCGCTTGGGAAAATATACGGGATCGACTACTCCAATCAAGCTGTTGAAAACTCAAAGAAAGCAAATATGAAGGATGTCAAAGCAGCGAAAGTAATTATTCATCAAGCAAGCGTCTCCTCTATTCCATATCATCCGGACTTCTTTGATCTCATTACCGCTTTTCAAACCCACTACTTTTGGCCTGATGTTGAGAATGATATGAAAGAAGTATTTCGCGTCTTAAAACCGAATGGATCCTTTTTACTAGTCGCTGAAACTTTCAAAATCCAATATCATATGGATAAATTTAAGACGACCGAAGAATTAGTAAACCTTTTTTATGAGACGGGATTTACAAGCGTGAAATGTTACGAAGAAAGAGGGTGCCTTTATTTAATAGGAAATAAGTAAAAAAGCAGACCTTTCAAGGTCTGCCTTTTTTACTAGATTACTTTAAAAATACTCTTAATTTGTCTTGCAAATAACCAGTTTTTCGTACCGTAGTTATCATTTAGACTATCTAAATTAATAGCTTTCCCGTTAGAAAACTTTAGTTCTAACGTTGTATTTTTGTCATTTGTTTTTAAGTTGCTATTTGTAATGTCATCATACTTTAATTTTTCAATCTCAATATACTCTTCCTTCTCTTCTCCGATAACGACGTGATCTTGGAAGAAGAAGAATACTTCTACTTTCTTACCGAAACAAAATACGTTTTTCGTATAAATTAATGTCGCGTTATCAAGTCCGACACATACTTCTTTCATCTCTTCAACAACGTTTCCTAAGTCTTCTTCGTTTCTTGCATTTGATTCAGCAATCCATTCTTCGATTGTATTCATGTTAATTGCCATACTGTGCCCCCTGGTTCGTTCATTGCTTTATTAAAAAATAAATACTATATGACAATATAAGCGATACGTACTATGTTTTCAAGGGTGAACGGTATATTCGAAATAAAGTGAAACTTTAATTAGTGGAGGTTTTCTTCATCCCCCACTGATTATCAGCCCTCACTAATCGGGCTCTTACTGCCCGCAAATAGCGGGATAAAGTTAAATTTCAAAGTAATCTACTAGGGGCACCGATTTTATTATATTTTAAACGTTTGAACGAGACATTCTTCATCATCGATTAACTGTGTTTTCTCATCAAATTCGATGTTTAGCTCCCTATATACTTTCTTCCAAAAAGAAACTGCTGGTATATTTTTCACAAGTTCGATAACGAAATATTGCCCTCTTTTCTCTTTTAATACATTCTCAATAACTTGTTTACCGATTCCTTTTCCTTTGTACTGATTCAATATGAAAATGTCATTTATACCAAAGTCGTTTTCCTTCTTCAAAAACGGGCGTTCCAATAGTAATAAAAATCCTACGATATCAGTATCACTTTTAATAAAATACGGAGTGATTCCATCATTTACCCAAAACATATGCAAATCTTCGTATTCAAAAAATCCATTTGCCCCAATCTTTATATTAGGAGTGAATGTAGAGAGGTCATGAAGATATAGTGCGTACAAATTACGTAATATTTCTTTTTCTGATTCTTGAACTGTTTGAAGTGTTACAAACATTTTTAATAATCCCCTTCCCTATATGTAACTGTTTCTCCCTCTTTATTATTCGCTAAAAAAGTTTACCTACCTTTGCAAAAAAAATAGCACTTAAAAAAGTGCTATTCCGCTCTCCTTGCTGCTTGTTGAATTGGATCCCAAACGCTGTTATATGGTGGTGCGTAACTTAAGTCGACATCTTCTAAATCGTGAATACTCATTTTATTGAAAAGTGCCATCGCGATAACATCAATACGTTTATCTACGCCCTCTTCTCCAATTACTTGACCGCCTAATAATTGTTTCGTATCGGCGTGATATAGTAATTTCAAGTGAAGTGGCGAAGTACTCGGGTAATAGCCTGCCATATTTGTTGAATCTACTTTGACCGTCTTATACGGGATGTTTAGCCCTTTCGCTTCTTTTTCATTTAAGCCTGTTCTTGCGAGCGTCAGATTCATAAATTTAATAATGCCCGTACCTAACGTACCTTTAAATGCTCTTCGTTTATCAACCATATTGAGTCCGGCAAGTCGCCCTTGTTTATTCGCAGTCGTTCCGAGCGGGATATGGTCATGAGTTTCCTTTATAACATGGTAATGCGTTGCACAATCACCAGCAGCGTATACGTCTTTCACATTCGTTTGCATATAAGCATTTACTTCAATTGCACCTTTATGGTTTTTACGTATATTTGTCCCCTCAAGAAAATCAGTATTTGACTGTACACCGACAGATACTAAAACGAGATCAGTTTTATACGTCCCTTTATCCGTCTCCAGTTGTTCTACTCTTTCTTTTCCTTTAAACGCTTTTACATTTTCATTCGTTAAAATTTCAATATTATGTTTATCTGCTTCTTTATGTATATATTCCGCCATATCGGCATCATAAATTGTGCCAATATGATCGTTTCGCTCAATCATTCTTACTTTCTTACCAAGTTCGACGAATGTTTCTGCCATCTCTAGTCCAATTGCACCGCCGCCAATAATAGTTACAGCCTCAACTTTATTCGTTTCTAGCGTTTTTAATATGCGCTCAGCATCCGGAATTGTTTTTAAAAGATGAACGCCTTGCAAATCTCGCCCTTCCCATTCTGGCATAACAGGACGCACTCCAGTCGCAATTAATAAACGGTCATACGGAAATTCAAAAACATCTTTCGTCTCCGTATGCTCTGCGTACACCATTTTCTTTTCCGTATCTACTTTCGTTACTTCATGACGTACTTTCGCATCAATTCCATATTTATCACGAAACGTCTTTACATCGCGTGCAATTAACTTTTCAGTAGAAGCAATAACACCACTAATCACATACGGTAATCCGCACTGAGCGTATGAATAGATTTCACCTTTTTCTAACGTTACAACATTTGCAGTTTCATCGTTTCTAACAATTTGCATTGCTGCACTCATACCTGCTGCATCTCCGCCAATAATGACATAGTTCATTTTACCACTCCTTCTTTTTTACATACTCTTTACGATTTCCATATTTTATAGAAATAACACCTACTTCCATTGTAAAGAAATAGAATTCTATCTACAAATTTGGTGCACAAACCTATGCATGAATAGGTATCCGTCGTGTCTTATAAACAAGATGTTTAATATGCTATAACAGCAACTATTGAAAGTAGGTGAAACATACATGTGCGCCGGCCTTCTCGTCCAGCTTCCAGAGGAACCGATAGAACCGAGACCCGCCCTCCCGCTTGAACAGGAATTTACCGTTAGTGTAACTTTATACAGTGCACGTGCTTGGTTATCTGATAATGACACTTTCTCACAAACTATTTGGAAATCAACTCGCTTTGCTTCTGCCTCACACGCTCGCAAATCCATCTTCCCAGTTGGTACTGTAAAAATTGTGAACTTTTCTGAGGATACAATAACGGTTACTATATCATCCGAATCAGATGATGCACTCAAAATAGTCGTTCCCCCTCGTTCTGAAGCTGCTTTAACGTCTAGTTCTTTATCTGATGTGCAAGCAAGTACATCAGGAGGAGCAAGCAAAGTCACATTCCTCTTTCATATCTTTTTCTCAAGGGATCCTGGTCCAGCTAAATAACCATAGAAAAGGTACAGCTATGCACTGTACCTTTTTCACGTGTTTATTCTCTTGATTTGATCAATTCAACATTATAAGTTTCAATATCTGTTAGCTTTCCTGTAAAATACGGATTTTCTCTATACCAAGACTGTTTTGAAAAATACGCTTGCATATCTTTCGTTTGAAACATATGTCCATGCCTTGCGTATACTTCGTTTCTTGCTATTTTCAATTGTTCTTTCGATAAATATGTTAAGTCCGTACTCGTTAATTTTCGAATATCACTATCAGGGAAGATGAAACCATTATATACATAATGAGTCGTAGGCGGAGTAACATTGTAAACAACTGTTTTTTCTACACTTTTCTTTTGAAATGGAAGATTATAAGCCGAAAGTGCCGTTACCGTTTCTACCTTTGTCGTTTCCCTTCCGTTTTCTCCATTTCGTTCTAAATAAATCGCCGCACTTCCATCAGTCGCTATCGGTCCCCACGTAATTTCTTCTCCAGTCAACGCAGTAACTGGCTTTTGATTCACGTACAATGTTGCACCAGACGCATTCGTTTGAACTGTAATATATTGCCCTTGCAACGTTAAATCTACCGTTACATTATTTTGACTTTGTTTCATAAGTACAACCTTTTCCTCACGTGATAGTTTTACATAGTCATTTTTATATTCAGATTTAAATACTTGAGTTCCAGGAAGAAACGGTCCATATTGCTTCTCAAACTTTTTGTCATTTGTCTTATCAATTTCTTTTCCGTTCAATTTTAAAGATGTACCTTTTTCATTTGTAAGCAGAGTCGTATAATACGTCTTTGCTTTCAATTTATACCGATCAAATAAAAAGAAATGTTTCCCATCTTTCGTTAAAGAAAAATCTGCTCTTTCTATTCCATCCCCTTGTTTTTCACCTTGCCTCAAATATTCTTTCAATTCATTCACGTAAGATGGATTTTCTTTTATATATGAAAATAGAGGCGTTAAACCCTCTCTCGTTACAATAACGGTTGGATCATCTGCCGTGATGATCTCAGCTAATTTCTCCCCGTCCCTCTCTTGTAAAATAGTAATCATTCGGTCTACTTGTGCCGTCTGCTTATAATACGATGATCCATACAAATACAATCCAAAAATTACTATAACAAGTAATGTTAAGAGTGTAATGCCAACTTTTGTACCGCCGCTCATTCTCTTCTTTACTACAAGACTTTCCCTCTTCATCCCGCAGTTTTGGCAAAATTGCACTCCATCTTCATACTGAGCTCCGCATTTTGTACATACATTCATCCATTCAACCACCTTTTCGTTAGAAGCCTGTTAATCCCCCGATAAAGGTTTGGATTATCGTTTTAATGTAAGACCAAAACACGATAAACGTTGCAATTCCGATTAAAACATTTGCGATAATAAGTGTGTAAACAGGATCTACTCCGCCGTTGTCTAGTTTTAATATAGCTACAATTATACTAATTCCCATATACGTTGTAGCCAGCCCTAATAAGATTGGTAAAAAAAAGATCAATAGGAAACTAAATAGAAAAGAAAGAACTAGTATAGCAATAGCTGGCGTCGCTATCGTCCCCCATATACCGAATGCTTCAAGAAAAGAAAAAGATGATTTCATCATCTTACCACTTACAAAAATAATAAATCCGACAAATAAAGTTAAAATTAATAAAAAGAAAAAGACTATTACAGATTCTCCAAAGAAAGTAGGAGTAGCTATATCTGGCACTAATGTCCTTGTAACAGTCGCCGCTGCGCTCATCATTCTATAAAAAATACATGCTCCTAAAAAGCAAATAAGCACAAGACTTACAATTCCATTTCGCACTTCAATATTTCCACTTTCCATAATGGCCGATGGTGATTTAAAAGCATTTTTAAAGAACTGAAAATAGCCACTTGCAAATTGTTTCGCTTGCTCTACCGTTTCATTCGGACGGCTTTCCTTTACTTGTGCTGCGCGCGCTTGTTGCTGTCCTTCTTCCTGTGCACCACTTGCTACCACTTCTTCCGTTAACGAATGTCCACAATTCCCACAAAACCTTGCTTCCGCTGCATTTTCAGTATGACATGCCGGACATTTCATTCTCTCATCCCTCCTTAAGCATATACCTTATAGGGTGTTACAAATTCAATATATGACTTTGTACATAAAACATGACTACAAGAAAAAGAATATGAAATCCTTCTTTTAAACGAAACTATGTGTGCTAGTATTATAGAAAAATAATGGTATTATGAAACAGAGCAAATAAAGTGAAACTTTAAACAGATTGGATGAAGACAGTGGAATTTGTAAACTCGATTTTTCAAACACTCCTTACAAGTGTGATCCAATTATTTTCTTTAATTGGTGTCATCATTGTAATTGGATTTATATTAGGTTATTTAGAATCTCTCACACGAACGTATTGGTCGAGAGCTTTTGGTAGGAAGGGATTTCTTTTAACTGCATGGATCGGTGTTCCCGTTCATGAACTTGGACATGCAATTATGTGTCTATTATTCCGCCATAAAATTGTAGCAACTCAGTTCTTCCCGACAGATACAAGTCAAGGAGCTTTAGGTTACGTCCAACATCAATACAATCAAAAAAGCGTATATCAACGGATCGGTAATTTCTTTATCGGCATCGGTCCTATTATTTCTGGTATTACTGCCTTAATACTTTTAATGCGCTATTTCGTACCAGAGTCATATTATTTATTTAATACGAATCTGGAAAAAACTGTTGCATCGACTTCTATTAACTTAGACATGATCCAAAACATGCTACTATCGACGTTTGTATTATTGAAAAGCTTATTTACATTTAACAATTTATTAAATCCTTCATTTTGGTTATTTTTATTTATCGCCATTTGTATTTCTGCACATATCGCTTTAAGTAAACCAGACATTAAAGGATCAATAGACGGTGTTATCGTCATGTTTATCATGTTATTTTTATTCAATATAATTGCAGGACTTTTTCAGTACGATAGTAACCAACTAATCGGAAAAATGATGAAGTATAATATGTATCTCATTGCGTTTTCTAGTGTGGCGCTTCTTTTCTCTTGTATTTCTACACTTGTGAGTTTTGTGTTTTATAAAATGAGAGGAGGACGTTCGTTTTGAACGTCCTCTTCTCATCAATTATTTCTCTTATAATCACAATGCTCAACCGGCACACGAGCATGCCCCTCTTCATCCGTACACCATGACTGTGACTGAAAGGCAAGAAAAATACCAATCCACTCTTCCTTCTTCTCAAAGTGAATCAATATCCCACCGTCTTGCCATTTGCCATCATCACCTTGCCATTTCTCTACATTCCCTTGATTCATATGAATATCGTGTATACCGTTTCCAGGTGTAAAATGAAAATACGAATCCGGAACCTTTTCTTCTGGTCCCCACCTTTCACCAAACGCATAAATAATTGCTTTCTCATCTATTGCTCGTTTTATATAACGTTCTATTTTCTCATTTAAATCATTATCAGATCCCGATTTTTCAGCAGGTAAAGGAATCATTTGCTTTGAATCAAATAAATTACCTCTTACATAATCTAAAGCTACTTTCGGCTCATTGTTTTTCACTTCTGTAAACCCAAACGGTAATGTTGGTAAAATGTGAATAGCTTCTAAATCAATATGTTCGCTTGCAAAATATAAAACTTCTGACGGATAACTTTGCGACTTTACGTTAATTGCAATACGATAATCTACTTCTGCTTCGCCTTGTAAATGAACTTGATAATGAGGTGTGTTCCCTTTTCCAATCTTTGACTGTATAACTGTACCTTTTAATACACCGTAGTTTTTTAGGGGCATACATTTCATCTCCTATTCATTTAGTAGAAGCTTTTCATATTTAAAACATTATCCAATCATAAAAAAAATCCTCCTATGCTAGGAGGATTTTTAATTTCTCAACATATACCAAACAATAACCTCTACCACTACAAGTAACACCGCACCAAAGATCATTAACGTCGTCTTCTTTAATAGTTCATTTTCACGATACGGGATATTACATAAATACGCACCTAGTGTAATTCGTGATGGACAAGCGATTGTCGCTACTGATGATGCGGTGTTTTGGAGTGTTGTGACATATTGCCACGGAAGTGCTACGTTTTGGGCTGTTTGCATTTGTAGCTTTATAAACATCGCATTTGATCCTGCGTTACTACCTGTTAAAAAGCCGCCGATTCCCCCAATAAACGGGGCAACGAAAACGAAAAACGTACCAAATGTTTCACCAGCTGTTTTTGCGAGTAATGAATGCATACCAGATGCACCCATTAGTTCTGAAATTGCGATAAACATTGTCGTTGTAATAGCAAAAGGAATCCATTGTTTTATCGTTTGTGAGAGTGATTGTTTAATAATATTTGATGGAATGCGGAAGAAAATAATTGTAAATAAACAAGTTATAGCGAGCCAAAATCCTGGTGAATATAGTAACTCTAGTTTGTAAGAATATGATTTTAAATCGAGAACTGCATATGACCTAAGAAAATCATGTAATGCTGGAACGAGGCGAGAAAGTAAAATACAAACTGTTAAGAATATATAAGGGCTAATAATTTTTATAATAGATACTTCTCTCTCTACAGCCGCAGCATGTTCTGTTATAAAGTTTTGCTCACTTTTCCCTTTTAATTTAATGATAAGAAAGCCAAATGTAATTGTAACGATAGAACTTAATATCCCTGCTAGTTCAACACTTACGTATGCGTTAGAAAGATAGATTCCGAGAGAAAATAATAGAAAGAATCCTATCCCTTCCTTCCACTTTTCTATAACTGCCTGCCAGCCACCGACAACGTATAAAGAAAGGATGATAAAGTATGCGAAAATCGGGATGCTTAATAATGCTGTATTTGTACCAAGAGTTGTGAGCGGCATGTTAATAAGCTGAGAACCGATAATCGTACCCGTTGCCATCGCGCCCCATGAACTTGCAAGTAAACCGATAAACGATAGTAGCACAGCTTGAAACGGTTTATAACCGAGCGAAAGAAAAATAGGTGTTGCGACCATAAAACCAATTCCGAATCCACTCACTGATTCAATAAGTGGACAAATACCAAAACACATAAGAAGCATTTGCAATAATCGATCGCGCGTGACTTGTTCTAGAAATCGTGCTACTTGATCGATGTATCCCATTTTGTTCATGAGGTGAAATAAAAAAATACCGAAAAATAAAACGTATCCGACAATAAAACAAATTAACCACCCTTTAATTGTTGCGTGTACAGTTTCACTTATCCCTAATTGAAACGTTGGCGAGAGTAAAACGATTCCGACAGAAACGGCATAAGAGATTAATGAGGCTCTTAATGACGTTTGTTTAAACAAAAACAAACAAATAAAAATCATCATAATCGGGATAAGTGCCAACAATATGGCCATGCTATCATCTCTTTTCGTAAAAATTGCAATTTTTAACTATTATATAACAGATGTTATGATTTTCAATTATTTTTATAACAGATTTAAAAAAGGAGCCGCTTGGCTCCTTTTTTGAATAACTAATATTTTATCTTTTATCCTGAAAAACCGTCTGCTGTCCAATCATTTTTTCTAGTACAACAAACACAATATAAGCACATATTACTTGCAATACAATATTCCCAAGTTTTATTAATCCAAATGAATGGATACATTGGAATAATTCACTTAATAATACAATCGAAACGATACTAAATAGTTCTATACTAACCGAAAATATACATATTTCTAAAATAGATTGCTCTTGTATTCGATTTAATTGAGAAAAGATGAATACATATCCTAAAAACAGAGCCATCAACTCTATTTTCGTCATGCTAATGAGCCAAGCGTATAATGGTACAGTTAAAAGAAGATATAATAGTTTACGTCTTAGCATGCCTTCTCACCCTCTAAGTTATAAGTATTTTCTGTATATTTTAACATTTATTACACAAAAGAAACAGAAGAGACTTAAGCCTCTTCTGTTTCTTTTACTGCATGTATTAACTCACAAATTTCTTCTCGCTTTTCATTTTCTAACAGCTCAATGACTTTACTTCCAACGACAACGCCGTCACATATTGTAATCATTTCTTCAATTTGTTCTCGTGTTGAAATACCGAATCCTGCGACTACTGGTAAGTGGACGTGTTCTTTTACTTTTTCTAAGTAACTACGAATCTCATCTTTAAAGTTTTGACGTACTCCCGTTACGCCCGCTACTGTAACGGCGTAGACGAATCCTTGTGATTCACTCGTAATTTTTTCGATTCGTTCAATAGGGCTCGTTACGGTAACGAGTGGAATTAAAGCGATATTCGCCACGCGAAGGAGCGGTGCAATAATGTCTTGTTCTTCATACGGTAAGTCCGGAACGATAATACCGTCCACCCCTGCTTCAAGACAGCTCTCAATGAAACGTTCCTTTCCGAATGCGAGTACTGGATTTAAATATGTCATAAGTACAAATGGAATTTGAACTTCTTGCCTCACCTCTATTAATGCTTGAAAAATACCTTTCAATGTTACACCGCTATCTAATGCTCTTTTTCCTGCCCTTTGAATAGTTGGACCGTCTGCGACTGGATCTGAAAATGGGATACCAATTTCAACGATGCTTGCTCCTGCTTCATCAAGAAAACGAATTCTTTCTTTTAACTTTTCAAGTCCACCATCTCCGCCCATTACATACGGAATAAATGCTTTCTTGCCATTTTCAAACGCTGCTATAATTTTTTCTACTCCCATTTTTTACACCTCTTCCATATAACGTTTTATACTCTCTACATCTTTATCACCGCGGCCGGATAAACAAATGACAAGTCCTTCGTCTTTCTTCATTTGCGGCGCTAGTTTTAAAGCGTATGCAACAGCATGTGAACTTTCTAATGCCGGGATAATCCCTTCTTTTTTCGTTAATAATTGAAATGCTTCTAACGCTTCTTCATCTGTAATGGAATGATAAGAAACGCGGCCAATATCTTTTAGCAAGCTATGTTCTGGCCCAACACCTGGGTAATCCAGCCCTGCCGAAATAGAGTGCGCTTCTTGAATTTGCCCTTCTTCATTTTGCAGAAGGTACATCATCGATCCGTGTAAAACACCGACACTTCCTTTCGTTAAAGTGGCTGCGTGCTTTTCTGTGTGAACACCTTTTCCAGCTGCTTCAACACCGTAAAGAGCAACTTCTTCATCGTGTACGAACGGATAAAACATTCCCATTGCGTTACTACCACCGCCAATACAAGCAACGACTGCTTCTGGTAATTTTCCTTCTAACGCTTCGTATTGCTTTTTCGTTTCTTTCCCAATTACACTTTGGAAATCACGAACAATTTGCGGGAATGGATGTGGCCCGAGAACTGATCCCATAATGTAGTGCGTATCGTGTACATGTGAAACCCAGTAACGAAGCGCCTCGTTTACTGCATCTTTTAATGTGCCGCTACCTGCCGCAACGCTTTCTACTTTCGCTCCGAGTAATTCCATTCGGAACACGTTTAATTTTTGTCGTCTCACATCTTCTTCTCCCATGAAGATGACGCATTCTAAACCGAAAAGTGCACATACAGTAGCTGTTGCAACTCCGTGTTGTCCTGCTCCTGTTTCAGCGACAACTTTCTTCTTACCCATTCTTACCGCAAGAAGTGCCTGACCGATTGTATTGTTAATTTTATGAGCTCCCGTATGGTTCAAATCTTCACGTTTCAAATAGATTTTTGCTCCGCCGCAATACTTCGTCATATTTCCAGCGAAATAAAGCGGTGTTTCTCTTCCAACATACGTTTGTAAATAATGATCTAATTCCTTTTGAAACGCTTCATCTTGCATCGCTTCTTTATATGCTTCTTCTAATTCTAATACGGATTGCATTAACGTTTCTGGAACGTATCGTCCTCCGTATATACCGTAATGACCTTTTTCATCTGGATATGCGTAGTTCATTTTGAACACTCCTTCGCTTTTTTAATAAATTGTTTTATTTTCTTTAGATCTTTCTTTCCTTCTGTCTCTACTCCGCTGCTCACATCGATCATATATGGCTGAACGGTTCGAATTGCTTCTTCTATATTAAGGATGTTTAATCCGCCAGCTAATATCGTTTTCTCTCGCAACTCGTTTGGCATATGTGCGAGTAACTCCCATGAGAATGTCTTTCCGTTTCCTCCGTGGAACTTTTCTTTCGGGCTATCAAATAACAGATAATCTGTATCGTATTTTTTCGTATATTCAATATCTTTCTCTAAAGCTACTCCTACCGCTTTTATAGACGGAATATTCAATCTCCTAATTTGATGATTGTCTTCATCCCCATGTAGTTGCACATGCGTTAACCCGCACTCCTCTGCAATTTTCTGGATCACTTCGACTGATTCATTTACGAAAACACCTACCTTGAAAACGTGGACTGGAATTTCCCCAATAATTTCTTTCGCTAGCCCTGGGGTGATTTTCCGCTTACTTTCTGCAAAAACAAATCCGATTGCATCTGCTCCGTATTCACACGCTCTTTTTGCTGTTTCCATATCAGTGATGCCGCAAATCTTCACTTTCATATGCTCACCTTACAGTCTTCAAAAAAATTACTTATAGAAGATGATGTCATAAGTGCTTCTCCAACTAATACACCTTTTGCACCAGCTCGTTTGACGCGAATGATATCTTCTTTTGAATGAATGCCGCTTTCACTAATCCAAAGTAGGTTTTCCTCATTCAGTCGTTTTCCGAGCTTTTCAGTTTGGCTTAAATCTACTTCAAATGTTTTTAAATTACGGTTGTTAATACCGATAACGTGCGGATTTAATCGGATTGCAATTTCTAATTCCTGTTCATCATGAACTTCAACAATCGCTTCTAATCCTTTTTCTAGCACGTAGTTATAAAGCTCGTTTAATTTCTCTTTTGACAATGCTGCAACAATTAATAAAATAAGATCTGCTCCTGCTTCATACGCTCTATCAATTTGGATTTTATTGATTATAAAATCTTTACATAAAAGCGGAATGTTACTTTCTGCTCTTGCCGTTTCTAAGTCGTGAAACGACCCTTTAAAAAATTGACCGTCTGTTAAAACCGAAACTGCTCCAGCACCGCATTCTTCATATGTTTTCACTTGTTTTGGCACATCAACGTGTAAATTAATATCGCCTTTTGATGGAGACGCTCGCTTTACCTCTGCTATTACAGTAAACTGCTCTAAAGCTTTTACAAGTGAGTGTGTTTTCCTTTTTTCTTTCACTGGTGAATATGTTTCATATAACTCCGCAACTTCTACTTTCTTTTGCTCTACAATTTTGTCTAAAATCGTCCCCATTTTAATTCACCCTTTCTAATTTTTCATGGCTTGCTGCAATTAATAAGTTTAGTTTTGCTAATGCTTTTCCAGAGTCAATGCTATGCGTTGCTAGTGTAATTCCTTCTTCAATCGTTTCTGCTCTTCCATTTGCGAAAAGGGCTAGACCTGCATTTAATAAAACAGTATCGCGATAGACACTCTTTTCTCCGCTTAATACTCCGAGTGT
This sequence comes from Bacillus sp. TH19, assembly GCF_016651075.1. Taxonomy (NCBI): domain Bacteria; kingdom Bacillati; phylum Bacillota; class Bacilli; order Caryophanales; family Bacillaceae; genus Bacillus; species Bacillus sp. TH19. The sequence continues at coordinate 912,421 of NZ_JAEKEO010000010.1, read as the reverse complement.
AATCTTTGCATTTTCTTTTGAATTCCCACCTCTAATTTCTTCATTTTTCACTCTTGAAAAACCATACTTTTCTGGATCAATACTCATTTCTACTATTTCATTATCTTTTAAAACGACGACATGATTTTCTCCCTGTAATGATGCTTCATCTAAAAAGCCACTTCCGTTTACGACGAGCGCTTGTTTTCTGCCAAGTTTCTGCAATACTTCCGCTACTGGCAATAACATATCTCGCTTATAAATACCGACAAATTGTGTTTCTAAATTAACCGGATTCGTCAACGGTCCAATTAAGTTAAAGATCGTCGGAACGTTTAATTCTTTTCTTATTTTCATAATGCGTCTTAATGCTGGATGCATCGCTGGTGCGAATAAGAAGGCAATACCTACATTCTCTAATAAATAATCAATCTCACCCGGCGTACAGCTTATGTTTACACCGAGTTCTTCTAATAAATCAGCACTTCCTGTTTTACTAGAAACAGCGCGGTTTCCATGTTTCGCAACCTTTACACCAGCTCCGGCAAGTACAAATGCCGATGTTGTACTAATATTGAATGTTTGCGCACCGTCACCACCCGTTCCGCAATTGTCCATCGCGCCTTTTATATGATTTGAAAACGGTAATGCCTTTTCGCGAAGAGCACGAACGAGACCGTATATTTCTTCTGCTGTTTCGCCTTTCGCTTTCAGCAATACTAAGAAAGCTGCAACTTCACTTTCCAATAAGTTGTCACTTAATAAAAGAAGTCCCGCTTCATACATTTCTTCTTCTGTTAAATGTTGTCCCTCTACTAATTTTCGAAGATAACTGTTCATACTCTCTCCTCCTCTTTCACTTCTGCTAAAAAGGCACGTATTAACTTTCCGCCTTCTTCTGTTGCAATTGATTCTGGGTGAAACTGTAATCCGAAGAGCGGATAATAGTTGTGACGAACTGCCATGATTTCTCCGTCATCCATCGCTGTCGCAAGTATGTCAAAACACTGCGGCAAACTATTTTGCATCGCGACGAGTGAATGGTAACGCATTGCTGTTAGCGGCTGCGTTACGTACGAAAAGATTGACGTTCCGTTATGTTTCACACGCGATGTTTTTCCGTGTTTAATGCGCTCTGCTCTAACAATTTCTCCTCCAAATGCGGATATGATTGCTTGATGGCCAAGGCAAATTCCTAAGATGGGAACGTTCTTATAAAAATGACGAATAACATCGATACAAATTCCAGCATCTTCTGGTTTCCCAGGTCCTGGCGAGAGCACAATTCCTTTCGGCTTCATCTCCTCTAATTGTTCAATTGTTATTTGATCATTTCTTACGACAACAATTTCTTTCTCGTACTCGCCTAATAGTTGATACAAGTTATATGTGAACGAATCATAATTATCGATAAGTACAATCATTTCATAACCTCCAAAAGCGCTCTCGCTTTATTTAATGTTTCTTCATATTCAGCAACCGGGTCTGAATCGTAGACGATACCCGCTCCTGCCTGAACGTACGCTTTCTCGTCTTTTACAACCATCGTTCGAATTGCTAGCGCCATATCAAGGTTTCCTGAGAATGAAATATATCCAACCGCTCCGGCATATACATTTCTTTTTTCATGCTCTAACGTATTAATAATTTCCATCGCCCTTATTTTCGGAGCACCTGATACTGTACCAGCTGGTAAACAATACGCTAATGCATCAAATCCACTCGTTTGTTTTCGCAATGTTCCGTAAACTTCAGATACAATGTGCATAACGTGAGAGTATTTTTCTACTTTCATATATTTATCTATCGTCACAGAGCCAATTTCACTTACTCTGCCAATATCATTTCGTCCTAGGTCCACAAGCATCATATGCTCTGCTCGCTCTTTCTCATTTCCTAACAGTTCTTTTTCGATTTCCTCATCTTCCTGCTTCGTTTTCCCTCTCGGCCTCGTACCAGCAATTGGGTTTGTCATCACTTTATCCTCTCTTACTGATAACAAACTTTCCGGCGAAGAGCCAAGTACAACATAATCTTGAAAATCGATATAGAACATATATGGTGATGGATTTGCAATTCGAAGTTTCCGGTATAATGCAAATGGATCTCCAATACATTCACTTTGCAAACGCTGGGATAATACAACTTGGAAAATATCTCCGGCCCGAATGTATTCTTTCGCTGTTTCTACCATTTCACAAAATTCTTTTTCAGTTATTGAAGAAGTGAATGATAATATTGATTGTATTTCATTTACTTCCGCTTCTTCTCCCTTTAGCACTTCCTCTTTGTATACTTGCAATCTTTCGTATACTTCTTCATAAGAAGCTGAATCGTCTTCCCTGCATACATATACAAATGACAACTTTTGGCGTAAATGATCGTAAACGGTAAACTCACGATATAGTAAAAGGTGTACTTCTGGAATATTTAATGGATCGTGTAAATCTGCTCCAATGTTTTCATACTGCCGAATGACGTCATAGCCAATATATCCAACTGCTCCCCCGCAAAACGGAAATGGACTGTCTACTTGCGCTGGTGCGATTACCTCTTCTAGCATTTGCAGTACGTTACCCTGCAGCTTTTCTTTTTTCCCATACATCATTCGCTCTACTTCTATACCAACGCTTTTCACTTCTCCATAAGGATTACACCCTAAGTAAGAATAGCGCCCTTTATCTTGATGAAGCTGCGAACTTTCTAATAAAAACTTTTTCTTTCCCTTCATACGTCTATATAAAGAAATTGGCGTAATGCTATCTCCTTCTTCTTCAGCAATTACTAAAAATGTGTTTCTTTGTTCTTTTTGCTTCATAAATTCCTCTTTTGTCATCATGCCTTTCACCTCACTCTGAAAAATAAAAAAGTCCCCTACATATCGAAATATGTAGAGGACGATAAATTTACCGTGGTACCACCTCAGGTTGGACGCAAAAACATCCCGCTTTATTCAGGTACAAAATATATACCTTATCCTTGTAACGGCGGAACCCGGGTTGCCTACTGAAAATAATTGTTCAGCATACCTCTCGTAAGCCCATTCCGTATATGGCACCGCACCGGGCTCCCACCTGTCCCCGACTCTCTGAAACGTCTCCAATATACGTACTCTTCTTACTTAAACGATTTAACATATTTAATTTTTTGTACACAAAAAGGGAGTACTCATCCTATAGAAAGGACGGGTACTCCCGTGGTGCCACCTTAATTCGTTACGAATGTAACGCACTTTGCCGTATCAAAAAATAATACGTGTCTCTTGTATCGATGAGATCATGTCGCCAAAGCCTACTTCTTTCGTTTCGGTTTGGAAGCTCCGAAGCCCATTCCACATCAATCCCATACTGATTCGCACCAACCATCAGCTCTCTGACATGTTCATCATGTGTACTCTTCTTCATCAACGCTTGCATTTTTTTAAGTTGCACTCATTATAGACCTAATTTTTTTCACAAGTCAATACTTTTTTCAAAAAAATATTTCTCCCTTCTTTCAATATTATATTGACAAAACAACGTGTTTTTATGTAAATATAATAAATACTCTATTAAAATTAAGGTTTTTTCGTCTGAAATTTATATATTTAAAAAGTAAAACGATGTCAAAAAACGCTTACATTTCTGAAAATTCGTATTTCTGTATGGATTTTTCAGAATAATCATGATAGATTATAAATATGCATAACGCATCAAAAGACATGACAAAAGGAAGGGGAACTACATGAGTACGCAGATGTTAACTTTAACTTCTATCTCTATTTACATGCTCGGGATGTTAGTAATCGGCTATTTCGCCTACAAACGAACGTCCAACTTAACAGATTATATGCTTGGCGGGCGTACACTAGGCCCCGCAGTAACAGCATTAAGTGCTGGAGCATCCGATATGAGTGGTTGGCTTTTAATGGGATTACCCGGTGCAATGTTTAGCGTTGGATTAAGTAGTAGTTGGATTGCGCTCGGCCTAACACTAGGCGCATACGCAAACTGGCTTTATGTCGCTCCTCGCTTACGTACCTACTCTGAAATGGCAAACAACTCTATTACTATCCCAGAATTTTTGGAACACCGTTTCCACGACAAATCTCATATGCTACGCTTAGTATCCGGACTTGTTATTATGATTTTCTTCACTTTTTATGTAGCTTCAGGACTAGTTTCAGGTGCTGTATTATTTGAAAATTCATTTGGTATGAACTATCATGTTGGATTATTCATTGTCGCAGCAGTTGTCGTGGCTTACACATTATTTGGTGGTTTCTTAGCGGTAAGTTGGACAGACTTCGTGCAAGGAATCATTATGGTAATTGCTCTTATTCTTGTTCCTATCGTAACAATTATGAATTCGAACGGACTTGGACCTGCGTTTGACACAATTCGATCTGTAGATCCAACACGTTTAGATATTTTTAAAGGTGCCTCTACTTTAGGAATGATTTCTTTATTCGCATGGGGCCTTGGTTATGTTGGACAACCTCATATTATCGTACGCTTTATGGCAATTTCGTCTGTAAAAGAAATTAAAAGCGCACGAAGAATTGGTATGAGCTGGATGATTTTCTCTGTTGTCGGAGCTATGTTTACTGGTCTTATCGGTATTGCTTACTATTCACAACAAGGGTTGACATTATCTAATCCAGAGACAATTTTCCTTGAACTTGGAAAAATTTTATTCCATCCACTTATTACTGGATTTTTATTAGCAGCGATTTTAGCAGCGATTATGAGTACAATCTCATCTCAGCTTCTTGTTACTTCTAGTGCTATAACAGAAGATTTATATCGTACATTCTTTAAACGTTCTGCTTCTGATAAAGAGCTTGTATTTGTCGGTCGTATGGCTGTACTTGTTATCGCCTTAGTCGGGTGCGCATTAGCGTTTAAACAAAATGATACGATTTTAGCTCTTGTTGGATATGCTTGGGCTGGATTTGGTTCTTCATTTGGACCCGCTATTTTATTAAGCTTATATTGGAAACGTATGACGAAATGGGGCGCACTTGCTGGCATGATTTCAGGTGCAGCCACAGTAATTATTTGGACACAGTTTAAATTCTTAAAAGATTTCTTATATGAAATGATTCCTGGTTTCGCTATTAGTTTACTAGTAATCGTAATTGTTAGTTTACTAACACAGCCTTCAAAAGAAGTTGAAGAGAAATTTGAGGATTTTGAAAAACAACACCGTAATAATCTATAAAAAGAAAGCTCTGCTGTTATCGCAACAGCAGAGCTTTCTTTTACAGTTCGACAATCTTCTTCTCAAATTTAACAAATTCTTTATGTTTCGTTAAATTTAATATAACACTGCTCCTTTATAGTATTAGTATCAGCACTTATACAGAAAGGGGACTCCAACATGTTAGCAGCTTTCCAGCAACAACACATAAGAAAATTTTCACCTATTACAAATACTTCTGCTTCTCGTTTAAACATTCAACCTAATCCACCCAAAATTTCAATTGCTCCTTCTGTTATTTCAGTTATCGGTGTTCATATGGAAAAAAATAAGTTAAAAATAAAAACTGGGCAAAGTACTGAGTTATCAGCTTCCGTTTTACCAATGCAAGCGACGAATAAAGAACTTATTTGGACAAATATGAATTCTGATGTCATCACAATATATCCAAAAGGTGAAACTGTGACGATTACTGGCCAAAGTGCAGGAAGAGCAGTCGTAATTGTTACAACTGCTGAAGGAAAATTTCGTGACCTATGCGTCATTCATGTACAACCTTATATGACAAATCCAAAGTAAAAGAGTGGCTTCGTAGCCACTCTTTTACTTTATTTCAATGTGCGGATTTTTACTTTTCACAAGATTAATAAATTGTTCTTTATTTTTAGGAGAAATAATCTCTGTTTCATATGATCCGTAAACAATTTCTAATCGATCGAATGATAGTGCATGAGCTGCGATTGGATTTTTTGTATTGGAAATTCGTTTTATGTCTCGTATAAATATACGTTTTTTAACGGGACCTGATGTAATTATAATTATTTCTTCCTTAACGATATATTTTGTTGAAAACCAACTCCAACTAAACAGTATAGCTAATGGAATTGTAAAAAATAAGAGAAAGTATTCTCTCCCTGCAAATATTGGAGCGAAACAGGCGCCTAAAACAATGAAAAAGATTGGATATAACCATACATCTTTTTTTGATGGAAATTCCATTACGCTCTCTCCTCTCTTGATTTAAGTCAATGACTTCTCCTCCTTCCCTTATTAAAATAAAAGTAATATTGAAATAGGAGGACGACATATGAATGAACGAAAGTTTGCCTTATTTACTGGTGCTTCTCTTCTTATTATGGCATTTGCTGCATTTTTTTCTTACGGTTTTGTTCACGGAAATCTCGTTGTACAAGGAGATGCGAGCACGACACTCCATAATATTCAAACTTCAAGTTCACTTTTCAAAGCAGAAATTTTCGGATGGATTATCATTTTCATTACGGATATTATCGCCTCGTGGGCTCTTTATTTCTTTCTAAAACCTATCCATACTAGCCTCTCATTACTAGCTGCCTGTCTTCGTCTTATGTATACAGCTATACTTGGGATTGCTATATTCAATTTAATATTTGTATTACTTCTTTCAAAAAACACAGTTGCTAATTCAGAAGCATATACAATGTTATTTCTAGAAGCTTTTGAATACATTTGGTCTGTAGGATTAATCATTTTCGGCTTACATCTTCTCACCTTAGGATACGTAACCCTTCAATCTAAAAACATACCGAAGACTATTAGTATATTACTGCTCATTGCTGCAATCGGCTATATCATCATTAACGTAATGAATACGATGTTTTCACAATATGATGCGATTATTTCCATTCTTAACGTTGTCTTTCAACTACCGATGATCGCAGGTGAACTAGGATTTAGTATATGGCTATTGCTTAGAGGTGGAAAAAACTCTACTGTTTGAGTCGTTTCTTAATTCTGCTTAATGATTCTGGCGTAATACCTAGATAACTTGCCAATTGATATTGAGGAACACGATCGATTAAATGAGGTCGTTTTTGTAATAATGATTTGTAGCGCTCTTCTGGTGTCGATGTAATAAATAATGTAAGTTCTTCTTGTACTTCACCAAAATTGTATTCAATCATTTGGTGCGTCATTTCTTCTAACTGTGAATATTTCTTATACATGTCCTTTGCACTATACAGATCGCCAACTACAACTAGACAATCTTCTAGGCACGTTAACGTATGTGGGGATAATTTATCTTGTTTATGATGGTTGAAATTCGCGATTGCTTGTTCTTCTGTATAAAAATTTGATGTAACTTCTTTTCCAGATTCATCTATACAATGCTGCCTCACGCATCCTTTTAATACAAAATAACATTTAGATGGAACATCTCCTTGCCCTAGGAGCACTGTTCCTTTTTTATACTCTTCAATTTGTAATTCTTCTACGATCATGCGCTGCTGTTCTTCACTTAATGTTGTAAGATTTGTCATGTATTTCATTAAAATCTCTTTCATTTAGTCTCTCCTTCCCCCTCTATATTTGTATGCGAAACGTATGATGTAACTCCACTATATATTATCTTTTTTCATGCTACATGGCGGGAATTCCCCCTATTAATCTGTTTTATTTTCTGCATGGAACAAAAAAAAGAGAAGTTACCAATAACTTCTCTTTTCGTATATTAGAATAAACTCGTTATAATTCCTGTGTATAAGCCGGTTCGTTCACCACATTTTTTGCTGTTCGCTTTTGTTGCTGTAGTAAGAAAACAGATACACCAAACAATACGAGCATGCTACCGATAATTTGCATTGCGTTTAATTTCTCTCCAAGTAAGAAGAACGCTAGTATAGATGCCCCAACTGGTTCTCCTAAAATGCTCATTGAAATCGTTGTTGCATTTACGTAATTTAATAACCAATTATTAATGACGTGTGACACTGTCGGTACAATCGCAAGTAAAAGAAAAATACTCCAATCCCACTTCGTATAGCCTGTAAATGGCACTTGAAGTATAACGTTATAAATCGCTATAAATATACCAGCGAAGGCAAATACAGTGAAACTATAAATCCAATGAGATACTTTCTTTACTGTCGTTTGTCCGATAAATAAATAACCGACAACTGCTATTACACTTAAAAAGGATAATATATCCCCATAAATTGCTTGCTCACTTAGCCCTAAATCTCCCCAGCCAATACACATTACGCCTAGTATCGCAATTCCCATCGTCGCAATTGCTGAATAGGTTGTTCTTTCTTTAAATAAGAAAAAACCTCCCACTAAAGATACGATCGGTTGAAGTGCTAAAATAATCGTCGAACTAGCAACTGTCGTATGCTTTAAGGATTCAAACCATAGAAGAAAATGAAGAGCTAAAAAGAAACCCGATCCAATTAAAAATCCCCAATCTTTTATTTGAATCCTACTAAATTCTTCCCGTTTTTTCCAAACGATCGGCAGCATAATAAGTACGATAATCCATAATCGATACATACTTAAAATGGAAGATGGTGCTGAGGACATCTTTGCAAAAACAGCTGCGAATGAAATTGCTATAATGGAAATTGCTAGTGGTAGTGCGATTGATCTTTCTTGTTTCAAATCCTGTCTCCCCTCTCACCTGTAAAAAATCCCACTTCATTATATCCGTTTTCTTTCACAACTTAAATACTAATTTTTTAGATTCTTCGTACCATTATGGTAAAATAGAAATTAAGGCACCTATTAGTGATTATTTCTTTCCTTTTCACTACAAGCGTTGCTCTTACAATCATTACAGTAAATTTTTATTTAGGGGGATATACATGAATCAAACAATAGGGAGAATTGAAGAAATTTCATTTTTTAGTACATCACTTCAAGAGGAGCTTACACTTCTTGTTTATTTACCAGTAAATTACACACCTCTCCATAAGCATACGGTTGTTATTGCACAAGATGGTAGAGATTATTTTCAGCTTGGTAAAGCGCACCGTGTAATTGAGCGTCTTCGTGAAACTGAAGAAATCGACCGCACAATTATTGTCGGTATTCCATATAAAAATGTACACGATCGTAAGGAAAAATATTTCCCAAATGATGTAAAGAATGCTGCTTACATTCGTTTCCTTGCTCATGAGCTTGCTCCATATATTGATGCAAATTATCCAACATATCAAATGGGTAAAGGACGCGTTTTAATTGGAGATTCTCTCGGCGGTACAGTTTCCTTCATGACCGCACTTATGTATCCGCATACATTTGGTAAGGTCGTTATGCAATCACCATTTGTTGATGAAACAGTCATGAACTTAGCAAAAGATTTCAAAAATCCGGGGGCGCTAGATCTTTATCACGTAATTGGGACCGAAGAAACAGCTGTCAAGCGTACAGACGGACAAGTATCTGATTTCGTAGAACCGAATCGCGAGTTAAATAAACTACTTACAGATAGAAATTTCATCACGCATTATGAAGAGTTTGAAGGGAATCACACATGGAAATATTGGCAAGCAGATTTACCAAAAGCATTTTCTCATATTCTATCAATGAAATAATAGAGAGCGGTATTCAGAATAATTTGATATAATAGATAGAGAGATTTATTCTCAAAATCTAACTAGACTTGCAAAGGGAGGAATTGGAACATGAAATTAGGAATTGTAATTTTCCCATCAAAAATGATTCAAGATAAAGCGAACGGATTACGTAAACGTTATGATCCGCATTACGCATTAGTTCCGCCACATATTACATTGAAAACACCCTTTGAGACGCAAGATGAACAATTAGAATCGATTGTGAATGAGTTACATACAATCGCAAATAAAACGAACCCTTTCACCCTTCATGTTGGGAAAGTCGGTTCATTCGCACCTGTTAATAATGTTCTTTATTTTAAAGTAGAAAAAACACCTGAACTTACTTTCTTAAATGAAGAAATGCATAATGGTTTCTTTACACAAGAGCGCGAGTACTCTTTCGTACCTCATTTAACAATCGGTCAAGACTTATCAGACGCAGAGCACGCTGATGTATTAGGTCGATTACGTATGAAAGATTTCTATTATGAGCAACCAATCGATCGTTTCCACCTTCTATACCAATTAGAAAATGGAACGTGGACTGTACATGAAACATTCCACCTTGGAAAGGAGAACAACTAATTTGCACGCACAAATCGTACAATCGGACGAACAACTAAGAGATGCATTCTCTGTACGTAAGCAAGTATTTGTAAATGAGCAACGTGTTTCTGCAGAAGAAGAGTATGATGAGTTTGAAGAGATTTCAACACACGTTGTTATATATGATAATGATGTTCCAGTTGGTGCTGGTCGCTTCCGCATCGTTGATGGAATAGGAAAAATGGAGCGCATTTGCGTACTAGCTTCACATCGTAAAAAAGGCATTGGTAAAATCATTATGGATGCACTTGAAGCGTATGCGAAGGAAGAGTCTCTACCGAAATTGAAACTCCATGCTCAAACACATGCTGAATTTTTCTATAAAAAGCTAGGATACGTGACGGCTTCTGATGTGTTTATGGAAGCAAATATCCCACACGTCGTAATGATAAAAGAATTATAATTTTGTAGCAGGAGGTAGCCCCTCCTGTTTTTTACATTGCTATTTTCTTTTTCTTCCGCTAAAGTTAAATGTTGATGCTATAGTTTTGAAGGTGAATATATGACACAAGAAAAATTTTCACAAAAACCGTTAACACACGCTGGCATTCCGCAAGCGGCGTATCATATTCCGAAAACATCTACCCATTTAATTATGGAAGAAGATGCAGATGCGGCGTATTTCCGCGCATTAGAACAGCAAGGTGTTTATTTAAATGAAAAACAGTTAGAAGCAGTGCAAACGACAGAAGGACCTGTCCTTACACTAGCTGGTGCTGGAAGTGGTAAAACATCTGTTTTAACAACTCGCGTTGGTTATTTAGTTAATGTAAAACATGTCCATCCGCGAAATATTTTACTGCTGACGTTTACACAAAAAGCAGCTGAAGAAATTCGAAGCCGTGTAGCGAATTTACCTGGTATGAATCATGCCGCAAGTAGCTATGTCGTTGCTGGTACATTCCACTCTGTCTTTTTAAAATTGCTTCGTAGTCAAGGATATAATCAGCAAATTTTAGCAAATGAAAAACATAAACAAATTATGATAAAGAAAATTTTGAAAGAATTGCGCTTAAAAGACGATTATGATGCCGAAACTATACTCGCTATGATTTCACTTGAGAAAAACAACTTGAATCGTCCGAAAGATGTAAAAGCGAAAACACCGGTTGAACAAGAGTTCAAAGAAGTATACGAACGTTTCGAAGAGGTAAAACAACGACACAATTATATCGATTTTGATGACATCTTATTAGAAATGTATTATATGTTAGAAAATAACGCTCCCCTGCTTACTCAATTACAAGAGCGTTTTCATTACATTGAAGTAGATGAGTTTCAAGATACGTCGTATGCACAATATGAAATTGTAAAATTGTTAGCCACGCCGAGAAATAATTTATTTATCGCAGGTGATGACGATCAAGCGATTTATGGCTGGCGAGGGGCAAGTCACCAAATTATTTTATCTTTTCCAAAGGAATTTGATAATACTACAATTATCGCACTTAATACGAATTATCGATCTAATCCATTTATCGTAGGACTTGGAAATGAAGTTATTAAGCTCAATCAAGAACGGTTTGATAAAGAGCTATATTCTGTTCGTAACGATGGCATACAGCCGTTTTATGCACGACCTGCGACAACTTTTGATGAAGCAAATCAAATTTTGCAACTCATTCAGGAAAAAGTAGATAGTGGTGAACGAAATTATAAAGATTTTTGTTTATTATATCGTACACATTCTGTAAGCCGTTCTTTACTTGATCAGCTTACAATTCATAAGATTCCATTTATTAAACATGGAGCGAGCCAATCGTTCTACGAACATTCTTTAATTAGGCCCGTATTAGATCACTTACGACTCGTGCTTGAACCGTTCCGCCTCGAATCACTTTCAAATATATTACCAACAATGTATATTGGCCGTGATGAGTGCATTTCATTTATTGAACGTGAACAATGGAAATATGGTGAGGGCCGTTTCCCTTCTCTTCTTCATTTTCTATTACTAAACCCAAGCTTGAAACCTTTTCAAGTTAAAAAAGTAAATGAGCGAATCGATTTTATTAAGTTTATAAAAGAACTTGAACCGAAAAAAGCATTGAAAGAAATTATTCATGGTAAAGGAAAGTATTTAGAGTACTTACAAAGTAATGATCGTTCTTCCTTTACGATGCATAAGGACATACAAGAAGAAATGTTAGAAGAATTAATGGAATCAGCAACTCGCTTTACGGATATTCCAGCTTACTTACAATTTATTAACGAGGCCATTCAAGGTCAAAAAGAAATGGAAGCATTAAAAACAATGCCGCAAAAAGATGCTGTATCGCTTATGTCAATTCATAATGCGAAAGGCCTTGAGTTTCCATGCGTCTTTTTACTCGGAGCAAGCGATGGTATATTGCCGCATACTTCTTCTTTAAAAGATGCAAATGACCGTGTGACGGAGACTTCTGAAGCATTAGAAGAAGAACGACGATTACTCTATGTCGCCATTACACGCGCAAAAGAAGAACTTTACATTTCCTCCCCGCAATTTTTCAGAGGAAAGAAACTAGATATATCTCGTTTTCTATATACTACGCAAAAAGATTTACCTGAAAAGACATCCATTAAATAATGGGTGTCTTTTTCCATATCACGATATGTACATCCCCTCTATATAAATTCCCTGTTTCTATCCTGAGAATTAACGTAATATCAACCATATCCCGTTCATATTGTAATAGTGTATGTCAGAACTCACGATAAGGAGTGAACATAATGAGCTGCAATTGTAATGAAGATCATCAACACCATGATTGTGATTTCAACTGTGTATCTAATGTCGTTCGTTTTATACATGAACTACAAGAATGTGCAACCACAACATGTGGATCTGGTTGCGAAGTTCCATTTTTAGGAGCACATAACACTGCATCAGTAGCGAATACACGTCCTTTTATTTTATACACAAAAGCTGGAACACCTTTTGAAGCATTTGCACCATCTGCAAGCCTTACTAGCTGCCAATCTCCAATTTTCCGTGTAGAGAGTATAGATGATGATGACTGTGCTGTATTGCGTGTATTAACTGTAGTTTTAGGTGATGGTACCTCTGTACCACCTGGTGACGATCCAATCTGTACATTTTTAGCTGTACCAAATGCAAGATTAGTATCAACCTCCTCTTGTATTACTGTTGATTTAAGTTGCTTCTGCGCTATTCAATGCTTACGCGATGTTTCTATATAAAACTGAATACTAATTTAAGCATGGATTGGGTGGCAGATGATTCTGCCACCCAATCCATGCTTAAAAGGTATTATTATGTATTTTTTATAAAATTGGGAACTTGTCTAGAACATAGAACCTGTCCTTTTCATTAACTAAAAGTAGAAACAGATAAAGGAGTGAAAAACATGTTCTCTTCTGATTGCGAATTTAATAACATTGATTGTGAGGCGAAACCAGCTAGTACACTACCTGCCTTCGGTTTTGCTTTCAACGCTTCTGCACCTCAGTTCGCTTCACTATTCACACCACTACTATTACCTAGCGTAAGTCCAAACCCAAATATTACTGTTCCTGTAATAAATAATACAGTAAGTGTCGGAGACGGTATTCGAATTCAAGTAGCTGGTATTTATCAAATCAGTTATACATTAACGATCAGTCTTGATAACGTTCCTACTGCACCAGAAGCTGGTCGTTTCTTCTTATCATTAGGTACACCAGCTAACATTATTCCTGGATCAGGTACAGCGGTTCGCTCTAACGTTATTGGTACTGGTGAAGTAGACGTATCCAGTGGTGTTATTCTTATTAACTTAAACCCTGGTGACTTAATTCAAATTGTACCAGTTGAACTGCTTGGAACTGTAGACATCCGTGCTGCAGCATTAACAGTTGCACAAATTAGCTAGTAAAAAGCGGTATTTCTTAATTGAAATACCGCTTTTTATTTTTACAATAAAAAACACTCACCGTAACATGAGTGTTTCATTCTTCATATTGTTTTATTGTATTTTTCTTTTTCCCACAGTTGCATCCCTTTTTTTTCACAAACCCTTGTTGCTGTAACTGTTCTTGATATGCCTGTTGGTGTGCTTGTTGCTGTTGCTGTATGTTATACCACTGCTGTAGATCATATGCATTTTGCCTTGGATTATTGCTCACAGCAAACATCTCCTCTACTGTCAATTCTGTCTATTTACTATATGAACAACTCTTTATTTCCGTTCCCGCATCCTCTTAAACTCCGCTTTTTCTAACATCATGAAGATTTATCCCGATTGGTGCGGGCTGATAATTAGCGGGGGATGCCCCACACTGATTAAATTTTCACTTTATTATTCTCCCATAAAATATCCTGTAATTGTTTCAATGATCGCTGCTGCACCTGCAATGGCTAATAATGCTAGTACAGGCTCTGCAACAATAGGAATCCATTTATATAAAACTAATAAAAAAGCACTAACCCACACACCTGTACACCAATAGCAGCTTAATAATTCTCCCATCCACTTTCTTAATCCTTTTCCTTTCACCTTTGTAAAAGTCGATACACTTCCATCAGGCTCTGTAATCTCTAACTCATCAATAAACGGTCTTCGCAAAAAAGCTGTAATTTTATCATAAACAATAAGACGAGTTAACCTAAATGCAGCTAGCGCAAAAATAAAAAATAAAAGCCAGCTTGTAAATAACATAATTCCACCTTCCCTATCCTCTTTAGCCTATTTAAAAAAAAAGGTCTTAAGATTGTGACCAAATCTCCCCCACTCCAATATCTTATTAATGTAAATACAAACAAGAAGATAAGGAGTGACATTAATGAGTTGTAACGAAAATAAACACCATAGCTCTTCTCACTGCGTAGTTGACGTCGTAAAATTCATCAATGAACTACAAGATTGCTCTAGTTCAACATGTGGTTCTGGTTGTGAAATTCCATTTTTAGGAGCACACAATACAGCAGCAGTAGCAAATACACGCCCTTTTATTTTATACACAAAAGCTGGAACGCCATTTGAAGCATTTGCACCATCTTCAAGCCTTACTAGCTGCCAATCTCCAATTTTCCGTGTAGAAAGCGTAGATGACGATAGCTGTGCTGTCCTACGTGTGTTAACTGTAGTATTAGGTGATGGGTCTCCTGTACCACCTGGCGACGATCCAATTTGTACGTTTTTAGCTATACCAAATGCAAGATTAATCTCGACATCTACTTGCATTACTGTTGATTTAAGCTGCTTCTGTGCTATTCAGTGCTTACGCGACGTTTCTATAGTTAAGTAAACTAAAAAACTATTGGGGTGGTAGAAGCTTTCTACCACCTTTACATATTTAAAAGCCGGCCATATCAATCGATTTGATGTCTTCTATAGATAATCGAATATCTCTCATACTATTTGGTGGCATAATGGATACAATGCCATTACGGTAAGATATAATCGATCCTATATATAAGACGGTCGTCGTTCTTATTCTACATCTTATTTTTGGAATGTAATGAGGACGATTTAATAAAAAATGAATTTTTTCTTCATTATTCATATCCTTAAAGGATTTATTGTAAGGGACCGTTCTCACTTGCTCTTCCTCTTCCTCTACTTTTTCTTCCACCTCCACTTTAGGCTCCTCTCGTGGTTCTTGTTTCTCTTGTTCTACCACTTCTTCCACAGCACTACTTACAATACTTTCATTTCTATTACTTTGCTCTTTTTGATCCTCATCTTCGAAATTCGTTAAAATAATTCTTTTTATTTTCGGTGCAGCGAGTTCTAAATTTACTTGTGCAATATATAACAACGGTTTTCCAACTGTTGAACTTTTATTTTTATTCTTCACACTCGTCCCTCCCACTTCCATACGTAGCTGGATAAATCGTGTACTATTATAGTTATATTCATAACGTGGCTAGAACTTTCGTTAAAAATCGTTCTTTCTGGGAACAATTAAAAAGGACAGTCTCAACGTTTAGAGACTGTCCTTTTTAAACTTTAATTCC
Source organism: Bacillus sp. TH19 (assembly GCF_016651075.1). Taxonomy (NCBI): domain Bacteria; kingdom Bacillati; phylum Bacillota; class Bacilli; order Caryophanales; family Bacillaceae; genus Bacillus; species Bacillus sp. TH19. Next base: position 896,338 of record NZ_JAEKEO010000010.1, on the reverse strand, counting down.
TATTATATTTATCCTAAAATATGATATCCTGAATCAACATGAATGTTTTCACCTGTTACTCCGCGTGCTAAATCACTGAATAAGAATACTGCTGTATCTCCAACTTCTTCTGGAGTCGTCGCACGACGAAGTGGTGCGCGTTCCTCAATTTCTTTTAAGATTGAGTTAAAGTCGCCTACACCTTTCGCAGATAACGTACGAATTGGTCCTGCAGAAATAGCGTTAACGCGAATGCCATGTTGTCCTAAATCGTTCGCTAAATATTTCACGCTAGCTTCTAACGAAGCTTTCGCAACACCCATAACGTTATAGTTTTTCACAACGCGCTCGCCGCCAAGGTATGTTAAAGTTAAAATATTTCCGCCTTCTGTCATCACTTTCTTCGCTTCTTTTGCTACAGCTGTTAAAGAGAATGCACTAATATTTTGTGCAAGTAAAAATCCATCGCGAGAAGTATCTACAAATTCGCCTTTTAAATCATCACGATTTGCAAAAGCAATACAGTGTGCAACACCGTGAATTGTACCAACTTCTTGCTTAATAGTTTCAAAGCAAGCTGTAAGTTCTTCATCATTCGTTACATCACAAGGTAATACAAGTGATTCTTGTCCTTCTAATGTTTCCGCTAGTTCACGAACATTTCTTTCTAAACGCTCTCCTGCATATGTGAATATTAATTTTGCACCTGCATTATGCAAAGAGCGAGCAATTCCCCATGCAATACTTCTTTGGTTCGCAACGCCCATAACAACAAATGTTTTCCCTTGTAATAGTTCCATGATATATCCTCCCAGAAATACTTATACTTGTTATTAGTACCTGATACTATAATTATAGTACCATAAAACCTCTTAAAGGCAAACAAAAAAGTCACTAACATAAATTTGTTAATGACTTTTTGTTTCTATAAAAAACCTTTCTAATCCTTCTTCCCAAGTAGGCATTTGTAAAAAACCATTTAATTGTAGCATTTTATGCTGAAAGATCGAATATTTCGGTCTCACTGCCGCCGATCCAAATTCCTCAGTCGACACAGGTAACACATTCACTCTTATTTTTGTATGCGAAAATATTTTTTGAGCAAATTCAAACCAAGAACATGAACCGCGATTTGATACGTGATACGTACCGTATAAGGATGTATGAATGAGCTTATTAATCACAGTAATTAAATCCGCCACGTACGTAGGAGAACCAACTTGATCAGCTACAACAGATATGTTTTCTCTCTCTTTTCCTAATCGTAGCATCGTTTTCACAAAATTATTTCCATACTTACCATACAACCACGATGTACGAACTATAAAATATTTATTATGTAACTCTTTTACGAACTGCTCTCCTGCAAATTTAGAAGCTCCATATATATTTATCGGTGCTGGATTATGAAATTCATGATAGCCATCCGGTTTGTCACCTGGAAATACATAATCGGTACTGACATACACTAACTTAGCCCCTACTAATTGTGAAGCAACCGCTACATTTCGAGCTCCAATCGCATTTATTAAGTAAGCAAGATCCTGTTCTTTCTCAGCACCATCTACCTTCGTATACGCTGCACAATGAACAATTGTATGTGGCTTTATTTCTTGTACCACTTGCTTAATTCGGGATATATTTGTTACATCTAATAACTTTTTATCAAATGGATATATGTCATATTCCTCAGAATTCAACTCTTCTTGTAGTTGCTTCCCTAGCTGACCGTTCGCTCCCGTTATAATAATCCGTTCTTTCATCTACATGCCCCTTACTTTTCTTTTAGTGGTTTCCACCAGTCCACATTGTTTTTATACCATTCCACCGTTTCTTTTAATCCTTGTTCGAACGTATACTTCGGTTCCCATTCAAACTCATTCTTCATTTTTTGTGCATCAATCGCATAACGACGGTCGTGACCTAAACGGTCTGTTACAAATTCAATATCTTTTTTCGTTTTCCCTAAAATTTTTATAATTTGTTCCACAACATCTATATTTGTTTTTTCGTTATTTCCGCCGATATTATACACCTCTCCTACACATCCCTTATGCAAAACGGTGTCAATTGCACTACAATGATCCGTTACATGCAGCCAATCCCTTACATTCAATCCATCACCATATAATGGTAGTTTCTTTCCTTCAAGCGCATTCGTAACCATTAACGGAATTAATTTCTCAGGATATTGGTACGGTCCGTAGTTATTAGAACAACGCGTTATAATAACCGGTAATTGATACGTTTCATAATAAGATAAGGCTATCATGTCGCTACTCGCTTTACTTGAAGAATATGGACTATTAGGAGCTAGCGGGGTTTCCTCGGTAAACTTTCCTGTTTTCCCTAAAGAACCGTATACTTCATCTGTTGATACTTGCACGAGTTTAATATGTGAATATTTTTTCACTAACTCCAACAGCGTGACTGTACCTATTACATTCGTATCATAAAAAGGAATTGGGTTTTCAATACTACGATCCACATGTGATTCAGCTGCGAAATTTACAATTACTTGCACGTCACGTTCCTTAACAACATGTTCCAGCAGCTCTCCATTTTGGATTTTCCCTTTTACAAATGAGTAGTTAGGATTTTCTTGAATAGACTTTACATTATTTAAATTCCCGCTATATGTTAATGCATCGTAATTAATGATTTTATATGTTTCATAGTTTTTTAACATATAGTGAATGAAATTACTTCCAATAAATCCAGCTCCACCTGTAACTAATATATTCATAAACAACTCTCCTACTTAAAAACTATCTTCATATTCCTGAAGTAATGGTAATATTCGATCCTTATCGGACAAGATAGGATTTGTTACCGGCCATGGAATTGATAATTCTTTATCTTCCCAAAGCAAACCGGAATCGTGATCAGCACTATAATACTCATCTACTTTATACATAACAATTGTATGGGGTACAAGTGTACAAAAACCATGAGCAAATCCTTTCGGCACTAATAATTGCCTATGATTATCCGCACTTAAAATATAACCTCTCCACTTTTTAAATGTAGGTGAATCTTTTCGCAAATCAACGATAACATCATATATTGCACCTTGCATAACTTGAATGAGTTTCGTTTGTGCTTTCGGATTTTTTTGAAAGTGTAGCCCTCGAATCGTCCCCGAATGCGCTGAATAAGATACGTTATCTTGCAGAAATGAATGCGTAATCCCTAACGATTCTAGCATCTTCTTATTATAACTTTCAGTAAAAAAACCTCGCTCGTCTTCAAACAATCTCGGTTCTAACAATTTCGCATCGGTAAAATTTGTTTCTACAACTTTCATATTTTCACCTATTCTCCATTAAACTGTTTCCCAAAGTTTATATCCCGCGCTAACGTATTCGCTCTTTGAAGAGAAGCATGCGTTCCCGCATCAGTCCACCAGCCACTCATTTCATTATAAGTAAGTACTCCTCGTTTTAAATACCAATTATTTATATCTGTAATTTCAAGTTCCCCTCTTGCGGAAGGTTTTAATTCTTTTATATAAGAAAAGACTTTCGAATCATACAAATAAATTCCCGTAACAGCATAAGAACTTTTCGGCTCATTCGGCTTTTCTTCAATTTCAATTATTTTTCGGCCTTTAATATGCGCTACACCAAATCGCTCGGGATCTTCTACAGATTGAAGCAGCACTTTAGCCCCTTCTTTTTGACTTGCAAACTCTTCAACATACGGGCAAATATCATCTGAAAAGATATTATCTCCTAATATAACTACCATCCGATCATTTCCTACGAAATCTTCACAAAGTCCTAGCGCCTGCGCAATCCCACCCGCCTTATCCTGCACACGATACGTAAAGGATACACCAAACTCTTGACCACTTCCTAGAAAGCTCACAACATCTCCCATATGCTCTTTACCTGTAATAATCATAATATCTGTAATTTCACATCGCTTCAGCTTATATACCGCATGATAAATCATCGGATACCGCCCAACGGGAAGTAAATGTTTATTCGTTACTTTCGTTATTGGATATAATCTCGATCCTGTCCCGCCTGCTAAAATAATCCCTTTCATCCTTCATCTCTCCCTTATGATGGAGATAGCACCTCTTTATAATGTTCCACAAAAATTTCCCGGTATTTCTCATATGTATCCGCATCAAACTCATCTCCGTTGTAATGAATACACCATAGATTTGCTTGATTAGGGATACCAATTAAATATCCAGCCTTTTGAAATTCTAAAGACTGTGACACATCATAGAAATGGAATCCTTGAAACAAATCCTCTCGCCACGGAATATCATACTGCGTTGCCATGAGTAAACCATCGATTGCTTGCACTGACATAAAAGATTGATTTCCATAAAACCCCTGATCTAAATTTAATAATTGATAATTCCGTCTTCTATGCTCAATCACTTTCCCTACTAAATTTTTCCCTTCCCACCATATCCCGTTATTCGGTAAAAACTGAGCACCAGCTACTCCAATTAAACCAAGCTTTTCATTTTCTTTAAAAAGAGAAATGAGGGTACAAAACATATCACGATTAATTAGGTAAGTATCTTGATGTATATATACTTTATATTTCGCCGGATATGAAAGTGCTCGATTGTACGCACTTGCCATACTTTTCGCATCTCGTATCGGAAAAATTTGCACTACATAGCCAGTGGGAACAACAATGTTTCTTATTTGCCTTTCGCATTGCTCGAAAAGCTCTTCATTATTTACACAAACAACGACTAATATTGTATGATCTTTCATTTTGTAGCCCTCTATTCTTCCTTATTCACATCTGACATATAGTTCTCTACAAATACTTTTCTATACTTTTCATAGTTCGTCATATTTACATCAAAATGATAATGAATACACCAAGCATCACGCTGCACAGGGACACCGACTGTATACCCAGCTTTTTTAAATTCAAAAGATTGGGATACATCATAAAAATCAAACCCATCAAATAAGTCCTCTCGCCACGGAATATCATATTGTGTCGCCATCAATAAACCGTCAATACATTCCACAGGAATAAATGTTTTCGATTCATGAAATGGTTGCTCTAAACTTGCCATATAAAACAAATCGTTCATATAACCAATGACTTTCCCGACAATCCCACGCCCTTCGTTCCATACACCATTTGGAGGAACATATTGGGATCCAACCATCCCAATCATCCCAAGATGTTCATGCTCCTCAAATAATTGAATTAATCCGTATAGAAAGGCTCCATTTATAATAAAGACATCTTGGTGTAAATACACTTTATACTTCGCTGGATGTGAAATGGCTTGATTGTATCCGCTCGTCATACTTTTTGCATTTCGAATCGGCATAAATTGTATAGTATACCCAGGAGGTACTGCCAATTTCAATATATGTCGCGCACATTGTGCATACAATTTCCGATCATTTATACATGTAACAAATAGTATTGTTTTTTCTGCAGCACTCATAATTGTGATTTTTCTGCTTCAATAATATATTGAAATACAACTGTCTCAGCCATGAAGCCACTTCCAAGACGATACTTTTTACAAATTCCATATAACTCTTCAATAAGTGGCTCATATATTTTATGATCAACATATACACGATCTACTTTACTAATAGAATATCCTGCTTTTAAAAACATTCTTAGCATTTCATTAAAAGTAAAGAAACGAATATGCGTTTTATCTAATAATCCATATTCTGTATACGTCCAATTTCCAGCGAGTAAGGGAGCTAATACTGAAATGTGCGCAACGTTTGGTATGCTAGCTAAAATCACACCATTTTCTTTTATATATGGCTTTACTTTCTTTATAACAGCCCACGGATCAAATAAATGCTCTAATACATCCCCGAATATGACACAATCAAATTGTTCCTTCTCATAAGGAAGATCCATTGTTTCTATATCACCTAAAATAACATGATCTAGTTTTTCTTTCGCCTTTTCGGCAGCCTCTGGGAACGCCTCAATTCCTGATACACGTGCTCCATTTTCTTTTATAGCCGCTCCTAATGCACCGCTCGAGCAACCAATATCAAGAACTTCTTGCCATTCCTTTTTTATATGCTTGAATAAATTAGGATTTATCGCATTATAATAATGTTCAGATTTTTCTTCGTATAAAGAACTTTTCTCCCGATTCATTTCACACACTCCTTATGCAAATTGAATTTGAAATATAAACAAAAGATATTCTACAAAGGATGCCATCTCTATTGGTTACATTACCGATAATCTAATATATAGCCATTCTACTATCATTAGAATAGCGACAAGTCATTTCCTAAAAATAGAACAACTTACATTTTATATTGTTTATCATAGATGCCTCTAAAATATTTACGGTTATATTCAATCGCAGCATTATTCGGAACATAAGAAGCTGCCAATTCATTATAATAATAAGCTTTATCTTGATCTCCTAATCTGCTATAACAAATACACATTTGTAAATATGGAATCCACGTATAACTAGCCGGACTGTGAAAAGGACTATCCTCTGCTAGCGGCACTTCAGTTGCTAGCTTAAACCAAAATACCGCTTCATTATACTTTTGTTGTTCCATATATATATATCCTATTCTTGTACAATTCTCTCCTCTAGGAATACCATAACGAAACGACTTCGTACAAGTTTCAACTGCCTTCTCCCAGTTTCCTAACTTCGCATAACAATCTCCTAACTTACCACATGCATAAATTTTCTCTTCATGCCATCCTTCCTCTTGATTAAGAAATGTTTCATACAGAAGAACCGCATCGTCGTATTTTTGATTATCCATAGATTCATTACCGTAATAAAATAAATCTCTCGGGCTTAATTCTTCTCCAGCTGCTACAGCATTTTGAAAAATTTTCAAATTACGATTCGTTATTTCTTTTTCTTTCTTATGTGTAATGGCGACATTACTATTGTAAATCTCACCAGAAACAGCTAAATACTCATGCACCTTTCCAAACCATTGAAATTGTTTTTCACGCTTTACAAGTCGATATCTTCTTGTGCAATATAAAGGTTTCCCATTAGAATCCATTACAAGATAATAAGGCATAGAAACAGCGTCAACTTTACCATCTAACTCTCGTTTTAATGTTTTCAGTGATTCTTGAGCTTCCTCTAATAACACATCATCAGCATCTAACCATAATATATATTCTTGCGTTGCTTTTGAAAACGCAAAATTTCTAGCTGCCGCAAAGTCATCAATCCACGGAAAATCGTGTATGTTAGAAGTGTATTTTGCTACAATTTCCTTCGTTCGATCAGTGGATCCTGTATCAACTACAATAATTTCATCAACAATTTTTTCTACCGCGTCCAAACATCGATCTATTGTATTTTCCTCATCGCGAACAATCATACATAGACTAATTGTAATTCCTTGCTTGTTCAACACAATCACCCTCTTCCAACTCAATCATATGTTATACATACAATAAACTTTCCATTTTTTTAACTTGTTCAAGCTATTTAAGATTTCTTTTTAATAATTCAAATGTCCGTGTCATTTTCTTGTGATTTTGCATCTACTATATAATGAAAGCTTTATGGAGGTGAATTTATGTCAAATAATAATTATTCAGATGGCTTAAATCCTGATGAATTCTTATCAGCTAGTGCATTTGATCCTAATCTTGTAGGTCCAACTTTACCACCAATACCACCGTTTACACTTCCAACCGGGCCTACTGGACCTACTGGGCCTACTGGACCTACCGTACCTACTGGGCCAACTGGGCCTACTGGACCTACTGGACCTACTGGACCTACTGGACCTACTGGACCGACTGGGCCTACTGGGCCTACTGGAGACACTGGTACAACTGGCGCGACTGGAGACACTGGCGCAACTGGGCCGACTGGAGACACTGGTGCAACTGGACCTACTGGGCCTACTGGAGACACTGGCGCAACTGGACCTACCGGGCCTACTGGAGACACTGGCGCAACTGGACCTACTGGGCCTACTGGAGACACTGGTGCAACTGGTGCGACTGGGCCTACTGGACCGACTGGGCCTACTGGGCCATCTGGATTAGGACTTCCAGCAGGATTGTATGCATTTAACTCTGCTACAATTTCTTTAGCTCTTGGAATTAATGATCCTGTACCGTTTAACACGGTTGGATCTCAGTTTGGTACAGCAATTTCTCAATTAGACGCTGATACTTTCATCATAAGTGAAACTGGATTCTATAAAATTACTGTTATCGCATATACTGCAGCAGTAAGTATATTAGGTAGCCTTGCAATTCAAGTGAACGGCGTTAATATACCTGGCGCTGGAACAAGTTTAATCTCACTTGGAGCGCCTCTCGTTATCCAGGCAATTACACAAATTACAATAACGCCATCAATGGTTGAAGCTGTCGTTACAGGACTTGGATTATCTCTAGCTCTTGGTACAAGTGCATCCATTATTATTGAAAAAATCGCTTAATTTTTTTACTTAGCAGTAAAACTGATATCAGTTTTACTGCTTTTTCAATTATGAATTCAAGCATGAAACTTTCACTATCTACATAATCATATTGTTGTATGACATTTTGCAGGAGGCACAAATATGGAAAATAAATTTGCTGTTCAGCTTTATCTCGAGTTGTTAAAGAAAACAATTTTATTTGAAATATGGCTAGAGTATGAGCCATACTTACCTGCTTCATTACATATTTCTAAGGAACTCCCATATGAACCAGTTACCGTACCACTTCCTTTATTCATTAAGCAATATGCTGAAAACCATAACTTGAAAATTGTGAAACCAGATGTTTTAAAAAGTGAACGTCAAGATGGGATGGATTGGCCCAGAGCAGCACACAGTATGATCGGCCGGGAACGAATGAATCAATTACATGAAGCACTGGAAACAGTTGTCCGTGAAAATATAGAAGGTGATTTTATTGAAACAGGTGTGTGGCGCGGGGGATCGTGCATTTTTATGAATGGTTTTTTACAGGCAAATAACATTACTGATCGTAATGTGTGGGTTGCAGATTCATTTGAAGGTTTGCCAACACCGAATTTAGAACACTATCCGAAAGATTACGGAGATTATTTACACTCTTTCGATTACTTACGCGTTTCTTTAGAACAAGTACAAGAGAATTTTAGAAAATATGATTTATTAAATGATCAAGTAAAATTTTTAAAAGGCTGGTTTAAAGATACTTTACCAACAGCACCAATAGAAAAAATTGCAATTGCACGCCTTGACGGTGATATGTACGAATCCACAATGGATGGTCTCGCGAACTTATACGATAAAGTTTCTAAGGGCGGCTATATTATTATTGATGACTATGGACTACCAGCTTGTGCAGAGGCCGTGACAGACTTTAGAAATCAAAGAAACTTAAAAGCTCCTATTACTAAAATTGATGTATTCGGGGTTTATTGGCGAAAAGAATAGGGCGAAACTTTATTCAGTTAGGGTTTCTCCATCTCACACTAATTATTAGCCTTCGCCAATAGCATGATAAATAAAAACAAAAGCTCCCATTACTATTTCCAGTTGTTCTAGGGAGCTTTTTACATATCGCAACAGTTCTAATATCGTTTCCCCTCCCACTATAAAATGTTAGCTGCATGTTAAAAATGTTGGTTCCCTATTTACTACAAGGAAGGAGTGAAATTATGAGCGAGCTTGAAAAAAAAATCGCATTAATCCCACCTCCCGAACTCGTCCAATATGTAGGTGGCGACTTTCAAAAGGTTGGAAAAGAATTCATAAAGCATTTTATTCAAATTGGTAGTTTAAAATCCAATGAAACAGTGTTAGATGTAGGTTGTGGTGTCGGTCGAATGGCGGTTCCATTAATGAATTACTTAGGTGATGATGGAGCTTATTATGGATTTGATTTATTTAAAGATGGCATTACATGGTGCAAAAATAATATTTCAACTGCCCGTAGCAATTTCCATTTTGAACACGTTGATATATATAATCAATTCTACAACCCAGAAGGAAAAGAAGATGCTTCTCAATACAAATTTCCATATGAAGACGATTCATTCGATTTTATTTTTTTAACTTCTGTATTTACCCATCTCCTTCCGAAAGAATTAGAACATTACGTATCTGAGATTGTACGTGTTCTAAAAAAAGATGGGAGATGTTTTATTACCTTCTTTCTCATTAACCCTGAATCATCCTATTACTTAAATTCTGGGCTAAGTACATTAGGTTTTTATCATCAAATTGAAAATTGTTATGTTGTGAATAAAGATATTCCTAATTTCGCAGTTGCCTATCCTGAAGAAGATATCCGCACCTTATTAAATAAACATGGCTTAGAGGTAATTAATCAACCGCATTATGGTTTATGGTGCGGCAGAAATGAATATACAAGTTATCAAGATATCGTTCTTACAAAAAAAGCTTCTGAAAGGTAGTTTCGTATGAATAATAAAAAAAAGTCACCTCTCGTTTCCATCCTTATTCCCACTTATAATCGACCACATTATTTCAAAATTGCTCTAGAAAGTGCATTAGCACAAACTTATCCAAACATTGAAATTATTATAGGCGACGATAGTACAAATGATGAAACAGAAATCTTAATAAATGAACAGTATTTACCTAATTATAAAAACATAACATACATTCGAAATACCACTACTTTAGGACAATTTCATAACGATCTTATGCTCTTAGAGAAATCTAATGGGGAGTATATAAATTTTTTAATGGACGATGATGTGTTTTATAATCATAAAATACAAAAAATGATGGCTTATTTTGAGCAAGACACAAATAAAAATCTCGCTCTTATAACTTCTTATCGAGTACGTATTGATGATCACGGGAATTTAATTGGAGATGCTCATCCAACACAAAGATTATATAGCGAAGACATTCAATTAAACGGAATATTTTTAGGCGACTGGATGTTAAAAGGTGGACATAACATTATCGGTGAGCCTACAACTATTCTGTTTAGAAAACAGTTACTCACTGAACCTTTCGGCACGCTAAAAGGAAGGCACTATTCTTGTAGTGTCGATATGGCATCATGGATTTCCTTACTTTCTAAAGGAGACGCAGTATACATATCCGAACCTTTAAGCCAATTTCGCTACCATACTGGGCAACAAATACACAGCAAGCTCCTTGAAGGATCTGAGGATTTTACGCACCTCGTTATAACTTCAAAAGAATACGGATTTTTACAAGATAATACAGATTATAGACTAGGTCTAATTAGCGCTTATAAATGGTGTAAAGGCTCCTTAGAATATTATAGCCAGCTACCAAACCTCATTCCAGATGCACATGTACGTCTTTCCCATTGTTTGGACATAATTATAAAAGAACTACATCATTAGTCTATTCTGCGAAAATAAAATGTGTGAGCTTTACGTGAATAATGCGTATAGTTCATACATTCTTTTTAAACTATGTGATGCACCAACTAAAACCCACTAATATAGAGAGCAGTAGAAAGGAATTCATACAGTGAAAGATCCGAACACTCAATATCAAATAGACTACATATTAATATTCATTTTATTTGCCATTGGGATTGTTAGCTGCTTTGCTATCGCAAGTGCACAAGCTTCTTTACCACCATTTTTACAAAACGTAAATTTTGTATTAAAACAAATCCAATGGTATGCCATTGGATTTATCGCCATTGGTGTTATTATGGTTATTGATTTCGATCGCTATAAACAAATTGCTTGGTATTTATATAGCTTTGCACTCATACTTCTAATTGGCCTAGAACTTCAAGTTCCTGGCGCCGTTACAATTAAAGGGGCTACCGCGTGGTACAGACTTCCAGGCATCGGAAACTTTCAGCCTTCTGAAATTATGAAATTATTTTTGATTATCGTCGTTGGACGAATTATAGCGAATCATAATGAAAAATACCTTTTTCGGACAACTCGTGAAGATTTCATTTTACTTTTAAAAATATTTGCAGCTAGTTTACCTCCACTACTTCTAATCGCAAAAGAACCTGATTTAGGAAACACAATGGTCATTTCAGCGATGCTTGCAACAATGGTTTTAGTTTCTGGTATACGTTGGCGCTTTATCCTCGGATTAACCTCCGGTATTTTCGCCATAGGCTCTACCTTAACATATATTTATTTCACGCATACAGAGTTCTTTAAAGAGCACATTCTAAAAGAATATCAATTAAATCGCTTCTATGGTTGGCTTGCACCTTATGAATATGACGCACAAGGATATCAATTAAGACAAGCATTTTTAGCTACTGGATCAGGAGAGATGCAAGGAAAAGGATGGGAAAATAGACAAGTATATTTTCCAGAGCCACATACAGATTTTATTTTTACAAATATCGCTGAACAATTCGGTTTTCTAGGAGCAAGTGTTATTATTTCATTTTTTTTCTTACTCATTTACCGAATGATCCATATCGCTTTAGAAAGCAATGAACCTTTCGGTAGTTATATTTGCGCTGGTACAATTGGAATGTTTACGTTCCAAGTATTCCAAAATATTGGGATGACAATTGGTTTACTCCCTATTACAGGAATAACGTTACCGCTTATGAGCTACGGCGGGAGTTCACTGCTCACATATATGGTTGCTATCGGATTTATTTTAAACGTACGCTCAAGAACTAAAATCTTTATGTTTAAATGAACCATATCGAAAAACGGTATGGTTTTTTTCTATGTCCATTTTAGATATACTAATGAAAAAATGAGCTGGAGGTTTAAATATGAAATATGACATTATAGGTGATATTCACGGATGCTTCCAAGAGTTTCAAGATTTAACAACGAAACTAGGGTATAGCTGGGATAGTGGTATCCCAATTCATAACGCAAAACGAAGGCTTGCATTCGTTGGTGATATTACAGACCGAGGTCCTCATTCATTACGGATGATTGAAATTGTATGGGAGCTCGTAATAAATAGAAAAGATGCTTATTATGCTCCAGGGAATCACTGTAATAAACTGTATCGTTTCTTCCTTGGACGTAATGTTACAATCGCTCATGGGCTCGAAACAACTGTTGCAGAATATGAAGCATTGCCTTCTAATAAGCAACAAATAATAAAAGAAAAATTCATTACTCTTTACGAACAATCACCGCTATATCATATACTGGATGAAAAAAATTTAACCGTCTGTCACGCTGGTATTCGGCAAGATTACATAGGAAGACAAGATAAAAAAGTACAAACCTTTGTATTATATGGTGATATTACAGGCGAAAAACACCCTGACGGCTCACCTGTCCGCCAAGATTGGGCGAAAGAGTATAAGGGTGAAACATGGATTGTTTATGGACATACACCTGTCAATGAACCTCGCTTTGTGAATCATACAGTCAATATTGATACTGGTGCTGTATTTGGTGGTAAACTAACTGGACTACGTTACCCTGAGTTGGAGACCGTTTCTGTCCCTTCTTCCCTACCTTTTGTCCCTGAAAAGTTCCGCCCAATTTCATAAAGTGAAACTTCAATCAGTGGGGGTTTTGTTCATCCGCCACTAATTATTAGCCCGCACCAATCGGGATAAATACCTCTACTTAATACAATTCACGATTTGCAGAGGATCATGGTGTTTTCTAGACATATTCCACACTAAAACTAGATAAAGCAATTAAAAAAAGATGCAATAAAGTGCATCTTTTTTTAATTGCACGGCATATACTGTCGCAGGAGGTGACGGAATGAAGAAAAAATCTTCTAAACAAAAAAGAAAATTCCACCCTTTATACCATCCCATGTATGGAATTAACAACTGGTGCAGTATTCGAGCTGCAGCTATAGAAGAAATAGAAGAACAAGAGTCATCAAAAAAAAGCAAACCGAGAGAAACATATGTCTCTTTAGAAAATGCTGTTATGAGGCGAATTATAGATAGCAGGAAAATAAAAGCAAAACAAAAAAAGAAGCTCGCTTCTAATAATGATGAACCTGTGCTTAATTCGGAAAAGATACAAGAAAATATAGAAGAAAACATTCCTGCAGCAATAAAGGAAAAAGTACAACCAGAAATTCCAGCTACTATTATAAATCAAGTAAAAAAAATAAAAGAAGCATTAATCTCGGGCAACGATGTACAAATAGAAAGATCCGCCCCTATTCAGGCTCCTGTACCTACACCTATAAAAAAAGAAAATAACAAAGGAGCTCGTCACGCATATAAAGAAGGACTTCACTCTAAAGCTGATGGAATCGCTTCACATGCAGAAGGGCTTCTTACACATGCAACGGGTCCCTTTTCTCATGCAGAAGGGACAAAAACAAAGGCAACTGGACATAGTTCGCATAGCGAAGGAAGTGAAACGACAGCAGGCGGCTCTTATTCTCATGCAGAAGGAAAACATGCAATTGCTTTGGGCGAAGCAGCACATGCAGAAGGAACCGCAACTATCGCTAACGGATTCTCATCTCATGCGGAAGGAAATCATACATCAACAGCTAATTTTGCAGGCAGCCATATTATGGGTAAATTTGGTACAGCAGAAGAAGCTTATTCCTGGTTTATCGCAAATGGGACAAATGACACTGATTATAATATAGGTGCCAAATGGCTTGCCCATAACGGAGAAATGTATATCGATGGTGCTTCTTACAATGCAGGTGGTACTGATTTTGCACAAATGTTTGAGGCAGCAGATCATAGCCCTATTGATATCGGCTATTTCATTACATTTAGTAGCGAAGAAAAAATTCGAAAAGCTACTTCAAATGATTCATTCATATTAGGAATATCTAGCGCTACCCCCGCTCTCATAGGAAATAGCGGTGCTTTAAGTTGGCAAAAACGCTATAAAACAGACAGCTTCGGAAAACGTCAATATACGCGTACGGATACGCAAGAAATACGACCTCTTTTAAATACAGAATGGGATCCAGCTTGTAAGTATATATCAAGAAGAGACCGTACTGAGTGGCTTCCTGTCGGATTAATTGGACAAATGTTAGTACGTGATGACGGCACTTGCGAAACACACGGATATTGTCGTCCGAATGATGACGGCATTGCCACGAAAGCTGAAAGTGGCTTTTTCGTTATAAAACGTACTGGTGAAAATCAAATTTTAATATTATTCCGCTAAAAAAAGGGAACAAAATTCTTTTTATGATAAGAATTTTGTTCCCTTTTAATTGTTATGTAAAGCGTATTGCATATCCTCTGGGATACTTACGGTAAAAGTCATTCCCTTTTCTAAAATAGGATGATAAAACGTCAAAGATGTACTATGCAGCGCTTGACGTTTTATCACATCTCTTCGGCCACCGTATAGATCATCCCCAAGTAGCGGATGTCCTATATATGCCATATGTACACGAATTTGATGTGTTCTTCCCGTCTCGAGCTCAAGCGCTACATGCGTCTTATCGGAAGAACTCTCCATCACTCTAAAATGAGTAACAGCTCTTTGACCATCTTCACAGACAGTTCGCTCGATAATACTATCCGCTTTTCGTCCGATTGGCGCGTCAATCGTTCCTAATTCTTCTAAAATAGTCCCATGAACGATTGCCTCATACGTTCGTTTCACCCCTTTTTGTTGATGCTGCTTCGATAAAAGGTGGTGAACGAATCTATTTTTCGCAATTAGCATAAGCCCTGAAGTATCACGATCTAACCTCGTCACAATGTGCACCGTACTTGCAAGATTTTGTTTATCATAATGATATAAAAGAGCGTTTGCAATACTTCCTGACGGGTGCTCCCTAGACGGAATCGTCGACATATTTGCTTCTTTATTTATAACAAGAACCGCATCATCTTCATATACGATACATAAAGGGATCTCTTCCACTTCCATCCCTTCACTTCTTTCCTCCACTGGAAAAAAGATTTGTAACTCTTCACCAGCTTGTAACTTGTGACGAACACTTGTGTGTTGACCGTTTACTTCAATTGCTCCCCCGCGGAACTTTATATCCGTTAAAGCAGCTTTCGAAATCCCTTTTGTTTTCAAAAATTCTCTAACTAAAGTTCCCTCTTCAGCCAGCCCTATATCCCATTTCAATGTAAATCTGTTCAAATATATAAACCCTCTCTATTTATCTGCAACAAACGAGTCACGAACACGTTTCCAGAATGGGAACGGACGGAAACGAACAAATCGTACTTTCTCGTTTGCAACGCGATACTGAATTGATTTCACATCTTGATGAACCATCGTCAAATGATCCACGGTAATTTGCATGTTCATTCCTGCAGCCGGCTTTAAAACGCATGTATGATGCTTCGGCAGTACGAGCGGCGAACCTACCGTACGAAATACACGATTGTTGATAGATGCCATTTCTGCAATTTGAATCGCTTCAATAGAAGGGTGAATAATTGCTCCGCCAAGCGCCTTATTATACGCGGTACTTCCTGAAGGAGTAGAAATACAAAGACCATCTCCGCGAAACGTTTCGAAATACTCTCCGCGTATTTCCACTTCTGTTACTAATGTACCTTCTGCACTTTTTACAGTCGCTTCATTCATCGCCAAATACTGCGACTCTTTACTACCATTCACATAGCGAATAATCACTTCTAAAAGTGGATATTCAACCACTTGGAACGGTGTTTTAGCGATTGCAATCACCAACTTCTCTACTTCCGTCGGTAACCAATCTGCATAGAAACCTAAATGCCCTGTATGTACACCAACAAATGCGGTTTCATCTAATCGATTATAGTAACGATGGAATGCATATAAAAGCGTTCCATCTCCCCCAACAGAAATTACAATATCAGGTTCCTTTTCATCCATTGTAAACCCAAAATCTAACAAGTATTCTTTCATCGTACTTGCTAGTGTATCTGATGATTGATCTCCCTTTGACATAATTGTAAATTTCATCGCCCAACACCCTTTAGTTTATGATTCAGAATCTTTCGTTTCCTGCTTTCGTGAAAAGACCTTTTGCGCTTCTTGAATTTCAAGACGAATGGAAGACATTTCTTCATCTAATAAAAACGCCGCTTCCGCTGCACGTTGTAAGCGTATTTTAATATCTTCAGGAAAACGTCCACTATATTTGTAATTTAAAGAATGCTCAATCGTTGCCCAAAAATTCATTGCTAACGTGCGAATTTGAATTTCAACTAACACTTTTTTCTCCCCCTGTATCGTTTGAACAGGATAACTAATGACAACGTGGTAAGAGCGATAGCCGCTATCTTTCTTTTGCGTTACATAATCACGTTCTTCTACAATGTCAAAATCATTTCGTTTTCGAAGATATTCTACAACAGGCTTAATCTCATCTACGAATTGACACATCATTCGAAGGCCCGCGATGTCCTGCATATCTTCTCTAATTCGGTCTAGCGGTACATTTCTCTTCTCCGCTTTATCAATAATACTTGCAACCGACTTTACCCTTCCTGTTACAAACTCAATTGGAGAATGCTCCGTTAACATTGCAAATTGAGTACGCATTCCTTTTAGTTTCACTTTCAGCTCCGCCACCGCTTGGTGATACGGTGCTAAAAATTCTTCCCAATTACGATTCATTTCAACCACCACCAAAATCAATCCATTTGCTTATAGAAACACTTTTTCTACAGCAGTTACTAGTTCTTCTCCGTAATTTGCATTACCTTCAATATTTTCAACTAAATATTCTACTTCTTCTTTTAATCCTTCTAATTCTATTTCAACATCATTCACGCGAATAAACATCGCTGTATCTTTATTCATCGCTTCATGCACTGCTTCCCAGCATGTATGCGGAATACTTACATAAATGAAAGATGATTCATTTTCTAAGATATATAAAAATGATAAATTGTCTGAGTCTACAAGTACGTGATTACGCGCACTTAACTCCTTTACCTCTATTTCAGTATTTTCCGCACAAAAAATAAGCGCATTCTCTCTCGTTTCTACGCTCTTAACTTGAATTTTATTTTGCATACTCGAACTCCTCCATCTCAACTTCCTGTCTTACTTAACAGTATTATTGTATCATAACATGGACGCAAACAAATAAAACATTGAACCAAATTTGCGAAAAAGCGATAATGTGGAAAGAATTATTTTTCAAAAGGAGCGCATACAATGACACAAGAAATTGAAATTGAATTTAAAAATATGGTTACAGAGAAAGAATTCCAAACATTATGCAAATCTTTTTCTATTGAAGCATTTACAAAACAAGTAAATCATTACTTTGAAACGCCTCACTTCTCTTTAAAAGATACGGGCTCTGCACTTCGTATTCGTCATAAAGATGGAACTTATACATTAACATTAAAACAACCTGCTGAAATTGGTTTATTAGAAACTCATCAGTCTGTAACAGAAAAAGAAGCACAACTTATGATGGAAACAAACACAATCATTCAAGGAACTGTAATGGATCAGCTACACAAATTACAAATTCCCGTTTCCGCTTTAACTTATATGGGTAGTTTAACAACAGAAAGAGCTGAAATATTATTTGAAGGCGGAACGCTTGTCTTTGATCATAGTTTCTATTACAATCACGATGATTATGAAATTGAATACGAAGTGCAAGATGAAAAGACCGGTAAAGCAGCATTTATAAGGTTATTAAAGCAACATAACGTACCAGTTCGTCATACAAACAACAAAGTAAAACGCTTTTTCCTTGCCAAACAAAACGAAGAGCGCTAAAGTAAAATTTCCATCAGTCAAGAAGAGCTGTACTTACGGCTACATTTCACCTTTTTGAAAAGTAAAAGATTTATTAGCAACATATAGAATAAGCAAAGAATGTTATGAAGGCTGTTTAGTTGCTCTTCATAACATTCCATTGCTACAATAGATATACATTTCATGGAAAAAGGGGTTTATAAAGGATGAGCAAGCAACCGATGACACCATTTGAAGCAATCGGCGGTGAACAATGCATTGCAACATTAGTGGATACATTTTATTCCTATGTCAGTGAACACCCTGACTTATCTCCGATCTTCCCGGATGATTTAACAGAAACTGCTAGGAAGCAGAAACAATTTTTAACACAATATTTAGGTGGTCCTAATTTATACACTGAAGAACATGGGCATCCTATGCTAAGAGCACGCCATCTTCCGTTTGAGATTACTCCAAAACGCGCAGAAGCTTGGCTGTCATGTATGGAGCAAGCAATGGATGATACAGGAGTGCACGGTCATATAAGAGAGTTTGTTTTTGAACGTTTAGCATTAACTGCTCAACATATGGTCAATACTCCAAATGAAACAGGTGAAGTGTAATGGATAAGCAGGAAGCAAAGCATATAAATATGCCTTCTCCTTCCACATGCGAGCATAAATCTGTAGAAGCATATTTATTTATTGATCCACTTTGTAAAGATTGCTGGGATATCGAGCCATTTATTATTAAACTATGGCTTGAGTATGGGAAATACTTCTCTATTCGTCATATAGTAACAGGAAAAGTGGACGGGGCGAACGCTTCCTCACACAAATGGAATAAACCTGCTAATATTCGATTTGTGTGGGAAAAGACAACAAGTTTACAAGGTTTTTCATGTGATGGAAAAGTACATATGCAAGAGGCGTCGTCAACACCGTATTTAGTTTCGATGGCAATTAAGGCGGCGGAGTTGCAAGGCCGAAAAGCAGGTTCGAAGTTTTTGCGAAAACTCCAAGAATACATTTTTCTTGAAAATGTATCAAACCCTGACTGTGAATTATTGCTTACATGTGCTAAAGATAGTGGCATTGATGTAGAGGAATTTAAAAAAGACCTACACTCAGTTAGCGCAAAAAAAGCTTTCCAATGCGACCTAAAATTCACAAATGAGATGCATATTACAGAAATACCTTCCCTCCTATTTTTTCATGCAAATTCAGATGAGGAAGGTATTAAAATCACAGGGATTTATTCCTATGATGTATACGTACAGCTATTAAAAGAACTGGTAAAATGCGAAATTGAGCCAGAACCATTACCTCCTTTAGAAGTATTACTAGAAGCAACACAATTTATTTCTTCAAAGGAAATCTCATTTATATATGACTGCCCTCAGCAAGAAATAGAGCGTGAACTAAAAAAATTACAACTAAAACGAAAAGTACAAATGATTGAAGTGAAGTGCGAGCGTTATTGGAAATGGATAGCAAAAGAAAAAGACCTGGTGTAAACACCAGGTCTTTTTCTTTACGGCTTATAAAAATATTAAAGGGGATGGGAGAAATTTTCACGTTCAAACAAAGGGGTATATGTTTGTATGTGAATTCGTTCACGCTTATTATATTACAAGATTCGACGTCAGATGACAACCCCTTTTGTCGAATTTCACATTTTTGTCACATTCTAAACGTTTTCATTTTTGAATAAGCTATAAAAAAGAACATTTAGGAGGTTTTATTAATGAAAAAGTCTCATATCGCGCTAATTTTTCTAGCTTTCATTGTTTCTTTTTTCTTGTACATCCTTTCTCTACTACAAGCTTTTCCTAAAATTATTGCCTTCCCTCTTTTATTCGGAGTTATCGTCATCGCTGTCTCTTATTTCAACTATAGAAAACGATTTAAAGGATTTTAATTACAAAAATCAACTGTAAAACTGCCTTCTAATTTAGAAAAAGTAAGGAAATCCTCCTTATTTTTTCGACAAATATCGACAAAAACATTTTCAAACAAAAAAGACGAGGATAAAATCCCTCGTCTTTTCTCATTACTTTTCTTCAAATAATAACGCTTCTAATTCATTTAATTTCTCTTCAAATACTTGAAGTGCCTCTTTCACTGGTTCAGGAGATGCCATATCAACTCCTGCTTTTTTCAACACTTCAATTGGATAATCGGAGCTTCCCGCTTTTAAGAATTCGTTAATGTAACGTTCTACTGCTGGTTGCCCTTCTTCTAAAATTTGTTTAGATAACGCAGTCGCTGCACTAAATCCTGTTGCGTATTGATATACGTAATAGTTGTAATAGAAGTGCGGAATACGAGACCATTCTAAACCGATTTCTTTATCGATTACTAAAGCATCCCCGAAATATTTCTTATTTAAATCGTAGTAGATCTCCGTTAACATATCTGGCGTAACCGCATGTCCTTCTTGTACTTTTTTATGAATGATATGCTCGAACTCTGCAAACATTGTTTGACGGAATACAGTACCACGGAATCCTTCTAAATAATGATTTAATAAATATAGACGCTCTTTTTTATCTTCTGTCGTTTTTAATAAATAATCATTTAGAAGCGCTTCATTACAAGTTGATGCTACCTCTGCAACGAAGATTGAATAATCACCGTATACGTGTGGCTGTGTCTTTCTTGTGTAATAACTATGCACCGAATGACCAAACTCATGAGCAAGTGTATATAAATTATTTACATTATCATGCCAGTTCATTAAAATATACGGATTTGTTCCGTATGCACCAGATGAATATGCTCCGCTTCGTTTGCCTTTATTCTCGTACACATCTACCCAGCGATTTTCATATGCTTCTTTTAAAATTTCAACATATTCATCACCAAGTACGTTTAAAGATTTTAATAACAGGTCTTGCGCTTCTTCATACTTCACATTCATTTTCACTTCTTGTACAAGTGGTGTATATAAATCGTACATATGAAGCTCATCAAGTCCTAGTGCACGCTTACGAATATCAATGTAACGGTGTAATAAATGTAAGTTATCATTTACTGTTTCAACGAGTTGATCGTATACTGCTTCAGGAATATTATTATTGCTTAATGCTGCTTGGCGAGCAGAATCATATTTACGAATACGTGCATTGAAATTATTACGTTTCACTGCCCCGCTTAACGTACTTGCAAATGTGTTCTTAAATTTTCCATACGTTTCAAATACAGCTTTGAATGCATCTTCGCGAACACGACGATCATCACTTTCTAAAAACTGAATGTAACGGCCATGTGTTATTTCTACCTCTTCTCCATCCTCACCTTTAATAGATGGGAATTTCAAATCCGCATTATTCAACATACCGAATGTATTACTTGATGCACTCATCACTTCAGATGCTTCTGCTAATAACGCTTCCTCTGCCTCAGATAATACGTGCGGGCGTTGACGTGTAATTTCTTCTAACGCATGCTCATATACACTTAGTTCTCGATTTTCTTGTAAGAATGTTTGCAATGTATCTTCTGAAATAGATAAAATTTCAGGTACGATATACGCTGTGCTACTAGATACTTGTGAGTATAAATTTGTTGCGCGATCATTCAGTGCTTGATACACAGAGTTTGTTGTATCTTGATCGTAACGCATATGTGCATATGTATATAGCTTACCTAATCGCATTGAAATTTCATCTTCATATTGCAATGCCTCAAGCAAATTGTCTGCAGAGTCGCCAAGCTTCCCTTTAAATTCAGTTAACTTTGGCAATAGCTCTTTAATAGCTTGGAATTCTTTTTCCCATTCTGCATCTGTTTGGAAAATATCTTCTAATCGCCATGTACTTGCTTCTTCAATCTCATTGCGATCTGGTAATGTTTTTGCTTTATTTTGTTCAGACATTCTGTAAGCCCTCCTTTAAATATCTCTACTTAAGTACAATTCTGTTTTTCTTATGTAATTCCTTCACGTTCATTCTTTATTATATCCCCTTTTTCTTCTCTCATGTTGAACTTTGTCTCAAATAGAGATAGCGCATAAGTTAGGCAAATCTCATCATATTTCCTAACTTCCTCCTCCGCCTGTAACATAACTATATTCCTCATTTTTCGGTACGTATAAGTCCCTACTTTATGCAACACGCCTACAAAACATAAAAAAGTCATATATTCAATAACTGCTACTTTCCATATATGTTGTGAAAAGTACGGAAGTAAGCGCATTTCCGTATTTTTTTTTACATAACTACACACATATTGAAGGGAAATACAATTCCCTACCGCAAGCTCACCTATACACTTCATGTATAGAAAAGCTTGCCATGTAAATGGATTTGTTTGAAAAGCAAACGCGGATGGGAGCGGAACACCGATTTCAGAAGGAAAGCTCGCTGGGGTACATTTATATTGATATAAGAGGCGGAGTAGTGACTTATGATTATAATTCCAGATAGATAGAGCGTTTTGCCGAAAATGGTTCTTTTTTCTCTTCCATTCTTGTCCTAATACCTCTTTTTGGAAAGGAACAGAGGAAAAGAGCATGTCAACATTAGTCGTATCAGTTGGTAAATAAATAGTATGTGAGAAAGAGACATTTGTAGAAAACGGAGTGATAAATGCGCATTTCATAAACGATTTTTGTTTCGGACAGAAGAAAATAAGAAATGGCTGAGGATAAGATTGTAAGGAGAAAGCCAGAAGTGAGGAAAATTTCATCCAATATGCAGATTGCTTTTTTAATTGATTTCCACCAATGATCCAGATGACCTGTATACCAGCTTGCCAATACGAGTATGTTCGTTTAGAAAGCTGTTCTATGGAGAGATTGGCGCATTGATATTCAATCGCAATTTCCCTACCTGCTCTCTCTACGAAAACATCTGGTCTTTGCTGGATTTTTGGAAGGTAATGCTCTATATCGACATGAAAATCTTGATGTTTTAACCATCTATATAACAATTCTTTACCTTGCATATGATACATAGATTCTGCTTCATAAAAGGTAAGACATGAATCCACTTTCTTATGAGCAAAATGCCAGCTCTTTTGTGTTCCTAATTTCATTTGCACTTCTTTTCCGCAAGCTGTACAAAAGAATTTTTCTCGTTTACGCATTTCGCGTAAACGTTCTTCATCCCGGTTATATAATAGATGAATTTTCTCTCCGTTTTCTCTCCTTGCAATAAACATCCACCATCACACCCTTTCAACTTCTTGTATTCTACAATTTACTACAAATTCCTCTCAAAAAAAAAGATGTCCTAAATTAGGACATCTCTTTCTATAATAAAGGTGATAATAACCGATACGTCGATTCAACAATCCGCCTATGAAGACGTCTCTTATGAAATCGGTCAACATGAATTTCACTGGATTCTTCTAAATCGTCTTTAAAATCTTGAACGAGCTTTCGAATGCTACCTGTATCATATAAAAAGGCATTTACTTCAAAGTTTAAATGAAAACTTCTCATATCCATATTAGCTGTCCCAATTGATGCGAGATCAGAATCCACGATGACAACTTTACTATGAAGAAAACCTTTTTCATATTCATATATTTTTACTCCTGCATCTAATAACTCCGGAAAGTACGATCTTGATGCATAAAAGACAGTCCGCTTATCTGGCTTACTTGGCATTAACAAACGAACATCAATACCTGCAAGTGCAGCTACTTTTAATGCAGATAAAATATCATCATCTGGGATAAAGTATGGTGTTGCAATCCAAATCGATTTCCTAGCTGAAGCAATCATTGCAAAATATAAATGTTTAATTGTTTCCCATTTATTATCCGGTCCACCTCCAACAAGTTGGACTCCGCCCCAATGATCACCCTCAACTGCTTCCGCTTGTAAATATTCAGGTGCTAATACCGCCTCACCAGTCATATAAAACCAGTCTTGAAGGAAAATTAGCTGTAAACTTTGAACTGCTTCACCGCGTAAATATAAATGCGTGTCTCGCCAAAAACCGAAATATTTATCCTTCCCTAAATACTCATCACCAATATTTAATCCACCTACAAACCCTTCATTTCCATCTATAATAACGATTTTTCGGTGGTTTCGATAATTAATTTTATCGTTTAAAATTGGAAAGCGCACAGGGAAAAATGGAATCATTTCTACTCCTGCATCATTCAATTCTTCAATATACGAATTTGATAATTTAAAGCTTCCAACCGCGTCGTATAAAAAACGAACGACAACGCCTTCTTTTGATTTTTTTATTAAAATATCTTTAATTTCTGTACCGAGCTTGTCATCACGCACAATGTAATACTCCATATGAATGTGGTGTTTCGCTCGATTTAACCCATCTAAAATTGCCTGAAACGTTTCGTCTCCATTTGTTAATGTCCTCGTTTCAGTTTGAAATGAAATATTTAAAGCACCTAATCGATCTGCTAAACGAAATAACAATTCTTGATGCTTATGATTTCGTAAAATCCGTTCTTCGTAATCTTCGTGTCCCTTATATTGTAAAAACGCCTGTTCATCGAGTAATGCCTTCTTTTGGAACATTCTTTTTCTACGAAAATTTTGTCCAAATAAAAGATAAGCAAAGAAACCGAACACCGGAAAAATACCTAGTACGATTAACCACGTAAGTGTTTTAGACGGATGGCGGTTTTCTAAGAAAATAACACATCCAATTAAAAATGCGGAAACCGTAAATAAAATACTAATAATACCTAAAATAGAAACATCCTTTATCCCAATGACATCCGAATAAAATGCTACATCAATAAACATGCGTAATGAAACAAATAATGCGAACAATAGTAGAAAAAAGAAAAGTAGTTTTAACGTATTTTTCATCTCTTACCTCCTTACTAAGAAAGCCTTCCTATTCTTCATAAAAAAAGCCGATTTCATACTATAGAAATCGGCCTACATTTTAGGAGGGAAATTGTTGCGAATTGTCTCAAGCGCACGCTCTTTCACAACCTGTTTCCCATACTCACTTACACGGTGAATCGTTAAAGTAGATTCTTCTCCATATTCTAAAACAATACTTAAAATACGATCAATTTCTTCTTCATCATGTAGCACTTCATCGAATTCCACATATACATAATATCGGTCCTCAAATGAATGTAATTCATCTTTTATATCTTCAAAGATAAGACGATGACTTAATGAAATAACATCTTCAAAATCATTAAACTTAATTAAAAAGCCAAACGTACCATCTTCATTAAAGTTTGTTCCTATTTGTTCTTCTACCTCTTCCACTAATTCTTGCTGGAATAATGATTCGATGCCTTCATCTAGAGGAATGTCTATAATTTTGTCTACACCTATTGGTAGTTCCAGCTTTTGTCCATCCTTTGAAAGCTCCGCTTTCGTTACAAGTACTTCAATCCCTTTATCGACTGCTTGCACTTGGATCCATAACGGCCCATCGATAAAGAAATCATCATGATCACGAGCTTCGTCCATCATCTCCCAAAAGAGCTCTTCACTTCGTTCGCGATCATACCAAATTTCTTCACGATTAAACCCTCTGTCCTCTATATCAATGTACGTAATAAAAAATTTCATCGTATGGTCATTAATTCTTTCAATATCCAAAATACAACGCTCCCTTCCTGCTTAGAATTGTTATGAAGGGATTCCCCACTCATATGACAAAACAATAGATTCTTGTACTCTCATTTTATGATAAGATTCTCCAGAAGGGAAATAAAATCGATTTATTTTACAAAAATAGTTATATACCTATCTGTATTCGACTTTTTACATAAAGTGAAACAATAATCAGTATTTTTTTCATCCTCCACTGATTATTAGCTCGCACCAATCGGAATAAATATACCATTATACCAATTCACTGCTCGCAAAAAATTTGGACATACATTCCCATATTCCCTCGTACACTGTAATAAAGTGAAACTTCTATTAGAGATGATTATTTTGTCCCTGGGAGCGCGGGATCAAAAATAGACAAACTTTCTTCACCACATACATATATTTCGCTTATTAAAACATCATAAATGGAGGCAGACGAATGGACTTAGAGTTTTTAACATCTGTACTACTGATTGTCGGTATCGATGTTGTACTAGGTGGCGATAACGCAATTGTCATCGCACTAGCTAGCCGAAATTTACCTGAAGCAAAACGAAATAAAGCCATTTTGATTGGTACTATGTTAGCAATTGTGCTACGAATTCTCCTCACGATACTAGCTGTCTATTTACTTGATATCCCATTTTTACAACTCACCGGCGGAATTTTACTTACATTAATTGCGGTCAATTTACTCACTGATAATAACAACGATCTTTCTTCTATCAAAGGAAAAACGACTTTATTCCAAGCTGTGCGTACAATTGTATTCGCGGATCTCGTTATGGGGTTTGACAATGTTATTGCCATTGCAGGAGCAGCACACGGAAGACTTTCACTCGTAATTATCGGTTTATTCATTTCTATCCCGATTATCATTTGGGGAAGCAAACTTATTTTAATACTCATGGAACGCTTTCCATTTCTCATTTATTGCGGAGCAGCAGTTCTTGCCTATACAGCAGGAAAAATGATTACACATGAAGACAGACTTGCAACGTTTTTTCATCATAATCCTAGTTTTGCCACAAGTATCCCTTATTTGTTCATTTTCACCATTTTATGCATAGGCTTTATCGTTCAACAAGTGCGATTACGTAATGTTAAACAGTAAAAAAAAACCTTCTACTCTATAATAGGTAGAAGGTTTTCATATTATTATAATTAATTTACAAGACGCTGTGCTTCACGTAATTGGAACGTTCTTACTGTACGTGGTAAGAAACGACGGATTTCATCTTCGTTGTAACCTACTTGAAGGCGTTTTTCGTCAATCATAATTGGACGACGTAAAATACCTGGATAGTCACGAATCATCTTATATAAATCTTGAAGTGGTAAAGACTCTAAGTTCACATTCAATTCTTGGAAAACTTTTGAACGAGTAGAAATAATCTCATCCGTTCCGCTTTCTGTCATACGTAAAATCTCTTTAATCTCATCAATCGTTAATGGATCTGAGAAAATATTACGTTCTGTATAAGGAATATGATTTTCCTCTAGCCATAATTTCGCCTTTCTACAAGACGTACAGCTTGGAGAACTATATAATGTTACCATACAAAGCTCACTCTCCTTAAAGAGTACAAATTCTGTACTAATTACAGTTTAAATTTCTAACTTCCGCAATTTTTCGCGATAACTTGTCTTATAGCAAAGTAAAAAATCGCAATTCATGTAAGCAACAATAATTACTTTTAATAAGTAACTTCTATAATCATTATACAATAGTTTTTGCAAGAAATATACAGTGAATTTACTGCTAGTTGAGAAAATTCCTCCGTGTACTCCACTGCTATGCAACATGATTATACTCAGTAAAACTGTCCTTTAACAACGGTCCTCAACCCTTTTGATACTTACTTTCTACAATAATCTTCACTTGATATACAATTACAGTTTCATAATCTTCCCCATTAAAAAGAGAGCGTTTTCTTACCTTTTCCCGACAAAACAATTGGGAAATGTAAGACTCTAAAGGTTAGAAATAAAAAGGAACATTTGTTCTTATTTTAACAAATCTCTCCGCTCATGTCTATATGCTTTCTAAAGTAAATCGAATATTTTTCTGACATTTCTTTCTTTTTTACCATTTATCTCATACAATAAAAATACAGACAGACAAAGGGGGAATTTGCATATGATCGCTTTTTTTACTGATTTTATCATTGTTGCTACCCTCATCATCGGAATAACAGCATTGATTGGTGTCATTACAAATAGCATCGGTGAAAAACTCTTTGGTGGGAAAGAAAAAATGAAGTTTGTTAATAAAAGTTTAGATGTACAATCTGGCTGGAACCAAGTTGGCGGAAAAGGCATTTATAAAAAACGTACGTACTAAAAAAAGCAGGTAATCACCTGCTTTTTTTGTTATTTTCCTACTGATGCCCATTTGAAGCTTACTTCCCCGCCATACTTATGGTTGTACATATCTTTAATTGTTTCTCTTTGTAAATATGCTCTACCACGTTGATATACTGGAACAATCGCAGCGTCATCAAGTAACATTTTTTCTGCTTCAAGTAAGTTTTTCCAACGAGCATTTACGTCGCTTCCATCTTTCTTCGCTTTCATAATAATCTCATCGTACTTCGGATTAGAATACTTCATTTTATTTTGTGCCCCATCAGTTACGAACATATCAAGATATGTAACTGGATCTGGGAAGTCTGCACTCCATCCAGAGAATGACATTACAAAGTCGCCCGCATCTTCTAATTTTAGTTTTTGCGCGAATGGTTGTTGTTTAATTTTCACTGTTAAACCTGGTAAATTCTTTTCTAACTCACCTTTTAAATATTCACCAGTTTTCTTCGATAATTCAACGTCTTCATTTAATAGCTCTAATTCAATTTCGTTTTTACCAAGCTCTTTTTTACCAGCTTCCCAATACTTTTTCGCTTCTTTTACATTTGGTTTTACAATATCTCCATTTTCAACACGGAAATCTTTTTTATCCGGTCCTTTAATGAAATTGTCAGGAATTAATCCCGTCGCTGGCTTAGAACCGTTATTTAATAATGTATCAACGAATGGTTTACGGTCAAAACCAAGAGAAATTGCTTTACGAATATTTTTATTTGCTAAAGCTGGGTCTTTTTGATTTAAGCGAAGGAAGAATACAGATGTATCTTCTACCGTTTTGAAATCTGGTTTTCCTTTATATTTATCGATGAACTCTGCTAATAACGTCGCTCGATCGACTGCGTTTGTTTCATATAAATTAATTGGCGTAGACGTATCTTTTACAATATTAAAGTTTACTTCCTCAAGCTTCACTTCTTTATTGTCCCAATATGATGAGCTCTTTGTCATTTTGAAGCTACGTTCATGTTGCCAATCACTTAATGTAAATGGTCCGTTATAAAGTGTTGTATTTGCTTCTAAACCAAACTTCGCCCCTTGCTCTTTCACATACTTTTCATTAACAGGATAGAAGATCGGATAGACCATTAAATCAACAAGATATGGAATAGAATTATCTAATTCTACTTCTAGCGTATGATCATCAATCGCTTTTACACCTAATTGGTCTGGACTCATCTCTTTTTTATTAATTTTCTCAGCATTTTTTATATCGTACATAATGTACGCCGATTTCGCAGCTGTATCTGGATTAATTGCTCTTTGCCATGCATACACGAAATCTTTCGCCGTTACAGGTTCACCATTTGACCATTTTGCATCTTCACGTAATTTAAATGTATACTTTTTACCATCTTCTGACTTTTGGAATTCCTTCGCTACACCTGGAACTAATTTATCGTCTTTCCCAAGGCGGTATAGGCCTTCCATCGTATTGTTCATTACTTTTGAAGAAACTGCATCAGCTGATAACGCTGGGTCCATCGTTGGAATTTCTTGTGTTTCAATTAAGTTAATAACTTGCTTCGCACCGCTTTTCCCGCTATCCCCTTTTGCGTTCGCTTGCGGTTCATCTTTTTGGTAGCCACATGCCCCTAAAATCATGCTCATTGCTACTGTTGATGCTACAAAAACTGGTATCTTTTTTTTCATACTTCCACCCTCCAAAAAAAATGTTAGCCCTTTCATTTTCAAACAGAAAGAAATATATATATGTTCTAATAATTCATATTATACACATAAATATATTCTTTGTATATTTATATTTCTATTTTATTAAAATTTTCTGTTAACACCACGTGCCTTTGTAAACGTTTCACACTGCGTTTTTATTGAACTAAAGTGTTAAAAATGATCATTTTTATACTTTTCTAAATTATCAGAGAAAAATAAATTTTATATTCTATAATATCTTACGCATAATTATTCCTCCTTTTTTGTCATAAAATGAAGGTTTATTCATATTGAAAATATGTAGGCTAAAATAAGTGCAAAGGATATGAAAGTGTGTTACGATACACTTTGCTAAAAATAGATATCGGTAAAGAGGGGACGGACATGACAGCAATTCGCTCAAAAAACGGGCCAACAGAGAAATTAAGTTTATTCTTATTAACATGGCCTATTTTTCTAGAAGTTTTTCTTTTTATGCTGATGGGGATCGCTGATACTTTCATGTTAAGTGCATTATCAGACGATGCTGTATCTGGGGTTGGTGCAGCGAATCAATACCTTCATATCGCGATTTTAGTACTAGAAGTCATAGGGAATGGTGCAGCTATCGTTGTATCCCAATACCTCGGTTCTAAACGCTTTATGGAAGCATCAAAAATATCAGCATTAGCCGTCACATTAAATTTAGTGGTCGGACTCATTATAAGCGCTGGTTTTCTTTTATTTTCAAAACATATGATGATGGCAATGAATTTACAAGGCGATGTACTAACGTATGCACAAAGCTATCTATCCATCGTCGGAGGAGCTATTTTCCTTCAAGCTATTATTAACTCATTAGCCGCAATTATCCGCGTTCACGGCTTTACAAAGCAAGCAATGTTTGTTTCGCTTGGAATGAATATCATTCATATCGCCGGAAACTACGTACTTATTTTCGGGAAATTCAGTCTTCCTGAACTTGGTGTGCAAGGGGCTGCTATTTCTTCTGCTGTCAGCCGGTTAATCGCACTTATCGTTTTCTTCTGGTTACTGTACCGCGTTATGGAATACCGTGTGAAATTACAATATTACTTCACTTTATCAAAAGAATACGTTGGCAAAATTTTAAAGATCGGCATTCCATCGGCATTCGAGCAAGTCATGTATCAAGCTTGTCAAATTGTCTTCTTATATTACGCAACATACTTAGGTACGGAATCGTTAGCTGCAAGACAATACGCTACTAACATTTCCATGTTCACTTATTTATTCGCCATTGCTATCGGTATGGGAACAGCTATTATCGTTGGACGCCTAGTTGGCGGAAATGAAAAGGATGAAGCGTACACACGTGTATGGAAAAGTGTACAATGGGCGATTGGTGTAACTTTATTTATGGTCATTCTCGTTGTTACATTCCGAACACAATTAATGGGACTATTTACGGATAATCCTCATATTATCGCTCTAGGGGCAAGCGTTCTTTTACTAAGTGTACTACTTGAAACAGGACGAACGATGAACATCGTCATCATTAATTCACTTCGTGCAGCTGGCGATGCAAAATACCCTGTTTTAATCGGCGCATTCTCCATGGTGTTAATGAGCTTACCACTCGGTTACTTTTTCGCCTTCCATTTAGACATGGGGCTCGTTGGTATTTGGCTAGCGATTGCTATCGACGAATGGACGCGAGCAATTATTATGTTCTTCCGCTGGAGAAGTAGATCGTGGGAAAATTATGCACTTGTTAAACCAAATGAGCAAGATGAGAGTGTTTCTGTTCAAGCGCAGTAAAATAAAAGTGTTTCTAAATGAAGAAAAAGGCGGCTGGATTTCAGTCGCCTTTTCTTCATTCTTGGAAACTCTTAATTTGCTGTCTTTAAACCGAAAAAGAACTTGGATAAAATCTCTTTATACTAAATTAAGTTTAATAAGTATAAAAAAATAGAGCCATCCTTCTTTAATAGAAGAATGGCTCTACTTTATTATTGATAGATTTCTTTATATTTCTTATACTCTGCTTCAGAACATAATACAAAATGTCCTGGGCGAATTTCACGCATTGTTGGTGCTTCCTCACCATATTGATGTTGAGATGGATCGTATACGATACGTTTACGATTGCGCTCATAATCTGGATCTGGAAGCGGAATTGCAGATAGTAGTGATTTTGTATATGGATGCATTGGATTCGCATATAACTCTTCACTTGTTGTCAACTCAACGATTTGACCACGGTACATTACACCAATGCGATCACTAATGTATTTTACCATTGATAAATCATGGGCGATGAATAAGTATGTTAAACCTTTTTCTCTTTGTAACTGTTTCAGTAAGTTTACAACTTGCGCCTGAATCGATACGTCAAGTGCTGAGATTGGTTCATCAGCAATGATAAATTCAGGTTCTACAGCTAGCGCACGAGCGATACCGATACGTTGACGTTGTCCGCCTGAGAATTCATGCGGGAAACGGTTTGCGTGCTCTTTATTTAAACCAACTGTATTTAATAATTCATGAACACGGTCCATACGCTCTTTTTTGCCTTTTGCTAGTCCGTGAATATCAATACCTTCTGCAATAATATCCCCTACTGTCATACGAGGATTTAATGATGCATATGGATCTTGGAAAATCATTTGCATTTTACGGTTGAACTTCTTCAGCTCGGCACGTGATTTTTTACCATGTACATTTTCACCATCGAACAACACTTCACCAGCAGTTGCATCATATAAACGAATAATCGTTCTTCCAGTTGTCGATTTACCACAACCTGATTCTCCTACAAGACCAAATGTTTCTCCGCGGTAAATATCAAATGAAATATCATTAACCGCTTTGACAACACCACCACTCACGTCGAAGTGCTGCTTTACATTTTTTACTTCAATTAATTTCTCACGTTGTTTAGTCATGTTGTTCACCTGCTTTCATTTGAAGAATGCGTTTTTCAACGACTGCCGGTGGTTTTACTTCTGGAGCTTGCTCGTGAAGTAACCAAGTTGCCGCATAGTGTGTATCACTTACTTTAAATAAAGGTGGGTCCATTTCAAAATCAATTTTCAATGCCTGCGGGTTACGTGGTGCAAAAGCATCACCCTTTGGCGGTTTTAATAAGTCTGGAGGCGTTCCTGGAATCGCATATAGCTCGTCCTCTGCACCATCTAAGCTTGGCATAGATGCGATTAAGCCCCATGTGTATGGATGTTTTGGATTGTAGAAAATTTCATCAACAGTTCCAATTTCAACAACTTTACCAGCGTACATAACCGCAACTCGGTCTGCAACGTTTGCCACTACACCTAAGTCATGCGTAATGAAAATGATTGCTGCTTCTGTTTTTTGCTGAATGTCCTTCATAAGTTCTAAAATTTGCGCCTGAATTGTAACGTCTAGCGCTGTTGTCGGCTCATCGGCAATTAATAATTTCGGGTTACAAGCTAACGCCATCGCAATAACTACACGCTGTCTCATACCACCTGAGAATTGGTGAGGATATTGTTTTAAGCGCGCTTCTGGATTCGGAATACCTACAAGGTCGATTAATTCTAACGCAACTTTACGTGCATCTGCTTTACTCATCCCTTGGTGTTTAATAAGGCCTTCCATAATTTGATTTCCAATTGTCATCGTTGGGTTTAATGATGTCATTGGATCTTGGAAAATCATCGCAATATCTTTACCGCGTACTTGTTGCATTTCTTTTTCTGTTAGTTTCGTTAAGTCACGACCTTCAAATACGATTTCACCGTTTTTAATACGCCCTGGAGGATTCGGAATTAATCCCATTAACGCTTTAGAAGTAACTGATTTACCAGAACCAGATTCTCCTACAATCGCTAATGTTTCTCCTTTTTTCAAATCAAAAGTAACACCGCGTACAGCTTGTACTTCACCTGCATGTGTATCAAAGGAGACTTGCAAATCTTTTACCTCTAGCAATGTTTTCATTTTTACTTCTCCCCTCTTTTACTTACGCATTTTTGGATCTAACGCGTCGCGTAATCCGTCTGCAATTAAGTTGAATGCTAAGATTAACATACTGATGACAACCGCTGGGATGAACATCATATGTGGATACGTTTGAATTGATTTATAACCATCATTTACAAGAGAACCAAGTGATGCGAATGGTGGCTGAATACCTAGTCCGATGAAGCTTAAGAATGCTTCACCAAATACCGCTGTTGGAATTGTAAACATTGTCATTACGATAATTGGTCCCATTACGTTCGGAATTAAGTGCTTCACAATTAACTGTGTATTCGTTGCCCCTAATGTACGAGATGCTAATACATATTCTTGGTTTTTTAATTTTAGGATCTGTCCACGAACGATACGCGACATCCCTATCCAACCTGTAATTGCCATCGCAAGTGTAATTGACCAAATACCTGATCCCATAATGATTACCATTAAAATAACGATGATTAAGTATGGAATACCGTTAATGATCTCCATAATACGTTGCATAATATTATCTACTCTGCCGCCATAGAAGGCTGAAATACCTCCATATGCAACCCCAATTACTAAGTCAATCGCTGCTGCTAAAAGAGCGATATATAATGATACTCGTGTACCTTCCCATGTTCTTGTCCATAAATCACGGCCAAGATCATCTGTACCAAACCAGAAGTACTCTTTAATATCACGTTTTTCATATTGGTCAACACCATATTGATCTGTACCGTCAAATGGTAGCCAATGAACATTTTCAATCACTGGAATTTTCGGTGGCATTTTCGCACGACCTAAATCCTGCTCTTTATAAGAATGCTTACTTACCATCGGTCCTAAAATTGCTAGTAGTACAATAAGCATTAATAATATGAAACCAAACATTGCACCTTTATGTTGGAACAAACGTCTTCTTACATCTTGCCAAAACGTTAAGCTTGGACGGGCAATGACTTCATTATCAACATTACTCTGATTGGCTGGTTGAAATAAATCTGGAGATAATTTTTGTACATCTTTCATCATTTTTTCCCTCCCGCTAAACGAATACGAGGATCAATAATTCCGTATAAAATATCGACAATGAAAATAACTAAGATGAAGATCGCACTATAGAAAATTGTAGTTCCCATAATAACTGTATAGTCATTCACTGTAATCGATTTAACGAATTGTTCCCCAAGTCCAGGTACAGCGTAAATTTGCTCAATAACTAGTGTCCCTGTAATTAATCCTGCAACCATTGGTCCTAAAATTGTTACAACTGGAATTAATGCGTTACGCAGTGCGTGCTTGATAATGATAACGCCTTGGCTAATTCCTTTCGCTTTCGCTGTTAAAATGTAGTCTGCTTGCATAACCTCAATTAACTCTGCACGAGCGAAACGTGCGATTGTTGCGATAACTGCCATCGATAAGGCAATTGTAGGCATTACTGTAAACTCCGGTCCTTTCCAGAATGCTACTGGGAACCAACCAAGTTTTACCCCTACGAAATATTGTAGTAATGCGGCGAATACGAATGAGGGTACCGACATCCCGAGTACGGAAATAATTGTCGCCCCATAATCGACCCACGTATTGTTACGAAGCGCCGCAACGATTCCTAAAATTAAACCGATAAATGTTCCTAATATAATCGCTTGTAAACCAAGTTGTGCTGATGGTCCAATACGATCCACAATCATATCTGTTACTGGGCGGTTATCATATTGGAATGATACCCCTAAATCACCTTTTGCTAAGTTACCTAAGTAACGTGCATATTGAACTGGTACCGGATCATTTAAACCATATTTTTCAAGAATGATTTCTTTTTGTGCCGGTGATAGCTTCTCCTGGTTTTTAAGCGGAGAACCCGGTAGTAATTTCATCAAAAAGAAAGTCAGTGTAGTAATTAAAAATAATGTCAAAGCCATGTACACGAAACGTTTTAATACATAACGTCCCATAGTCAAGCACCTCCCCGTTTTTCTCAAAAGCAATAAGATAGTTTAAAATATTCTTACTTTTATTTTTTTAAAATAAGAGCATATGCCCATCATAGGCATATACCCTTGTAAACGATGGAAAAAAGATTATTTTTGTTCAACAGATGCCCATTTGTAAGTTAATCTACCACCATAGTTAATTGGGATAATATCTTTTACGGCACCTTTTACCACATATGCTGAACCTTTTTGGAAGATCGGAGTAATAACTGCATCCTCTTTAATTAATATTTTCTCTACTTCTAAAAGGTTGTTCCAGCGAGCTTGTAAATCTTTTGTATCTGTTTTTGCTTTTAGAATTAGCTCATCATATTTCGGATTAGAATATCCTGTTTTATTTTGCGAACCATTCGTAACAAACATATCTAAATATGAGACTGGATCTGGGAAGTCTGGACCCCAAATACCAAACGCCATATCATATTCTTGAGAGTCTTCTAACTTATTTTTTTGTGCGAATGGCTGCTGTTTAATTTTGATCGTTAAACCAGGTAAGTTCTTTTCCATCTCACCTTTTAAGAATTCGCCAATTTTTTTCGCATCTTCATTATCGAAGCTTAAGAATTCTAGTTCAATTTTATCAGTGCCAAGCTCTTTCTTTGCTGTTTCCCAAAGTTTTTTCGCTTCTTTTGAATCCGTTTCAACTAGATTTCCATTTTCAGCACGGAAGTCTTTTTTATTCGGACCTTCAGCGAAATCTTTTCCAACAAATCCGTAAGCACCGATTGCGCCGTTGTTTAAAATAACTTTTGCAATGTTATCACGGTCAAAGGACATTGAAATTGCTTTTCTTAAGTTTTTATTACTCAAATACTTATTATTTTGATTAAATCTTAAGTAGGCAACTCCAGCTTCTTTTCGTGTTTGGAACTCTGGAGTTTGTCTAAATTTATCAACAAATTCCGATGTTAGAGCCGCACGATCAATCGAATTTGTCTCATATAAATTTACATCAGTCGATGTATTTTTCACAATATTGAAATTTATTTCTTCGATTTTAACCGTCTTGTTATCCCAATATGATGGGTTCTTCTTAAATTGGAAGCTTTGTTCATGTTTCCAATCACTCATAACGAATGGCCCGTTATATAATGTTGTATTTGCCTCTAAACCAAACTTATCACCTTGTGATTTCACAAAGTTCTCATTTAGTGGGTAGAACACCGGATAAACCGTTAAATCAATAAAGTAAGGAACGGGATTGTCTAATTCCACTTCTAATGTATAATCATCAATCGCCTTTACACCTAATTGGTCAGCAGGTAATTCTTTTTTATGAATTTTTTCTGCATTTTTAATATCGAACATAATGTATGAATACGTCGCTTTTGTATCTGGATTTACTGCTCTTTTCCATGAATACACAAAGTCTTTCGCTGTTACAGGTTCCCCATTCGACCATTTCGCATCTTTTCTTAACTTAAATATGTATTTCTTCCCATCATCTAGCTTTTGGACATCTTCAGCAATCCCAGGCATTCTCTTTTGATCTTTGCCAGTACGATATAAACCTTCCATCGTATTATTTAATGCTGTTGAAGATGCAGAATCTGATGCTAACGATGCATCCATTGATGGAATTTCAGATAACTCTGTTAAATTAAGAATCTGTTTTCCGTTACTACTACTAGTAGTGTTTTCTTTTCCTTTTGCTTTAGCGTCCTCTTTCTGGTAGCTACACGCGCCAAGCAACATACTTGCCGTTAAAGTTGATGCAAGTAATAACGGTATCTTTTTCTTCATGTTGTGTTGCCTCCCCTAATTGCACTTACTGTACCCTCACTTGTAGAAAAGTAGAATTGAAAGAATAATCTCCAAGTTTCTACAATTTTCATTATACATATAATATGACGATTGTGAATATAGTTTTTTGTTTTTTTGTTAAAATTTTTAATAAAATGTTTATATTTTAAATTTTTTGTAAAGGGATACGGTAACATTGCTACCATCATCTTGAAATTAGAACCTCAATTGCGTATAATTTTCAAAAAATTATTTATATTACTTATTATAACTTTTATAGTATAATAATTCTAGTAATATTTTGACGGAGGGGAATATTTTGAATAAAGTTTTTTTTCATACTTGTATACTATTTTTGGTTGCGATAATCGCTTCTAGTGTGGGCGCATTCCTCGTTTCATCTCATTTTTTGTTGAATTTTGTCAACATCTCATTCTATATTGCATTGTTTTTTATTCTTATAGGTGGTTTTTTATTCATATTTCAAAACGGATTTTTTAACGTAACAATTTACGCATTCCAAAGAGTATTTGGTACGAATAAAAAAATTGACTCTTTAATTGAAGAAGCAGAGGAACCTATCGATAAGAAAGAACGTATTTATAAAACATATTCATTCAAATGGACGTATCCGATTTGTATTACCGGTATCGTACTTGGGTTGTTCTCGATCCTCATTAGCTTTACTATTTTGATGTAGTTTGCAAACACTATCCCATATGATATAATAATCAGCAAAACATTTTGTTATAAAACTTTAGTTCTTTCATATTAAAAGAGCTTAGGTAACAATAAATAAATTTATATGTATGCGATGATAAAGAAGAGTACATATTGAGGCAATTTCAGAGAGCTTGTGGCTGGTGTGAACAAGTAATTGCGCAGTATGGAATGGGCTTTTGAGCACCAAACCGAACCGAAAGTAGTAGGCTTTGGCGTTATATCCAGACGTTATTATGGATCTTGAGAGATTTCACATCTGTGAAATAATTAGGGTGGTACCGCGGTCCATTCGTCCCTATGTAATTTGGGATGAATGGGCTTTTTTGTATGCCTTCTCTTCCCCATCGCACATTCAATTTTAGGAGGAATTACTTATGTCAGTTATCTTTTCTGGTATTCAGCCAAGCGGAACAATTACACTTGGAAACTATTTAGGAGCTATGAAGCAATTTACAGAGCTTCAAAATGAACACGACTGTTATTTCTGTATTGTAAACCAACATGCGATTACAGTACCTCAAGATCCCGTACAACTTCGTAAAAACATTCGCAGTCTTGCTGCACTTTATGTAGCATGTGGCATCGATCCTGAAAAAGCTACTTTATTTGTACAATCAGAAGTACCAGCACACGCTCAACTAGGATGGATTATGCAATCAGTTGCTTACGTTGGAGAATTAGAGCGTATGACG
Source organism: Bacillus sp. TH19 (assembly GCF_016651075.1). Taxonomy (NCBI): domain Bacteria; kingdom Bacillati; phylum Bacillota; class Bacilli; order Caryophanales; family Bacillaceae; genus Bacillus; species Bacillus sp. TH19. The sequence continues at coordinate 857,126 of NZ_JAEKEO010000010.1, read as the reverse complement.
CAATATAAAGATAAATCTTCTGGTAGAGATTCAGTTCCAGCTGGATTACTAACGTATCCACCATTAATGGCTGCTGATATTTTACTTTACAACACTGAAATCGTACCTGTTGGTGATGATCAAAAACAACATATGGAATTAACACGCGACCTAGCAGAGCGTTTCAACAAACGCTTCCGTGAAGTGTTCACTGTTCCTGAAATTCGTATTCCAAAAGTAGGAGCTCGCGTTATGTCATTAACAGAACCTACGAAAAAAATGAGTAAATCTGATCCGAATCCAAAAGCAATGATCAGTATGCTTGATGAACCAAAAACAATTGAAAAGAAAATTAAAAGTGCTGTAACTGATTCTGAAGGTATCGTGAAATTTGATAAAGAAAACAAACCTGGAATCTCTAACTTATTAACAATCTACTCTTCATTCTCTGGAAAAACAGTTGAAGAAATAGAAGCAATGTACGAAGGAAAAGGATACGGGGACTTCAAAGGCGACCTAGCACAAGTAGTCGTAGAAGCAATTCGTCCAATCCAAGACAAATATAACGAACTAATCAACTCCCCAGAACTAGACGAAATTCTAGACAAAGGTGCAGAAAAAGCAAACCGCGTTGCATTCAAACAACTACGCAAAGTAGAAAACGCAATGGGATTAAGTAGAAAACGTAGGTAACTTATAAAGCGGAGGCAGCTCGTTCAGCTCTGACTGGCTAAGGTTCTTTCGCATAGAAGACGCTTTTTGTCTTCTTATGCGGAAGGTTCTTAGACGCAAAGGGCTAGGAGCCGGAGCTGGATTTCATAAAAAGCGGAAGCGGCTCGCTCAGAATGTGAGGGGGATGGAGCTCCTGACGTAGAGGCGCTTTTTGCCTCGCAGGAAGGCGCGAAGCCACCGAACATTCTTGCCAACTCCATTAAAAAAAACCGCCAATCGGCGGTTTTTTTTAATTTACCTTCTGCTCATTTTCCATTTCCCATAACTTTTCAAAAAACGGCTGTCCTTTTACAAGGCGCTCACATAATTGCTCGTGCTTCTCAGACCATCCAGTTTTCGCTTCATCATAAAGTTTAGCCCAAACATCTTCAAACTCCATATGTTGGACCATTCCGTACGCTGATGGATCCCACTCTGTGAACCAATAGCGAATTTCAGCTGGATTTTTCGTTGTATGTAATTGATCTAATGCCATAAATAATAATTGTTTTAACTGTCTTTCTTTACGAGTTAGGCCGTTCATAATGAAAGGCGACGGCGATAAAATATGATGTTCTTTTTCAATCTCTTCCACTTGGAACTCATACTTTTCTGCTTGCACATTCTCTACCATCTCATATACCATCTGTTCTTGACGCGGTATAAGCCTACTTTTTCTAATTGGCACATTATAGCCGATTGAATCAATCGCAATAATTCCTTTTCCATCTGTAACTACAAAACAATATTCTTGTTGCAAACGTTCGTGATTTTTACGAATATAAGCCTTATGATATACGTCTTCCAATAATTTTTGCGGAAGCTCTAATAATTCGTTCTCGATGTAATGATATAATGTGGCATCTACTTTTAATAATGGCACTTGATCTAATAGCTCAATCGTATCATCTTTCCGCCATTCGTAAAAATGACAAACGTTATACCCATTCTCTTCACCTTCAAACCAATTTACCCATACATCATGTAGATATAACATTCACTACCCCTCACTTCACTACTGTTTGTACCAATCATTATGTTCAGTTTCGCTTAACTTTATTCCACTTGAGGAAATATATTCTAATTATTATTTTTTCTTCTATAATATAAAAAAAACAGGAGATAGCTCCCCTGTTTTTCATGAAACATGAAATGTATTTGCTTTATTCAATATTTCTTTCGCATCTATAGATAATAAAGAAAGTGTATTTTCTCCTTCAAATGCTACACAATCTTTCACAATATGAAATCCAAGTGCATAGCCAAGCATTTTCGGATACGAGTGCAGTCCATTTAATAAAACATCATGCTCCCTCGTACCTCTCTTTACGCCTATTCGTTCTTGTATTGAATTCCTCCAATAATAAATAGCATCTTCTTTTGAAATGTAAGTAGTCCACGGTGCACATCTTTTTTCTGTATACCTTTCATACACAGCTTGCTCAGCTAACCCTTCCATAATCATCGTATCAAGTAATGTATACTCTGTTTCTTTCGTCTCAATTTGATGTAACCTACATATATGATGGTATTCATGCGTTAATAAAGCTTTTAGTTCCTCTACTGAATTACGTCCACATACGAATAAGAAAATAACGTGACGCATAGATAAGCCAGCCTTCCCGTTATATTCCTCTTGTACAGTTCGATTGTATGAATCTGATAATAAAATAAAGATAGGGACATCTGGACCTTTTAGCCAACCTTTCAATTTTTCATACTCCATGCTAAGTTCTTTCCAAATTTCTTTCTTCTCTAACTCTTTAATTTCCTGCTCCCCCCGCATTACTGGGCGATACATACCTTTAGAGATTAAAAAGCGATACAGTCTCTCTTTTGGCAATGGAATATACTTTGTAAATTTCTCACAAAGCTTCTCTGGACGTCCATAATACAGATGTAACCATTCTGCCGTTTCAACAACCCCCAACCTTCATCCCTCCTTTTCTTATGTATATGCAAAAAAGAAAGGAACGTAAAGGTGATAAAAAATAAATAAGGTGTCTTTTCGTAATACTTTACGAAAAGACACCTTATTGTACATATTATTTATATGCTTTAAATACTAATACTGCGTTATGACCACCGAATCCTAATGAATTACTTAATACAGCTCGCACTTCTTGATGCCTCGCTGTATTTGGTACGTAATCTAAATCACATTCTGGATCTGGTGTTTCATAGTTAATCGTCGGAGGAATTACTCCGTCTGTAATTGATTTAATAGAGAAGATTGCTTCAACAGCACCAGCTGCTCCTAATAAATGACCTGTCATTGATTTCGTTGAGCTAATCGCTACTTTATATGCATGCTCACCGAAAGTTTCTTTAATTGCCATCGTTTCATACTTTTCATTTGCATCTGTACTTGTACCATGTGCATTAATGTAATCAATATCTTTTGGCTCTAGACCTGCATCAGCTAAAGCTTGACGCATCGCACGAACTCCGCCTTCACCGCCAGGAGCAGGCATTGTAATATGGAACGCATCACCAGTTGCACCATAACCAGCAATTTCCGCATAAATGTGAGCACCACGTGCTAATGCGTGCTCTAATTCTTCAAGAATAAGAATTCCTGATCCTTCACCCATTACGAAACCGCTACGATTTTTATCGAATGGGCGGCAAGCCGTTGCTGGATCTTCATTGAATGTTAATGCTTTCGCTGAGCTAAACCCAGCGAATGCCATACTTGTTAATGGTGCTTCTGCTCCGCCTGTTATCATCGCATCAGCATCACCGCGCTGGATTACTTTAAACGCATCACCAATTGAGTTTGCTCCAGATGCACAAGCTGTTACAGAGCAAGTATTAATTCCTTTCGCTCCTGTAGCGATTGACACTTGACCTGCTGCCATATCTGGAATCATCATTGGTACGAAGAATGGGCTCACGCGGCGCGGACCTTTTTCAGTAAAAATCTTAAATTGTTCTTCGTATGTTTCCATACCACCAATACCAGAACCAACCCATACACCAATGCGTGGTGCATTTTCTTCTGTAATTTCAAGCTTCGCATCCGCAACTGCCATTTTCGCTGCTGCTACTGCATATTGCGTAAAGCGGTCCATACGGCGCGCTTCTTTTTTATCTATATATTTTTCGACTTCAAAGTCGTTAATTTCTGCTGCTACTTTTGCAGGAATTTGTTCTGAATCTATTCTTGTAAGTCGTCCGATTCCGGATACACCGTTTTTAATGTTTTCCCAAGCTGTTTCAACATCTGTTCCGATCGGTGTAACAGCTCCTAGCCCTGTAATTACGACCCTCTTTTTTTCCATACAAAATACACTCCTTTTTTTCTCTCAGTCCTTATTTACCCCAACGAAGAGCTACTGCTCCCCATGTTAACCCGCCGCCAAAACCGACTAGTATAATTAAATCACCATCTTGAATACGTCCATTTTGCAATTCCTCTACCATTGCAATTGGAATTGAAGAAGCCGATGTATTACCGAACTTTTCAATTGTCATACTCATTTTTTCTTTCGGTAAATTTAATCTTTCTCTTGCAGATTCCATAATACGAATATTCGCTTGATGTGGTACTAAGAAGTCCACATCCTCTTTCGTAAGTCCCGCTTTTTCTAACACGCGAAGACAGGAATCACCAAGTTGGCGAACAGCAAATTTAAAGACTTCTCTGCCGTTCATCATAACATACTCGTCTTGATAAAGATGCTTACCGCCACTTCCGTCCGCTCCTAATTCAAAAGAAAGTACACCTTTTCCTTCCGAAACAGCTCCCATTACGATAGCACCTGCTCCGTCCCCAAATAGTACCGCTGTATTTCGATCGTTCCAGTCTACAATTTTAGATAGTTTGTCACTACCAACTACTAATACATTTTTATAAGTTCCCGTTTGAATAAATTGCTGCGCTGTAATCATTCCGTACATAAAGCCAGCACACGCTGCACTTAAATCCATTGCGGCTGCGTGTTTTGCGCCAATTGCTTCTTGGATTACACAAGCTACTGCTGGGAATGCGCGATCTGGCGTTACTGTTGCCACTAAAATAAGATCGATATCCTCTCCGCTAATCCCGGCATCTTCAAGTGCTTTTTTAGAAGCCTCTACCGCCATATATGAAGTATCTATTGTATCATCGGCAATGCGTCTTTCTGCAATTCCCGTTCTCGTACGAATCCATTCATCAGATGTATCTACGATTTTCTCTAAATCGTGATTTGTGACTACTTTTTCTGGCACATATCTTCCGATCCCTAAAATGCCCACGTTCACATCGCAGCCCTCCGTTTTATATCAATTATTATGACTTGGTACTAATTTTAAAACATAAATGTACTTTTGTCTAGAATATATTTCAGCTAAAAAAATAAGACAGCGTATTACTAACTTTATTTTTCATTAAAAGAAACAGAAAAATCCCTATCCTTTCAAAAGATAAACTTCCCAATACTTTTGACCTTACTCCGCTCGAAACAAAAAAAGTCCTTTCCGCTTCTATCCACAGCTCGAGCCTCTCTCCCATCAAAAAAGAAGATTTTTATTCTTTATCTGCTTTCCCTTCAAAACTAAGACCTTCTCCTCATAACCTTCCACTTTAGCCTCATCATCCCTCTGGTCTTACCTCGCTCGAAATAAAAAAAGGCCCTTACCGCTTCTATCCACGGTTCGAGCCTCTCTTCCATCAAAAAAGAAGGGTTTTTTATTCTTTATCTGCTTTCCCAAGCTCATATGCTTCGCCCATTACTTTCATCAATAGCTCTAACACCGGCTGTGCTTTCTCCATATCAAGTGCAATTCCATTAGAATCTAAAATTGCCTTTGCTTCTGGTAAATGCTTCATTGCGATTTGTAAAAATTGCATACTTTTTTCGTTCATGTAATCTCTTCCTCTCCATTAAAGCTTTTCAATCAATTATCCATACAATAGTGTAACACGCATGCTACCCTTCGTATAACTCTTTATATTTTTTCATATGTGCCAATTGTTTATTTAAACCGAATTCTACTGGTGTATTTTTTTGAATAGAAATAACCTCTACAGCTTCATCTCTTACTTCCACATTTTTGTTATTTACTTTATCATCTGCATGTAAAAGACTCATACCCTTTTCCCATAACTCTTCTTTTCCACTAAGTAAAATATATATACCGAGGTGTTTTACATTCATTCCATTTTCCCATAAATATTCACATAGATCTTCAACGTAAAGTAAATCACTTCCTTTTTCTCCATTTATACAACGGCACTCTTTTTCATCAAGTTCTGATAAAATAAGCTGATGATACATCATAAACGACGGTTGCCACGGCCCATATAATGTAGGAACTCGATATGCACTATATTGTAATTCGCCTTTTTTCAACCCTTCTTCCACTTTCGAAAATAGATGTTTGTTTTCGGATTCTTCAGTGCTTCCTATTTCAATAGAAGAAATTAGATTTAACTTCACTTTATTTTTTTCACACATCCTTACGATTCGTTTTAAATATTGTAATATGACCCTTTCATTCCGAAATCCACTTTGCTGATTCGGCTCATACAAGCAAAAATAAACTGTATCGAAACTCTCTTCCTCTACCGATCGCCATCCGTTTTCATCCCTTATAGAATAGTACGTAAATAACGCATTCCGCCCAATCAACAATAATTTCTCTTCATTAATTTTTGTCATACTATCAAATTCATCAAAATCAAGACCATATACTTCTACTTCTTCTGCAATCATTTTATTCACAAGGTGATAACCTACAAACGTAAGTGCACCTATAATCAGCACGCGTTTCATACCACCAACCCTTTCCCCTTGAAACAAATAGCTCCTCATTTATGTATATGGGAGCTTCACAATTCTTCTTCATATTTTTTAAAGAAATCAGTCGTTTGTCTAACCATTTTATATTTCACATCTTGCAGATGGAATAAAACAGAAGTATCGCATTGATTGAATTGCCTCATTTTCTCGTATTTACGTAACAATTGTTTTCTTCCTCTTTTTTCCTGTGTTGAAACAAAAACTTTAACAGGTACACAAGACGGCAGAAGCGCAAATGATTTCTTATTTATTTTTGATTCTAATTCTTCTTCTTTGGAATCATACGCCAAACTTAATTCCTTCACTAATCTTTTGTAAAAAAACTTATGCTCTTTCTCAAAATCCACATATTCTGGTAAATCTAAACACGGATTTAACATAACGACAGAACGTATACATTCAGGGTATTTGTTCATCATCTCCAGTGCTACAAGCGCTCCCATACCATCTGCCATAATGTGCATTTTCGCATTCAATGTCTCTTTTCTTAGAACGACATCATACAAACGTTTTGCAAGACGAACAGCTCGATCGTTCCCCCAATGCCTTCCGTATAAGTTAGATGAAAAGACCGTATAGCCTTTTTCAATAAGGCCCTGTAAAAAATAAGCTCTCCCTGCATGCTGTGTCCATAAACTTGTACCATTCTCAATAAAATAGTTATAATCTCCTAGGAGCATAACAGAAAATCCATTTGGCTTTTCCGGTAAATAAATTACACATGGTTCTTTTTCTAAGTAAAAAAAACGTTCCGTAATACTCATTTTTCCCCCGCCTTATTTTCTAAACGTATAAAAGTACTCTTTTATAATGTATGAACAGAATGCAAATTTGCGTTGAAAAATCTACAAATATTTTTCTATATTCTTTTTTCAATTGTGTTACAATAAGGACAGATTGAACGAATAGAGGTGTAAAATATGCGTTTCATTTGGGCATTAATTTGGTCGTTCGCACTTGTACATATGATGAGCTATGTAATCGGCTCTATGACTGGCGGTACATACGATTTTAACCAAGCGTCTATTTTCTCAGTTGTTCTTGCGGTATTAGTATTAGCGATTGCAGCTGCGATTCCAAACGAGCCAGTAGAACAACACTAAAAAAAGAGTCCGGATTTTATCCGAACTCTTTTTTTACTTCACACGCACGACTAATTCGTTATTTTCTACATCAACCACTACGTGACTATTGTCAGTAATCACTCCTGCAATTAATTCTCTCGCTAATTTCGTCTCAACTTGACGCTGTACGTATCGTTTTAACGGACGAGCTCCGTACATCGGATCGAATCCAGCTTCTACAACAAATTCTTTTGCAGATTCCGTCAATTCTAATGATATGTGGCGATCTGCTAAACGCCCTTGTAATTCTTGTACAATCTTATCAACAATACCTTTAATTTCATTCCTTGTCAGAGGTTTGAATAAAATAATTTCATCGACACGGTTTAAGAATTCTGGTCGGAAATGTCCTCTTAATTGTCCCATTACAAGTTCTCTTGACTCTTCTTTAATAGAACCATCTTCTTCTAGCCCTTCTAATAAGTGAGCAGATCCAATATTTGAAGTCATAATAATAACCGTATTTTTAAAGTCTACTGTACGTCCTTGTGAATCTGTAATGCGGCCATCGTCTAACATTTGTAATAAAATGTTGAATACTTCTGGATGTGCTTTTTCGATTTCATCTAACAAAATAACAGAATATGGTTTACGTCTTACTGCTTCTGTTAATTGTCCACCTTCTTCATATCCAACATATCCAGGAGGCGCTCCAATTAAGCGTGACACTGCGTGTTTCTCCATATACTCAGACATATCGATACGAATCATTTGCTCTTCACTGTCAAATAGTGTTTGCGCTAACGTTTTTGCAAGCTCAGTTTTACCAACACCTGTAGGGCCTAAGAAAATAAATGAACCAATTGGACGATTCGGATCTTTAATGCCAGCGCGAGCACGAAGTACTGCGTCTGATACAAGGCTTACCGCTTCCTCTTGACCGATAACACGCTCTGATAAAATTTGTTCAAGACGTAATAATTTCTCACGTTCACCTTCAACGAGTTTTGCGACAGGAATACCAGTCCACCTTGAAACAATGTCTGCAATTTCTTCTTCACTTACTTCCTCGCGTAATAAGCGATTCTCTTGTTTATTATGTGCACCCATCTCTTCCGCTTCTTTTAACTCTTTTTCGATAGCTGGAATTTTCCCGTGGCGAAGCTCAGCTGCTTTATTTAAATCATAATTTCCTTCTGCTTCTTCTAACTCACGGCGCAAGCGCTCTAAATGTTCACGTAAGTCACGCACTTTATGAATGTCTTCTTTTTCTTTCTCCCATTTCGCTCTCATACTACTTGCAACTTCTTTTAAATCCGATAATTCACGTTGCAATGTTTTTAGGCGCTCTTGACTACCTAAGTCCTTTTCTTTCCCAAGAGCAGCTTCTTCAATTTCCAGCTGCATAATGCGGCGCGTTACTTCATCTAGTTCTGTTGGCATAGAATCAATTTCTGTTCGAATTGTTGCACAAGCTTCATCAACTAGATCAATCGCTTTATCAGGTAAGAAGCGATCCGAAATGTATCGATCTGATAAAACAGATGCTGCTACAATCGCGCGGTCATGAATATTTACGCCGTGATAAATTTCAAAACGCTCTTTTAAACCACGTAAAATGGAAATTGTATCCTCAACAGTTGGCTCTTCTGCTAACACTTGTTGGAAACGTCTTTCTAACGCTGGATCTTTCTCAATATATTTACGGTATTCATCTAATGTCGTTGCCCCGATACAATGCAGTTCACCACGCGCTAGCATTGGTTTTAACATATTTCCCGCATCCATCGCTCCTTCTGTTTTACCAGCGCCGACGATTGTATGAAGTTCATCAATGAATAATAAAATGCGACCTTCACTCTTTTTAATTTCATTTAATACAGCTTGCAGACGTTCTTCAAACTCACCGCGGAATTTTGCTCCGGCCACAAGTGCACTCATATCTAAAGCGAAAATTGTTCTATCTTTTAATCCTTCTGGGACATCTTTTTTCACAATACGCTGCGCTAATCCTTCAACGATTGCTGTTTTACCAACACCTGGCTCTCCGATTAAAACGGGGTTATTTTTCGTTTTGCGTGAAAGAATGCGGATCACGCGGCGAATTTCACTATCTCTGCCAATTACAGGATCAATTTTCCCCGCTCTTACTTCAGCCACTAAATCACGGCCATATTTTTCTAACGCTTCATAAGTTGCTTCTGGATTTTGACTAGTCACTCTTTGATTCCCCCGAACTGTCATTAAAGACTGTAATAAGTTATCTTTCGTAATATAAAATTTTGCGAATAATTGATTTATATCGCCTTTTTCTTCAGAAAAAGCAAGCAATACATGTTCGATTGAAATGTAGTCATCTTGCAATTTCTCCGCTTCTTTTCCTGCTCTTACAAGCAGTTGTTGCAAAGCACCTGTTACATATAATTTCCCTGCCTCTGCCCCGCTTCCAGTTACAGAAGGCTTTTTCTTAATTAAACTTTCTACATCTGTTTTTAACGCTTCTATATCGACATTCATTTTTTGAAAAATACGTACCGTTAATCCGTCTTGCTGCTCTAATAACGTAAGCAATAGATGAACAGTATCTACTTCTTGATGATGATGAGATACCGCTAAAGATTGAGCACTCATAATCGCTTCCTGTGTTTTCGTTGTCATTTGATTTAAGACCATCTTTACAGCCCTCCAAATGTTTGACTTTCTTTGACCTTTGATTTGATTATACGCCAACTGACTTTTTTATACAATAATTTTGCTTATGTAGTTCAAACTTATTATTGGAAAAAGAAAAAAGTAACATTCATTTTCCTAATCAAAAAAGCCGCAATAACGATTGCGGCTTCTGTTACGGTTTTCTTTTATATGTCCACTGACGGTTATGATTTGCGTTCTCTGGAAACTTTTCACCGGCAGTTAATTGTACCATTTGCGGATTTTTCACCATACTTCCCGTTTCACCAATTTCTACGTAAATGCCATCATTTGGCGCCTTTTGCCCTGAACGAAACCTGCGATTTTGCCCCATTTCCATTCTCCTTCCATGACGTCTTGCCTCATTAGTATATCCATTTTAAAAGAAAGCTTTTCTGCCATGTTTAGGAAACAAGTACTACCGTTTACCCATGTACATATATATAATTACACAAGCTTAAGCAGGAATTATTGGCATATTTGTTGAAAAAAAAGAAACCAACCTACTTTAGGCCAGTTTCAAAGGAGAGTCAAACATATACGAGAAGATTACATGTTCATTATAAGTCGCATCATTCAAACAATGTAACCCTTTTCACAAATTGTACATAATGAAAGAAACATTGTTTGAACTTTCTAAAAAGATATTGACTTTCCCTAATTTCCAACGAGAAATAGTAGACACCACAGCGCTTCGCGACGTAAGATGGATATATAGTGAAACTTTCATCTACAGTAGTTTCACCCAGTCTAACCTCTTATTTCTGCATATTAAAAACGGAAATACAGATAGAATCAAAAAATTTATTATAAGAGGTGAAATTATGAACAAACAACATTTAATCGCATTAGACTTAGACGGAACTTTATTAACAGACAACAAAATAATTTCTCCAAGAACGAAAAACACAATTGCAAAAGCAAAAGAACAAGGACATATTGTCGTTATTTCAACAGGGCGTCCATTCCGCGCTAGTTACGATTATTATAAAGAACTTAGCCTTAACACACCAATCGTAAACTTTAATGGGGCTTACGTGCATCACCCTCTTGATTCAAGTTGGGGAACACATCACTCTCCTCTTGAACTTTCAACAGCGCAAGAAATCGTCCGAGCTTGCTTTGATTTCGGCGTGAAAAATGTCTATGCTGAAGTCATCGATGATGTGTATGTCCGTGAAATTGATGAAGATAAAAAACATATTTTTGAATTCGGTTCTCCAAGGATTTTCACAGGAGATTTATTAAATATTTTAAACGACCATCCAACTTGCTTATTAATCGATGCACATGACGAGCATTCTGCTGCAATTCGCCAACATTTAACAGATATGCATGCTGAAGTCATCGACCATAGAAAATGGGGTGCGCCTTGGCCAATTATTGAAATTGTAAAAAGCGGATTAAATAAAGCTGTCGGATTACAAAAAATTTCAGGCCATTATAATATTCCTAAAGAGCGAATTATCGCTTTTGGTGATGAGGATAACGACTTTGAAATGATCGAATTTGCTGGTCATGGAATCGCAATGGGTAATGCGATTCCTGAATTAAAATCACTTGCAAATCATACGACATTAACGAATGAAGAAGATGGTATCGCTCTATATTTAGAAGAGGTTCTTGGATTGTAATCTAAAAATTCCCTGCTTATAGTTTCTCGCCAAACGCTCATACTATTATTAGACGCAAAAGTCAGCGCGTCAATTGTTTTCAGCTAAATAAAGGGGGTTTTTCGAATGGGTAAAAAGAACAAATCAAAACGTTTTATCCAGCAAGGAGCCGATGCTGTTATGAAGCATGATGCAAGATTCCCGTACAGAGGTACATTAGCTGAGGCAGAAAAAGCGAGAAGTAACTCTTCATTTGGAGGGGTTTAAATGGGGAACTTACTATTCCAACAAGCTAGAGACGCTGTTTCAAGTGCCGTTTCTTGTTCAAGTGGCGCTGAACAACAGGAACTCGTTTATAGAGCAAAAAACTCTTTGCACTCTGCTTATGCAAACTCTTCAACTGCTGAAAAAGTTCAGCTACGTGAAATGCAGGAGCAATTGCAAAACATTACGAATTCGCATTAAAAAAGGAGGACCAGCTTTGGTCCTCTTTAATCTTTTCTAAACAATCCAAACACACCGACCGTTTGCAGTATATTTGTAAATGCACCTGGGTCCACTTGTTTAATAACCCTCTCTAATTCGTACAACTCATAACGAGTAATAACAATCATTAACATTTCTTTATTTTCATTTGTATAAGCACCTGTTGCTGGTATAGTTGTAATCCCTCTCACTAAGCGAGAGTGAATCGCTTTTCGCACATCTGCCCCGTTCTTTGTAACAATTAATGCCGTAATCTTCACATGACGGGTATGAATCGCATCAATAATTCTCGTTGATACATACAAAGTGACTAAAGTATATAATGCCTTTTCCCATCCATATACGTAGCCAGCAGCGATAATGATAAGTGCATTAAAGAAGAAAAAATACGTGCCGACAGGCTTATCTTTTATTTTTGATAAAATCATAGCAATAATATCTAGACCACCTGTAGAAGCCCCCCACTTTAAAGCAACCCCTACCCCAATCGCTGAAATAATACCACCAAAAATCGCATTCAATATAATATCGTGCGAAACCGCTCTAACTGGGATAATTTCTAAAAACAAAGTCATAAATACAACACAAAGAAAACTAAAAAATGTAAAGGCCTTCCCAACCTTTTTCCACGCTAAAATAACGACAGGAATATTAAACAAACTAAACAATACCCCCGTAGATATATGAATAGATAAAAAGTCACCTAATATTTGTGACAATAATTGAGACAATCCAGCAAAACCACTCGCATACACTTTCGCTGGTGTTAAAAATAAATTCATCCCAATCGCATTTAATAAACCCGCAATAATTACAACGACTAACTTCTTAATAAGTTCAGTATAATTCAGCTTCAAATCCATTTCTAATCCACCTTTAGTATTCATGAATGCACCGCTATACATAGTCTTTACGAAAAAGGAAATGATAAACATACAACGTTTAGAAATGGAGTTGATACATATGCCACATACTAGCGATAACGACAAAAAAGCACGCGACAATAATGCAAAGCGCACTCAAAAAAATGAACAAGAGCAAAAAAATATTCAGCAAGGAAAACGTGCATATTCTAAGAAAACCGATCACCTTTGATTACATCGTACATCAACTTTAATGTTGATGTACTTTTTTTACATTTTACAGGGAAAAAACATTAAAAATTCACTTCATGTTCACTTCTATATTCTACAATAGCGATAACATATTCGGATGAGGTGTTAGCATGAAAGGAAAAAGTACATTCATTATCACTGCACTAATAAGTATATTAATACTATCTGCTTGCGGACAAAAAAATGACTCGGCCACAATCGCTACAACAACAAACTCAACCATTACGAAGAGCGATTTCGAAAAACAATTGAAAGATCGATACGGAAAAGACACGCTATACGAAATGGTAGCACAAGATGTTATTACTAAAAAATATAAAGTATCTGATGATGCAGTAGATAAAGAAGTAGAAAAAGCAAAAGATCAATACGGAGAACAATTCAAAGCAACACTAGAAAATAATCGTTTAAAAGATGAAGAAGATTTCAAAAATCAAATTAAATTCAAACTTGCATTGAATGAAGCGATTAAACAAAGCGTTACAGAAAAAGATGTGAAAGACCACTATAAGCCAGAAATTAAAGCTAGTCACATTTTAGTAAGTAACGAAAATGAAGCGAAAGAGATAAAGAAGAAATTAGATACCGGCACTTCATTTGAAGAATTAGCAAAACAAGAATCTCAAGATTTAGCATCAAAAGATAATGGCGGAGACCTCGGATACTTCGGGGCAGGCAAAATGACACCTGAATTTGAAAAAGCTGCCTACAAATTAAAGCCCGGCCAAATTAGCAATCCCGTAAAATCACCAAACGGCTATCACATTATTAAACTAACTGATAAAAAAGATTTACAACCTTACGATAAAGTGAAAGACTCTATACGTAAAGACTTAGAAGAAGAACGTCTTGCCGACCCTTCCTTCGGTCAAAAATTATTACAAGATGAATTAAAAAAGGCGGATATTAAAATAAACGATAGTGACTTGAAAGATACATTTTCTCATCTTTTTGGGAAAGAGAACTAAAAAAAAGCACGATCTTATTTTTTCAAATAAGGTCGTGCTTTTTCTTCAGACTTTTATAATGCCAATTGATGTGATCTAGTTCTATCTCTACTTCAATTAATATATCTATTAAGTCGTCTTTATTTTGCTGAGATTTCATAATATTTTCAAGCAATTTTCCGAATCTTTCACTACTCTCATATATATCATTTAAATCCACCGCTAATATTTCACGTTCTTTTTCAGGGCATACTACGGAAAGACGGTTTATTAATTGTTCTAGTACATTATCTTGCACTTCCGTACCTCCGTTTCAATATCTCATCTATTCTTTCTTAATCTCTTGTAACAAAAGCATACAAAATTCAACTGAAGCTATTAGGGGGCACCATACCCAAAAAAGAAAACTGTACATTTAGACATTAAATTGACGTATTTCAATTTATTCCCTGTACGTTAAGGAATTAGTTTGTATATTTGTGGAGATATACGAGACAGGTGTGAATTTAGGGGAATCCAATATTTTCTATTCAAATATGATAGAATGAAAATATATCCAAAAGGAGGAACAACAAATGAACTCAAACACAAAACAGTTTATTTATGATATCCAGCAAAGAAAGAACAATTATATGGAAAATGTATTAATAGCAATACAGCACCCTAAAAAAGAGCAATCTGAACAGGTCATTCAAAATATAGTAGAGAAGATGGATATGATGATTAGTTTAGTTACTACTTATATGAGGATTGAATCAGGATCTACGGAAGAATTAGAAGCACTTCAGGAAGAAATCATTCATGCTCAAGCATATATTCAAAAACGAAAATTTGAAGAAACACAGAGATAAAACCCTGTATTTTTATTTGGGCGTCTATGACGCCAATCGGTTATAAATCAAACTAGATGTAATTTGATCATTGTTTTGGCATAATCCATACAATTTGTTGAATACGTACAATATGCGGCACCTTATCTTCAATGAGCAAATGATCCGGTTCACATTCTTTAACTTTCCTCTTACATTACCTCTTACAGCTTCAATAACCACATGTTTACCAATTACCGATTGTAATGTCTAATATACGTAGGGATTAGGTACACTTACCATATTTTGTTCACTAAAGTCATTTGTCTCTAAAAAACTCATTCTATAGGACTCCTTTCTAACTTACATTTTTCCTCTTAATATATGATATAAATCTTATAACTATACTAGAAGGATAATTCATTATAAAAACGAAACTAACATTTTAATAAGGTGCGTTTTCTATTCCTAAATTGCTAAAAAATTATTTATATAAGGTTACTTTTACTAGTTAATAGGTGATGATATAGGGATATTTTGAATGTACATCCAGGCTGTTCCTTTCAAGATATGTATCATTTTAAATACGCCCTTTATTAGAATAGTGCTCATACATTTTTTGAGATTCTTTAGTAATACGTGCGTTAAGTAAAATTGTTAACAATAAAAACACTCCATATTTCCCCCCTGTAGCTCCTATGATAATCACACTACTACAAACAAGCACAATTAATAAGATAAACGAAACTAAATAAATACAGTCATAATTCTTTGACATTTTCTCGTATTTTATGCGTTCTTTCCTTGCATCCATCTAAATTATCCATTTCACTATAAAATAAATTCCGACCTTAAAAAGAAAAATCTGTCCATTTAAATAATTAGTTTGTTTTTTTAGCAACTAATGTATATAACATGAAAAGAAATCCTACCAATGTTAAGCTTTCCACTATTATAATCCCGACCCTCTCCTTCCTATTAACCCCAACATATCAGATGAAAATTATGTGTATCCCCTATTAGCTGCAGCAAACAAAAAGGATCCTCCCTTCTCTTAAAGGCTGATCCTTTTCTTCGTGCATTCAACAATTTTTAGCTATTCTTGATTAATTAGAATAACAGCTGGTCCATCTACACGAATTCCACCAACTTCGATTTTTTCATAAGGCTCAACTGTAATAGAAATGACTCCTTCCCGCTTCTTTAATTCTTTACTTAATTCTTTGGTTAACATTTTTTTCATGTGTGCACTCCTTCTTACTGCTTAATTTACTATTGTTATGTAAATAAAATTAAAAGTGGTTTCCTGGTCTGGAAACCATTTTTTGTAGTTAACCATATGGTGTTACCAGTTCGCTTATCAATTTTACGTAAAGAAGATAAACAATTACTATTCACTGTCTCAGTAGATGTAAGAAATTCTTAAAGATAGCGGTGAGATTGATTGTTTTTTCTTCTAGAAATAATGACTTAGATAGTATATTACCTAAAACAATGAAAGCCCTACCTCTCTTTCATCCTTACGGCTCCTTGTCCGTGCCAGTGTGAATCAGGATTGCAAAATCAAGTGACTATTTAATCGAGTTATTTGATGAAACTTCGAACGTTCGCAAAAGAAATTTAAAAATAAAAATGGATTAGATTGAAGTAATAACAAAAGAGGTTCCTACTCTAAAAGTGAGTTAAAGAAGTTGAATGTCTTTGAAATGATTTACTTTTAATAATCATCATATTCCCGAAAAATTCAGGATATTTTCGGGGGATGTAATACATTATCTATAATGAATCTTAACAGAAACTTTTTATTTGATTTTCAGTGATTCCTTTAATTAATCCTAGTTCACTAATCAAAAATTCATGTGCGTTATCCAACATTTTTTTTTCGCTTGTATTAAGTGCCTTTTCTTTCTTCATACGCATTAAATCACGTACAACTTCAGCACCTTCTTGTATTTCACCCGTTTTTATTTTGTCCGTGTTCACTTTATACCTTTGTTTCCACGGCAATAATTTATCTGATTCTCCATGCTGGAAAATTTGTATAATGTGTTTTAATGCAAGTATATCAGTAACTGGGCGTATACTCGAACTTAATATTTTCCCCATAGGAATCATGACTTGCATATTACTGATCGACATTTTTATAACATAATACTGTTGTTTTTTTCCTGAGAATTCTTTTTCTTCTATGGCTTCAATTATACCTGCTCCGTGCATTGGATAAACAATGTTATCGCCAATTTGAAACATATAATCCACCTCCATATATGGTAACCTTCTCAAGCTTAACATATATGTGATTTTTTATCAAATATTTTATAATATCATAAAATTGTTTTTATCGTCAACTACTTTTTTGACAAAAATTAAATTAAGTAAAAAACACCCCAAAAACAATAGGGAGTGTGTCAGATTCCCACGCTTATATTCAGAAATTTCTACTCATCAACGTAGATCAGTTTTCCCTTGAAAACGACCAAATCGATCCCGTATTTTTTTCAATCTTGTGTGGTATTCCAAAATCTCAATTCTTGCTTTTTCAGCTAAAGGTGCAATTGGTCGTAAGTCTTTTAACCCCCAATAATCAACCACTACATCAAGTACTTGATCAAAATATTGTAGTGGTCCATAATTCGCTTCTTTTGCAATCACAGCCATTCTATTTTCAAAATCAGGCATGACGGCACCTGGCATTTTAAAATTCTTAATCACATTGGCAATATGATAGCAATAATTAGGTTCTAATTCCAAATGTGTTCGAATGACGTCTCGATAAAACGCATAATGAAGAGTCTCATCTTTGGCGAGACGACGTAATAATGTAGCAAGATCTGGATCATGCTTACTTGAAACCTTAGCTACGTTATTATAAAACACCAGTGTTGCAAGTTCTTGTAGCGTCGTATACGTCATTGCTTCGATTGGTGTATGAAAATCAGGCTCAAATCCACCCTCAACGACTGACTTTCTTAAATCATGTATTCGTTTAGGGTTCACACTTCGAGTCAGTAGTAAATATGTCTCCAATAAATTCGAATGTTGATCCTCTTCTGAGGTCCAAGTATGAATAAAGTCTGTAATAACAGAAAGGGATCCTTTAAAGGTCGCCGATAAATACGTTGTAAACCATGGTAAATTCACTTCTGTTAATAAAGCTGTCTCAATAGCCGTAATTACACCAGAAGGAAGAGTAACTTGACTTTCATCCCAAGGAACTCTTTTAAAGTCCATTCCCTTATCCCATGGTAAAAACTCATGATAACCCCAGTCTATCTTCTGCGCTCTTATTTTATGTTGTTCATACAGTTCTTTTAAACGTGGTTCTAATCGGAAATCTAAATCATTTGTTAGCATATATAAGTGCCCCCTTTTTTATCGTAGATAGTCATTCTATTTTTACATTCATTTGTATCCTTAAAAATTTTCTACAAATAAATATTACTTTCCTTTTTTTAAGTCAAATACAACAAATTTTTAACAAACCACTTTAAGAACGCTTTATTTCTATATGATTTTTTTCATATCAAAAGGGAAACCGTTACATATATTGTCCTTTTTATAAAAAGGGTTCTGAGGCATACGATATGTTGCTTAGCCTAAATAAAAAAACTATCCTCAGCAAATAGAGGATAACATTCATGGATGAAGATACTCGTCATATTGTAAATCTTGGTGAGTATAAAAAGGTGCATATCCATAAAGAATCGTTTTATAATAAAGATTGATAAACAATTTATCTTTCATCCGTTTTCGCTACTTTCTAATTTTGTTATTGGTAGCAAAAACTTAAAAGATTAATGGCGTTTTATACACACTAACAATTTATTTAGATATAAGATATTAGATTAAGAAATTGCAAAATATATACAGTTGATAAGATAGCCTTAAACGACAATCCCCAACAAAATCACTGTACATTGGCTATGATGAGTTAGACCGAATTTTCGGAAACAGTATATAATAAAAAGGAAAGAGGCGATAACCATGCAGTCAACGGAATCGTATATGAAGGAAAGACAACGTAGAGAAAAAATAGAAATAATATTTAATCACAGGGTAAAAGGAGAGAGTTATTTTCATGGTTCTTCCTATCAATGGAAAAACATTGTATATCAAAATTATAATAGGATACAACAAAAAGAGTTGGAAATTGAACAAATCATTTCGAAAATGGAAAAATCAGGAGTTCGTTTTACGCAGCACCGCTCGCTCATACACTATCCCATCATTGATTTTGTAAAATATATAGCTAAGATTTATAAGGAAACCCTCGAAACACAATAATCATATTTAAAGGAAACCTTTATAAAGTGTTTATTTTCGAAACTTTGTTAAATAAAAGCCCAAAAACTCATTTTAATATTCTTTTTATTCGAAATACTCTTCTTTCTTGTTATAATAAAAACCATAACGTATTCTAGTCGTTTGTATATCTTCAGATTTTGTGAATTTTATTACACCTTATTTACTTTTTATGTACTTTATAATAAAAAAAGAATTATCTCTTCTCTTAAAAATTAAGAGAAAAAATAGTTCTTTTTCATTTATCTTATTTCTTAAAGTAAGTCCAACCTTCTTCTTGGTAAATCTTTTCTTCTTTCATCAGTTTACCAAGTGCACGCTTAAATGCAGCCTTACTCATATTGAAACGTTCTTTAATGTCTTCTGGGTTACTCTTATCCCAAAACGGCATTGCTCCGCCTCGTTCTTCCATATATGCATAAAGTACTGCTGCATCATCTTCCATTCCTTCTTCTTTACGAGGAAGAAGTGAAATGTTAATTGTACCGTCGTCTTTCACGTCAATAATACGACCCGTTACACGCTCACCAATACGGACTTGTTCTTTTCTTTCTGTATGGTGTAAGAAAGCACGGAAATGCTCGTCAGTTAGTATGAACGAACCAACTTGAAGTGAGCGATACACACGTCCATTTACGTTTTTATTACGCATAGATGGCGTTGCATCTACGATAATTTCTTGCATATCACTGTCTCTTGCCGGAAGGGCAATTAAACGATCACGATTCGTTAATTTTAACGTACAATATAATTCGTCGCCTTCCTGAGGCCATACTGGCATATAAATTGGAAACTCATCAAGTGGAATTAGTATATCTTTTGATACACCAATATCAACAAACACACCTAAACTAGGAATAACTTCTACAACCTTTACCCAATTCCAATCATGCGTTGTAATAATTGGTTCCTTCATTGTTGCTGAAATACGATTTTGGTGATCAAGGTATAAGAATACATCAATCGTATCGCCTTCTGCAATTTCTCCAGCTAATTCGTTTTTATGTAGGAAGATTTCTTCCTCTTCGTTTCCAACCATATATCCGATTTCCGTTTCGCGTAAAACAGTTACCTGTTCAATCGATCCTAATTGCAAATACATATTTTTTAATTCCCTTCTATATATATAAAGTTATCTTTTTTATCATTCCAAACAAAAGTTAATTATAACACGATTTTTCCTTTATTTGTCCAACTGCCCAAAATTCACTATAATTAAATAAAGACTGTATCTATAGGACTATATTCCCCTACAGATGATCCGTCAAAACACTTAAGTTGCAACACTCTATCTAATCGATGTATTTTCCGCTATACTTTAATATGTATATTACATAGCCTATTTAGGTGCATGAAAAGATAGAAATTTATTTGGAGGTGCTAACTATGGCAAAAGAGAGTTCTTTTGACATCGTTTCGAAAGTAGAATTACCTGAAGTAACAAACGCAATTAACATCGCATTAAAGGAAATCCAAAACCGATATGACTTTAAAGGTAGTAAAAGTGATATTAAATTAGAAAAAGAAGTACTTGTTTTAACTTCTGAGGACGAGTTCAAATTAGACCAAGTAAAAGACGTTCTAATTTCTAAACTTGTAAAACGTAACGTTCCAATTAAAAACTTGGACTACGGAAAAGTTGAAACTGCATCTGGTAATACTGTTCGCCAACGTGCAACTCTGCAACAAGGTATCGATAAAGATAACGCGAAAAAAATTAACAACATCATTAAAGAAATGAAATTAAAAGTAAAAACGCAAGTACAAGATGACCAAGTACGCGTAACAGCGAAAAGCCGTGATGACTTACAAGCAGTAATCGCAGCCGTTCGCAGCGTCGACTTACCAATCGACGTACAATTCATTAACTACCGCTAAGAAAAAAAGATCCTCTATCTATACAGAGGATCTTTTCTTTTTAACCGCAATTAAAAAAGCAATAAATAATACGTTCACACCGACTATTAAGGAGATAAACAACCAATTCACACCTGTTTCTTCGCTAACTTTATACACATTCGACTCTTCGCGCTTTAAAACAAGATAAAACTTTCCGTTTTCTTCTCTTATAATTTCGTCTTCTAACAATCCTCTTAACTCTTGTTTTTCACCAATTGCACTTACAGGTAAGGAAACCTTTTTCGTCTCTTTCGTATTATTAATCGCTACTAGTGTTACTTCATCTTTATACTTTCGTTTTAATATACTCATTCCATCTTTATCATATAGAAGTTCAAACGTACCACGTCGTAAAGATGGTCTCGCTTGCCTAAGTTCACCTAGCTTCGTTATGTGCTGCATAAACTTTTCATCAGATTTGAAATCCATTAATCGTCTATTATCTGGAGCATCTCCCCCATCTAATGCGATTTCAGTTCCATAATAAAAATTCGGTATCCCCGGGGATGTTAATAAGTAAGTGATCGCTAGTTTTAAACGAGACGGTGGGTAATACATATTTTCTTTTGCAATACGTGCAAATCGCTTTGTTTCTTGATTATCTAAAAACGTAGCGAATTCCTCTTCTTTTCCACTCACATCATATAAAGGTTTCACAGACATATCTGCTTTTGAAAATGACTCTACTATTTTTTTATAGTACTCATTATCTTCCTTTGTCATAATGTGAAAATCTTTCTTTACCTTCTGCAAATCCTTTTGCACTTCATCCCAAAAAGCACGCGGCTTTTTTTCACTATGTATCACATAACTTCCGTCTAAATCGACTTCTTTTATCCACCATTTCATCGAGTCTATTAATTGTTGTTCATTTTCTTCATACGGAAATTGAAAGACAACTTTCATTCCTTTTTTGTGAGCCTCATTTACAAGTTCTTTCACATCATTTTCTGTTCCGAAATGTTCATTTACTTTTTGAAAATTTCGAACGCTTAATCCGTCATACTTTTCACTTTCAAAAAGCGGCGAAAGCATAATAGTAGTAAATCCCATTTCTTTTATGTAGTCCAATCTTTTTATAATCCCACGTATATCTCCGCCCTGATACCCTTCTAAATTACCAACGTCTAACTGTTTGTCATTTTTCGATTCTCCGTTATTAAAGCGATCAATCATAATGGAATATATAACTTCATCTCGCCATTCCCTTTTTTCTTCCGCAAAAGTATGTACTGGTACAAACAAAATAACAGCTAAACAAAAACAAATGAATAGTTCCTTAGTCCATATTTTTTTCACACGCATCCCCCAAACTTCCAATTGTAAGAATATTATACCAATTTTTAGAGCAAATCGCATACGTTGATTTTACCCCCCAAAAATACATCATGTTAGGTTTTCTGACATCACCTAAAAAGTTTTCTGAATTTTTAGTTGATTTTTCTTTTTATTTCGAATATGATATGAAACATAACATATAGATGTTATTTTTTCTAACATCATAGGAGGAGAGAGAATGAATACGGGAGATACAGTTTTTATTTTTGTAACGACAGTAATGGTCATGTTGATGACACCAGGATTGGCACTTTTTTATGGGGGTATGGTTCGCAGTAAAAACGTACTCAGCACGACAATGCACAGTTATAGCGCAATGGCTATCGTTTCGATTCAATGGATTGTTATCGGTTATTCTTTATCATTCGGACCAGATTGGCACGGACTTATTGGCAATCTCGATTGGTTCGGTCTAAACGGAGTTACCTACGCACCAAACCCAGACTACTCATCTACTATTCCTCACAATTTATTTATGATGTTCCAACTCATGTTCGCTATTTTAACTCCCGCTTTAATTTCAGGGGCATTCGCCGAAAGAATGCGATTTTCTGCCTTTCTTATTTTTATCCTTCTTTGGACAACAATCGTTTACAATCCTGTCGCTCATTGGGTATGGGGCGTTGGCGGATGGCTGAGAGAACTCGGCGCGTTAGACTTCGCTGGTGGTAATGTCGTTCATATCACATCTGGCGTTGCTGGTCTTGTATTAGCTATTTTCCTTGGAAAACGAAAAAACATAAGCGGTACCTCCCCTCATCATTTACCATTTACAATGTTAGGCGCAGGCTTACTCTGGTTCGGCTGGTTCGGTTTCAACGTCGGTAGTGCATTATCTTTAAATGACGTAGCTTTAACTGCATTTATTAATACAAATATAGCCGCCGCTGCCTCAGCTCTAACTTGGATGCTTTCTGAATGGTTCTTCCAATCAAAACCGACTGCGATGGGAGCTGCTTCCGGGGTTGTTTCTGGTTTAGTCGCAATTACGCCGGCTTGTGGATTCGTTACACCTTTCTCCGCTCTTCTTATCGGAGCAATCGGCGGTATATTATGCTTCGGAGCTGTCTTCTTCTTAAAAAACAAATTCGGATACGACGATACACTCGATGCATTTGGATGCCACGGCATTGGAGGAACTTGGGGCGGTATTGCAACTGGACTATTTGCTACTACTACTATAAATAGCGATGGTGCTAACGGATTATTTTACGGAAACGCCACTCTCCTTTTCAAACAACTTGTAGCAATCGGAGCAACATATGCATTCACAATCATAATGACGTACGCCATTATTAAGGCTATTAACTTCTTCCTTCCTGTTCGCGTCGATGAGCACGAAGAACAAATGGGGCTTGATATTTCGATGCATGGGGAGAAAGCTTATGAGTATACTGAGCGAGTAAATTAAAAAAGAGATGCAATCTATTAATAGTAGATTGCATCTCTTTTTTCGCACTGATTAGCATACCCCACCCTGTATTCAAATAAATATATCGATTTACCGACGAATTCCGACATAGCTAAAACGCAAAATACCCTGCATGATTTTACACAAAAAAGACGACCGTTTAACAGTCGTCTTTTCCTATTTACTTCGGAACATTCCCTACATACTGCGTAATATCAACATTTAACGCCCCTGCTAAACGCATTCCGTAGTCATGATCTGCGCGGAAGAAGTTGCAAATAGCTAGTAATTTCGTTTGCTCATTTACGCCTTTTAAGTCGTTTGTTAAGTTCGCAATTAAGTTATCTTGCTCTTCTTTAGAGAATGAACGGTAACGCTCACCCGCTTGTTTGAAGTCATTTGGTTTTTCAATTTTTTCACGAGATACGTAGCCTTCTACTTTCATAGTTGAATCGCGGTAAGTTGGATCTTCAACTGGATTTTCAGTATGACGGCTCGGTTCGTAGTTTATTGTAGATGGGTTTTGATCCACTTGCATCGCACCATCACGTTGTTGATTACGAACAGCAGCGTATGGGCAGTTTACAGGAATTTGTAAATAGTTTGCACCAAGGCGATAACGCTGCGTATCTGGGTAAGAGAATAAACGACCTTGTAATAATTTATCTTCAGATGGTTCAATACCATTTACAGTTGCACTTGGAGTAAACGCCGCTTGTTCTACTTCCGCAAAGAAGTTTTTCGGGTTACGATTTAACGTCATTGTCCCTACTTCAATTAATGGGAAGCGATCTTCCGGCCATACTTTCGTCGGATCTAGTGGATCGAAATCTAAAGAATCCGTTTCATCTAGTTGCATTACTTGTACGTGTAAATCCCATTTCGGATAGTTTCCTTTTTCGATTGCATCGAATAAATCACGAGTTGCATGATTGAAGTCTTTACCTTGTACTTGCTCGACTTCTTTTGCACTTAAGTTACGCACACCTTGCTGTGGCTTCCAATGATATTTAATGTAAACGATTTTACCTTCTGCATTAATCCATTTAAATGAATGTACGCCGAAACCTTCCATTTCACGGTAGTTTGCCGGTGTACCATAATCAGAAAATACCCATGTCATCATATGTGTAGATTCTGGAGTTAACGTCATGAAATCCCAGTAACGATCTGGCGTTTGAACATTTGTATCAGGTGCTGGCTTTAAAGAATGCACCATGTCAGGGAATTTAATTGCGTCACGAATGAAGAAAACTGGTAAGTGGTTACCTACGATATCGTAGTTTCCTTCTTCTGTATAAAATTTAACAGCGAACCCACGCGGATCACGAGCTGTCTCTGGAGAACCTTGACCATGAATAACCGTTGAGAAACGAACGAATACAGGTGTTTCAGTTCCTTCATTTTGTAAAAACGCTGCTTTCGTATATTGCTTCATGCTGTTTTTCGTTACGAATACACCGTGAGCACCTGCACCACGTGCATGCACAACACGCTCAGGAATACGTTCACGATCAAAGTGAGCAAGTTTTTCTACTAAATGATAGTCTTCTAACAATACCGGTCCACGGCGACCAGCTGTACGAGAGTTTTGGTTATCTCCAACTGGAGCACCTTGGTTTGTTGTTAAGCGCTTATTTGGATTCATCAAGGGTGATCCTCCTCTTTCTTTCATAGTAATTATTATTTATTTAAAATTATTATAAACTAATTATTATTCAAAATTAAATCCTTGTCAACTATTTCCTTCATTTTTTTGGAAACAATTTCAGCTAAACAATCAATAAATACAGATTGTGAATTGGGCATATTTAGTCTAAAATATGCGGCATTTAATTCATCAGTTACAACTTTACATTCATAATCGGTGTCATATAAAACTCCTAAATCGAGCAATGTGTTTTAAACCTAAGTAACAAACAAATTCATACTCTGTAAACATTTTATTCATTGAATCTGTTAATTTATGCGCCTGCTCTTTCATTATTTTCCCAAGCGGTGAAATTCCACCAATTGCTTTATACCGTCCGATTAAATTTTGGAGCGCTTCTTCAGACGGCTTACGCCCGTGACGAATGCGAGTATACATCATCTAATGACTCCGGCGTTCCATATGCCATTACAAGCAAACCTATTTTCTTCTTCGTCATCTATATAGCACCTCAATTTTGGAAATGAGAATCCTTTTCAAGAACATTTGTTTCCAATTATAACAAACAATAATAAGTACGTCAAAATAATAATTCTAAATAAGTATTGTTTCTAATATGATTTCGAATTTTATATGACAATTTATTTAAGAAAAAGAGCGGCTCACATAAATATAAGCCGCTCTTTCCCTATTCCTTAATATTTACCCCATACTCTTTAAACCAAACATGAATTTGCGCTAAATGAGCTAAAAGCTGCGGCCCAGTCATTAATTGACCAAACCATGGTTTTTGAAATGCACTGCCACCAGACTGGATCAATCCGCTCAATTGCTCCTTATCGAACAATTCATGCAAAATTGAGCCTTTATCCGCTAATAAATCTTGGAGCCATACTGTGACTGCTTTCGTATAGTGCGGGTTATGCGTTTTCGGATACGGACTTTTCTTTCTATACAATATATCATTTGGAAGTAATCCTTCTAAAGCCTTACGCAATAGACCTTTTTCGCGGTTTTTATACATTTTCATTTCCCAAGGAATATTCCACGCATATTCGACAAGTCGGTGGTCCGCAAATGGAACGCGTACTTCTAAGCTTGCCCCCATACTCATACGGTCTTTTCTGTCTAATAATGTTGTCATAAACCATACCATGTTTAAATAAAATAATTGTCGTCTCTTCGCTTCTAATGGGCTTTCTCCCTCTAAAATAGGAACTTCTTGAATGGATTCTTCATAGCGTTGTTGTACATATTGTTGTAAATTTAATTTATTTCTCCATTCTTTCTTCAGAAGTTGTTCACGCGCTTCTGTAGAACGCATCCACGGAAATGCACTTGATTGTAAATCATCTTCTCTATAAAACCACGGATAACCGCCGAATATTTCATCTGCACATTCTCCAGATAAACCGACGACAAAATCTTGTTTTATTTCACGGCAAAACCATAATAATGAAGAATCAATATCTGCCATACCAGGCAAATCGCGAACGAGTACTGCTTCTGTTAAATACTGTGCTAGTTGTTCATTAGAAATGACGCAGCGATGATGAATTGTTTGAAATGTCTCTGTCATTAAATTAATAAATGGTGCATCTGAATTCGGCTGAAACGCATTCGCTTTAAAATATTTGTCGTTATCTTCATAGTCAACAGAATACGTGTGCAATTGACCTTTCCCTGATCTTTCATACTCTTTCGCGGCAATTGCTGTGATAGCACTTGAATCTACACCTCCTGATAAAAAAGTGCATAGTGGTACGTCAGAAACTAATTGTCTCGTAATCGCATCTTGTAATAAAAAACGAGTTTTCTCTACTGTTTCTTCAAATGAATCTTCATGTTTTTTACTTTCTACATTCCAATATCTCCATATGCATAAACCGTCTTTTGAGAACGTCATTGCATGACCCGGACGCAGTTCTTGAATACCAGCATATACACCGTGACCAGGCGTTCTAGATGGTCCGAGGCCAAATATTTCTGACAACCCTTCTAACGTTACTTCCGCCTTCACATCCGGATGCGCTAGTATCGCTTTTAACTCTGAACCAAATAATAATCGTCCGCTATCATATTTATAAAAAAGCGGTTTTACACCTAATCGATCTCTGGCAATAAAGACTCGTTCATTTTTCTCATCCCATACTGCAAACGCATATATACCGTTTAAATGATCGACACATTCTTCTTTCCATTCAATATAAGATGCCAATAGTACTTCTGTATCGGAATGCCCTTTAAATGTATAACCTCTTCTTAATAACTCTTTGCGAATATCTTCTGTATTGTAGAGCTCTCCGTTATAGCAAATCGCATAACTCGTTTCGTCTTTTAAACAAGTCATGGGTTGTTTACCACCTTCAGGATCTACAACGATTAACCGTTTATGCCCAAATGCGACGTTCCCTTTAATCCAAACTTTATTATCATCTGGACCGCGTTTCGCTAGCGTTTCCGCCATCTTTGTCACGATGTCCCTTTCCCCTTCTAATGAGCGTTTATAATCCACCCATCCTGTAATCCCGCACATAAGAATCATCCTTCCTAATCTAATATCTGTTTCTGAACGTGCAGTAATCCCCACCCTATGAGTGCGGATACATAAAAACAACAAACTTGACGATAACTAACTATCCACATATGGAATAGCAGTTTCACAGTGTAAAGCGTGTTTTATTGTATGCCCATCTATCTTTAGGTGTGTCTAGTTATAAAGAACGTACGAACTGTCCATAACAAGAATAACTATTTCTATAAAAGGAGAAATGAACTATGATACAACGCAAACACATTTTGTATAACCAACCGCGCGCTCATACAGTCGGTAATGTAGAATATATAAACAAAGAATGGGTATTCTTTGATGATGAAAATGATGAGGCTTTTCTATTAGAAGATATTGCTGAAGATGGTTTTGAAATTTTATATAACAACAATTGGCTACCAGCTCGTTTTTATGAACAAGACATATTACAAATTGCAAATGAACAACATTCTCTCCAAAACGGGGAAATGATACGAATTCGAAAAAAATTACTTCTTAGCTATAATGAATGGCTTGAGGAATTACCTGACTCTGTCTTTACATTATTAACTGAGGCATTACAATCGCTTCATTACTCTTTATATGATTGCATGTATTGTCATAATTATTTATCCTTCTTGCCAAAAGAGGAAGCATGCGAAGGAGTAAATATTCTTTTATTTGATAATGAAGAGATGATTTGTACATTGCAGCATCATTTTGTACGCCACTCTTCCTCTAATAAAAATATTTTGCGATTTACGAAAGTAAACGGAGAAGAGTTGCATATTGATGCGACATAAAATAAAAACCACCTTATCTCCCAAATATTTGAGATCATAAGGTGGTTTTATTTTTATTTGAATACGTACCAGCCAAGCGGTAATTTTAGTCCTAAGTATAATACCGCTACTAGCGCGACAATAAATAAGCCCCAAACCGCCCCTGTTGGTTTGTTTTTGCTCATTTTCACAAGAACCATTTCCATTCCAGCGATTACTAATATACCAGCTAGCATTTTCATGCCGTACCACATGTGCATGCTACCTGTTGCCGTCTTCACAATACTCATGTACAACATGAAACCTGTCACAATAATGATGATATACATAAGGCGAAGCCCCATATGTACACCTTTACCTTTTCTTCCTGCTGAATAAAGTGAATACGCAACGAAGAATAAAATTAATCCTAACGCCCATGCTGTAATATGCATATGTACCATCGTATCCCTGCCTCCTCTTTTTCACACTTTTTCACTCTATATGATAACATGTTCATATATTTTCAGGAAATGTTTCGCTTTTTTATATTTAAATGCTATAATATTTAGAGTATTTACAAACTTCTTGTAATAACAAAAGGGGGAACAATCATGATTCAAACTAAGGATATTATCGAACTTACAGACACATACGGGGCAAATAACTACCATCCACTTCCAATCGTTATTTCTAAAGCAGAAGGCGTTTGGGTAGAAGATCCTGAAGGAAACCGCTATATGGACTTATTAAGTGCATATTCTGCAGTAAACCAAGGTCATCGTCATCCAAAAATCATTAACGCTTTAATTGACCAAGCTAATCGAGTGACGTTAACTTCTCGTGCTTTCCATAGCGATCAATTAGGTCCTTGGTACGAAAAAGTTGCGAAACTAACAAATAAAAATATGGTACTTCCTATGAATACAGGTGCAGAGGCTGTTGAAACTGCAATTAAAACAGCTCGTCGCTGGGCTTATGATGTGAAAAAGGTAGAAGCAAACCGTGCAGAAATCATCGTTTGTGAAGATAACTTCCACGGACGTACAATGGGTGCTGTTTCTATGTCATCAAACGAAGAGTACAAGCGCGGCTTCGGTCCAATGCTTCCTGGCATTATTGTAATTCCTTATGGTGATTTAGAAGCGTTAAAAGCTGCGATTACACCAAATACAGCTGCATTCATTTTAGAGCCAATCCAAGGTGAAGCAGGAATTAACATTCCACCAGCTGGTTTCTTACAAGAAGCTTTTGAAGTATGTAAAAAAGAAAACGTTTTATTCGTAGCAGATGAAATCCAAACAGGCTTAGGCCGTACGGGTAAAGTATTTGCTTGCGACTGGGACAATGTAACTCCTGACATGTACATACTTGGTAAAGCACTTGGCGGCGGCGTATTCCCAATCTCTTGTGTTGCAGCAAACAGCGACATTTTAGGTGTATTCGAGCCAGGTTCTCACGGTTCTACATTCGGTGGTAACCCACTTGCATGTGCTGTTTCTATTGCAGCTCTTGAAGTATTAGAAGAAGAAAAATTAACAGAGCGTTCTCTTCAATTAGGAGAAAAACTAGTTGGGCAATTAAAAGAAATTGATAATCCAATGATTACTGACATTCGCGGTAAAGGTTTATTCATCGGTATCGAATTAAACGAGCCAGCTCGTCCTTACTGTGAACAACTAAAAGCAGCTGGTCTATTATGTAAAGAAACACACGAAAACGTAATTCGTATTGCACCACCTCTAGTAATCTCTGAAGAAGATTTAGAGTGGGCGTTCCAAAAAATTAAAGCTGTACTATCTTAATCATAGTGAGGTTGTCCTAAATATAGGACAACCTCTTTCTTTTTTAGTAGTTTATCGTAAAATAAAATTGAATATTCTGTTTTCGTTAAAAAGGGGGTAACTGTATGCTATTGAAATACGGTAAACACATTAATAATTTAGCTACAACTTTTATTTCTATGACATTCATCGGCTTCATATTATCTACAACTTTACTCAGTCATTATTCAACTCCTAATACATTCACACTACTCAAAACATCATTTTGGGCTGCTGTTTTCCTTACAATTATCGGTTTTGGCCGTGAGAGAAGCGCACTTGCAGTTATGCTAATTGGAATTTGTACTTTAGCATTAATCGGATTGTATATTTTCGCCATCATAGATTACTCCGTTAATCCACGTCCATAGAAAAGAGCTATCTTTTCACAAGATAGCTCTTTTTTCATTTCACAATATTTCTAAGCGTACCAATTCCCTCTACTGTAATAACAACTTCATCACCAGCATGTAAAAACTTCGGTGGTGTAAAACCTTTACCAACACCAGCTGGTGTCCCTGTTGCAATGATATCTCCTGGCTCTAATGTCATGCCTTTACTTATAGTTGAAATAATTTCTTCTACTGAAAAAATCATTTCTCTCGTATTTGAAGTTTGCCTTACTTCTCCATTTACCACTGTTTCAATGTGTAATGCATTCGGCGTTCTAACCATCGATTTATGAATTAAATACGGTCCCATCGGACAAAATGTATCGAAACTTTTCCCTAGGAAAAATTGTTTATGTTTTCTTTGAATATCCCGAGCAGTTACATCATTTATAACTGTATATCCAAAAACATGATCAAGAGCTTTTTCTATTTTTATTTGTTTCCCTCGCTTACCGATAACGATTGCTAGTTCACCTTCGTAATCAAGTTCATTCGTCGCGTGAGGGTGACCATTAATTTGCTCATCAATTCCAATCACTGTTGTTGGCGCCTTTGTAAAAATCATTATATTTTCAGGGATAGACTCTACTCCGCCCATTTCTACCGCATGCTCACGATAGTTCTTTCCAACACAAAGAATATTTTTTCTCGGCCTTGGAATCGGTGCTAATATTTTCACCTCTGCTAACGGATAATACGCCGATCCCGCATTTTCCTTCGCCCAATTTACAATATCGTACACTTTCTCAAGACATTCGCTTCCTCTTTCAATACACTCTAACATGGTAATTGGGATAGTAACCTTTTCCCCTTTTTGTCTTTGCGCTTCTCTTAAATGTAATACCTTTTCTTCCTCTTCATCCACAATACCTACAAATACTTTTTCTTCTTTCTTCGCCGTTACAAAACGCAACATTTCCACTCTCCATCCTAAAACTCATACCCTATAATTGTATTCGCATCCTTAAGAAAAAAACCTTCTTACACACGCTAATTTTTACAATACTCAACCATTCTTACATTTGTTCCTCATCCGTTATTTGACATAAAATGTAGAAATTATACTTTTTTTAGCGAAGATGTTTCTTTTTTATGGGATTTTTGTATAATATGTACTACATATATACATAAAATTTATTGAGAGATGGAGCCGATTTCAATGTTTGAGCAAGCTATCGAAAAAAAACGCGAAAAAATGATCTATTTTGCTGAACGCTACGGAATGACTTCTCAAAAAACAGTAGATTGTAGCCAGGAATTGGACAGGCTCTTAAATGTTGTTTGGCCTATACATACAGATTGCACACATACTCAAATGTTCGAAACACATACGCAATAACGTATGTGTTTCTTTTATTTCGAAAAAATACACATTTTATTGAAAACGCCCATACAATAGTAGAAAAGAAAATTTTAAAAACGAAAGGTGTTTTGTATGCCAGCTATGGTCGGACATATTCGTATCGTTAACATTGGATCAAGTGGTATTTTTCATATTGGAGATGTATTTGCGATTAGGCCTATTAGTTATTCACGCGCTTTTGCCGGAGCCGGTTCATTTAATGTTGGGGATAACGTCTCTGTCTACAATTATCAAAGCTCAACGACCGTCAATGATTCAGATGTAATTGATCAAGCAATAATTGGTTCGAACTAAAGGGGGCGATTGCATTGAATTTTTATGTGAACCAAAGTATCATCATTAACAGCATTAAAATCGATAGCATTACGACCTCTTCCGTTTTTCAAATTGGAACTGCAGGTAGTATTAAAGCTCTTTCTAAATTCTCAAATTCTGGCGGATTTACAGAACCTCTTCGTCCATTACAGGCGAAAGGACAAATTATTTCCATCAAACCATCAACTAGTTCTTCTTAAGGTATCCTTGTCATAAATATATAGCAGGAATATATTTCCCCTCCCTATTGAAAAGGAGGTTTCACAAATGAATCAAGATATATATACTTACCTACACCAACTTCAACAAGCTCTCCAAATACAGCAGCAAACTATTCTAAATCTTGAAGAGCAAGTTCGCCTACTACAAGAAGAGCTTAATGAGTTAAAAAGTCGTCCCTCCTCTTCTATAGGAAAAGTGGAATATAAATTCGATCAATTAAAAGTAGAAAATTTAAACGGCACTTTAAATATTGGCTTGAATCCATTTTCAACAAAAGGGCAACAAATTGAAGATTTTCAAGTGGATACAGAAACATTAAAAGTAAATCCTGAAACAGAAACAAATCCAGATTTTTATCAAGGTATCCTTCAAGAAATGCATCGCTATTTAGATGAAGAAGCATATAGTCGAATTCTCCATTTTGAACAAGAAGAGAGAACGCCGCTTGATGAGATGTATCGACAAATGATGGTGGATGACATAAAAAAACAGATGGAACATAGACTTCCATATTATTTATCACAAGTTCAATCGTATGAGGGTATTTCCTCAGATCCCGATTATTTACGAGACGTCATTATTCAAGCGATGAAACAAGATATTGACAAGGCGTTCCTTTCCTTTATTCAACACATACCGGGTAATTTCCGAAAGGAGTAAGTATGTATGAATTTAAATGTTGTGAACCGCGAGTTAAAAGTAGGGCAGATTAAAATGACCGGGGTTTCTTCTTCCGCATTATTTTTAATTGGAGATGCTAACCTTCTCATCCTTTCTTCTATTCTTGATACGCCATTCGAATCCGTTACAGAGGGACCATTTGTACCATTAGTAACAGATGTCCCTCCGACTCCAGGTTGAGGAGAGGAAAAATTATGCTCCGTCATACTTCAGTTGTACAAAATGTTTCTATCATTTCTATGGGGGTTGCAGCTGTCTTCCAGGCCGGGGATGCTAATCAAATAGAATTAAAAAATAGAGCGCTTATCGTTCATCGAGAAATCCCTTGTTATATAAAAGGTGAAGGTCGTTTTGATGCGTTTGAAATCTTTACAGATGAGTACATTACAATTCCAAAGCGAACAACAGATGTAAAACTAAATATTGTAAATGAGTGCCCTTTTATTGAAGTAAATGATGTTCACTTGCGAACGCTTTTAAATTCCGCGTGCTTCCAAATCGGCAATGTTGACTATGTTTTTAATAATTCTCGCACGCTACAAATCCGCCAATTTATTACTGATGAACCTTCCTCTAAATAATTCATATAGTAATTAAAAAGCTTAGTAAAGTAGGTGGATGGTATGCCTTCGGTTGTAGGAAATCTTGTCGTTCAAAACAGTAACGGCTCTTTCAACTTAGGAGATTTTTATAACGTGTCTCCGAAAGAAAATACGAAAGCTTATAACGGATCCGGGGCTTCCAATGTCGGATTTGTCGTCAACACTTTTAGCGGCGTTAGCGCAACAAATACATTTGATTCGGACGTTGCAGACCAAGATCAAATTGGAACAGCGTAAAAAAGAAACAGCTTTAGCTCTATTTTGTGTAGAGCTAGGGCTGTTTCTTTTAATTTTAACATCTTACATATTTACGTTTGAACCCGAGTCTTCCTCTATCAAGTTCTTTATGAATACTTTCGTAAGCATTTAGAAAACTGCTTTTTTTGTTGTCCCGTTTTAGCTCCACTATGCCTACTTCCTTTGCAGTTTCAACTGCCTTTTCATGTAGCGGCACATATGAAATCCCCACAGTGTTTAGAAAATTATTCATAGCGGATTTCGTTCGTTCTGGCGCATCGTGAATTGTATTTTTCACAACTTCTAGCATATTGGTAATCTTACTTTCGGAAAATTCATGGTCTTTTCGATTCCCTAAAAGCCAGCAGTAGCAACTCCAGCCCGCGGACATCCTTAGTTCGTCACCACTTGCAATCCATTTATCAGCAACGTCTTGTGCAAAATCTGATTCAGATAAAGTTACTGCCACCACATAATCGGACAACATATAAAAGTACGCCCCATCCATCCAACGATCAAAATCCGATTCGTTCATAGTTTTTGGATTTGCAATAATGCCTGCAAAGTACATCGCATCATAGTTACCTGTAGCATAAAGCTCTTCAGCTAA
The DNA here is from genome assembly GCF_016651075.1 of Bacillus sp. TH19. NCBI lineage: Bacteria > Bacillati > Bacillota > Bacilli > Caryophanales > Bacillaceae > Bacillus > Bacillus sp. TH19. Next base: position 821,785 of record NZ_JAEKEO010000010.1, on the reverse strand, counting down.
ACTTTGATTGATTTTTATTTTCTTCGCGATTGGTTTCATAGCACCTGTAGCTACTCCAAAAAGTGGCTCCTTTGCACCATTGGATATGTATATTTTTTTAGTTCGTTCCTTGCTGAGAGTTTCAAGCTCTTGCATTACTGTTTCAAAATCCATCGTGTTGCACTTCCTTCCTCAATATTATAATCAATTCGCTTATCTTCTTTATCAAGTTCTCTATACTTCATAACTCCATCTTTTAAAGCGTTTTGTCCATCGATTTACGATTTTCAAAATGGGATTTCGTTATACGCGTTTATCTAGCTAATTAATACCGATTATAAAAACTAATCATTAATGAAGATGCTACTCCCCGCTAATGATTAGTTTTTTTATTTAAATGATAATCCCTTATCTTCTAAAGCCGCTCTCAATTTAGGTAAAGATGCTGGTCCTATACCGTGCAGTTTCAAAATTTCTTTTTCACTATACTTTGAAAGTTCTGCTTCAGTCGTTATTCCATGGTGCTCTAACGCTCGCCTTGCTGGTGCTGAAAGAAGAGAAAGAAAGCCTTCTTTTGGCTTTCTCTCTTTCTCACAGGTTGGGCAAGTTGGACAATCGCTACTTTTGTAGTACTCGTGTCCTTGATCACAAGTTCTTAACGTCGCCATAATCCATAACCCCTTTCTAAGCTCTATTCGTCAATATTTACAACATGATTTCCATCAAAGAAATATAAACATTTCTCTTTCACAGGATGTTTTAAGCTTTTCTCGAGTGCTTTTGCATATAGTGAAAGCTGTACTTTGTATCGGTCTTCTAAAATTGGTTTCGCTTGATCAAATCCGCCTGGGAACTTTCCTTCAATCGTATCTGTTTTAAAGTCGATTAAAGTAATTCCGTCTTCCTCTTCGATCATGCAGTCGATAACCCCTTGGACAAGTATTGATTCGCCTTTCTTCCCTTGCCAATCTTGATACGCTTCTTCTGCTGAAAGCATCATCGTAAATGGTACTTCGCGCTCAACACTTTTTGCTGCTAATACCCTTTTACCTAAGTCACTGTCAAAGAATGAAATTACCTTTTCAATCGCTATTTCTTCAGCTTGTTCAAATGTTAATAGTTCTTTATTTACCATTCTTGCAATTTGTTCTTGAAGAACTTCAATCGTAATTGGTTTCTTCAAATCTACATGCTGCATAACGGCATGGACTGCTGTCCCTCGCTCTGCGTATGTTAGCCCTTTTTTCTCCATAAAGCGCGGACGTGTTTTAATTGGTGCACGAAGTTTTTTAATAAAGGCGTTATCGCTACCTTCTTCAGATTGATAATTTCTCTTTATTTCTGTAACAGACTGTTTCGCACGGTGAGATGTCGCGGACGCATACCCGTATTCCCACATCAATCTGTCGTACACTTCTTCTTTCCGTTCACTTTCTAACGGAACAGCTTTTTTATCGCGAAGCGCTTCTAATAACTCTTGTTTCTCTTCTTGAACTGGTTCTGGTGCAAGTAAATCTTTTCCTTCAACAACTTCTACTTTCCAGCTAGCACTATATTCATAAATTTCGCCTGAAATATTTCCTTGTCCTAATTCAAGAAGCATTTCACTATCACGGTGTCTATATAAGGAAGGTGCAATCCAGTCTAAGTAGCAAGACGCTCCGGCACGAATATGGTCTGGTAATAACCATTCACTATGCTCTCTTGCATCGAGCCATTTTTCCATTTCTTTACTTGCATCTTTAACTGTTCCAATTAAAATCAACTTCTCTTTTGCACGTGTTAATGCTACGTATAGTACGCGCATTTCTTCCGCAATTAATTCCATCTTCATTTTACGCTTAATCGCTAGTTGCGATAATGTCGTATATTTAATTCGTTTACGAGGATCGATAAATTGTGAACCGAAACCGAAATCTTTATGAAGTAAGAAACGCTTCATTAAATCTTGTGTATTAAAACGGCGACCAAGTCCAGCTACAAATACGACTGGGAACTCTAACCCTTTACTTTTATGAATCGTCATAATGCGAACAACATCTTCTTGTTCTCCGAGGGCTCTCGCCGTTCCCATATCATCTCCGCGTTCTAAAATACGCTCAATAAAGCGCAAGAAGCGGAATAATCCTCTAAACGATGTTGCTTCATATTGTCTTGCACGGTCATATAGTACGCGTAAGTTTGCCTGCCTTTGCTTTCCGGCTGGTAAACCGCCGACAAAGTCGTAATAGCCTGTCTCACCGTACACTTTCCAAATTAAATCGGAAAGTGATTGTTGTCGCGCAAATTCACGCCACCCTTGCAGTAAGTTATAAAACCACTCTAATTTATCATGCAGTTCTTGTTCTTCTTCAAGCGGCGCTCCCTTTAAGAATGAGCTCATCACTTCATAAAACGAGCCTTTCTTTCCATGAGCACGAAGCGTCGCAAGTTCTTCGTCATTTAGTCCAACGATCGGTGAACGAAGTACAGCTGCAAGCGGAATATCTTGCATCGGGTTATCAATGACGCGGAATACGTTCATCATAATATTTACTTCTGTCGCTTCAAAGTAACCAGTCGCAAGGTCAGCATATACCGGAATTCCTTGTAGTTTTAACTCTTCCATAATTTGTGGCGCCCATGGCATGGAGCGAAGTAAAATAACGAAATCACGATATTGCACTGGGCGCATACTATCAGTTTTACGATCATACACTGCATAGCCTGAATCGACCATTGCTTTAATACGCTGCGCCATAAGACGAGCTTCAAGCTGCGCTTTTTCTACTTCGGCACCTTCTTCACCGTCTTGCACTTCTTCCTCAGTTTGCTGAATACATAATAGCTCTGCCGCTACATCTTCACCTTCTGGATAGCTAGCACCTAGCTTTAATTCAGCGTCAGCATCATAATCGATTTCGCCGACTTCTTCGCCCATAATTTGTTTGAAAATAAAGTTCGTACCTGCTAGCACTTCATGACGGCTACGGAAGTTTTTCGCTAAGTCAATCTTCATTCCGCCGCCCGATCCTTCTTGTGTGAAACGTTTATATTTTCCTAAGAATAAACCAGGCTCTGCTAGTCGGAAACGGTAAATCGACTGTTTTACGTCACCAACCATGAACAAGTTTCCTTCACTCTCAGAATCTTTCGTTACGAATTTAATAATTGATTCCTGTACGAAGTTCGTATCTTGATATTCATCAACTAGAACTTCAGCAAATTTATTACGATATTGAAGTGCTACTGCTGACGGCTTCATTTCACCGCCTTCACTTTGCTCGCTTAAAATTTGCAAACAGAAATGCTCTAAATCTGTGAAATCGACCATTCCTTTATCTCGCTTAATCGCTTGGAAACGCTCTGTAAATACTTTTACAAGCTTCACGAGTTTTTCTAATACAGGATGCATATCTTGAAAATCTCGTAAGAAACTTTCGGGTCTGCGGCTAAATAGCTCTTCTTGTAATTTCTTCACTTCATCTTTCGCTTTATTACGAAGAGAATCTACTTGTTTTACAACATCTTCGTTGTAATCACTTTTTTTAATACGCTTTAACGTTTGCCACGATACATTTTGCATCGCTTCATAAACGCTTGTCCACGATCCACTCGCTGCTGAGGATAACGTTCCAAGTAAAGCTAAATCCGCTTGTAAAGTTTCAACGCGAGGCGCTGGACCATCAGGAAGCATTGCGAGTTCAGTCGCCTTACGAATATGCTTTTCCGCTGTTTCAAGCTGAAACTTCACATCTTCTAATAAGTAAGAAGCGTACACTAAATCTTCAATCGTCTTTCCTTCAACGTCGTATGCTTCTACTAATTTATCAAGCCACTTCTCCGGGTTTGGATGCGCTCTTGATTCTGTATGAAGCGCTAAAATCATTCGTTGTAAGTCATCGTCACTACGGTCACTCGTATAACGATCAACTAGTTCAAAGAAAATACTATTATCTTCGATTCCATATTCTTCTTCTAATATGTCATCTAGCACTTCTTCTTTTAATAACTCATTTTCCGTTTGGTTCGCAATACGAAAACGAGGATCGACATCAAGCATGTAATAATATCCTCTAATAACTTGTAAACAAAATGAATGAATTGTTGAAATGGAAGCTTTATTTAATAAGCTAAGCTGCTTTCTTATATGCTGTGAACCTGGCCCATCAATTAATACTTTTTCTAACGCTTCCCCAATTCGATTTTTCATTTCTTGCGCTGCTGCATTCGTAAATGTTACAACGAGCAGGCGGTCGATATCGACTGGATTTTCCTCACTTATAATCTTTTTAATAATACGTTCAACTAATACCGCTGTTTTCCCTGATCCAGCTGCCGCTGCGACTAAAATATCACGTCCGTTCGCTACAACCGCTTTCCACTGGTCATCTGTCCATTGACTACCTTCTGGTTTCTGAGGCCAATTTTCTATCATTCTCCGCCAACCTCCTCTCTAATTTTCTCCATCGCTTCGCTATCTTTCATATCTTTTAACGTACGGAATTGGTTATCTTCAAGTGATTCATCAAATTGACAAACAGATTTGAAGTTACAGAACGTACATGCCGCTTTATTCCCCTTTTTGTAAGGAGCAATATCGATAACACCTTCTGTAATGTCTTTTCCGATATTTTCAAACGAGTGGTGTACATATTTTTGAAGTACGTTAAACTCTTGTTCACTTGCAATGCTAGAACGCGCACTAAAACTACCATCTTTTTTCAGACCAGCAGAAATAATATCAGAGCTTCCTGTTGAAAGTTTATTATCCATTAAACGCACAACGTCAGCATCTCCTAGTACGAGACCTTTCATTTTAAATTTCTTTAAAATTTCTTTCTCAATTTCTTCTTCAGATGCATCGCCTTTCATCTCAACAATCGGGTTATGAATATGGAAATACAATACACCCGCCGGTGATGCAGTACTGCCCTTTTTCATCCACGTATGTGCATTTGAAGTAACAACATCTAAATACGTTAACATTTGAAGTGCGAGTCCGTAATACACTTCTGTTAAATCTAACGCTTTCGAACTTGATTTATAATCAATAATACGAAGGAACGTACCACTCTCATCTTCCGCCTTATCAACACGGTCAATACGGCCAACTACTTCCATCTTCACACCATTTGGCAACGCAAATTCCATTGGCGGAAGAGATCCAGTCCCGCCCATACCGAACGGTACTTCTAAATCAACTGGTACAAATCCACTCGACTTCGCATGTTCACGAAGAATAAGTGACGTACGGAAAATGATTTGTTGTAGTTTTTGCTTTAAATAGAAATGACGGTTCGAACTTAATAAAATTTGTCTTTGTAATAACGGTGCAATTTCTTCTATTACTAAAGCAGAAAGGTGTTCACACTCTTTTATTGATAAATCCGCCCAAGTCCGATTTTCACGTAATAACTTGTCTGCAATTCTCTTCAGCGCTGCATGGAATAATTCACCGATATCTGGCGCATCAAGTTTGAAAATATCACGCTCTCTTAGCGATAAACCGTGCTGAGCAAAATGAGCGTACGCACAGCGATTAAATAGTTCCATACGAGAAACGCTTCCCTTAATTGTATCTCCATATAAATCCCTACTTACATCTGTACTTAGTTTCTGTGCACGATTTCGGTAGAATAAACTTGATAACACACGGCTACTTTTTTGCTTCCATTCATCTGAAGTAACGTAGAAGTTATATACGTCCCACCAAAAGTCTAAATTCCCTTCAAATCCATATCGCTTCCACGTTTGCAGTTGCTGCATGACATAAGACAACGTTACTTCTGGCGTTGCTACATATGAGATTTGTTCCGAACGCGATAAGTCATTTACATCATTCGTAATAAACGATTCTTTCACATCAGGGAACATTCTTTTTATTTTTTTAATAAAACTAGAAGCAAGTAACGTCTTTCCTTCTTCATCCGCAAGCGGACAGGAAATGTATAACTTCTCAGATGCTCTCGTCACCATTTGATACATAACGAACTGTTCTTCTAATAAAGTTTGTCTCGTCGTTGGTGCTAATTCGATACCTGCAGCGGTGAGAACATTTCTTTCCTCATCAGAAAGCATACCTTCATCCATAGGCGCTGCCGGAATCACTCCTTCATTTACTCCAATAATGAACGTCGCTTTAATATCTGATAACCTAGAATGATCAATGTTAGCAACTAACACTTGATCTAGTGACGGCGGAATGTTCGCAAATTGAAGTGCCTCAAGACCTGTCGACATAACCTCCGTAAACATTGAAAGGGACATCTTCTCTTCGCCAAGCATCTCAACGAACGTATCAAGAAGATTCATCACTTCTTCCCATACTTGCTCATGGTCTGTCGCAAATAAGAAATCTCCATTTTCTTCTGCACGAACACGTAATTCTTCTAGTTTTTTCGGAACGTCAAGCTCCTCTAAAAATAAATATACCGCTTCGCACATTTGCATAACTGTTCCAGCACGCTTCAGTCTTTTTTGCATACGAATAACTGGCGTTCTTACAACGTCGCGAAGTCGATTTATTTTCTCTTCCATTTCACGCTCACTGTCTGTTATCATTTCGCTCGCATCATCAAGAGAACGATAACGACGATACATCCACGGATCTTCAGAAGTCCATCTCTTCCCTTGTACACCGTACGCTAAACAGTAGTTTTCAAACTCATCCATCTCTTCGCGCATCGCTTCTTTTCTTACATCTAATGGATATAAAAGCTCTGTTTTCACGCAGCGGAACACTGCATCATAACGCCAATTCCCACTAATAATTTCTAATGCAGAACGAATGCATTCTACTAACGGATGATGTGACATTGGGCGTTTTTCATCGATGAAATGCGGGATATTATAATCCGTAAATAACGTTCGCATTACGTCGTAATAACTTTCTCCGTTACGAAGAAGGACTGCGACATCTCGGTAACGATAGTCTTCATCCGCCACAAGTCTTCTAATTTCACGGGCTACACCTTCTACTTCAGCTCGTAAATTAGCTGCTGTACTGATTGTCACACTCGCTTCACCATGAAATTTTTCATTTGGACGTGCTTCGTAGTGCGTTTCTAAATGTGCTAATGCTTGCGAATGAAAACGCGGCTGTTCCATCAGCGGAATTGTTTTTTCAATTTCTATTTTCTCTTCACGCGCTACTTGTTTTATTTTTTCATACGTTAACGTCGTTTCATAAAATAAATCTAGTTCATTCACTGGCTGCGCTAACGTTTTTTCATCTATCGTTAATGTTATTGTTACTCTAGTTCCTAATTTCATTAACCCTCTAACAATTTCTAGCTCTTGAGGGGAAAATGAATGGAATCCATCTATATAAATTTCCGCGCCTTTTACATACTCAGAGTCTGAAAGCTTCTCAATTAATAATTGTAAGTAGTCTTCTGAATCTAAATATTTTCCGATTAAAGCACGTTCGAAATCATCATATAATAACTGTAAATCATACACTTTATTCGCTAGCAGCTTTTGCTCTGCACTACTACTATGCGCATCTAATTGTTGCCACATTTCATATACGTTAGATGGCGTCACATTATAACGTTTAAACTCCGCAATCATACTACCAAGATGTTCAAAAAAACCGTTTTGCTCCGCTGCTTTTTGAAACACCGATAATCCATCTTTACGAGATTCTACAATTTTACGAAGTAACATATGTACACCGGCTTCATCAATATGAAGACGACTCGCTCCGCCAACTTCTTGCAGCACCTTCCACGCTAATCGCGAAAAACTAAAAACTTGTGCCCGAATAGAACCTCTTACATCTTCGCTCCCAATTAACGCCTGCTGCGTTTGGAATGTCATCTGTTCTGGCACAAGATATAATATTGTTTTCCCTCTTGGGCGCTGTTTTAACTCTTCTTGCACTTCGTGTAAACAAAGTGTACTTTTTCCACTTCCAGCTCTACCAATCACAAATCGAAGTGACATGAAACCCCACCTTTCACTTACATAACGAACGTTAGTTTGCTATCACAATTGTATTATAGGACGATAAAAAAGACAAACATACTCGTTTGTCTTTTCCTTATACTTCATTTTATTATATCAGCCTTTTGAGAAATTCGTTTGTACCTCTTGAATCGGCCAATATCGTAAATCAACTTTACCGACAACTGTATCAGCTTTCACAAAGCCGAAGTGCCTACTATCCCAGCTACCAAGGCGGTTGTCACCAACTACAAAAATAGAACCGGGTGGTACAAACTTTTCTTTCGTTAACTCTTCTAGTTTAAAATCGCCTGTTAATTGCCGTCCATTTGTCTCTTTCTTATACGTCTCTAAATAAGGTTCATCCACGAATTGTCCGTTTATATATAATTTATCATGCTTATATTCGATATGATCCCCAGGTAAACCGATAATTCGCTTTACATAGTCCTCTTTTTTATTCGCATGAAAAACGACGACATCAAATCGATTCAAGTCCCCTACTTGATAACTCACCTTATTCACAACGAGCATATTTCCATCTTGCAATGTCGGCATCATTGACTTCCCCTCTACAACGTACGTTGAAAAGAAAAACGTTCGAAAAAATACAGCTAATAGTACACCAATTAAAATTGTTCTTACCCACTCTAGCCCTTCTTTTTTCAAAGTTTTCTTCATTCGCTTCTCCCCTCGCCCTTTAATGATGAAGCTTGTATTTATAAAGTGAAGCTTAATCGGTGGGGGTTTTGTTCATCCCCCACCGATTATTAGTTGAACCAATCGGGCATTTACGGGCAGTTTGATCTCCCACCTAACTTCTTTACTTCAGTCGAATTTTTTGGTGGGAGTTTTACTGCCCGTTAATGCGGGACAAAGAAGACTTTTCCTAATGTAGTTCTAACTTTACTTCAATTTTTTTACCGACATACCATAAAATAAAAATAACAACGCCCACAATAACCGATTTCACCGGCTTATGAATAAATGACACTAAATCATGACCGATATACGTTAAAATAAAGATCATAACAAGCTTTCCAAATGCTAATGCTAGTCCAAACTGTTTTACGCTAATGCGAGACAAACCAGCTACAACATTTATAAGCGCAGATGGTGTGAACGGAAAACAAAATATAACAAAGATTGGCGCGAACCCTTTTCTTTCAATCCATCCCATCGCTTTTCGCACTCTCTCATGCTTATTTACAAAAGAAAAGAAACGACTTCTTCCAAAGCTACGAATAATGAAAAATACAAGCATTGCACCAATTACTGACCCAATCCATGAATAAAGAAAACCGAACCAAAAACCAAATGCAACAGCATTCGCCAACACAAACACAATGAGTGGCAATGCCGGAATAAGCGCCTCTATCATCGGTAAGCCAATACCGAGAAGCGGTCCGAACGCACGATAACTTTCAACAATATGATCCATATTTTCTGGTGAAAAATACTCTTTGATCGTTTGAAAATCCATTCTACACTTTACCCCTTTACTCTAATTACTACCTCTACTGTATCATCGCTTAAATGAAAGAGGAAATGGTAGATACGACATATGGAGATGTATTTATTAAAGTTTCCATATCATTCGCTAGAATTCCTTCATTATTATGCTATGATAATCTTTCAATATTCGACAAGGTTTGTTGTACGTTTGGTTGTTTGAGGAACAATATTTTTTGATGATTTTTTCGGTAAATGAAATTACACTGGTGATTTTCTGAATACATCGACCACAATTTGATTTTCATCGACTTTCCGACAAAAACAGACAAATAAAAAGGATGAGTCCCCCCATCCTCTCCCTCTCACACTTCGCCTTCCTTCACAAAATACACTTTCTCATATGCTGGTGTTAATTTAGATTCTTCATTTTTATCAATCTCTTTAAAGCAAGGATTTCCTTGTTTTTTCTTACGATCTTCATACTCTGTCCGTAATTTCGCTGTACGATTTTGCTGATTTTCAAAGCTACTTTTTGACATTTCTAGTTTCACAGCGAAACCATTTATAAATCTAATAATAAGATTTCCATCTTTTAATTCTTTATTATCTTCAATATGAAAATGAGATAACCACGCACACTCTTTTCGAGAATAAGAATACGTAGGGAAAAAATAAAGTTGATCTGTCGGGCTAATTGCGATAGGAGCTTTATGTGTAATACGAGTTAACTCCTTCGTTCCTTCTTTTCTTCCAAAGAAACTAGAACCATGCTTCCGGCAACTTCTCTCTATAATATCAAGAGGCTTTTGAAATACGAAAAAAGAATCTTCCATTTCTACAATTCGCGTAACAACTTTCTTTTCTCCTAGAACAACAGGAAGTAAGGCCATTGTATTTTTGCTTACAACATAGTTTTCGACATAACGTTCTACTTTACTTTCCATAGTCTACTGTCTGCTACTACAAATATAGGCAAATGTATATCCTTAGAGTATGTAGTTTTTGCACGCTAAGAATATTTTTATCTATACTCGCTCTTTTGTTAGTAACAGATTTTTCACCTCTCTTTTTAAATTTTCAATTGCTATTTAATTTCCCTTCTTCATTTCCCTTTTATAGTAGCACCTACGAAAAGGAAATGGTTTACATTCTGCTATTCTTTACAAATACTTATAATAAATCAAATATAATACAAATATGTTAATAAAAATATATGGATATCAAAAGAATAATCTGTATAAAAAGAGGATTCTATATACGAAAAAAGAATTTATATCATTTGTAATATGTTTAACACATTCCCCTTTTCATATAATTACAGCAATTAATTTTGCTATAATTAAAATATAAATCAAATATACGGAGGTCTCTCATGGAAGAAAAGCAAGATCATCCAACAATTCAAATGAAAAATAGTAGCATTGTTATCGTAAAAAATTCAGCGAGTATTATATTCGGTTTATTTTTTATTTTACTGTTCTTCGCGAAGCCTTTTCGTAAATCTAAATGTCCAGAATGCAAGAAACGTGAAAAGAAAAAAGCTGTGAAAGAACACTAAAAGGCCTTCCTTTACGGAAAGCCCTTTTTACATACCGATTGCCATTTCCTTCATTCTTCTTCATCCTCAAAAAAACCTACTATTTTTTCTTCCAAGATTCTCTGTATCTCTTTCAACCTGTACTATGATTATATATGGTTCTTGATCTAAATACCGAGAATGAGACTTCCTCAAATCAATTACCGTCACTTTATCATTTTCATAAGTTTTCGAGTACGCCTTTATTTTTTCAATCGTACTTTTTAGGCTGTCTTTATTACTAATATAAATATCGTATATCTCAACAACAAAAAAAGGATGGCATAAGCCATCCTTTTTTCTATAATAAACTATAAAATTATAGTTTGATTACGTTTTTAGCTTGAGGTCCACGGTTGCCATCTTCGATTTCGAAGCTAACTTTTTGGCCTTCTTCTAAAGATTTGAAACCATCAGTTTCGATTGCAGAGAAATGTACGAATACATCGTTTTCGCCTGGAACTTCGATGAAACCGAAGCCTTTTTCGTTGTTAAACCATTTTACTTGTCCTGTAACTGTCATAATTATTTCCTCCTACGAAAATACATTTTATTTAGTCTTCATGTATAAAAAAAGAATCCACACATTATCAAATTCGAAACATAAACTAGTTCTCACATACTTTTTCCCGTTTGTTTTCGGCATTTGATAATATATGGATTGCTTAATTTAATTATTCAACTGGTATTATCATAACACACTTAAAATAGAATGTACAATCTTTTTAAAAATAAAATTTCTAAATTTTAGTATTTCTTATAAAATATAACCATACCTATTCTAATAAGGAGGCGTGTATGACAGAAATAATCCCTAAAAAAACATTAAAGAGAATTGAAAAAGATATTGAAAATAACAACCTTGGAAAAGCAAGAGATAGATTACACGGATTAATCACTACTTATCCGAATGAATTAGCACTTAGGAAAAAACTCGGTGACATTTACTTTACATTACAATACCCAGAAATGGCTGGACGGTATTGGTATCTTGAAAAAGAGAAAACAGATGTTATGCACGCGGCATGTCTACAATTTGAAAAATCGATGGGAAACGACTCTTATCATATTGTACGTGCTTTAAAATTCAAAGGAGATCGTAACATTATTACAGGACTACACACCGAACGTCCCTTACAGCCATTGCAGAAAAAAGTGATAGAGGAACTAATTGATGATTATGAAGAAACATGGAAAGACAAACTATTTACATGGGGCTGTCTATCATTATTCGCATTCCTTCTTTTTACTGCTATCGTTGGTATATTCACTATATTGGATTGGATATTTTAAATAGAAGTGAACGTCCCACAATACGGCGACAAATAAAATTACATCAACTTTCCGACAAAGTTTAACAATGTCAGCGACGTAATAATAAATAAGAAAAGTGCCCCAAAAATATTTTTTGGGGCACCTACTTATACCTTTATTTCGTAAACTGTTCTTCTTCTGTGGATCCTTTTAGAGCAGTCGTTGATGAAGTACCGCCTGTAATCACTTGTGCTACTTCATCAAAGTATCCTGTTCCTACTTCGCGTTGATGGCGCGTTGCAGAGTAACCGTATTTCTCTGCTGCGAACTCTGCTTGTTGTAATTCAGAGTACGCTGCCATGCCGCGCTCTTTATAACCACGCGCTAATTCAAACATGCCGTAATTTAATGAATGGAATCCAGCAAGCGTTACGAACTGGAATTTATAACCGTACGATGCAATTTCTTTTTGGAAGCTTGCAATCGTTTTTTCATCTAATTTTTGTTTCCAGTTAAAAGAAGGGGAACAGTTGTAAGCAAGTAGCTTCCCTGGATATTTCTTATGAATTGCGTCCGCAAAGCGTTTTGCATCTTCTAAATTTGGCTCCGACGTTTCACACCAAACGAGATCTGCATACGGCGCATACGCTAAACCACGTGCAATTGCTTGATCAAGACCTGCTTTCGTATGATAAAACCCTTCTGGCGTTCTTTCGCCTGTAATAAACTCTTGATCAACTGGATCGATATCGCTCGTAATTAAATCTGCCGCATCTGCATCTGTTCTTGCGACGATAATTGTTGGTACACCCATTACATCCGCAGCAAGACGTGCCGAAATTAAATTACGCACCGCTGTTTGCGTCGGTAATAATACTTTTCCGCCTAAATGCCCGCATTTTTTCTCTGAAGATAATTGGTCTTCAAAGTGCACGCCAGATGCACCCGCTTCAATCATCCCTTTCATTAATTCAAATACGTTTAACTGTCCACCAAACCCAGCTTCAGCATCCGCCACAATTGGGACGAAATAATCCGTATCACCGTTACCTTCCATATGCTGAATTTGATCAGCACGTTGAAGTGTTTGGTTAATTCGTTTTACAACAGCTGGCACACTGTTCGCTGGGTATAAGCTTTGGTCAGGATACATATGTCCAGAAAGGTTCGCATCTGCCGCTACTTGCCAACCACTTAAATAAATTGCTTTTAATCCAGCCTTCACTTGTTGCATCGCTTGGTTTCCTGTTAATGCCCCAAGTGCATTAATATAAACTTCTGTATGAAGTGATTTCCAAAGCTTCTCTGCACCGCAGCGCGCTAACGTATGTTCAATATCAATCGATCCGCGCAGACGAATTACATCTTCAGCTGTATATGGACGTGTTATCCCTTTCCAGCGCGTATCTAATTCCCAGCTTTCCTGCAATTTATCAATTCTTTCGTTTTTCATATGTTCCATCCCCTTTTCTTGTTTCTTATAAAATTTCATAACCCGGTAATGTTAAAAACGGCATGAACTCGTTATTACGAACAAGGTTTGTAAACAGTTTTGTAGCTTCTTCAAATCTCCCCTTATTAAATGCTTCCTTACCAATCTCTCTTTCTATTTTTGCTAGTTCTTCTTCTTTCAATTCTTCCATTAATTTAAAAGTGATATTACGGCCATCACTTAGCTTTCCACCCTCATGACGAATCCACTGCCATACTTGTGCTCTTGATATTTCTGCTGTTGCTGCATCTTCCATTAAGTTATAAATTGGAGCTGCTCCCCGCCCGCTTAACCAAGATGCAATATATTGAATACCGACGTTAATATTCGTGCGAAGACCACCTTCTGTAATCGTTCCCATCGGTACTTCTAATAAATCCTTTTCTGTTACACGTATTCCTTCACGCTTTCTAAAAATTTGATTTGGCGTTTTCATTATGTGATTAAATACTTCCATTGCAACCGGTACAAGTCCCGGGTGGGCAACCCAAGTCCCATCATGACCGTCTAAAGCTTCGCGCTCCTTATCAGCACGCACTTTCTCGAAAGCTGCCTCATTTGCTTCTGGATCATTTTTAATTGGGATTTGCGCCGCCATCCCTCCGATTGCTGGCGCGTTACGACGATGACACGTTTGAATAACTTTCAAAGAATACGCGCGCATAAACGGCGCTGTCATCGTGACTTGCGCTCTATCCGGAAGTAAAAATTCATTATGATTACGGAAGCTCTTTAAGAAACTAAATATATAATCCCATCGTCCGCAGTTTAAACCAGCAGAATGATCTCTTAGTTCATACAAAATTTCATCCATTTCAAATGAAGCGTGAATCGTTTCTATTAACACAGTCGCTTTAATCGTTCCGTTCGGAATACCGATATACTTTTGAGCGAATACGAAAACGTCATTCCATAATCTTGCCTCTAAGTAACTTTCCATTTTCGGTAAGTAAAAGTATGGGCCACTTCCTTTTGCTAAAAGCGTCTTCGCATTATGGAAAAAGTACAAACCAAAATCTACTAAACTGCCAGACATGTTCTTGCCGTCAACTTGCATATGTTTTTCTTCTAAATGCCACCCTCTCGGACGCACAATTAATACAGCTGTTTTACTATTTAAACGATATTCTTTTCCGTTTTCATTTTTATGTGAAATCGTTCCCTTACTCGCATCTCGTAAGTTAATTTGACCTTCGACAGCATTTCTCCAAGTTGGTGCATTCGAATCTTCAAAGTCTGCCATAAAAAGATGTGCTCCTGAATTTAAAGCGTTAATGACCATCTTTCTATCCACCGGCCCAGTAATCTCCACGCGGCGATCCTCTAAATCTTTCGGAAGCTGGGCAATTGTCCAATCCCCTTCACGTATATGCTTTGTTTCTTCTAAAAACGTAGGAAACTCCCCTGCATCAATTCTTTTTTGTTTCTCCACACGCTTTTTTAAAAGTTCCGTGCGGCGTTCATTGAAATTTTCATGCAGTTCCTTTAAAAAACTAAGCGCCTCAGGTGTCAATATTTCGTTGTACGCTGGTAACATTTCTCCGGCCAGTGTAACCCGTGAAGTTTGCGTCGACATATTAGCATCCCCTTCTTAAACTGTCTTATAACAGGTTTGATTTTATGTTTTATATTATATAACAAATCTTCAGAAAAGGAAGTTTTTTTTGAAAATTCACTTCGTTTTTTTCAAACCGCCTTTCTTTCGCGTAAAAAAAGGCCACTGCTATACAACAGTGGCCTTTATGTATTATTTTTTATTGCTGTGCCATATCATTCGAAATGGCTCTATATAAAAACTGTGCGTATTGTTCGCGCTTTACGCTCATAGACGGACCAAATTTATTTTCTCCTATTCCAATTGTAATATTATTTGTTTGTATTGCGCTAATTGCATTGTTTGCCCATGAATCTGTTAGAACATCATTAAAAGTATGAGGTCCCTTTGCTTCTAATTCAAAAGCATTCGTAAGAACCTGTGCCATTTCCGCACGTGTTAGCGTATCCTTCGGTCTAAAGTTCCCAGTTCCATCACCTTTTAAGATACCTACTTCTGTTAATACTAAAATTTCTTCTATGAACATTGTTGAGTTTTCATTAATATCTTTGTATGGATTCTCAAGTACGTCGCCTTCCTCAAACACTTCGCTAAAATCAATCGTACGATAAATTAAAGCCGCTACTTGCTCACGTGTTACATCATCACCAAAACCAAACTTCCCATCTCCATAACCATTAATGATTCCCCAGCCTGCTAGAGTGTGAATAGCTTCAAAAGACCAATGACCTTTTGGTACATCTTTAAATACAACAGAATTTGCTTGTTGTTGCTTCACAACTACTTCAGCATTTACTTTAGTACCTTCTGCACTTAATACAACTCCACCCATAATTGTTAAAGCCGTTGCTATTTTTAAAAACTTTTTCTTCACCGCATTTTCCCCCTAAAAACATACTTTTTTTCTACTATAAAGAATTAATAAAAAAGTATCAATATACTTATTTATATAAGTTTTGTCTAATTTTCGAACATCTTTTCACATACTTCCCTTTACACTTCGTTGATAATAAAGTTACTAAATAATATCTTTTCCTTATGAATTGTCACTTTAACACACCTGTTTTTTTCATTTTCGGTAAATTCATGTTTTGTATTAAAGTGAATAAATATACATGAATTAAATAAAAAAAGCGCAAAACTTTTGCACTTTTTTCAAAATAACATATTACTATAATTAAAATATTTTCACCTTTCTATTAAACAACTTTTGAATTTCCGCTTAATACTTCTCATCTTTCAAATGAAAATTAATAATAGCCTTATATAAAAATGCTGCATATTGCTCACGTGTTACAAATTTATTTGGTTCAAATTTTCCATTCCCTGTTCCTATTATGACATTATTAGATTGCAATGCACTAATTGCATTTTTTGCCCAATAATTATTTGGTACATCTGCAAATGTATGTTTCTTCTTCACTTCAAATGAAAATGCTCGTGTAAGGACTTGTGCTACTTCTGCACGTGTTATCGTTTCCCCCGGTCTGAAATTCCCCTTCTCATCACCTTTAAAAATACCATGTTCTGTTAATGCTAAAATTTCCTTTGGAAACATTGTTGATCTTTCAGAAATATCTTTATACGGATTATGTAACGGTCCTTCATGTTTTATATTAAGTGCGCGATACAGTACTGCCGCCACTTGTTCTCGCGTTACATTATCGCCAACACCAAATTTCCCATTTCCATAACCTAGCATAACTTTATTATATGCAACCTCTATAATATATTCATATGCCCAATATCCTACTGGAACATCATCAAATACAATCATTTCTGGATACTCTTCTGCTTTTATATTAGGAACATTTACATTTAATAATAAACCACCCATAATAGTCGCTACCGTCATTATACGCAACATTCTTTTCTTCATTGCCCTCTCTCCTTCATTTCCATTTTATTAAAATGGAAAATAATAGACTACATTCTTTTTCCATATTACATATGCTGTATTTGCAAATCTCATGTAATACATTCATTTTTAACATCTATTATTTTGAAGATTACTACTAAAGGGAAGCAAATCCGTCCTCATTTCAATTGGTATACCGAATCATAGACAAATTATTATGACGTATACTCTGTAAATCCTTCTTCAGTTTCAAAGGATTTACAATGTTGTACACTAACATATTCTATAAGATTTTCATTAAATCCTTTGCTTATAAAAACTTCATTTTTCAGACAAAAAAAGTGCAAATATTGTCCATTTGCACTAAAAAACATTCCACCTATTAACGTTAATGACGTAGCTACTTTTAATCCCGGTAAATATTATGCTTCTGAGTACACTTTCACTCTTTCATCCCTCGGCTTCCAGAAAGTAAATGCCATTCCTACAAATATTAAGGCAATCCCTACAATTTGCATACTCGTCGGTCTGAATCCAGTAAAGATCGTATCTAACAAAATTGCAACAGCAGGATCTAAAAACACTAATACAGAAATAAGTCTCGTCGGTAAATCTCTTAAACTGTCAAAAAATAAGTAATATACAAACCCAGTATGTATAAGTCCTGTCGCAGTAATCATCATCCAGTTCATCTCTGTTAATCCTTGAAACTTCCCGAAATCTACGAATGGTAGCAATAAAAATATACCTAAAAACGTTTGTAAAAAGGTCATCGCATATGCACTCGTATGCTTAATTCCTTTTCCGAGCAACGTTGTAAAAGCATAAAATAAAGCCGCAAGAAGTGCCCATACCATTCCAGATGACATTAATTTCTCAAGCGACATACTACCGTCCACTCCAGCTACTAACACTGTGCCGATAAAACAAATAACAATGGACATAACAGCAAATACTGTAAGTCTCTCTTTAAATACGATACTACCGATCATTAATACGATAATTGGAGCGAGATGATACACTGAAATCGCAATTGTAATCGACATGAGTTCAAACGCTTTAAATAAAAACACCCAGTTAAAAACGAGAAATACGCCACACGCTAATATTTGCACAATTTCTTTTTTATTCCATTTCTCATTTTTATATTGTCCTGTTGCAAACCAACATAGCGTTAAAAATAAAGTCGCACAAATACAACGAATAAATACTAATTCAAAAGATGGTAAACCCGTTTGGACAGAAAAAAATCCAATCGATCCGAAAATAGACATCGAAAGGATCATTTTTATAGCCGGCATTGATTTTGAATGAAACAATTTTCTCCTCCCCCTACAATCATCTCTTTATAAACTAAAAATTCTAAAAACATTACATATCATTATATATCACAATTGAAAAACTGTAAAAAAATAGAATGTAAAAAGTAGAGTTCACACCAAATTTTCATAATAAAAAAATCATCCTTTATTTCTTATAAAGGATGATTTTTTTGCTATTTATTCAGAGGAATTTCACTATATATAAACTTAAATATACTATTTTTGAAGAGTAAATTGTGAAACAATCTGCTTTAATCCTCCTGCTACGCTATGCAGATGCTCAATTGAAACTGAGATTTCTTGAACTGATTTTTCTTGCTGATGAATAGACTCTTTTACCCTATCAGTTCGATCAGATGATCTTTGGGAAATTTGAGCCATGTCTTCTGCAGAAGCAGAAATCTCCTCACTACTCGCTGCAATTTCATCTGTAGACATAGATACAGTTTGAATTTGATTAGATACTTGCTGCACTTTTTCAGTGATTTTTCCAAATACTTTTTCTGTATTCATCACTACTTGTGTACCTGCCTGTACCTCATTATCTACTTTCCCCATCATGTCTACCGTATGGTTCGTTGTTCCCATAACTTGAATAATAAGTTTCTCAATTTGTTTTGCAGAATCACTAGATTGTTCTGCTAATTTTCTTACTTCATCTGCCACAATTGCAAATCCTCTACCACTTTCTCCAGCACGTGCAGCCTCAATTGCGGCATTTAATGCTAATAAGTTAATCTGAGAGGTAATACCTTGCATAACATCAATGATTTTAACAATCTCTTCTGATTGTTCCTTCATAGTCTCAACTTGTTCGACACCGCTATGTACTGAATTTTGGATTGTATCCATCTGTTGAATCATTTGTTTCATTAATTTGTTACCACTCTCTGCATCTAATGCTGATTGAGCAGACAATTCATTTACAGAGGATGATGTATTCACTATACTCTGCATTCCTTGTGTCAACTCTTCCATCGCACCCGCAGTTTGTTCCATTGCTTGCATTTGGCTCTCTGCGCCATTGGCAACTTCTTCAATATCCATAGTGATTTTCTTTGCTGCACCGCTAGATACTTCTGATGCAGATACTACTCCGTCTGCATGTTGGAATAAAAGCTGAATATTATTCTCTACTTCTTGCATATTTGTTCTTAGCCCTGCAATCATCTCGTTAAAATCACTTACTAATATACCTAATTCATCTTTAGCATTATACTCACCATGTACAGTTAAATCTCCCTCTTTTGCTCTTTCCATCATACGACTAACCGTTTGTAAAGGAGCAACTATAAGTTTGCTAATAATATAACTTACTATACATATAATGATTGTAGTAACTACTGCAAGAATGATAAAGGTAATAACGGACCGATCTATCATTTTTTGAGAATCTTTAAATACTTGGTCAGCTAAATTTGAAACATACTCTTCTAAATCTACAGCATAAGCAGCTAACTCTACTCCCTTCGGTTTTAAGTCCTTTTGAAATTCGTTTACCATTTGAGATTCATTTGTTCCCTTTGCTTTGTCAAACAACTTCTTATATGTCTCCATATAACTTGGCAAAGATTTCTTCATCTTCTGAAACAGTTCATCCTCTTGCTTACTTAAATTAACGCCATCATCATATTCTTTTAATAAAGAATCATATTTTTTAAGATCCTTTTCAACATTACCAATAATCCCTTCTTTATTTGTCCCCTCATTTTGTGACGTTGTAATTAATTCTAGTAAGTTATATTCTAGTGAATTTTGTGTACGAAGCATTCCTTCTAATAAAACTGCAGAATTTTGATAATCATCTACTACAACCTCTGTATCGTGCTTAATCTTATTAATAGAATTAATTGCTACACAACTCATAATTGCCATGCCCAAAACTGCTAATGAGATAAGTAAGAATAATTTATGTTTCACTTTTAAATTTTGTAAAAAATACATATTTCCACCTTTATTCCTTTATATATAGATTTTTAGAATTTTATAGCTTATTATTTACAAAATCACAATAAAAAGCAATGATAAATATTCCCAATACCAAACTTATATTTCTATAAACAAGAAGTAGCATAATCGCTACTTCTTGTTTTTTTGTTTTTCATATTGTTCAAACGTATGAATTCTTTCGAAAATTGGTGGATGTGTATATAAGAAAAACTTCACTAACGCAGGTGGATTTACTTGGCTTAAGCTCGTTTTTGATAAATATTGAAAAGTTTTCACACCTGAATTTCCATCTTTCGTCATATCTAAAGCGTATTGATCTGCCGCTCGTTCCTCTATACGAGAAACGTAGTTTGTTGCTGGTTGTGCTGCAAAAGATAATAAAGAGGAAATTAAGAAAAATAAAGGTAAAATTGAGAAACATGCTAATTTTGGAATTTGCAGTGTATCTCCCCATTTTCGAATACACATATTTATAATACGACTAATTAAATACATACCTATAAACGATAGCAACACATAGCTCGCAACGCCCCAATATATATGTTTCATAACATAATGCCCTATTTCATGGGCCATAATAAATAAAATCTCTTTATCTTTTAATTGCTTAAGTGTTGTATCCCACATTACAATACGGGCGTTAGGGCCAATTCCCGTTACGTACGCATTTAACGAATTCGTTTTTTCCGACATATTTACTTCATATACGTGTTTAGCTGGAATATCAGCTTTATCTGCGATCGCTAAAATTTTCGTTTCTAATTCCTTATTTTTCAGCGTTGAAAAATCATTATAAAGTGGATCAATTACAACAGGTTGCACAAACGTTAAGAAAATCGTAAACGGAACAGAGAGCGCCCATCCTGCTAGCCACCATCTCTTCGGGAATTTACGGATGAGCCATAACAAAACCGTAACAATGAGTAACATAGTCGCATAGTTCACCCAAAAATCGATGACATGATCTTTTATCCAGCTTTGTGTGCTTTGCGTAGATATTCCGTAATCAACGGACACTTTACGCCCGATCCATTGCATCGGTAATGCAAGAACTGTTGTTAGTAGTGATAAATAAAAGAAATAAATCGCAACTTGTAAGACATTTATTTTGGTCGTTTCCTTCGACCATTTCTCAAACTTTTTTGAAATACCGAGCACAAGTACAAATAATAAAATAATCCATTCAAGAGGCGTCGCTAAAAAGAACAGTAAATTTTTCACACGCGAATAATCTTGACTTAGCGTAAGCTCCCTCGCATTCATAAAGGTTTCTGGATCTGCACTCGTTCCTTTATACATGTCCGGAATGAGTTCATGATTCCATCCAAATAAATACCAATATATAAGTAACGCAAACCCAACGTATAAAAAAAGCGACCACCCAATAACTTTCCTCACGCTATTCCCTCCTCTATGCTGCCTGTCTATTATTATTGTAAGTTCGTACTTTCAAAATTAGAACAAGCTAATCGTGATAATTGTTCTAGCTCGTTCAATTTACATAAAAAAACTCTTCTATTACAAGAAGAGTTTCACCGGCTCATAATCTGGTATAAGAAATGTACTTACAAACCAATGCCTTTTACATATCGTATATATTCATAGTCCTTAAAATCCTTCTTAAGGAAGTACATCTATTAACAAACTAAAATCTTGCAAAGAAAAAGAACTATATTTCATAATACCTTGTACAGTTAGAAGTAATATAAGACCCATCACACACATATAATTAATACTTTCTTCATGCTTTTTCTCAGCAACTACTCCGCCCGTTATGCATAAAATCCCTAATAAATGGAGCGCTAAATACATAAAAAAGTAAGCTTCCTCCCAGCGAAGAACAACATTTACTGTCGTAATCAATACTAAACTCAGTACAATCAAATAAAAAAACTTATTTGACGATATTGTTTCATTCATATAATTTTATACATCCCTTTCAAATTTCGAATTAATAATGATTTAGTTTTCATAAAGTAAAAGTCACCATCACTTTCTCCAACATTTTATAAGCCCTAACATAATTCTCTTCATTTCTACATACTGTCTGAAGATGCGCTTCATCATTTCTTCTATAATAAAGCTGACTATTATTAATGTCCCTAACACGATAAAAAGAAAAATAATATTTCCTGTATCATTATTGATGGAAAAGTACTTATATCTAATAGAAGTACAATAATCTATCATTTCCTTCAATATTTTTTCAAACGTCTTCTCTACCTTATTTATCTCCTATTATACTTGAAAAGCTCTTCTCCCTCTCCGCATATATAACAGGCACTTCTTTACTCCAATATTTGCGATTCACAAATAAAAAGATGAGCACTAAGTTTAATCCTGTCATAAAAATAATTAATCCTGGAAAGAATGTCGTATAGTTCGAAAAATCGGCAAAACTCATTATCTTTTCTCTACTTACTAAAAAAGAAGAACTAAGCACAAGCGCATTGTTTAACATATGAATAGCAATTGGCATGAGTAAGCTTTTCGTACGAATATATACAATTGATAGTACGATGCTAAACACAACTGCACCAAGGAAATCAACATGTAAGCACGCAAATAAAAGTGCTACAACGACCATTGCTATACTAGTACCCCATTTTGCCGCAAAACGCTGCAGTAAAAACCCTCGAAAAACAAACTCTCCGACAATAGGCGCGATAAATACAACCCTAATAAATTGAAATACATATCCCCCGGTACTATCTATAATCGGTTCATGCAAGGCATTCATAATAAAATCTGGTGTAATCCATGCAAAGCTGTACATATATAAAATAAGATAGCCGTAACTAAACATACAAAGTATAATCGCGATGTACAAAACTTGCACTAGGTTAAATGTTTCGTTTCTATTAATAAATAATGAAAATGAAACACGATGCTTTCTATATCCGTAAAAAAGCCATATTATTGGAAGGATATAAAATATAAGCATATTTATAAAAGATGAATTTTGTATATGAAATGTACTTTCTAGCAATTCATTACTGCTTCGTGCTATTAAAATTAATAGTGCAAATACAATTAAAAAATATCTAGCTCGCATCGTTTGAAACGGATTCACATTCATCTCCTCCCCATGTTACTTTTATCATATCATTTGAATCTTAATTTTTTGTGAAAGAAAACCTTAAAATTTCCTTAAAAATTCCATAAGTTACAAAAAGATGATATGATATTCGAGGAAATTAGGAGGGATTCATATGTATCACGCAAATATTCTACTCATTGATGATGAAACAGCAATTTTACAATTACTAACTACCATTCTTGAAAAAGAAGGTTTTTCTCATATTACAACTGCAACATCTGCGGAAATAGCCTTATCTCTCACCGAGCAAAACAATTACGATTTAATTATTTTAGATGTAATGCTTCCTGGACAATCCGGTTTTGACATTTGTCCAATCATTCGCCAAAAAACGGATTGCCCTATCTTCTTCCTAACAGCAAAAACATCTGATGTAGATAAAATTTCCGGATTTTCATACGGTGCGGATGATTACATTACGAAACCATTTAATCCACTAGAAGTAGTCGCTCGTATGAAAGCTCAACTCCGAAGACATATGAAACAAAACATACAAGAACAAAGAATATACTCCTTTTCTTTTGGGAGATTTGAAATTGATCAACATTCTGCGGAACTAACAGTAGATGGAAACGTTGTCGAATGTTCCGCTCAACTCTTTCAACTACTACTATTCTTTTGTGAGAATCCGAACTACGTATTTTCGAAGGAAGAATTATACGAAAAAGTTTGGGGAGCACCTGCCTATAATGGAGATGATAATACTGTTATGGTTCACATTCGAAAACTACGTGAAAAAATTGAACAAGATCCAAGTAAACCAGAATACATAAAAACAGTTCGTGGACTTGGCTATAAGTTCATTACAAAGTAGGTTAAAGATATGAATTTTAATAAACGACTTATAATCCAGTTTATTTTACAACACGTTTTTGTCTTAGTTACGTTACTTATCGCAGTAATTGCTTCTTTTTCTTATTTAATTTTTCTTCTTAATAGTACTTTATATGAACCTAATATTTCTGATTATGATACCTTTACAATCTCCGAATATATTTCTTCTGAAGACAATAACATTACTTTAAAATCTGAGGTAAAAGATTTAATAACAGAAAAGAGTGATTGGCTTCAAATTGTAGCTGAAGATGGAAAGGTCCTTTACAACTTTAATACGCCTAACGATGTTCCGACCTCTTACACAAAGACATCCTTACTTACGTATTTACAGAATAGTAACAACAATATTTATAAATTTAACTATTGGGAAATTAAATTAGAAAAGAAACCAGTGATCGTTATTTACGGTGCCAAACTAAAAAGTAATGCATTACTAAAAACGATACAACAAGGACACCCTTCTTTATCATTAAATGAATTTGCATTAACTGAACAAGAAAAACAATTACTTTCTAAAGAAAAAGCAACACTGCAAATATTTAATAACAATGGCGAAGAAGTTTTTTCCTATCCAACTGAGAAGAAAAAAACATTTTCGGCTATAAAAACGGCTCTTAATGAAAAAGAGCCGTGGAATTATAAAGAAAATACATCTAGTTTTTACGATTCAAATAGCGGTCATCTCGTCGTTGTATCCGCCCTAAACGCTCATTATTATCCAGATGATGAATTAGATGATATATTTACCAAGAAACTTCTAATCGGATGCAGCTTAATCCTCCTTATTGTGTTTGCTTATTTAGTCATTCTTTCAATTTGGTATGGAAATAAGTTTGGAAAGCCTTTATTACACACGATGCGCTGGCTTAAAAACATAGCCGGAGGAAAATATGAAGAACCTGTTAGTAAAAAAGGCAAACCTGTTCGGTTTCGGCGCTCCGGTAAAGAAAAATGGTCGTTCCGCATATTTAAAGATGTTACAAACTCACTAGAGCACCTTTCTATTACTTTGAAAAAGAACGATGCAATGAGAAAAGTACTGCAACAAACACGTGAAGAGTGGATTACCGGCCTGACGCATGATCTAAAAACACCGCTTAGCTCTATATACGGCTATGCATTATTACTAGAATCGAAACAATATAATTGGACGGATCAAGACATTCAACAATTTGGCCATGTAATGAAAGAAAAATCTCAATATATGACTACATTAATTGACGACTTAAGCTTAACATATCAATTAAAAAATGATACTCTGCCTGCGCAACACGTAAATGTTGAAATTAATCAGTTCGTCCGAAAAGTACTATTACAATTTATTAATAACCCGACACTACAAAATCAAAACATTGAATTCGTGCCAAGTTCAAGCAAAATCCAATATTTTATTGAAGAAAAATGGTTCCAACGTATTATCGAAAACTTATTAGCAAACGCTGTAAAACATAATAATGAAACGACAAACGTAATCGTAAAGCTTTCGCAAAATGCAAATTCATTTACACTATCTATTTCAGATAATGGAAAAGGTATGGATGATAAAACGAAAGAACTTCTATTCGAGCGATATTACAGAGGAACGAATACAGAAGAAAGCAACATCGGAACTGGACTTGGTCTCGCCATTACAAAACAGCTCGTTCATGCCCATAACGGAACGATTTTCATTGATAGTGAAGTTGGAAAAGGAACGACGATTATACTTGTGTTTCCATTTAGTTCGTAGGAAAAGGTGCTTTTATAAAGCACCTTTCTCTTTTCGGAACAGTGCGCTAGTAAATGAAATTATATCGACTTACTATAAAACACAACAATAGTAGCAACCTATTAATAAAAGAAGACCGTCCAAAAATACCTTTTGAACGGTCTTTCTTTCTATTATTTCTTCTTCACTGGTATCCAAAGTTCAATTTGAGCGAACTCACTTTTATCTGCATGGGAACGTTCATCGTATAGCTCAAACTCATTAACGCCGCAATGTTCGTATCCTGAATGCGGGAACCATTCTGAGAATACTGCATTCCACGTTTGGTGAATAGACGATACCATTTCTTCATGAGGAACTTTCGGCGTTGTAAATACTGCATATGTCGCCGCTGGGAATGTACGCTTTGCAACTGCATTTGGTACATTTTCAAAGTCTGTAACTTCCATTCCGATAATATAAGTGAAGTCCCCTGTTTCTAAATTAAAATCAGTACATAATCCAAGTTCTACCCATTGGCTCGTATCTTTACGATTCGGAATCGTCGTTCCAAGATCTTTTTGTAAATATTCTTGCCAAAATGCTGGAATGTCTTGATGGTTTTTTCCTTCTTTACTTGTCGTCTTCAGCTCATAACCCGCCATTAAAAATTCTGGTTTATTTACAATACGATATTCCATTTGTATTCCCCCTAAATATGGATTTAATTTTCTTTGCTTTACATTCACTCTATAATACATTGGTGTTTCAATTTCTTGTTTTCGATATTCACTTGGTGTCATTTGAAATAATTTTTTAAAGGCTCTCGTGAACGTTTCATGAGATTGAAAGCCATGCTCAAATGCGATATCAATAACTTTTTCATCCGTATGAGAAAGTTGATAAGCTGCCCGGGCTAACCTCCTCTTTCGAACATACTCCATTACTGTATCGCCTACTAACGCCTGGAATACACGATGAAAATGCGACTCAGAAAAACCTACAACACGTGCTAAATTACGCAGCGTTTGTTTTTCCATTACATCTTCCTCAATATAATCAATTGACCTTTGAATTTGTGTTTCATAGCTTTCCATCTCTGTTCACCCGCCTTATATGTATTATGATAAAAGAGAATCCTATCCAATTCTTGACGTTTTTTACTATAATTTCGTAAAAATTGTAACTTTTTTATATGTATTTCGTTGTTATGTATGAAGGGAGGGAAATGTAGTGAAACGCAAACAATCATTAGAAGAAATTTACTCAGAGCATATGCAAGATTTATTTCGCTATCTTCTCTCCCTAACCGGAGATTCTCATAGTGCTGAAGATCTCATGCAAGAAACATTTTACCGAATGCTCGTCCATATTGACTATTATAAAGGAGAAGAAATTAGGCCGTGGTTATTTACAATCGCCTACAACGCCTTTATCGATTGGTACCGAAAAGAAAAGAAGTATAAAACAACGCAAATTGAAGAATTCCATTTACCAAACGTGCCAAGTACAGAACACTCTTATTTCGTAAAACATGAGATTACTAGTTGGTTACAAAGTATATCCTCTCTTCCGCTCGAAAGACGAAATGTGTTACTACTACGAGATTACTACGGATTCTCCTATAAGGAAATAGCAGAAATGACTAACCTCTCGTTAGCAAAAGTAAAAATTGAATTACACCGAGGACGAAAAGAAACGAAAAGCATAAAGGAGTGATACAGATGGGTTGTGCAGAGTTTAAAAAACTGTGGACGAAATACGAAAAAGGAACGCTCACACATGACGAACAAGAACAGTTAGAAAGTCATATAGAAACTTGTGCAGAATGTGAAGCTCATTTAGATGAATTGCTTGCGAAGAGTGAACCCGTAAAGAAAAAATTACCGCCAAAAGATCTTAAAGTTCCTTTTTGGAGAATTAAGTGGAAACATCGGTTACAAACGTTTGGTTTTATATTATCCATTTGCATTGTTATATATATAATCGGTGGGGTATTATCAGCCTTTTATTTTCAAGCTAATAATGATAAAAGGCTAGAAGAAATTAGAGAAGTTCCTTCGCTTGCACTTGAAGCAACTATCCCAAATAGCCGTGTTATGGGGGGCGGAACAAGTGTAGAAGCTTTTTTCCGTACGAACAGCAGCTTCGATTTAGTAAGAACCGTCGGTAAAAAAGAAATGCCACTCGGTACAGTAGAAACAAAAAGCTTCTTATCATCTGTAGATGTCACGAAACAAACTTGGATGAATCCGTTCTATCAACCAAAACTCTTCTTTGTTCATCCCAAAACAAAGCAGGGTGATTATTTAAAGGATTCCTCAAAAAAAGTATGGGATACACTTGCAAAAGTACATGATGGAACCGTTGCAGAAGTAGCAATTTCTTTTGATAAAACTTACACTTTAAAAGAATTAGAACCGCTTTTATATAGCATATTCGAAGCACAAGAACTCCCTCCAACTCCTGTATGGTACGCTTTAGATACAGGACAAGAAAGAAAAAATGTAGATGACTATATCTTACATGGCGGAGAAGCTATAGGATTTCCAGAACATGTAAGATTTCTAGATAGTAACGCAGACAAGTACAAAATGCCAGAAGATCAAGTAATCGAAATGATGCGCGTCCTTTCTATCCATAAAAAAACAGTAAGTAAAATAGCAGCACTTCCTGAGAAAGAACTCAACTTAGATAAACGTTATAAATATGTAAAAGATAACGGCGTAAAAGTATACGGCATTGTCATTACGGGGCCGTCGAAAGAATTATTAAAATTACAAAACTCCCCGCACGTACGTTATGCGACTCTTGGAGATATTGAGGTTTGGAATTGGTTTGATTAGTGAAAATGAAAAGGTTGTGTAGAAAATAGCAGCTATTTTCTACACAACCTTTTTAATAATTTAAAACCTATATTTCACTAACAGAATCTGTGAACAAAGCGTGGAATACGTTAACTTCCCCCATACGTAAACATTCCGTTTCTATATCAGGAATTGCAGTTCTAGCAACCTCTCGTTCTACTCTTACAAATCCTTTTGTATTCATTAGTTTATCAAATTCACAAATGGTATCCATTTCTACATCGATTGTTTCAAAAGTCCATTCCCTTACATCTTCATCATATGTTGTTTTTAATACGTAGTAATAATAATATTTATCAAGTAAGCTAACAAAAACCCCTAAATCAAGGCGCTCGCCTCTTGATTTTCGTATCCAATCAATATCATCATTTAACATCGGTTCTTTTCCATTTAGTAACACATTATATTCTAGACAATTATATAGGTTTAAATCTGTATAGTCTGACACGTGATAATCACAAAATATTGACTCGATTAAAGACAAAATTTCCTTTTGAGAGCTTTCGTTTTTTATAAAACTCTCTTTCAAGTCTACAAACTTTTTATGCTCTTTGGACTCCTCGTACAATCCTTTTTCTTTCACAATATTTTTCGGAAAGAATTTGTAAACTGTTTCTTTTAATTCATTCATCATTTCAGGTTTTGCCGTTTTAACCATTCTGTAAATCCTCCTATGCTAAAAAGAATTCTCACCGCAATAAAGAATCATACCCTAAATATGTTATTAATTAACAAATAAATTATATTAAAATAAGCAATATGATTCAATTCTGTTTTTTTAAAATTTTTCTGTTATAATGGCTGATTCCGGACATTATGTTTATCATAATATGAAAATTACAACAAAAAACGACAAAAACCTTTAAATTACCTTAAAAAATATAACAATCCATATATAAAGAACGAAAGATTCTAAAGCGATTATTGAAAAATATATTATTTTTGTCACATTAAAAATTAGTACTTTTTTCACAAATTATTTTTGATGGAAAACTTTATAAAATTTTTTTTTACTATAAAAGGTATTTCTCTGGTAAAATATTATAGTCTCGTAAAAATGTAACACATTTCCATACGAACAACCCTTTAAAGCGAAAAGGTGTCATCATAATTGATGACACCTTTTCCTATTACAAATAAACTAATTAGAAATCACTTTCACATACATCCCTCTTATCGCCTTTTCATAAGCGATATCGCTCATCTGTCTTATTTTTCCCGATACAACAGACGATCGAACAACTTCACCTTCACGAAGTAATGGAGGATCAATAAGACGCACTTTATTTTTCTGATGTAGATCATACTCATTTCTATCTTCTTTTACTTCTATACTTGGATGAACTTTTCTTAATAAAGCATCTACTTCTTGATCTTTACATAGCCGCAATTTCGTAATAAGCTCATGATCTTCAAGAAGAAAATCATCTGGATGGATTATCTTTTTATGAAGAGCTAATTTTAACGTTTTAGCTAACATATCGTTTCCATAAATATTCATTGGTTTCATAAAGAAATCAATTACTTCTTTGTAATACGTCTTCGTAAACCATTCTGCAATTTCAATATTTTGAAGAACCATTTTCCCATCTACTTCGATTAAATCCTCTAAAAAACTATGAACTTCTTCTAAAGAAATATATCCATATGTAAACATGTCCCGTAATGTGTAATCCACTCGGTCTGCACATAATTCTGGCGCAGATTTTTCAAGTAATGTCCACTTCGAATCATCTAACAAAATATCTTCATAGTTATAACCATGTTTTGAAAGAATCGCCGGGATTTCCGAGTTTTTCACGACAGAACTAAATATTTCTTCATGATAACTTTCATTTTCGTTATCAAAAACGTAATCGATCACATGGGAAAAAGCAGTATGCGATACGTCATGCAGTAAACCAGCAATCTGTTCTTCTACTGAACCACCAAGTTTTTTAATTAACAACATAGCACCAACTGAATGATCAAAACGTGTTACATTCCATTTCTCATTCATTAAGTAACTTGCTCCGGCCTGATGGACCCCTTTCAGCCTTTGCACAGGTTTACTTAAAATTAATTCTTCTAACACTTTATCTACTTTAAACTCACCGTATATGACATCTAATATGATCACTTAAAATCCCCCTTTTCAAGCAGAGTCTTCTTATAGTATCTCTTTTTTCAGAGAGTAAATAAAGAACTTCACTCGAATATTTTGTACCTTTAAATTAAAAAATAGAGAGCACTCAGCTCTCTATTTCACAATCCTATTCAAATGTAACTTCAACCTGTACAATCTCAGATCTACTTCCCAGTCTAAGCGGTGGTCCCCAGAATCCAAATCCAGAAGAAACAATTGCGTGGAATGCACCTTTTTGTGCGTATCCCCAGTCTAGTTCGTACATTCTTCTCGTCACAATATGGTTCGGCGCCATTTGTCCGCGATGCGTGTGACCGGATAATAATAAATCAACACCGGCATCCGCTGCTTGTTTTAATTCAAATGGTTGGTGATCCATTGCGATAACAGGAAGCGATTTATCTACCGTACTCATTAGATTTTCAAAGCTTTGACGATCTCGCTCTGTTTTATCCCTTCTTCCAACGAGATAAAAATCATCTTCAATTGTAATGACTTCATCTAAAAGAATACGAATATCAATCTTATCCATCTCTTGTAAAAACTCAGGAACAGCTCGGCCGTAATATTCATGGTTTCCTAACACACCATATACGCCTAATGTAGCTTTCATCTGTTTCATGATTGGTCCCATATTTTTCTGAATGAACACACCTGGATGATCATCGATAATATCACCCGGCAGTAAAATAATATCGGGTTTCATTTCATTTACATGACGAACGAGTCTCTTTAAATGAGCAACTCCAGACAGTTTACCGAAGTGCATATCAGAAGCCATCGCAATGCGTAAACTTTTACGCCCTTCTACTTTTTTCGGTATATGTACATCATACTTTCTTACAACCGGGCTATACGCATTAAATACTCCGTATGCGAAGATAAAGAAAAATACGAGTAAAGTGACTGCCCCTGTCCAAATAATTGCCGTCTCTTTCTCCACTGAAAACTGTAATAATAAGACGGCAATATCGGCTAACGGCAATAACATAAGCGCGTATTGTATAACCGCAAACCAAATTGAACCGACCGTTCGCAGGAAAGGAAGGAATTTAAACACTTGTACGAGAATATACGCATATGAAATGAAGCCAACTACGAAAGCGTAATATCCCCAAGATTCCCAGCCGAACACCGCATGAAGCCAAACCCATCCGTTCCAGCCGATGTAAAACATGAGTAGTGTGTATACAATTAAAATAGTGAATATATTGAGATAACGAAAATTTTTCACTGCTAGCCTCCTTATTGATTTCTTCTATTATAACTTGTTATGTGCCTAGAACGTAAATAGTAAGCATTCCAAACGGACCGTAATAAGCTGCTTTATCTGCTACAGCACAAAGTTATTTTTACAGGTTTTCTTTATAGTAACCTGCTATTTATGATCCTCTTACATTAAATCGGACATTTTTTTGTAACTGATATATTAAAACCACCTTTTCTTAGAATTAGTTTTTTTCGGTCTATAATCCGTATATCCTTTTTTATACACCTTATAATATCCATCTACAAAAACCGCCGCGTCCGGAATCCATCCTATCCCTCCAACAGCTTTACTACCAGTGAATAGCGCTCCTTTGACCGCTGATTTCGCTGTATTTTCACTTAATTATAAGAACTACTTTTTATAAAATCCCACTGGCTATACCAACACACCTACATAGAAAAACAGTCTGCAAGAACGGTAAGTGGTGAGTAGTTTACTGACGAGAAGATTCATAGTCAAATATAATACATGATAGTATTACCAAAAATACTACACCACTATATTGTATAGCAAGGGGAATACCATTTAAAACAGACGCTAATATGTCTGTAAATGTAACAATAAAAAGTAGTGTAAGTATCGTTAACATAAGTGCGGCTGAAAATAAGAAACCTTGTTTGATACATTTAAAAATCCAGCCGATTCCAATACATATTAAAATTATACGTACTGGATACTTTAAAAGTATCGAAAATAAATTATCTACACTATTAAAATTCATCATCAAATTCACCAAGATCACTTTCTGGATTTTTTATTATTTTAACGCTAGTTTTTATATGTTTGTTTATGTCCTTTGTATACTGCCATAAGCATTTTCTATTAATCTAACGCCCACAAATGCTTTGAGGCCTAATTTTAACCTGCTTTTCTAGCAGCTTTATTCACATATTCCTTGTTATAGCCTGGCCCATTTTGCTGTTTATAATTATGTTTACCTGTAGAATACCAAAGATAAAACCCTGCGTATAAAGAGAGCCCTTTCTCTTAACATTGCAATTCTCTTTAAACGTTCGCTCACATTTATCCCCTCATGTATTAAGTAACTCAACATAATACAGCGTATCATCCGTCTGAAAATACATAACAGATCCGCGGCTATAATGAGTAACAAATTGAATCGGTTCTCCTAGTTCATTACGAAGATTCATATCATACACATGATTATTATTTAAATCATAAACAACCAACTTTTTATCTTGAGTAATGAATACTACTTTATCTTGAGCGACCGCAAAACTTTCCGACCATATTTCTCTAATTAAATTTATTTCATTCCATGACATATGAATTTTTTTATCTTTCATTTGAACTAAAGGAAATTCTGAATAATAATAGAGCCAAACGTCTCCATCTATAACGTTCATTGCATAACAATCATCTATAGGAGGTACATTAAACCTTTCTACATATTGATCATAATTATTAAAAATCAAGTGACCTGTAGAGTCAAAAGCAACTATCCCGTTTGCTCCAATCGAGGACTCTCCAAAAACTCCTTCATCACAATAACTAATCCATATATCTTCGTTCACATCAACCTGACAATCTTGAATCCCTTCTCCGGCATAAAACTTACAATGTTCACTTCCGTCCGCATTATAAATAACCGCATTATCCTCTTCATAATTAAATATAAGTAACCATTTCTCTCCGATTCGTTGCATACATAGCACGGATTCAACATCCATATCTATGTTTAAATTGAAATTACTTATATTTAAATTATTTTTATCCAAATAAATAATACAAGGTCGATTCTGATTGTCTTGTACTAGTAAAATTACATTTTGTTTGTAATCCAAACTCATTTTTTTAATTTGATAGGCTTCAACAATAGACTTAAAACTTATTAACTCTTTACATACAATATCTTTCATATATATCAAAAACCTCTCATTTATTCTAAACATAAAAAATAAGCGTCAAACTTCCTTAATCTTAATAAGTTTGACGCTTACCTTCAATTAGAATTTTATATCCTTCACCTTACTTACTCCAAGAAAATGTTAAATCCCATTGTTGTTTTCTATAATTTATTGGACTCATCTTTTCAAATCCTTGATCTTGAATATAAAAAACTATCTTCTGTGTATTTACTTTTGGATTGAATAAAAAATCTTTCAAATCGATATACTCTTCATTTATAAATACAGCTCCTTCTATAACAGAAAAAGTCTCCGCTATTTGGTCTACATCTATGTTTAAAATACATTTGTATAAACTATCATCGTCCTTTAATAATAAGTCTGCTTTTATAAAGACATCCATATTATCTATTTCAAATATACTCTTAACAGTTGATGGTCTGACCCAAGTTTCATCTTGATACTCAAAGCTTTCATTTTCTAAGTCCCATTCCCAAATTGATGAAAAAGAAAAATCTTCAAGACTTAGCTCCTCTATCGGTTTTCCATTAGTTGAACCCACCAGTGATCCTGCCTCTTTAACTATTTTAGGAATAAGATTACTAAAGTACATATTGATCTCATCTGTTACTGCTTCCTTAATAAGGGGATATAAATATAAAGTAGCCATCGTTCTTAAACCATTTCTCGCTCTTAATTCTAATTCCATTGCTATAGAAAAGGTCCTTATTGATAAATAACTAATTCGGATGTTTCCATTAAGGACCGTAAAAGTTTCTCCCTCTATATTAAATTCCCATTCTTGAAAATTAAACTCTTTATAGTAATGACTTTGTTCCTTATGAATAAAATCAGAATACTTATTTAAATATACATCCAAAAAATCATCTTCTACTAATGTCTTATATGTTGGACATATAATTTTAAACTGTAACTTTCGAGATTTAGAGTCCACAACAATAAAGTTATCCTGTATTATACAATGTACCCTAGGTATATAAAGTTGATTTCCTTCTATCTTTTCAATACGACGATTATTTTCATCATATTTATAAGTTGCGAATGCATTGCTTTCACTTTGTTTCGTAATCGCAATAATTTGGTCATTCTCACCCCATGTATACTTGTACTTCCCATCAGATGTACGATTTCCATTTGCATCATATGTGCATGATTTACTTGTTCCGTTTTGTAATGTCTCGTTTAAAATTTAATTCATTGAATCACTATCCAAAAAAAAGAAGAGCCACTTTCAGCTCTTCTTTCTTTTTAAATCCTTATATTATCATCAATAATTATTTTCTTCTTAACCTCTCAAGTACTTACACACTAAGTTATTATAAATTATAATCAAAAATAACTATATACATCATAAAAAATCGAATATAATATAGCTGCTCCTACACCAATCGAAAATATCTTAAACAAATAAAAACTGAAAGACAGTACGATTGGGAATGGTGTTAATAAAGAAAATAGCAGTGAGTTAACACGCTGCTTTTTAAAAATTTCTTTATCTATTATAATTCCAAAAATTA
Organism: Bacillus sp. TH19; assembly: GCF_016651075.1. Taxonomy (NCBI): domain Bacteria; kingdom Bacillati; phylum Bacillota; class Bacilli; order Caryophanales; family Bacillaceae; genus Bacillus; species Bacillus sp. TH19. The sequence goes on along the minus strand of NZ_JAEKEO010000010.1, from coordinate 786,123 downwards.
TAATTCCACAGGCTATAAAAAAACACAGTACCATAAAAAAAATGTCTTCCATATATCTCTCCTACTTTATTATTATTTTTTAAAGGGCCTTATCCATATTTTTAGTAGGCTCTACTTACAATGCATCAGATAACATAACAGCCATAAACAAATCACTTCTCTCACCTGGTGCTATATACATTCCTGCTGCATCTAAATATTCAATAGAAAAGGCTGCTAGCTCATACGCCATTTCTTGATCGCATTCAAAAAGTGAATTTATAAAAACCTCACTTCCTGTAATCTTTTGTAAATCTTTCAAACAGTTAGACTTACTTCTTGCATAATCAGCCACATTCTCATTAGCCCAAGACCACATCCAACTGTTACTCTTTCCAGACCAAGAACCTATAAAAACAACACTAAATTCAAGTAACACTTGACCATTTTTTTAAAACTGTAATATACATTGATCTTGATCATACCAATACTCATCAAAGTTATAGATATTATAATCCGAAATGAATTTTTGCTGTTTACTTTCTAATTTGTCATAACACATAACAAGATAATTCTCGAATTGTTCATCCGTCATTGCCAATTATCACACGCTCCTTTACTGCAAGATTCCCAAGTAATATTGATTTGTTCAAAGGAAACTTTACCTTTTATAGGTTTTATATCCTTTGTATACTCTATATCCACCTATTATTGTAATAGGAATAAACTGCGCAAAATGACCACCCGGATTCACCGATAAGAACACCCCATGCATCATATTCATACGCTGCTACAACTTCTTTATTTTGATCTGTCATCGCAATGACATCACACTGTTCCATATATAAAGAAAGAAGAGTCCCTATCAACTCTCCTTCTTCTAATGAACACCCAACAGTATATCTTTAACCCATTAACTACTTTTTATCTCTCTTTATTTGGTTGTCCAGTACAGCATAAAACTTCTGTCTATTTTTCTCATTCCTTATTATTAGTTTAACTCTAATCGTGCTTTGTAAATATGAACGTACTTTGTAATTGGTAAAAAACAACTTCCTATATTTAGTATCATTATATATTTGCTGAAACCATTCATAATTTTGAAGACATTTTATATTTCTATCAATTTTTCTAGTGTTTAAACCTGAATCTAATCCACTAGATTCTAAAATCCCACTAATTAATCCTAATAAAAAACTAAACATTCATTAATCCTCCTTGAACATTTTACATACTTTTTCTAGCATCTGTAACATCCCTTGGATTACTTTGTAGTATGGTAACTTTTCATGTACTTCCTTCATACACACATTTAACAAATGAATCTTTCTAATCACTAATTTTTCTGATGATATATTAATAGCCTCTAAAAGCAAACTGAATATACATGTAAGTACCAACACCATAAATAACAACAGCAACTATAGTAATTAGCCAGTTTTCACGATTTTTTTGTACATACTTCGAGAATGACCAAATAAGAAGTAAAATAATTAATTGAATTACAATCACTTTTGAAATAGCAATTATAGTAGTTTCCGTAACAAATATTACCCATGTCCCGAATAGCATACGGATACAAAAAATAATCGCCCCAATACGTGTTTCAGTATATTGTTTATTTATATCTACAAAAAATATATCTTGCAACATAACAGTTAATGTTAATACAACTACTAAAGCCAAGATAGAAGCAAATTCTAAAATTTCTATAAGCACTTTTAGTCTCCCTTCATTTATCTGGATTATAGTATCTCGCAATCAAATCATACATGCCAATACCTTTATTATACATGTATCCCGCATATCCAAATAGATTGTCTGCTGCGATACCTTTTACTTCACTTTTTAATACGTTACCCCACGAATCATATTCATACGTTGCTACAACTTCTCTATTTTGATCTGTCATCGCAACGACATCACCACGAGGGTTGTAGTGATAGTATAGCGTTTGTCCTTTTGCTTTCATCGCTAGACGTGCGCCACTTGTTGAGTATACATATTGACGAAGTACATTTCCACTACCATCCTTCTCGTACAACGGATTAATACTGTCTCCATCATAGAAATAACGTGTTACTTGACCATTTACATTCTTTTCAATACGACGGTTATCATTATCATACTTATATGTTGCGAAGGCATTGCTTTCACCTTGTTTTGTGATAGCTACAATCTGATCATCTTCGTTCCATGTATACTTGTACTTTCCGTCGGATGTACGATTTTCATTCGCATCATACGTTAACGATTCATCTCCGAACTTAACAAGTTGATTCCCCTCATTAAATTGCGCTTCAATTGTTGTCGTTTTGGTAAGTCTCTTTGTTGTTACAGATGTACGGTTACCAAAACCATCATATGTGTATGTTTTTGTCCCCCTCGCTAACGGGAACATTTCTTTCGTCAGCTGATTAATCGCATCATACTCATATTTTGTCTGTGTTACTGCTCCATTTTTTTGGAGACTCATGTTTGATTACATTACGGTTGCCCGCTTGATCATATTCATAGCGTTCAGAGAAAATAGTCTGACTTGATGTACCAATAACTAAATCTTTAATTTTGTTCGCCTGATCATAGTTGAAGGTAGAACCTGAACCATTTCCTGCTGTATACGTACGAACATTTCCTTGATCGTCATAATCAAATCGATACGTTTGCGAGCCATCTGTCACACGAATATTTTGATCTAACGTATTGTAGTCATACGATACTTTATTTGTGTATCCACCTTGCGTTACGATGAGGTACCTTCATCTTGAAGATTATTCAAAATAGATATGGACTACGAATGTTGAATCACTCAAGAATTCTACCTGTTAATCCTTAAAGGTTAGGATTGGAGACTTCAGTTGTGGGGATCTCCAATTTATTGGTATTATTCGCTGTTACCCTGTTACTAAACTATAAAGAAGGAAGAGCTCATATAAGCTCTTCCTTCTAAAAACCATTTCTCCAAATAGCTTTAATCTGTTCCTACCCCTTCGACACATTTGGGTAATCACTTGATATATGATAAAATCGACATTTCTCTTTTATTGTTTTTTCTAACTGTAAGTACCCTTCTTCATTCTTGTCCAAAGTTCAGAGGATTTGATGGTCACATATCATCATTAAGTATGTTCCATGCACTTGAAAAGACGAATCTACGTTCCAACTCACTATCACTTTTTTTTGCTAATATACCAACTTCATAATCTCTGTCACTAAAAATAACCCACTCCATCGAAGGCGGGAACCAAACAATCTTCGAAGAATTATCACACATAGAATCTGCAGGACTATCTATCGGATATAAATTAAGTATATCCAGATACTGATCTCCACTCAAATTACAAGGGATTTTGATCCAATTATAATATCCAAACTCTTTATAATAGTATGTTTCAGGATCAGGGTCTAAGACTCCTACTATTACAAATAAATCATTTGTTAGTCGCGCAAGCTCTCTCAATTCTTCCCATCCCACATCATGTATTAAAAAATCAGAATCTACCCATCTATATTGATTATATCCCTTTTTAAACACTTGAGATGGCAATTCAGCGTTCACATTCAACACACTATTTAACTTTTTTTTCCAAAACGTAAATTCTGCAGGATTTTTTAAAAAGATTTTTTCAAGATTCAACATTTACTTTTTTCCTTTCGGGAATCTTATTTTTACCGTCGCCTTTTTCTTGCCCCTAGGAGTAAAGTCTGCCGTAGGTTCACCTTTGGATTTCGATGTTTTTCTTAGACTATATTTAGAACCGTTTTTTAGATATATAGACACAGTCCCATCTTTAGATTTTTTCTTGTCCCAACCATTTTTCACCAAGTTCCTTCCAAATTGTCGCTGATCAATATTAATAGACCTATTTTTAACAATGCTAGTAGGGCTTGTTACATCTTTGTAAAGAGTAGTTTTATTACTTAAAGACCCTTTATAAGTTTTCACAGTTTTCGCAGCTTTTGAAAACTGCTTGAATTTTTTATAGGATTGATATCCTTTATATACACGATATCCATATATTCCAGCAACTATTAATGGATGATGCCCATCCGCATCTATTTTCATGACCGGATTATTATGAGCATACGTGTAAGCATTTTGAGTAACCGGATCATCTTCATCACCTGGATCAGGATCCACCGATAAGAACACCGCATGATCTGGATTATAGTAACGGGCAATCAAATAATACGTGCCAATTTCTTTATCATACATGTATCCCGCATATCCAAATGGATTATCTGCTGCGATACCTTTCGTATCACTCTTTAATACGTTACCCCACGAATCATATTCATACTTGCGACAACTTCTCTATTTTGATCTGTCATCGCGACTACGTCACCACGAGGATTATAGTGGTAGTATAATGTTTGTCCTTGTGATTTCATTGCTAGTCGTACGCCACTTGTTGAGTATACATATTGACGAAGTACAGTTCCACTTCCATCTGTTTCATACAATGGATTGATACTGTCTCCATCATAGAAGTAACGTGTTACGGTTCCACTTATATTCTTTTCAATACGACGATTATCCTCGTCATACTTATAAGTTGCAAATGCATTGCTTTCACCTTGTTTTGTAATCGCTACAATCTGGTCATCTTCATTCCATGCATACTTATACTTTCCATCAGATGTACGGTTGCCATTCGCATCATACGTTAACGATTCGTTTCCGAATTTCACAAGCTGATTTCCTTCATTTTGTCCGAAAAAATATGTTTCATTTGGTAAAGGGATAGAAAATACATCCCCAACTTTCCATTTTTGCTTTTTAGGTCGTTTCCAAGATCCAATGAACTGTTCATACTCTCTTTTATTCTCAAATGTAAATTCTTCGTCTATAAGTTCATTCACTAAAATCGCAACTTGTAACAACGTCTTCCCATTGCTTGAATATATTTTTACACAATCGCTCTCTGAATCAAAACGAACCTTTCCTTTTATCCCAGCTTCTTTAACTTGATTTCTTACAAAAACCATTGCATCATAATTTGTCTCTAAATTTAAAAGCCCTGCTAAATCTTCAAAAATGATATATTCCTTCGAACTAAAATCCGGTATAAACATACGGATTTTCCCTATCTATAATGTATAATTTAATTCATTAAATTATACTGATTCCATTTATTCTCTCCTATAACACACTAACTGTTTTTCATTGAAATCATTTTTTTCTAATAATAAAACCCTCTCATTGATTCTACACATAAAGGTTGTAAAAAAATGCACCCAAAAATTTAGGTTCATTTTCATTCTCAATGTAGAAACTTCATGTTTTGCGGCTTTATTCTAATCCATAACACGTTCTTCCGCATAACAAACAAATACTTGCTTTTCCGAACGTAAAGACACTATATAATACTCATCTTCAAAATGCCCTACTATATAACCCATTTCCCCCGCCAGTTCAATTGTTTCTTTATTAAAATATACTCTTGTCCGATCAAATTTCATATGCTTTATGATACGCTCTAACTCATTTTCGTTTACTTCTTTTTCAGAGAAAAGGAACATGAGACTCCCATTCATACATACAGGAGAAATCACATCAAAAATATCAGTTGCAGGATCATAATGATTGATTAAAATTGTGCTCTTTACCGTGGATTTTTTCCAGTTTAGCTCTTTTAATTCTTTTTCCCAAATCTAATTTTGCACCTTTGTTAATTCTTCTTGAATCCCTTCACAATTCACTAAAATATATAAATGAAATCTCGATATCATTGTTTCCATAAATCGTTCCATGCTTGTATCAACATCAACTATATATCTATTAACCGATGATAATAAATTTAAAATTTTATCATTTTCAAAGTTATCATTTTCATCTAGCACAAGAAAATATTCATTTTTTTCAGTTGCAGGCTTGTGCATTTCAATATATATATTCATATTTTCTCCTTGAAAGTAATTAAACACTCTTTTTATTTATTCAGTACTTGCCCATCTTCATCTTTTGGAAACCTCATTATAATGCCCTCTTATATATCATTAAAATCCTTATTTTTATGAGAGTAATGCTTCTTGTCTGTAAAACTAACAAATTCTATCCCCTCACAGAAACTAACATCACCATCTACAACATCACTTCCCCAAAAAGAAAAACGTTTTAAATGATCTAATGTTTGTATACAACTTATTGTCGGTATATCCCCACAATTGAAAAGGTGCAAAACCTCTAAAGACTCTAAGCATTGAATAACAGAAAAGTCTTCAATATTTTTGCATGCTTCCATTTCTAAATTAAGTAATATTCTACTCCCATACTTTAAATGCTCTATCGTTTTTAATGTGCGTAAATAATTTAATTGTAACGACTGCAATTTCTTAAAATTTTCAATACCATTAATTGAGTCTATTCTAGATTGTGTAATCCTTATATCTTCTAAATTTCGTAAATGTTTCAATTCATTCAAATCTCTATTTTTAGGAATGTATTTCCATAAAGAAAGTGATTTTAAATTCGTTAGTTCCTCTAAGCCTGTCACTTTTTTATCACAGTACATCGCCAAGCTCTCTAAGTTTGTTAATTTATTTAACTCTAATTTAAAATTAGAGTCCATTACTGCTATATCTTGAAGTTTATTCAAATTGTATACACTAGATACATCTTTTAAAAACATGCTGTCTAACATTAAATGTGTAATATTTTTACACTCATTTAAAAAGTTGATATCTTCTAATTCATAGTACATATCACATATTTGCACTCCAGAAATGTTAAATGTATTTATATATTCTATACACTCTCCTAATGCTTTTTGAGATACTAATACCGTTTCCCCATGTACATCTTCTCTTACGTAAAAACCATTTTTATTTTTTAAGTTCATAAACTACTCCTCAATCATCATTCCTAATCATTCGTTACATTTACTTATAATCCATTCGCGCCGCTTCTTCTAATAATAGATCCAACCATTCATCCATGGTTCCTAAATCTCTTAAAACTTTCTTATTTCTTAAATGTAATTCTAATACTCTATTCTCTTCGCTAATAGCATATATTGTGCCCAAATCCATTGAATCTGCAAAGACAAAATATGACTCAGGAATTTTTTTAAAAGCATATAGTTGTTGAAAGTTATACAAATCAAACGGTTGAAAATATTCTTCCTCATCAGAAAGACCACCAATTTTCGGCTGCCCTGCTATACGAACTAAATTCGCCAAAAAACTTCCGTTCATAAGAGATAGTAGATATTTATATGGTTCTGGAAATACAATTTCCATCTCATCTTCAAATACTTGAATCTCTTCTTTACTAAGCGGCGGATTCACCACATTCATCTAATTAACTTTATCTATTTTTCCAAATACTCTAGTTCCAGTTCTTACATTTTTTGTATCTTTCCCATATACGGGTTCCAATTTTTTTATAATAGTATTTTGCATACTTCAAACTCCTTTTATCTATTCTCCTTCAAAACGATAAACCTTTATGCCCATAGGCAAACTAGTGACTCACCTACTTTCCACCATGAAGACTTAAATGTTCTTTACGTGTTACAAACCTGATATTATTAGGATTTCCAGCATGTTTAGGATATGCTTTAACACTTTTAATATGTTTACTGTCTTTGAGGTACTAAGGTATTTAAAATAAAAAATGCAGCCCAAAATTAAACTACCTGTTTAAATTTTGAGCTGCACCGAATCTACAAATTATATTTAATTTATAAAATTATCTCATGAAAAAGCTGTATTAATTTTTATTATCTTTCTCCTGCATGTACAAATTCGCCATACAAAGTTATTTCTCGATTTTCATAATAAAGATCAATAATCTCAGCAGGAGAAAATACATATTTTTCAATACATTCTTCCAATTTAAATATAGTAGCATCTATCGCCTCATGATAAAAACTTAAAAATACTATACCATCCTTATAAAATAAACTATCTTCAACAACATTTGATAATTCAAATTCTGATATATTAGTAAAGTTAATCTTTACTTTTTTCACATGACATGTTCCTTTGAAATTTACTGATTCATCCAAAATTATTTCTATCCCTTTTTGGATTGGACTGCTTTTTAAAGCATGTAATATATTTCGAGCCCCCTCTATATCAAATTTTAATACCAAATCAGATATTTCACCCACTAAGCTTAATTCTAGCTCTTCATCATCGAATAATTCAATATACTCTTGTAAGTTTTCTTTTGTATATGTTTGCACTTCTAATATTATCATTTCTTTTTCCCTTTCTTTGAACTATATCTAACATGTACATTTTTCTTAACAACTCCATTTTTCTTTAAAAATTCAAAATGTACATGAGGAAAACCATGTTGACCTGTTATATCATTTTTCTTTGCCCTAAACTGTCTAGTACCATCTGCACTTCTCCATTTTCCAGCACTTATTTTCACATGATTATTACCTAAGAATTTCCGTTTTTGCTGATTAATATTACTTGGAGTGATAGCTCTTCTTTTTTCAAAAATCTGTTTAGTATATCCTCTTACGGCACGATCATTTACAAAACCAACAGCTTTTTTAGCAATTTTTCCTTTTCCACCGCCAACAAATCCCATTGCACCAGCTAATAAAATTTCTTTTCGACTTTTTCCAGACTTATAAGCCTGATAAGCACTGTATCCTCCTATAGCTGCATTAATAAGTAACCAGGGTGCATGTCCATCCGGATCAACTTTCATCACAGGATTATTATCCGCATACGTATAACCATTTTGTGTAACAGGATCATCTTCATCACCTGGATCAGGATCCACCGATAAGAACACACCATGCTCCGGATTATAGTATCTCGCAATCAAGTAATACATACCAATTTCCTTATCATACATGTATCCCGCATATCCAAACGGATTCTCTGCTGCTATACCTTTTGTATCACTCTTTAATACGTTACCCCATGAATCGTATTCATACGTTGCTACAACTTCTCTATTTTGATCTGTCATCGCAACTACATCACCACGTGGGTTGTAGTGATAGTATAACGTTTGCCCTTTTGATTTCATTGCCAAACGTGCGCCATCCATAGAGTATACATATTGACGAAGTACAGTTCCACTACCATCCGTCTCATATAACGGATTAATGCTATCTCCATCATAGAAGTAGCGTGTTACTTGACCATTTACACTCTTTTCAATACGACGACTATCATTATCATATTTATAAGTCGCAAATGCATCGCCCTCACCTTGTTTTGTAATCGCTACAATCTGGTCATCTTCATTCCATGTATACTTGTACTTTCCGTCTGATGTACGGTTTCCATTCGCATCATACGTTAACGATTCGTTTCCGAATTTTACAAGCTGATTTCCGTCATTGAACGTTGCCGCTATAGATTTTGTTTCTTTTCCATTCTCTACAACTTTCACACTCGTACGGTTTCCAAATCCGTCATATGTGTAAGATTTACTTGTTCCGTTTGGTAATGCCTCGTTTAATAGTTGGTTAATTGGGTCATATGCAAAGTTTGTTTCTGTTACTTTTCCGCCCGTACCTTCATGTTTAATCTTCGTACGGTTACCCGCTTGGTCATATTCATATCGCTCAGAAAGAAGAATACTGTTTGATGTACCTACTACTAAATCTTTAATTTTATTCGCATGGTCATAGTTAAAGGTAGAACCAGAACCATTTCCGGCTGTATACGTACGAACATTTCCTTGATCATCATAATCAAATCGATATGTTTGAGATCCATCTGTCACACGAATATTTTGATCTAACGTGTTGTAGTCATACGATACTTTATTTGTGTATCCACCTTGCGTAATCGTTTGTTCTTTTAACTTTTCTGTCTTACTGTTTGCTTTATCATGATAGGTCCATTCAATTTTTCCACCTCGGCTATCCGTTGCGCTTGTAACACGGTCAGCCTTATCGTATGTCTTAGTACGTTCTACTCCGTTGACATGGTCTTTTACTTTCGTGACTTGTCCATTTTGATCAAGTTCAAATGTAAATGAATCTTTTCCATTGCGCTTTTCACCAACGACGCGATCCGCTGTATCATATACAGATTCTAAAATTGAACCATTTGGCATTTTTGTTTTAATCTTGTTTGCATTTTCATCATACGTATGTTCAATACGACGGTTCAACGCATCGATATACACTGTATTTTTATTATCTACATCATATTCATATTTGTGTGTTTGCGTTTTCCCACCAAACATGACAGATTTCTCTGTTGTATTTCCATTATGATTATACAGATAATTAACAGAGGTACCATTCTTTAATGTAACCTTCGTTAGTAGATTATCTTTGTTGTAATCATATAATTTTGTATTTCCTTTTTCATCTGTCTCGCTCTTTTTATTTCCTGATGCATCATATGTGAAGGTGTTTTTCTGTCCTTCTTCATCATACGTGGCAACAACACTTCCATCGTTGTCGTACTCATTTTTAATAAGAGCATTTCCTTCTAGTAAACGTATATCATCAAACCAAACTTTCCCTTTGTTTTCTCTTCTAAATAAAAGATAAACTTCCATACGTTTAATTGGTTTAGTGGCAGGGATTACAAATGCACTACGATTCCAATCATTTGTCCCACTTGGGAATTTAGCTTGGAAATTTTCCCCACTTCCATCTTGATAATACACATCCGCCCAAATAGAGTAATCTCGAGAGAGTTTATCTGGTGCAGTATTTTCTACATTTTCAGATTTAGACATTCCTGTTAGCGTGATTGGTTCTGCTTTTTTCTGATTTATAGTGATATGCTTGCCATATCCTACATCTGAACCTCCATATTGGCTACGTTCTAATACAATAGACGAATTTCCTGTAAAGCTTTCGTTATGAGAAATATCTTTTGCATCACAACTTGTTCCATCTCCCCGAATCCAACCTGGCATACAGCCATTTCCCGCTATATTTTCTAAACTACTATTTTCAATTGGATTAAAGCTGGAAGACACTTCTCCTCTTTCCAATTGAATCTTATCAAACCATGCTGAACCACTTGAATCCGCTCGATTATAATCAACTTGTAGATATATTCTAACTTTTTTTGTTTGATCTGTTGTCTTAAAGGTTACTTGGCGATTCGTCCAATCTTTCTCGCCCTCTATCCTATTATGACGTGTATCAAACCAGTTATTTCCACTTCCAAGAGGAGTTCCATCTTCTTTTAATAACTGAACATTAAAAAATGCACCAGCGTGAGTTAATGATGTTTTCATCATCCCACTTAATGTGTATGTTGTATTTGGTTCTACTACCACATCTTGAATCGCACTATGGTATCCCCAACCAGCATTTTGCGCCTTTACTATCATTTGTAAAGATGAAGATCCACCCAATCCACCTGGCGCGAATATTTCATCTTTTTTCAATGATCCATGACTATTAGTCTTCTCTTCATTCCATCTCTCAGTGTTATTCATTTCAAAGCTTGGATTTTGAATCAAATTTTCGCCTGTCCCCAGCTCTTTACTTGTTTCAATTGGATTTCCATATTTATCATAATGTGTAACAGAAGAAGTATGTGCGGATTGATCTGTTTCAGATACTTCTGTATTTGCTGCTTTATAAGCAACAGTCGTTTCACGATTTTCGTTATCTGTCGCCTTTATAATCCCATTGTCTTTATTGTACTCAAACTTTTCTGTCCCCATTTCATCGGTAACAGACGTAACATTCCCATTACCGTCATAGGTCGCAGTTTCTGTTTGATTTTTAGGAGTCGTAGTTTTCACTAAATTATTTGCATTATATTCATACGCCGTTGTTAAATTCAGACGCCCAGAATCTTCGACTGTTTTCACTGGATTTCCAGCATCGTTATACGTATAAACAGTCTTACGCCCTTTTGGATTCGTTAACGTAACTTCTTTCGCATCCGTATTATATGATAATGTTGTAGCTTTTCCTAATGGATCCGTCACTTTTACTAATCTATTATTTTCGTATGCATACGATGTTTTATATGGTTTTGCATCTGTATGTTGCGGATCATAAATAGATGTTAGTAATCCATTATCATATCCGTATTTATATACTTTTCCTTCTGGTGTTGTAGAAGAAACTAGTAAATCACCATCATACTTAAATGTAATCGTCTTGTTATCTGGACCGATTACTCTTGCTGCTTTTTTATTATTTCCATCATATTGTACTAATAACTCTTTACCAGAAGCGTTCTTTACTTTTGATAAACGGGATTCACCATCATACTCATATGTCGTCGTGTTTCCATATTTATCTTTTGTATACTCAATACGCCCCTGTGCATCGCCAGATTTATAGAAAGTAACAGTTTGGTCTTTATCTTTTATTTCATACCCACCTGATACTTGCTTAATTTCTAAATATATACCAGTAGGAGCTTGATACGTATTATCTCCCGTTCTAGTAAAGGTAATATTCGCACCGTCGGCAGAAATTAAAAGTAAGTTTCCATTTCCGTCGGCCCAAATTCTTTCTTCTAATCCACTAGACCAACCCGTACCAAATAAACCTATCTTTTTACTTTGGCTATTATAAGTTCTTTCTACTGATACATCCGGTCCGCGCCCTGATAACGTAATATCTTTCTCACTCATGATAAAGTTACCATTTGTAGCATTTACTTTACCATTTAACACCGGAACTGATGCCCAGTAATCAAACATCCCCATGAATCCAAAGTCTTGGGAGAATTTAGGTACAAATTCATGCGAAATTTCACTTTCAGCATGCCCTACTTTACTATACGCTGTTACACGGAACCAGTAGTTTTTCGAACCTGCATAGATTCCACCAGAATTCTTATACACAGGTGATGGATCAACTGCTAATTCTGCACCTTTTTTATCGTGATGAAGTAAATATTGGCCTTTCGTTATTTCATCTTTCGTTGGCCAAATCTTCTCATTTTGCGTTGTCCAATTTGTTTTATTTCCCACATCGAACGCTTCGTAATCTTTTCCGTTATAAATCCAAACTTTATAACCTGTTGCTGCTGGAACTGAGTCCCACTTCAGCGTTACATAACCAGTTTGCTGATCTGTCGCATTAATATATGCAGAGCCATCTGGCTTTTTCACTTGTTCTAGTGGAATAAATGGAACTACTCCATCAGAAAGCGGACTATCACCAAATGGATACTCTGCCACAATACGAATCCAGTAGCTACTTCTTCCGCTATAATCCCCGTATGGACCTCCTGCTTGATAAGCATTTATATATATTTGTCCTGGGTCAGTAGGTGCTTCTGCACCTTGTCCGTCATCATGTATCCAGTAACGCCCTTGTGCAATTTCTTCTGGCGTTGGGAATATTTTTTTATCCTTCGTTGTCCAACTTGTCACATTACCAACTGAAATATATTCATAGTCATATCCATTAAAAATAGCTACTTTATACTCTGTTGCTCCTGGAACTGGATCCCATTGTACATTAAAGTGACCTGAACTACTTCCACTCCCATTCGAGTAAGCTTGTACTCTCGGTGTATTCGGTTTTGCATACGAATACTTAACTTCTAAGTACGGTGCATTTTCTCCGTTTTCAGCTGCAATAAACTTTTTCCAATGATTCTGACCATTTCCATTTGCATGTAGCTTAAAACCGTTGTTTGGTCTCGCACCTTCTACCCATGCTTTCACTGTATTCGTTACATTGAACTGAGCCCATTTTCCGCGGCCTACATCAGCGTGTGCAATGTTGTTAGAACCTGGTTTATTATTCCAGTTAATACCTCCGACATTCCATCCACCTGTAACTTCATCTAACCAAACACCATTTGGTTGATTTCCATAATAATGCCAAACTGCATAGGCATGGAATGTTGCACTTTCAATCTTTGCACCTTTTAAATTTGAAACGTCTGGTTTAATGAATGAAAAGTTTGTCCCAGAGGCCCCGTCATAATAACCTACTTTTAATGTATAAGCATTTTGACCAGCATCCCAAAGCTTTCCTCCTGAATAATTGACAGTTGGATACGCGCTTGAAGCATAAGCATTTTCAAAGTTATCCAGTTCAATTGAAGGGTCTACATATACCGGATATTTTCGTTCCGGCGCTTGTAACCACTTTGGATCCGCTGTAACAGTTAACGTATATGTTTTTTCATCTGTCTTCTCAATATTGTAACGAACCGCATCTGACGTTACAGCCTCACCTGATTGTTGATCTACATTTGAATCGTTCATATACGGTTTCGGTAATGTGAAGACTTTTTCTTTTTTCTCATTTTGGAAGTCGATTGAACCATCTTCCTGTATATTCGGTGTTAAATCTGTTTCTAATGCAAACGTAAAAATATGATGTCCTGTATACTCACGCAAAACAAAGTCTTCTTTTACATTTTCATTAAACGTCGTACTCTTTAAATCAATATTCGGGAAGATCCCTTTATACCAGACTGTATTATTTTCATGTGTTGCAGTAACTGGTGACGGCTTCACTTCACCTTTTTCACCATTTGCACTCATTAATTTGTACTGAATATTATGATCTTTTACTTTAAATTGAACGTACTTTCCATCTTGTGCTGTTTTCTCGAACACTGGTTCTAACTTTGTATTTTCCGTTACAATTTTTTCATTTGGTTCTGCTACTAATTTGGGTGAAACTTCTTCTAACTTTCCATCTTTCTCAACATGAATTGGTTCCGTATATACCTTTTTCGTATATGTACCATCATTATTATCGAAGACTTTTTCTGTTTCCGTTCTTTCTTCTACAATCTCAGTTGGATTTGCTTGTGCTTTAGCCTTATCCTTCTTTAACTGATCTGGATGTGGAGCTGGTAACTCCTTTTCCTCTTTCTTTTCCACTTCTGGACTTTGTTCTGAATTCGGAGATGGTGTAAACGGTGGTGCTGTTTCCGCCAATCCATTCAGTGGTATAGAGGTAACAATTAATGCAACTACCATAAGTTGGATTAAATACCTATACCAATTCTTTTGTTTCTTTTCTTTCATAAACTCACCTCGCTGAAATATTTTTAACATATATAATGTTACATATCACAATTTAAACAAAGGAAAGAGTAAAGTAAATATAGTTTTAAAGTTTTGAAGATTTTGTGCACAAAATCCGACAATTTAACAAAAATTTTATAAATGTCATTACAGATAACTGTTTTTGTTATATATTTAAAGATTAACAATAATCTTATCTATTATTGTTCGCTAGCGACATGATATGAACATCATTCAACTAACCTTTTATTTTCACTTTCGATTTTGTTCTAACATTCAATGAATCTAGTACACTGATCTTCATATTCCTGGGGTAAATATGGTTCCCTAACTGTAATACCATTATTTATAGCGGGTAATTAGAATATCTTCCTTACTATTCATACCAAATAACTGTTTGAACACGCTCCCCCTCTTCTTATGATATCTATAGTTTTTCCCCACTACATTTCGCATACGAAAAACTATCACTACAAACAAAGAGGAAGCCTCCCAAAATATATTTTAGGAGGCTTCCTCTTATTAATAGATTGCTGATTTTAACTCTCTTAAATCACAAAATCCTCCGGAATAAACACTTTCACTTCTCTCGGATGTACGTATACAAACTCACCTGTTTGAATGCCTAACTGTCTAAACTGTTCTTTACTAATTTCTGCTTCTAAATACTCATCTGTTCCGTCGCGCTTCAATTCTACATATACGACAGGGCCAACTGCATGTGAGTATGTTACTTTCGCCGGGATGGCATCTATACTTTGTTTCGTACGATCGATTGATAAGTGATGTGGTCTTACGTATCCCACTCCGTCTACGTTTGAAACGTGCTTATGCTCTGGTGCTTCTAGCTCCACTGATCCTACATTTAGCTTACCTTTATGAACGCGGCCGTGAAATAAATTCACGTTTCCTAAAAAGTCATATACGAACGGACTTGCTGGTTTTTCATATACTTCTTCCGGCGTTCCCATTTGTTCAATGCGTCCTTCATTCATTACAACGATGCGGTCCGCAACGTCTAGCGCTTCTTCTTGATCATGCGTTACGAATACGCTCGTAATTTGAAATTCGTCATGTAGTTTCCGGAGCCATCTTCGCAATTCTTTCCGTACTTTTGCATCAAGTGCACCAAACGGTTCATCTAGCAATAAAATTTTCGGTTCGACTGCAAGTGCCCGGGCTAGTGCGATACGTTGGCGTTGTCCGCCAGATAATTGCGCTGGATAACGTTTTGCGAAACCATCCATTTTTACTAGTTTCAATAGTTCTGTTACTTTTTCTTTTATTACTTCAGCTGAAGGTCGTAAGTTTTTCTTTCTTACTTTTAAACCGAAAGCGACATTTTCAAATACATTCATATGTTTAAAAAGTGCATAGTGCTGGAAGACGAAACCGACTTGCCTGTTTTTTACGTGAATATCAGTTAAATCTTCTCCATCAAATGAAATGGAGCCTCCATCTGCTTCTTCTAGTCCTGCAATAATTCGTAATAACGTCGTCTTCCCAGAACCTGATGGGCCTAATAAAGCGACCAGTTCACCTTTTGGAATATCCAAATGAATGTCTGTCAGCGCTTGAAATGTACCATATTGTTTTGATACATTTTGAATTTGAATACTCACCGCACTCACTCCTTATTTTCGTTTTTCCATTCTCCATTCAATCCAGTTTTTTATAACGAGCGTAAAAACTGCGATGAGTGACATTAAAGTCGCCACAGCGAACGCTGCTGAAAATTGATATTCATTGTACAAAATTTCAATATGAAGCGGCATCGTATTTGTAACGCCGCGCACGTGACCAGACACAACGGAAACCGCTCCGAATTCACCAATGGCCCGGGCATTACATAAAATCATGCCGTATAAAAGGCCCCATTTTATATTCGGCAATGTGACGCGCCAAAACATTTTCCAGCCGCTTGCGCCAAGTGATAGAGCCGCTTCTTCTTCACTCTTTCCTTGCGCCTGCATAACTGGGATTAATTCACGCGCAACAAACGGAAACGTAACAAATATCGTCGCAATGATAATGCCAGGGACAGAGAAGATGAGCTTTATCCCGTGTTCCATTAACCATCCGCCAAGATTCGCACGAGGTGTGAAAAGTAAAACGAATACTAATCCTGCAATGACTGGTGATACAGCAAACGGCAGTTCAATAAGAGATAATAATAGTTGCTTTCCTTTAAACTGAAACTTCGTAATAAGCCAAGCCGCAGCTATTCCGAATATCGTATTCAGCGGCACAACGATTAAAGCAACGAGAAGTGTTAACCTAATTGCCAAAAATGCTTCTTGATCTGTTACTGCGGCAATATATACATCAATTCCTCGTTCGAACGCTTTCATAAAAATTGTCACGAGCGGCAGTAATAGAAAGAGAGATAAAAATAAAACTGTTATCGTAATGAATAGAATGGGTACAAACTTAGATTCTTTTTTAACTGATACGCTTTTTACTATTTTCTTTTCTAATAATGTTGGTTCCATTTTCTCCCCTCCTATTCGCTTTTCAGTTCATGCCTTCTGCTCCAAGTTTGAATCATATTAATAAGTAGTAGGAAAAGGAGAGAAATAATAAGCATCACAGCCGCTACAGCTGTTGCTCCTGCATAATCATATTGTTCTAGTTTCGTCATAATCATAAGCGGTGCGATTTCTGTTTTCATCGGCATATTACCTGCAATGAACACGACAGATCCATATTCCCCTAACGCCCGCGCAAAGGCGAGTGAAAAACCAGCAAGTAGAGCCGGGAATATTTCTGGCAAAATGATTTTCACAAATATTTGGAAGCGTGACGCCCCTAAACTAGAAGCTGCTTCTTCTACTTCTTTATCAATACTTTGCAGCACTGGTTGCACCATTCGAACGACAAATGGTAAGCCAATAAACGTAAGTGCAACAATAATGCCGAGCTGGGTAAAAGCTACTTTTATATGAAACACACTAAATATTTTTCCAATAAAGCCATTTTCCGCATAAAGCGTCGTAAGTGTAATACCAGCTACAGCAGTCGGAAGAGCGAATGGTAAATCGATTAGTCCGTCTAATAACCGCTTCCCTGGAAATGTGTAGCGAACGAGTACCCAAGCAATTAATAAACCAAAAATGGCATTTACGATTGCCGCTGCAAGTGAAGTTGTGAAACTTACTTGATACGAATGCAGCACGCGCTCACTCGTTATAACCCCAGCAAACTTCTTCCAACCTAGCTGCGATGTTTGAATAAATACGATAGAAAGTGGTATAAGCACGAATAAACTCATATATAGCATTGTAAATCCAAGAGATAATCCAAACCCTGGTAAGACACGCTTCTTCCTCATATAACGTCACCTCATCCCCCCTTATTTTTTATACATTTGATCGAATACGCCGCCATCATTAAAATGCTTTTCTTGTGCTTTTTTCCATCCTCCAAATAGTTCATCAACTGTAAATAATTGAACTTTCGGAAATTGTGATGCGTACTTTTCTGCTACTTTTTCATTACGAGGGCGATAAAAGTTTTTCGCCGCAATTTCTTGCCCTTTTTCTGAATACAAATATTCAAGATATCCTTCTGCTACTTTTTTCGTTCCTTTTTTATCAACGACTTTGTCTACAACTGCTACTGGCGGCTCGGCAAGTATACTAATCGAAGGTGTTACAATTTCGAATTTATCTTTTCCAAGTTCTTTTTGTGATAATAACGCTTCATTTTCCCAAGCGATTAACACATCACCAATTCCTTTTTCAACGAAAGTTGTCGTTGCCCCGCGTGCTCCTGAATCTAGTACTTCCACGTTTTTATAAATTTGACCGACAAATTCTTTCGCCTTATCTTCACTATTGTTATATTTCTTCAGTGCATATCCCCACGCCCCTAAATAGTTCCACCGTGCTCCCCCAGATGTTTTCGGGTTTGGTGTAATGACAGACACACCTTTTTTCGTTAAATCATCCCAATCTTTAATTCCTTTCGGGTTTCCTTTTCTAACAAGAAATACAATCGTTGATGTATACGGAGTAGAATTATCCGCAAGTCGCTTCTGCCAATCTTCTGCTAGTTGTTTCTTCTTACTAATCGCGTCAATATCATAAGCGAGCGCTAGTGTTACAACGTCTGCTTCTAAACCGTCAATAACGGAGCGTGCCTGACTTCCAGATCCCCCGTGTGATTGCTTTACATTTACTGTTTGACCATGCTTCTCTTTCCAATACTTCGCAAAGTCTTTATTGAAATCTTGATATAACTCACGCGTTGGATCATATGAAACATTTAAAAGTTCGACTGTCTTCTTATCTGCACTTCCTTCAGAATTGTTAGTGGATGTTGCCGAACCACACCCTGACAAAAGGACAAATGCTGATAATAAAACACCTGTACTTTTCATTAATGCTGTCTTACTCCACTGTTTCATATATAAAGCCCCCTTAGTTTGTACAATAGAAAAAGGCACACAATCTATTCACAAAAGTGAACGTTGTGCGCCTTCAGTTTCTCTGATGAGCTTCTATTGTATTCTGTTTGATTTCTTTCCATTTTAATTCCGTAATTCACATGTGTCAACTTGGAATTCGGAATTATTATATAAGAAACTTCATACAAGCTAAAAATCAGCGGGAATAGAATCCCACTGATTTTAGTTTCGATTTATTTCTTTAACTTATCTGTCTTCGCAATAAATTGAGCTGCTTCTGCGCGGCTTACCGCTTTATCTGGAGCCCATCCATTATCTGTTCCAACTGAAATATTTTCTTGGATTAAAATGTTCGCATACTTCGTACCCCAATGATCTTTTAAATCAGCAAATTCTTTTGGTAGTTTAATATTTTCATTTCTTTCTAATTTATATGCATTCACAAGCATAGAAGCCATTGATGCACGGTTAATTAGCCCGCTCGGATTAAAGTTACCCTTATCATCACCTTTTACAATGCCAGCTTTTTCAACTGCTGCGATGTAAGGTGTAGCCCAATGATTTTGAGCATCGCGGAATGATGGCTTCGCATCTTTATTAATTTCTAATCCTAAAACAGTAGCTAATATTTTTGCTGCTGAACCACGATCGATATTTTCAGCTGGTGCAAATGTACCAGCTGGCTTACCGTGTACTGCCTCTTTGTCTACTAAATATTGAACTGACTCTTGTGCCCAAGTCGGTACATCTGAGAACTTAGATTTCTTTTCAATTGTACTCGCATCGATTTCAAACTGCACTTGATGTTTATGGTCATATTTAATTGCTGGAATTAATATGTGCATTTGCATATTATATTTTTTCGAGAACTCATCGATTTCAAATTGAACAACTTTCGTACCATTATTTGTTTTATCTTCAGAGATCACTTTCACATCATGGAATGTCCCTAATTTATTAGTATCTTCTACTTTAAGATACTGGAAATAGCTACTATCTTGTACTGTTAACGTAACAATTTTTTTGTCACCTTGAATTGTTACTTTTACATTTTTTAAATATGTAGAAGCAACAGATGTTTCATTCGTTTGATCTTTATACGTTTTTAAAATAACGTCATATGTACCATCTGCAAGTTTACTATTTGCTTTCATTTCTACTGCCGCTTCTGCTTTCGCGATCGGTGCCATAATACCACTGAATGGAACTGCTAAAGTTGCTGCTATAACGAACGCATTAACATATTTTTTCTTAATCATTATCAATGTCAAATAAAATTAATAATACTATTTCCTACATAAGTACGCCTTCCGCTCATTTTTAAAAAGCAAATAATGCGCCGTGTGAACTTTTCTTTCCAAATAATCAATAGAATACGAGCTTGATGGATCAACTAAATCACCTATCGCCCCTGAAAGGTGATCAATTACCTTTTGCAATGTTTCTAAGTTCTTCTTTTCACTCTCCATATTCATTTCATCCATAATGTCACAAATAAGATATTGTACTTTCCGTAAGCGTAATTCCTTCTGCTCCACGTATATCTCCTCCTTATTAGCAATATTACGTTTTAAATATATGGGCTTATAGCTTAACCAATTCTAAAAAATAACGTGAAACTTTAATGAGTAGGAATTTTGTCCATCCAAACTAATCCAGCTTTTTTGGGACAAAAAGATATCCATCTCTATACATGTAGTCATAGTGATGGATATCTTTATTTTTATACTTGCAATGCCTTCTCTCTCAAAGCTCTTCGTAACAACTTACCAGTTGTATTCTTCGGCAATTCTGTTAAAAACTCAATGCTCTTTGGCACTTTATATTTCGCTAAATGTAACGTGCAGTAATGCGTAAGCTCCTCTTCTGTTACGCTTGTTTGCTTCAGAACGACGTAAGCTCGCACTGCTTCTCCTAAGTTTTCATCAGGAACACCGATTACGACAACTTCAGCTACCGAATCATGAGTATATAATACTTCCTCTACTTCACGAGGATATACGTTATAACCGCCAACTAAAACAATATCTTTTTTGCGATCGACGATATAGAAGTAACCTTCTTCATCCATTTTCGCTAAGTCACCTGTATATAGCCAGCCATCTTTAATTGTCGCCGCAGTATCTTCTGGCGCATTATAGTAACCCTTCATAACGTTAGGTCCGCGAACAATTAACTCCCCAACTGCACCGACAGGTACTTCTTCCCCAAGTTCATTCACAATTTTATTTTCTACATGCCAAATATTTGTACCAATCGAACCTGGTTTACGAGGACGATCTAATGGATTAAAACAAGTAACTGGTGATGCTTCTGATAAACCGTATCCTTCTGAAACAATCACATCAAAACGTTTTTCAAAGTTTTGCAGAAGGGCAACAGGCATTGACGCACCACCTGAAATACAGAGACGAAGCGTCTTTACATCTTCTGCGCTTGCTTCTTCAAATAAATATAAGTAATTGTACATCGTCGGCACACCTGCAAAAATCGTTGGTTCATACGTACGACAAATACGGAATACTTCTTTCGGACTAAACTTCGGTACCATTAAAATCGTTGCCCCGTTCACAATCGGCGCATTTACTGCAACTGTTAAACAGAACACATGGAACATCGGCAATGCCGCAACGACGCGATCATCCGCAGTATATTGTAAATATGACGCAACATCGCTTGCGTTACTATATAGGTTTTTATGTGTTAACATAGCGCCTTTTGGCTTTCCAGTTGTACCTGAAGTGTATAAAATAACAGCTACATCTTCTTCATCTAGTTCAGGACCTTCGTAAGCTATATCTCCAGTTCCTATAAAACTAGTAAACGTTTTCATTTTTTCCGTTTCTGTATGAGTAAAATCTGATGAGGTTTCGCATATGATGATATTTTCAAGTGAAGGAAGTCTTGTTGTAAGAGATTGTATAACAGGTAGAAGGACGTCGAGTACGATGATTGTTTTTACATCTCCATTTTGTAATATGTAATGTATTTCGTCTGCTGTATAAATTGGATTAATCGGAATGACAGTTGCTCCGGCTTTCATCGTTCCGTATAAACCTACTAAAAAATGTGGTGAATTGCCTACAGCTAATGCGACATTGTCCCCTTTTCCAATGCCCATTTTTGCTAAATTACTAGAAAACCTAGTGACCACTTTGTTTAATTGGTCATAAGAGACCGACTGATCCATAAATATGTACGCCGGTTTATCCCCCTTCTTTTTTGCCGTTTCAGCCAAAGATTGAACGAGATTCACACAAACCCCACCTTTATAAAATTTAGAATATTTAAAAATTCTAAATTAATTATATTAAAAGAAAATTAAAGTAGCAAGTGATATTCCATTAATTGAATATACATCGACCACTTTCTTCCAGAACACTTTAGTAAGATACGAGAATTATATGTGAAAGAAACAGGTACAAACATATAGTTAAACTGTAGCTAAAATCATTGTAGGATAATATGCACTCATCTTTCCCCTAAGTTTTTCAACTTCCTCTTTATTTAAAGCCGTATACTCTCCATACAAATTGAGAGCGTCCGCTCCATTTTCATGCAAGTAGACTGTAACATATAGTGTCGGTAATCCTTTATTTTCTTCATCTATCGACAAGACAACATCTGGCGTTTTATTAACGCTACTAAACGTTTCATTTCTTTTCCATTTCTTATTTTGAAACATAGTTTGTACATTATTTATTTTTTCTTTGTTTTTTGTATGCGTATAATATATGACATTATCCTTCGCTGGCTTGCCAATAGACAAAGTCGTACGGTTTGAAGAAGTTTCATCGTTACAAGCTGTCATCCCTATAACGAAGCTGATCAATAATATAAAGTGTATTATCCTTTTCATTTCGATCATCCTCCTTTAATTATATATACTTCCTTTATAATAAAAGAATGTCCTGCTAGTAAATGTTTTTAGGGACGCTTTTAACGGTAAATGAATTCATAATAAAAAAGCCATCCCAAAAGGTATTTTGGGATGGCTTCTTCTTTTAGAAGAATAAATGCAAGAAATCTTCTGTTGTAATATTACCGAAGTAGCGTGCGATATCTACGCCTTCTAAAGCTACGGTGAATGCATCTTTATCAAATTGTACGCCTGTTAGACGCTCTTCAATGTCATGAACATCTAGTGATCCGAAGAAGTCACCGAAAATTTTACATTCTGTTACTGCTCCTTTTTTCACTTCAAGACGAACGTCAACTTGTCCAACTGGGAAGCGGTGTGAATGTTGTAAGTTGAACTTCGGTGATTTTCCGTAGTTCCAGTCCCAATTGCGGTAGCGCTCTTCAGAAAGTTTATGGATTTCTTTCCAATCATTTTCTGTTAATTCGTACGTTGGAATTTCTGTTTCTCCTTCGAAAATTGTTTCTAGAAGAAGTTGTCTAAACTCTTCTGTCGTCATTTTTTCGTTTAAGAACTCTGTAATATTCGCAACGCGGCTACGGATTGATTTAATTCCTTTTGATTGAATTTTATCCATTTTCACTTTTAGTGCTGATACGACGTGATCGATTTCAGAGTCAAATAGTAACGTACCGTGACTGAACATACGACCTTTCGTTGAGAACTGCGCGTTACCTGAAATTTTTCTACCTTCAGCTAAAATATCGTTACGGCCACTTAGTTCTGCATTTACACCTAATTTACCAAGCGCTTTCGTTACAGGCTCTGTGAATTTTTTGAAGTTGCTGAAACTATCTCCATCATCTTTCGTAATAAAGCTGAAGTTTAAGTTTCCTAAATCATGATATACTGCGCCTCCGCCTGATAGACGACGAACGACATGAATACCTTGTTCTTTTACGTAATCTGCATTAATTTCTTCTACTGTGTTTTGGTTTTTACCAATGATAATCGAAGGTTTGTTAATGTAGAACAGTAAATATGTTTCGTTAATATCTAAATTCTTCACACAATATTCTTCAATCGCTAAGTTTATTCTAGGATCTGTAATCCCTTTATTATCAATAAATAACATCGTATCACCTCATGAATTCCATACGTAGCCACTATGCGCTAGCGTAATATGGCCACTGAAAATTTGTTTTGCTTCTGTTACTAAATCAGATGGGTTGCCTGTATGCGGTAAGTGCGTTAATAAAAGTTCTTTTACATTTGCATCTTTCGCAATACTTGCTACTTCTGTACTATTCATATGCCCTGCTTTTGCAGCCTCTTGATGTGCATACATATTACATTCACAAATGAAAAGATCAGCATCTTTTGTGAACGGAATAAATTCAGGAATATAACTTGAATCTGCACTGTATACAACAACATCATCGCCAGCTATAATACGCATCGCAAAGCATGTAACAGGATGAACAGTTTTTAAGAATGAAATGGAGAACGGTCCAATTTGAAGTGTTTCTTCTGGATTGTACGCGATTCCTTTCGTATGCGGTTCATGCGTTAAAGAATGGAATCCATTCTCGTCAAACGTATGACCGTATATTGGTAACTCCGGTAGTTGTCCTTTTGTCACACTCGTAATTAATCTTGCATATTGCAGCACCCCAATGTCTGCAACATGATCATGATGATAGTGTGACAGTACAACTGCATCTATATGAGATGGTGTTATATATTTTTGAAGCTGTGCTAGTACACCACTGCCACAGTCTACAAGTAAACGAAAACCATCGTGTTCAAACAAATACCCCGACGTTGCTTCTCCCGCTTCTGGAAAGCCGCCCCAAAAGCCGACAACAGTCATCTTCATATGTATCCATCCTTTCTAAAACCGCGTAGGAATGCCGTTTTTTTCCGTACTTGAGAAAGTTTTTTACTTACATCCTACATTGTTAACTATAATCCATTTCCTAAACTTTTTCATTAATTTTCACTTTTGTTATAAAACAGTTGTTGACTTTTGTTTTTTGTACTAATACAATGATAGTAAGAAATGGAAATGGAGGGATTGACATGATCGATCAACCAATGGAGTTTTTCCGAAATTTACCGACGAAAACTTGTGCTCATTGCGGGAAGGAAATTGATGAGCAGCACGAAGCATACCATAACAAATGTGACGATTGCGTTCACGAAGAATAGTAGTTTGTAAACATAAAAAAACCTAGCAGACATAGTCTACTAGGCTAATAACATCGTATCCTTCATCGTTGAACCTTTCACCAAGAGCTCCAGTTCAAACTCATACAATTCTTTTTGTCGATAATTTTTCGTATGGATTTTATCCATCATTAAGTCGACAACTTTTCGGGCCATCTCGTCGATTGGTTGTTCAATTGTCGTAATACCTGGCTCTGTAATCTGCGCCAAAATTTGATTATCAAAACCGATCACAGCGAGATCTTCTGGAATACTCCAACCATGGCGTTTCGCCTCTGAGATAATTCCAGCTGCAACCTCGTCGCCTCCTGCCAAAATCGCGGTAGGATTTTTTTTGTCCTTTAATACTTCATTGAATATTCGTTTTCCATCATCCCAAGAGAAAGCGTTTTCAAGAAAATCGATCGCTTCCACTTCTCTACTCTTTTCAGTAATAGCGCGTAAAAAGCCCATTTTTCGCTGTTGGCTCACTACTTTCGTTTCGTTGCCACGGCAAAAAATCAGATTACGATATCCTTGTTCTAATACATGATTGGCAGCTATGTATGCACCCTGTGCATGATCGAACTTCACTGTTGGAACATTTGCTTCCTCAATATATTCATTACATAACACGATTGGACCGTGTTGCAAGTATGGCTCCACATTCTCCCATGGATTTTCTAGTGAACATAGAATAATCCCATCTACTTGTTTCGTAGATAATAATTGTAAATACTCCATCTCTTTTTCCGGTAAATATCTTGTTTGACAAATAATCAGTTTATATTTATGTTCAGAAGCAGCAATCTCGATTGCTTCAATAAATCTACTAAAAAAAGGATTTGTAATCCTTGGAACAAGCACCGCAATTGTTTCTGTTTTTTGTTTACGAAGCCTTCTCGCCGCAGAATTAGGAACGAAGCCTAAATGCTTCATTGCTAATTGAACCCTTTTCTTCTTCTCATCTGAAACATATGGATGATTATTGATCACCCTAGAAACCGTTGTCCTTGATAACCCCGCTAATTTCGCCACGTCCTCGATAGTCGACACGAAATTTCCCCCTTTGCATGAAAACGTTTTCTTATCCTGATTATATAGTATATTATTGGAAACTGCAATATAGGTTCTTATGATTTTACTATATTAATATTATACATAGGGAAAAGTCTGTTAATGGCAGGGAATTACACACTACTTTTAGAATTTCACAATATGTATATAAAAAAAGATGTACATACCATAACGCATATACACCTTCTTAATTAATAAGAATTCTATTCAATATAAAAACCCATCAATACGTCGTCTCCATATGATCCATCTTCATATTTAATTTGCTTTCTGTGCCTTCCTTCTTCTACAAAGCCAGTTCGTTTATACACTTTAATTGCTCTATCATTAATAGAAACTACGCCTAAGCAAATTTTCTCTAAATCTTTCTGCTCTTTAGCCCAACTAATAAGAAATTCAATTAGCTTCGTACCAATGCCTTGATTACAATACGCCTCCCTAATCCCCATTCCCATTGTGCCTGCATGTCGTAACCGTTCTAGTTCATATCGTTTGAAAACCAGAAAGCCAACCACCTTACTATCTACCTCGTAAACTATATAAAGGTTGCCTTTTTCACTACTTGTCTGTATCTTTTCTCTTTCTGAATCAATATCATTTGGTAATTTATTTGGAGATGATATAAAAAACTTTGTAGTAGTTTCTGATAAGATAATTTCTTTTCTAATATCCATAATTGATTCCGCATCAAGCTCTTTTGCTAATCGTACCACCGAATCACCTCGTACCTTTTTCTTTTAAAAATAGTATTGGAACTATCAAACTAAGAATCTCTAAAACGCTCAATATGCAACATTACATATTGAGAATCTTTTCACTTTTGATACAATATCCTTACATCTATATAAAAGGAATGTGTGCAATGAATCCAATTTTAACAGCCGCAAAACAACTACTACATAAAGAAGAAAAGATTTTATCTACTTTAAAATGTTCACTTACTGACTATATAAATACGCATAAAGTCCCATATCCAGGCATGCTACTTGCTACTAATAGAAGACTTCTCTTTTTAGCCAATATAAAAATACATTAATTGCCGAATTTGAGTATGAAAAAATTGTATCTATAGAAACGAAGAGAAGAATTTTTGACAAAAAAATAATATTTTATTATGAAGATGAATATATAACGGTGGGATACATTACAAGTTCAAATATTGAAGAGTTCATAGACTTACTACAAAGAAAAATGCAAGACTAGCGCGGGCTACTAATCGGGCATTTACGGGCTGTTGATCTCCCACCTAGCTTCTTTGCTCCAGCCGCATTTTGAGGTGGGAGTTTTACTGCCCGGCAAATAGCGGGATAAAAGGTGGTTTGTCCATATTCAAACCACCTTTTTCATACAAGCTTATAATTATACTTCCCACCTATCCTTACGCTTTAGATATTTCCTGCATAAACCCAGCCATGCTCGCTAATAAACTAGTGAAAACGAAAAGTACAATAATAAGAGGGATAAGTTTGTCTTTATTTAAATTCGTTATCGTTTTTAAACCTATTCCTAATAAAACGTAATACCAAATATTAAATATATCTATTCTTTGAGCAATTGTATGCAAGATCATATTATCTGTCGCTATTGCACCTAAACCTGTATAAGATATCTCATACCCACTTAGAGAAAATGCAATTAATCCGTTTAAAATCATCCCTAATCTTAATACAAACGAAGCATAAATGATTATCGGGAATGTTTCTTTATAGTTAATATCAACTCCAAAGAAAATCATAATGTTCTTATAGAATATAGGTGCAAAAAGTATAGCTACGATTCCACTGACTGCTGAAAATCCAAATGTAGTAAAGAAAGTTATGTATTTCGGAACAGTAAATCCCGTTTTATCATGAAACATACTGAGTGCAGGATTATTTAAAGAATTCCAAGACATTAAGGCACTTGAAATTATAATAAGCACAATTAAAAAGGCTAGTGGAAAGAATATATTTCTTTGATTCTTCATCCTTTTGAATTGTAGTGTTGGCGAAGTGAATATCCCAAAAATCGATGGTTTTCCAGAAATCTCTTCATGCATAAGACTACTAGCTTGCAAGAAAATCCCCCTTCCTCATTACATTTATAACTCTTCCCATTTCCTCCATACTTCTCTCTCATTTATACGATACACATTATCCTCTCGATCCATAAACCCATGCACAATAAACTCTCGTCTAATCGTACAAAAATCATCATGATATTGTTTTATGAATGTATTAATTTCTTTTTCTGTATATTGATTTTCAGCATTTAATTTGCTAATTAAATGCTCTAACAATACTAGTTTTTTCTTCTTTTGACCTGGAATCGATTTTAAACGGTCCTCTTTATCAAAAAAGTTACGAATGGTCGTATCCCTGAATTTCATTTCACTTTCGGTCATTTTGTTGTCCTCCATCGGTTTTTATATAATAAAACTTTATTGTTTGTCCTTACCATTTTTCTTCATGCTTTCACTTACAACATCCATAAGGTAATACCCGCTAATTAGCACATAGTAAACTAAAAGTATTCCTAGTGCATCTTTCATATTTATATATTTTTCTTTATGAAACAAGATAGGTGAAAGGGCGTAAACAAGAAAGATGATTAGCGGATTTAAGATAAAATAATAAGTAAGATTTCCTTTCATCGTATCAACTCCTCTATTCTATGTTTCTCTGCAAATTGTTGTAATTCCTTTTCACTTTTACTCCTCTCATCCACACTTTTTTAATTTATTTATCACCCTTATATTTGTAACTTATTATTCAAATTAACAATTCCACATGGTAAATTATGTTATAATCCATTTATACATACTTTGGAGGGTACATAGTGAAAAAAGCTATTATAGTATTAAGCATCCTATATCTTATTTTAACTGTACATACAGGAGCTGTTCTTTTAGGAAAAGAAGATTATAGAGGTGCTATCAATACATTAAAAGAAACGAAGGAAGTCTCTTCATTTCAATCTGCAAAAGACGGTGTGATTTTATTAAAAGGAACATTAACTACCGCGCAACCTATTACAGAGGAAAAACTTCAAAATAAAGAATTTGCACTTCTTGAAATTAATACATATAAACGACGAAAGGCAAATTGGAAAAACATTGATACCGAGAAGCATATTGCAAAGCAGCTCTTACTAAACAATGAGGCTCTTCCTACATTAAAAGAAATCCGCTTCTCAATGGAACCAATTACACTGTCAGGAAAAGATATTTCCGCCGAAGACTACACACTAAAAAAAGATGATACTCAATTAACAATTAAAGGTAAAGGATACCGATACACAGGAATAGAAAACAAATCAGACACTCTTATTTTTGGTATAAAAAAAGGAGATACACTTGAAGGGTATAGTGGCTCAGAAATTCTAATAGGAAAAACAAAAGAGGACATTGCCAGTAACATGAAACTATATACTTTTGCTGAAAGATATGGTCCATTTGTTTGGATTGTAGCTACTATTATCCTTATAAGTATTGGTATATACTTGTTCCGTAAAAATAGAAAAACAAATAAAATTTCTCATCCAATAAAACAAGACCAATAAAAAAGGCACCATTTCGGTGCCTTTTTTATATTTCTTATTTACGCTTCAACCGATTGATTCTCAGCAATATTTTTAAATTGTCGTTTGTGCATCCAAGTTAATGAAGCAATTGTTCCAAGTGATAATACAACGATAAAGATCATGAGTATCCCAATATTTTGCCACATGAAGTTAAAGTCTCCGCTTGATACGACTGCTTTCAATCCTGATACAGAATATGTCATCGGTAACCAAGCATTAAATGGTTGTAAATACTTCGGAATCAACTCTAGCGGGAATGTTCCAGCACTTGTTGTAAGCTGAATAATTAATGTGATGATGGCGATGAAACGCCCTGCATCACCGAATGCTGTTACTAAACATTGAATTAATGAAATAAACGCTAAGCTCGTAACAATACTAAAGAGTATAAAGTATGGAATACTTTGTACTTCTACACCTAACCAGAACAGTAATATGACATCTGCTACTATTGCTTGAATAATACCGACTGATAGTAAAACACCAAACTTACTAATAAACCAGCTGAATCCTGATTTCGGAACGCCAACTGTATCACGTAATGGATATACGATTGATAATAGTAATGCCCCAACGAATAAACCGAGTGATAAGAAATACGGTGTGAATCCTGTTCCGTAGTTTGGAACTTCCGCCATTTTCTCCGTCTTCACTTTTACAGGGCTTGCAAACATATCATACGTTTTATCCGTTCCTTTCACTTCACCAGTTTTCTCTGCCCCTTCGCCAAGTTTCTCAGCAAGTTCACCTGAACCATCATTTACTTTTACGAGGCCATCTGTCACTTTTCCTGATCCATCTGCTAGTTTATTTACTCCGTCGATTAGCTGGGTTGAGCCAGTGGACATTTTATTTAGGCCACCATTTAGAGTACCTAAGCCAGTTGTTACTTGACTTGAGCCATCTGCTAATTGCGTTATTCCGCCTGTCATTTGACTTGCTCCTACAGATAATGTGCCTAAACCGCCTGTTACTTGGTTTGATCCATCTGCCAATTGATTTATTCCGCCTGACATTTGATTTGCTCCTGTAGATAATGTACCTAAACCGCCTGTTACTTGACTTGAACCGTCCACTAATTGGGTTACTCCACCTGACATTTGGTTGGCTCCTACCGATAATTGACCTAATCCTGCTGTCACCTTTCCAGATCCACTTTGTAATTGAGTTACTCCATCAATTAGTTGACCTGATCCGTCTTTTAGTTTATCGGCACCTATTTTCACATTAGCTAAACCTTCACCAAATCCATGAAACTTACTAACAAATTTGGTTTGTTCGTTCGTTAGTTTCTCAATACCCTCCGTTAAATTCTTCACCTCTGCTGGATTTGGTAGTTTATTTTGCAATCCACTTGTTGTTTGATGTATTTCACCTTTTAATTGTTTTACTTCTTCATTTAATTTGTTTGTTCCACCTGCTACTCCGGCAGCTTTTTGCTGAACTGTCGCTGTACTTTTTGCCGCATTTGCTATAAATGGTTGTAACTGCTCTTGATATTCTTTTGGTAAACTTTCAATTTGCTTTTGCAAATTCGCTACATCTTGCGCTGCAGTTGTTGCATCCCCTGCTGTTGATTGAGTAAATTCATTTAACTGATTTACGTTTTCTTCAGCCCCAGTCATTTTCTCATTTACTGTATTTAATATAGAAGGAATATTCGACTGCGCTTTCTCTAGGCCTGCAACAGAATTTTGTACTTTACTATTTAACTCCTGCAAACCTGTTTGAATCTCTTGGGACCCTTTTTCTAATTCACTTTGTCCTCCAACAAGTTGTTCCATACCATTTGATAGTTCAGTTGTTCCTGTTTTTAATTCATCTGATTTACTTACCAATTTGTTCAAACCACCGGTCACGTTCTCCGATCCACCTTGTAATTCATCAATTCCTTTTTGCATTTCACCTGTTTTACTATTTAACGTATTTAAACCTGCTGTCACCTTTCCGGATCCATCTTGTAATTTCCCTATACCAGTATGCATTTCACCTGTTTTGCTACTTAACGTATTTAAACCATCTGTTACTTTTCCAGACCCATCTTGTAATTTACCTATACCTGTCTGCATTTCACCTGTTTTGCTATTTAGCGTATTTAAACCGTTTGTTACTTTGCCTGACCCATCTACTAATTTATTAGATCCATCTGCTAATTTCTGAACCCCATCCTTCATCTCTCCAGATTTCCCTTGAAGTGTATGGAGCCCATCCGTCACTTTACTTGATCCATCATGCAACTCACTAGCTCCATCATGTAACTTATTTGCTCCTTCCGCCCCATCTGCTAATCCTTTTGAGACGTCTTTAATGGAATCAAACATTTTCTCTGCATATGTTTTCGTTAACGTACTTGATACTTCACCTTTAATTTTTTCAATGGCTGTTCCGCCAATTTGTGAAGATAAGAAGTTCAAGCTTTCGTTTGGAATGTATTCTAAGTTTAATAGTTTTGGATCATCTTTTAATAACGTTGTAGCATTACTTGAGAAGTCATCTGGAATGCGTACTAACATGTAATACTTTCTACCTTCCATTCCTTTTTTCGCTTCTTTTTCACTTACAAATTCCCATTTGAAACTTGTATTATCTTTTAAGTTATCAACGAGCCGATACGATAAACTTAACTAAATCTATACAATTCAATCAAATTTACACAAGTTAGTGCTTCAAAGTGTTCTCGCAACCCCAAAGGGACGAGGGGTATAACACTCCACACGAGGCAGTATCGTTACCTCCTATTATCAAGCATTTATTTTACCCATCTTGATAAATTTATCGCAGCATTTACATCCCTATCGTGATGGCTATTGCACCCAACACAGTTCCATTCACGAATCTTTAAACTCCACTGTCCTTCTAGTTGAACTAAATGGTCGTATTTAACTCCGCAACATGAGCAAATCTTGCTTGAGGCGAACCATTTATCAGCTTTTACATACTCGATGCCATATTTCTCACACTTGTATGACAAACATTGAAAGAAGAAGTTTAATTTTTGAAATGAAAATGCTTTCGATAGTTTTTTGTTTTTTAACAGGTTTGAGATAGGTAAGTCTTCCACAACAATTTTCATTGGTTTGGTTTTCACCAATTTTGCTGTTGCTTGATGGATATGGTTATTTCGGA
Organism: Bacillus sp. TH19; assembly: GCF_016651075.1. Taxonomy (NCBI): domain Bacteria; kingdom Bacillati; phylum Bacillota; class Bacilli; order Caryophanales; family Bacillaceae; genus Bacillus; species Bacillus sp. TH19. The sequence goes on along the minus strand of NZ_JAEKEO010000010.1, from coordinate 752,988 downwards.
TATTGGTAATTTTCCTAGATAACCGCAGGTGCTCCGCTTTAGCTTTTTCATATCCGGCAGATTGAATTTTTACACCTTTTTTAAATCTCCTAGACATATCTCTTTGCGCTGACTTTTTCCTTTTCAAAAGTTTTTTAACCTTAGCATCTTTGTTTATATTTCGTTCTTTCATACCATTAGAAGCTACAAACAGCTCTTTTAAACCAACATCCACACCAATCGACTCATTGGTTAGTGCTTGTAATTCAAAGTCTTCTTGGAACCCTACACTAATCCACCAGTGACGACCATCAAATGTAACTCTTGGATTGGATGGCTTTTTGTTTCTTGGTAGTTGTTGGCTTGTTTTCACTTCTCCAATAGACTGAATATGAACTACTTTCTTTCCTATAATCAGTCTTTCATAATTGGCATAAAATCCTTGGATTAAATCTTTTTTGGATTTATAAGAAGTGTGATAACCATTTTGGTACTTTTCGAACGAATTTTTTCGCGCCTTGTCAAAATCTTTTGAAGCCTGTTTGGGAACTTGTGCGTTGATATTTTTTAACCACTCATATTGCTTTCGCTTCTTGATCTTTGTAAATCGTTTCTGTAAAGCTAACTGTGAAACAGATTTTCCAAATAGCTTATAGTATCTATCACTCATTCTTTTACAATAGTTATAAGCAAATCTTGCAGCTCCAGCATGGTTTCTAAGCACTTTTTCTTGTTCAGGCGTTGGAATCAGTCTGACTTTCTTCGCTAATATCATCAGAATTTAACTTCTTTAATGAAAGATTTGTTCTTCTGAATAGTAGCGTGTTCCACCAGCATTCTCCTGAGACTACCAGGATACAAACCTGTTAATTCCGATACTTGACTAACTCGTGAAAATTTCATTATTATTCTCACCTCATTGAACCAAACATAGCACGTACGTTCGATAAATTCAATAAAGTTTGATAGATTCAATAAAATTTATCTTGTTCAACTAAGGGCGCAATTCCTTAGCCAGTTCTCTTATGAACTTCTCATGTTTTCACATGAGCGCAGACTATATGTTTATCTACTTAGAGATAGAGGATTTTTCCACCACCATAGGCTTGTGATGTACTCTCGTCAGTTATACGAGATAGTCGTTGAACGTTCATCTTATCCATTTTGACTTAGATGATTCGAGGCGGAAGACCCATTGTTCTAGTGTTTAGGATTTAACCTTGCACCATCTGATTGATTTTTTCTGCTTTCGCGACATTCACGCTCGCCATTTCTAGCCACGTTGTAGTTCAATCAGCTTTAGGGATTGCCCGCAGTTAACCCTCACTACTAGCCAATCACTTGACTAGCAGGGCTTACTGATATATTTAATTAACTTTAGTTTTAATTGGTTAAATAAATCGTAACAGTTAATTACCCTTTTCCGACCTCAATTGGTTTCCCATCAAATACTGCACCTTTATCTAAATTGACTACCGCAACTGGCAAGTCATCTAGCTGTTCATACGGATCCCAAAAGGCCCATAAAAACATACCCGCATATAAAATCGGTACGAATAAAACCGCGATAATTGGAATTAATATTTTTTTACTTTTTATAATCTCTGCAAATTCTTTACTAAGCAACTTATGCCATTTCATAATTTATCCCCCTTTTTAAAAATGACCAAAATTGATTTATGGTCATTTTTACCCAAATAAAAAGGCTATATCTGTTCATACATATGCCTTATCCCCGAATTTATACTATGCACATTTTCATCTACATGATTATATTTAACCATTCCCCTTATACGATTGACCGATTTGTTCAATTAGTCATTTTTTATAATATTAAAAGGATTATCTTAATTTGACAATCCTTTTAGTAAATAAAGTTCGAATAATTCCGATATTTTTTCTTTTTCTAACGGTTCATGATTTTTTTCCCAATCAAAAATAAGTGATACGTATAGGCGAAGCATAATAAATGCTGTAATTTCTGGATCACATTTGCTAATTTCACCTTTTTCAATCGCAATCTTTAAATACGATTGAATGACAGAAACGATTTCCACATCTACTTGTTGCATCACTTCTTGTACTTCTTTCGTTCCCATATCACGCTCTTCTTGAATTAACTTAATCATGAGCTGATGTTCTTTTCTGAATTCTAATATGCTATATAATGCTCTATGTACATTTTCAAAAAATGAAATATCTGAACGAATTGCATTTTCTGCAACTTGCTTCATTTCTGTAATTAAATTAGAAATAATTTCACCAAATAGCTCTTCTTTATTTTTGAAAAAAGTATAAATCGTTCCTTTTCCTACATTCGCTAACTTCGCTACTTGATCCATCGTTGTTGCTTTATAACCGAACGCTGAAAAAGACTTTGTTGCAGCTTCAATAATAGAACGTTTTCGATCTATCGCCACATCGTCACCTCCAAAAATGACCAATTGGATAATATAGTCAATCAGTACATCTTTGATATTACCACACGCTTACATTCTATACAAGTTCTCTTTTTTATTATTTCCAGTATTAAAAAATTCCAGTCAAGTTATACCATACTGTCCATAGTGTATCAAAAAGTATACTTGTATGGAAAGCAAGAATATATTCATAATAATTGCTGGCTAGATCACACTAGAAATCTAATTAAATAGACAGTGTTCTTAAAACCAAAAGTTTAAGAACACTGTCTTTTATTTTGACATAGAAAGTAATATTTTCTCCATCTCTTTCTTAGTTAGCTCATCATCGATTATCTCTTCGTATATCTTTGTATCTCTTGTAAAAATATCATTCACTATGACAATTTGATACTCACTATTCTTACCTCGTGCTGGTACAAACATTTTGAGGCCTCTTAACTTACCCTCTCCATGAGAAGATTTATTATATACCATTCCTTTCCCATCTAAACTATAACTTTCTAGATTCTCTTCTCCAGGCATCATGTAGTGTAGTGGATCCTTATTACCAGCTACATACATTCTTGACTGATAAATTGTAAAACCATATTTCCCTTTTGTATATTCTGATTTAATAACTAATTCTACATCTCTTCCAAAATATGAATCAGCCCATTCTCTTTTTAACTCATAACCTTCAGTTATATAAGTCGGCTGCTTAATTTGAAATGGTACATGATCTTTCGCTTCTTCCACAGTATATGTTAAAGACTTCTCCACCTTTTCCGAAAGTGGAATTAATTTCTTCTCAATAATAGCTAGTCTTTCTTGATCAGCTTTCTTCAAGCGTTCAGGTTTATATTCCTTTGTATCTCCATCATAATTCTCAGGCACATTTTTCTTAACCATTGCTTTTTTATGAATTTCTTGCGCTTCCTTAAATAATTGAACATACTGCTCAAATTCTTCTTTTGTAAAATTCTTTTCTGCCAAATACAAAAAATCTGTATTCCTTTTATATGACTTTATTGACATCCCCCATTCCCTACTTGCATTCTCCGGTGTACCTAATACTGTTTCTATCGCTTTTTCAAAAGCCGCTTTAGATTGCTTTTTTTCTACAACTTTTTCTTTCTGTCTTTCATCCCCCTCAGTTATCCTTGCATTTAATAAGAATCCGCCTGCTATAGCTGCTATAGCAATGATTCCAAGTAAAGAAAGACGATAAGATTTCTTTTGGAACTTTTTAATCATAACGATTCTCCTTTTTAGTGTTCGTTTATTTCTACTTAAATTTGCTAGGCTTGGTACTTGATAGGAATAATGTTCTAAAAGGGTAATAATTGTATGACCGTATGCAATTTGCTCCTCTTTATCTATAAAAGTAAGCGCATATGCATCACAGGCTAATTCTTGATCTTCTCGCATACAGAAATAGGCGTACCAAAGAATCGGATTGAACCAATTTAATAGGAGCAAACTATACATAATCCAATTTACAGCTACGTCGTTTCTCTTAATATGAGCTAACTCATGGTAAAAGACATATTGTAATTGTTGCTCATTTAATACTTTCATATGTTTTTTTGATAGTAATACTTTCGGCCGAAAGAAACTGAAAACAGTTGGGCTCGCAATCTTTCCTGCTACACGTAATGAAACTGCCTTCTTCATTTTCATAGACTGCTTACAGCGATTAAACACTGTAACGACCTGTTCATCCGTAATATCCGCTTGTTTCTTTATGTAAGAATATAAACGTCTATTTGTAATAAACGTTATGACTGCTAATACGATTACCCCAGCTAGCCAAACATATAGAGCAAGTTTGTATAAAGAAAATGTAGTCTGTTGTTCCGCACTCGCGTTTACTTCAGGTTCACCATTTTTTGTCACAGTTTCAGAATTTGATTCCAATTCCACTGTATGATTAGTTTCTATGTTCACTATACTCTCAGTAGACGGCATATTTTTTGGAATAACTTCCGATACACTAGAACTATAGGAAAGTAATGAATAAATACTATAAGAGCTATCTGGTGACCACGGTAAAAGAAGTCTTATCATTAATACGATCCACAGCATATATTGCCACCGGGGCGTTAATTTATTTCTAAATAGTACTTTTATACATAAAATAAATCCAACTAATATGCTAGCCATAAGTGACGTTTCTATAAGCCAATCAAAAAAATGAGGAAGGTATACATTTATAAGCGTGTCTATCATTGTTATCTATCCTTCCTCTTATTCTCCTCGGTCTTTTCATCTAAAATGCGTTTCAGTTCGTTAATATCTTCTGAAGACAATTTTTCCTCTTTTAAAAAATTAACAAGTAATGGCTTAAACGCTGCGCCGCAAAAACGCTTTAGCAAAGATTTTGTTTCAACTTGCAAATAATTATCTTGTGATACTAACGGATAATAAGCATACATACGCCCTTTATCTTGATGATAAGAAACGGCTTCCTTTTGTACTAACCGATTAATTAATGTACGGATTGTTTTCGGTTTCCAGTCCATTGTATCTTCCAGTTCTTCTATAATTTCATTCGCTGTTTGTGGAGAATTCGACCACAACACTTTCATAATTTCTAATTCTGCTTCAGATATTTTAGGTAATTTATTTGTCATATTGTTTTCCACCCCTCGTATTACATTTGTAATCTACAATTAAGATTACAAACGTAATACTAAATTGTCAACCATATTTTAGAAAATATAATTTCCGTTAAACCTTACTTAATGACAACGAAATTCCCTTTTTTCAAATAATCAAATAAAAAAACAAGAAAATCTTTACATTTAATAGTAATATAGAAAATAGACAAGTTTATCAAAATAGTGGAGGCTTTTTCAGTCATGATGCGTGCGCTTCGTTTAAATATAAAGCAAGCTTTTTGTAGTCGTATTTCTTTAATTATTATGTTTAGTGGATTCGTTCTTATTTGTATTTATCACTATTACTATGTAATTCGTTATTTAGGAGACGCAGCGAGTGGACCTATTTCAACAGATATAAAATGGATCGGATTTCGCGACAATGAAATGGATGTTTATTTATTATTAATGCCAGTTATTGCGAGTTTCCCCTTTAGTACAAGTTACAATTCGGATAAGTCAGATGGTTTTAAACCGTTTGTGAGTAAGGGGATTTCTTTATTTCCTTATTCATTAATGAAATATATCGTTACGTTTTTTTGCGGAGGATTTCTTTATACATTTCCATTCATCTTATCGTTATTATTTTGCAAATTAACCATTCCAGACGGAACACCTACGATTGGTTCAGGCATCATAAATGCTGATGGAATGTTCGCAAACCTATATTTCGATGCGCCTCTCACTTACATTACTGTATATATCGGAATTAATTTTTTATTTGCAGGTTTAATGGCTCTTTTAGGACTTGCTGCATCTGTATGGTCACAAAAGGACTATATGGCAATTCTCTTTCCATTTGCAGTTGCCTCCATTCCTTACGTCCTGCTAAATACAATATTTCCTTCAATAGGCGGAGCACCTATTCATTTATATGATCCGAAACAACCATTGCAAGGCATGTCACCATACATTTTAACGATGCAATGTGCTTTCTTCCTTCTCGTTAGCTTATTTATGTATATACAAGGAGTAAAGCGGGATAGAAAAAAATATAGAAGAAGGCTGCAAAAAAGAGATCGGTGTAGAAAAGCGTTTCAAGCAATTTCGGACTAACTAATTGAACGAATAAGAGCGTAATTCCCTAAGTTAGCTTAGAGAATTACGCTCTTATTATCATTTACATTTATCAATCTTATATTTTCAATACTCATATAATCCTCTCCCATTTACGGCGTACCTGCCAATCCTCATAAAATAACGATCGCCGCAAAATAAATCGCTTTAATACCTACAACTGAACATAATAAAATAATTGCGTATTTACTTAATTCTCTTCTTGCACCGATTAAAGTAAAAATAACCGCCAAACTAAACGTTATATAGGAAGTTGCGGTATTTATTAAGTAATACATACTATCTAGATTCTGTGTAAGCCCTGTTATATCGGCTACAAACTGAAGCATGACGATCATGCTAAAAAAAATTGCAAGCTGATTCATTAACTTTCCATTTAACCATGCTTGCATCTTTAACCTCCTCATTATAAAAAACTGAATTTTAAATTAATTTTAACATGATTTTTACAGAAAAAGCACGCTTAGTATATTTCTAAGCGTTCTTTCTCGACTATTTAAGAAGCCTTCTTCAAATCAATTTGAACAAGTACTGGATCGTGGTCACTTACACGTCCATGTTCTTTCATAATGTTTGAGTTTAAGTGTACAGGGTCTACAATTGTGTGCGGTGCGATGTTGTTTGTTACTAAAATATGATCTAGCACTTGTGCGTTACCTTCATGAATGTACGTGTAGCGGTTCTCTTTCGGCACTGTGTTTAACATATCTTTTAATATCGTTCCCTCTAGTGCTTCTAAAGGTTTAGAGAATTCAAAGTCATTCATATCACCTAATACAACAACTGGTGCATTTGTATTCTTTTCTTGAATACCTTGTACGAAATGATTCACTTCTTGTGCTAATTGAACTCGTTTTTCTTCACTCTTTAATACGAGCGGCTGCACTTTTCCAAATGGCGTTGCATCTCCTAGTTTTGAGTTTAAGTGATTTGAAATGACAACAACGTTTTGTCCTTGGAACGTAAATTCTGCCGCTAACGGTTTACGTGTACTTTCAAATAATGAATTTTCTTCTCCAATACGAACTACATTTTTATCTAGTAACTTCGGTACTGTCGCTAATTTCACACGAGATGGGTTATAGAAGAAACCGACGCGAATATTCGCTCCAGGTGCCCCACCGTCTTGATTGTTGTTCGGCGCAATTTCTACATACTCATACTTCGGTCCACGAATTTCTAATACAGCATCAATGATACGTTTTGCGCTTAAAGACGCATCAGTCGTACCGTCATTGATTGCTCCATTATTATCTTGCATCTCTTGTACACCGATAATATCAGGCATTTTCAAATTATATTTAATAGAATAAGCTAACGCTTTCACTTTTTCATCTGTTGTTTCTTTTTTGTTCGCTGAGAAGTTTTCAATGTTATATGTAGCAACTGTTAACTTATCAAGACGCGGCTGAATATTTGCCCCTACTTGCTTAAATCCGCCGTCCACTACAGATGGTAATTCCGTTACTGGCGAAATGCGGAACGAACCGTAGTCATATCCTACTACGCCTGTTATATCTCCAGTAAACGTATCGCCTACTTTCGCGACATAATCACGAGGTACTTTTACAGAAAGGCGCTCTGGATTTAATTGCTCTTTATCTAATAAAGGTGTACCATACTTCGTTACTACTTTATCTCCGCCATTTTTTACTGTTACATATAAATTACCGTTTTTCTGCGGAGCGATAATTTTTGGTGTTGGCATCGTAACACGCATACCTTCTACACTTTCATAAAAGTCGATTGCATCTTCATTTGGATCAAATAGACCGAATGCATCATTATCGATAATTTGATCAGGGATTTTCACACCGTTTTCTCCTAATACAATCGGCGCTGGTAAAGGTTGATCTTTTGCGATTACAGCAACGCGACTCGCCTTAATTTCCGTCGTCGTTAAGTCTGTTTCAAATCGCTCTGCATATCCAGGTCCAACATATTCTTCTACTTCTCCATCAACTTGGACAAGATCTCCTACTGCTACATTCGCATCTTTTTTGTATACGTAAATACCTTCAGAAGTAGCTGGATCATTATCCGGCTGATTATCTTCTATATAAAAACCATTTTTATCAAGCGCTGTGACAACGCCCTCCACATTGTTTACTTTCTTCCCATTGTAAGTAGAAATATGTGATTTCCCTTGAATATCATGAATACGAACTGGTTCATTTGTTACGATTATAAATGAAAATGTCGAAACTGCTGAAGAAGTAAGCCCTTCTTTTTCAGCGATTGCTTTCACTACACTATTTTCATTCACTACAATTTGTCCGTTATAACGAACACTTTTATTTGTAGGATTAGAGCCATCTAACGTATAGTAGATTGTTGCTCCTTCTGTATTCGTTGTTAATGTTACTGCTGTTCCTTTTGCAACTTCCCCACCATTTGGTGATGCCACTACATCGCTAACGCGGTTTTGTTCTTCTCCTTGAAACTTATGAGCTGTTACTGATTTTAAACCTGGGCTACCGAAATATAACTCAAGCGTCCCTGTCAACCTAACTTTCTTCCCGATATTTTCAGGATGATCTTTCACGTTTACAGCCGTCCTCACATCACCTTTTGGCAATTGAACAGACATGATCTTGTCTGGATTCGTTTCGTTTGGCGAATCGGCAATTGCCACGTTTGTGTCGTCAAACTTAGCCGGATCTTTCGTGTATTTAGAAGGACTTTGCGTATACCCAACGATATATCCTTCCACTATCCCCTTCGTTTTCCCTTGCTGCTTAAATACTTGAATTGCTTTTTCTACTGACATAGAAGTAGTTTCTTCCGCCTGCGCTAAAGTTCCAGTAAATGAAAGCAATAACATCAATGATAAAAAGACACTTAATAATTTCTTCACAGCCATTTCCCTCTCCCTATTTCATATTTTCTCAACATTTCTATCATATCAAATGATTCGTTATATAGAACTATATTTCGACAAGTTTTACACAAAATTTATTTAATTTACAAGTATTCAACCTATAATACAAAATAACTTATATAGCTTTATTGACTAAAGGTATTTTATCCAATAAACAAAACGCCTTCAATATAATTGAAGGCGTTTTGTTTGAAATATTTTAATGTGCGACTAATTTAGTCTCCATTACTTTTTCTAAATGAAATAACACACGTTTCGCCGCTAACTCACCTTGCTCAATACAAGCTGGAAGACCAGAACCAGCGTAAGAACTACCTGCCAAATACACACCTGGCAATTCTTCCTCCATAAATGTTGTGAGCTTTTTCATTCGCTCTTTATGGCCTACTGTATATTGAGGCATGGCTTCTTTCCAGCGGCTTACAATTGTAAACTCTGGATCCTCTGTAATATCCATTGTCTTTTGTAAGTCCTCTAATACGAGCTGTACAATTTCTTCGTCAGTTTGTTCAACAATCGCTTCATCACCTGGGCGTCCGACGTAACAGCGAAGAAGCGTTTTTCCCTCTGGCGTTGTATGTGGCCATTTTTTATGTGTCCACGTACACGCTGTAATTGTATAATCACTATTTCTTGATACGACAAATCCAGTACCATCAATATCACGCTGAATTGCAGACTTTGGGAAAGCAAGTGCCACGTTTGCAACTGATGTAGACGGAATGTTACGGAAGAAACGAAACTGCTTATACTGCGCAAACATAGATGGCAATACTTTATGCGGCGTCGCAACTACAATCGCGTCTGCTTCCATTTCTTTTCCGTTACTAAGCGTAATCGTATAACTATCACCAATTTTTGCAACCTTTTCGATACGAGTTCCCTTCATTACCATATCATTAGGAATCTTCGTTTCAAGAGATTCTACTATAGATTCTAAACCGGTTTTCACAGTTTTAAATATTCCTTTTTTCAATTCAGCCTTCTCTTGCTTTGGAGCGAGCGTACGCATACCGAGTGAAATACTACGGTGCTCCTGTTCAATTTGATAAATTTGAGGGAATGTTGACATTAAACTCATTTCATCAATATCCCCTGCATAAATACCAGATAATAATGGCTCAATTAAATTTTCAACGACTTCATTTCCAAGACGATGCCTGAAAAACTGCCCGAGTGATTGATCAGAAACTGGTTTTGATCTAGGCATTAATAAGTCAAAACCAGCTCTTAGTTTACCAATTGGGGAGAACAATCCGGAAAATAGAAACGGCGTAATTTGCGTTGGAATTCCCATCATTGAACCGCTCGGCATTTTATGTAACCGATTGTTTACGAGAACGAACGATTGACCAGCCTTATTATTTACAAGTTCAGCATCAAGTCCTAATTCTTTCACTAATTTAGCTGCACTCTCTTTTCTTGCTAAGAAAGAATCAGGACCGCGTTCAATTGTAAATCCATCTTTTTGAACGGTTTGAATTTTCCCGCCAAGTTTACCAGACGCTTCTATAAGCAATGCATCTATCGGCAAGTTTTTTTCACGAATTTCTTTTTGTAAGTTATACATTGTTGTCAATCCTGTGATGCCACCGCCGATGATCACAACTTTTTTCCTCAAGTAAGCTCCCCCTTTCTACTTACATTACAGATTCTTTTTTCTTTAATACAACATCTGCTAAACAGTCGATAAATGCGTCCGATGCGTTTGGCATTTCTGGACGATAATATTTCGCGCCAATTTCATCCGTTACCACTTTACACTCAAAGTCATTGTCATATAAAACTTCTAAATGTTCCGCAACAAATCCAACTGGTGCATATACGAATGAACTGTAGCCGTATTTTTCATTTAGTTCTCTCGTTAAATCTTGTACATCTGGACCAATCCAAGGATCTGGTGTATTTCCGGCACTTTGCCAACCTACTGCATAATTTGCTACTTCAGCACCACGTGCAATATAGTCAGCTGTTTCGTTTAATTGATCCGGGTATGGATCGCCGAGTGCGATAATTTTTTCTGGTAAACTATGTGCAGATACGATTAACACTGCTTTTTCACGTTCTGCTTCTGACATACCGTTATATATACCTTTCACTGCATCGACCCAATACTGAATAAATTTCGGTTCTTTATACCAGCTATCGATGCCGTGAATTGTTAAGTTTCCAAGTTTTTCTGCTTCTTCTTGCGCTCGTCCTACATACGACTTCACGCTAAAAGTAGAATAGTGAGGGGCAAGAACGAGTGCAATTGCATCTTCTATTCCATCTTTATGCATAGCTTGTACTGCATCTTCAATGAACGGTTCAATATGTTTTAAACCAAGATACATGTGGTACTCTACTTCATCTTGTATTTCATTTAAACGTGTCTCTAACTTTTTAGCTTGCTCTAATGTAATAGTAGCTAAAGGAGAAATACCACCAATTGCACGGTAACGCTCTGTTAAATCTTCTAGCATTTCAGGACTTGGCTTTCTTCCTCTGCGAATATGTGTATAGTAACGTTCAATATCTTCTTCTTTATATGGCGTTCCGTATGCCATTACAAGCAAACCAATTTTCTTTTTCATACAGACAATCTCCTTTACTTCGCTAACTGTTCTTTAGAGTACTCATGAATAAATGTAGTTAAGCGTTTTAATGTATCTGGATTTACTTCTGGGAATACGCCGTGACCTAAGTTAAAGATATAACCTGGCTGCTTCATCCCTTGATCTAAAATACCTTTTACATGTTCTTCAATAACAGGCCAAGGTGCTAATAAGAATGAAGGATCCATATTTCCTTGTACCGCCTTGTGAACACCACGTGCGCGTGCTTCTTCAATCGGTAAGCGCCAATCTAAACCTACTACATCAAGCGGTAAGTCGTGCCATTCATTCACTAAATGTGCAGCACCTACGCCGTGCATAATCATTGGAACAACCATCGGGCGAACTTCTGCAAAAATACGCTCCATCGCTGGTTTAATAAATATACGGTAATCCGCTACATTTACTGCTCCAACCCAAGAATCGAAAATTTGAACCGCTTTTACTCCTGCGTTAATTTGCGCTTTTAAATATGTAATAACCATATCTGCAAGCTTATCCATTAAAGCGAACCAAGCTTTCGGCTCTGCATACATAAACGCTTTCGTATTATGATAGTTACGAGAAGGACCGCCTTCAATCATATAGCTCGCTAACGTAAATGGAGCTCCTGAAAAACCGATTAACGGTACATCTAACATTTCTGTCGTTAATAAACGAATTGTATCTAGTATGTAAGGTACGTCATCTTCTGGATTGATTTCCCCTAATTTTTCTACGTCTTGTAAAGAACGGATTGGACTATCGATAACTGGACCAATGCCAGATTTAATTTCCACATCAACACCAATTGCAGGTAGTGGTGACATAATATCTTTATAAAGAATTGCTGCGTCTACGTTATATTGATCAACTGGCAACTTTGTAACGTAAGCGCACAACTCTGGATTATGTGTAATTTCAAATAAAGAATATTTCTCTTTTATCTTTCTATATTCCGGCTGTGAACGACCTGCTTGACGCATATACCATGCTGGTACATACTCTGTACGTTCCCCCCTACATGCTTTTAAAAATGTCTCATTTATAGTTCTTACCAAGACCCTAGCTCCCTTCCTTACCAATGCTTTTTCTTTAAATATGCTCTATTCCGATATTTATCTTTTTTTACTATACAGCTTGTAAAAACAAAATGCATAACATTATGTACGTTGTTCATTAAATTGACACAAACGTTCGTAAAAACGTTTACTATTTTCGCAACATTCTTATTATAGCACAGAGAAAAACTACGGTTTAGCTACTTTTGACTTTTCTCCTTCACGGTTCGTTTGTGTGTTATATGGTACAACGTAAAAACTTGGTTTTGAGAATATATTAATAAACTTCTCCTCATATTTCCCCGTTCCTTTTGCCGTTCCAACGTGAGTATGAATTCCTTTTTCAACTTTATAAATCCGATACATAATTCGCTCATCAGGAAGCGGCGTCCAGCTTAGTTTCATTGCAAATAAACCGAAAGGACTAAATGCTAGTTTTGCTTCCACGTTTTGAATCTTATCTAAACGAATTGGCAGTCCAATTGTTTCAACACCTTTTGGCCTATGAAAACTCGCTTTATCTTGTATGTTTGCTTTCGTTAAAATCTTTTTAAATAACATCGTTGCAGATGCATTTCCATCTTGTAATTGATGCTCTTTATCGGTGCGGTCATAGCCAATCCAAACTGCACCTACTAAATTCGGTGTATATCCAACGAACCACATATCACGCGCACCATTGTCATCATTCGGCAATGAAGTTGTGCCTGTTTTTCCAGCTAAAGCTCCATTATATACGCCAGCTTTCGCCGTACCTTCTTTCACAACTCCTTCAAGCATCTTTGTCATATACCATGCCGTTTGCTTCGAAAAGACTTTCGTTTCAGCTTTTGATGATTCTCCAATGACCGCCCCGTGTCTATTTAATACTTTATCGATAACGTGCGGTTCAATAATATTCCCGTTTGCTAAAAAAGATCGGTACATTTTGACAAGATCAAATGGAGACACACCATTTTTTAGCCCGCCAAGTGCTGTGCTTAAACCTGAGTCCGCAATATGAACATTCCCTTTCTCTAAATATTGCTTTCCCTCATCTACCCCTAATTCATTTAATAAAGATACAGCTGGCACATTTGCTGATTCTAATACCGCATCGTACATCGTCATCTCTTTCGTATACTCATGATTATAATTTCGAGGTTCATAACCTTCAAACGAACTTTTTTCATTCATTAATAAAGAATATGGATTATATTTCTTCGTCTCAAGTGCAGGTCCATATACGATAAGCGGCTTTAAAACAGAACCAGGCTGCCGCTTTGCAAAAACGCGATTAAGCCCTCTAGGAACATACTCTCTTCCGCCAATCGCGGCTTTAATTCCGCCAGTCTGATTATCCATTAATAAAAATGCACCTTGCGCCCCGTTTTCTTTACCAGGGAAATTTCTCGCATCTTGAAACTGGTTATATGCTACCTTTTGAACTTTTTCATCCATCGGTACGACAAACGTATATCCTCCGCGCAGTACTTCTTGATGCGATAAACCATATAAACGCGCCGCTTCATCTATAACCATATCGATATACGGCATATATGCGAGTTCACGTTCATCTGAATTTTTATAAAGAGCGATTGTTTTCCCTTGGTAACGAACACTATCTTCCGCTGTTAAATAGCCTTGTTTATGCATAAGTGACAAAACAAGATCACGGCGCCCTTTACTCTTTTCTAGGGATAAGTACGGTGAATAGCCATTTGGCGCTTTCGGAAGCCCTGCAAGCATAGCTCCCTCTTCCACTGTTAAATCTTCTACATTTTTATTAAAATACAACTTTGCTGCCGCTTGAATACCATATGCCCCATGACCGAAATAAATATGGTTCATATACATTTCAAGAATTTGCTGCTTCGTATATTTTTGCTCTAATTGAAGAGAAATTGCGACCTCTTTCAATTTGCGCGTAAATGTTTTTTCGCGAGTTAAAAAGATGTTTTTAGCCAGTTGCTGCGTAATCGTACTACCGCCTTCTACCTTCTCTCCAGCTAACGCGTCTTTATAAAGCGCCCGAAATATAGAAGGGTAATCAATTCCTTGATGCTCATAAAAACGAGCATCTTCCACAGCGATAAATGCTTGCTGCACGTACTTTGGAATTTCTTCAATCGGCACGAGCTCTCTATTTTCTACATATAACTTCGTAATTTCTTTTCCTTTCTGGTCAACGATACGTGATGAAGAGTGGAAAACAAGCTGCTTTTCATCCATCATATAGCCACCAGTTAACACAATAAGTTTATAGAGTACAATCGCTACTACGAACGTTGCTACCCCGCCTAATAAAGTCCACTTTGCTTTCTTCATACATCGGCCTTCTTTCCAAATGATGGTACATTTATTATTTGAAAAAGAAGTATCTTTATGTATATAATCTTCGAAGTTTTTTAAGAGAATTGATATAATAGAGACAAACCATAAAGGGGGCATTAAAATGAAGGCTATTATTTCATACGAAACACCTCTAGAACAAGCACATTTCACTGCAAAAAATAACGAAAAAGATATGTTTTATAAAGAAAATACTGAAGAATCTGTAGAATCGACACTTCAGTATGACGTATTAGACGCTGTTGGAGAATTTAAAGGACAATCTGGCTACATCGTTTGTAACAACATTTCTGTAACAGACGAAGGTCGCCCTGTATTTGAAAACCGTTTTAAAAACCGTGCTGGTCTAATCGAAAATGAGCCTGGCTTCCAAGCAATCCGTGTTCTTCGCCCATTAAGTAATGATACATATGTCATCTTAACGATGTGGGAAACTGAGCAAAACTTTAAAGACTGGACAGAATCACGTTCATTCGAAAACGCTCATAAAAAACGCCCTGCACAAGCAGAGGGACAAGCTCAGGCTCAGGCTCAGGCTCAGGCTCAGGCTCAGGCTCAGGCGCATCCACATGCAGAACAGCAAAAAAGTATTTTCTCGCGCCCGTCGTTCGTGACTACTTTTGATGTGTTAGTTTAAGTTTCTGAGTTTAGAGACCTCGGTACATGAAATTATATTAGCGATTTTTCGAATATATCGACTTATCGACAAATGACGACACAAAAAAAGGAAACACCATTACACACTGGTGTTTCCTTTTTCTTTGTACCAATTATATATGCGAAGCGCGTCTTCTTTTCGCATATGCTTCACTTCATAACCATGTCCCGCCACCGCTACAGCAGCTGTACATAACTCGTCTTTCTTTTGAAAATAAGATTGATTGTATCCGACCACTTGAATATGCCTTCTTCGCATGATCCCTGTATATTTCGCGAGACCTCGGTGCACCATTACTAACTGATTGTCTCGTATCATATATCCACCACTTTTATATCTAGCGTATGCAAGTATTGTAAATACAATAAATAGCGGTATAAGAACGAACAACGCAGTATGTTGTTTAAAATATATACTCGCACCAGCGATTGGCACAGCGAGCACAGCACTTGTAATCCAGCCCATTACGACGTAACGGCGTAATGCAGCCTTCGGTAAATGAACGATTTCCTCTTCTATTTCATATGGCAACTGTAAATAGGCAAGTAGCTGCTGTACATCTTTTTTCTTCATAAAAGGATGTAACATCACTTCATTCCCTGCCGCTTCTATACTTTGAATGACTTCCACTTCGACAGAGCAATAACCGAAAGGCTGGCGGAGAATTCCTTCTTTCACAGTAATTGCTTGAATGCGGTGGAGCTTTAAGACAAACTCTTTCTTATCAAATAACCCTTGCACAATACGAATTTCATTTCCGTTTCGCTCTATTTTAAAGTTCGCATATTTTAGCGCATAACCAGCTGTCGAAACGACCCACGAAACCGCCATTAAAATCGCGGCCATAACGATTAATTCGTATACACCGTTATCCATCACATACGCTTCCACTTTATTTATGAGCCATTCTGGAAGAAATTGATTAAACTCTGTGTAAATAAGAAGTAATCCAGAAAACACTAATCCGAATCTACCAGACGTAATGGAAGCTACTAAAATCTCTTTCATCGTTAACTGATAAATCGTCTTACTTTCTTCTGCCATGGGTACTTCTTCACTCGCAGCGCTTCTTTTTTTATTTAATAAGGCAATCAGTTCCTTCGCTTCATCTTCTTTAATACCAGCTAACATCACTTCCGGCTCACTACCGCCGCCCGCTACTTCTATATTTAATTTCGTAAGCCCAAGCATTTGATAAATGACATTAGAAGATGTACTAATGTTTTGCACACGGTCTTTATTTAAATAACTTTCCTTCTTCACAAAAACACCGTGTTTAATATGTACAATATTATTTTCAACCCAGTACACTTTGAAATACCATTTTATAGATGAGAAAATTGCCATAATAAATAATATGGCCAAAAGAACAAGATGTAAGAAATACCAAGGTTTTACTTCACCATCTGAACGAAATAAAACAAGCAAAATAAAAGGCAACAAAGTCGCAATTCGAATACCTAACAATATCGTGATCGGATGTTGCCTCTTATACACCCTCATCACTCACTTTCGCAAGCTCTCCAATTTGTCTTTTCAGCTGCTCTGCTTCTTCTTTCGTTAAGCCTGGAATACTATGAGAAGTTGCCGCTGTTGAAATATGTAATTCTGCTAAATTATACTTTCTCATAATCGGTCCTTGCTCAATCGTTACGTGCTGCACACGAATCATCGGAATAAGTACGCGCTTCACAACGAACATTCCCTTTTGAATCTCAATCTCTTCTTCATTTAATCTGTAACTATAATAACGTTGACGTAAATTTGGAAATACAAAATAGTCGAGTGGTACGTATATAACTGCTCCTGTCACTAACAATCCAAACAACCAGCCCCACCAGTTAAAGTTAATCATAAAAAAGAAATACGCAATTACGACTGCTAGTATAACCGCCGCCCCAATTAAAGCATGAATTCTCCACACTTTCAGCATATTAGAATGAATCTCCCTCTCTAACGGCTGCATCTCATCACTCCAATTATATGAATTTATTAATTATATATTAGTTGTTATATACAGTTTTGTAAAATTATAGTTCCTTACATTGTGTCGAGCATTTCTTTAAAATTCCCTTCATTAATGGAATACACCTGAAACTGAATGTAATCTATCTCATTCGTATTAGGGCGAGCGTATGGCAAAATGTTAAATTTAGAAGCAGTTCTTCCTAACATATCTATAATCATTAGAGAAACGTCAATATATTCGAAGTCTACACGGAATACTACTGCTTCTCCCGTAAATTCATACTCTTTAATCGTATCATAAGACTTATTCGCACTTATAAGCGTCACTTTTAATAGTTGGTTTAAATTTTCTGGCTTGAAATTAATCATTTATACAACTCCTTTTTAATAAAACACTATGAAAATAGTGTAATCTTTTACTTTCATAGCCTCACACATTCATTATATTAAAAATAAAGCTAGTTTTTTATAATTTTTTTGATATAATTACTTACGGGAAACGGGAAGACATTTATCTTCCCTTGTGTTTTTATTTGCATCTAGTACTTTTGCTAGATGCTTTTTTTATGCTAAAAAGGTACCTTCAAATACTTTGAGGATACCTTTTTCATCAATTTAGTGCATTTCAACAATTGTACCATCTTCGAACACCTTGAATACTCCAGTAAATCCTGCTCCAGCTGCACCTTCTATTTTATATGTCGTACGCACTCTAATTTGATAATATTTCTTTCCATTTTCTACTTGCGTATCCTCTAGCGTGTAATTATATTCTTCTTTATATTCTTTTTTGATATATTCTTTAGCTTTCTCAAAAGTAAATGCATCTTGATTCTTTCCTGTCTCTACTTTTTGGTTCTTTTCTGTTACTACCTTCTGATTCTTTTCTGTCTCTGTTTTTTGGTTCTTTTCTGTTACTACCTTTTGATTTTTTTCTGTCTCTGCTTTTTGGTTCTTTTCTGTTACTGCCTTTTGATTTTTTTCTGTCGCTGCCTTTTGACTCGTTACTGCATCATTTTTTTGTGCCTTCGCTGCTGTCGTTACACTCTTTGCAGTTTTTTCCTCTTCACCAATTTTAGTGATTAATCCTAAAGCCTTTTTATTATATTCTTCAAGGTTCTTGTTATCTTTTGTTTCTGAAACTAGCTTATTTAATATCTCTTTCGCTTCTGTATAATTTTTCTTACTTATTAACTCTTCACTTTTTGCCAGTTGCTCGCTATAATTCTTTTTTTGTTCTAAGATCGCTACTAATGCTGTTCGTTCTTCCTTTGCTTGTTTTATAAGCGCATTACTTCCATTCTTCATGCTCTCTACTTTTTCAAATGACTTGATCGATTCTTCTACCTTTGTTTCTTCTTTTAACTTCACTGCTTCAATCATTACTTTCGTTTGTTCTACAAGCACTTTTGCATCTGAATCATCTTTTTTCTCATCTAGTGCTCGTTCAAATGATGATAAAGCATTTTTATATTCTTTATTCGTTAACGCGGTCTTCCCTTCATCCATTGCTTTGTCAAAATCCCCATTACTACATCCAGCTAGCATTAAAAACGTAAGTCCAATTACCGCTAATAACTTTCTCATTTTCTCTCCCCCTATATATAACTAAAACAATAACATCATATGTATAAAAGTCTGTGTAGTAATTAGACTGAAAGTAACTATGTACTGTACATTTCATTTACTATCATTACTTAAAACTCCTAAATAGTTGGTAGTTGGTTTTCTTCTTCTTTTAAGACAAAAAGGAATTTTAATAAAGCCCCTACTCAGAATCTTTACTACACACACTCTTATACACATAGAAAAATCATTTTTCGTTTATAGTTTGCTATTTCTTCAGCTTTAAACATTCTCAGCTAATTGGAATACAAACTATAATCTGTAACATACCGAAAAGCAACAGAAAACAAATCGTAACAAAAGTAACGATTTGTAACTTTCTTGTAACACAAATGTAACATAAGGTTTTTAAACATACAATAGTTTTTTTTACATTATTTTCCCCCTCTACATTTTAAGATCCAATAAGATTCCAACCCTAATTTCATCTCCCACCTACTATTGGACTATCGCTCTTCAAACGCTTTAAGAACGGGACTTATTTCCTAAATCATTAAAATTAATTACATAGATTGCTCTTTTTTCAACAAAACACTACGAAAACGTATAAACTTTTCCTTCCATACCTTTACACATCAAATATATATAATAAAGCTAGTTTTTATACTTTTTTGAAATAAGCACATTCGTGAAGCGGGAAGACATTTATCTTCCCTTGTGTTTTTTATTTGCAGCTAATTCTTTTGCTAGATGCTTTTTTTATGCCAAATAAAGATAAAAAAGGTATCCTCAAATACTTTGAGGATACCTTTTCACTTTTATTATCTTTGCTGTTTTCTACCTAATACGAGTAATCCAAAACTCATCATTACAAGAAGTGCTCCCATATATGGTTCCACAGGCATTTTCTGCCCTGTCTTCGGTAATTCTTTTTCAGGTTTCTCTGGATCTGTTGTTCCAGGCTTCTCTGGATTCGTTGTTCCAGGCTTCTCTGGATTCGTTGTTCCAGGTTTCTCTGGATCTGTTGTTCCAGGCTTCTCTGGATCTGTTGTTCCAGGCTTCTCTGGATCTGTTGTTTCCGGTTTTTCTGGATCTGGTTTTTCCGGTTTCTCTGGATCTGGTTTTTCTGGACCTGGTGGTGCTAAATGACTCAATTCGTTTAATACTTCTAATTGAACTGAATTTATCATTCCTTTTGTGATTTCAAATGGAATTGGATTAGTTAATTTTTCATATCCTTTTGGTGCTTCTACTTCTACAAGTGTATAGTTACCTACAGATAGATCTGAGACTTTTGCTTTTCCTTCTTTATCTGTTGTTACTCTCGCTACTACTTTACCTTTTTCATCATGAACTTCAAACACAGCTCCTGATAATATATTCTTGCTTTCAGCAGCCATTTTTGTAATTTCCACTGAACCTTTATCTAACTGTTCATTCTCTACTTTCAATGATAAAACTTTCGTCATACCTTTTGTAATTTCGAATGATACTGGTTCTGTTAATTTTTTGTATCCTGGTAAGTTTTCCTTCTCTACTAATTTGTACTTTCCTACAGATAAATCTGAAATTGTTGCTTTTCCTTCTTTATCTGTCGTTACTTCTGTTACTACTTTGCCTTGCTCATCTTGCACTTCGAAGACTACGCCTGCTAATGCTTTTTGACTGTCTTTATCTACTTTTGTAATTTCTACTGAACCTTTATCTAACTTTTCGTTCTCTACTTTCAATGATAGGACTTCTGTCATACCTTTTTTAATTTCGAACGATACTGGTTTCGCTAGTTTTTTGTATCCTGGTAAGCTTTCTACCTCTACTAGCTTATATTTCCCTACTGATAAATCTGAAATTGTTGCTTTTCCATCTTTATCTGTTGTTACTTTTGTTACTACTTTATCTTTTTCATCTTGCACTTCGAAGGTTACGCCTGCTAATACTTTTTGGCTGTCTTTATCTACTTTTGTAATTTCTACATTACCCTTGTCTAACATTTCGTTTTCTACTGTTAAAGTAAGAGATTTTGTCATACCTTTTTCAATTTGGAAAGTAATCGGATCTACTAATTGCTTATATCCTTTTGGTGCATTTACCTCTACCAACTTGTATATTCCAACTGATAAATTAGTAACCTGTGCGTGCCCTTTTTTATCTGTCGTTATTTTAGCGACTACTTGTCCTGCTTCGTCTTGAATCTCAAATACGGCATCAGCTAAAGCATCTTTATTTTTTTTGTCTACTTTTGTAATTTCTACATTTCCTGTATCCACTAATTCATTTTCGACAGTTAATTGTAATGCTGTAACTCTACCTTTTTCAATTTCGAATAAAATTGATTTTTCTAGTGGTTTGTATCCGGCTGGTGTTTCTACCTCCACCAACTCATACTTTCCAATAGATAAATCTGAAACGTTTGCCTTTCCATCTTTATCCGTTTTTACTTTTGTTACTACTTTCCCTTTTGAATCACGTACTTCAAACACAACACCTTCTAATGGTGCTTTACTATCTTTGTCTATTTTTGTGATTTCAACATTCCCCGTATCCACCATTTCGTTTTCTACAGTGAACGCTAGAGATTTTGTCATACCTTTTTTAATTTCAAATGGTACCGGCTTTTCTAATTTTTTGTATCCTGGCAAGCTCTCTACTTCTACCAGCTTGTACTTTCCTACAGATAAGTCTGAAACGTTTGCTTTTCCTTCCTTATCTGTTGTTACTTTTGTTACTACTTTGCCAGTTTCGTCTTGAACTTCGAAGACTACACCTGCTAACGATACCTTATTATCTTTATCTATCTTCGTTATCTCTACATTTCCCGTATCTACCATTTCATTTTCTATTTTTAATGATAGAACTTCTGTCATACCTTTTTTAATTTCAAATGATACTGGTTCTGCTAACTTTTTGTAACCTGGTAAGCTTTCTTTCTCTACTAATTTGTACTTTCCTGCAGATAAATCAGCAATTTTTGCTTTTCCATCTTTATCTGTCGTTACTTCTGTTACTACTTTTCCTTGCTCATCTTGTACTTCAAAGACTACGCCTGCTAATACTTTTTGGCTGTCTTTATCTACTTTTGTAATTTCTACTGAGCCTTTATCTAACTGCTCATTTTCTACTTTCATTGATAGGACTGTCGTCATACCTTTTTTAATTTCGAATGATACTGGTTCTGTTAATTTTTTGTATCCTGGTAAGCCTGCTTTTTCTACTAATTTGTACTTGCCTACAGATAAGTCTGAGATTTTTGCTTTTCCTTCTTTATCTGTCGTTACTTCTGTTACTACTTTTCCTTGCTCATCTTGTACTTCAAAGACTACGCCTTCTAATACTTTTTGGCTGTCTTTATCTACTTTTGTAATTTCTACTGAGCCTTTATCTAACTGCTCATTTTCTACTTTCATTGATAGGACTGTCGTCATACCTTTTGTAATTTCGAATGATACTGGTTCTGTTAATTTTTTGTATCCTGGTAAGCCTGCTTTTTCTACTAATTTGTACTTGCCTACAGATAAGTCTGAGATTTTTGCTTTTCCTTCTTTATCTGTCGTTACTTCTGTTACTACTTTTCCTTGCTCATCTTGCACTTCGAAGGTTACGCCCGCTAATACTGCGCCACTTTCTTTGTCCACTTTTGTAATTTCCACTGAACCTTTATCTAACTGCTCATTCTCTACTTTCAATGATAAGACTTCCGTCATACCTTTTTTGATTTCAAATGATACTGGTTCTGTTAACTTCTTGTAACCTGGTAAGCCTGCTTTTTCTACTAATTTGTACTTGCCTACAGATAAGTCTGAGACGTTTGCTTTTCCACTTTTATCTGTCGTTACTTCTGTTACTACTTTTCCTTGCTCATCTTGTACTTCAAAGACTACGCCTGCTAATACTTTTTGGCTGTCTTTATCTACTTTTGTAATTTCTACTGAGCCTTTATCTAACTGCTCATTTTCTACTTTCATTGATAGGACTGTCGTCATACCTTTTTTAATTTCGAATGATACTGGTTCTGTTAATTTTTTGTATCCTGGTAAGCCTGCTTTTTCTACTAATTTGTACTTGCCTACAGATAAGTCTGAGATTTTTGCTTTTCCTTCTTTATCTGTCGTTACTTCTGTTACTACTTTTCCTTGCTCATCTTGTACTTCGAAGACTACGCCTTCTAATACTTTTTGACTGTCTTTATCTACTTTTGTAATTTCTACTGAACCTTTATCTAACTTTTCGTTCTCTACTTTCAATGATAGGACTTCTGTCATACCTTTTTTAATTTCGAACGATACTGGTTTCGCTAGTTTTTTGTATCCTGGTAAGCTTTCTACCTCTACTAGCTTATATTTCCCTACTGATAAATCTGAAATTGTTGCTTTTCCATCTTTATCTGTTGTTACTTTTGTTACTACTTTATCTTTTTCATCTTGCACTTCGAAGGTTACGCCCGCTAATACTGCGCCACTTTCTTTGTCCACTTTTGTAATTTCTACTGAACCTTTATCTAACAGTTCGTTCTCTACTTTCAATGATAAAACTTTCGTCATACCTTTTTTAATTTCGAACGATACTGGCTCTGTTAGTTTTTTGTATCCCGGTAAGCCTGCTTTTTCTACTAATTTGTACTTTCCTACAGATAAGTCTGAGACTTTTGCTTTTCCATCTTTATCTGTCGTTACTTCTGTTACTACTTTGCCTGCTTCATCTTGTACTTCAAAGACTACGCCCGCTAATGCTTTTTGGCCTTCTTTATCTACTTTTGTAATTTCTACATTACCCTTGTCTAACATTTCGTTTTCTACTGTTAAAGCAAGAGATTTTGTCATACCTTTTTCAATTTGGAAAGTAATAGGATCTACTAATTGCTTATATCCTTTTGGTGCATTTACCTCTACCAACTTGTATGTTCCAACTGATAAATTAGTAACCTGTGCGTGCCCTCTTTTATCTGTCGTTATTTTAGCGACTACTTGTCCTGCTTCGTCTTGAATCTCAAATACGGCATCAGCTAAAGCATCTTTATTTTCTTTGTCTACTTTTGTAATCTCTACATTTCCTGTATCCACTAATTCATTTTCGACAGTTAATTGTAATGCTGTAACTCTACCTTTTTCAATCTCGAATGAAATTGGTTTTTCTAGCGGTTTGTATCCTGCTGGTGTTTCTACTTCTACCAACTCATACTTTCCAATAGATAAATCTGAAACATTTGCTTTTCCATCTTTATTCGTTGTTACTTTAGTAACTACTTTACCTTTTGAATCACGTACTTCAAACACAACACCTTCTAATGGTGCTTTACTATCTTTGTCTATTTTCGTGATTTCAACATTCCCCGTATCCACCATTTCGTTTTCTACAGTAAATGTTAAAGACTTCGTCATACCTTTTTTAATTTCAAATGATACTGGTTTTTCTAACTTTTTATAACCAGGTAAACTTTCTACCTCTACTAATTCATACTTTCCTACAGGTAAATCTGAAACATTTGCTTTTCCATCTTTATCTGTCGTTACTTTTTTTACCTCATTGCCCTTCTCATCTTGGACAACAAACGTTACTCCCGCTAACGGCGCCTTATTATCTTTATCTATCTTCGTTATCTCTACGTTTCCCGTATCTACCATTTCATTTTCTACTTTTAATGATAGTACCTCGATCATGCCTTTTTTGATTTCAAATGATACTGGCTCTGTTAGTTTCTTATAGTCTGGTAAACTTTCAACTTCTACTAGTTTGTATTTCCCTACTGATAGGTCTGCAATTTTTGCTTTCCCATTTTTATCTGTTGTTACTTTCTTTATTACTTTTCCAGCTTCATCTTGCACTTCGAAGACTACACCTTCTAATGCTTTTTGGCTGTCTTTATCTACTTTTATAATTTCTACTGAGCCTTTATCTAACTGCTCATTTTCTACTTTCAGTGATAAGACTTCTGTCATACCCTTTTTAATTTCGAATGATACTGGCTCTGTTAATTTTTTGTAACCTGGTAAGCTTTCCGTCTCTACTAATTTGTATTTTCCTACTGATAAGTCTGAGACATTCGCTTTTCCATCTTTATCTGTCGTTACTTTTTTTACCACTTTTCCTTTTTCATCTTGCACTTCGAAGACTACGCCTGCTAATGCTTTTTGGCTGTCTTTATCTACTTTTGTAATTTCTAATGAGCCTTTGTCTAACTGCTCATTTTCTACTTTCAATGATAGGACTGTCGTCATACCTTTTTTAATTTCAAATGATACTGATTCTGTTAGTTTCTTGTAACCTGGTAAGCTTTTCGTCTCTACTAATTTGTACTTTCCTACTGATAGATCTGAAACGTTTGCTTTTCCATCTTTATCTGTTACTACTTTTCTTACCACTTTATCTTTCTCATCTTGGACTTCAAATTCGACACCCGCTAATACTGCGCCGCTTTCTTTGTCCACTTTTGTAATTTCTACATTACCTTTGTCTACCATTGCATTTTCTACTGTTATTGGGAATATGCCGTCCCCTGTTACATTTACTTCGAACTCTTTTTCTTTTAATTGGTATCCTTCGGGCGCTTTCGTTTCTTTTAAAATATATTTTCCTGGTGCTAACGGTTTAGAAATTGCCTTACCGTCTTTATCTGTAATAATATGCTCAACTACTACACCGTCTTTTACTATATCAAACTCTGCATTTGCTAATACTTTACCACCATTTTCCAAATCGATTTTCTTTAATTCAATTTGACCCTTTTGCATGGTATTTTTAATTTCAATTGTTTTTGTTTCTCCAGCTTGAAGTGTAACCTCTACCGGACTTGTTAATTTTTGATATCCTTCAGGTGCTACTTTTTCATAAATTTTATACGTTCCAGGTGCTAAAGTTTGAGGGGCTGAAAAACCTTTTTCGCCTGTTTTCAGTACTGCAACAACCTTATCCTCACTATCTCGAACTTCAAATTCGGCACCTGTTAACTCTTTAGTCGGATCCTCAGCATCTATTTTATGAATAGCTACTGTACCGTCTTTTGGAGGTTCAGGCGGCGTAACCGTTACTTCATTTGATGTTAATTTCTTATCATCAAAATGTAATTCTGCTTTATTAGGAATCTTCTTATCTACGTAAGAAGATAAGTCTGCATCAGCTTTAATTTTCGCCTTAATATTCAAGTTAATTATCTGGTCTTCATATGACTTATAGTCAAAACTCTCACCGAACGTAAATGCTACTTCACTTTTTTGTTTATCTATCTTTAGTGTTCCTTTAGAAGTAATATCTTGGCCATTTTGATCATACACTTTTGCCTCTAATACTTCTAATACATCTTCTAAATCATCACTAATTACCATAGATGTGTATTTAGGAGGATCGTTTGGTATATGTGTACCAACTTGATATTGAATAGGTTGATCCATTTGCGCTAACTGCTGATTCTCTACAAGCTTACCATTCTCATCAACTATATTCTTTTCAATACTAGGTGGATTATCTTCGCCTGAACCGCTTCCTCCCCCACCACTTACGAATACTTCTCCTACTTTTTCTTCAGTTTTAATATTTTTGCCTTCTAATTTCACTGTATTTTTATGAGGCTTTGCAGCGGGATTGGTAATCTTTGTTTTATATCTTAAAATATAACCTTTTGAACTGTCTGGAAATTCAATTGTAAATCCAGTCTTCGTTGCATTAATTTTAATTTTAGATAAATCTGCTGGCTTAATATTTGTTGGTGCATAACCATCTTCAAATACAGCCTCTTCTAATACTACACTGTCTGTAATTAACTCATGCCCAGGTCCTAATGTATCTGTTAATTTAAGATCTTGCATTTCTGTTCCAGTTGCATTTACATATACAAGCCAATCAGCAATGGACGGATCTTCTTGATTATAAGAACCCCATTTCAATAGGTTATCTGTATTGGGCTGCGGCTTCGGTCTCTCTGTCGTATTACTTACACTTACTTCTTTATTTACGATTTGACCATCAACGTTAAATTCTAATGGGATTTTTTGGACACCATCATATGCTTCTAGACCAAAGTAAAATTCTACGAATAAAGAACCTTTAACGTTATTCTTTCCTTCTACATAATCACCCATAGTACACGTTAATAGACCCTTTTTCATCTCACATATACCAACTGTTTTGCCTTCAGCATCTTTTAAAGGAAAACTCATATTCATAAGATCTTTTCTAAATTCTTTTGGCATATCAATTGTGAATTGATCTCCACTTTTTATTTGCTCTTTAGCTGACCACTTCACTTCTACTTTCATACCATCTGAAGCCTGATATGGTTCAGATGTTGTGCCATCAGTACGAGAAATATTAATCTCGTCCACTGGATTTTTTATCACAGCGGCTTGAATAACTGGAGCCCATACATTCAGCACTGAAAATAATACTAGAAAAACTAATGAAACCATTGAAATGTGCCTTTTAGTACTTTTCGTTTGCATAATTTCCTCCTAATTTTTTATATTTATATAACAAAAAAAGACCGTCCGGTTGCATCAAAAATGTGCAACCAGACGATCTTAGTAACCAATATATTACCGTAGACTCTAAGCTTTGCGGCCTATCCTTTCGAATAGTGTGCTAAAAATATTTTTTTATTCTTTTTTTGTTTCATTTTCCTTTTGAACCAAATATTACTATACCGTCTGGACGGTTATAATTCAACACCCTGCAAAATTGTTCTATTATTCTAATAAAAAAATAATTCCCCATCGGATTAAATAAACCAATGGGGAATTATTTTTTATTCTATAGTTTGTATATTCTACTTATAGGAAGCATTGATAAGAGCTTGAATCACTTTTTCTCTTAATTCAGAACTTAGTCTTCCAATCCCTAAATATTCCGAATACCATAA
Source organism: Bacillus sp. TH19 (assembly GCF_016651075.1). Lineage (NCBI taxonomy): Bacteria > Bacillati > Bacillota > Bacilli > Caryophanales > Bacillaceae > Bacillus > Bacillus sp. TH19. The sequence continues at coordinate 724,984 of NZ_JAEKEO010000010.1, read as the reverse complement.
TCCATCAGCTGCTAATCTAATAATTGTGGCACAAACAGAATCCATTTCATCATTTTCTATTTTAGTTTGCAATTGCTGAAATGCTTGTTGTAATGGCTCAAGTAATTCCGGTTTTAGCATTAATGCTGCCATCATACTACTACACAACTCTTCTGTTCTTTTCTCATTACTTAATCTTTCCTCTACAAAAGAACGAATCCACCTTCCTTTCTTCTCTGTGTCTTCCGTTACCCTATTATGAATAGCACCATGATACTCCTCTGTCCCTTTAAGTATCATGCCTTCTATTAAAGCTTCTTTATTTGAAAAGTGATACAATAATCCACCTTTACTTACACCTGCCTCTTTTGCTACTGCTTCTAAAGTTAACTTAGCTACCCCTTTAAATTGAACAATTTGAGAAGCGGCGGCTAAAATCTTTTGCCGTGTTATGCTCGTGTTCATTCCTTTTTAAACCCTCATTTCTACTAATTCTATCTAAATACGTATTTTATTTTTAATATTGTTCAGTACTACTAGGTATTTTTTTATTCAATATAGGCTTCATTATCTTTGAATTGTTAGTTGCTTCTTCTATTAAAAATTTCCATATCATCCAATATGATAACATTAAATACACTCCGTAGACTATACATCTATACATTTATATAAATTCCTAATATTCCCATAAATGCGAAATACAATTTTAACGAGTCGATTTCCTATCCTTTAGTTTTCAAGCATTTTTCGACGCTGGTCTTCCTACCACCCTATCAGCTTTATTGTTTTATTTTATAAGACGTTGCCAATTCTTTAATCACTAAATAAAAAATGTTATTACTTCTCTTTCTATAAGTAATAACATTTTCTACCTATAAACCACTTAACAAATTTGCTTCCAACTAGCATCCTTCATATCTTCACCAGTCGGTTTTCTAACTGATTCAACAAAACATTCCTCACAAGCACCAAATGCAATGAAATTTTTCTGCGCTTGTCTTAGCGAAACCTCATTTGCTCCGCCTTCAAAGTCATGATCGTTAAACTGAACAGGATCATCTTCCCAATAACATATGTTACAGATTTCATATGTACCTGGTGGTTCTTCTTCTAATGTTTTATATCCGCAGCATGGACAAGTGTATTTCATATAATCACCTTATTTCTCTTCATATGTAGTCCTGCTTACTAAAAATGTAATAGAGCAAATGACAGTTAGTCCCATAAAGTACATCATTACAACAATACGCGTATTTTCATATATTGTAGGGAACCCGTCAGATATAACTTCATAACCAAAAACAATACTTATAGCTAAGAGAATATATAAAATTAAGGATGGAATAAAATGTAGCTTTACAGGTAAAATAACACACCTAAACAATATCTCCCCAAGAAGACAGCCAACTAAAACAACAGGGATTCCAATTATCAAAGTAGCAGCCAACATGTTGGCCATAGCAATAAAAAGATTCGTAAAAATAGAAAATAGCCCTCCTTCGAAAATCCCCTTCTCATCGTATATTTGAACTATCGTCATTGAAATAAATAAGCTTAATAAAGAATGGGAATACGGAATTAAAAATTTCCTCAATCATGCTCACCTCACTTTTCCCTTCACATATATTATTCATTATTTTCTATCATTTTTACATGAAAAAATAACCCTCTATGATAAAACATAGAGGGAATAATTTCTATATAAAAACCTATACCTTATCCTGAAGTGAACCCGAAAACAGAACACATATCAAAACACCTAAACCGTCTGTTCCCTATATTCTTTAAGGGACAAGTGGTTTAGGTGGTTTATTAGAAGCTAGTACCTTCTTTTTTATAATATTCTTTTGAAATCTCTTCATAAAATGCTGCCGATGTCGCGTAGAAATAAGGTGCAGACCATAAGAAACCGATTCCTAAAGTAAGAATACTTAAAATGAACCAGCCAAGGAAACTTAAGCATAGTAAAAAGTAATCCATTTTATGTCCATTCATCATATGGCGACTTTCGGTAATCGCTTGATTCGCTGTGTATTCTGGACGATCATTCAAAATAAAATACGTCATAGAATAAGAAAATGATTTAATAATACCCGGAATAATAAGAAGTAATGTCCATAGCATCAAGTATACATACATTAGTAAATATGTTAAAAACGACTTCATAAGCTTACTTCCATCGCTAAACCATCTAAATAAATCACCAATGCGAGCACTAGTCTCACGGATTACATTTAAAACAAGATAGTAGGCGCCTATTGTTAACGGACCAATAACAAGCATTGCAATAATACTTACTGTAAGCGAATCACTTGCTTCTTCCCAACCCCAAAACATCGAGAAAACACCTGTAATTAGAAGTTCAACAGCTCCAATAAGGATTCCAAGTAATAAGGTTGCCCCTACCGCTAATCCCCATTTTCCTTTTAATGCATCAAGTGCTTCTCTTTTCAACTGACTTATCATATATAACCTCCTAATATTATTTCTATATTAGTATACCATTTATATCAAAAATTTCACGAATTTCCCTGAAATAGAAAGGTACTACTTTTTTTCTGATACGTATTGAGAAATGTGAGCTGTATTTGCACCCATATATGAATCAAACTATTCATTTCTCCATAACAAAAAAGCCTGCCTTTCATAATAGGCAAGCTTTTTTAAATTAATTCTCACTTATTCTCTTCTTATACCAATCCTGCATTCTCTCCGCATCTTCTACTCTCGTATGCTCTAGTTTATAATTCGATGATGCACTAGAAAACGTATACGTACATAAATCCGCTCGGCGCTGGAAATATGATTGTGTTTTTTCAATTGATTGGACGTGTCTTCTTCTTACAAGCCCTGTATGTTTCCCAATACTACGATGTACAATCGTAATTTGTTCTCCGTTTACACCGTAACCATTTGTTTTAAACGTTCCGTATCCAAGTGTAAAGATAAGGATCGCGAGTGGAATCAACGCCCACATGATGTAATACTTTTCAAAGTATATACTTATTCCAGTAAGCGGGATTGCTAGCATTGCGAAGAATATAAAACTATCAATTAAGTAACGACGTAATGCTGCTTTTGGTAATGAAATAATGTTTGTATTCAATTCGTATGGTAATTGTAAATGTGCAAGTAACTGTTGTACGCGCTCTTTTCGAATGATAGGATGCAGTGTAACTTTTTCTTTTTCGTCACCCAGTCCTTTACTTTGAATGACTTCTACTTGCACAGCACAATAACCGAATGGCTGACGTAAAATACTTTCTTTTATCGTAATACCTTGAATACGATGTAACTTTAGGACGAGTTCTTTTTTCTCAAGTAATCCTTGCGAAATGCGGACTTCATCATTTCTTCGATTCACTGTGAAATCTCCATGTTTTAACGCATAACCGATTGTGGATATCATCCAAGAAATGACAAGTAAAATAGCTACCATGTAAATCCAGCCGTATATATCATGATCCATTACATATGACTCTACTTTATTTTTTATCCATTTCGGAATGTATTCATCCACTTGGTTATAAACGAAGAATATTAAAGAAAATAGCAATCCAAACTGCCCAGATGTAACAGATGCTAATAAAATTTCTTTCCAAGTTAATTTGTATTCTGTCGCTTGCTTTTCCTCTGTAACGATTTCTTTTTCCACTACTTCTTCTGATGTTTCTTCTGCTTTTACTTCTGGAGTTGGCTCATTTAGTAAGGAAATAAGCTCCTTCGCCTCATCTTCTGTAATACCAGCTAGGCTTACTTCGGCATCATCGCCTCCACCAGCTGTTTCGATTTGAATTTTCTTTAAACCGAGCATTTGATATAACACGTTTGAACTCGTATTAATCGTTTGGACACGTTCTTTATTTAAGTAGCTCTCCTTCTTCACAAAGAGCCCTTGTTTCACATGTAATACGTTATTTTCAACCCAGTATGTTGTGTAATACCATTTTTCAAACGCTGAAAAGACGGTGAGTAAACCGAATCCAGTGGGAATTAAATACCAAAATGGAAACTTTCCATTTAAACTAAACATGAAAATAAATAATGGTATAAAGTCTGTTATTTTTAATTCTAATAACATCGTAATGGGATGCTGCCTCTTATACATCCTCATCACTCACTTTCGCTAATTCTGCGATTCTCGTTTTTAACATTTCTGCTTCATACATCGTTAAGCCTGGAATGCTGTGAGAAGTTGCCGCTGTTGAAATATGTAATTCTGCTAATCCATATTTTCTCATAATTGGTCCTTGTTCAATTGTAACGTGCTGTACACGAATCATCGGTACTAATACGCGCTTTACAACGAAAAGACCGTGCTGAATTTCAAGCTCTTCTTCATTTAATTGATAGCTATAATAACGCTGACGTAGTTTCGGGAATAAAAAGTACGAAAATGGTGCTAGCGCAACTGTTAACCCAACCATCACATAAAAAATCCACGCCCACCAATCAAACTTTATCATGAGGAAAAGGTATACTAAGATGACGAGAATACCTATCCCTTCTTCAATTACAGCACGAACTTTCCACACCTTGACCATGTCAGGATGAATTTCATTTTTCAATGGATCCATGTAACCACTCCAAATCTATTAATCTAATATACGAATACTCTCAATCTATATTTTACATAACTTTACAGAAAATTAGTATTTATTCTTCTTTATCTTTCTTCTCAGGAATAAAATATCCGAACCAAAGTAGCCAAGTGAAGCCGATTAACTTCATCCAACTTCCATCCGCTTGAAAAGCTTCAATCATACCTGGTATTTTATAAAGTGAAACTTTAATCAGCCCTCACCAATCGGGCTTTTACGGGCAGTTGATCCCCCACCTAACTTCTTTGCTTTCGCTGAATTTTGAGGTGGGGGTCTTACTGCCCGTTAATGCGGGATAAATGCCAATAAATCCAAGAAAACCGAGCCACCAGTTTTTTTGCATTTTCACTTTTATTCCTCCTTCATGACGTTTTTCACATTTCGAATCCAAATTTCTTTATACTTTAACTGGAATCCCATTAACATGTAATTACTCATATTATCGATCACGAGCGCTAACGTATGAGCATTTTCTTCCGTTGCCTGTTGTGACACAACGTCAAGTTCCACACCTTTCTTCAATAAATCGTGGAAACCATTTAAGAAATCTTCTTGTATTTCAAATAAGCGTTTCTGATACTTTTCATTTCGCGATGCAGTTACGATGAATTCATTTATGACGCGTAGTATGCCTTCTTGTCCTTCATACTCAGAGAGCATATGTAAACCATCGGCAATTAATTTTTCTGCAAAGTTTTCTTTCGTATATTGCTCTTTATCGAAGTAACTTGCAAAATGGTACCCAGAAAAAATTTCTTCAAATAAAAAATCAACTAACGCTTCTTTAGAAGAAAAATGATAATAAATAGCCGGTTTTGAAATACCTACCTCTTTCGCAATCATAGAAAGGCTCATCTTCTCAATACCGTGCTCTGCCATGAGTTTAAATGATGCCTCTACAATGTTTTGCGATGTTTGTAAATTCTTTGTCATACTGTACCTCACTTATTTTTACTTACCGGTCGGTAAGTAAATTGTAAAATAAAAAATCATCGTTTGCAAGTTTGATTCAAAATTGTATATTACTTTTTCAATCTACATTATGGATCTAGGATCATATTCCTTAATAATGACTACAATAATCTTTAATCCAGTTAAACTACAAAAAGCACCTTTGTGAGTGCTTCTTGTAATTTAATATTTAGGCCCCATGTAATCATAACTTTGATCTAGCGCTTTTAATAAATCAATCGCACCCTTTAACTCTCTTTTATCAGACTCTAATTCTTCCATCCTTCTTTCGATATCTTTTTTAAAAGATTCTAAATCGCTAATGGCCTTCTTCCCCACTCCAAGTTGCGACCAGCTTGATAAGAGTAAATTATGTACATTACTTACAACTCTTTTATTATGATTTAAGTCTTGAATCATATGGTCAAATTGTTGTAAGGCTTGGTTCAATGCTTCTTCATTTAAGTAAATTCTCGGCATCCTAATCTTCTCCCTTAATATTGTTGATCTGTCTTCTTATAATCATCGGCTTTCTTCTCAATAAAATCTGAAATTTCCGTTGCTGTTCGTATGTACCAAAAACTTAAATGCTCTACATGTGCACGTATATTATTTACTTTAGCTTCTACCCGTCTACTTTCAGCCGTTTCTAATAATGTCATCATATTAGAAATTAACCTCGGTACTCTATCTTGAAATTCTTGCGCGTTTCGCTTCATATCTCTTACAGCTTGTTCTAAATTCTCTACCACTACACGAATTTCTCCCCCGCCTAATAACGCGCCTGGTGAATCATAAACTCTTTCATTCGTGTCTACATTTAACAAGTATTTATTGGATAAAGACCCATTCTCTCCAAACCGGAAGTTCTGATCTGTTTGATAGTGATAACCAGGGCCACTTATCGAATTCAAAAATCGAGTAACATCCATCCCGATCTTTTGCTGTAATGATAGCTTTGACATTTCTTCTTTCGAAATTGGTGGGGTTACCGCATAAGTAGAGCCTATATGACTTTCATATGCACCAAATGGTCCATAGCCAATTGAATCATTTCCGTGAACAACACTTACAATTCTATTATTAAACTCACCATTATTTGCTTTTTCTTGTAAATCAGGCGGTAACAAATGTTTTGCACTCGGCGCATTCCATGACATACATCTTACATTATCATTAGATGCCGCTGCATATTCCGCTAAAGCTCCCCCTAACGAATGACCCGTCGTATATATCTCCACATCATCCCTGTCCTTGTATGTATCCGTTACTTGTTTCATGACCCTTTCAGCCTGTTCGAATTGATTGTGTGTTTCCCAGCGCTGATTCTCTTCATTCCAATATTTCTTTGAACCTTCATTCTCAGTCCCTGCTACAGGAGGTGCTGCTGGTTCATGAACACCTTCTCGTAATACAAAATGATTGGTATCCGTTTTTAAATCCTTCATGCCTTCCCCTGACTTCATCGGAATGCCTAAAGAGTTTTTCTCTATAATTTTATCCCCTTCTGTACCTCGGAAAGCTACCATAACTTGCTTTTTGCCATCCACATCTCGTTCAAAGGCTACTGCGTCCATTCCGGTTTGTTTGTCGTGGAATGTTTTTTCTACCTTCCATTCTTGAATCAGATTTTTATCACTATCTTTAAGCACAACTTTACCTTGAAGTGTTTCATCATCATCATATGCCCTCTGGGCTAATTCATAATACGTAACATCTAATACTTGATTATTATTGTTCAAACCATTCCCCTCCCGTAAAATTTAGGTTATTCTAAAAATTAGAATAACATTTTTTGGAGGAGAATCATGGAAATAAAAAGAAAAAAGTTTTATTTTCTTTGATATTAATTATTTTAATTACCATTTTTGGAGGATGTACTATGGAAAATAAACAAGAAAAACAACAAGAACAACAAGTAATTGATAAAGCAAAAGAAGAAACTATTAAATATTTCAAAGAAACAGAGGGATTAGATGTAACAATTACCAAACATAAATTTGGACCAAAAGATTTTCAAACTATCCTTATCTCAGGTTATGTAACAAATGACAAAAGTAAAAAGTTTACCGCTTCAGTCCAATACGCTAATGATTATCATATTGGTTCTATCTCAGCGTCTAATAATTTTGATTTTAAACATTAAATCTAATAGTTTCACGTCAACATAATTATTTAAGTTTGCTTCTTTCATTCAGGAGTATTCCTTATAAGAAAGAAAACTAAAAAGCACCCGCTACCAGAAAAAGTGAGTGCTTTTTTCCCTAAAAACATTCCTTCTATCACGATATTTTATATAATCAAGATGTCATTATTGGAGCATAAATATGGATATTAAAATCAAAAAGATTAGTTTTTTTCTATTCTTTACATTTATTTTAAGTATTTTAGGAGGATGTACTATAGATAAAAAAAATACTGAACAACAAATAGTTGAAAGGGCACAAGAAAGAACAATCCAATACTTCAAAGAAAAACAAGACTTAGATGTAGTAATCACTGATTATAGATTTGGTCCAAGTGATTTACAAGGTATCTTTATCTCCGGCTATATAAAAAATGATGAAAGCAAAACATTTAATATTACAATAGAATACGGTGGAGATGAATATACAATAGGTTCAATCTCTACAAGTGAAAATTTACATTTAAAATAATAAAGGAAAAGGCACTCTTTTAAAGTGCCTTTTCTTTATATCCCACCACAATGTTCAGTGGGTATAAAATTTAGGAAAAAGAAATATAACGCAATATTAATGGAGTGATTCTACGTGAAAAAATTTGGTATAAGATTATTCATTATTTTTACACTTATACTTTTAGGAGGATGTACTATAGATAAAAAAAATGATGAACAACAAATAGTTAATAAAGCAGAAAAAGTAACAATTGAATATTTCAAAGAAAAAGAGAATTTAGAAGTAACCCTTACAAGTCATAAATTTGCTCCCAATGATTTTCAAACAGTTTTTATAAATGGACATGTTAAAGATGACAAAAGTAAAACTTTCTCTGTGGATGTAGAATATGGTGGCGGAGAATATCGTATAAGCTCTATGTCTCATTCAAAAAATTTAGAACTTAAAAACTAATAACCTGGGCACGCAAAATAAAAAGCCCCGGTTATATTTAACAGCCAGCGCTTTCTATTTTCAGTACTCTTATAATGTTTCATTTATATTTCCAACTCGTATGCGCGGGCGCTCTGTCGCACACGTAAATCATTATTGATCATCCACAATAATATACGCTGTTCTAATTGGCCCATGCACACCTACCACAAGGTTCATTTCAATATCCGCGCTATTTGACGGACCAGAAACGAAGTTCACACAAGCCGGCAAGTTTTCTCCCGCTTTACTTTGATCATGAATCAGTTTTGTAGCTTGGGTTAACCTTGGTACGATCGTACTTTTAGGAACGATTGCAATATATGACTCTGGAAGCAAACTAACATGCCTTCCTTTTAACCCATCATTAAATAGTACAACGGTTCCTGATTCTGCCAAAGTCATATCACTGAACGTAATGCCAAGGTCAGCAGCTTTCGCAAATTTTACGTCCTCTTCTTTATGATCTAATCCCCATGTACGAAAATGTGTTGTTCCTTCATTGCTGAAACATGGCGTAAGACCATACTCATTAAAGCGCTCATCATTCGAACATATAACAGATTTGATATTCCAATCTGTTATAAAAGACCCCAATGTTTCAACAAGGTTTTCCTTTGTTGTTCGCTTTACTTCTGTATGAATCACTTCGCAGTGCTCTATTAACTTTAATACAAGTTCATCTTGCGCCAGTCCGTCAAAAACATCCCACTGCGGGGAAAAAGACCAGTTCGGTTTTTTCACTGCTTCTGGACATTTCCTACCAAGCTTTTCTGATAACTGGAGTAAAAATTCCTCACGATTTTGGATGGCCATCATTGTTCTCCTTTTCGTGTTTTTCAAACCACTCTCGAAACGGTTGTTTTTTCGGAACTGGAAAATCTCTCGCATCCGTCCAAGCTTTTAACGGCCCAATTCCACGCTCGATCTTATCCCCTTTTGCAAGAGGTTTTAATGCATACGGAGCGCTCTTCGCTGCAAAAGAAAATAGTCTAGGACTCTTCACCGCTTTTTCAAAACCTTTCATAGCCACGTTCCAAGCTACAGGTGATTGTTTTTCTTCTACAATGCGGCTACGATGTTTAATTAATAAGTCATGTAACGGGATTTTCACTGGACACGCTTCTGTACAAGCACCACACAGGCTAGATGCGTAAGGTAAATCCTTATATTCATCATATCCCCCTAAAAGCGGTGTCAACACAGCTCCAATTGGTCCTGGATAAATTGAGCCATATGCATGTCCACCAATATGCCTGTATACAGGACACACATTAATACATGCCGCGCAACGAATGCACTGAAGGACACTTTGGAATTCTGTTCCTACAATATCGGAACGGCCATTATCAACAATGACTAAATGAAATTCCTCAGGTCCATCCGTCCCGCCAGGCTCAGTTAACCCTGTAATATAACTTGTTAACTTTTGTCCTACAGAACTTCGGCATAGAAGTGTTACTAAAACATCAAGCTCTTCCCACGTCGGAACAATACGCTCCATCCCCATAACTGTAATCAACGTTTTTGGAAGTGTCGTAGTAAGTCTTGCATTTCCTTCGTTTGCTACGATAGAAATTGATCCAGACTCTGCAACAGCAAAGTTACATCCAGTCACCCCTATATCCGCTGCAAAAAAATCATCACGTAAATACGATCTTACAAACCTCGCCATTTCCGTAGGATCAGATGTTCCAGTATAATCTAACTTTGTTTTAAATATTTCACAAATGTGTTCTTTATCCTTGTGAAGGCATGGAACAACAATATGCGAGGGAGGATCGTGGTCGTTCACTTGTAGAATAAATTCAGCAAGATCTGTTTCTAACACTTACGCTCCAGCTTCTTCAATCGCTTCATTTAAACTAATCTCTTCCGTTACCATCGATTTTGATTTCACAATTTTTTTCGCGTTTTTCTTTTTTACAATCTCTTTTACATATTCCCTTGCGTCTTCTGCAGTCTTTGCGAAATAAACGAAACCACCGTTTTTCTCAATATTTTCACTCAGCTCATATAAATAATAATCAAGGTTTTCTAATGTATGCTTTCGAATTTCTTCTCCTAAAGCTCGCCATTCTTCCCAGTTCCCAAGACTCTCAGTAGCTTTTAATTTCTTGACTCTCAGACCATCTTGCGCTTTCCTGACAGCCTGTCGCATAAATTGATCCCCAATACCTGTTGCAGTACGCTTATGAAAGGGATCGTTCCCAATTTTCATTCCCATCTCTATATCCCCCCTTGTTTTCGATCTTCATTTAATACTTGAGCAATATGTTTTACATCAATCTGATAACCATTACGTGTTAAACGTCCTTTTATATTCATTAAGCAGCTACAATCCATCCCGATTAACAATTCCGCACCGGTTTCCATAATATGCTTTACTTTTTCTTCAACCATTTGCTCAGAGATTTCTGGCATTTTCACCGAGAATGTCCCTCCAAATCCGCAACAATCATAATTATGCGGCAATGAAACAACTTCCAGTCCCTTTACACACTTTAATAGTTTTTGCGGTGGTTCCTTAATCCCCATTAATCGGCTCATATGACAAGATGTATGAACCGTTGCTTTTTTATGAAGCTCCGCACCTAAATCTTCTTTCCCTAACACTTCAACTAGAAATTGTGTGAATTCATATGTTTTATTTCCAAGTTCAGTAGCTTTTTTCTTCCAATCTGCTTCACTTTCAGAAAATAAGCTAGAAAACTCGTGAACCATCATAGCGCAAGACCCCGATGGTGCCACAACATATTCTGAACTAGCAAAGGCTTCAATCATATGTTTTGCAGCTGTTTTTGTTTCTTTCACATACCCGCTATTATAAGCAGGTTGTCCGCAGCAAGTTTGAGTTTTTGGAAAATCAACTTCACACCCTAAATCTTCAAGAATTTCGACGACATCACTTCCGACCTCTGGATAAAAAACATCTGCCACACAAGTGATAAAAATTGATACTTTCATATTTGCACCCCTAAATACAGTAAAGTAATCTCAAGTAACTCTATTTGTATATTATTGGTAAAAAGATGAAAAATATGAATAAAAATAACAAAAAGCATCCTAAATGTGTAATTTAGGATACTTTTTGTAAAACAAATTAATTTCTATTAAGCAATCGCATACGATAACAATTCATCGTCACTTCCCCAAGCCTTTGCAACAATTGATAATTTGCGTACGCTCCGACCGGGGCACCGATGATCGGGACGAGCTGGAGCATTTTTGCTAAATCGATATAGTCTCGGTATTCTGTTTGGAACTTTTCCCAGTCCATATGATTTTCTTCTTCTGTATCCCACGTTTCAATCGCTTTCCATACTTCTTTTCGGTGATCGTCACTTGAAAAAGCAAGTTGGAAAACGTGAAGAATAAAAAGGCGCTCTTCTTTTTTACTCGTATCAAATCCGTACAATGTTGCTGCATCAAATAAAAATTTTATTTTAATAGTAAGTAATAACGGGAAATCGGCAAGGCCAAGGAGAATACCACCTGCTCCTGTTCCTGCCCCTTCTGCCGCTGCGACTTTTTTGTACTCATCCATTTTTTTACGTACTTCATCGTCTCTTCTTTGCAGTGACCAGTTCGTTTCTTTTAGCTTCGGTTTTATGAAGTTTGATCCAGCACTAATTGTTTGCACCATCATCCGAATCGTTTCTGTTAGTACCTTTTGCACTTTCGCGGGCACTAGTTGTTGCACTTTCACCTGCACTTTTTTAGAGAACCGTGTCATCATAGAAGAATCTTTCATGAATGTAGCTTTCCACTGCTCCAATTCTTTTATAACCTTCTCTTCATATGTAATCATAGGTTCATTCCTTTCAGTTTAAACGCTCAATGCGCTTTGCACCGTATTGATAAACGAAACCAATACTAAATAATATGCTTACTACAAATAAAATGCCGGTCATTATGAAATCTTTCGTCGCAAGTGCAAATATAACTGTAAATACAACGCTGCCGATAATAAGAATCGCATTTAATAAAGTAAGGAAATCTCTCTTCTTCTCGTCTCCCCCTACCGGATATAAATCAAGCCAAACTTTCATACGGTGATGTTTCCAAAGGGTTAAGAGCTGGTAGCCGATTAAGTATAAGAAAACAAGGCTTACGATAAAACGTCCATATAAAAATGGGATGAAGTAAAGAATAATTCCCCCAAGAACGAGTAAACGCATATATAATCCGAAATAGTTACCCGATCTTAAAAATGTTCTCGTATATAAGTATAAATATGTACGTTTCTCACCAATCATCGAAAGAATGAAATCAAGCCATTTCCTACGTGATACTCTCTCTTTTAACGCTGGTACATCAACGAACATATTCGCAATGCGGTACAGCAGCATCATTTTTTTACCTTCTTCAGAAATTAAATACTCCCAGTTTATCGGCTTTCCTTTCACCTTTTGATGCATAACAGCAAGGTATAGTGCCATAAGAAAGACAATTACACCGGTAAAAATGAATGAAGTACGTTCTACAAGGACGTACACAAATAAGCCGTTTAAGATAAAGCGAATGAACCAATCTGCTTTTTGAACGCTTTGATCTGTTAAAAATGATTTTTCCCACGCTACGAATAAATTCCACGCTTTTACAATGACAAACGCGATTACAATCCATATGTAATTGGCACCTGTTTGTTTCATTTGCTGGAAATATAACGGGGCAAGCGCAGCTGCTACCATTGCGATTATGTATAACTGAATCATAAACGTAAAGAGAAATGCCTTCGTAAAGTAAGGCTTTAACTTTTCTTCAACTGGAAGCAAATACACGAGATCCGCTTCTTTTAATAACGTTTGGATGGACCCAGCTGTTAATACGAGGCCAAGTAAGACTGCCATAACAAACGCTGTCGGAAACGAAGGTGTTAACGTTTGTAACCATTGCTGGTAATAATACGCTCCTGCGCCGATGATAAATACGAAAATAAATTTCAAATGATCATTAAATACGTATTTACTATATGTACGAACTTCTTTTAGAAAGTGCCGAAATCGTTCTTTCCATAACGCTGTGCTATTCATAATCTTCTTCCTTCGTTAACGCAATATAAATATCATCAAGCGTTGCACCAGGCATATTAAACCCGGATTGAAGTTCTGATAATGTTCCCATCGCTCTCACTTCACCTTGATGCAAAATAATGAATGAATCACAATAGCGCTCTGCTGTCGCTAAAATATGTGTACTCATTAAGATGCCCGCACCACTCTTTTTCATTTGATCCATCATTTGAAGAAGTGATTGAATCGCTAACGGATCAAGCCCAACGAAAGGTTCGTCCACAATGTAAAGTGATGGTTCAACTAAAAATGCACTCATAATCATCACTTTTTGTTTCATCCCTTTTGAGAAATGAGACGGAAACCATTTCAAACGATTTTTCATCCGAAACTCTTGTAATAGTTGTCCTACGCGTTCTTCATATTGTTTTTCATCTACACCGTACGCCATCGCTGTTAATTTCAAATGCTCTTCTAACGTTAACTCATCATATAATACTGGCGTTTCTGGAATGAAGGAGAAACTAGAACGGTACGCTGTCATATCATCACGAATTGTTTTCCCATTAATTGTGACAGTTCCTTTTTTCGGCTCCATTAAACCGATGATATGTTTAATTGTCGTACTTTTCCCGGCTCCATTTAAACCGATCAAGCCAACAAGTTCGCCTTTATTAACAGAGAACGAAACATTTTGCAGTACAGGTCGTTTCGTATATCCTCCTGTAACATTTTCTACACGCAATAACTCGCTCATACGACACCACTTTCTTCATTTATATTCATTCACTTTTGTAAGAAATGTATATATTCATCTTACCAAAAATCATGGTGCACTACATAGTATCGATGCCTTCAAAAAAAAATTTAAATTTCTTGGCATATATTTTTACGAAAGCGGACATCATAATTAGTGAAGAAGGAACACATTGAAAAAGCAACCACCAATTGATGAGTACAACAACATAGTGAAGTCATCATGAAATGGGGTGTCCAAGTTGGACAATGAAATTTACACATAACCAGATAATTTGTTTCATTTTCGAAACGGGGTGTCTCCGAAAGAGCATATACTGTTTTAAAAAATAAACAATTTCATTTTAAAAAAAGATTGCAATTCATTTCACTTGAAAATGGGGTGTCTACGGCAGAAACTTTAGCCGATTTACCGTGCATTTCTTAAATAAATGAGGTGTCTGCGAACCGTAAATTATAAAAAATGCTTTTTCAATCCCTCTTCAGAAAACAGGAAGCTGAGTCAGCTTCCTGTTTTTCGTGTTTGTTCTCCTATGTAATTATGGTAAAATACGGCTAAGACTATTTGAAAGGATGAGATCGATGAATCATACAGCGGACAATTGTATTTTTTGTAAAATCATTGACGGGCAAATCCCTTGCTCAAAAGTATACGAAGATGAACATGTACTTGCATTTTTAGATATTAGTCAAGTAACAAAAGGACATACTCTTGTTATTCCGAAAGTTCACAAACAAGACATTTTTGCGTTAACGCCAGAAATCGCATCACATATTTTTGCGGTCGTTCCAAAAATCGCAAATGCAATGAAAGCAGAATTTAATCCAGTTGGTTTCAACCTACTTAACAATAACGGCGAGAAAGCTGGACAAACTGTATTCCACTTCCACCTTCATTTAATTCCACGCTACGGTGAAAACGATGGTTTCGGTGCTGTTTGGAAATCACACCAAAATGAATACACAATGGAAAATTTACAAAACATCGCAAGTACAATTGCAAATAGTGTGAAATAGTGCCACTATAATAAGAAGTAATACATAACAAGCCGATTCCTCTGGCATTTATTGTATGGCTTCTTTCTTCACAAAAAATGCCGGGGGTATGATTTTTTGTGCATAGCATGTACAAGAAAGAAAAGCTCACTTTTCTTCCCCTTGTCTTAAAGATATGCACACTTTTATACATCATGAATACGAACGAAAAATAAGGAGGTTTCCTTTTATGTCAAAAGCTAAATCCTTTATTACAGGTGTACTTTGCGGCGGAGCAGTTGCTGGACTAGCCGTTCTTTTCTCAACTCCTTCTTCTGGTAAAGCTATGCGCGGTAAGCTGAAAGAAAAAGGAACTGATATTAAAAAAACATTAGCTGATATTACAGCTGATACGAAGTTATTAAAGCGTCAAATCGTTGAAACTGCTTCAGAAGGTAAAGAAGTATTCCAAGAACTAAAAGACGATATGCATGACACGCTTTCTAACTGGAAACAAGATATTTCTCAAAACAAACGACATATCGAAAAAGAAATTTTAGATATTCAAAAGTCAATTGAGAAACTACAAGAAGCCGTTCCAGAAAAAGCGTAAACATATTCCTGCTTAGTTTTTTGCATATAACAAATATTTTTCATACGAATTGACCTTAACACGGCATATCACATAGATATGCCGTGTTTTTATGCATTTACAATATATGTTATCCCTTAACATGTAAAGACAACACATGTATTCTCGACTCATAAAACGCTTCCATAGTTATGCATGATTTGTATAGAATGTTATTTTTCCGAAAAATTTTCACAATTCTCACAAAAAGACTTTATTAATTTTTATTTTACTGGCATAATAGATAATAATGAAAAAAGAATGTTAAAGTGGGTGAGTAAATGAAAAGTGGAGAAAAAAATTACTCGGTAAAAGAAGCGATGATTTTCAGCCAACGTATTGCTCAATTATCGAAAGCGTTATGGAAATGCGTAGAGAAAGATTGGCAACAATGGATTAAACCTTACGATTTAAACATTAACGAGCATCATATTTTATCAATCGCTTATCATTTAAAAGGGGCTTCTATTTCTGAGATTGCTAAGTTTGGAGTTATGCACGTATCAACGGCGTTTAACTTCTCTAAAAAGCTAGAAGAACGCGGCTATCTTGTATTCTCTAAAAAAGAAGATGATAAACGAAATACGTACATTGAAATTACAGACAAAGGGGAAGAATTACTACTTCGCTTAATGGAGGAGTATGACCCTGAAAATAATTCTGTTTTTAATGGGGCACTTGAACTTCGTAATTTTTACGGTAAGTTCCCAGAAAATATCGAACTTATTGCGATCCTTCGCAATATTTACGGACAGGACTTCATCGATATTTTTGAGAAATCATTAGAGAATATTGAGGAGAACTTTACGGAGACCGATCAAAAATTAGTTAAGAAATAATCTATTTATCCTTTCGCAATCATGCGTAAGAATTCATTCATAAGTGGCACAAATAAGCCCTGCTTTGCTAGCGCTTCCGCAGTTTCGTGTACTTCGAGCTGATGTGGAAGCGCTTTTTCAAATTGATCTAATAGCGCATCAAACAATAGAAGGCCTTCTGCTTTCTCCACTACATATTGTTCGTTCAGTCTTTCACAAAGTTTTAGTATACGTTCAATGTCTTTTTTACGAGCTTTTTTCTTTATGATTAAAGAATAAAATGGACACTTTTCTTCATCAATCATTTTAAATAGTAGGTCTACGTAGTATTCAGCTTGTTCTAGTCTTCTTACAACGTCCATTTTCTCCCTCGCTTCCTAACACAAAGTCTTCTATTTCTGAATTTTGTAACACGAACAAAATATCGTATGATACAATATATAAAGTATATGTATTTTAGCCAAAAGGAGGTCTCGCCTCATGACTCTTATAACCGTTGTTTTTGTTGCATTCGCACTTCTTGTTATATTTTACACGAATTTCATGACACATACACTGTGTGAGCGAAAACAAATATCTGCGAGCCGCCAGCCCGGTGTCTTTCGAGTTATTAATGTATGTATTACCATTCTATTAATTTCTAGTTATGTAGAAATTATATTTCATGGAAAGTGAGGAAGGAAGCCCCTTCCTCATTTTTTCCTCTATAAGCAAATTATACCTACTATAACTAATAAAATAAACAGTACAAGTAATAAAATAAGTTTTGAATTCATCCCCCATCCCCTCCTCTTTTCTGTATATGCGACATGCGCCCAATATGGTACCCTTTCAAAATCTGACACAAACTGGTTAAAATTTCTTTATCAATAGGAAAACCCGTCGAAATATGATATATTAAATTTTGTACATATTGCTTATACTATGAAATAAACGACACGCATCTAAACTTTATCCTAAAGCCTCGGTAAGCCCTGTTAAGCGTGCTTTTACATATAAAAAAAGCAAAGACATCAGTGAGACTTAATCAGGTTCTTATGAACGAAAATAACCTATCATAAGGCGTTTCTTCATTCGTATGGGATAAATTAAAAATACATAATAGTAGGAGTGTTTATTGAATGAAGAAAGCTATGCTTGCCTTAGCCGCAACAAGTGTAATCGCATTATCAGCATGTGGAACATCATCAGACAAAATTGTTACATCTAAAGCTGGTGACATCACTAAAGAAGAGTTCTACAATCAAATGAAGACACAAGCTGGTAAACAAGTACTAAATAACATGGTTATGGAAAAAGTACTTATTAAAAACTACAAAGTCGATGAAAAAGAAGTAGACAAAAAGTTCGATGAAATGAAAAAGCAAGTCGGTGACCAATTCGATACACTAATGAAACAACAAGGCCTTAAAGAAGAAACAGTTAAAAATGGCGTTCGCGCTTCATTAGCTCAAGAACAAGCGATTGAAAAAGCAATTACTGATAAAGACTTAAAAGCAAAATTTGAGGACTATAAGCAAGAAATTAAAGCAAGCCATATTCTTGTAAAAGATGAAGAGACTGCTAAAAAAGTGAAAGAAGAACTTGCACAAGGTAAATCTTTCGAAGAGTTAGCGAAAAAGTACTCTGAAGATCCAGGTTCAAAAGAAAAAGGTGGCGACTTAGGATTCTTCGGACCAGATAAAATGGTAAAAGAATTCGATGAAGCTGCTCGTAAGCTGAAAAAAGATGAAGTAAGTGAACCAGTAAAAACACAGCATGGTTACCATATCATTAAAGTAACTGAGACTCATGCTGACGCAACTTTCGATAAAGCAAAAGCTGACATCAAAAAAGAAGTAGTTCAAGAAAAAACACAAGATGCTCAATTTATGAATGATCTTATGATGAAAGAAATCAAAAAAGCTGACGTAAAAGTTGACGATAAAGATTTGAAAGATCTTTTCGAAGAACCAAAAGCTGACGCTAAAAAAGACGAAAAGAAATAATGAAGTGAAAAAAGCTTGGGTAGCCCCAAGCTTTTTTATTTTGTAGTAGTTTTTTACCGATAAATCGATATACTCCCCCATCTTACTCCATTCAACACAAAAAAACCTTGATTTCGTACAGCACGAAACCAAGGTTTATCTTATTATCATTGATTAAATTAAAAAACTATGTTAAATTAGTACAGAAACGCATTCGATAAAAATAAAAGAATGTATTTATCCGTATCTTAATTGTACACCAAAACACATCTTCAGTCAACCTCTATTTTTCACTTTTAAAGGAGTGCTTACGTATGAACAAAAAACTTGATCAAGAGCAAAAACGATTGGATAACGTAATAGAAACGATTACGGAGCAAATTGATAAACTGGAAAGCGAAACTGGCAGACGCCGGGCAGAAGTAATCAACATTCGTAAACACTTTTGGGATGATGTAAAAGTTAATACTGATACTTTTGACGATTATCTTGAAACAGTTATCAACTTAAGACAACAAGCTCAGTCACTAGCCGTAACACAAATTACCCATAAGCACACCTTTAATCGACTTGCCGCACTACGCCGTATGCATAAAGCACCTTACTTCGGACGAATTGATTTCAAAGAAGAAGGAGAAATTGGTGCAGAACAAATTTATATCGGCGTTGCTACACTTACCGATGCAAGCGGAGAAAACTTTCTTATATACGATTGGCGCGCACCAATTTCAAGTGTTTACTACGATTATCCACCAGGACCGGCTGAATACAGCACACCAGGAGGCGTAATCTGCGGTAATGTGGAGAAAAAATTACAATATATTATTCAGAATGGCGAGATTGATTCCATGTTCGATACGAGCCTCACAATTGGAGATGAAATTCTGCAACAAGCGCTCGGAAAAGGAACAAACAAACATATGCAAAGTATCGTTGCTACTATCCAGCGCGAGCAAAATGAAATTATCCGTCACGATGAAGGGCGACTACTTATCGTTCAAGGAGCTGCTGGTAGTGGTAAAACGTCAGCTGCCCTGCAGCGAATCGCCTACTTACTATATAAATATCGCGAATGGCTAAAAGCAGATCAAATCATTCTCTTCTCCCCTAACTCCATGTTCAACAGCTACGTATCTAACGTACTGCCAGAACTCGGTGAAGAAAATATGCAGCAAGTTACATTCCAAGAATATTTAAATCATAGACTAAGCAAGTCATTTGACGTTGAAGACCCTTATGAGCAATTAGAATATATGCTAACTGAAACGAATAGCGCAAATTATAAAACTCGAAACGCGAGCATTCGATTTAAAGCATCTACTCAATTTTTCGATATGATTAGAACGTACAGACAATCTCTTGAATCTTCAGGCATGCTATTTAGAGGAATGAAATTTAGAGGAAAACTGATTGCCTCTGCTAAAGAAATTACAGAGCAATTTTATAATACTGATTCCTCCCTCCGCTTCCATAATCGAATTGAGAAGTTAACGGATTGGCTAAACAAACAAATAGACACAATTGAAAAAACAGAACTGAAAAAACCTTGGGTAGAAGAAGAAATTGAACTACTTAGTAAAGATGAATATCAAAAAGCTTATAAATACTTACAGAAAAAAGGCGAGTTTGATGACAACTCCTTTAATGATTATGAAAAAGAAACGAAAGTACTCGGTCGTATGATTGTCCGTAAAAAATTAAAACCGTTGCGTAAAGGCGTTCAAACATTGCGTTTTATCAATTTCACAGGAATATATAAACAACTCTTCACAGATGCATCATGGGTTACTGGCGAAAAGCCTAAAGAATGGGACGAAATTTGCTCATTAACTGTGAACATGCTTGATGAAGGAAAGCTACATTACGAGGATGCGACTCCATTTTTACTTTTAAAAGAATTAATTGAAGGCTTCCAAACGAACAGATCCATTAAACACGTACTTGTAGACGAAGCACAAGATTATTCTCCGTTTCAGTTCGAGTTTTTAAAACGTCTCTTCCCTGCCGCAAAAATGACTGTACTCGGAGACTTTAACCAAGCGATATTTGCCCATGCGAGTGAAACAGTTAATTTCAATACACTTACTAGCTTATACGGACCAGATGAAACGAACAGCATTAACTTAACTCGTAGCTATCGTTCAACAAAACCGATAATTGAATTTACACGGGACCTCGTACCTGAAGGAAAGAACATTAATGCATTTGAACGTGACGGTGAAAAGCCTACAGTAACTAAAGTTTCGGATTACAGTGAGCTGCATGAGCGTATCACTTCCAAAGTTGCTGAACTACAAAAACAACAGCACAATACGATCGCAATTATATGTAAATCCGCGGCTGAAAGTGCCGCTGCATACGAGGCACTCAGTCATATCGAGAATATTAAACTTGTGAAAAGTAACTCAGCCGAGTATGAGCAAGGCATCGTCGTTATCCCTGCTTATTTAGCGAAGGGTATCGAATTTGATGCTGTCATTATTTACGATGCTTCTAAAGATGTATACAGCGATGAGAGCCTACGTAGATTGTTCTACACTGCTTGTACACGCGCAATGCATGAATTGCAGCTTTATAGCGTTGGTGAGGTTAGTCCTTTTGTAACAGGGGCTACTTCGGAGAGTTTTGAACTTGTAACGAAAACACCTTGATCATCATCAAGGTGTTTTTTTCATTCTAAACGACATATCTTTACGTCGATATACACTCAGCACAATCCCCATTATAAATGCATGAAATAAAGTTGGTATCAATCCGTAGCTAATAAAGGGTAATGATATAGAAGTACGCGGTAATAATCCTAAAATCATACCAACGTTATAAATGAAATGAACTACAAAAAGAGTCACTCCGCCAACGAGAAGCAATTTACCATAACCATCATTTATTTTATAAGCTATGTTCATTATTCTTACTGCAAAAAGAGAAAGAATCAAGACAAGAACTAGCGCAAGCACATATCCATAATAGTAAGTCAAACTCGCGAATACAAAATCAGTATGGGCAGCAGGGATAGACTTTATATTTCCATATGTACCAAACCAACCTGCTGAAGACATCGCCTCTTGTAAACGTAAATCCCATTGATCATGCGCTGGGTTTATAAACCCTAAAATTCTAGCTATCCGGTATTCTTTTACAGCCGACCAGGAAAATAGATCCCTAATAATAAATGGTAATATTGGTAATATTGTAATGAGCCATGCGGTTTTCTTTCCTAGCTTACTCCACCAAAGCATAACGAATACCATCGTAATATAGATGAAAATTGGTAAAAGAATTGATATAGTCGAAAATAGATATAAAGAAAATACGTACAACATGAGAAGATGCATAAACTTTAACCTACTATTATTGAAAAAAGAAGCCCAAGCTAGAAAGAAGAATGGTATCGTCATTAAACAGTCAATTTTGATGGGGCCAATTTTTATTATTGCTTCCCCAATCACGTAACCAGTCGGAAAACATTTTATCATTAACAAGATAAGTACACCGATTGTATAAAACAGCCACCCGAGCCTCTCTAACTTCCGATAATCAAGTAGCATGATCCCAATAGCTGCTGCAATGCCAAGAATAACAAAAATTACTTTGTTCATTAATAAATCACTCGTATGCCCAAGAGCTATTATTGGCAAAAACCCTAACCCCATAGCAGCCACTAATAAAATAATTAAGAACCAATCTACCTTCGGCTTATGAAGTTTGTTAAGTTCCTGCCCTAGTTTAATTGGACTTCCCATTTGTTCCACAGCTTTATTTTCAGCAATTTCCTCACCTAAACCTTTTTCTATCCACGTGTTCTTCGCCTGTTTTAAGTGAAACTCTAGTTCAGTTGCTACAAAGCTCTTTGCTTCTTTTGATTTAATGTGATTGGTAACTTCGCTTAAAAAACGCTCCCCTTTTTTGTTCAATTTTATCTCACTCCTGTACTAATCCTTTTAATATAAACCGTGCCTTCGTAGAATCTTTTTCTGCCTTTCGCAGCATCTTTCTTCCTTTATCATTTAATTGATAATATTTAGCTCCTGAATGATCCCAACTTGATTGGATAAAACGATTCTGTTCTAGACGATGTAATACAGTATATAAAAACCCTTCATTCCCTTCGAATTTTCGAATCCCTCTCCCTCGTAGTAGCTGTGACAATTCGTATCCTGTTTTTTCATTACTGAGGAGTTGTAAAATGGCTAACGAGATGTCCTCTTCCTTTTCGTGTGATGCATTGATTTTTTCGCGCACCCGCTTTCGGTGTTGATCAGAAAAACTCAAATGTTTAAACGTTGTATTCTCCATTGATTTTCGCAGGCCTTTTAATCGATCTTCCATTTGATTATTCCTCCAATCCTTTCTTCAAAAGCTCCTTCGCTTTTTTCAGTCTCGTTTTTATCGTGTTTTCTTTCACTTCTATTACAATAGCAATCTCTTTAATTGATAGTTCTTCATAATAAAATAGATAAATGACTTCTCGATATTTTATCGGTAAATTCATTACTGCAGAAGCCAGTTCACGGTCCTTCGCATTTTGAATAACAGTTTGTTCGACACTATCATTTTGAACCCCAATATAAGCAGCTTCATCCTCTGTCACGATCACCTTTTTGTTATACCAACTTTTCATGTAGTCCTTACATTGATTAATCGCAATTCTCCACAACCACGTTTTCACATTCGATTTCCCTTTGTATGTATGAAGAGCTTTATAACATTTCACAAATATATCTTGCGTTAAATCCTCAGCGACTTCTTTATTATTCACATATGAATACACAAGCTGTAAGACTTCTTGTCCATACTTGTTCATTATTTCATCGATAAGGAGTTCCTTATCTTCTATTTCAAACGCTTCTACCGTTAATTCATCCACATCATTTCCTCCTTCCCATTTATTAGACGACGCACTGTATGGAAAAGTTTTATAAATTCATAAAAAAACGGTTGGAAATGTCCATACCGTTTTGCTCATCCTCTACTATTTAATTTTTTCTAAAACAAAACTTTTAATATTCCCCGCACTTTTTATAGCTTGCGATACGTCTGTTTTATTAAGTTCTTCAAAATAAGGATATCTGACTTCAATCGCATAACTATTTAACTCTGCACAATCATCTATTAAATCATTGAACTCCATATTAAATTCAGCACATCCCTTTACTAACAGCAATAAATTATGCGTTTTAGGTGGATGAGTTCCTTTAAACGTTAAATACCCCTTTAGATATTTCTCAGCACACTGTTGACAATGATAACAGATAATTGCAAAAGGAATAGGCATTAAAGACAATAAATGATTAGAAGCTCTAAGATCTGAATCTGCAATTTCAAACCATAAATTTGCCTCACTGAAATTTTTCATACAATACCTTACCTTCTTCAGCAATCTTGTATTCCATTGTTACAGGATTACCAGAACGCTCATTAAATTCTTCAGAACCGTAAACAAGTAAATCGACTGGTGTTTTCATTACATCGAATATACTTAAATTCAATTTCTTTAAGGCTTCTCTTTTCCTCTTACCAATACCATCAACAACTACACACAAATCAAAATCACTATCCTCATTAGGCATACCGTAAGCATGAGACCCAAATAAAATAATTTTATTAACATCAGAAAGAGAGGAAGTCATTTTATCCACTAATTGATTTAACTCTTTTTGAACATTAGTATTCATTCCATTCACCTCTTTAAATTAATCCTGCTCAATAAATCCTAACTGTAGAAGCAAATTAATAAATTGATTCATTTCAACTCCAATACACTACTACAATTGTTAAGTTATTCAAACGGTATAATAATACTTATTATACCTTTCGTATTCATATCCTGTTAAGCAACAAAAATCTACACTCAGTTAATTTCAGTACACTCTATACAAATATAATAAAACAAAAAACCGCACGAGGGCTCTCCCTCACGCGGTTTATTTTTAAGCTAACGCAGCTGCTTGCTCTTGTTGATCTACAGGAATTACAGCATCTCTTAACGCTTTTTCTAATTCAACTGTGTATTTCATTTGCTCTTCTTTGCTCCAGCCTAGTTTCGCAGCCATATAGTTGATTACTGCTTCTTTCCACTCGTATACCCAGTGGATGTTGAAGAATACAGCGCCTCTGCGGCGTACGAAGAAGTCAACTGGTTTCGCTGTCATTTCGTAATCCATTGCGTATACAAGTGGGATTAGAACGTCTAGCGGCATGTTGTATTCTTTCGCTTCGTCTTTATGTTTTTTCGCTAAGTCAAACAGTACGTCAACGTTAGAGCCGTAGAATTTCGCGAATTTTTCCGCTTGTGCTGTCGTTAAACCATATTTCGTACCTTCGCCTGCTTTTTTCGCAACAAATGCCGGGAATCCGTGTGAACCACTTACATGACCACCAGAGATTGGCATATGTTTCGTATCGCTCTTCTTATATGCGCTATGGCCTTCTTTTTGTAATAGATTCGTTACGTAGTCTACTACCATTTCAGCCATTTTGCGGTATCCTGTTAATTTACCGCCCGCGATTGTAATTAAACCAGATTCAGAAGTCCAAATTTCATCTTTACGAGAAATTTCAGATGCATTCTTACCTTCTTCATAAATTAGCGGACGTACACCAGCCCAGCTTGATTCCACATCTTTTTCTGTAATTTTCACGCTTGGGAACATGTAATTAATCGCATTAATGATATATGTGCGATCTTCTGTTGTCATGTGCGGTACAGCTGCGTCTTTATCATAGAACGTATCTGTTGTACCTACGTACGTTTTTCCTTCGCGAGGAATCGCGAACACCATACGTTTATCTGGTGTATCAAAGTAAATTGCTTGCCCTAATGGGAAACGTTTTTGGTCAATTACTAAATGCACACCTTTTGATAACTGAAGTACTTTCCCTTTTTTAGAGTTATCTTTTTCACGAAGTGTATCTACCCAAGGACCAGCTGCGTTTACAATTTTCTTACCGTAAACTTCATACACTTCTCCGTCTAGTAAATCGATTACACGTACACCGCATACTTTTCCATCTTTATATAAGAAACTGTCTACTTTTGCGTAGTTAACAGCTTTCGCACCATGTTCAATCGCTTCTTTCATTACTTCAATTGTAAGACGCGCATCGTCTGTACGATATTCTACGTAGTAACCGCCGCCTTTTAATCCTTCTTGTTTTACAAGAGGCTCTTTATTTAGCGTTTCTTCACGGTTAAACATCTTTCTGCGCTCGCTTCGTTTTACACCTGCTAGAAAGTCGTATACACGAAGACCAATTGATGTACTGAATGACCCGAACGTGCCGCCTGTATGGAACGGAAGTAACATCCACTCCGGTGTTGTTACATGGGGACCGTTCTCATATACGATCGCACGCTCTTTCCCCACCTCTGCTACCATTTTCACTTCAAGTTGTTTTAAATAACGTAAACCGCCGTGTACAAGTTTCGTTGAACGACTTGATGTACCTGCTGCAAAGTCCTGCATTTCAAACACAATCGTTGATAAACCGCGTGTTGCCCCATCTAATGCAATACCAGAACCAGTAATACCTCCACCAATTACGATCACATCTAACTCTTGTTTATTTACTCCATTTAATACGTCTTTACGTTGTTTACTTGAAAATTTCATGGTAATTCCTCCCTTTGATAACGAAAAAAGAGACCACAAGCTCCGCTATAGATTTCGCCTCTATAGCGTGTTGTGGTCTCTCCAAATCTCCTACCGAATTATTAACTTGTCATCATTATAACACTGTTTATGATTATTTGAAAGCTTTAGTTGCTTCAATTGCTTTTTTCCATCCAGCATATAGCTCTTCGCTTGTTTCCGCTTCCATCGTTGGTTCAAAGCGTTTGTCCATATGCCACTGTGCTTTAATTTCATCTTGGTTTTTCCAGTATCCAACCGCAAGACCAGCTAAGTATGCTGCACCTAAAGCTGTCGTTTCATTGATCACTGGACGCTCTACAGGAACGTCTAAAATATCACTTTGGAACTTCATTAAGAAGTTATTTTTAACTGCTCCGCCATCAACGCGTAATGTATTTAGTTCAATACCTGAATCTGCTTCCATTGCGCATAGTACATCTTTCGTTTGGTATGCTAAAGATTCTAGCGTTGCACGAATGAAATGCTCTTTCGTCGTACCGCGTGTTACACCAAACATAGCGCCGCGTACTTCACTATCCCAATACGGTGTACCTAGTCCTACGAATGCCGGTACTATGTATACACCTTCAGTTGATTCAACACGGCTAGCGTACACTTCGCTCTCGCTCGCATCTTTAAACATACGCAGTCCGTCACGTAACCACTGAATTGCAGAACCAGCTACGAAAATACTTCCTTCTAATGCGTAATTCACTTTACCATCTAAACCCCATGCAATTGTTGTTAATAGGCCATGCTCAGAAGCTACTGCTTTTTCGCCTGTGTTCATTAACATGAAACAACCAGTTCCGTAAGTGTTCTTCGCCATACCTTCACCGAAACAAGCTTGTCCAAATAATGCTGCTTGCTGGTCACCAGCTACACCTGCGATCGGTACATTTTGACCGAAGAAGTGATAATCAATTGTTTCTCCATATATTTCAGATGATTGACGTACTTCTGGAAGCATGCTCTTTGGTACTGTTAACATGTCTAGAAGCTCATCATCCCACTGTAAGTCGTGAATGTTAAACATTAATGTGCGTGATGCATTTGAGTAATCTGTTATGTGTGCTTTCCCGCCAGACAATTTCCATACAAGCCATGTATCAATTGTTCCGAATAATAACTCGCCGTTTTCTGCTTTTTCTCTTGCACCTTCAACGTTATCTAAAATCCATTTTACTTTCGTACCAGAGAAGTATGCATCAATTAAAAGACCTGTTTTTTCGCGAACCATCTCGCTATAACCTTTTTCTTTTAACTCATCACAAATTTCAACTGTTTGACGAGATTGCCATACGATTGCGTTATAAATTGGTTTTCCAGTCGTTTTATCCCATACAACCGCTGTTTCACGTTGGTTCGTAATACCGATACCAGCGATTTGTTCTGGCTTCACATCTGCTTCGCTTAAGCAAGTTGCGATAACTGCTAAAATGGATCCCCAAATTTCTTGTGCATTATGCTCAACCCAGCCTGGCTTTGGAAAATGTTGTGTAAACTCTTTTTGAGCTGAATGAACGATGTTTCCTTCTTTATTGAAAAGAATTGCGCGTGAGCTTGTTGTTCCTTGGTCTAATGAAAGAATATATTTTTTCATATCAGTTTCCCCCTATGCTACTTTTCTACTATTTGTAGTAGCTTCACTTTTTTTACTTGTCATATAAGAGATTGCTAATACAATCACAGTTGTAATAATCACATAAATAAGTGCTGAATTTTGTTTTCCTTCAAATACAACTTGATGGAATAATCCTGCAAGTGATCCACCTAGAATTGGACCAACTACTGGGATCCATGCATACTTCCAGTTTGAACCGCCCTTTCCTGCAATCGGAAGGAAGAAGTGTGCAATACGCGGACCTAAATCACGAGCTGGGTTGATTGCGTATCCTGTTGTTCCACCTAATGATAAACCAATACTTACAATTAAGAAACCAACGATAAATGGATTTAAACCATCTGCAAATTTATTTGCTCCAATTGCTAATATACCAAATACTAAAACGAATGTTCCAATCATTTCACTTAAAAGGTTTGTAAATGTGTTCGGAATTGCTGGACCTGTTGCAAATACACCTAACTTTGTTCCTGGATCTTCTGTTTCTTTCCAGTGTGGTAAGTAATGTAAATATACAAGAACTGCCCCGATAATTGCCCCAATCATTTGTGCTGCGATATACATAGGTACATCACTCCATGGGAACGCTCCCTTAAACGCAAGTCCTATCGTTAAAGCCGGATTCAAATGTGCCCCACTAATTGATCCAACTGCATACGCTGCCATAGCAACCGCTAGACCCCAACCCATTGTAATTACAATCCAACCAGAATCTTTCGCAAACGATTTCTTTAAACTTACACCAGCGCAAACGCCGCCACCAAGTAAGATTAACAATGCAGTCCCTATTAATTCCCCTAAAAATGCTGACATAAAATCCCTCCACAATCAATTTAAATGCTTTCGAAAAGTGATAGAGGTAAAATGAATGGCCATTCGTTTTTTTTCAAAAGAAAAAGATCCACAGCTTACATGCTTCTATATAATATATATAGAAACAATAAAATGTGGATCTCTTCTTTTCTCCGTCACGTTTATTAACTTGTCTATAATGTTAACCTTTAATGAAAGCGGTGTCAACAGAATTTTTTCACATTTTCGTCACTTTTTTTGGTAATGTTTCCATAGTTCTTTTTTCGATGTCGTAATTGCTGTCGCACCAGCATTTAACGCTCTTTCAACGTCTTCTACCGTTCGAATAAAACCACCTGCTAAAATTGGTACACCTGTACGCTCTTTCACCTCAGCAATGACACCCGTTAACGCACCAGGAAGCACCTCTATATAATCCGGCTTCGTCTTTTCTAGCAAATTACAGCTCTTTTCCATTGCGCTAGAATCAATTAAAAAGATGCGTTGAATGGAGACGACACCTTTTTGCTTCGCCTTCATAATTACGCTCGCCTTTGTCGATAATAACCCGTACGGTTTATATTCTTGGCATAAAAACTCCGTCGCATGCCCATCACTTTGTAATCCATGGATCAAATCCACATGTAAAAATACTTTTTTATTATGCTGCTTCGCGAGCGACACAACACTCTTCAATTGACCGACATGAATATCTAAAATAACAATATACTCATACGAACTATGTAATAGCTTCTCCAAATCTTTAATTTGCCTCACTGCCGGCAAAATCTTTTGCTCATGAAATTCCATTCTAAACGTCCCCTTCCTATCTATCCTTTATAGTACACAATTTGGGTGAAAAGAACAGCTAGTGTAGGGGATTTCTTACAAATCTTTCTCTTATCTATATATTTTCTTCAACTTATCAGAAACCGTACCACCTATAATCATTAATAGGAGCGGTAAAAAATTCATTACATATGGTGCATCTGCGACAATTGTAATGCTTGCTCCGGCAAACTTATTTAACGCCCATACAACGATTTTTGTAATAAACAAAAATACACCCAGCATGAATAGACCATCAAAGAACACCTTCCATTTTGGATGCGCTAATTGTTTACTATCTTCAATTACTTTTTGCGTCAACTCTTCATCACTCCTCAATAACTCATCAATTGTAATACCGAACAGATCACTTAAATGAATAATAATTTCAATGCTCGGATAGTTCTTTCCCGTCTCCCATTTCGAAACAGACTGCCTACTTACATGAATTTTTTCAGCCAAATCATTTTGCGACCAATTTCTTTTTCCCTTTCTTCTTTTAAACGTTCACTAAAAATCATACTGTGTTTATCACCTCTCTATGTCTAGTATGGTCAAATAAATGATGAAGAGTAAAGCTAGTTATCGTTGCATAGGTTGTGCAACTTGTGCGTTACATCTAAAAATGACGCTATGCATCATGTCGATTTCATATGCTTTTCTTCTATAATAATTTCCCGAACAATAATCGTGCTTCTTAACATTGTCGCTTTGTGTCAGTAAGTCGATATATTGAAAAAATCGTTGATATATTTTAGGAAATAAAAAAAGTGGATAACAATACGTTATCCACTCTCCCCTAATTATAATAAAACCGAATCCTTATCATTCTCCAAAAAGAAAATCGTTTTGTTGATTTCTCAACTTATACTAATATGAATAGCGCCAGGGAAATTAATGAAGAAATACAATTAGAACTAACAAAAAACCCTGTAAAATTTATTACAGAGTTTTTTGCCAACTATTTATTGTTTTGCATAACGAATACGAACGTTATCGTCCATATGATAAATTTGTAATGTGTTTCCATCATAGTTTTGTAATTTATACATCATACTATCATTTGTTAGCTTTACTTCTTGACCGTCTTTAACTGCTTTTGTTATTTTTAAAGATAACTGGAATGATGGAACATCTACCGCATATGTTCCTGTTAAGTAGTTATCTTTATTCGGATAAGAACCGTTCGCATAGGACTCAAATGTTTTATCACCTTTTAGTACTAACGTAGTTTTTATGCCACTACCGTAATCAATACCCCAGTTACCAATAATCTCAGTCCCATCTTTGATGTTCTTCTCCATGTTTCCATAACTAATTCCTAACTCTTCACTTGTACCAACTGTACCTACAAATACCCCCGTTTTAGCTTGGCTTTTATCTGTTTGAGCCTGACTATCAGTAGTTGGGTTTGTCGATATAGAACTACTTGTTGTACTAGTAGATTTTTCTGTGGCTGTATCACCTTTTATCTCGGATCTTAACTTATCGAATGTAGGTTTCCAAATACGTTTTGCTTCCTCTAGTTTTGCATTTGCTTTATTTAAGATTTCCTTATCGGTCTCTAAGCTGAAGCCTTTATCGTTGAATAACTTCTCTATTTCACCGAATGTTTCTCTTAGTTTACCTGTCGCTTTTTCAATCTCTTTTTGTTCTTCTTTATGTTTTTGCGGTGCGTAAATCTTCTCTATCTTATCAAATACTTTATAGATGTCTTTAATACTATCTAATACCTCAGCTTTTGATTTACTTCCATTTCTCAAATCTCTTACAGAAGCATCATAGTAATCAAATCGTCTTAACATATCCTGTTCAATATCTAATAAATATTGTGCATAATCTTCATCTAAAACTCGAACCTTTTGAACATCTTTACTTTCTTCTTTCGAATTAGTTGATTTTTCTTTCGTTTCAGCAGCCTTAGATTTACTTGTTTCTTCTGTCTTTTCTTCTTTATTTTCCGAATCTTTTACTGTAACACAACCACTTAATAATATGGCAACTGGAACTGCAGCAGCTATTAGTTTTTTCACTTTCATACCTCATACCCCTTTAAGTAATTTATTCTTAGTTAGTTTTGCTACCGATACTCTTCGCTGCTTCTTCAAACAGTTTTGAGCCTTCTTGTGCTTTACTTAATGATTGATGCATTTTACTCTCGTCTTCTTGGTCTAATGCATCAAAGAGAAGTTGAAAACAATCCGCATACAGTTCCATCGACTGCTTTATCTTCGCCTGTTCTCCTTGTAACTCAGGAGGTGCTTGTAGATTCTTCAATTTCGTTGCGGTTGCCTTTGCTCCACCTAAACTCAGTTGTACTTCACTTTTCTTTTGTTTGTATGATTTTACGTCTGAATCTGCTATTCCTTCAATTAATTTCATTGTATCTTCAATTTGAGTGGCACTGTTTATAATATCTGCCTTGTACCTTTCAACATCTGAACCAGTTACCTTACCAGTTGAAGAATTAGAAGAAGTAGAATTATTTGAAGAAGAACTTTGTTGACTACTTGATGAACTACTGTTTGTATCTTCACCTTTCGCTACAGATAAGCTATCCTCTTTCTTGCTATCCGTTGACTTACTCTCTTTTTCAGCAGCCTTACTCTCTTTCTCTACCTTTTGCGTTTCTTCTTTCTTTGGTTCAGCTTTCTTACCATCAGTTTCAATTGTAATACAACCACTCAATAACATAACTGGTAACGCTAAACTTACTAATTTCTTTGCTTTCATGATTACTAATACCCCTTTATGTGTAAAATTCAGTGCAAACAAGTTAATATACTTAACTAATAAATCCCCCCGAATAATTTATTAGAATCTACTATCCATAGATTTCCTGTATATTCATAATCTTTCCATATATATCATTTTACAGAGAATTACATATTTGGTCAAAGGGATTTATGTAGTCTTTGAAGGGAAATTTACTAAATGAAAAGAAATTTTATTCACAAAGAAAAGAAGCTAACAATAAATTGTTAACTTCTCAGCTGAAAGTAAAATATTATCTTTCCTTATCTTCTAATATCTAGGTTGGGATTGAATATTTGTAAGATGAACATCAAACATATCAATTATTTCAAGAAATCTATCAGCTTCACGGAAAACATGGTCTGCTAATAATGGATGAATGATACTCTTTATTTTACATTGCTCAATTAAATCACGTGCTGTTTTCTTAAAATCCCGAAGAGATGTAACCGACACACGATTTTGATCTAAAAATTGATCTAAAAGAGGGACTGTTTGGGATTGTGGTTTCATAGATTCTAAGTCAATTGCTTGATACATCAATTCATCAAAATCATTGCTAAAATTCCGTGCTGTGTCTACAAGCTTTCTTTCCGATGGATCAAGAAGATGACCAATAAATTTAGCATGGTCTGCCATAATCCTTAAAAAGAAAACATTTTCTTTAATAATAGCATCAGGAAGAGCATCTAATTTACCTTCATTTAATTGTATTAAACGTTTTCTAAAATAATCAGCTTCCCTACTTGTATGGTCAACTAAAAGCGGAAAGTTATTTTGTCCTGGCAATTTACATGTGAGAATTAATCCTAAAATTTTTCGTTTAAATCCCCAAATATTAGTTGCGGCTTGTTGTACTTCTGAATTAAATCTTTTTATTTGCTCAGGATCTGTTTCATTTGTATAGGAATGCGCTATTTGTTCGATATGTTCAAACAATCGATAAAATTGATTAGCCTCTTCAATTAGTTGAGTATCCTCACATCTAAACCCTAAGCGAAGAAAAAAAGAATGCTCCTTCATGATTCTAGACCAAAAACGAATTTCATTTAATGAACGCTCAACAAACATTACAGATGTAACACCTGTATCAGGATGTAATGATGTTTCATCCCTATGCATTGTTAATCCCCCCAGTAAATACTGCGCTAGTTCCATTCTTATGAGTAAAAAATATATAAATACCATCAATAAAAGTTCATGATGAATATTGTATACATGTAAAATTCAACTTGTATAAGCTTAGCTTGATGAACATATACTGCTCCTCCAGCAAAAAAGGCTACCAGCTAGATGTAAAGTTCTACTAGTCGGTAGCCTGTCAAAATTTCTATTAAAGCAATACCGAATCTTTATCACTATCCTGATTCCGCTTCTCTCGCTCTTCTTCTAAACGCTTCATATATACTTCGCCTTCTTTTTCGATAAAATCATTATCCATCTCTTGCTCTTTTTTCGAAGTATATAAAACCATGTAGCCACTCAATACGATCCCAATGATTACAAGATAAATCCACCATGGTAAAGTTTCCACTTTCGTTCATCCCTTTCCTTAGACAAGCCTTATTAGTTTCACTTTATGAGGAAAGAAGTGGATTTATGCTTAAATTTTATTGTGGATTCTTCGCGAAGAACGCTTGTACATATTCCATAAACTCGATTGGTTCCTGGCGAAACGGTGCGTGGTATCCTTTTTCAATGATATGGAACGTACTATTTGCAAATAGCTCATGATACAGTTCACCATTTTTCCAAGAAACACTCTTATCGTGTCGTCCCCATATAATTAAAGTCGGTACCTTAATTTTATCTGCTTCCATCGCAATGCGGCGCTCTCTCATTTTCGTAAGCTGATCATAATGCTCTTTATCATCGCGACTATTTTTCACTTCATTTTTATTATAATCCGTAATCTCTGTTACAGTTTGTAAGTCTGTCGATAGTGGCGGCACTTCATAACTTTCTTTTTGCTGGAAAGACTCTATTCCTGTAGAATCCGCTAAAACGAGATGCGTTACTGCATCCGGATATAAATACGCTAAATTTAGAGACATCTCTCCGCCCATCGAATGACCAAGTACTGCGAATTGATCGTATCCGAGCTTCTTCATTAACTTATAATATAAATTCACTTGCGTGGGAAACGAATACTGAAAATCAATTGGTTTAGAAGAACGCCCAAACCCTAAAATATCAACCGCAATAATCGTATGGTCCTTTACAAGTTCCGGATAAATATCATTAAACCCATCTGAAGAACCACCGAACCCGTGAAGCATAAGTAAAGGCGGTTTCCCCTCACCAATTTGCTTAAAATAAATCGTCTGCCCATCAATCTGCGCCATACTCTCTTTCGTATTCAGCCTCATCATCACAGTATCTTTCACTTCTTCAACCTTCGCAATCGGCTTATCAACGAAGTTACATACTATTAATAAAACAAGAACAATACCGCTAATAAAATAAAATTTAAACCGTTTCAAAATTCCCGTCTCCTTTCTCTTGTTGCTATTTAAAGTTTTTACATTATTTGGTTGTTTTATGATTGTTTTTAATTGTAACCATGACAGTTACAATTATACTAAAAAAATATTACTCACTGCCATTAGTGATGGTTACTTTGTAACTATTATAGTTACACATTTAAAGTAAGTCAATTCTTTTCTCTACATGTCCTAATAACAAAGAAAGGGACTTCATGTTGAAGTCCCTTTCTTTGTTATTAGAGTTGGCTTACTCCGCCGTCTCCTCTATTATCTGCAGGTGCTCCACCTGTATCACCAATATTAACGTAGTCTGGTCTTGCTGGCGCTCCTCCCGTGTCACCTATATTAACGTAGTCTGGTCTTGCTGGTGCCCCTCCCGTGTCACCTATATTTACAGCTTGATTTGTAAAAGAACTATTGAATCCAATTGATAATCCCCCTACTAATGCAGCCCCAACAATAGCTAAACGAAATTTCTTCATTAGTTTAACGCTCCCTTTTCCAATATATTTTTTTGAGCCTTATTATTCATATAAAAATATTTACTTGCCTTAACATAATCATCAACCTCATAAAATTTCATTGCTAAAATTTCAGTGTATTCTTGAATACAATCCCATAATCTTTCTCTCTCAAAATAAGAAAGGCCTTTTAAAATTACATCTTCAATAATTGATATAGAAGAATTTCCATTGAGTTCTTTCAAAATTTTAAACCGATGTTGAAATTCTTTTTCACCTAAATCAATACAAATATTTAAACCTTTTTCAACAATTGGATTCGCTAAATTATATTCTCCTAATTTGTAATGTTCACGTGCTTCTACAAACAAGGCTTTAAAATGTTCTGGGTAATTTTTTGTCACCTCAGATATATGGCGAATCGCTAATTCTGAAAGGTTTTGACTGGCATAAAGCCAAGCTAAATTATGTCGAACCATTAGCATATATTTTTTTTGATTTGCTTTTTGCAATACTTCCATAGCAGCATTAAAGTTCTCTTCCGCTAATTCATAGTGATCTATGTCTACGCAACATAGTCCAAAAGCATTTTCACATAATCCTACTTTTATTTCATAGCCTGGATATTTCAAAAATGCCGCTTTGGCTCTATTCAAGTAATCTATTGCATGAACTTGGTCATATTTTTGATAATAGAAATTCCCCATCCGATAATTAAACTCCGCATGCTCTATCGGATCTGCAATATATTTCAATAGCTTCTCAGCTTGTTCATACTGTTCTTTCGCTTCGTTATAATTTGAAATTAATGTGCAATGAAATCCTTTAAAAAAATGATAGTAATACGCTAGAAAGCCTTCTTCCGGAATTTCGAAAGATTCCACTTTATCAAAACTATCTTCTCTAATTGAAATCCAATCAACTAATGCATCATATCTAAAATTCAATAATGTATGATAAAGCAATACATCCTGATCCACGTCCAACCCACTAATCGTACTATCAATTTCTTCTTTCATTTCCGTTGCTTTCTCTATGTTTTGCTGCAACATTACACGATACCAATTATCTAAAGAATGTTTCATTTGCTCCTTCGTTACTACATCTGTTCCCATACCTTCGCATCCCCTTTTCTCCAAACTTACAAAATTTGGATATTTATACAATTATCCAAATTGTATATTATCACCCCTTTTCTATGTATTGAAAAATAATTGTCAGAAAATTTATAATTTAAATGAATTATACCAAATATTTCTATTTGTAAAACTTGAGAAACATTTTTCAGAAAAATTTATAGACCAAATAAAAAAGCAAGCAATTCCAGCGATTCGCTAAAACTACTTGCTCTTCTACTTATTATCTCTATTTTTACTCTTTAATAAATTCCTTCGTACTTCTCACTGTATCAATCGGACGAACTAATTTTTCGATTTCTTCACGCTTTGGCTCTAGGAATGGAGGTAAAGATAATTTTTCTCCAAGTGTCTCGTATGGCTCATCTCCCATAAAACCAGGGCCATCTGTTGCAAACTCGAATAAAATTTGCGGCGCAACTCTTGCGTATAATGACTCAAAGAAGTGACGATTTACATAACCAGATGAAGGGAGTCCAACTCGACTTAGTCGCTCAATCCACTCTTCTAATACAGCGCGATCTTCTACACGGAATGCTGCATGATGCACTGTACCAAAACCTTGTTGTGCTTCGGGAAGAACCGTATTATGTTCTACAATGACAGAGGCACCGTTTCCACCTTCACCCACTTCAAATAAGTAGAACTCTCCTTCTTGATCAATCTCTTTAAATAATAGAACTTTTTCTAGCACCTCTTTGAAATAACTAAAGTTCGCGATACGAATAAATACAGGTCCTAAGCCAGTAATTGCATATTCTAATGGAACTGGACCGTTTTGCCACGGTGTACCTGATTCTATCCCGTTATCTAATTCATCTGAGATTAATTGATAGTGTTGATCATCAAAGTCAACAAATGAAAGAGTTTTCTTACCAAATTGCTCTTTAATGCCTGTATGTTCCACTTCGAGACGGTCAAAGCGTTTCACCCAATACGCTAACGCTGCGTCAGTTGGAACACGGAATGAAGTTTTTGAAATTTCATTTGTACCGTGTACACCTTTAGGAACGCCTGGAAAATCAAAGAAAGTCATATCTGTTCCTGCACTACCTTTATCATCTGCAAAGAATAAATGATACGTTTGAATATCATCTTGGTTTACTGTTTTTTTAACTAAACGCATTCCTAAAACGTGAGTGAAAAACTCATAGTTCTTTTCTGCACTACTTGTAATCGCTGTAACGTGGTGTATTCCTTTTAATTGGTTCATTTTATATTCCTCCAATAGTTTTAATTTATATTTAACTGTTTTATTTTTGCTCGCTGGTCAACAAAGCGCGTATTTATAAAAGTAATCAGTTCATTTTACCAGTCAAGTGATAGTTAAAAAAATAATTCACTGTGTAAAACGATTCGTTCGAAAGTAATAATTCCTTTCGTTACTATCACTTTACAACTCAAGTGATTAAAAAGCAAGTAAATTATCTTGAATTCGAGATATTTTTTAATATCTCAGTATTAGTTTAAAATGCTATATGTTTTGTGGCGTAATTATTTTCATATCTACTGGTAATAAAACCTTTTCACTCGCCAAAATAAATAGCCCACAATCAATGAACTAATCATAGGCTATTAAAATTCTTTAATAGCCAAATATCCTTACAATAAATTGTAATTTTAGCGAATAATTAATATTAGTAATTCTCTGTTTCATTAAATGATTTATTTTATATATTCCAAAAATCACTATTTATATCACTGTTATATTTATAATCAACCTTTTCTTTACCACATTTTTCGCACTTATAAATATTAGCTGTCCCAATCTGCCCTGTTTTAAAATTTTCACTATCCTGAGTTTTAATAAATTTATAATTGTGTATACATCTAGGTTCTCTTACTTTATCCATCCATTTTCCTAGCATAAAGTAATCACTCTCCTTAAAAGAATATTCCTAATACAACTCTATATTTAGAATACTCTACAAAAGATTTCCAATCAACGAACACGTTCTCTTGCCTCCCTTGCATCACATGATATGCAAAAGGGTTGTTTTGTTTAAGATCCGTTTTTTTATTGACAACAGATCCTCATCCATTAGCTTTACACGAGCTAATGGAATATAAATTTGCCGTATGATTTACATCTTTTTCTCTCATTATTTCTTTCCTCATCAAGGAATAAATAATGGTTTTTAAAGCTATTTGCAGTGTCTTCCCTTATCAGGGCAATAAAAGATGGTGTGAAAACTTAATTTCACACCATCTTTTTAAACAATTTTATTGTCATGCCACACTTAATGAGGCCATTCTATTCACAATCTTAATTATGGAACGTCGGCTTATAGAACGAACGATTATCAAGAGCAAAGACACGCTCAGTGTATTCACCTGGTTTTGTGCGTCCTAATGCGCGGTCCATCATGTTCATTTTTGCATCTAAGTTATCGATGTAGTGCAGAATTTCTGCTTCTTTCACTAATGGTGGTTTTGGGCTACCCCATTCTGCTTTTCCGTGATGGGAAAGGACGATGTGCTGAAGGATTAATACTTCCTCTGCATCGATTTGTAGTTCCTCTGCTGCTTTACCAATTTCGTTCACCATGATAGAAATGTGGCCTAGTAAATTTCCTTCTAACGTATACGTCGTAGAAATTGGTCCAGATAGCTCAAATACTTTACCAAGATCGTGTAAAATAACGCCCGCATATAGTAAGTCTTTATCTAACGATGGGTACAGAGCCGAGATAGCTTTCGCTAAATCTAACATTGATACAACATGGTAAGCTAGTCCAGATACGAACTCGTGATGATTTTTCGTCGCTGCTGGATATTCTAAAAATTCGTTTTGATGCTTATTTAACAAATGTCTTGTTAGACGCTGTATGTTCGGGTTTCTCATTTCAAATATGTATTGCGTAATTTTCTCAACCATATCTTCTTTTTTTATTGGAGCTTTTTCTACAAAGTCTGAGATGTCTGTTACTTCATTCTCATTCGCAACACGAATTTGTTTCACACGTAATTGAATACGTCCTTTATAGTTTAGAATATCTCCAGCTACTTTAACGATTGTTTCTGCTACATATTGTTTCTCAACTTCTGGCGATACGTCCCATAGCTTTGCTTCAATATCTCCACTTGGATCTTGTAAGATTACTGTTAAAAACGGCTTGCCATTGCTTGCGAGACCTTTTGTCGCTGTTTTAATTAACAAGAAAACATCGACTTGTTCACCAACTTCATATTCTACAATTTTCTTTTTCATTCGAATTCCTCCACCAAATCAGTTACTTTTAGTATAGCATACTACAACTCATTTTCTTTACGCTTACGTGTTAATTTTATAATCTCATTTTCTGTAAAATACGTTAATAAATGCGCATGGCATGTAAAGAAGATAACTTGTCTATCTTTCGCAATTTCTTTTATAAGTTCAATCGTTCGATTCGTCCTTACCGCGTCAAAATGTACGAAGCTATCATCAATAATAAATGGATAGTCATGCTCAAACGTTTTCGCTAGCGCAAATCGTAACGATAAATATAACTGCTCCGCTGTCGCTTGGCTTAGTTCATGACTGTAAAAACGCATACCATCGTTACGTTCGACAATGAAAGGTTCCGCTTCTGACGGTGAGAATATTTTACTATATCTCCCGCCTGTTAAATACACGAAATACTCTTCGGATTTTTGTAAAATACGCGGCAAATGCACTTCATGATAATATTGCTTCGTTTTCGTTAATACTGTCTTTGCGGCCGCATATGCAGCCCACTTCTTCACTTGTTCACGCACTTGCGCTTTTTTCATTTCCCACTCATGTAGTAAATCACCATACGTACTGCCTTCTTCTAAATTCGCAATTTCTATTCGATGCTTCGCAATACGCTCTGTCAGTTCTTTCTCTTGCGCCAGACAGCTTTGCGCGGCTGTAATTTCTTGCTTTAATTTTTCATCATAACCGTCAGCCTCATAATGCTCAGCTAATGACAAACTCGTTAAGCGCTGTTCTAACAAATCAATTTGAGGTAATAAACGCCCCACTTGCTTATCCGCGTCTTCACGTTTCTCTGCCAATTTTCCAGCTTCTAAAAACATCTCTTCATCTGTAGATTCTGCGATATGCCATAACCCATCTCGCTCTACTAGTAGTTGTTTTAATTGCTCTTGCATGAACTCATATTCTTCTTGCCATTCCGCCAGCTTCTCTTTCAGCTGCTTACAAGTTTGGCGCTTCTCTTTTTCATTTTGCATACGACTTTGCGCCTCATGTAAATTGCTATACTCCGTGCTATCGATAACAGTTTCTAGTTTATGCTCAAAGTGCGAAATCATTTCATACAATGAAGATTTCCGCTTACTTTGCTTCTCTAAATCACGATATAATTGCTGCATTTTTTCAATACGCTCAAACGCTGGCAACATGTGCGCATACGTATAAAATTCTGGGAACATATAGCGCGTTTTATACGCATCTACTTGTTCTCCTATTTGGAAAGTTTCTCTCTCCCATTCTTCATACGATGAAACGACTTTATCATAAGCACGTTCCATTTGTTGTAATTTATAAGACTCTCGCTCAAATAACTTTCGAATCTCTTCATCCTTTTCTAACTGATAACGAACGGACATCGCCTCTTCACTTTGACGACCGCCAGCACTTTGCTGAAGAGTAAGAAGCTCTTCTTGTAATCCACCCGAAGGATCTTTATATAAAACGAGTGCTAAAACAATCCCTACAAAAACAATGACACTAATAAATAATAGCGCGCGGTTATCTATAAATAGACTCGTGAATAAAACAAGCGTGTTAATAGGAAGTAACAGAAGACAAATTCTTTGCCACTGTTTTTTCTTTTGCATAGCCGCCCCTGTTTTTTCCTCATACTTATGCTTCATTCTCTCTGCGCCCATACCGATAAACGCCGCATCTTGAAATGATTTTTCTCTCTCAACTAACGTATTTCTTTCTTCATCAGCTAACATTTGCTGGCTGATTTGTCTTATATTTTCTTCTTGCTCTTCTAATTGCTCCTGAGCCGTTTTGAAACGTTCATCAAGCTGCGTTTTTTGCGTTTCTAACTCTCTCGCTTTTTGCACCGTTTGTGTAATTAATTCTTTCGTCGCTAAACTTATATCAAATGAAAGAACAGTCTCTTGTTCAAAAGTAGCGCCAATTTGTTGCTGTAGTTCTGCGATTTCTTCTTTTATATTCGCAATACTTCCCGTCATATCACGCATTTCTTGGCGTGCATTTTCATAAGACATATGCTGCATACGAAGTTCTTCTACGTAACTTTCTTTTTGTAAAAATGCTTTATCTATTTCTGTGGAATCAATTTCTGATTGCACTGTTTCTATCTTTTTTTGAAGTGAATCTATTTGTACTTGGAGCGGTTCTATCTTTGCCTTTACCGCCTCATAGCGCGCCATTCCGTTTACAGGAAACTGCCCGTTCTCGCTTTTCAACACTTTCTCGTGCGCACTCTTTTCAATAACGAGAGGCTCAAGCGCCGCTAATATTTCATAATCTTGCTTTCGTCTTTCGGCTGACTCTTTTTCCGCACGAACAGAAGCAAGTTTCTCTTCACTTTCTTTTAACTGCTCGACCTGTTTTTCATACGTGCCAATCTTCCCTTGCCACTCTTTCATCTTTTCCTCAATTTTCTTCATCTCTTGCAGTGACACGTTAATTTCAGGATTACGACCACTCGGCTTAAAACGCTGATTCATTTCTTTTTCTAATTTTTTATCTAACTGCAATAACGCATCACTTCCTACTGCGCTGGCCGAAAATAAATAATTGCCGATATCCGCTTCGCCGAGCTGATGAATATTTTGAAGACCATGCATATCAAATGAAAAAACAGAATCAAATAAGCTTTCATTC
Organism: Bacillus sp. TH19; assembly: GCF_016651075.1. Taxonomy (NCBI): domain Bacteria; kingdom Bacillati; phylum Bacillota; class Bacilli; order Caryophanales; family Bacillaceae; genus Bacillus; species Bacillus sp. TH19. The sequence goes on along the minus strand of NZ_JAEKEO010000010.1, from coordinate 682,630 downwards.
ACACCGCTTAATATATCGTTTAAAATATCTTCGCCGCCAGTTTTCCCGTCCTCAAAATAAACGGTCACCGCGCCTACTGCCGTCTTTGGCAATCGTTCAATTTTCAAACGGCCGTACTTCTCTGTTTGAACAGTGACCGCTCCGCCATACTTCCCGCCTTCTTTCGGTTCATAACGGCGCTGTCCTCTCGTCGGAAAACCGAATAAAATACTTTTCATAAACGAGCGAATTGTCGATTTTCCCGCTTCATTTTCACCGTACAACACCGTCAGCATTGACAGATCCATTTCCACATTTTCTAGTTTTCCATAGCCATAAATATGGAGTTTTTCAATTCTCATTTTTTATCCCTCTCTTGCTGGAATAATTGCTCTAAAATAATATTTTCCGCTTCCTTTTGAATCTCTTTCTTCTCTTCTTCCGTAAAAGCTTCAATGCTATTACGTGCTACAGGAGATGTCCAAATGGTGCGCAATACTCCGTCCATATTTGTGAAAGCTTCTAACTCTTTCAGCACACTACCGACGAAATGATTTTCTTCTTTCAAACGTTCAATTTCCGCAAAAGAAACCGTCTCATTTTTCCACTTCATCGCATACACAAAGTCTTTTCGCTCTTCGCCAGCTGCTAAAATATGAAAAATCTCTTCCACGCGCTTGTCTTCACGCAAATAAGGAGAAAGTGGCCCCTGCCCTGTAAATACGACAGTTAAAAGCGTGCCTTCCTCTTCTCTTCTGCATTCATTCATCGCACTTGACGCGCTCGTCATAAGATCATCAACAGTTTCAAGTCCATCGATACTAACTTCAATCTCATCCCACACAACATCCGCCGTATGGAAAAATGAACAATGCGTTCCTTGTTTCGTAAGTTCAATAAGGTACGCACCTTTCTCCCCTGTTTCCTTACGATGACGACCTTGTATATTACCCGGATAAATAATGTACGGCTCTTCTGCTAAAATTTCACGTTTATGTATATGACCAAGAGCCCAATAATCAAACGGCTTTTCTTTCAGCTCACGAATTTGAAACGGTGCATAACGATTATGTTCTGCATCCCCTTCCACACTTCCGTGAAGCATTCCAATATGGAAAGGCGCATCACTCATTTTCGTATACTGCGCTGTCATATTATCCGTTACCGCCTGTTGCAAATAACTAAAACCATAAATAGAAGCTACAAGCTCACCATTTTTATAAAATGACTTCTCTTCCACATAAGGCTCCGTAAACACGTGAACATTTTCCGGAAACTCAATCGCTGCCCAGCTTCCCCCTAAATGATCGTGGTTACCGTGAATAATAAAAACGGGAATATCGTACTGCGAAAGTCTCTTCATTTGCTCACGCACAAACACTTGCGCCCTCAAACTTCTCGTCTCCGCATCATACAAATCCCCGGCTAGTAATACGAAATCAACGCGCTCTTGAATCGCTTTATCAACAATACGCTCGAACGATTCAAACGTACTCTGCTTCATTCTCTCCCAAACAGACTGTGGTACATTCATTTCCATCCCTTTAAACGGACTATCCAAATGCAAATCAGCCGCATGTATAAACTTCACTTGTTTCACAAATAACGATCCTTTCTATAGTTCAAAAGTTTCATCTTATCCGCATGAACACAAACAATAAATGCTCAATTGTTGAAAACTAGTAATAAGCAGGAAATAAAAAATCCCCCACTGATTAAAGTTTCACCTTACCCCGTATTAACGGGCAGTAGGCAAAGAAGCCAATCTGAAAGTAAACTGCCCATAAATACCCGATTGGTTCAACTAATAACTAGTGGGGATGAAAAGACTCTCCACTAGTTAAAGTTTCACTTTACCCCGTATTAACGGGCAGTAGGCAAAGAAGCCAATCTGAAAGTAAACTGCCCATAAATACCCGATTGGTTCAACTAATAACTAGTGGGGATGAAAAGACTCCCCACTAGTTAAAGTTTCACTTTACCCCGTATTAACGGGCAGTAGGCAAAGAAGCCAATCTGAAAGTAAACTGCCCATAAATACCCGATTGGTTCAACTAATAACTAGTGGGGATGAAAAGACTCCCCACTAGTTAAAGTTTCACTTTATTGTAACACGCAATGTCATATATTTCTTTGCATATTCTAGTGATTTATGACAAAATAGTTATAAGATTCTGATTTTAATTATTGGAGGGAATTTTCATGGGAGTATACGTTCTAACAGTCTTTGAAAAAGATGGTTCAAAAGCATTAGACGAATCATTCGAGGCAGCAACTGAAAAAGAAGCGAAAGCAAAAGGTGAATCTATTTTACAAGAAAAAGGATTGTACGAAAAAACACATCGCTGCACATCTTCTGCAGGTAAGCTCGTTTTATTCCAGCGCTAAAAAAAGAAGCGTCATCCGCTTCTTTTTCACTCTACTATATCTTCGTCACACCACGTAAACGCCACATCTAGAATACGATTACCGATACGTACGCGCTTATTCCATTTTCCTGTTTGGATCTGATGTTGCAATTCCGCTTTCATCTTTTCCGTCCAGTCGTGAATCGTGTCACTACGGTCGTACGGATATACGCCTGGAAATTCTTCCTGCAGAAGATGCAAGCTCTCTGCATCAAAATGAAAATGGAAGAAGTAGTTTGCTGTAAGCGATGGTTCTTGCAATCGTAAAAAATGATCATCAACTTGCTTTCTATTTCTATAGAAAGTAAAGATATTCACTTTACCGCTCGTAATTTGGTCAATTTGAATTTCGTGCTTCTCTATAATCACGTCTTGCCCACCTCGTTATATACTACCCTTAGTATATATGTCTTTTGCAACAAAGTTAACCATTTTCGCGCGAAATTCATTTCCTTCATTATATTACCCGTACCTCCAAGTACAATCAGGACAAATAAACAAAGTTGAAGGGGAGCGATCACATGTATTTCGGAAGCAAAGGTTGGTATGTAAAAGAACTTAAAAAATTAGGGATTCGTACTTACGAAGGTAAAAAACTAGAATCTTATCGTACACATATTTTATCTAGTTTACTTGAGAGAATGAAGAAAGCTTCGGCTTAATAGATGTAGGAAGCGACTACGGTTGCTTCCTTTTTATTTACTAAATAAAAAGGAAATCATCATACCTTAACTTTACCGTTATACTTTCTTGATAGAAACCGCCCATTATCAACTGAATTTCTAGTACCAAATACTCTTCCAGATAATCATTTGTATATATTTTAAATTCTCCATACTTATTAACCCGTCCGCTTCCAACATACATATCACTACTTGTTATGACAATTGTTGAATGGGGTTCTGCACGGCCCAATATACGATTATTACTATAGTCCAAAGCATCCACATTTATTTTTTGATGAATATTATTAACTGAATCTCTACATTTATTTTCACACAAATTAACATTGCTTTCTTCAGCCCTCGATAGCGCTCGATTCCTACTAGTCTTTTCTGAAGAGAAAGCAACATTCCCCAGCCAACTAAACCTATCAAATGTAGTAATAGGTAGAAACATCTACGTTAACTCCCCCATTCTTCCAATACTTCCATCTCATTTTTTATCAACTACGGTCTTTTAATGAACTTACAGCAATACGTTTTATGTTGGGGTAAAAGAAAATAGCTTTGGTTTTCCATTCAATTTCGCACTGTTAATTTGTACAGAACACATAGAATACTGTTTTTCACCCCAGATGTAATGACAACACCACACAAAAGAAACCACGATCCATTAAATGTAAATCCACCTTCAAATATATTAATAATAATTATGTTGCCAATTATTAAGAGAATCCATGAAATGGAATACTGTTTTCCATTTGTAATATATAAAATTTCATCCTCATAACAGACTGTAATTCCCCCACCTTGCCAAACACCAATAGCGAAAGAAATAAGCGTAACTGCCAGTAACTCTGCTTGTAAATCCCTAGTCATTTGTTGCGGCGCCGTATAAGTAATAATCCCTATCATCATGAGAAAAGTTATAATATCTATCCAGTTTAATTTTCTTTGTTTGCTTTGCAGCCAAATAAAGAAAATTAATACAGGAATTAAAAGCAAAGTTTCCATTTAATTATTCTTCTTCCTTTCCTACATTAGAAACGTCTATAATTGTAATGCAATTAGATTGTTCTTAAATCTCTCATACTTTCTGAAGCATAACATGAGAAAGAAATAAAAAAATCGTACAAAAGGGCAAGCCTATAATGTACGATTGGGCATATATAATGTTTTAAAAATGAATTAACTTCCTTTCAATAGATACAGCTACTGCTTCTGACCGTGAATTAACACCTAATTTATTGTATATATTTGTTAAATATGCTTTTACCGTTCGCTCAGCTATTCCCATATCAAATGCAATTTCTTTATTCTTATATCCGCGCGCAATAGCTTTCAGCACAAACAATTCTTTAACCGTTAAGTTATTTTCTGCAACCTTATCAGCATGTACTTCTTTCCTTTTATACTTCACTATCTTTTCCATAATATTTGGTTGTAGTAAAATCTCACCTCGAATAGCCGCTTCCAATGTTCGAAACAAATTCTCTCGATCCGTATCTTTTAGCAAATATCCTTTTGCCCCTAACTCAATTCCCTTTAACATTAATTCATCTTCGTTATAAGTAGTTAATATAATAATCGGCGTATGGTTTTGTTTTTCATTCAAAGCCTCAATTGTTTCTAAACCACTCATTTTAGGCATATTCAAATCCATTAAAATGACATCAGGTTTCTTCTTTTCTATGAAAGAAAGGGCTTCTTCTCCGTTTGCAGCCTCACCTATAATTTGAAATGAATCACTCGTTTCTATTATTAATTTCAGACCTTCTCTTACAACGAAATGATCATCTACAATTAATACGTTATGTTTCATGGCTATCTCCTTCTTTATTTATAGGCACTTGAATATACACTTTCGTACCTTTCATCTTTTCACTCAATATATGTATTTCTCCCTTAATCAATCGAACACGCTCATTTAGACCAATTAAACCATAATGTCCAGGATTCTTACCGATATATCCAGTGTCAAACCCAATTCCATTATCTTCAACTTCTATAGTAAGTTTTTCAATGTTATCGATATATTCAACTTTTAAATGAACATCTGTTGCCTGTGAATGTTTTGCGATATTCGTTAAACATTCACTAATTACATATAAGCAGTGCTCTTTTACTACGCTTGAAATATACGGTGGACTTTGGATAGTAAATCTCACATGTATAGACGTAGCTTCAGAAAAACGTTGAACCTCTTCTTTTACTGCTCCATTAAATGAATTAGTAGTATGACGCAAATCATCAATAACCAACCTTGCATCATGTAAAGTTTGTCTCGCTCTTATCATAGTTTGTTTCATAATCTCTTGAGAGCGTCCTGTATTCCCTTTTTGCATATGGGCATCTATTGCTTCCAATTGCATAATTAAGCTTGCTAAACCTTGCGCTAACGTATCATGTAAATCTCTTGCCATACGCTGCCTTTCATTAGCTAATGTCAATTCTTCCACTCTCATATATGCAGACTCTAACTCTTGAATATAGCTCTGTATACGATTACGTGCATCAAATTGCTGCTTATTAATGTAAGAAAAAGGAATAATAATTGCTAATACTAAAAGAAACATAGAGATAAGAATAGCTAATTTATTCACACCATAATTGATACTAATTGCAGCACAAAATATTGCATACATAAGAGTAAAAACTGCCATTACTTTAAATATATTGTTATAAACATATAAACTTTGGGCGATTAAAATAGGAGTTAATCCAACAAAAATCGCTATCGAAGCATTTGTTGCAATAAATGCAGCCAAAAACACAATGAAAAGTTGTACAAAAAAGAAGTACAACAATTGCCTATTTTTTAATGAACTCGCATACCAATGAAAAATAGTATGAATAACAATGACTATTGTAAAGAAAAAACTATCCATAGAGAAAATATTATTACGAAATTCTAAAAGCATTGAAGCTATATATACGAGTGTAATCCATAAAATAATAAACCTTCTTGGAATAAATACCACTTCCAATACATTTGTATCCAAATCTATATTTAAACTTATTTTTTTCATATCTGACCTCCACCATTACATTATACAAGATGCAACTTACATTTTGATAAAGTGAAGGCTTTTACATACAGCCCCACTCCCACAAATAGCGGGATAAGTCACTGATTCCTCTTCATCCTCATTACCAAATACAAATACGAAATATTGTATATCGAAATGCATTGATGTTTATGTAAGATTATTATTCAGCAATCCATACAATGCTACATAACTAATGTATATTTTTAACATTTTCACAATCAAAATCTCCTCAAAGTATAAACGATGACTTTCTGTTCCCTTTTATTTAGTGCTAATGAAATAATCATTTAAACTGAAAATGCTATAATTAACCCAATCAAACTAAGGGGGAGCGTTTATCTTGCACGGAAAACACATTCAATTTCATGAGTTTGGTAACCCAAAAGATGTATTACAAGTTGAATATAAAAATATAGAACCATTAAAAGATAATGAAGTTTTCGTTCGTATGTTAGTTAGGCCGATTAATCCATCTGACTTAATTCCAATAACCGGAGCGTACGCTCATAGAATTCCTTTACCTAACATACCTGGTTATGAAGGTGTCGGCATTGTAGAAGATGTTGGCGCGGGCGTTACTAGAGACCTTATCGGTAAACGTGTTTTACCGTTACGCGGGGAAGGTACTTGGCAAGAATATGTGAAGACATCAGCTGATTTTGTAGTCCCTATCCCTGATTCCATCGATGATTTTACAGCGGCACAAATGTATATTAATCCCCTTACGGCATGGGTTACATGTACAGAAACGTTAAACTTAAAACAGAATGATATTTTATTAGTAAATGCTTGTGGATCCGCTATTGGTCATCTTTTTGCTCAGTTATCACAAATTTTAAACTTCCGATTAATTGCAGTTACGAGAAATAATAAGCATACAGAAGAATTACTGCGCCTCGGTGCCGAATATGTAATAGATACTTCCACTGCCCCGCTTTATGAAACAGTTATGGAGTTAACAAACGGGCTTGGTGCAGATGCAGCGATTGATTCTATCGGGGGACCGGATGGAAATGAATTAGCTTTCTCCTTACGTCCAAACGGGCGCTTTTTAACGATCGGCCTTCTATCAGGAATACAAGTGAACTGGGCAGAGATTGTCACGAAAGCAAAAGTGCACGCGAACATATTTCATTTACGGCATTGGAATAAAGAAGTATCACCATATAAATGGCAAGAAACGTTTCGTCACTTAATTCGCTTAGTGGAAAACAAGCAATTACGTTTTATGACGGTACATTCTACATATGACTTAGCGGATGTGAAAACAGCGGTTGATGTCGTGCAGTCTGCTGAGAAAACGAAAGGGAAAGTGTTTTTGACGGGTTAGTAAATGCTATTGAAAGATCTATTTTGATTGATTTTTTCAAAATAGATTTTTTTATGTCTTATAAACCCTATTTTAGTATCCCCGCTTCAACTACCTAAAAAATAACATTGTCAACAGAACTTAAATTGGTTATCATAAAAATGAATATAACAGGAGATGAGCAGATGAATATGAACGAAAAGAAATCTTTTTCAAAAGTTTCTCGGCGGAAATTAGTCGATGAAGTGTTGGAACGTCTACAAGAGAAAATCTTTTCTGGCGAGTATGAAGTTGGCGATCGCCTCCCTACAGAGCCGCAATTAATGGAAGAGTTAGGAGTAGGACGTTCAACGCTGCGAGAAAGCATAAAGATATTAGTACATGCCGGCATATTAGAAGTTCGACAAGGACAAGGTACTCGTATTGTCTCACTAAATACAGCACAAGATTCATTTGAAAAACGACTGCAAGCAGCTAATATTAATCATGTGTATGAAGCAAGAAATATGTTAGATAAAGAAGTAGCTATGTTAGCGGCACAGCGCCGAAGTGAAGAGGATCTTTTATACTTAAAAGGACATTTGAATAAAAGAAAACATGCCCTTCAAGAAGGAAATTATGTAGCATACATAGATGCAGACATTCAGTTTCATCTAGCAATTGCAAAGGCGAGCAAAAACGAAGTTCTACTTGATTTGTATCAATCTTTCGTACCTGCCCTTCGCCACATTTTAAGCCAATTAATATTAAATACAGTGAACTATGAAGATAACTCTGAAATTCATGAAAAATTATTCCAAGCTATTTTAAAACAAAATGCCGAAGAAGCACGAACATACGCCGTTCAAAATTTGGAGCTGAAATAAGCTCCTTATATATTACACTTAAACATCAGATGATATACTCAATAACATCTGATGTTTATGAGAGGAGAAAATCAAATTGAAACATCAAGGACGAACTTATTTGTATATACTAGCACTATTTTTTGTGTCCATTAATCTACGTATCGGAATTACATCTATTTCACCTTTATTAGAAACAATCCGACAAGACTTAAATATAAGCAATTTTTCCGTTAGTTTTTTAACAGCTATTCCTGTTTTTTGTATGGGGACATTCGCCTTACTGACTGGGAAGGTAATTAAAAAATATGGGGCAGAAAAATCAATTATGGCTTGTCTTATTTTAATTGGCTTTGCTACATGTATGAGGGCTTTTACCTCTTCCATTTCCACATTATTCGCGAGCTCTTTATTTATCGGCATTGGAATTGCACTTGCAGGTCCGTTACTATCAGGTTTTATTAAAGAAAAATTCCCTACGAAAATCGGCTTAATGATTGGAATATATTCAGTAGGCATGGGAACTGGCGCTTCTTTAAGTGCAGGGTTAACGATTCCTTTACAACATGTATTAAAAGACGATTGGAATATGGCACTCGCTTTTTGGGGTGTACTTACTATTATCGCTATTATATTTTGGTATCCGGTTATGAAACGAAAAAAGAATACGAGTACACAAGATAAAAAGAATAATAGTTTACCTTTAAGAAATAAAAAAGCATGGTTGTTTACAATCTTTTTCGGACTACAATCAGGAATCTTTTACTCCATTACGACTTGGCTTGCGCCCGCAAATCAAAATATGGGTGTCAGTAGCGAACAAGCTGGTACTCTCATAACTGTTTTTACAGTTGTTCAAATGATATGCAGCTTTTTAATTCCAACATTAGCGGATATTTATAAAAACCGAGCACTTTGGTTATTAGGGAGTATATGCTTCGTACTCGTAGGTTTATCGCTTATGATTTACCCATTAACTACACCATGGGTCCCTTCTATTTTACTAGGTATCGGGCTCGGCGGCGTATTTCCACTCGCTCTCATGCTACCGCTATATGAAACAAAAACTGCAGAAGATGTGAGTGCATGGACTGCTATGATGCAGTCAGGAGGATATATTATGGGCGGATTCATTCCTGTCCTAGCAGGAATCGCTCGTGACTATTTTGATGGTTATACGCAAGTTTTTATTATAATGGCACTTTTAAGCTTCATTTTATTCCTATTAACTTTAGTCATGAATAAAAGGAAAAGAAATGCAGAAGATCTTGTCTCCGCTTAAATTTAAAATGTTAATATATGGTATAATTTAATTAAAAACGAAAGGAGCTTCTAACATGTGGTTCATTTCGGCAATCGCGCCTGTTGTAATAGTTGGTGGAATTGTAGTATTTGTAATTAAAAGATTGGAACATAAATATAAGAACGGAAAATTAGGTAAGAAAAAATCTCAAAAAGCTCAACTGTTATTAGATAGTTTCATACCTATGGGAATGCTTGTTGGCTGTATAATTGGTTTGATTTTCGGTATGTTTTTTCCGGATTCCTCACTACTTTCCATTAGTTTAGGATCTGGAATAGGCTATTTATTTGGTTATTTCGCCTATGAAATTTATAGCAAGACAGGTAATGAGTTTTCATAATCCAAAAGAAATAAGTGAGGACAGTACATAGTAGCCATATACAATATGTACTGTCCTTTATTTTTGCATCAACACTATCACCTTCCCTTTCATATCCTATACACCTTTTGTATTGATTTCCCTCTCCTTATCTCAAATAACAATTTTATTATTTATCATAAAGTTAACACTCTCGTTAAACATATATAAAGATTGTTGTATTTCTTACTTTTCTCCTTGAAAACAATATATACTACATTTGAAATAAGCGGGTACGTCTGCTTATTATCTAAATTCCCGTGCAATACCCCCTCACGAAATGCTAGGAGAAATCCTAGCATTTTTTACAATAACGTTTGCCGAAAAAGTTTTGGCACTTTAAACATATGTAAATTATAGTTTCTTTTCAACTTTATCACTTAAACCGTTATATCATTTGAGTGAGCTAGTACATCCGCCCTCATCTTATTTTTTCCACTTATAAAAATCCGTCCACTCTTCTTCATTTTAACTTTAATCACGAAACAAAAAAATCCCCTCAAAGCATAAGCTTCAAGGGGTGAGCCTGTATTTTTACTTACTTATATACGTACAGCTGTACCACTTACAGCAACCATTAACATTCCATCACGAACAACTTCATAATCTACGTCAATACCAACGATAGCGTTCGCACCTTTTTGTTTTGCAAGTTCTTTCATTTCATCCATTGCGATATCACGAGCTTCTTTTAGCTTGCTTTCGTAAGAACCAGCACGACCACCGACAACATCACGAACGGAAGCGAATAAGTCGCGGACAATATTTGCACCCATAATAGCTTCACCATTTACAATATCAATATACTCAATAATTTCTTTACCTTGGATTCCAGACGTTGTTGTTACAATCATGACTGACACTCTCCTAATAACTTATAGTTTTTTGATTAGCTTTCTTATGTCTTTATTATGACACGGAAAAAGTATCTAATCTATTGAATTACCTTACAGGAGTGTGACAATTTTGTAAGAATAAAGCGCCTATTATGCTTAATAAAGTGCTTTAACATTCGGATACATAAACGATTCTCTATTTTCTTTCCAATCCTTTTCTACTTCTTTAAAAGTTGGTCGCCCTAACTCTTCCTTGTTTTTCTGTTTATGAAACCATTTCTTTACATACTTCTCCCCATTTTGATTTTGAACTGTACAAAGGAAACTATTACTACTATCCTTTAATATTTTTACAATCACGAAAAGACACCTCTTCCCTTTTCAATAAAGTGAAACTTTAATCAGTGGGGGTTTTGTTCATCCCCCACTGATTATTAGCCCTCACCAATCGGGCTTTTACGGGCAGTTGATCCCCCACCTAACCTCTTTGCTTTTGCTGAATTTTGAGGTGGGGGTCTTACTGCCCACAAATAGCGGGATATCATAATAGAACTTGATCTTTTACTATAAGCCCTTCCTCTCTTATAGTCATACGACTCCTCGGCCGCGCCAAAGTTGTAAGATCAAAAACGATATTCACTATGTTTACATTTTTCATCATTGATATGTGAAGTAAATATTATTTAAAGAAATCGGAGTTATAAGCATTATGCTTATCAAATATTTTATAGATTTCTAACTTATCATCTAATTTTGCATCTACTAAAATTAATATATTTCCATCGTAAATGTATTCTTCATATTTTTTAGCATGTTCTTCGGGAATTCCTAATCCGATAAATGCTCCTATTAAACTTCCAGCTCCTCCGCCAATACCGGCTCCTCCAATAGCTGCTGCGATAGGTCCCGCTGCTACGATTGGACCCATTCCAGAAACAGCAAGTATACCAAGACCTGTTAATAAACCACCGAGTCCGCCTGCTACTCCTCCTGCCACAAGCCCTGTCGCTGAAAAGATATCCGCTTTATGTGCCGTTTCACTATTCACTTTTTCACCCGATTTTTCTTCCAGATGTTCAATTTCCTTTTGATCCTTCGCAATAGCTGAAATGTTACCCGCCGAGTATCCTTTATCTTTTAATTCATTAATAACGAATGCCGCATCATCAATTGTTCTAAAAATACCTACTATTTTTCTATCTACATCCATAACTATTAACCTCCTAAAGTTTTATATAATGTATCTTTATCTTTCTTCATTTCTGTATACACTAACCTTCTTATTAACATAACCATTTACGAAAAAAGCGAATAGTAACAGCATTACAAGCGAACTACTTAACAAGTAAATTAAATCAAATGTAATATCAATCATCATTTCATTCATGTATACCAGACTCCTTTTTATTTAAAGTAAAAGTATATTTTTATAGACTAGAAATCTTATAATTCATCTTCAGTCAATCTCTTTGTAGTATATGTATACCCTTCTTAACCCTTTCTAAACCTAAAATACTATAATTATATTTTTTCTTATTTATATGTTTAACATTTTTTAAAACGGGTATGTTTATATTGTTATGCTTACTATATGGAAAGGAATATTTCGATGAATGCAATCCAATCTACTACTATTCTTTATAATGAAACACCTACAATAACGCAGATTCATCATTTTTATGCTTTAATGACAACATTTCAAACTAATTTATTTATAAGTAAACACGGAACACTTACTTCTATTAAAAGCTTAAGCACATTAATATCCTTTTTCCTTACTGTAAAAAGAGAGAGCTTGTATTATTTATCTTTGAAGGAATAGATGCAAAAAAAGCTTTAAGCACACTCTTTCCTTCTTAAAAGTTTTATTATCCCCCAATTCCCTCGATTGTTACTTTTCATATATGTTTTTATATTTCAAAATGATTTCCTCTATTCAAAACGAGACCCCCTAATACAATAGGGGGATTTCTAGTTTGGCCTTATGAAAACTGATATAATATATATTACGTTTTTCATTCTTTACAATAGAAAACTTTTAATAATCTTGAAGGTAGGAATTTTTAATGAAATCGAAAGCAAAATTTAGTATTCGCTACAAAATTATGGCTGGTTATTTAGTTATGATTTTGTTCTTACTTATTTCTTTCATTATGTTAAACAATGAGATTTCCAATTTACAAAAATCTCGTAATTTTATTATTGATCACGATTTTAAAGTTCTTAATTTAACGAATCAAGTGGAGAAAGAATTGCTAACAATTGAAAATAAAGCGAAAGGATTTATTACTTCTAATAATGCAAATTACGTGCAATCCCTTAACACTGCGGAAAAGGATTACGAAAAACATTATCAAGATCTTTTTGCTCTATTAGAGGATAACCCCTCTCAGCAAGAAAAATTAAAACAGATTAATGAAAATATCAATAGTTGGATTAATAAAGAGATTCACCCATTAATTACAAATCACAATAGTAATAACATACAAGCAATCGACACGACTCAAATTCAGTCATTACAATCGCAGATAACTAACTTCCGTGGTGTAGAGGAGCAACTAACGAAAAAAGAGCTGCACAATTAGATACTGAAAATAATAAATTAGAGATTTGGTTATACAGTTTATTGTTCTTACTTTCTTGTATTTCTATTATCATTTCACTCTATATTTCGAATTCCATTACAAAAACGATTAAAAACGTAATTCAAGCTATTAAATCCATTTCTTCTAAAGAAAAAATTACTGAAAGAATTCATGTAAACACGCGGGATGAAATAAAAGATCTTGCTCATACAACGAACCACCTACTAGACGAAATATCTAAAAGAGAGTGGTTACAAACCGAGCTTGCAGAATTAATTTTAATGTATCAAGGTGTACCTTCTATTGAGATGTTAGGTAAAAAAATTCTTAGTGGAGTTATACAAAAAACGCAAACCTCTTGCGGTGCATTCTATGTACGTGAAGAAATTGAAGAAACTGTCTACTATGTGAAGAAAGCTTCTTTCGCCGATCAAGGTTCTGATGTTGGAAAACAATCCATTAAAATGGGTGAAGGTTTAATTGGGCAATGTGCTTTAGAAAAACAAAGCTTTATTCTTCGAGAAATACCAGAAGAATTTCGTTATGTCACTAGTGGCTTATTAGAAATACGCCCTCAAAACCTACTAGTCATCCCTATCTTATTTGAAGATGAAGTGATTGCAGTAATGGAGTTAGTAAGTGTAACTGAGATTTCAGACTTACATCAAGATTTAATTCAACAAACTGTTGATAACCTAGGTCTAACAATCCATAGTATTATGGGACGTATGCGAATTCAAACGCTTTTACATGAATCACAAGCAATGACGGAGGAGTTACAAGTTCAATCAGAAGAATTGCAAACGCAAGCTGAAGAACTACAAATGCAAGCCGAAGAATTACGAACAACGAATGAACAACTAGAGTCTAGAACTGAAGAGGCTGAACAAAAGACAACTGATTTAGAAATTACTAAATCAGAATTAGAAGAAAAAGCAAGCGAAATATTACGTAGTTCAAAATACAAATCAGAATTCCTAGCAAATATGTCCCATGAATTACGAACACCGTTAAATAGTATTTTACTATTATCTGAAATGTTAAGAGAAAATCATGATAATCATTTATCCGATGATGAAATTGAATTAGCAACCGTCATTCATTCATCAGGGAAAGATTTACTTACTTTAATTAATGACATACTAGATTTATCTAAAGTAGAAGCTGGGAAACTAGATGTTATTTTTGAAGCAACGAACATAAGTGACATGGCAGCAAATATGCAGCAAAACTTTTTACATATAGCTGCACAAAAAAATGTCGAATTTACTATTGAAGACAGTGATATTATTCCTGATTTATTTTATACAGATGCAAAGCGGATTGAGCAAATTATTAAAAACTTATTATCCAATGCATTTAAATTCACGGAAAAAGGATCCGTCTCTTTACATTTCGATTCGATAGAAACAACCAATTTGAGTCATGAAATGCAGTCTATAAGTAAAGATTGGATGACAATTTCAGTAAAAGATACTGGTATTGGTATCGCTACAGAACAGCATCAACTCATTTTCGAAGCCTTTCAACAGGCAGATGGCGCAACGATTCGAAAATATGGTGGTACAGGCTTAGGGTTATCTATTTGTAAAGAGTTTGCTAGATTATTAGGTGGTTGGATTACGTTAGAGAGTAATGTAGGAGAAGGCAGTACTTTCACCGTATATATTCCTAACCTTCCAAATGGGTTAACTGATATACAAGTATCCAATTTAGAAGTCGCAGCAACGATAGAAGATGTTATTCCTGCTGAAGTTATTGAGGAAACTATAGTTACTCCAGAAACAAATAACGTCTTCCAAGAGAAAACTATTTTAATTGTCGATGATGATCATCGAAATATATTTGCATTACAAAATGCATTAGAAAAACAACATGCCAACATTATTACTGCACAAAACGGCATAGAGTGTTTAGAAATACTAAAAAGCAATACAAATATTGACCTTATCTTAATGGATATTATGATGCCGAATATGGACGGTTATGAAACGATGGAACATATCCGAATGAATTTAGGGTTACATGAAATACCTATTATCGCATTAACTGCTAAAGCAATGCCAAATGATAAAGAAAAATGTTTATCTGCTGGCGCTTCAGATTATATAAGTAAACCATTAAATTTACATCAACTCTATTCGGTAATGAGTGTATGGTTAATAAAATAAGTGAGGTTTAGTTTAAGTGGAAAATAAGTATTATAATTTTGATCCATCCGTAGATATGGATAAGCGTACGAACTTAGAAATTGAATTACTATTGGAAGCGGTATTTAAACTGTCAGGATTTGATTTTCGCCAATATGCTCGCACATCTATTTATAGAAGAATTTGTAATAGAATGCAGCTCTCTAATATCCCTACCATTTCAAAATTAATTGAAAAAGTAATTCATGAGGAAGGGTTTCTAGAACAGTTATTAAATGATTTCTCCATTAATGTAACTGAAATGTTCCGTAACCCTACTTTTTTTAAAGCGTTAAGAGAGCATGTTATTCCTGAATTAAAAAAGTATCCTGAAATTAGAATTTGGCATGCTGGATGCGCAACTGGTGAAGAAGTGTTATCAATGTCCATCTTACTTCACGAAGAAGGATTAAGTGAAAAAGCTGTTATTTACGCAACAGATATGAATACGAATGTGTTAGAAAAAGCAAAACAAGGCATCCTTCCGTTAAATAAAATGCAAACTTATACGAAAAACTATTTACAAGCTGGCGGTACACAAGCATTTTCTAACTATTATTCAACAGATAATCGTTTTGCTTATTTTAATCCATCCCTTTTACAAAACATTATTTTTGCACAGCATAATTTAGTAACCGATCAATCTTTTAACGAATTTCATATTATACTTTGCCGTAACGTTTTAATTTACTTTACAAGTAAACTTCAAAACCAAGTACAGCAACTATTTTATGAAAGTTTAGGCCACAATGGATTCCTATGTTTAGGAAATAAAGAAACTCTTCGTTTTTCACATATAATGCCGCATTATATTCAATTTAATCCTAACGAACAAATCTATCAAAAAATACAATAAAAAGCGTATGAAATCCTCTGTTTGGATTTCATACGCTTTTTATTTCGCATTCGTTTGTATCATAATTAAGCACATATCATCTGATTGTGTTTTCTTCTGTTCTTCCTTATAAAACCCTTCTATCTCTTCTTCTAAATCTCCCCATTTTCTTTCTGTAAAAGCACGTAATTTCTCTTCAGACTCAAATTCATCATGTGCAATTGCTTCAAGAACACCATCTGTAAATAATACAATTTGAGCGTTCTTCTCAAAAGGTATGACTGTCTTCTCGACTTTTATTTCATCAAAAAATCCTACCGCACAACTCCCGCGATTTAGTTCCACTACATTCTCTTCATCAACTAAAACGTATCCAGAAGGATGTCCTGCATTTACATATTCAATTGTTCTCTTTTCTGTATCAACTACTAAGTATATCGCTGTAAAATAATATGGAATATTGTCATTCTCATTATGTAAAAGAGTCATATATTTATTTAAGTCTTTAATGACAAGTTCCGGATCGATTAAACATTTAATCGATTCACGTAATACAGACGAAATAAACATACAAACTAATGAAGCAGATACACCATGCCCCATCACATCTAATAATATAATACCGTAGCGGTTTTCATCGATTTTATACCAATAATACATATCTCCAGCTAGTTTGAATGAAGGTAAGTAACTTGCTTCAATTTTTATATGATCTTCTCTTAATGGGCTACTTAATAAGTTTCTTTGTACTTGTGTAGCTAAATCTAATTCATTACGAAGATTTTCCTCTTGTTCTTTATGCCAATTCAATTCCGATTTCAAGCGTAATGCCACACGCATACGAGCTAACAATTCAACTTTATTTATAGGTTTCGTAATATAATCCATTGCGCCTATATCAAGCGCTTCAGCTAATTTATTCGCATCTTCTAAAGCTGTTACAAAAATAATAGGAATATCTTTAAACTTCTCCTCGTTTTGTAATCGCCTACAAACTTCAAGTCCATCAATCTCAGGCATCATGATATCTAATAGTATTAAATCAATTTCATTATGCCTGGAAGAATCTTTTCCAAAATGGGTGTATTCGAAAAGCTCTTGTGCAGAATTAAGCGATACAAGATCCTGATATCCGGCTTGTTTTAAAATTTTTTCAATTACAAAGATGTTAACCGGATTATCATCGACAATTAAAATGGACACAAGTTATTTCCCCTTTTCTTATTTAAAATGTAAATCTATTATCATTCTCTATTTTTCTAGTATTGCATACTCAGTTATAAAATAAAAATTTCCTACTCATACGTATTTATACAGCAAAAGAACAAACCCCCTAGAAATGAGAGTTTGTTCTTTCACTCTATAAAGTGAAACTTTAATCAGTGGGGGTTTTCTTCATCCCCCACTGATTATTAGTTGAACCAATCGGACTTTTATGGGCAGTTGATCCCCCACCTAAATTCTTTTCTTTCGCTGCATTTTGAGGTGGGGGTCTTACTGCCCATTAAAGTGGGGTAAATTTCCACTATTAATTTAACACCATCGCTTTGTCATTTAAAAGGCGATCTAATTCTTCCATATGATTTGTTTCATCTGCGATCATATCTTCTAACTTTACAACTAACTCTGTCATATTTAATTTCGCTGCCTGTTCTTTTCTCGTTTCATAACGCTTAATTGTTTCATATTCTGATTGTCTAGCGTATTCTAACATTTCTCTAACATCTTCTACTTGCTTCACTGGTAAAGGGATCGTAGTAGGTGTACCACCTAGCGTCTTAATTTTCTCCGCTAAATATAGGGCATGTCCTTGTTCATCACTAATTTCAGATTCAAAGAAAGGTTTTAACACTTGTCTATATATACCAGAAACCGTAGCTGCATTATGGTTATACATAATAATTGCCGAGTATTCTCCTGCTAAATCTTCATTCAATCCTTCGATTAGTTCTTTCACATCGTGTGACATTTTAATATCTCCTCCTATACTTAATAACTACCCCTTTTCTCATGTTTTAAACATAATTATTTTAAATTTTTTATGTATCTAAAAACACCGCTTGCTTCAATTTACTTATCGCTTGTCTTTTAATACGAGAAACGTGCATTTGTGAAATACCTAACCGTTCCCCTGTATCCTTTTGATTTAAATTTTCTCCAAATATATAATGAATAACACTCTTTTCCGTATCATTTAATACGTTAAAAATATCATCTAAAACGAGACGCCTTTCTGTCTGTTCATACCCTTGCTCTACTTCACCTACAGATTCAATTCTCGCTACCGAACTTCCATCAGATGAATTTTCAACTACATCATCTAAGGAAGATACTTGATAATTATTTTTAGCATCCATAATTTCTAGAACTTCCTCTTCGGATAGTCCTAAATGATCTGCAATCTCTATAATCTTCGGTGAACGTTGTAGGTGATCTGTTAGCTCCTCTATCGCAAGTTTAATTTTCCCGCCTAAATCTTTAATTCGCCTTGGAACATGAATACCCCAAGTTTTATCACGTAAATACTTCTTTATTTCTCCTACTATCGTAGGTATTGCAAACGGCTCAAAAGCATTCCCTATCGAATAATCATACCTTCTTATTGCGCCTAAGAGCCCTAACATCCCTACTTGTATAATATCCTCATGCATCGGCCCACCTTTTGAATAACGATATGCAATGGAATGTACGAGGTTTTTATAGTGATCAACCAACCTTTCCTGCGCTTCATCACATTGGTTTTGTTGGAATTCTGCAATTAGTTTAATAACGTCTTCTTTAGTAAGATTTGTAGGTTGAGATTGGATTTCCATCATTCTCCACCTGCTCTCTTTGTATATATTTTGTCATTAAAACTGTCATGCCCTCATCATGCATAATTTGTATATCATCCATTAACGTATTTATTAAATATAAACCTAAACCATTTTCCGGCAAATGTTCTACTGGTTTATTAATATCATACGGACCAACTTTACTTTTTAAGGTGCTAAAATCAAAGCTAACCCCATTATCCGCAACCATAATTTCTAATCGATTTTCATATAGACCAAAGACAATTGTAATTTCTCCAACGTCTTCTTTATATGCATGTTGTACAATGTTTGTACATGCTTCACTAATAGCAATCTTCATATCTTCTATATCGTCATAAGCAAAGCCCATTCGATTCGCAACACCAGCCATTGTTAAACGAATAATAGCCACATATTCTGCTTTTGCAGGAATTTTCATTTCTATCTTTTCAAATTTCTCCATCATCCCTAGTCACCTTCTTTCTACTTTTTCAAAATCTGAATTCAAATTTAATATTTCTGTTAGTCCTGTAATATCGAATAATCTTTTTAACCTTTTAGATACACCAATAAACTCTAGTTTCCCATCATTTTTCTTAATTGCTTTTAATAGCGCTATAAAAACGCCTAAACCTGTACTATCCATATAATCTACCTTATTAAAATCTACTACTATATAAACCTCTTTCTCACTTGCAATAGGCATTACCTTATTTTTCAAATCTGATGCCGTATACGCATCAATCTCACCATTAAGTTGTACTGTATAACCTAAATCATTTTGCAAAATATTTATTGCCAAATTCATCATTTCCGCCCCCTTATCTCAAACTACTACTATTTAATTACCCATAAAAATTAGTTTTAAACATATTTTTTCATTTTAATTATAAAGTGAAACTTTAATCAGTGGGGGTTTTCTTCATCCCCCACTGATTATTAGCCCTCACCAATCGGACTTTTATGGGCAGTTGATTCCCCACCTAAATTCTTTGCTTTCGCTGAATTTTGAGGTGGGGAGCTTACTGCCCATTAAAGCGGGATAAATAAATTTTCTACACCTTTCTCAGCTTAACACTAAAAAAAATACTACCAAATGTTTAAACCTTATAAATTTGTGTATGTATAATGTATAAACATTATTTTTAGGGGGATCTATCTATGGAAGAGCACAGCTTTAAAAAGGGAGATTTTGTTCAATTTTCTTATCGACACGATCATGCTACAAAATTAATTGGTTCCATTATTAACATACTAACGAATACAATTGTAGTTGATATAGGTAATAGCGAGGACTTATCTCATATAGAACCGAGGCAGGTCGTAAGAATAAATAATTGTAAAAAAGTAACGATAGCTTAATATGTAATCTCAATCAGTGGGGCCATCCTCACTGATTCCTATGTAAAATACATTAAAAAAGCATCCAAATTATTTTAATTGGATGCTTTTTTATGTATATTTATTAGTTTATTAACTTTATAGCTATATATAATAAACTTAAGATTACTATTCATTATAATGCTTATGCTTTCCGTAGCATTCTAGAAAAGAATGTAACGATTAAAATAAAGACGATTGCACCTAATAAAGCTGGAAGAATAAAGATGCCTCCCCATTCAGGACCCCAATGACCAAATAAGGCACTACCTACCCAAGATCCGATTAATCCCGCAATAACATTACCAACTATACCTAAAGGAAATTCTTTTCCTGTAATCATTCCAGCTAACATACCAATAAGTCCACCTACAATACACGTAATAATAAGTCCCACAATTAGACCTCCTATATTATTTTTATAATGGATTTATCAAGCTTTGGCGTTTAACCAAAGCTTGATAAACATGTATTATTCTTTGTTATCCAATCCATCACTTATCTTTTGTTTCACTTTTCCGACTTTTTCTTTTACAGTTCCCTTCGTCTTCTCCCACTTCCCTTCATTTTTCAACTCTCTATCTTCTGTAACTTCACCAATTCCTTCTTTTACTTGCCCCTTTTTCTTTTCAACTTTACCAGTAATTTGTTCTTTTAGCCCGCTCTCACTCATATTTCCAATCTCCTTTTCGTAATAGTTTTGTAGATTTAAAGAGTATGAATTTAAATAGAATACGTGCATCTTCTTTCTTGTAACCATTCACCGACTCTTTCTAAATCCTTAACGAATAATAAGATTTTCCCTTCATCCAGTTTTTCTTCATAAAAGTTAGCTTCTTCCTCATTAAGCCCTAACTCTTGCATCTTATTTCTTAACTGATCTCCCGTTTTTTGAAAGACATTAATAATACTTGTCCCAAGTCCCTCTTCTTTTATTCCAATTGTATTCACGTCTGCATTGTCTGCGATTCTATCTGTCCTTTCTTTCTCATGTGTTAATACGTAAATATCTTTTTGGTCGATTCCTTTCTTCACTAGATCATTCGCCGCATTCATGACCTCTTTCTCCGTAATAAATTCATATACAAAAGGTTTACTATACTTCGTTTCCATCTTTAACTTCCTCCTCTAAAATGAATTATTTGTTATATTATATGTAATACACCCATTTTCGAAATGTTAAACATAAAATATGAAAAAAATTATGTGAATTTTGATTTTGATAGAGAATGAACCGCATATTTTTCATATATACGCTTCATATTATTCATACGAACATCATTAAAACTAGTAAACATGTCTCCCTACGATTTACAAAATTATCTCCTTACAATAACTACCTAAAATAACAGAAAATTGTTATAATTAAACGTAAGGAGGGATACTATGAAAAAAATCATATCTATATGCGCTCTAAGTGTTCTATCTTTCACTTTAATAGGTTGTACAAGCACTTCTACTACAAACAATACTCCAACAACTAAGCAAGAAAATACGAAAAATGCCATTCAATTAAACTCTGCAGACATTACCAACATTGAGATGCTTAGAACAACAAGTAATACTAGTTCCAAATCTCAAACAGATAACGAGGAAATGATACAATCAATCGCTTCAGCAGTCCAAAACGGAACACCGAAAACAATCACACTAGATCAAAAAAAGAGAGCATCTGCGCATTCTACTATAACCGTTACATATAAAGATGACTCAAAAGAAGAATTTCTTGTGTGGGTTGATAATAAGGAACAAATTACGATTGCTAAAGATGAGAAGAAAGATAAAGTAGAAGCTGTAACGGTGAATATTAAAGGCGCTAAGATAATGAAGGATTTTTTTAAAAATGATAAAACATAAAAGGATCCCCATCAACTTAAGGATTCAAAATCAGCACAAAATTTTGTTCAGAAATACTATAAAATTTCAGCCTAATAGGTAAGTGGCGAGACCGTATATTATTAAACTTAAAATGTTCCAAGTCGAAAGAGGACACCTTATAAGGTGTCTTTTCTTTATTTTCAAAAGGACCTGCTCCATTCATAAATGCATAAAGTAAATTGAATCCGTTAAAACACATGAGTGAACCTTTGTCTTCCCCCTCCTATCTAAAGGAGGAACTGTTATGGGCTTTGGTGGTAGTTGTGGCGGCTGTGGATTCGCTGGATGATTTGCTTTATTAGTTGTATTGTTCATTTTATTAATCATCGTTGGAGCTGCTTGCTTCTGCTAAAAAACTATCGAAAAAGATCCCCGTGCTAAACAAAAAATAAAATAAGCTGCCCATATGGACAGCTTATTTACATAATTATCGTTCTCGGAAGTAAAGTTTTAAAAGTAATTTATCCATAGTGATATTAAAATTACTACTAACAGGGGGAGCACCACATTGCCATCAACCTAAGCTTTTGAGATACCCCCCATAACGAAATTTTCACCTTTTTACAGTTATGTATGAGAATTCAGCTCATTTTTTCGTTTTGGGGAACAATCAATTTCTTAAGTTGATGGGTATGTGATAATGCTTCCATTTGAACAAATTTTCCTTTTCCATACCGATCACACACCTTTTGTAGAGTAATAGTATCAGCATATCCCAGTTTAAGAGGTTACTTACAAAATATTTAGAATTTTTTTGCGAGAATCCTCCGAAATGTAATACGGACTTTAAATATTTTCATTTATAATTCTCTATTTGTCTATACTTTTCATACCGCTGTTGTATAAGCTCTTCCGAGGATAATAGTATCAATTTTTTTAGAGATGATTCGATTACAGATTCAATCACTTTTGCCTGTGATTTTATATCATTTTGTGCTCCACCTTTAATTTCAGGAATGATTTCATCAATAATTCCTAAATGTTTTAAATCTTTTGCTGAAATTTTCATATGTTCAGCAGCTTCTGGAGCATACTTAGCGTCCTTCCATAGGATAGATGCTGCTCCTTCTGGCGAAATTACCGAGTACCATGAATACTCTAACATATGGATATGGTTACCGACACTAATGCCAAGAGCTCCACCACTTGATGCCTCTCCAATTACAATACAAACAATTGGCACTTTAAGTGTAGCCATTTCAAATAGATTTCGAGCTATCGCTTCAGAAATTCCACGTTCTTCAGACCCTTTCCCTGGATAGGCGCCTATTGTATCAATAAATGTAATAATAGGGCGATTAAATTTATCAGCTTGTTTCATAAGTCTTAGCGCTTTTCTATAACCTTCTGGATGTGCCATTCCAAAATTTCTTTCTATATTTTCCTTTGTATTTCTACCTCTTTGATGACCAATAACCGTAACGGGCATCCCTTTAAATTTTGCAATACCACCTATCATTGCTTTATCATCACCATATAATCGATCACCATGAAGTTCGAGAAAGTTTGTAAACAATAAAGGTATATAGTCCAATGTCGTGGGCCGGTTACGTAGCCTTGCAATTTGAACTCGTTGAAAAGGTGTAATATTAGAATAAATTTTATCTTGCATTTTATTTAAACGTTTTTCTAATACATGAATTTCTGACGATAAATCTACATCATTTTCTTTCATAATTTTCTTTAATTCATCAAATTTCTCTTTTAATTCAATAATAGGACGTTCAAAATCCAAACTCATTTTACCCTCCAAATGTTATGATTTACCTCACTCTAATCAAAAGGCTTAGAAATAGAATCAATAAATAATTCAAAACCATCCACAACTATTTTTTGTTCTGATTCTGATAAATTATTGAGAATACTTTGATAAAATGTAATGGATTGCTCTCTTAAGCAATTAACAGTTATGTGACCTTTTTCTGTGAGGTGCAGAAAAAGTTCTCTTCTATTTTTTTCATTTACTTCACGATAAATAAGCCCCTTTTTTACTAACTTATCTACCAATCTACTTACAGTTGAAGTCTCTAATCTAAGTTTATTGGATAGTTGCCAAACAGTTAATTTTTCCACCTCTAGTTCCTCTAACGCCATCATTTGAGAAGTTGGTAAAGGTTTTTCAAATGGTCCATTGGGCAAATTTCGAGATTCAAAAACCCCAGTTATTATAATCATTTTCTTAATATCTGTTCTTAGTTTTAAGGCATCTTCTCTTTTCAAAAAGGTCACCCTCCTACAATTAATGTATCATACATCAATTGTATTATACATGAATATGTTTTTTTCACAAACTTAACGTAAGCCAATATTACAACATGGACGAGATATTTCTTCTTGTTAAAATGGTATAAGTGGATTGTTTTCTACAAATGGCAGAACATCAAGCTACCTTTTTAAAAGATAGCGTTTTTTATATTACCCTTGCTTATTCTTCGCCTTCATTTGCTCTTCATAAACAAACTTCACTGTCATAAAATCGTTAGGAAAATCTTTCAATGCATTCTTCATCACATTTAATTCTTCTTGTGATTTGATTTCTACTCCATTTAAGAAGTCGAATGCTTTTGATTGCTCCTCAGCAACAAAGTTCTGCGTCATATAGTCATCTTGGAAGTCTTGCTTCGCCTTTTCTTTCACTTTATTCATTGCCTCTGTTTTATTTATACTTTTCACAGGATTTGCGAATGCACCCGTAGGCTGTTCTGGTTTAGGCTCTTCTTTCTTTTCTGGCTGTGGAGCTGGTGTTGGTTGTTGTGATTGTTGCTTAGGTTGTTCTTGTTGAACTGGCTGCTGCGCTACTTGTTGCTCTTTTTTCGCTAACTCATCTTTTAATTTCTTAACTTGTGCATCAAGAGATTTATTTTCAGTTTCTAATACACGCTTATCACTTTTTAACTTTTGCGCTTCTTCAAAATGCTCATCTACTAATTTATTGTACTCTTTCTCAGTGTACATTTTTTCACTAGTTGATGTCGTGTTCCCTTTCGTAACAACTACATTAATAATTACAATTAAAACCACGATTCCTATTAACACAGCAAAAATCTTCTTTTTGTCCATTGCTAATCCTCCAAAATGTAAAATTTCAAAAGTTATCATAACAGATGCAGTTATGTTCCTTTGTCACATTATGTTGAACCGAAATAATAAAAAAAGCACCTGCAATAGATGCTTTTTTCATTATCAATACATAAACGTAATCGTCACTAAAGAATATCCTTCTTTCGCATTATACGGCTCCGCTTTATAAGAAACACGGTTCGCTCCTTGCGGATAACCGATTTCTCCAATTACTTTTTTCACATCTTGCAGTGCGCCATCCATTGATTGTTTATAAAGGATTTCAATCTTTGCTGACTTTGTGCTATAACGTTGCTGCATTTTATTTTTGAATTCAATATAGTTATTTGCAATATATTCATTTCCTAAATAATTTAACTTTGTATCTTTCAATATTTGCTGATATGCAGGTGCTTTCGTACCACCTGTCGCAATTTTATTTGTTAATGTACTATAATAGTTTGTAGTAGCTTGCGGATAGTCCCCTCGGTTCCACTCATGATTTCTTGCAATTTGCTCATCAGATAAGTTGAAATATGAATACGTTACGCGGCCTTGTACATCTGGCACTGGATCATCAAATGTTGTATCAAGATGGTACCATTTGTTATCGATTTTAACTAAATTCCAAGCATGAGGCTGACCGTCTCCAGTTCCTACTACAAAATGATTCTCAATTCCAGCTTCTTTTAATAATTGATAGGTTAATAGTGTGTAACCTTGGCAAACGGCAGAACGATTCGCGAGTGCCTCATATGCTGTATACGCTTTATAAGACGTATCGTAAGAAACATGTTTTACAACATAATCATGAATTGCCTTCACTTTTTCATGATCATCCATTCCCGTTTGAATAATAGAAGAAACGATCGCTTTCGCTTGTTTCATCACATACTCTGTTTGTTCTTTCGTTTCGCGATATGTAATCTTTAACGTAAATGTATAATTTCCAGGGGATCCAGAAAGTCCATATGAAACATTCGATCTATTATAATTTGTATACTCATTTTTACTTGCAACTTCTTTATACGCGTTAAAAAGTGTATTCATCACTTCTTCTGTATTACTATTTTTCGTTTTATATGGAAGTGTAATATTCGTTTCGTACGTATTAATACGTGTTTGCACTTCATTTTTGAATGCTGTTAATAATGCTGCGTCTTCTGTATCCTTTACATCAGTATTTTTATATTTCAAAGTTTTATATAAAAACTGTGCATACTGTTCACGTGTTACTGTGCCATATGGTTCAAATTCCCCGTTGCCTGTACCATCTGCGATTCCGTTTGATTGCACCGCACTAATCGCATTTTCTGCCCAAAATGGACTTGGAACATCATTAAATGTATGTTTTTGTTTAGCAGCAAGATGAAAAGCATTTGTAAGAATTTGTGCCATTTCCGCACGACTCACAGAAGCTTTAGGTCTAAATCGGCCATTTTCATCACCTTTAAAAACCCCTAAATTCGTTAAAGTTAATACCTCTTCTGGAAACATTGTAGAATCTCGATTAATATCACCGTAAGGATTTTTAAACGTAGAGCCATCTTTTAATACGTAACGAGTTCCATCATTACTAAACGAACCGCCTTGCTTATTCGGCACTAGCACTCGATAAATTAAAGCTGCAACTTGCTCCCTCGTCGCAACATCCCCAAAGCCAAATATCCCATTTCCATAACCTGAAATAATATTTTTGCTCGCTAAATCTTTAATCGCAGGATACGACCAATGCGATGTAGGCACATCAGAAAAAACGCCCGCTTCAGCAGCTTTCACATCACTGCCATTTGTATATAATAAAGCACCACCTATTAGTGATAATGATGTAATTGATTTTAATAGTTTTGTGTACATAATGCCTTCTCCCAATACGTCTTCTATTTTTTGTTATTTTTTGTCGAAAAATCTAAAAGAATATGACAAAACACATTATACAATTAAAAGTTTTCGAAGGATATAATAAATTTCAAAATATGCAAAAATTCATATTACTATAGTGATTCGTACTGATATTGCGCTATTTTACTTGTGAATATATAAATAAAAAGGAAATATGACATACAGACCGCCCTCAGCAGCATATTTCACAAAGTTTTACAAAGGGACATGGTGTATCATGTCGAAAACACTATTTATAACCAAGTTAATTTGCTTCTATTTGTAAAGCAGATGGAGAAATGTATTTTACAATAGAAAAACACACCAAAATAAATATCAACCTAAAGAGGTGTTAGTACTATGAAAAATAAGAGATGTGATAATTGCGGTTCTACTAAATTTAAAGAGGGGAAAGTTGGATTTGCTTATCATGCATATGTTTGTGAAGATACGTCTAGTTCGCTCTTTAAAGCAGGAGGCCGTTCTAAACTATTAACAACATTCTGTTTAGAGTGCGGTGAGGTAAAATCATTCAGAGTTGAAAAACCAGAAATATTTAAAGGATAAAATATATCCAAGACACTTAAATTATTTATACTTTTGAATGTCTTGGAAATTAATTTGAAGTCGATTTATTTAAAGAGACGCTTCGTTCCAGCAACAACATTGGCTAGAATAGCAATTATAGCTGCACCAATAATTATATATTTGATTTCAGGTTTAATAACAGATTCTAGAAAAAGAATAGATACAATTATTGGAATCCACTTCATACCTCCATGCAATATTCTTTGGAACTTTTGGACACATTAACTATGCATAGCATTGTAGTTTGTATATATTTCACTTTTGTATTTTTGAACCAAGTATTAGGAGGGTATTTATGATGAAAAGCTGTACAGCATTCCTTATTATTGATGTACAGGTAGGTTCATTTGAAGAGAAAAAAGTCCTATATAATAGAACGGAATTATTAAAAGTTATTCAATTATTGATTTCTAAAGCCCGTTCTGCTTCAGCCCCTATTTTTTATATGAAGTTTAACGGGAAGTCCGGTTCCTTGCTTAGCCAAGGGACACCTGGATGGGAAATTCATAAATCAATTGCTCCAGCAACAGGAGATGTCGTTCTTGAAAAGAATCATCCGGATTCTTTTCATAAAACGAGTCTTCAACAAGAGCTGGAAATGAGAAATATAAAACGAGTTGTTATAGCAGGAATTCAATCTGAAATTTGTATAGATGCAACATGCCGGCGTGCATACAGCTTAGGGTATGACGTTACTCTTGTAAAGAATGGACATAGTACATATAATTCTACAATATTATCGGCGTCTCAAATTATTAAGCATCATAACGAGATAATAGGTCAATGGTTTGCCTGCGTAAAAAATTCCGAAAGTATAGAGTTTTGATTCCATTTCTATATTTGATAGTCTATATATTTTTTACGATAGTCTCTTGCGCTTTCAAAGAATTGCTTTCCAATGAACTGGTTCCTAGACTGCCTATTTCTACAATAAGAAGAGAGCTGTCCATAAGTCAGTTTCACCAACTTATGGACAGCTCTCATAGTTTCACCTTATTCTATCGATGAATCCAAACTGCACCTGCAGATTTGTCTTCAGCTTGACCTACTACTTCAAACTTCAATCCTAATTTCGGCAACTTACGTCCTGCATCTGGAATAGCGCTGTTGATGTACTGCTTAGAATCATCAAATTTTGCAACTCCTGGTAATCCTTTATAGTCAAAGATACCGCGAGTTGGCGAGTCTACTCTCCATGCTGGCGCTTGATCAAATGAGAATGCCGCATCGGCAATTTGATAACGCGTACTGCTCTTCACAGTCGGTTGTCCGTTTAATGTTCCTACGATTGCCTCTGGATGAGAATCTACTACTCCTAAGAATCCTTCACCTGGATGAACGCCTACCCAGTTATCTGTAAAGCTTTGATCCGCATACCATACAACCATTCCTGTATTAAACACTGGACCACGCGCATGTTGTAACGCCGTGTCAGAACCAGCGTAATTTCTCCACTCTACATAGTAGTTATTTTTTTTCTGTTCCAATCCGTTAGATACAGTAAATCCTTTTAACGTCATTGCTGGCTGACCTTCTGCATCATCTGAGAAAACAACTTTTCCATCTACAGTTAATGCAACATTATCTAACGCAAATCCTTTATAAGCTACTGCAATATCTGTTAAATACTCAAATTGCAGTTTTACTTTTTTCCCTTTAAATTGGCTTAAATCGTATGATTTATCAACCCACTTACCATCAGTTGTATCCACGCCGCCTTTTACATCTTTTTCGCCCATTCTATCAATACGTGTCTTCGTTCCATCTTCTGCAATCGCATATACGTCAAGGAAATCATACTTCGCTTCAAGTTCGTAGAATGCCTTATAATCGAACTTAGCATCCTTTGCATTTGTTAAGTCAAATACTGGTGTCTCAAGTGTTGTATGAATGTCATTTCCTTTTGTGCTGTAATAAAACTTCTTACCAAATGCTGACTCGATATTTTTAATATCTTTGTCTGGCAAGTTAACACGAACGATTCCTGGTCGTTTTGATTTTGTAACACTTTGATCTAAATATGTTGCAACACCGACTCCCGTGCGAAGTTTATCATAATCTACCTCAACGATATTCGCCCAGTTGCCATTCATATTCTTTTGGAAAAACTCTTTATTTTGTGGTGAGAAACTTGTTGGCTCTGTTCCTGCAATTTTTCCAGCCCAGCTGCCGCCACTCATAATAGACCATGACTCAACAGGTTCACCTTGTCCTGAGTACTTCGTATCGTATTCATCTGGTAAGCCTAAATCATGGCCATACTCATGCGCAAACACACCAACCGCTCCATCTTCAGGCTCGATTGTATAATCGTATGCAGCCATCTTTCCGCCCCAATTCGAAACAGAAGATTTTGTGCCATCAATCGCATATGGTTTTGATCCAAGTTTTGAACGATGAGACCAAATCGCATCATCTTTCAATTTACCGCCGCCAGCTTCTTGACCAACGCCAGCATGTACAACCATTAAATGATCAATAATGCCATCTGGCTCGTTTTTATTTCCATCACCATTTTGATCGTATTGATCAAATTGGTCATAATCAGCTAAATTAATTCCTTTTGCTACCGCTGCTTTTAATGCTTCTTTCACAAGATCGCGTGGCCCTAAAGGACCTTTGTTATCATGACCAGTACCTGCATCCGCACCATAATCCGAAGCTTTCCCTGGAACAGTAAGCCATTCCGTTACAGTTCCATCAACTGTGTAGCTGCCGCCAGATTGTTCTTCATAATATTGTTTAAATGTATTAATCTTCGATCCATCAAATAACGTAAATGGTTCATTACCAAATAACATTTTTTGATAATGTTCACGATTGAAGTCCTTAGAATACATGTATCCTGGCTCTTGATCAATATTGTTATGCTTAAAATCGCTAAATTCTACAAGTAAAACAAGTACTTTATCTTTTCGAACAGCACCGTTGTACTCTTCTTGCTTCGCTGGTGCAGTAGGTACTTTTCCATTTAATTTACTAGAATTCAATCCTGCACCTTGTCCAGCTACTGGCCCTACTGTTGGCTGCTGCGCCTGTTCATTTTCCTTCATTTTTGCATCTTTTACTTTTTTCATAAAATCAGAAGCTTCTTGCGTAAGACTATCTCCTGTCAAGATTTCTTTACCAGGGTTTTCCCCTTTCTTTTTCTCAACATATTTCTCGACAGCCTTTGACGTCTCAGCTTGTGATGCAGATTGATCAATTACGCCCCTTTGTTTTAGCGCTTCTGCCAAACGCTCCTCCGGTATTAAATGCTCATCTATTGGTAGAGATGATGGCGAATCAGCATACGCCGCATGACTTCCAAAAGCAAAACTACTACTTAGTACTGCCGCTGTTGCTAAAACTGATAATGGTTTTAACTTCTTATTCTTTTTCAATGCATTTCCTCCCCAGTGTCTGCGAATTATTGTTTTTTTTGCCGATAGCAACATAATATTCTCTTTATAGAGAATATTCAATGTTTTTCAACAATTAAATGTTGAGAAATATTTTTTTGTGCAGGGTGGGATACGTAGGATAAAAAATACAAACATAAAAACAGCCCAAGTTCCTTATTCGAACTTGGGCTGTTTTTTAATATAAACTGATACTTTTTTTGCTGGTGCAAAAACTCTAAAAACCTTGTAAGTACGCTCTTAAACTTGGACATACTGATACTATTAATTTAGCAAAGGTTTGCACCAAAACCTTATTTTTTAATCAATATTATTTAACTGATTCTACTTGTTGTTCTAATTCTATTCCAAGGAATTTAGCAAGCTCAAGCATACCAAATTGATTAGCTACAGACTCTGCGTCAGAATTATAGTTTGTGTTTGTATTAATATCATACGTATAAATTGTTCCATCCGAACTGCGAATAAATTCAATACCAGCAACGGTAATTTCATTTTCTTTCAAAAATTCTTTGTACTGTTCAATAATTGGCTCTTGGAAGTCCGATATAATTTCAAATTTTGTTGACGACTCTTTCTTACTCTCTTCTCCTACTGGGCAAAAAGCATCTTGAATCGAGCATGCATCTGCCGGGCAAAGCTCAAATCCTTCTGATGTATCTACTTTAAC
This sequence comes from Bacillus sp. TH19, assembly GCF_016651075.1. Classification (NCBI taxonomy): domain Bacteria; kingdom Bacillati; phylum Bacillota; class Bacilli; order Caryophanales; family Bacillaceae; genus Bacillus; species Bacillus sp. TH19. The sequence continues at coordinate 650,618 of NZ_JAEKEO010000010.1, read as the reverse complement.
TGCATATACAAACTGACCGCCTACAAACTCACAACGTGTAATATATGGTTCTGGCGCTTCAATATATTGCTGGATTAAAGTAATTCCATCAATAGGTTCTTCAAGTGTCGGACCATCCAAATATTGTTCTAAAGCATCAATGGAATGAAACAGTTGAACACCAAGGCCTTTACCTGCACGGTTATGCTTTGTAATGAACGGTACTTCCCCTAACTCCCTTGCTGCTTTTACTATATTATCACGGCCAACAGTACCAATTGTTTTCGGCACTTGTATCCCAAAATTTCTTAATGCTGCATATTGATTCAATTTACTTACTTCAAGGCGTAATGCACGAGACCCATTAAATACTGTTCGTCCGTATCCCTCTAGCCAAGCAAGAACCCCTTCAGTCAATTCAGGTGCATATCGATGCCCTCTCGTATGTGAAGAGGCACTCATACGGCTATAAAAAACACCTTGGGGAGGTTCTTGTTCTAACGAAACAGTTCCTTCATCTAAAAACCACTCCTCATAAGGTAACTCCAGTTCTTCCAATCTTTTCACCAAATGATCCGTCCATTCCTTATTCTCATGTAATATGTAAATTTTACTCATTTGTAATCAATTCCTTTCTTTTTGCTTCAACTAACGGCATCACTTTTTCAGAAAATCGTTTCATCTCTTCAAGCTGCGGTGAAAATTGTAAAAGTAATAACGTAACACCCACTTTTTCAAAAGCAAGTATCCTTTCTGCAATTTGTTCTGGTGTTCCGATTAAATTAGGACGTAACCCGCGATTAGATACGGAATAATCATTGAGCTTCACTTGCTGTTCCAAATGCGATTTACTAATAAAGTCTTGATAACCCGCGTAACCTAAAGCATCGTCTTTCACATCCGTTATGCGTCTCCATTCCTCTAACGCCTCTTCTTCTGTATCACGACAAATGACGTAAGCCGCGAGCCCGAATGACTGCAATGGCTCCTCTGTGACTTTCTTTCTACGATTCTTCATATCTTCTATTTTTACAAATACTTCTTCCACTGTTCCGCCATGCATTACATATGCATCCGCGTGATTTACAATTACTTCTTTTCCTCGCTCACTCTCACCACCTGCATAGATCTTAATGCCTTGTTTCTGCACAGGTTTTGGACTTAAATGCGTATGATGAAGCTCATAAAAGTTCCCTTTATAAGAAAACTCTTCTTCTTTCCAAAGTTCCTTCAAAATTGTTACAAATTCCTCTGTGCGATCATACCTTTCATCATGTGCGGTAAATACTCCGCCATACTGTCTCGCTTCTTCTTCCCACCATGCTGAAACTACATTCAATGTAAAACGGCCATTACTTAATTGATCGATATTTGCTGCCATTTTCGCTGTAACTGCTGGATTGTGGAAGCCAGGTCTTACAGCTGTCATAATCTCTAATTTATCCGTTACTGCTGCAAGTGCTGCCGCAGTTGTCCACGCTTCTAAACTTGGTGCTGAAACACCTTTTATATCATTTAAATTTAATTCCGCAATAAGTGTTGTTGAAAAACCTAATTGTTCTGCCGCTTGCGCTGTTTGTTTTGCATACTCAAACGTAGGTGGCATAGATTCATCATCTACATTTCGAAGCCATCCCCCAAAAATCGGCAACCAAAAACCATACTCCACTACCTATTCCCCCTTTAACTTTTAGCCATAAAAAAAGCTACTCTTAACGAAATAAGAGTAGCCTTCTTGACTAAGTGAACCGCTCTTATCTTTCAGGTTTTTTCACCTGCAGGATTTGGCACCTTTCGTCTAAAACGAGGTTGCCGAAGTTTCATAGGGCCCGTCCCTCCACTTCTCAACATAAGAATTGTTTGTTTTTTATTTATTATAATCATCAGAATAATAAAACTCAATACTTTAATACTTATTTTTCCGATAAACATTAAATGATATATAGAAAATCATATTGTTATAGAGAATTATAGGGGTATTATGTTGTTTTACTTACGAATATATAAAGGGCTATGTTGTATCATGTCGAAAACATCATTTATAACCAAGTTGCTTTACTTCTATCTTAAAAACACAGAAAAATAAATATCAATCAAATGAGATGTTAGTAACATGAAAAATAAACGATGCGAGAATTGTGGTTCTACTACATTTAAAGAAGGAAGGGTTGGATCTGCTTATCATGCATATGTTTGTGAGGATGAATCTAGTAGATTCTTTTCAGGAGGGAAACGTTCCAAACTATTAACCACATTTTGTTTAGAGTGCGGTGAGGTGCAATCATTTAGAGTTGAAAAACCGGAGATATTTAAAGAATAAAATAATACTAATTACATATTATGCAGATGTTTATTAATGATACAGTAGGAATGATAACAACGGACGATTTCGCTACAACTAGAGTAAATACACCAATCATATTAATAAAAAACAAGAATAAGGTGTCTAAAAGACCCCCTATTTTGAGCCAATAATGAGACATTATGTTAATCTTAATAGAATCTCTTTATAATATGTATAGTTGCACAAAATTGAGAAACTTAAGGAGACAGATAAATTTTATGAGGAAATTATTCATATTACTTACTTTAATTCTAGTATTAGCCAGTGTTACGGCTGCTTGTACACAAGATAAAAAAGATAGTGCCGTTGAAAATGGTCCAATAGAAGAACCAACCGCAAAAAATGAAAATGAAGAATTAATAAATTTTGAAGAAAAAGAAGATATGAGCCGCTTAGAACAAGGTATTTTATTAGTTGGTGAGAGTGTTAAAGGAGGCTATTACTTGGCCACCGTTCAAAGTGCATATTTAAATGCTAACAACGATTCCGTCGTTGTTAATGTCTCTGTAAAAAATGTACGAGGTCAAATGATTGGACTATCAGAATTAAAATATAACTTAAAAGATGAAAAAGACGGAAAGGCCTATGAAGGCAAGGTGCTTGACCAAAACCCTTCTGATATACAAGTTAAACCAAATGAAACGGTAGAATTAAAAATAGCTTTTGAAGTAACCAGTACCGCAGATGAATATATGTTTTATATTGAAAGCTCTTTAGAATCTCTAGGAGCACACTGGAAAATCGATAAGCTGCAATCACAAAAAAACTAAGTCTCAAATAAGCAAAAAGCAATGAAAAATTTGATATAGATACAAATGAAGAATATATAAAAGTCCCTCCGCCCTAAGGCAGAGGGACTTTCTAATTCCTATTTCAGACTACCCGCAATCTCCGTAAAGATAACCCCAAGCGCATGCGCACCTGCATCTGGATAGCCTAAGCTTCTTTCACCAACTGTACCAGCGCGGCCCATGCGAGCTACGATTTCTTTCGTATACTCTGCTCCTCTTTTATTTCTGAGAGGTGATAGTTTTTGTTATAGGAGGAATTAAAAACATTAGCTTGATGGGCATGGGGTGTTTGTATTGCTTAAGTTGATAGATGTGTGGCGGTACCCCATTATAAAAAATAATAAATATGTCTAATGCTTTATTCGTTTTTTTTCATATTATAGTATTAAGAATTGCATAAGGAGGTGGAAAAAGAATGGACGAGCATGTACAACCTCAACTTTCGCCGCCATGGATCACATATTTTAATGAACTCAGAAATTCAATAGGAGCTGATCCAACTGTAACAGTAGGTCCGCTAATACCGACTGATGGAAATTTTATTATTTTAGTACAAACTGCGGATGTTGAAAAAGCGATTGCGTTAGCTACACTTCTTAAACCTACAGTACAATTTGGTAATGTAAATGTAACTATTGTTGTTAGTGTTAGTGGAGATGGAATTGTAAATCCAATTCCTTGTCCTTTAGACGCTTTTGAAATTGCACATTTGTTTCAAGTAGCGTTAGAAAACAACTTGTATTTTGAGCGAGTTGTTGTACAACCACAGTTACCAGGTGGAGAAAATGTTATTTTTCCAGTTTTTTCTGCAGAAGTAATTCAGTTTTTTAATGATGATATTTCCAACCTATGTCAAACTTTCACAGAAGTCGCTGCAAAAGTTTTTCGTGATGTAATGAATGATACTATATGTGGTATACCAATTTTATTTTCGACAAGTTGTACTACAAGTACTGAAATTAGTGAAAACGCAGTTCAAAATAAAGATACAGATCCAAAGTTGTTTTATTAATTAAGGAAGACATTTTCTTAAAAGAAAATGTCTTTCTCGTTTCCTTTTATCGTTCTAAATCTATATTTTTTTCTCATTTTCCTTTTAAAACTACAAAATCACCATAATGAAATACCATGGAGGGATTTGCAACAACAAGGCCAGGATTCGTAGGATTAGAAAAAACTGATCCACCAACTACTTCGATTTCAAGTTTTCCACGTAACGGGCGTTCCCCTACTACATAATCGCCTGTAAATTTAACATGAAGGATTCCATTTACAACAGAACTAATATCAAATTAGAGAAGGTTATATAATATCATTCAACTATAAAAAAAACCTCCACCATAAGGCAGAGGGGATCTTCTAATTTTTATTTCAAACTACCCGCAATCTCCGTAAAGATAACCCCAAGCGCATGTGCACCTGCATCTGGATAGCCTAAGCTTCTTTCACCAACTGTACCAGCGCGGCCCATACGAGCTACGATTTCTTTCGTATACTCTGCTCCTTTTTCAAAGGCGATTTTCACTATGTTTAAAATATCTAAAAACATAAATTCATTTACTTTTTACGAAAATAAAATTGTATTTTTTAGAGTTTTAATGTTAATCAATTTGAAACTTTATGAGTTAATTAAATGTGATATTTAAAGAAGGAATTTATGATGAAGTACTCACATGATGGAATTAATATTAAAAAACAAAAAAACTCTAACTAATTCGTCATGGCGATTTAGTTAGAGTTTTTTTGTTTGAAGTATTCACGAGTATCTACCCTTATTTTTTCAGGTAAAACAATGTCAAGTTCTTTATCTAACCATGCAAGAGTCTTTTTACGGAGAAACTCACGCATGTGTTCTTCTGCTTCAAGCATTACTAAGTTAATTGTACAAGAAGAATTGCTAGGTTCACAAGAATTACAAGCCTCGTCTCGATATAGTAGGCCATTCTGCACAATATTTTTACATTGAAAAATAGTTTTTGGACCTTCGACAGCTTCTATTACATCCCAAAAAGAGATATCTTCTGGAGACTTAGCTAACCTATATCCTCCCTTTACACCTGGGACAGAATTCACAATGTCAGCTTTAGATAATTTACCGAAAACTTTTGAAAGAAATGTTTCAGAAAGTCCTTGAAACTCTGCCAAATCTTTTATTCCAACACTTTCCTTGGAAGGAGTATTAATTAAATAAACTAGGCAATGCAAGGCATATTCAACCCCAACACTATATTGCATATACAAATCACCTGCTTTTTATTTTAAGGGTTATCAAATTGTATCTTAGGACCATTTAGAATTTTAGTCAAATAAAAAAAGGCTCTTTTAGAATAGTATGTATTTCATTTGACAAAAATAATTTCAGAGTTTATATTAAAGACCAAACTAATCGACGATTAATTTGGTCGATAATTAAAACGTAAAAACTTTTAAAAAGGGGAAATACAAATGAACAAAACACTTATCATAAACGCACATCCGAAAGTGGATGATACATCATCAGTCAGCATTAAGGTTCTTAACCACTTTTTAGTATCTTATAAAGAATTAATTCCTAATAATGAAACGATTGAACAGATTAATTTATACGATGATGTAGTACCAATGATAGATAAAACTGTTTTAAGCGCATGGGAAAAGCAAGGAAATGGACAGAAGTTAACTGCTGAAGAACAAAAAGTAACAGAGCGTATGTCCGAAATTTTACAACAATTTAAAAGTGCAAATACGTATGTTATCGTATTACCTTTGCACAACTTTAATATTCCATCAAAGTTAAAAGATTACATGGACAATATCATGATTGCACGTGAAACATTTAAATATACTGAAACTGGATCAGTGGGATTACTTAAAGATGGAAGAAGAATGCTTGTTATACAAGCAAGTGGAGGAATCTATACAAATGATGATTGGTATACAGAAGTGGAATACTCTCATAAATATTTAAAAGCAATGTTTAATTTCCTAGGTATTGAAGATTATCAAATCGTTCGTGCACAAGGAACAGCAGTACTAGATCCAAATGAAGTATTACAAAATGCATATAAAGAAGTTGAAGAAGCAGCTTCTAGATTGGCTAACAAATAAAGTGAAACTTTAATCAGTGGGGATTTTGTTCATCCCCCACTGATTATTAGTTGAACCAATCGGACGTTTACGGACAGTTGATCTCCCACCTAACTTCTTTGCTCCAACTAAATTTTGAGGTGGGAGTTTTACTGTCCGTTAACGCGGGATAAATTTTTTCACTGGAAGAATGATGGTTATAATTAAAGATCCCCTCCACCTTAAGGCAGAGGGGATCTTTTAATTTCTATTTCAAACTACCCGCAATCTCCGTGAAGATCACCCCAAGTGCATGCGCACCTGCATCAGGATAGCCTAAACTTCTTTCACCAACTGTACCGGCGCGGCCCATGCGAGCTACGATTTCTTTCGTATACTCTGCTCCTTTAACCGCTGCTTCTGCACCTTTTTCGAAGGCAGTTTTCACGTCTGTGCCGTTTGAAGCACTGTCAATCCAAGAATCTACACATGGAGCAAGTGCATCAACAAGTGTTTTATCACCAACTACCGCTCCTCTACCGAACGATCTTTCACCGATAGATTGTATGCCGTGAAGTGCCGCTTGCAATATTTCAGCGAACTCTTTGGCTGCTAACTCACGTTTTTCGCCTGCTGCTTTACTAGCTGCGCGGAATGCTCCGCCCCAAATTGGACCAGAAGCGCCGCCGCAATGTTCCATAATAATCATTGAACAACCGTCAAGGAATGATCCGATCGTTACGTTATCTTGATCTACAATAGAATGCCACTCACGTTTTAATTGCTTAAATCCTTTCGCAACACTCATTCCAAAGTCGCCGTCACCTGCATGTGTATCTAACTCACAGAACGGTACTTCATTTTTAATAATAATGTCACTCATTTTATCAACGAGATAAATCATGTTATTTAATGTAATGACATTATCTTTAATAACAGCGTGCTCTTCCGCTGTTTCTATTTCGAAGGAAACTTCCTTCTCTTCTACATCTTCAAGCACATTCACGTACTCTACACTTTGAACTGGTCCATCTACTTTAAACGCTGGTGTATTACACTCTTTCGATAACAACGTTTTTAACTCGTCATCTAACTTCATCACTGTTAAAGACATACCAGCCATATCGATACTCGTCATATAATTACCGACGAATACTCTATTAATTTTAATGTTTCTAGCAGCTAATTCTCTCGTAACTGCGTTGTTAAATAAGTATAGTTCTTGCAGTGGTGTGCCGCCAAAACCATTTACTAGAAGTGCGATTTCCTCACCATCTTTTACTCCTAAATCTTTTATTAAATCATTTGTCATACGGTTAGCTAATTCATCTGCTGACATCGTTTTTTCACGTTTAATACCTGGTTCACCGTGAATACCTACGCCGTATTCCATTTCATCTTCTTCAAGTGTAAAAGTAGGTGATCCGCTTGCTGGAACTGTACAAGAAGTTAACGCTAAACCGATTGTACGCACGTTAGCCGCTGCTTTTTCCGCTACAGCTTTCACCGCTCCTAAATCCATTCCTTCTTCCGCTGCTGCGCCGGCAATTTTATGCACTAAAATAACTCCCGCAACGCCGCGGCGTCCTACTGTATACAAACTATCTTCTACCGCAATATCATCGTCTACTTTTACGTAGTCGACTTCAATTCCATCTTCAGTCGCTAAATGTGCACCGTTTTTGAAATTCATAATATCGCCGCTATAATTTTTAATAATTAATAACGTACCTTTTTTACTAGCTGTCTCTTTAATCGCTTGGTATACCTGAATTTGTGAAGGCGAAGCAAACACATCTCCGCACACTGCTGCATCTAACATTCCTTTTCCGACTAGTCCTGCATGCGCTGGCTCATGACCACTACCACCGCCACTAATTAACGTTACTTTATTTTCATTCATTTCTTTCTTTTTAATCACTTTATATTTTTTCAAAAACTCAAGCTCTGGGTGAGCCATAACCATTCCGTTGCACATTTCCATTACTAACGTTTCTGGTTTGTTTATAATCTTTTTCATTGTGCTTCTCCCTCAATTCCTTTAATATATTGTGATATATTTGAAATCCTCTTCTTACTACTCATGTTAAAATGAAAGCGTTTTATAGTAAACGGACAAAATGGACAATCTGTCTAAAGACACCGCTCTCATTTGTAGGTAGGATTTTCATATTACTAACATTCTAGGGATGATTCAGATGACCTCTTCTATAATTTCTAAAAAGATAATCGCGAATTCATTGAAGTATTTAATGGAAACAGAGTCGTTTCATAAAATATCAGTGAGCGATATTATGTTACACTGTCAAATGCGTAGGCAAACTTTTTATTATCATTTTAAAGATAAATTTGAACTATTAAGCTGGATTTATAGAGAAGAAACGAAAGAAAACATTATAGACTTTCTTGATTATGAAACATGGGAAAACATTTTCGATTTATTATTTGATTACTTTTATGAAAATCAAAAATTTTACCGAAATGCTTTTAAAGTCATTGAGCAAAACTCGTTTAATCACTATTTATTTGAGCATACGAAAAACTTATATATGAAGATTATTGATGAACTATCGATGAGCTGTGGATTCAGCCTTTCTGATGAGACAAAAAATACGATTGCCTCTTTTTATAGTCACGGCTTCGTTGGGACGATAAAAGATTGGATTGAAGGTAAATGTGAAGTAGATCCGTCCATTATGTCTTCTCTCATGAAAAATATGATAAACAATCAATTACTACTATTACTGGAGCAATCAGCAAAGTAATTAAAGGGTGGCAAAAGCAATGAAAAAGATTATGAATGATGTAGAAAATATTGTTCAAGATATGCTGCATGGCTTTTATTTTGAACATAACGACAAAGTAAATTACGACGAAACACATAACATCATTTATGTAAAAGATATCGCAGAAATGGAGCAAAACGTTGTTATCATAAGCGGCGGTGGTAGCGGACATGAACCAGCTGATATTGGTTATGTAGGAAAAGGCATGCTTACGGCGGCCGTAAACGGCAGTATTTTCACTCCGCCTACAGTGGAACAAATTGTGGCGGCAACTCGCTTAATGCCAAAAGATAAAAGTATTTTATTCATCATAAAAAACTTTAAAGATGACGTAGAAAACTTTTTAGCGGCAGAACAAATCGCAAAAGAAGAAGGAAGACAAATTGACCACATCATCGTAAATGACGACGTTTCAATTGAAGATGATGCTTCTTTTAATAAAAGAAGACGCGGCGTCGCTGGTACTGTTTTCATTCAAAAAATAGTAGGCGCGGCCGCTGAGAGCGGTCATTCTTTAGAAGAACTAACAGCACTTGGCCATTCTGTCATCCAAAACTTACACACATTAGGAGTCGCCCTTTCACCTGCAAACGATCCAGTACAAGGAAAAGCTTCATTCACATTAAACGACGATGAAGTCTTTTACGGCGTTGGTATTCATGGCGAAAAAGGTTACCGCAAAGAAGCACTATCCTCTTCTGAAATATTAGCAATCGAACTTATGAACAAACTAAAAAGCATTTATCGCTGGAGAAAAGGTGACAACTTCGCCATCCTCATTAACGGACTCGGTGCGACACCATTAATGGAACAATACATTTTCACAAACGATATTCGCCGTTTATGTGAGCTGGAAGGCTTACATGTGAAGTTCGTAAAGGTTGGTACCCTTCTCACTTCTTTAGATATGAAAGGTGTTTCGCTCAGTTTGCTTAAAATAGAAGATTCGGATTGGGTGAAGTGGTTGAAGGCGGATGTTGGAGCGAGTGGTTGGTAACAATAAACTAAACCTTATGATGATTGAACGTTTAGTAATCAAAAGTACTGACTTATATGAAGAATGTATAAATCTTAGGTATCTGTAAATAAATCGAAGCATACATACTATTTGCAAGTTATCCACCAGTTTCGAAATGCGGTTATCCAGTCGGAGAAAGGCACCTTAATGTGTCTTTTTTTTATTTTCAAAAGGACCTGCTCAATTATTGCGTAAAAAACATAAAGTAAATTGAATCCGTTAAAATACATGAGTGACCCCTTGTTTTCCCCTCTTATTAAAGGAGGAACTATTATGGGATTTGGTGGTAGTTGTGGCGGCTGTGGATTTTCTGGCGGCTTTGCTTTATTAGTAGTATTGTTTATTTTATTAATCATAGTTGGAGCTTCTTGCTTCTGCTAAACAAACTATCGGAAAAGACACTCTTATATGGGTGTCTTTTCTTTGTAATAAAAAACTCTCCATAAAGGAAAATTTTTTAGTTTATACATTCAAGTCATCCAAATTAGTTATTTATACAGCACCTTATCACTTTCGGTCTTTAGTGTGACATACAAATAATCCTTCACCTACACAAAGTTGCTCAACTAACTTTAATTCCTTAGATCCAAAACTTATATAATTAAAACACACATCATCATCAAATTCATTTTCTTACATCAATAGTTAGCTCATCTGTAATCTGCTCAAGATGGAAAAATCTTTTTATATAATGGATATCTGACCACTTTTCTTCCCCGCCAATAATAAATAATTCTTGCGCATCATACATAAATGAAAAGCTTGGATAGAAACTGTCAGCCTTTAATCCAATCTCACCAGTATTATTGCTGATAATTTTAAAGTCCGCTGAATAACTTAATAACGTATAAAGAGAATCTTGTGCTCATTGGAAAAAATACTAGACTCATTTTATAAACGAGATCGTATCTCATTGGAAGCTTACAGGTCTCCAGGATAATAAATTAACATCGCACCTACAAATGAACAAACTAAACAAAAAATAGCTTCGTATTTTATGACTAAAGAAGAGTTCGTATCAAGCTTTTTCCCCTCTCTTTTACATATCATTTTAAACATTTTAAATAAAACTCTATATATTACATACCCAACAATTGCCCCGAGGGTATTCGTAAATAGATCATCAATATCTGTAATTCTATTATTTAATAATTGATTTAACTCAATTGCCAATGAAAAAAAGAATCCCGCACATACGGTGTTTTTCATTTTTCTAAACTGTGGCCAAATAGTCGGTAATAAAAAACCGAACGGCATAAACAGTACAATGTTCAAAAGATACGTAGTACTACCTGCCGTATCAAATAGAGTCAAGTTAATTTGACTGACACGAATCCACGTTTCATATCTACTTATATCCCATACAGTTGCGATCTGCGTCACCCCATACACTAGCGAAAGGTAGAATAGAAAAACATATACCCATAGAAAATGCTCAATAGATATATTTCTTTTCGCTTTAAAATAAAATCCAATTTGAAACACAACACAAAAAATAATAGTAAAGAAATAAGTATACAAATAACTCATCAAAACTCCTGTATGCATGTAGAATCCCCTAACTTTACATTTTCATCTATGACTTTATCATTTTTAATCTCCTTCTTGATGTAACTCATTTATAGGATAGGAAAAACTTTTAAAATAAAAAATGGGGTAAACATAAAATTTTTCTTAAATCTTCAGTTTGGTTTTATTATTACTCTTCTTAGGAATCCGCCATTAATAGCTAGGCAACAACATGCTTAAACCTAACAATATTATCATTTTTGCACGTAATCCTCGTAGTACTTTAACCGATGAAGCATATATAAAATCATGTGAATCGTTTGTTCAGTTAAAACATGAAATTAAGAAATATATGACGTACTATAATCACTCTTGCTATCAATAGAATTTAAAGAAGATGACTCCTGTTTGCATACAGAAATCATCTTTTTTAGGTTGCCTAACTTTTTTTAGAATGTCCTTTACAAAAGGTACAGATCAAGAGCACCTTATTCCTATTTAAGGGGATCACGTATACCTTATCCCCTTAAAATCACCAAAACCCATTTACAAATCTATAAAAGTAGATATAATATCCTTATGGAACCTTTATTAATTTATAAAGCATTGTCAAATGAAACGAGATGTCAAATTTTATCATGGTTGAAAAATCCAGAAAACCATTTCGATGAAAAACCTTATCTAGAGCAAGGCCTTAGCTTTCAAGTTGGAGTGTGTGTAGGAGATATCCAGCTTAAAACTGGCTTAGCCCAATCGGTTATTTCTAGTTATTTATTAACTATGAAAAAAGCAGGACTACTAGACTCTGACCGAATTGGAAAATGGACCTACTATCGCCGAAATGAAAAAACAATACGAGAGTTTTCTGAATACGTTCAAAACGAATTATAAAATGAAAGCTAATAATCAATCTACATATCAATTGATTATTAGCTTTCACACATTCTGCTTTTTTACAGGTATCCAATTATTTTTTTAAAAAATTGCACTACCTATAAAAGCAAGAAACATAGAAAGGAGAAAATTTTTTAATATATCATATCTAGTTATTTAGATATCTGTTATTGTATTTAAAATTACATAGTCCAGATAATATTGGCATCCAATCATACTTGTAATAATGCTTCTTTGTTAATGAATTTACTTTCAAAATACTGATACGAATGGAGAGTTTTATAAATGAAAAAAGTAAATCCTTTACTTATTCTGACACTCGCAATAGGTGTGTTCGGAATTATTACTACCGAGATGGGTATTGTCGGCGTATTACCACAAATCACTCAAAAATTCGGAATTTCAACTACACAAGCTGGATTTTTAGTAAGTATATTTGCACTAGTTGTTGCTATTTCTGGTCCGTTTTTAATTCTGCTCGTCTCTAGTATTAATCGCAAAATAATTTTATTAACAGCAATTTTTGCATTTGTTATTTCAAATATAATCTACGCTTATACAACACAATTTGAAATCATGCTTATTTTTCGTATTTTACCGGCAGCACTTCACCCACTCTTCTTTTCAATTGCTCTTGTAACAGCTGCTAAACTTGTCCCTCCAGAAAAGAGCGGTCAAGCGGTTACAAAAGTTTTCATGGGAATTACTGTTGGCTTTGCTTTAGGTGTACCACTAACCTCTTACCTTGCAGACCAATTTTCACTCGAAATTGCTTTCTTATTCGGAGCGCTTGTTAACACTCTTGCATTCATTGGAATACTAATCCTACTTCCTTCTATGCCTGTTAAAGAAAAAATGTCTTTCGGCAAACAAATTCGTATACTCGGCAAACCAGGATTATGGTTGAATATTTTAACCGTCACATTCCTTTTTGCAGCCATGTTTTCCGTATACAGCTACTTCGCTGAGTACCTTGCCAAAGTAACTTCCATGAATGGATCTCTCATCAGTATCATGCTATTCATATTTGGCATAGTTATGATTTTAGGCAATCATTTATTTGGTAGTCTCCTGCAAAAAAGTATAGTAAATACAGTAATATTATTCCCTATCCTATATTCTATTGTTTACATATTGGTTTATTATTTAGGTTCCTACCTTGTTCCAATGATTTTTATCGTATTCATTTGGGGAATCGTACATGCTGGTGGATTAATTGTTGGTCAAACATGGTTAATAAGCGAAGCAAAAGAAGCGCCTGAATTTGGTAATAGCCTATTCGTTTCATTCTCAAATCTCGGAATTACTTTAGGAACAACTATTGGAGGCTGGTTCATTTCAAACTTAGGTATTCACCAACTTATTTGGAGCGGATTTATATTCACACTACTCTCATTTCTGTTAATTATAATAAAACTAAAATTTTTCAATTCTAATAGCCAAGCTTCATTATCAAGCTAGTACATTTTCAGTTTCAAATTTTATAAACTAAAAAGTATAATGATCAAAGCCTTTAGCCATAATTACGACTAAAGGCTTTTTTGTATATAAAGTGAAACTTTACTCAGTGGGGGTTTTGTTCATCCCCCACTGAGTATTAGCCTTCACCAATCGGGCGTTTACGGGCAGCAGGGCTCCCACCTAACTTCTTTGCTCCAGCTGAATTTTGAGGTGGGAGTTTTACTGCCCACAAATAGCGGGATAAAAATAAATCTAAAAGGAGCTAATTTTATGGAACATAATCAAAATGGAGTACTTGCTTTAATTGTTTTGTTTTTAGGATTAGTATTTTTCGTTAGTGGAATGGTTTATCATTTATGGGGTTCTTATTAATTTCAACTTTTAGAAAGATAAATAATTTAAAAACTAAAACGTATATTGTAATTATCGATATGGCATATTTCCAAAAACAACTTAACATGGTAAAATAATATTCGGACGGGAGTCCAATATTATTAAAATTAAGATGGTTCAAGTCGGAGAAAGGCACCTTAGGGTGTCTTTTCTTTTTTGTTAATTAATAGCTTGTTCTCTTCTAGGTAACTCTTTAAAAAATAAATTTTAATAAAAAAGACGCTCATTCAGGATCCTTTCTATCCTCTTCATTATAATCAAGAAGACACTCTTTCATTATTTTCGTATCTCTCGGTAACCTTTTTTCAAACTTTGACCATCCGTCGAAGATCATTTTGTTTGGCAAAGGACACACCAATCCTGTAATACAATCCCAAAAAGCATCCCAGTTTTCCCCGTACAAATTAGAAAACTCAAGCTTCTCTTTAAGAAGTAAATGCAATTCTTTTGCATTATAAATATTGCTTACATCTATGGTAATAATTGATTCATGTGCATTACTCAATTATATATATAAATCATGCTTAGTTAAATTGGGTTGATTTTATAAGGAGTCAAAAACCTCTAAATGTTTATCTTATAATTATATAAATAATCCTAACATCTCCAAAAATTGATATAATGATACAGTTATTAATAGCAATCAGGGAGATATACAGCATGAACTATACACATATGCCAAAAGAAATAGGAATGATTAAGCGGACTCCATTCACTTCAATACCGAAGAAATTCATCGGTATTGGTAAGATTGTTAAAAAACAAACAAAAGTGGAGCGCCCTACATTAACCCAAGACAAACAAGAAATTATTGAAAACAAGTTACTATGTTCATTTCTTTCTGAAGAGAAGGTATTGATTACTTATTATAGAGATGGTCATTTACTTACTAGATATGTGACTGTAACTGACATAAATCCGATAAAGAATTTAATAACTTGCACTGATGCATCTTATAACAGAATTTTCCTTAAATTTATAGATGTAATTGATTTGAGATAAAAAACATACAGTTTTTCAAATATATCCAGGAATAAAAATGAAAGAATCTTGTATTCTAGGTTAAATACAGATAGAGAAAAAGTGTAAGTTCTTGTGAGAATTAGCAAGATAAAGGCTGTTTGTTTAGGTTTTGGACCGTCTGTTATGGTTATCGAATTTACAAATACAAAAGAGGAACAGAACACAATAGAGAAAACTAAAGAAGCATTTAGATAATAGTTGAAAACGCCCGATTAAGGACGGCTTCAACTATTATCTAACTTTGATATATTCATACCACCATTTACCACCTGATCAAGTATCCACCCACCAAGTAATCTTATCTAACTCTGTATTAGGTAGGACATCGGTTTGGATATAACACAGTCCAGAAAGTGAATCAACATTAACGCTACCTTTTATTCCTCGTTCTGCCATAGCTTGAATAGCTTCATCTAAGGAGTTAGTATCGAATCCACCTGACTTAACATATTGATATCCACATTAGAACCGCCGTTTCCTTCACAATTCCCAACAGTTTGTCCCGTTAGGGCGTATAGTCATCCCCCCCCTCCTTATGGTAATTCCTTTTGTAAATCTTTTTATTTAAATGTATAATTGTACG
The DNA here is from genome assembly GCF_016651075.1 of Bacillus sp. TH19. Lineage (NCBI taxonomy): Bacteria > Bacillati > Bacillota > Bacilli > Caryophanales > Bacillaceae > Bacillus > Bacillus sp. TH19. Next base: position 634,792 of record NZ_JAEKEO010000010.1, on the reverse strand, counting down.
AAAAGTTCTAAAACTTTGAATCGAGGTGAAAAGCATGAGAAGTTTTGGCTCATTAATGATCTCTACTATCTGCTCAATAATCCTTATAATTTGGAATGCCTATTCCTTCTATGATGGATTCACGATGGGACGTACGTATTACTGGGTTAATGGCATCGCAGCTGTTATCTTCTTTCTATTCTTTATCGTAAACATGCGAGAGATCTGCAAGAAAAACTATAGAACCTCAGAACAATAGGAGTTGATACATATGTGGAAAAAAATTAAGAATTATAGATTGAGCTTAAAAGATTTAAAGTTCATGTTATGGCTGTTCGGTATTACATGCTTTATATACAGCTACAATTTCATTGTAGGACTTGCTTTTGTCCACAAATTCCAAGTTTATGATTTAGGTGGTGCTATAGCGACATTCGCCGCATTTATGGATACTAGAAATAGGATTAAAAATAAAAATTATAAAGCAGCTTAATATAAAAAGGATCCTTTGCGGTTTCCTTTTTTCTATGTAAAATAAAAAAGCAGCGAATTCGCTACTTTAATTGTTTGTTGTTTGCTTCTATTTCTTCTTCATTAAATGATTTTTGTACATTTCTTTTTAAATACAATCCTTTATAAACAAGTTCCTTGAACTCTTTCATAGATAATGGATCATTCAATACTTCCCATAATCCTATCAATTCTGTATATTTAGGTGTCTCCGTAACATACTCGTGTGATTTAACTGTTTCGAAGTGTCTATGGAATTCCCAATGACATTCTTCGCATAAATAGTAGAACCCGGAACACCTGTCATTTACACTCAAACTATTTTCTGTTCTATGGTTTCCTAGCCCCATTGTTATTCCTCGCTTTCTACTTGTAAATTTCTATTTTGATTGAATATGCAATATTTCACATTTCATTATTGTAATATTTTTTTATTAACTATCATTTTCTAGTTCATCATTAATATCCATTGATAAATCAACGTTTGTAATTTAATTCCTTATATTAAACCCCGACAAGATACTTTTAAACACTTTATTCAAATAATTATATTGGAATTTCTTGTTCTACACATCTATACGTGTTTTGTGTATTATATAGCAGAAGAGTAAGGTAAGAGTTACTCTTTGCCATTTTAGAAAAGGTTCTGTTGGAGACAACAGGACCTTTTTTGTTCGAATTTCAATAAAACAATTCTTAAATTCCATCTCATTGGAAATAACTATATAATGAAACTGATTAAATATTAGGAGTGCTATTAATGTCTGATATAATCCGTCTCTTAATTATCATGATGATTGCAACCTTTTTATTTTCTTCCATAATAATGGAGTTTAAAAAACCTCAAAAAAGCATGTTTTGGTTCTCAATTGAAGTCTTGTCTCTCCTCGGAGTTTTACTGCTAATAAAGGGATTTTTTATCAATCATATAACATAGTCCCCTGAATAAAATTCAATATTCCGTCAATACTGTAGACAACCGATTAAGTTATTTCTCCTTGTTCCCCCTTGGAGAACCGAGCAGTTAGCTTTTGCTGACTGTTCTTTTGTTTGAAATTAAAATAGCGTTTTTACCGAAAAATTCATGATATCGTTAATTAGTCGAGTACGTCATTACTTGACGATTACCCTTAGGAGCCCCGCAGACAATCGGGGTTTCTTTTATTTAAATTCATTTTCTCTTTTAGGGTGATATAGTCCTTAAGATCTTGTTAAACCTGTGCAATTACGGTTAGAACTTCATTCTGTTTGACACATATCCCCAGGCTATCTGGACATGATAAAAGATGAGGTGACTGACATGAAGGATAAAATATTAGAATTAGTACCAGGATCGGTAAAAAAATTACTCCAGAAAAAAGTTAAAGATGGAAACCGATGCATCATTGATTTGGTTGTGGATGATGCAACTGCTTATGGATTTGAACCGGAGCAAGTAATCCCCTGTATCATGGCGGGTTATTATGTTTATGAATCTACCACCTATCCCAGTGAAATGGAAGAAGAATTGAAGCTAAACTTGGTTTTTCATGCGGCCAATCGCTCGGCAATGAAGCTTCTGTCTTATGGGAAGTATAAAGCGAAACAATCTGAAAGTGGATGGATGAGATATACAAATCCATAAGGTTTACTTAACATACCCTAACTAGCTTGGTGAGTATGAGGCAACGTCACATGCCCATCGACTTGAGATCTTGAAATACCCCAAAGTATTTTGATGAAAAAAAGCAACATTTAAGTTCCTTATGACATTTTTCTAATATAAGTTGTAACATTGCCTAAACAACAACTACCTTGTGGATTGTTTACTTCACAACCACATCGATTTTCTCTTATGTTTTCGCGAATATGCTCTACTGGATTGGGAGTAAGTCCATTTTCTACATATTGTTTGATTTTTTCTTTTGTCCAATCAAAACAATAACAAATTGGTGTAGTTGCTGATTCATCTTTTTGATTTACAGCTACCTTTATGTCAGATACAAAGTATTTTTTATTATTCGTATCAAAATAGACTACATCACAATCTTCGTTTGAACAAAAATAGTGATTTTCTTTAGCATTTAATGTTTCTAATGCCGATGGTTTAAGCAATGATTTTAGTGTAATCAACTTTACATTCTTAGCTTTATTTTTACATGATGGACAATGACCATTATTTTCAATTTTTATTCCTTTAAGGTTACTACAACAATCTTCCATTATTCTCCCACCTTTACAATTTATTATTTTTATAAATATTCTTCTACTTTCTTTTCTGAATCTATTAAAGTTCCGATAATAAGATATTGCATCTGTCTCACCTCATATAAAGTATAAACCCTGTGCCATAGTACAGGGTCAAGGAAAGTATTATTTACTATATTATCGATTTACTTTCTTAAAATAAACTGTCATTATTCAATAAGTCTTTTTCAAAAGATATACTCCGATTGCGAAATTCTAAAACTACATTTAGGGCGATTAACCTTTATCACCTCGTAACTCTTTACTACAACGTTTTACAAAAAACGCTGTTATTAAAATAATATTTCCTATACTCAAAACAAGTAATTGATCGAGTGCAATCACATCACGAAAAATCCAACGAGAAACAAAACCGAAGCTAGACATGCACACACATATAAAACCAAAATAATTTAACCATCTATGTACATTTTTCATTCTTCCCCCTCCTTAAACTTGCATTTTATCATTCCATCCTGTTTTTAGGTGTGAGTGCTGGCTAGTCGTGTGGTGATACCCCTATATAGGGCTTTTTCTTTTTTCTCAATGACCAATATTATTAAAATTAAGATGGTTCAAGTCGGAGAAAGGCACCTTAGGGTGTCTTTTCTTTATTTTCAAAAGGACCTGCTCAATTATTGCGTAAAAAACATAAAGTAAATTGAATCCGTTAAAATACATGAGTGACCCCTTGTTTTCCCCTCTTATTAAAGGAGGAACTATTATGGGATTTGGTGGTAGTTGTAGTAGTTGTGGCGGCGGCTTTGCTTTACTAGTTGTATTGTTTATTTTATTGATCATTGTTGGAGCTTCTTGCTTCTGCTAAAAAACTATCGGAAAAGACACTCTTATATGGGTGTCTTTTCTTTGTAATAAAAAGCTCTTCATCACTTTCGGTCTTTAGTGTGACATACAAATAATCCAGTTCCCCAAGCGCCCATATTCCACAGCCCCTTCTTTGTGCTTTTCTTTTCATTTATATTTCAATTTCAAATATAGTAGAAACTCATTACAAGGCTAGTTATATATACAATTATTATAGATAATATATACCTTTCACCACATGTATCATTCTGAATAATTTAAAAAAACTATTGAGAATTCCATATAGACCCATTACTGGTTAAAATGTTATAATTAAACCATCTTACATAGTTACTCATGTTCAGGATGAGTAACTAACGTCTTATTAAGTAATGCGCATAACTTAAATAAACAAGACACTGCAAAGTGTCTTGTTTATTTGTATCTAGTTTCCTTTTTATTCCAAAATAAATATAATAAAATGTAACATTTAATACATATAAAGAAAAATATAGATTTATTAAATCATTATGGCACCCATGAAAGTACTTTTATTTCGGAGGAACAAACTATGAACAAAAAGTTAGTAACATCATTATTATGTAGCACATTCTTATTTGGATTATCAGCTTGCAGTTCACATGATACATCTAGCATTGAGACTCCCACGACTAAAGTCGCAAGCCCGAATCCTTACGGATTTACGAGTGGGATTCTTGAATGACTAAACGTTCGCAGTCCATTTCTGTTTTAAACAGCCTTCAAGATGAGGGCATCTCATTGCCCCTCCTAAACCAGACCATATAGGTGCTTAGGCTGATTGACTGTTACCATCAATCACAGTTGCGTAGCGAATATTCATCGCCCCAACGATATCACGATGTGTCCCAAACCCACATGGACACTTGTATTTTCTGTCTTGTGCCTTATTCTTTTCAGCGCATTTCGGACAGCTTTGACTTGTATAAGCCGGATTTACATATTCAACCTGAATACCAACTAATGTTGCTTTATACGCAATAAATCGTGACAAACGATAGAATGACCAAGCGTGTAGGTTTTTTTCGTTTTTACGGCTTGTTCTTGCCGTCTGTCTTATATTCGTTAGTTGCTCTAAACGAATGACAGAAATATGATTAGCAATTGCAAAATCAATGATTTCACGACTTATTTTATGATCTTTATCTTGCATCCATCTTTGTTCTTTATCATCAAATCGCCGAATCGCATTCACTTTTTTGTCTTTTCCTAACTTCTTACGAACACTACGAAACTTACGCTTCCTATATTTATTTTGCCTACCATTCCCAAAGAAACGAACCTTGTCATCGGCTGTGATTGCTACCGCGGGGACTTTGAGACCTAGGTCTACTCCTAAAATTTTCGTCCCTGCTCTTTCATTTGTAGGAAGTGTGACAGATATTTGGGCCATCCACTTATTCGATTTCTTTGTGATACGAAGTGTACCCAACTTATGTTTTAACAAATCCAAATTGCGATTTTTTTTATCGATTAATAAAGCACGGACCTTTAAACGAGTTGACTTTCCTTTTACCTTAAACGGGATTGAAATATGAGTGGAGTCAAATGAATAATTTTGATTGTTCCATACACAAACAGGTCTCTTTAAAATCGGAATGATTTTATACTTGCTTTTCTTTACTTTTGTAGCAAATAAGCCTTTCGCGTCTTTAATTGCTTGATTCTTCACCGCACTTGGTATATTCGCTTCAATATCTTTCGTACTTTTTTTCGTACTTTCCTTTGTTTCAACCATTTCAGATATAAGTGTATTTATGAGTTTAATGTACTCTCGGCTACTTTGTTCCAATAAACGAATTTGTTCTTTTGTGGGAAGCAATTTCACTTTCACTGTTAGGGTCTGTGACATACGTTTCACCCCTTTGTTTTTTGATTCTCAACATACTATTTTATTGTCTCATTTGATACACTTCCAGCAGTAGAAACAAAATGGGAACGCGTCTATAAACTTTGCAAGTGCTTGTGATGAGGGAATTCTTCTCTCAAACACTTTGATGTCACTCCTTTTATTTTTGCCCTTGTATCAGCAGGACTAAGTGTTGACAGTGTATTTAAAAACAAATGAACGTGTTTGGTATCCTATTCCATTGCGATACTAACAATATCAAGATCGTTACATATCTCTTCAACCAACACTTTGAAACATTCTTCTATAATCATTTATCATAGTTACAATGTATCATTTATTTTCGAAAAATTACAACAAACAGACCCAAAGAAACTACCTATTCTTTGGATACTTAAAGTACCACGAACCTTACGATTTTTAGTGGTACTCCGTATCCAACCTCACTTTCATCCCATGCCTAAAGGCAATGGGCTTTCTCGTTCGGAAAGGGCTGTAATGGAGAAGTTAAAGCACAAGGTATATTTAAAGTATTAGACGTCAGAGTGCATAATCGTCAAGAGGAACCCATTACACTAAATAGCAATAACTTTAAATTAATTGACGGAGCCGGAAGAGAATATCACATTTCTAATGAATCTCAATTAGTACTCAAATATACAAATACTGCTATATTTAAATTTAGTGTTCTTAATCCTAATGAAAATTCGGAAGGGAACATTGTATTCGATGTTCCGAAAAATACGCAGGGATTAACTTTAAAAGTGAGTGGCGATATGTTGGATAAAGGGATCGAGTTAAAAGTGGAATAGTCAAAAGAAAATGTAAAAATGGCTTTTCTACAAAATAGATAAACCACCTATCACAACTTATACTAACATAACAAAAAGTACAGCCTCTGTATTAACTACAGTAGACTGTACTTTTTCATTTGTGATTTTGTATAACTCACTATAATAGGATTCCTTAGTTCTTTTGAGAAGATGCTCTCCAATCACGAAAAGATGTTGGAAACCCAGAATGTCCACGTTGCTTTGTAACAACTGGTTTCTCTTGAAGAGTAGTTGATTTCTCTTCAGGAATAGTTGGTTTTTCTTCAAGAATACTCAAAGCTGTTTGCATTTTCTCCAGCTGTTCTTTTAAAGCTTGCTGCTCAATCTTTAAATCCGTAAGTAAACGTAATATCATCTCAGAATTAGCCATAACGATCTCCTTTCCCCCAATGCACAGAATAAAATACCATATGTAATAAGCGGAATACTCGTGACAAAAATAAGTTCGTCAACTCTTTTAAAATACCGAGTACTTTTATTTTTTCAAAAGGACCTGCTCAAGTTTATCCGTAAAAACATAAAGTGATATAAATCCATTAATATATGGACTTTATGGAAGGAGGAGTTAATATGGGCTATGGTGGTAGTTGTGGAGGCTATGGTGGTAGTTGTGGTGGAGGCTGTGGTTTTGGCGGTGGATTCGCCTTACTTGTTGTGCTCTTTATCTTATTAATCATCGTTGGAGCTAGCTGTTGGGGCGGCGGATTCGGCTGCTAATAAGAGGCACTCTTGAGAGTGTCTTTTTTTTATTTCTCAATATAGGGCTAACATATATATGTTACTATCAAAAGGCGAGATTCCCTAAGCGTAATATAGTAGTTTACCAACTATGAAAGCCACTGTCACAAGAAAACAGTAGGCTTTTATTTTGTTATTTAACAAGATTAAAACATGAATTGCCATTTCCCCTCAGTAACATTTTTAAATTGACATAGCACTTCATGCACCATATACTGTTAACAACAGTATACTGTCATTAACAGTATATATTCCAATTCATTCTAGGAGGTATATTCATGAAGCATACAGGAAGACATACAGGTGCATTTCTTTTGTTATTTTTAGCAGAAGGTGATAACTATGGCGGACAGCTACTTCAGCAATGTGAAGAAGAACTTCCGGTCAATCCAATTGATAGTGCCATCCTTTACCGCACGCTGAAGAAATTAGAAAACGAAGGTGCTATTGAATCTTATGTAAGTACATCAGTTCAAGATCAGCCGAGAAAGATGTACAGAATTACTACAGCCGGAAAAGAACAATTAGCAGATTTTCAAATGGATATTGAGGAAAAAATGAAAAACTTATCATTTTTCTTAGACAAATATAAAGACTTAAAGGAATCCCATCATGATTAATGGTGCTATCCTTTACACTTTGGCCATTATTCTTACAGGGATTTCTTTTATGAAGGATCGGAATAAAACGAAAGCTGCCCTATTAAAATCATGGAAAATATTTCGAAACCTCCTCCCTGCCATGCTCTCCATCATGCTTTTCGTTGGACTATCACTTTCTATCTTAACGCCGTCCTTCATCTCTTCCATCATTGGAGAACAGTCTGGATTTTTAGGTATTATTTATTCAGCACTACTCGGATCTGTGGCACTTATCCCAAGCTTTGTCGTGTTTCCTCTTGGTAATACGTTAGTGCAGCACGGCGCAGGTCTTCCTCAAGTTGCGGCACTCATGTCTACACTAATGTCAGTAGGAATTACAACCTTGCCGATGGAACAAAAGATATTCGGACGAAGCTTTGCTTACGCTCGTAATGCATCTGCATTACTCATGTCACTCCTATTCTCATATATCATTTGGGTGGTGATGGTATGAAGGAACTAAAAAGATATCGCTTCTTTTTCATTTTGCTGATTGGACTTATCATTCTAACTTTTATAAACCAATCTTTAGGATGGAGCGCATTACAATTAACGGGGAATAGCATTTTAGATATGTTGTTTCTACTCCCACCTGTCCTAGTATTTGTAGGGTTACTTGATCAGTGGGTGAAGAAAGAAACGCTAATGAAATATATGGGAGAAAAGTCCGGCATATATGGAATATTATTCTCCCTATTATTAGGCGGAATTGCAGCTGGTCCCCTCTATGTTGCCTTTCCAATTGCAGCACTACTATTAAAAAAAGGCGCGAGTATTAGATACATCGTATTTTTCTTAGGCGTTTGGACAACTGTGAAATTACCAATTATGGTGTATGAATTTTCTTCATTCGGAGCTACCTTTACACTCATTCACATTTGCTTCGGACTATTGTTCTTCTACGTAATGGGCATTATTTTTGAGAAGTTTTACGATCAACGGCAATTGCTGCAGTATGATATTACGAAAGAAATGTAAAAAGACATCTTTAATCATAAAGATGTCTTTTTTATATGAACCTTAATTCTCGTTCTGTAAAACCTGCGCTGCCTTTATTTCCTTTTTCTCTTCTTTTAAGAACAACGATACGATAAAAGCAATAATGATAAAGATTAATCCAAGTGTAAATGCACCTTGGAATCCAGATGTTAAACCGTTTAACTTCTCTACTGGGTCCATTGGATTTGCTGAGCTTTCCATATACTTAGTTGTTCCTGAAGACATTTTCGAAATAAAGATAGCCGTACCAATTGCGCCAGCTACTTGCTGTAACGTATTAAACAGTGCTGTTCCGTGCGGATATAAATCTGGTGTTAATTGATTTAATCCATATGTTTGTGCTGTCATTACAAACATGAGCCCGACCATTAATACGCTATGCATGACAATAATTTGTACCATTGATGTGTCAGGAGTAATGCCTTTAAATAAGAACATTGCAATACCTACTAACACAATACCGGGAACGATAACAACTTTCGGACTAAATTTATCAAATAGTTTACCTGCGATCGGTCCCATTATGGCGCTAATAATACTTCCCGGAAGCATTATTATTCCTGATTTAAAGGCTGTAACGAGTAACACTGTTTGCAGGAACATCGGTAATAAAGTCATCGTTGAAAATAACGACATCATCACAATGACGATTAATCCAACTGATATTGTAAACATCGGGACTTTAAATGCACGTAATTCTAAAATTGGATTATCGATTTTTAATTGTCGCACAGTAAAAATACATAGTGATATAAGCCCAACAATTAAAGCACCATACACTTTCGGATCGGGCCACCCTAAGTCACCTGATGCACTAAAGCTATACACAATCCCGCCGAAACCTAATGTTGATAAAAGAATAGATGGATAATCTACTTTCGGCCTTGTTAACTCTGAAACATTTTTAATGTACTTCATTCCAATCATAATTGAAATAATCACGATAGGAATAACAATGTAGAATAACCAGCGCCAATTCAATGAATCAACGATTACTCCAGATAATGTAGGGCCAATTGCTGGAGCTGACATCATCACAAGTGCGATTAATCCCATTGTGGCACCACGCTTTTCAGGTGGACAAATAATTAAAATCGTATTCATTAATAACGGTGAAATTAACCCCGTCGCTACTGCTTGGACGATACGGCCGACTAATAAAACGGAAAATGTCGGTGCAAATCCCGCAATTAATGTACCGACTAAAAACGTTACCATAGCGATTAAAAACATTTGTCTCGTTGTGAGCCATTGCTGAAGTAACGCTGTAATCGGGACTAAAACCCCAACCACCAACATGTAAGCTGTAGAAAGCCATTGAATAGTTGAAGCTGTTACGTCAAATTCTTTCATTAATACAGTTAACGCATTACCAAGTAATGTTTCGTTTAATAATGCAACCATTGCCCCTAAAAGTAATGCAATTAAAATGGGGGTATGTTTCATATTAGAAGTATCAACTTTGCCACTTGCAGGGCTCTTAGTTGTTATATTCATGTATTGATTCTCCTCCTGTTTTTTACTTAAAAATCTTTAAATACACCGGAACACATGTAATATAATATACATATGTAGATTAAAAAGGGAGAATCAATTTAAAGCCATTGTATATTTAATCTACAAAAAAGGAGAATTGTAGATGAACGATAATGAAAAACAGCTTGATTTACGTATTAGACGTACACATAAATTACTTTGGGATTCCTTATTTGAATTAATGACGCAATCAAAACAAAAATATAGTTCCATCACGATTAACCAAATATGCGATCGCGCGATGGTACACCGAACAACCTTTTATAAACATTTTGAAGATAAAGATGCTTTATTAGCATTTGGATTTAAACGCTACAGCAAGATGATTGCTGAAATACCGGTTTCAGATCGATTAAGTAAACCATTTCAAGTAATGGAACAATTTCTACACCATGAAGAAATCGGTAAAATATTAGAGGCGCAAATGTCTGATGAACAATTTATTAGCCGGACACAGTATTTAAGTCACGAAACAAGAAAACAAGAAATAGAAGCGTTAAATCAACTGTGTAAAAATCATACGATGCCAAATGATTTAACCATTGAATTTTATTCAGGGGCAATCACCTCATTAAGTGCGTGGTGGTTTCAAAACGGAAGAACAGTTTCTGCTGCTGAAATGGACCAATTTCTTCACCAACTTATTAACCGGGATATTTTTCAGTTTGAAAAGGAGTAGTATTACAACTTTTAGATCATGTAATCAAATTGACCCAAAAATAGACATATGATATATTTTCAGTAGAATACTATATAAGTGTGACATCGAATGAAATTGCATATAATAAAAAGAAGAGATGCGCTAACATCTCTTCCCTAACTGCTACCGCTTAGGGTGGTGGTTATTATAAGCTATTTCTTTTTGCGGAACCCACCCTTTTGCTTGTGACGGCGCGGAGTGGGTTTTTTGTTGTCCTTATCCAGAAGTTGCTTCCGCAAAAAATACGCTGAAACTTCGCGCACAGTCGCTTTCACAAACTCTTTTACAAGATCAATCAAAAACTCCATATTATCACCTCCTTTCCTTCCGAATAGAAAGAAGGGATAACCATCCACCCTCACAATATGCAGTTGACTTTATTTTATCAAATGATTGTAAAGATATTATGTAAACAAAACAAATGAAATTTTACATAGAAAAAAGCCCTTCTAAACTGGGCTTTTTATATACATACTATTACTTCCCAATTGTTCTGAAAAAAACGTCGATAAATTTATGTTTTTAATATTCAGAATTAATATTAAAATAAACAATGGGAGAAGGGGTATAGAATCATAAATTATACATAACGAGGGAATAGAAATGAAAATTCAATTAAAAGCTGATTTAATGCTACTACTAGTTACATTTTTTTGGGGTGCATCCATCCTACTTACAAAGCTTGGACTTGATGGCATAGAAGAATATAATTTAATCGCATTACGATTTATTATTGCCTTTCTTTTATCAGGTTTAATATTTTACAAACACTTATTCAAAATTGATTTTAAAACTGTAAAGTATGCCTTTATACTAGCTTCTGTTTTATTTATCGTTTACATTTTTGCGACATTCGGCACAAAGTATACTAGTGTGTCTAATGCCGGTTTCTTACTATGTCTCACAGTCATTTTCATTCCGATATTATCAGCTATATTTTTAAAACACATTCCTGAAAAGAAAGTTATAGTAGGAATTGTGTTAACGATAATAGGAATCGGATTACTAACATTAACTAGTGAATTCAAGATTGGTAACGGCGATATATTTTGCATACTGTCTGCCTTATTTTATGCGATTCACGTCATCATTACTGGAAGCGTAACAAAACATGTGAATTCAATTGCGCTTGGGGTAGTACAACTCGGTTTTGTCGGCCTATTTAGTCTTATTTTTTCATTAGTTATGGAAACCCCAAAACTTCCTGGCACTATCGACTCATGGCTAATAATCTTAGCCTTAAGCATATTTTGCACCGCAGTCGCATTCATTGTGCAAGTTATTGCCCAGCAATACACCACTCCCACACATACAGGTCTTATCTTTTCATTAGAACCTGTCTTTTCCGCAGGATTTGCCTTCTTCTTCACAGGTGAAACGCTCACAGGAAAAGGGTACTTAGGAGCAACACTTATATTAGTAAGTGTGTTGATTGCTGAGGTGGATTTTAAGAGTTTGTTGAGGCCTAATTATAAGAAGAATGTGGAGTGAGTATTTTATTAAGATAGATGAACATACCCCGAAAATAGTCATTTGTATTATTTTCATTCTCTTAACTTAAATTTTCTTTTAAATGAGCTTTTTTTTAGATGCTATCTTCGAATGAGGTAGCATCTAAAAAATGTTCAAAATTACTTAATGAATATAATCGTAAAGATTTTTCGCTAACAATAAACAGGTTACTGTAATGAAAAGAGCACGAACATACCCGCTTCCTTTTTTTATAGCAAATTTGGAGCCAACAATCCCTCCAGCAATTTGAGCAATCCCCATTATAAAACCATACACATAGTTTACTTGCCCTACATACATAAACATCAACAATGCACCAACATTACTTCCTAAATTAAGAAGCTTCGCATTACCTGCTGCTTTTAAAAAATCATACCCAATAAATAAAAGAGAAAACATTAAAAATGAACCTGTGCCAGGGCCTAAAAACCCATCATAAAAACCAATAATAAAAATAAAAAAAGTAAAAATAATGAAGTTTCGACCGGACAATTTCTTATGAGTGGAAACACTACCCCAATCCTTTTTGAAAATCGTATAAATAGCAACCGCACCAAGCATGATCAGCATCAATGGCTTCAGTACTTCTGGGTTCATTAAATGAACGGTCCATGCACCTATTACGGAACCTATGAAAGTGAGTGGAAATAATTTAAACGCCGATTTCAAATCAAGATTACCAGAACGATAAAACACAATATTACTAGTTGCACACCCCATTGTCGACGCTAGTTTATTCGTAGCTACTGCACTTGCTGGATTCAGTCCTGTAAATAATAAAGCGGGTAAGGCAATGAGTCCTCCACCACCTACAACTGAATCAATAAATGCAGCTAAAAATCCAAAAGCAATCAAAATAATTAATACTGATGGGTCTAAATAAAAATCCATACTAGTAGCCTCCCCTTTAGTCACTATTCGAATAGTAACTAATAATTTGCTAAATGTAAACAGTTATTGTAACGTTGAAATATAAAAGCAAACATCGGAGGACGAAAAAAGTGGACTACATAGTGCAACAGCTTAAAAAAATTGGTTTTAATGAATATGAAGCTAAATCTTATGTATCTCTTGTTAAACAGGGGCCTGTCACAGCCTACCAAGTGAGTAAGGATTCGGGTATCCCAAGAGCGCGAATTTATGAGATTTTGGGTAACCTTGTAGAAAAAGGAATTGTCATGAAGGAAGAAATAAATGACACCACTCGCTATTCACCTCTACCTGTTGAAATCTTTTTACAAAAGGCGCAATCAGAATGGCAGTCTACTTATGAAGTAATCAGTGATTCATTAAAAAAACTAGAAACTTTCGAGGAAAAAACAGATAATCGAGTGATTACTTTAAAAGACAATAAAACAATAATTAGCTACTGTCAGGCATTAATAAAAAAAGCCCAAAAACGTATTGTCATTTCAATGTGGGATGAGATGTATGAAGCGTTAAAAGAGGAACTATCTGAGGTAGCTGATAAAGTTACAGTACAAGGTATTACCCTGCATGTTGAAAATCCCATTAAAAATCTAGAAGCCCATCGTATAACACCTTATACAGAAACCCTGTCTACAGAACATTGGTTTATTTTATCGATAGATTCTAAAGAGATGATTTATGGACCATCACTTGAGGAGCGTAATATTGCTTTTTATACAGATGACCCCGTTCATATATACCTATTAGAGGATTATGTATGGCATGATGTGTTAGTGAATCGACTTGTCCAACGTAGCCAAGATAATTTGGAGCAATGGATTACTACAGAGCGAAAATCCTTCTTTATGGAAAAATAAGAAGCATATTCAAAGAATCAAAAAACAAAGCATAAGTTAATTAAATAGAAAACTTATGCTTTATTTACCTCTATCCAAATAAAGCAAAAAGCTAGGGATACTCCCTTAACAAATTTATATATTTAAGAACTTTTTGATTATCTCTCAACATTATTTACGTCTTTCTTTATACTACTCTTTGTAAAAAAATTATAGTATCTCTTTTAATCGCACCTTTTTTCTCCTACTAATTTACCATCTCCACAAACCGCCCAAACTCCTTCAAAAATCGCAGCTTAAAACTCCCCACAGGTCCATTCCGATGCTTCGCCACATGAATCTCCGTCATCTCTTTCTGCTTCGTTTCCTTATCATAATAATCCTCGCGATACATAAGCATAATGACATCCGCATCCTGCTCAATTTGTCCCGTCTCTCTTAAATCAGATAAAAGGGGGCGCTTATCTTGACGTGACTCTACGGAACGAGACAATTGCGATAATGCTACTACACAAACATTTAAATCACGCGCTAATAACTTAAGCTTACGTGAAATTTCACTAATCTCTTGAAATCGATTGCCCTTATGCTTTGGATCGCCCGTAATAAGCTGCAAATAATCTACAATAACTAACAGCTTTTTATCGCCGTGCTTCCTCTTTAACTTACGAGTCTGCATCCAAATATCTTGCATTGTAACGCCTGCCTTATCATAAATCTCAAGTGGCAACTCACCAATTTCCGCAAACGCCTTACTCACCTTTTCCCAGTCCTCTATCGTAAAACGATGCTTCGGATTTTTCAGCCTACCTCCTGACACTTCACCCGCGCAAGACGCCAGCCTTTTTAACAATTGTTTACTACTCATCTCTAACGAAAACAACCCAACCGCCGCTCCAGACTTCGCCGCATGCAGTGCAATATTTAACGCAAACGCCGTTTTTCCCATAGAAGGACGCGCACCAAGAACGACAAAATCACCTTCCTGTAATCCACACGTCATCTTATTTAACGATGTATAACCAGTCTCAATACCAGTATTCTCTTTCGTATCTTGATGAAGCTCTTCATACAAACCAACTAACGCATCCTTCAAATCAAACTCACATACATAGTCCTTTTCCTCTAACTCACAAAGTGCCGTAATCGTCTCACCAATAATTTTCTCATTCTTCTCCGTAATAAGACGCTCTCCCATCTTGTGCCCAAGAACGCCAGCCTGATACATTTTCCATGCACCTCGAACAAGCCCCTCATAATAAGAAAAGTTGCTAGTCGTAGGCACACCCTCTATTAATGCTATAAAATACTCCATTCCCCCGATATTCTCCAAAAAATTTGGATTCATCCGAGAAACGAGCGTCACAAGATCAATTGGTTGCCCCTCTTCTTCCATTTTTCGCATCAGCTGAAATATAGACTTATGCACTGGCATAGAAAAATACTGCTCCGTCAAACGGCACTCCTTAATAAGCTCTCCATCCAGTAATAGAGAACCTAACACCGTCTTTTCCGCCTCCACATTTTGAATACTCATGGCCGCCACCCGCGTTCCGCTAAAAAGCGCTGAAGCTCTTCCTCAGACGGCGCATTCTTCTCCCACTCCTCACACTTCGCCAAAAAATTCTCCGTCTCCCCCGTACTAACAGACGCCCCCTTCTTCCGAAAATTCGCAGTATCCGCCTCAACCTCAGACACTTTCGTAAACCCTTTCCCGTGCCAACCACGCAAAATCCCCTTCACATAAGCCATCTTCCGATTTTTATTCTCATACGAAATTTGAAGAGCCTTCAGCACCAGCTCCTCTGACAAATCATTCATCCATGCATTCAATTCCTCCACCGTAAAAGGAGACAAACTACCAAAATGTTGCTCATAAAACGTGAACACCTTACTTCCCGTTTCTTCCTGTGCAACCTCTTTTTCCTCCGTCTCCTCGCAAACTGGATCAACATCATGAATAGCCAAATCACCAGGCATACCGAAATGTGCTAAAAGCATCGGAACACTCAGCTCCTCCTCCGCACACTTCTGAAGAAACATATGTACAAACTCCTTATTCTTCACACCCTTCAGCTCACGAAGCACACACTTCTCCACATTCGTATTCGTCACAGGATTATAACGAAGCCAATTTAAAATAAATAACTCCCTCGTCTCCGCATCATAAAGAATCTTTCCATAATCAATAAAGCGCTGCACTAACTTATCAACAGTCTCCCTGTTATAACCCGTCTCCATCTCAGCTAACCGCTTCGGAAAAGGAAAAATCCCGCATTGCGTCGTCTTCGAACAAGTTAATAAGTAAACATAAAAATACCGCTCCTCCGGCGTCAAATCCAAAACAAAATCATCCTGCCAAAAATTCACCTGCACATTACGATACACCGCCATCCCAATTCCTCCTGTCCCGATTCAAAAGTAAAAAATTCTTCTTTGTACTATATATAGGAAGGAGGGGTGGGTTTTTGGCGTGTTATTTCAAATTTTTTTTTGACTACTACTACGGTGTTTGTTGGTGTTTTTGTTTTGTTGTGTTTTTTCTTAGTGATTTATTACTTGGTAGGGGCTTGGGAGGGGCTTACTAGGGGCTAGTTATTGGTTACTTCGATTAGGAAGACTCGATTTAAAAAGCTACCTCGTTCTTCTGCTTTCTTTTTTCGGATGTTGTTGATTTCTTCTAGTGTTGTGCCTTCATGTTCGGCTAGGGCGTTGATTAGTTCTAGTAGGTCAGATAGTTCTTCGAGTTTATGTTCTTTTGTTGTTGCTTCTAGGTATTCGGTTAGTTCTTCTTCTGTTTTTTTGCATAGTTCCTCTATGTATTCATCTTTGTTTAGGATTCTTGTTGTGGGTGTTTTTCCGTTAGCTTTTATTATCTGTGGGATTTTATTTCGGATTAGTTTGTTGTAGGTTGGCATGGGATTTTCCTCCGTTTGGTTTTTCTTCTATATTATTTACTTAAAAATCCTAAAAACATTTATATAAACAAAAAACACCCATAATTGGGCGCTTTTTAATTTACTACTCGCTGTACTCTACGTTTAATTCAACCTTCCGTTTTACTATCACTTGTGATACGGTTTCACTAAGGTGTATTATGGTAAAAACAAATTCCACCTTATCAACTAAATAAAGTAAAACCATAATCTTTTTTTACATCTTGATAAAATTTCAGCTCACCAATATCTAATGATACACTTCCTTTGAATTGGTTAACCAAATTATTTAAAGAGTTGTCTTCTTTCATTTTGCAATAGAGTTCAGGTGATAAGACAATATTCTCGGAACCATTTACAACTAAATTTTGTACTGCTAGTAAAAATGTGTTATCCGTTCCTAATTCATAATTTTTATATTCTTGGTCTAAAAAATTAATAATATCTAAGTAAGATTTTTCATCATCCCTCATTAAACCTACTATAAAGTATGAAGAGTCTTCATCTTTTGGGAACAAATTAATAAATAAAAAACCTGTATTATTTCTAATAATTTTGTTTCCTTTGGTATCTAAAAAAGGGTCACTTATTCCTGAACATGCACACTCAATTTTTTTATTTATTTTGTAAGACTTTAAAATAAATTTTTCATTTAGCTCACTAGTATAGTCCTTATTTTCCTCTATCAATCTAAATATGCTATGAAATTCTTTGCTTGTTTTATCAAATATTCTTTTTCCCCTCTCTGTGCGCTCTTTTATCTGTTTAATCATATTTCGGATGGCCATAATTTCTTTTCCATTTAATTGCTTAATTTCAAATAATTTCGTAGCTTCCTTTTCAAATAATTCATAGGCTTCTATTGACAAGGTATCCTGAACATGCTGATGAGAGAAAGCCCTATACGAATATAAAAACTTTTGAATAAGGCTCTCGACGTAAATTTCATCTTTCTCTATCCCTTTAAAGAGATTGGTGTCATGGGCATTACAAAAACCTCTGTAAACCGTTGCGTTTTTTACTATGACAGACGAAAATAATTCCTTTACATCTCTAAACATCTCAAAACGGTCATTAGGATTAATCCAAAACACCCGATTATCCTTAGATATTAACTTCAAAATACCCGATTTCCAAATTGAATGAGATTGAATTGCTGAGCTACTATGTTGCGAGACCACCTTATAGTAGCAATCCCTTCTCTCTTCCAATGTCTTTTTTATTGAATCTTTTAACTTAGCTTCTAACATATTCTTTTTCTTACCACCAAACATTTTCTTCCCCCTAAAAATTTATCACTCTATTTTAACCCCTAAAAAACTCTGTAATTTAGAATTAGATAGTTTGCTTTAAAAAGCAGACTTGTCTTATGAATTGATAGAATAGATAACGGTCATTAACAAAATAACATCAATATCTTTTATTCTTCAAACATTTACCATTTTGATACAATTTTATTATATTTTTAATATAGTACCAATTGTTATATATACGGAAATAACATCGTTAATATCACATAATATTTATCTATAATATTTAAAAATTTCTCCACTTCGCCTAAACTCACTTGTTCCATGCGAAAATAAACTTCATCCCTTATCCATAACCTAACTTCCTTTGTATCTAAACGTTATTCCAAAACATTTAACACCTCTAAAACTTCCCTAAACAACACCGAACCTCTCCCAACAACCAACTCCAAAGGAACTTCTTTAACTCGTCCATCTCTCCCCACCATAACCACCTCATTCTCATAATCAACCCAAATCTGGACATTCTGCACATAATAATTCTTAACAGCAGAAGCCTCATCTAAATTGCGATGATCCAACTCAACTTTAACCTGCTTCGTAAAACGGCGTAGTGTTTTCCAAAGAATTCGTTCTTCCTTTGATTTCATGAAGAGTTCCGGGAGTTCTTGTACTTCTTTTAATAACGACATAGTTGTTATTGTGTATGTTTGAATACCATATCCTACTGGGCAGATGAGATGATCTAGTTTTTTCCATGGCTCTAGTTCAAAATGTACATGCTCATCGTTTTGTTGCATTTGAATGTGTTTGATTTTGGCTACGTATTGAATGCCACCATTTTCTCCGTGCCATTTTTTCGGTGCATATAATGCTATGTACTTCGCTTCTTGCCATCCTGGTTTTAACTGTGTGACTGGTAACTGGTATAACCCTTCTTTTCTATATGCTTCATAGTCGGCTTCAGTTTTCACGCTGCCCACTAATACTTTTTCTTCTAGCGAGGAGTGCCATTCTTCTTTTGTGCCTCTTGGAAGGATGCCTTCTCTTATAATTTCTTCTGGGCTTTTTTCAATGAGATGGTCTAAAAATTGTTCGACTAGTCTTGTTGCGTTGGGTAAGAATGGAAAGCCACCGATATTTACTTTTTCGATACTTTTATAAAATGGATGGTTCTCGTACGCTTCCTCTTGGTTCCACGGGAATAGTACGTACGCTCCATAAGCTGTTCGCTCAAAAGGCCCCTCTTGTTCCACTACTAGTGCGTCTCTGTAACGATGCATTGTATTAATGTCTTCTTCCATTGGACCAGGGGTGCCATACTTCCTTTTATAATGAGATCTTTCAGCAAAATCAATTCGGTATTTCGCATCAAAAATGTATTGATATTGATAGTTCTTTCCCTTTTTCTCAATAGCGAGCATCGTATCTGGTTTTTGTGTAACTGTTGGCAGTCTACCGTTTCTTCTTTGGAAATACAGTTCTATTACTTCATCAGTGACTGGATGCTTGAACGTTCTTTTTGCGGTTTTACTTTCATCTAACGTTACGTACAAACCGTCTTGTTTAACTTGAATTACATCTTGATGGAGCGGTATATATTTTTTGGATAGAATTTGTCCAAGTTTTAAATACGTCCAGTATTCGTATAACCTTGCGACATCTTTTACCGACATTTTGAAAATTTGTCCTCGTAATGTTAAACCTCGCGATAGCATTAAGAAGATTTGATACGCATCTCTATAGCCTGCCGCCATCTGGATAACGAGTGAAAAGACTGAGCGATCTAATTTTCCGATTCCTCTCCAAAATGGATCGTTCAATTCATTTTTCATTCGATATTTCATATTTTTCACACGTTCTAACAAGTCTTCATCAGTTACACCACGTGTATATCTAGACTTTGGTTCTAGCGCCTTAAGTAGATCATCTATTTTATGTACGACTCTTTGAATCATCCATTTAACAAATCGATTTTCCAGCGTATCATATGACACTTCCTTATAAGCTGTAATACCTTTAGTTGGTATGCAGTTTTTCTCTTGTAACAAGTGTGGTCGCTTTCGCAAATAGTTCATTCCGACAGAATCCAATTTACGAATTTTTTCTCCTCGTACAAGTTGATGCCTAGTCATAAGCGTATGATGCGGTTGTCTTTTAATATGAGAGATCGACTTCATAAACCGTTCAAAAGAATCATTTAAAATACGATAGAACTCATTCTTCGATGGGTTTGTAGCGTAAATTGCAGATGCTCCTAAGTAAGTTCTCTTTAGTAAATGAAACGCTAAATTATAAATTTCATCATTTACTTCATCTAATAAAGCTCTGTAATCATCCTTATAATCAAGTTTCGCCGGAAAAACTTCAAATGTAACAGTTAATAAAGTATCTTGATCATCTTTAATTTCAAACGTTGTATTTCCTACTTCATTTGGAAATGAAAGATTCCCCATTAACACATGAAGTGAACCCATTTGAATGGAACTAACTTGCTTTCGAAAACCCGGATGTTCATGATAAAAAGAGAGCTGTTGATTCTTTTTCGGAACAACAACAAGCTGATAACTTCTATTTTCAAAAAAGATGGGTGGATGTTTTTTACATTCATCCAATCTCTCTAATCCTGCATCGAATACAGAAACAGATTCCACTTTTCCATCCACATGAAAATACATCATTTCATCTGCGTTCATAGCGTGATATTCTTTTAAACTCTCGTATTTTTCATGATAAGGATTTCCTTTAATCGTCAATGATAGCTCCTCTGTTTCAATCTTAACTAGCTCTATCTCATTATTAGATCCAGAAAGAGGTGAAACCATCATACTCGAACCTCCTTAACATATGAGAGAGCTTGTTAGCTGATCGAGGATACTTAGCATATGAAGCATCATTATTGCCGCTATCATATTCTTCATTTGCGCATAATACATACAACTGCTTTAATACCTCTTCTGTTCTTCCATCACTACCTGCAAGACGCGGTAAAATCTTTTGATATATTTGATAATCAAGTGCTTCATCGAATGACAATAACTTTCCTTTTTCGTTGTATGCCATATAGAAGCAAATTTCATCTCGTATACGATATCCAACTTGGGCTCCAACTGATTCAAGGGTTTTATTTATTTCTATTAGAATATTTGATATGTTTCTCACAAGATCTTCGTTTTCTTTAAAACATTCTTTTAAATGAAGATACTCGGTTGCTAAAGAACGATTAGAAACAATTTCAGCCTCTTTCTCTTCTATATCCATTAAGAAATTAAAATAATCTAAGTTAACGGTATTAAATTCAATTGTATTCGCACGATCTAATACTTTTTTACTTAACGGATGTGTCGTTTCATCCATATTTACAGTTCCAATAATATATACATTTGATGGAATCGTAATATGCTTATTCGTAATTGATTCTGGAAGTACTGGTGACGTAATAATTTTTCCATCTTTCCATTTACGACTTTCAATTACACTTAAAAAATCACTAAAGTAGTATTCCACTCGAGCTAAATTCATTTCATCCAACACTACAAAATAAGGTCTGTTTGGATTTGCATCTGCATTTTCAAGAACCTTAATTAACGGTCTTTCTTGAAACTCCCCTTGAAGGTTCACATACCCAAGCAAGTCAGAACTATCACTCCAATCAGGTCGAACCGGAATAAGCGTAAATTGTCCATTCTCTTCCGTTGCTCCTAAGCTCTCCGCAAACCACTGAACAATTTTCGTTTTCCCTGTACCTGAAATACCTGATAAAATCACAAACGGCTTCGTCTTTAATGAAAGGAAGAAATTAATAAGATCCTTTTTCTCATAAAAGAAACCTTTACTTTGAATATAAGAAGACACATGATCGATAATGGATTGTTGATCTAAATACACTTCTTTCCTCTCATAAATCATTTCATATTTCGTTCCTTCCTCTTTGTAAGCAATAAATCCCTCATAATAACGAAGCATTTCTTCTAGATCTTCTACTAACTCTTTTTCACTTGGCATTTTATTAGCATCGTACGCAATATAAGCCGCTGTTGAATTCGCATATCCTTTCGCTTTTGGACTTGTTCCTAGGAAAATCTCATCATCTTTTTTTACCTTTGGGGACATATGTATTTGTTCACGAATCTCTTCTTTAATCTTTTGCATCTCTTCTTTAGACGTTTCCGTCACACCTTGTGCCAACGTTAAATATAATCGCTCCATATCTTCACTAAATAAATAAACGATATAATATCCTCGCTGCGTAGATGTCGTAATATCTTTATTCATAATTGCAAGCCATGGAACAGCAGCCCAGTTTCCTTGTCCAATTGATCCTGTGACAACATACTGATTATGATCAATAAATGGTAACCTCGTTATTTCCGTTGTCATCTCATTCCTAACAACCGATCCCATTTTATGGCCCGCAAATCTTTCTGTCCTTGCCTGTAAATACTCATTCATAACCATTAAAAACTTTTCACGTAAATTACTGTTCATACTACCGCCCTTTTCTCCATCCTTTTTTATGTATTGTTCAGATGGAATCCATTCACTATTAACTAACCCTACTTGTTCAAGCCAATCTAGTAAGTTATTCGTACGCCGCTTCGCTACTGATTCAACCATCAAATTATCCCCTAATGAATTTCGGACAATCGCCATTCCTAAATCTACTAAAGCTTCTTTCTTTTCATCCTTTGAATAGTTCTCTAACACTCCAAGAACAAATAAAGCATGACGGAAATATTCCTGCTTTAAAACTAACTGGACAATGTAGACATTTTTATCTTCCGATTGAACATATTCATTTAATAGAAGCTTATTCATTTCATGGGATTCATTCAAAAAGCCCAGTAACCTTAAATCTTGACGCGCACGAGACTTCCTACTATATAAATTTTCATCCGTTTGTTCACGTAACTTAATCGGATTATATGTATCATTCATTACCTCTTCTAAAAAGAGCATAACTTTATCATATTTTTCACTCGGTAGATTATCAGTTTGGAATTCTTTAAATGTAATAGCTCCTGATTCCATCACATTCACAAATGGAAGCTGTGAAAAGAAAGCTACCAAGAAAGCATTACATTCATTTGCTTGTCCGAAATCCTCACCCTTTATCGTACGCATAGCGATAAATTTTCCCCAAGCACTCTTAAGAAGTTCAAAGCCCACTTTAAAATAAGACAATGCGTCCTCTTCATTTTCATATTGTTCACGTGAAAATTTAATTTCAACGTATAACCCTTCATCATCCTTATTTATAATCAAATAAGATTTATTACCTTTTATATCTTCAACCTGCTTCGTTGATTTAGCCAATTCAATTATGAGTTGCTCTAACATTTTCATCCCCACCGTTACAATAAATTACAATTACTACTATTTTACCAAACTATGTGTAAAAGAAAAATCATACGCCATACCGTATGATTTAATAATTTCTATTATTCCCCACTAGCTCCCCATACTCCTGACTACTCTCCTCAAGAAATATCCTACTCTCCCCACTCCCCTTATAAAAACTCTCCCAACCCCGCTCCCTCAAAATCCCCTTCCAACTATCACTCTCCACCATCTTCTTAATAATGCTATCCCAATAAGCAACCTCTTCCTCCGTCATATCTTTCGGGCCCATAATTCCTTTCCAGTGCTGGAAGATGACGTCGATTCCTTGTTCTTTCCAAGTTGGGATTTCTGGTAGTCGGTCTAGCCGTTTTGGTGCGGATACGGCTAGTATTTTTATTTTGCCGGCTTTGTATTGTTTTTCGGCTTCGGATAGGGTCATGGTTGCGGCGCCTATTTGTTTGTTCGTTAGGGCGTTTATGATTTTTTCTTTGTTTTCGTAGACGAAGAATTGTAGTTCGGCAGGGTTTATGCCAAATGCTTTACTTACTTGTACGAAGGATAGGTGATCGTCGTTTCCTAGGCCGGGGGCAACGCCAATTTTGAAGTTTTTCTTGTCTTGTTTTAGTTGTTCCATTAGTTCGTTTGCGTTTTCTATGCTTGATTCTTTTGAGACGACAACGACTTCCCAATCTGATGCGAGTGTCGCGAGCGGTGTGAAGTCTTTATATGTTAGTTTACTGTGGCCTAGTAGGTTGTTCGTTATGAGTAAGCTTGAGTTAATCGCCAGTACGTGACCACCTTTTTGTTTCGTATATTTCCATCCGACATCACCGCTGCCACCTACTTTGTTTGTGACAGTGATTGGTTTTGTGAAGATTTTTTCTTCTGCCAGCGTTTTTTGCATTGCTCGCGCTGTTAAGTCCCATCCTGCTCCTTGAACGTTTGGCGCAACGATTTCTACTTTGTCTATGTTTACTGTATTCGTTTGAGGTTTTTCCGAGGAACAACCAGCTATTACTCCTGTCATGATCCATATACATAGTAATAATCGTTTTTTCATAATCCTCGTCCTATTCGATACTTTCGCTCTGGTCGTCCGATAATGCCATATGTGTACTCTACTGTGCATTCGTTTGTCGCTACTAAGTATTCTAAATATCTTCTTGCGGTTGTTCTGGAGGCTCCCATTTGTTCTCCCATTTCTTCTATTGTAATTCCCTCTTCGAATCCTTTTATAATCCCTTTCACTTTTTGCAATGTTAACGGATCCACACCTGTCGGTAAGTTTTTTATGTCTTGTGTTTGCGAAGTACCGAAGAAGTTATCGATTAGTGCTTGATTTACTTCATTGTTACTATGTAATAGTTGCTTCTTTCTTTTATAGTCTTCAATTGTGCGAACGAATTTTTCTAACGTGACCGGTTTTATAAGGTAATTGCTTACGCCATTTCGAATTGCTTTTTCTAACATATGATTTTCATTCGCCGCTGTAACCATAATGACGTCAACGTCTGGAAAGTCTGCATGAATTTTCGGCAATAAGTCTGTGCCGATTCCGTCTGGTAAATAATTATCTAATAGAAGCAAATCGATTTCTTCCTTTTGTAGTAGTTCCATCGTTTCTTTCGCGTTCAATGCTTTTCCAATCACTTTTACGTCCTTTATTTTTGATAAAAACTCTTCTTGAATTTGCGCGACGCGGAAATCATCTTCTGCAATTGCAACCTTCAACATATGCCCATCCCCCTGTTTGTCATGTACTTTCTCTCAATGTTTTCGGAAGGTAAATTGTAAAAATAGCTCCCCCACTTTTCTCGTTTTGAATCTCAATTGTTCCTTCTAGTAGATCTACCATTTCTTTCACGTTTGCTAGTCCGTAACCACGATCATTTCCTTTCGTTGAAAATCCTTTTTGAAAAATGGTCGTGATTTTTTCTGCCGGTATCCCTGTTCCACTATCTATCACTTCAAACACAATATCGTGTCCAATATCCGTAACAAAAAATGAAACACTCTTCTCATTTTGATTACTCACCGCATCAAATGCATTGTCGATTATGTTTCCAAGGATCGTAATAAGGTGCGAAACTTTTATATGGTCTGGTAACGGATGAAGCGCACTATCTCCTTCAATATGAAAATCAATTTTCTTCTCAGATGCTGTCCCGATTTTCCCTAATAAAATAGCTTGTACTTTCGCATCGTGAATTTGATGGAATAAAATATGGTTTTGACTTTGATGAATAGTAGATTCTTGCTGGATAAATTCAATTGCTTCTCTGTAATGTCCTAACTGAAGTAATCCTGATAAGACGAACAGTTTATTTGTAAATTCATGTGTTTGAGCACGTAAGTCCTCTGAATACTTTCTTACCTCAGATATTGTGTTCACAAGGTTTTGCAGTTCTGTTTTATCTCTAAAACTACATACAACGCCTACCGTACTGTTATTTTCGAGTATTGGTGTCATATTTAAAATAAACACTTTATCTTGAAACGCGATTTCTTGATCGCTTTCTAACACTCTCTCCATATTAAATTTCGGTAAAACTTTTGAAATGTGCTGCTGCATATAATCATCATTTACATGTAGCATCTCTTCTGCCGACGTGTTCATCATTGTAATAAAACCATTTTGATCAATAGCGATAATCCCTTCTTTTATGGATAGTAGTATCGCACTTCGTTCCCGGTATAACGCTGCAATTTCATTCGGTTCTAAACCGAGTGTATCTTTACGAATGCTACGTGCTAAAAGAATGCCGCCAACAATTCCAACTAGTAACACCGCTAAAGAGAAGAGTATGATTTCTTTCGTTCTGCTCAGTATGTTAGATTCAATACCTTCTATTAAAAACTCTACTGTCACAACGCCTACAACTTGATCGTAGTCTCCGTTATGAACAATAATAGGCGCCTTCGCCATTAAAGCCGGGCCACTTGCACCATTTCCTTCGAGTGTATAATAGCCACCAAAAGTGAGTGCTTCATAGTTATATGGATTGTTACTCTTTGTACCAATCAACTCCGAATTAGAATGTGAATACATAACGCCATAACGATCTTCTATAATTACATAATCTGCACCAGCTTGCTCACGAACTTGTTCCGCAATGGATTGAATGGTACTTTTATGCTCGTTATATTGAAAAGCATCTTTTATAGCTGGCATAAAAGAAAGGGATTTAGCTGTTTGCAGTGCTAACTGCTCCACTTGCCGTTTCGTATCAACAGACTGAATGTAAACGAATATTCCCGCTAATAGGAGAACGACAAATAAAATTAATGTAATTATTAAGCTTACTATTTTCGTTTGTAATGACACTTTACTTGATTTCTTCATACTCCATATCCTTTGATAAAATATTCAAAACTATCAATCTCCTTTTTCTATTATTATGACAAAACTAATAATGAAGCAACTATTAAAACTCTCCATGTACATAAAGTACAAAAAGAATAAAATTGTCGTAATATTGAGATTTTAATCAAAGAACAGTACAATTCAACTACATTGAACGCGCTTTCATATATACCTTTTATTTATAAGCAAGAGGAGGAATTATTATGGCTCAAGTAAAATCAAGCCGAGTCGCCGGCAATATCTTCAAAGGTTCCGTCGGCAATTTAATTGAATGGTACGACTGGTACGTTTACTCTGCTTTCGCTGTTTACTTCTCAGCAGAGTTCTTTCCTAAAGGAGATCCAACGAGTCAGTTACTGAACACAGCAGCTATTTTCGCAGTCGGATTTTTAATGCGCCCTATCGGAAGTTTATTAATGGGACGTTATGCAGATCGACACGGCCGCCGGGCAGCATTAACGCTTTCCATTACAGTTATGGCCGGTGGTTCTTTAATTATCGCCTGTACACCTAGTTACGAAAGCATCGGTATTATGGCGCCAATTATTTTAGTTCTTGCTCGTTTACTTCAAGGGTTGTCACTTGGCGGAGAGTATGGAACTTCCGCAACATATTTATCTGAGATGGCTAGTAGTGGACGCCGTGGTTTTTATTCAAGTTTTCAATATGTAACGCTCGTTGCTGGACAGATGGTTGCGTTAGGCGTTCAAATTGTTCTTCAGCAATTACTAAGCGAACCAGATATGAAAGCTTGGGGATGGCGTATTCCATTCATTATTGGTGCGATGGGAGCAGTAGCTGTATTATGGCTTCGACGTACAATGGATGAATCAGAGCAGTTCTCAAATATGGAATCGAAAAACCGCGAAAGCGCAGGAACCGTTCGCGCTCTTATGAAACACCCGAAAGCAGTATTAACAGTAGTCGGCCTAACACTAGGAGGCACTGTTGCATTCTATACGTACACAACATATTTACAAAAGTTCATGGTAAACACAGTCGGTCTTCCGAAAGAAGTTGTAAGCTGGATTAACTTTGCCGCACTACTTATATTCGTTGTACTTCAACCAATTGCGGGGCTATTATCCGATAAAATTGGACGCCGCCCACTATTAATGGCTTTCGGTATTCTCGGAACTTTACTAACAGCGCCGATCTTCTTCTTCATGGAAAAAACGACAGAACCAATGGTAGCATTCTTACTCATGATGGTCGGCCTCATTATCGTTACTGGTTACACTTCCATTAACGCAATTGTAAAAGCAGAACTCTTCCCAACTGAAATTCGCGCACTAGGCGTAGGTTTACCGTATGCACTAACTGTTGCGATATTTGGCGGAACAGCTGAGTTCATCGCATTATGGCTAAAAAGTATCGGAATGGAATCACTATTCTACTTCTACGTAGCTGGATGTATCGCGATAAGCTTTATTACGTATTGGCGTATGGATGAGTCATCGAAAACTTCGCAGATTGAGGCGGAGCTTGGTGGTGGAGATAAACTAGCTAATAATAAATCTAGTTAAAATTATGTATTCTATGATCTTCGTTTATCTGAAAAAGCATAATTCACTAATACGCAATTTAAAAACCTCTACTTATATGTAGAGGTTTTTGTATGAAGAAAAAACACGTAGTTCCATTGTTATTTTACAAACCCCAAATTCTTCCTCATCTTAAAGTGGAACAAATTTATTACTTAGAGTGTCTAATAAGTGTATTTCTAACATTAGTTGTCCAGATTGGATACAACATATCCCGTTTGACATCTATTTTTATGTATTACCAAAAAAAGAAAGGACTTATTATTACCAAAAGTAAAAAATATGTATTGTAATACTACGGTTAAGTATTACAAGTGGAAACAAAAAAGAAACAGCCCAAACCGTGACTTATCAATCATAGAAACGTTTTGGATGTCCTTTAACCTGTGAAATTTTAGCTGCAGTAGTATTGTTACCCTATGCCATCCTTAATTGCATTGGTATTTAGAATACCTAGACAAAATCCATATATTCTTGAAAGAGGTTGAAAATTTATGTTCGTTTTAAACAAGTTCTTTAACATTTTACATTACAAAAAGATTGTACCTGTAGTATTACTTTCATGCGTATCACTTATAGGCTGTTCCAATAGTAACACTCAATCTGAACCACCTAAACAAACGAATCAAGCTAATCAAATTAAACAAGAAAATACAGGTAATCAATCTTTCGCTAAACTTGAAAAAGAATATGATGCTAAGCTTGGTATTTATGCACTGGACACAGGTACGAATCAAACTGTTGCTTATCATGCAGATGATCGTTTTGCATTTGCATCTACATCTAAATCATTAGCTGTGGGCGCTCTTTTACGCAAGAACTCATTAGAAGCTCTTGATCAAAGGATTACGTATACTCATGAAGATCTTTCTAATTATAATCCAATTACTGAAAAGCATGTTGATACAGGAATGACTTTAAAAGAACTTGCAGATGCTTCTGTTCGATATAGTGACAGCACAGCACATAATTTGATTCTTAAACAGTTAGGGGGCCCCTCTGAATTTGAAAAAATCTTGAGAGAAATGGGAGATACTGTTACTACTTCAGAACGATTTGAACCTGAATTAAATGAAGTGCATCCAGGAGAAACACACGATACCAGTACACCAGAAGCGATAGCTAAGACACTTCAATCATTTACATTAGGAACTGCACTTCCAATAGAAAAACGTGAACTATTAGTAGATTGGATGAAGAGAAATACAACTGGAGATAAATTGATTCGTGCGGGCGTACCAAAAGGCTGGGAAGTAGCTGATAAAACAGGCGCGGGATCTTACGGAACAAGAAATGATATCGCAATTATTTGGCCACCAAATAAAAAGCCGATTGTTCTTGCTATACTTTCTAATCATGATAAAGAAGATGCTAAATACGATGATAAACTTATTGCAGACGCAACCAAAGTCGTGTTAAATACCTTAAAAGCTACGGAATAAATGATAATAGGTTAAAAGTTTTCTATTTTAGGCGGGTGTTTTCATCAACTAAAAATTTAATAGTATCCCAAAAACGAAATTTGGTGCTACCCCTAAAGTATCTGGACTATAATAGCCAACTAAAAAATGCAAACAAAAAGACCTTTAATCAGTCGTTTTGTTTGCATTTCCTTTTTCTAAAACTACAGAAAAGATAAGTACTATAGTTAACACCATAATAAACCTTACTTCACTTCCATCACTTACAAAAAATGAATACAAAGTATAAATTAAAATTAATATTCCATAAATAACTTTGTGCAATGAACTCCCCCCTTTTTACCATATATATTTTAGTGTAAAAATTTAATTCAAGCCCTATATTAAAATGAAAATAAAAAGCACCTGTGATATACACAAAGTGCTTTTCTCTTGTCAATTTATCTATTTTCACTATATTTATCTATTTTCTTTTTATAACTCAAATTTCTTCGAATCGTACTTTTCTAGAGTTTGCTGCAATTCATTTTGTTCATATGGAATATGCTTATCTGTCTGTACATCTTCAACATTTTCTCCACCTGTTAATAATCTCCTGTACTTAAAAGAGTGCCCTGTTAATACTGTTGTAATCATTTTGTATTGCCCTCCTTTTGTTTGATTACTTGTATCATAAAACAAGTATCTGAAGTTGATATGTAGTCTATCTAGAGTGTATGTAAATTTAAAAAATCTCTAATAAAATGTTTATGTTGTAACGTTACCACCAAAACTAGTGCTTCCAACACCATGATTTGAAGAGACAGTAACCCCTATTCTAGCCTCAATTCCTCCTATAGTTCTATATTGAGTAAAACTAGTTAATCCCTACAATATAAAAAGAGCACCCCTTTTGGATGCTCTTCGTTATAACTATATAGTATTTAATTTCCTTCTTTTGTTGGTACCATTTTTCCTTCTTGAGAGTCTGTACCTTCTGTTCTTTCAACAGTTTTTGCATGTTCTGGTTTTTCAGGGGCTCCCATTTCAAATCCAGATTGAGAATCTGTACCTTCTTTTGCTGGTACCATTTTTCCTTCTTGAGAACCTGTACCTTCTGTTCTTTCAACAGTTTTTGCATGTTCTGGTTTTTCAGGGGCTCCCATTTCAAATCCAGGTTGAGAATCTGTACCTTCTTTTGTTGGCACCATTTTTCCTTCTTGAGAACCTGTACCTTCTGTTCTTTCAACAGTTTTTGCGTCTCCTTTAGGAGTTGCTGGCACTGCATCTTTAGGTAAATCAAAGTTTTGTGAGAAAGACGTTGTTCCATCTGCACTCTGTGTAATTACTTGATTGGAACTATTTTCATTTGACTTTAAATTGTCCATTTTCGCATCATCTGCACCTACTGCACCTCCCGCTACCAATCCTGTACTTAAAAGTGCTCCTGCTAATAATGTTTTAATCATTTTTCATTACCTCCTGTTTATTTGTAATATTCATCAAAAAAGTATCTAGAGTTAATGTTTTAGTCATTATCTTTATCTACTTGCTTTTTGATTACATTTAGCATAAGACAAGAATCTATAGTTGATATGGACTGTATCTGGAGATTATGTAAAGAAAAATAGATGATCAATTGTATATCCTAATGGATGCTTAGACAAGATTGAAACTTTATATGAGTTTGAACAATTGAGTTCCCCTTTGTTTTTGGGTGTGAGGTTTTTAACTGGAGTGAAGTGAGGGACTAACCTTTTCTAATATGAAAGCAAACTTTTTATTATTACATTCAAAACACTGTAAATAAAGATGTTAAAAATCCGTGAACAAAAAACAACATCTCATTGATGTCCACCCCATCAGAGGTATGGAAGGGAATTAAATATAATCCTCCCCTGTCTTTATGCATTAAGATAGAAAAAATTATAAATATAGACTTAAATATTTTTTTGAAAGGATATTGTTTAACAAACATAAAAAAGAGCTACGGCTGTATGAGAACCTTAGCTCTTTTTTATGTTTATTGTTTATTATATAAATTATTTAACGCTACAAGCGCTATCATATTACCAACTGAAATACCACCAGGTCCCCCCGATGCTTTTCCTCAAATCTAAAACAAATGGCAAGCCACCTCATGCCCCTTCGCAATCTCAACCATCTTCGGTACTTCCTGTGCGCATTTTTCAGTGGCGAATTTGCAGCGCGTTCTGAATTTACAGCCGGATGGTGAGTTTAGTGGGCTTGGTACTTCTCCCTCTAGGATGATCCGTTCTTTGCCTGTGTTTGTTGGATCTGGTTCTGGCATGGATGAGAGTAGTGCTTGTGTGTATGGATGTGCCGGTTTTGTGTATAGGTCTTCGCTGTCGGCAATTTCTACTATGTTTCCTAAGTACATGACTCCGATTCTATCTGATATGTGTCTTACCATGGATAGGTCATGTGCGATGAATAAGTACGTGACTCCTGTTTCTTCTTGAATGTCTTGCAGCATGTTTACGACTTGTGCTTGGACTGAGACGTCTAGCGCTGAGATTGGTTCGTCACATAGGATGAAGTCAGGTTTTACAGATAGTGCGCGTGCGATGCTAATGCGCTGTCTTTGGCCTCCGCTAAATTCGTGCGGGTAGCGATATAGGTGTTCTTCTTTTAGTCCTACTTTTTTGAGAAGGTCTAGAATGATTTCTTTTCTTTCTTCGGCTGTGTAAGAGCCATGAATGTTCATCGGTTCGCTAATAATTTGGAATACGTTCATTGTCGGGTTTAATGATGCGTACGGGTCTTGGAAAATGATTTGCATTCGTTTTCGATATTCTTTTAGTTCACTTTCTTTTAGATCCGCGATATCTTTTCCATCAAATAAAATGTTACCTGACGTTACATCGTGTAAGCGAATGATACTTCTTCCTGTCGTTGATTTTCCACAGCCGGATTCTCCCACTAGCCCGAATGTTTCACCCTTTTTTATTGTGAAGCTAAGGTCATCGACTGCTTTTAATTGCTCTGTTTTTCTGCCGAATAGTCCTTTTTTAATAGGAAAATACTTTTTTAAGTTCCGAACTTCAATTAAGTTTTCTTCATGCATGGGAATCACCTACTATTTCATCGTTTAGCCAGCACATAGAGCGTCTTCCGTTTCCGATTTCAAAATATGGTGGACGTTCTTTTTCACAAATGTCCATTTTATGCGGGCAACGCTCTGCGAATGGGCACCCTTTCGGCGGGTGTAGTAAGTTTGGCGTTACACCTTGAATTGGAGCTAGTCTTTCTTTTACGCCGTTCGATATTTTTGGCAGAGAGTTTAATAGCCCTTTCGTATATGGATGGTTCGGCGATTGGAATATATCAAGTACATGTCCTTCTTCCATAATAAGTCCGCCGTACATAACGATAACGCGTGTACAGTTTTGCGCAACAATTCCAAGATCATGTGTAATAAGAAGTAACGACATATTCGTTTCGTTTTTTAAGTTTTTCATTAAATCTAGTATTTGTGCTTGTATCGTTACATCAAGCGCTGTCGTCGGTTCATCCGCAATGAGAAGGTCTGGATTACAAGACATTGCCATCGCGATCATAACCCGTTGTTTCATTCCGCCGCTTAGTTCATGCGGATATTGTTTTACCCTTTCTTCCGGTGAAGAAAGACCAACTTGTTTTAGTAAGTTGACCGCGATATTTTGCGCTTCTCTCTTTTTCACTTTTTGATGCCTTATAATTACTTCTGTCATTTGCTTACCAATTTTCACAACTGGATTTAATGCCGACATTGGATCTTGGGAGATAAGTGAAATTTGATTTCCTCTAATAGAGCGTAATTCTTTCTCCGATTTAGAAAGCACGTTTTCATTTTGAAAAAGAATCTCTCCTTCTTTCACTTTCCCTGGCGACGTAACGAGAGCCATAACCGATTTCGCCATAACGCTCTTTCCGCTTCCCGATTCGCCAACAATCCCAACGACTTCACCCTTTTTCAAACTAAATGAAACGCCGCGAACCGCTTCTACTTCACCGTCTTCTATGAAAAAAGAAGTCTTTAAGTTTTTTACTTCTAATAGTTTTTCAGACACGCTTTTCACTCCCCCTCACTTAAAGCATTAGTTCTCATGATGAGCCCCTTTTGGCGCGAAAGCTTTTT
Organism: Bacillus sp. TH19; assembly: GCF_016651075.1. Lineage (NCBI taxonomy): Bacteria > Bacillati > Bacillota > Bacilli > Caryophanales > Bacillaceae > Bacillus > Bacillus sp. TH19. The sequence goes on along the minus strand of NZ_JAEKEO010000010.1, from coordinate 600,682 downwards.
TCAACGCTTCACCGATTACGTTAAAACTTAGTACTGTTAATAAAATAAGGAACCCTGGGAAGAGTGTTAAATACCAAGCTTCACCTATGTATCCTTGCGCATTATTTAGCATGCTGCCCCAAGAAGAATCTGGTTCTCTAATACCTAATCCTAAGAAGCTAAGTGATGATTCCATTAAAATCGATGTCGCAATTGTTAATGTCGCTGCGATTATAATGGTTGATAAAATGTTCGGAATGATGTGTCTTACAATAATCATCAATGATTTTTGTCCCGACACTTTTGCGTATAAAACGTACTCACGCTCTTTTACAGATAACGTTTCTGCCCTTACAATGCGGGCGGTGTCCATCCATGTTAGTAATCCGATAATAAGAACAAGCGTTGTAATTCCTGGTTTTAAATACGCATTTAATAACAGCATTAAAAAGAATGATGGAATTGACATTAAAACTTCAACAATTCGCATTAAGAAGTTGTCTAACTTTCCGCCAAAATATCCGCTAATTGTTCCTACTGCGGTTCCGATTGTAATGGAAACGACCATCGCTAGAAAACCAACCGCAAGGGAAACTCGTCCGCCATATAACGCTCTCGTTAAGTAATCCCTTCCGTAATCATCTGTGCCGAACGGATGACTCATACTCGGTTCTTGTAAACGATCTGGAATCGACATTTTACTAGGATCGTACGGTGATACGAATGCGAAAAGAGACGCGATTGTTAAAACACCCAGTATAATAACTCCCATTACTACAAACTTATTTTTTGTAAAACTATTTTTTATCGTTTGAAATCTCCTATTGTTCATTCCAAATCACCCCCTCATTCGAATGCGCGGATCTACTACGCCATATAAAATATCAGCAATTAAATTACCGAGAATTAACATGAACGATGATAATAATGTGATTGCCATAATAATTGGATAATCAAATCTAAAAATAGCATTTACCCCGAGTGAACCAAGTCCCGGCCATGAGAATACTGTTTCCGTAATGAACGCTCCGCCTACTAAACTTGGAATGGATAATCCGAAGATTGTAATGATCGGTATTAATACGTTTCGAAGTACGTGATTAAATAAAACTGTTTTCTGTGAAGCACCGTACGCATATTGAATTTGTACGTAATCTTCCTCTAATTGCTGAATTGTACTTGAGCGAATATATCTCATATAAACAGAGATGTTTTGGAACGCTAGCACCATGCAAGGTAAAATGCCGTGCTGGACAATATCCAAGAAGGAATCTTGACCGACTGTGCGCATACCCATACTCGGAAGCATGTTCAATTTTAAAGAGAATAAATAGATTAATAGTAACGCGAACCAAAAGACTGGCATTGAGATTCCCACATAGGAGATGAAGTTCACAATGCGATCAAAGAACGAGTTCTTTTTCACACCTGTAAATAATCCAAGCGGTATTGCGATTACAAATGAGACGAGTAAAGATGATCCCATTAACCCGATTGTTGCGGGTAATCTTTCTGTAATAAGTTCTAAAACAGGACGATGGTTTTGAAGTGAGTATCCAAAATTCCCTGTTAAAATATTTTTTAACCATAAAAAATATTGCACGTAAATCGGCTGATCTAGTCCTAAACTTTTGCGAATACGTTCAACGTCAATCGGACTCATATTCGGCGTTACAAAGTTTCGAACGGGATCGCCCGGCGCTAGTTTTATTAATAGAAAAGAAATAATAGAAATAACAAATAAAAGCGGAATCGCATTTAAAAGCCTCTTTGCAATTACTTTATACACAAACTTCCCCCCTCAAGATAAAGTGAAACTTTAATCAGCCTTACTCCCGCCTAACTTCCTCGCATTCGCCGGATTTTGAGGTGGGAGTCTTACTGCCCATTAAAGCGGGATAAAGAAGCTGATTTCCACCAGCTTCTTTACTGTTTCTTATTTCACTTCATAAATCTTCGATAGATCTTCAAACATTGTAACTGGAATTGCTTTTGCTTCTTTTAATCCATCAAACTTTTTATCTACTGCAATAACTGCTTTCGGATATGCGATTGGAAGATAAGGTAAGTCTTCTCTCGCTGTATCTTGGATTTTATGGTATAGTTCTGCGCGTTTCGTTTTATCTGTTTCAACTGCAGCTTCTTCCCATAATTTATCGAAATCAGCGTTTTTATAACGTGCGTAATTGTATTCCGCATTGCTTAAGAATAAGCTCTTATATGAATCTGGCTCTGGTCCCATTATGTAACCACCGAATGTAATGTCATATTCTTTATTCTCTTTATCTAAGCCTTTTTCACTTGCTGCACTAGCATCTAATGCATTCAGTTCAACTTGTAAGCCAACTTCTTGTAATTTTTGCTGTGTATAAAGTGCTAGACTTTCCATGATTTTATTATTCGTTACATACATAACGCGGATTTTTTCTTTATCTTTCACACCAGCTTTTGCTAATAAATCTTTCGCTTCTTTTTGATCATACTTATACTCTTTAATATCTTTCGCATAATACATAGCGTCTGGTGTTAAGATTGAATTTGCCGGTTCTGCAAATTGACTAGAAACGAACGCTGAGTTAATCATTTCTTTCTTATCTAATGCATGCGCAATTGCTTGGCGCACTTCTTTTTTCTTCATAAGGTCTGTATTAAAGTTATAAGCTAAGTAGAATAATCTACCTTCAGGGAATGTGACCATTGAGAAGTTCCCAGTGCTATCTAATTTCTTAAAGTCTTGCGGCTCAATCATCTTCATATTAATTTGACCATTTTGTAGTGAAACGTTTGCTGTATTACGGTCTTTTACAACGCGGTACACGACAGAATCTAATTTCGCTTTACCAGCAAAATAATCATCGAATCGCTCTAGCGCAACATATTCATCTGATTTAAACTCTTTTAATTTAAATGGACCTGATCCTACAGGTTGTAAGTTTTTCTTACTCTTCACTAAATCCGCTTCACCTTCAAATACATGTTTCGGAATTGGGAAGAAATCGTTCATAACCCCTTCGAAAGATGCACTTACTTGTGGTAAAACGAATTGAGTCGTTAGCTCATCCACTTTTTTCACCTCAAGCGGCTTTCCTTTAAAAATAAAGTTTTCACGGCTTGAACTATTTTGCTTCTCATCTAGAATAGATTTAAATGTAAATACAATATCATCTGATGTAATTTTCTTACCATCATGCCATTTCAAATTATCCTTTAATTTTAAAGTCCATGTTAATTGATCCTCTGAAGGCGTAAAGCTCTCAGCAAGAACAAACTTTTTCTTACCGTCTTCCATATGATACAGCGGTGCATATAAAGCTTGCTGTATCGTTAATGACACTCGATCATTCGCATAAAGCGGGTTCATCGTATCTGGATTATCACTAACACCAACTGTTAACGTTCCTCCGTCTTTCGGAGTCCCTGATTTACTAGTTCCTGCTTGCTTCGAAGAATCTTTCTCCCCTGAGCAAGCCGCTAATGCAATAAGTAATAGTAGGACAAATGGTAATGCAAACAACTTCTTCATATTTCGACCCCTCTCGACTATTTACACCTATAAGAAAACTCGGAATTAATACCGAGTTTTCTTATAGGTTTTAAATTACCACTACCCGTATGTATTGTCAAACTTTTTCGCAAAGATAGACAGTTTGAAATCTATTAATGAATTCTTGCGATAAAATATATTTATGCGGGGGGTAAAATAAAAAGACCACGCAAAGGTAGCCTCGTAAAATGAGTTGAAAAACTAGCAGCCTACAGAAAGTTTCTCTGAAATGGTTGTTATATATAATTGAAAATGTAGAATGAGATTAAAGATAAAAAAACATTTTTAGGAGGTTATCATGACGTTTGATGAATTGAAAAAAAACAAACCAACAACCTCATGGGTTGAGCATGATGAAGATGGGGAATTTTTCACTGAAGAAAATATAAGTGCAACAAATAAGGTTCTTGACACTTACATTAACCATCTAGAGCAATTAGGCGAGACTCCAACCGAAGTCGAAGTAATGCAAGTTGTTAAAGAGGTAGTTATTAAACTAAATGAACTAAATATCGAACATGACCATTTTATCGAAACAATGGAAAGAGAAGATCTCTATGAATTTATCGATGCAGCTGCACGAATAGCTGGCTTAGAATCCGAAGAAGATATTACAGAAGAATGGCGGGAGTGGTAAAAAAGCTGCATACTTGGTGTCTAAATTTACTCCTTCATAAAACTTTGTCCCTTATTCTCCAAATGGAAAATAAGGGACAAACAAAGCTAATCAAATACTGATATACATTAAAATCTCCATTCATTTCCCATTACTTTAAAATACAGTTTTTCAAACCCACTAAAATACTTACTATAAATACTTAACATTTCAATATATGTATGAATAACTTGACTTAAATCAACATGAACACCATCTTTAGCTAAGTCATAGCTATCGTCTAGACTATACAATTCAAAGTATTCCGCCTCCCAATGCACCCCCCTGTTGACTAAAAGTCTAGTGGTGCATTTAATTGATTCTTCAATCGTCAGTTCATGTTTTTTTAGTTTTTCATGAATGACGGAAAGAGTTAACTTAACAGTGTATTCTTCATCAACTGTGCTACTAAACTCAAATAACTTCCCTTCAATATCATCTATCTTTGCTTTAGACATTAAGGATATCTCAATTATTTCATATGGCGGACTGTCACTTGCTTCAATCAATTTATCACACCATTGAATTACTTCAGCTTTACTCCACAACCCACAGCAAAGCCCTAAGCCGTAAATACGAGTTAATTTCCGAACTAAATCCAAGGTTTCTCACCTGCAATTTCTTATATGCATTTTTGTTTAATTTTAACAGAATATATGATACATCACATAATTTCTTTGCAAACACTACACATTACAATTGAGATGCATACGCGCATTATAAACAAAAAGACCACCCAAAAGGCAGCCTCACAACTGAATCGTAGTACCCACTCCACGTTCCATCGCTTTTTCATATAAGTATTTCGCCACTATTATATCTACTACTGCTAAACCTACTGATTTGAAAATAGTAATCTCTTCATCATTCTCTCTACCAGCTTTTTCTCCGCTTATAATCTGACCAAGTTCAGCATAGATGTCGCTCGCCTCAAATAACCCTTCTTTTATCGGGACTTGAAGGTCACCTGTTTCTTCTAGTGCTGCTTCTTTTGATTCGACTACTACTTTGTTTGCGTTAGCTATGGCGTGAGATGGTAGTTCTTGCATGCTCGGTCTGAATGAACCGACGGCGTTTATGTGGACGCCTTTTTGTAGTTTTTCTGAGAAGACTGGTGTGGATGCATTCGTTGTTGTGACGATGATGTCCGCTTCGCTTATTGCTTCATTTGGATCCCTGTAGACGTAAGCTGGTTTGTTAAATGTCTCCTGGATATATTGCGCGAATGCATACGCTTTTTCTTCCGTTCGGTTATATAGGATGACTTTTTCGATGTCTCTAACTGCAAGTACAGCTTCTGCAATTCCTTTCGCTTGTTCACCAGTACCGATAATGCATAAGGTTTTTGCATTATGACGAGCTAAATGTTTTGTCGCTACTCCTGATAAGGCACCTGTTCGAATCATCGTTAAGTACGATCCTTCTAAAAGCGCAAGCGGTTCTCCCGTTTGAAAGTCTGATAGCATAACAATCCCGTTTATCGTTTTCTTTCCTATCTTTTTGTTCTCGGGGACTACTGTTACTACTTTTAAGCCAAGTGCCTCAAGTCCTTCCGCTACTGAAGGCATAATTAATGCCGTATTTTTCTCGTTCGCAAATGGTAATGAGCCGCGAATTGGTGTGATCGTTCTTTCTGCGGAAAATTCTTTTAAAGCAAGCGCCGCGTATTCAATGACTTCGTTCATATTTACTAAGTTTCGTTGTTCGTTCGCGCTTATGACTAGCATATCTTTCCACCTCCTCCTTCTACTCTAACAAAAATCCCCGATTCAAATCATCCCTCGGATCTACAACAAACTGATGAAATCCTGTAATAAATGCATTCCCCGTTACTTTCGGAACGACAGCTTCATATGTATCTACCGCTGTTACCGACAATACTTCTCCCTCAAATTGGCCGTCAGTAATGCATTCGTGGATGAACATCTCTCTTTTTTGTAACGCATCTTTTTCAAAAAGAGTTGCGATTCTTGCGGATGTTCCTGTACCGCAAGGGGAACGGTCGACTTGCCCGTCAGCGAAGATCGTTACATTTCGTAAGCTAGCGTCTTTTCCTTTCGGTTCATCTGAGAAAATAACGCCGTATATTCCTTTTAAATCTTCTTCAAGTGGATGTTTTACTTCCATTTGACTTTCAATGTAGTGTTTAATTTTACCGCCCCACGTTTGAATTGCAGCTAAATCTTTAAAATCGACTTTCAAACCAAACTCTTTACTATCCACTACAGCGTAGAATGCTCCGCCAAACGCGATATCTACTTGAAATTCATAGTCATCTATTTTGATAGGAACGTCTTTCTTGTATACGAACGAAGGAACGTTTTCAAATGATACTGCCTCTACTTCGCTCCCGTTAAATTTTGCATACGCACTAACTTCCCCGGCAGGGCTATCAATAATGAATTTTTGTTTTTCTCCTGTCACTTCAAACATACCTGTTTCAATTCCAACTGTAATAACAGCGATAATTCCGTGACCACACATCGTACTCCAGCCTTCATTGTGCATAAATAATACACCAAAATCAGCATGAGGACTTGCGGGCGGAGTAATGATACAACCGTACATGCCGTGATGTCCTCTCGGTTCATACATAAGAACCTCGCGAAGATGATCCAGATGTTCCATGCAGTATGCGCGTCTTTCTAATTGCGTTTCTCCCTTTATCTCTGGCACTCCGCCCGTAATAATTCGAAGCGGCTCCCCAGCTACGTGAGCATCAATTGTCGTGTACACTTTACTAACCTTCATTTCTATCTCTCCCCTATATGTTAATACTATTTTCATTGCAAGTATCATGCCAATGCATAGAGTATAAATCTGTATACATTTTTTTAAAAATACACACTACTGTCTACTTTTTTATACAGTAGGTGATTATTAGCCCCAAAACAAAAAAATCCCCCGAAAACTCAGGGGGTGATTTAAGCCATAGTTTTGCCACTTAGATAAGGTTATGGTTCCCTTTAAAATAGCGTTGCGAAATTCGAGTTAAAAATCAAATTTATTCTTCACTCTCCAAGCTTTCCCACTCACTCAAATACATGACGTCTTGTTTTACTTTTTTCTTTTCAGGAAGTAAACATAGAAATTCTAAAGAATTGCCGTCAGGATCGTAAAAATAAAGATTTGCAGTCGGTGTCCACGTTTGAACCATAGGCTCGGAAGGTTCAAGACCGAAAGCAGCCCTTGGGTTTATTCCTTTATTAAGAAGCCATTCTCTTGCATGAATGATTTCTTCATAGTTAACCTTGAATGCAAAGTGACTTGTATGGAATGCTTCTTCCGATACTTCCCAAATGCCCAGCATTTGTTCCTTCTTATTTTCTTTATCAAACCAAAAGAAAGCTACACGGCGTTCTTCAATAGTGCGAGCATGAAATAATCCAAGTTTAGTATAAAACTCTTTTGCCACTTCTAAATTTTTTGTTTTAACATGCGTTTCATATAAAGTACCTGGAAACAAAGCATATCCCTCCTTTATATTTTTAGAAATCCTTACTATAAAGCCTACTTTAATAAACTAGAAATAGAAGTGATATCGTATTTCCTTTAAATATTTTTCAATTTCGTAGCCCTAATGCTGAAGAAAAACCATCACTGATTAAAGTTTTACTTTATAAGAAGGGATTCTTCAAATTCATGATTTACGGTAATATTATCGTTCAAAGTGAGGCGGATTTATGACTCAAATCACTCGGGGGATCCATCAAACCCTAACCGCCACCACATCCGGCACTTGCCTTACAATCTCCTCACCAATCTTTATACTAGCCGTTGCGGCCGGGGATGGTGCGTTGCAAATGTGCAGAGAATTGATGCCGGGGATAATACAAAAGTCATCAACCATATTTCCGTTTGATAAAATGGCTTGTGCCCTTACTCCTGCATGGGTTGGCACGATATCTTTCTCTGTAAGCTCTGGTATTAAGCGCTGCAAGCTTTTTAGGAATGATTGTTTACTGAATGAGCGCACCATTTCTTTTATGCCTTCTTTCATATTCGGCATCGCCATTTTCCAAAATCCTGTGTATGTCATTGTTTCCAAGAAGTCTTTAATATCGAAGTCCATTTTCGTATAGCCTTCTCGCTTAAAGCTTAATACTGCATTCGGTCCTGCATGTACGTCTCCGTTTATCATTCTTGTGAAATGAACACCTAAAAACGGGAATTCTGGGTTTGGAACTGGATAAATTAAATGTTTGACGAGATTGCGTTTTTCTGGGACAAGTTCGTAATATTTACCGCGGAACGGAACAATTTTCATATCTGTTAATATACCTGTCTTTTTCGCAATACGATCACTATGTAATCCAGCGCAGTTAATGAGAAATTTCGTTTTAAATACACCTTGAGTCGTCTCAATTGTTACGGCGTCTTTCTTCTCAGTAATACGCTCTGCGGCTGTTCCTAAATGTACTTCTCCCCCGCTTTCTTGAATTAAGCGAGCGAATGCATAGCTTACTCCTCTATAATCAGCAATTCCGCAAGAAGGAACACGGATTGCTCCTAGTCCCTTTACATGAGGTTCAATTTCAGCTAATTCTTCCTTACCTATTTTTTCAATATGTAAATCGTTTTGTAAGCCCCTTTCATATAAGTTATGTAAAAGAGGAAGTTCGTCCTTTTCTGTAGCGACAATTACTTTTCCGCACATGTCATAAGCGATGTCATTTTCTTTACAAAATTGAACCATAGCTGCATTTCCTTCTTTGGCAAACTTCGCTTTATAACTCCCTGGTTTATAATAAATTCCAGAATGAATTACTCCGCTATTATGTCCAGTTTGATGATGTGCAAGTTCCTTTTCTTTTTCAATGATTGCGATTTTCGCACGAGGGAATTTTTTCGTTAAAGCCATTCCCGTTGAAAGCCCAACAATTCCTCCGCCAATAATTATAAAGTCATACATCCTACTTCCCCCTTAATATGATGAAAGGCAGGCCTTTTTTAAGACCCGCCGTACAAACTTATTTAGAAAAACAACCACGTTGACGCATTAGTTCTCTATATAAATCTTTATTTTTCTCAAATGCAGCTCTTCCGTGCATCCAAAATAAATTGTTTAAAAGAACTAAGTCACCAATTGGTAATTTCAATGCATGTGTTGCTGGTGAGTTTTCAACAGAATATGATAAGTCTTTCAGATAGTTTGCTTGTTCAATATTATCTGGATAAGCGAACTGATCAATAAAGCAAATACATGGTGCATTATTCACATCAAAAAACGTTTCACGATAGACGATTTCTTGCGCATTTTTACTTGGTGGCGCTTTATACGTAACCTTAACAGATGCGAGCGAATGATTTCTAAATTTATGAAGGTCTTCCCAATCATCTAAATGTAGTAAACGAGATTCTCCGCCTACTGCATTTTGCTCTTCAATTTTCATCATAAGAAGCCAATCTGTCGGCTCATCAACGAATGTACCGTCTGTATGCAGTGTAAACAATCGGTACGCTTGACGAAGGTAAGAATCACTACTATCCGTATCTTTCACATTAAACCTAGCATAATACGTTCCTGTCATTGCATCAAAGTTTGGCTCCCCGATTAAATGTGTTAATGCTGTTGCAAATTTCACGTAGTCTGCTGGATCTGACGTTTCACCTTGTACCCCAATTGTAAATCCGCCTGTTTCACGGTCATGAACAATGCCGCGAATGTTATCCATAAATGATTGCCCAAAAATCTTTCTCATTCCATCCGCAAGATTAAACCGAGAATAAGGAATGTATTGTAATGACTGCTCTGAATGCTCTTTTACCTCTTCAAAAAACTGCTTAAGCAATTGCTGGTTTAGCGTAATATGATATAAACGTTTATGCTCTGGATGAGGAACAATCTCATACCCCTCATATTTCTTTGCAAATTTCATCTTTGCATTTTGTTCTGTAATAATCGACATTTCAATTCCTCCCTAATTTAAATATGAAGAATGTATTGACGCTTTTTACAGACAGTTATCCTTATCTTCTTATGCTGAGATTCGGTCTTACTGTCCTAACAACGAAAAAGCCAGTTATACGCATACCACGACATAAAATCGTAGAAACGTACAACTGGCTCATAATTACGAGTGTTCTTTAATCTCTTAAAGTACAATAATAATAGACAGTTTGTATGAGAATATTTGTAAAACAGGAAAGCAAGATCGAATATAGAGAAGGCTAATTTCTCGTATGGATCTTATTAATTAAATAATAATTCAAAATATTCTAACTGTCAATTCGTTTTTTATTATTTTCTCTACATACTTTATACGTTTTAAAAATCCCCTTACTTTCTACGCACCCTCTTTTTTTCATCTCTTGTTTTACAACTTACACTTCATTTAACTTTTTCATAGTTCTTGCCTCCTCAATAAAATAAGCCAGTCGTATCTCTTTAAAAGAAATACAACTGGCTCTCGTTTATGGTTGTAAACTAGATAGTTTTTATGGTGTTGTTTCCTCGTACTCTCCCCTGGGCTGTTCATCATTTAAATAACTTACATATTGGCGATGTAAATCTTTCACCGCACTGACGATAGCATTTTGCGCTTTTCCTTGATAATGGTCCGTAATATCTTGAACGATTTCCTCAATACCATCTTGCAAACTATGTCCTCTCAACATTTGAGCGACGAAGTCTCTACCATGCTCTGTCGCAAGCGTACATGACGCTTCAATAATGACATGATATTTATGATCTGCCTCAATTGTAATTGTTAATGTTTCATACATACTGCGAACAGCCATACCTTTCGGAAGTCTCGAATGTCCTGCCATAAAAAAAGTCCCTTTACGCATATTTCATCCTCCGTTACTATGTTAAGAGCCAGAAAAACAATGTACACATTTGCATTGAATTTTACTACCCTTATCCTTATAGCTCGTACTTCTGCTAAAGAAGCTCAAGTGGAAAGAAGTTACTCTCTTCATTTTCAAACATAAATCTGGGCTTACAGCGAGGCTAATCACTGTCATCCGATAATAAGTTAATCATAATAAAAATAAACTGAATATTCAATATTAAACTCCGCGAATTTCATGAATAAAAAAAGAAAATTCTCTCACCCAGGCACATATAATGTTCAAAAGAAAAAAGGAAGTGGTCTCATGTATTACGGAACAAAAGGCTGGTACGTAGCTGAGCTAAAAAAATTAGGTGTTCGCTATCATGAAGGACGAAAACTAGAAAGTTACCGCGCACACGTATTACGCAATTTATTAATCGCACAACAAGAGACAACGAAAGAAGAGTAATTCACTAACAAAACAACTCTCGAGATATATCGTCTATTCAACAAATCCCGTCAAATCTCCCATCTAAACTACCAACTAATCACACATTGATACAAACCAAAAAAGGTCACCTACACAGGCATGCCCATCAACTTAAGAATTCAGAATCACCACAAAATGAAAAAATAAGCTTTTTTGTCACAAGTGTAGCTTTGTAAAAAAGCTTGATGTTTTCTTGTTGGATATTTATGTTAATCTAACGATAAACATTGTGAAGAAATGTACTTCAACTAACGGGGCAGGTTAGTTGAAGATTGCTTTGACCTTTGTTCAACAATTGGGCCATTTAGTTGAAGATCTCATCAAATAAGTAATGATATTTAAAGGAATAATTCATTCTGATAAAGAACATTAAAAAACGTGATGATAAGGAGGCGATTGTATGGCCAATCATGTAGAAAATCTATATAACTATCATGTATGGGCAAATCAACGGATTATTGATCATCTTAAGACACTTTCTCCTGAGAAATATCAAAAGGAAATGAAAAGTGTCTTTTCTTCTGTTTCAAAGGTTTTATCTCATCTCTATTTGGTGGAATATGGATGACTTCATACCCTTGAGGGTCAGAGTATGAATGAAGCAATGCAATCTTCATTTCAAATTCAAGAAAAGATTGAGAAACTGCCCATTGAAGACTTAGAAACGGAATTTCACACTTTAACATCCCGGTTTAAAACCTTTTTGAACAGACAGGAAGATATGGAAAAGAGAATAATGTTGGATAATCCATGGGCAGGATTAAGAGAAACAAGTATATCTGAAATGGTCTTACACGTTGTGAATCATGGAACCTATCATAGAGGGAATATTTCAGCTATGTTACATCAGTTGGGTGATTCTTCAGTTATGACTGATTATGCTTTTTATTGGTATTCTTGAAATGTTATTCATTAAGGCTCAGCAAAATAATCAAACTTTTTTATAAAAATCTCATACTTAGCTAAAAAGGGTAACTCCATTTTGATCAATCTTTATTCAAAATGGAGTTTTTGTATTTGTTGTTAAATAAAAAAGGATAATCAGCCTCATAATGGACTAACTATCCTGTAATTTATTAATTTAATAAACGGGTGACTTTTCCTATTCACAAACAAGAATTTGTCTAGAAAATGATCCTTTTCTTGTGATACAGCGGTCTGTAATTTCAAATCCCGCTTCATGAATCATGTCGTCCATTGTTTCCATCGTGACAACGACTACTTTTTTTGCAATGCGGCGCGCACTTGAAAGAATTGAGAACTGGTCTTCTGGTGTTGCATGCGTAAATAAGTCGTACGGCATATCGATAATTGCAACGTCGTAGTTCTCAGTAATTTCCTCGATTGGACCTTTTGTTACTGTTCCTTCAAACCCAAAATGTGCGATGTTTTTCCTCGTTCCAAGAACCACAAGTGGATTTATATCTCTACCAACAATGTTAATTCCCATAGAAAGTGCTTCTACTACTACTGTTCCAATGCCGCAGCACGGATCAATAGCTCGTACTCCCTCTGGATTTGGTACAGCGATATTTGCAACTGATCTCGCAACACGCGTGCTAAGAGATGTCGAATAACTATGCGGTTTTTTTATGTGATGATACCAAACTGGCTCACTTTCTACATAGTGTCCGAAGTACCAGCGTCCTCCAAGAGGAACAATCCCGAATACACGCTCTGGATTACGAACATCCGCTTCTCCTTCAATATGCATACCGAGGTCGCGTTCAATGAGACGCCTTTCCCCATATTCAATTTTATTTTCTTTCCCAAGATCATTGATTTTAACGAAGATAACTTTAAATGACGCCCCCGCCAAATCAATTTGTTCTACTTGTTTTAAAATACTTTCTAAGTCGTCTCCTTCATACATAACCTCAACGCGCTCTTTCATAAACGCACTTCTACTCGGATCAATTTTGACATCACTTTTCAAAATATTAACGTGAGACTCCATTCCAAAGAACGAGCGCATTTCCAAGTAACATAAAGCACGCTCCTCCTCACGAAATGCATACGTATATATACATGCAGGTGTTTTACTATGATTACTCAATCTATTATCATCCTTTATCGTTTAAAATTGTTATGATCAAAATTACTCAAATACTTTTTCATATAAAATTAAATGATATCATATGCCCGAAATAAAGAGAAACCTTTATAATTTGTTTTATAAATAAAAAGAGACTGCCTCTCGGCAATCTCTTCCATAATTTTTTCTATTATTAACGATAAGAAGATACATCGTTACCTTGCCATTCATAGTAATCTAGAATACCAGAATAAATTGCTTCTGCTGCACGTTGTCTCCATTGTTCAGTAGCTAGTTTTTCACCTTCGCCTTTAGCATCGATGAAACCTAGTTCAGCTAAAATAGCAGGCATTGTATTGTATTTCACTACATAGAAGTCTTCTGTTTTTACACCTCTATCATTTGATTGAAGTGCTTGTACTAAACGTTTTTGTACTTTTTCTGCTAGTACACGGCTCTCTTCTGAATTTGGATTTGATGCTGATCTGTAGTAGAACGTTTCTGTTCCTTCTACTTGTTCATTAAACCCGTTTGCATGAACACTCACAAAAATATCACCTTTATTTTCTTGCGCAAATTCTATACGTTTTTTCAAAGATTCACCAGAGGTATTTCCTGGACGTGTATCATCATTACGTGTTAATAAAACAGTAAATGGTGTCTTTTGTTCAAATAGTTTTTGTACGCGTAAAGATGTATCTAATACGATAGCACTTTCATCCATTTTCACACCAGAATGCCCTGGATCAACCCCGCCATGCCCCGGATCAATAATAATCGCTTTTCCTTCTAAGAAGTTCCCTTGTTTCACTGGGTTCAATTGATTTTTATCAACCCATTGGAAACCACTAGTTGTACGAATGCGAATCCAGCTACCGCTTTCTTCAATAACAGTTACTTGTTGTGCTCCATATGTACCTAGTACTTTAGCAGTATGGGAAGCCCCTGCATATGTAGTGAATCCTTCCTTAATAGCTTCTGTTTTCTCTACTAAAGGTGTCCATTTATCACCGTTACTTGTTGCAATTTTAATCCATCCATCTCGCTCTTCTTTTACTTCAACCATTTGTGGATCATGCTGATTTGCACTAACCCCAGATGTTAATGATGGTCCGTGATATGTAATGAATTTTCTATCGATATATATTTTCTTTGTTTCTACTGGACGATTACTATTCTTTCCAAATTTATCTGTTTGAGCAGTAAGCTGAGCTGCCTGTTCACGCGTAATAGAATTATCTGGTTTCCAGCCGTCACCTGTACCTAAAGAAAGTTTTAATTCTACTAAAATATTTACTTCTTCTTTACCCCAATGATTTTCTAAATCAGCAAATTTTGTAGGCGCTGTTCCGGTTACTTGGCTTTTCAATTCATATGCCCTTACAAGCATAGCCGCCATTTCAGCACGAGTTACTTGTCCTTCAGGATCAAATACTCCCGGTCCTCGGCCTTTAATAATATCCTTTTTTTCAATCGCTGCAATATATTGAGCTGCCCAATGATTTTTTGAATCATTAAAAGATGGCTTCGCGTTTGGATCCACTTTAACGCCAATTGCTGTTGCGATAATCTTTGCCGCTTGAGCACGTGTTAAATTTCCTTGTGGCATAAAGTTACCATCTGGCATACCATTAATTACATTTCTCTCTACTAAATAATAAATCGCGTCTTTCGACCACGCATCGTCTGAAACATCAGGAAATTTCTTCGTTTCTGCTAAACTACTAATTGGATGTGCTAGTAAATTTGCTGCTAATATACCTGCGGCTATTGCTTTGTACTTCATGAAAAATAAATCTCCTCTCGAAACTTCATATTTATACAATTTCTCCCATTAAACTAACTATAAAGTATTAACTAATAATTAATCCTTTCATAGTTTATAACATTATATATCTATAGTAAATACGTTTTCCCTTCACATAACAAAAATCGTATATATATAACTGATAATGAATGTATATAAAAAAGCGATTAGTACATAGTACTCTAATCGCTTTTCCTAATGTATTATTTAAAATTTTCTTTAATATATATTCCCTTCCTCCAAAGAAAGCTTTACCTGATCGATCCTTTCTGCTTTTCCCGTCTCAAGATTTGTTTGGAAAGTCGAGAAATACCATATTCCTTCTCCATTATCATAATTCCCTATAAGGAACTTCCCTTTATCTAAAGCTTTAAAACGAGTTCCTGCAATACCTAGGTCACCTTCGCCAATTTTCACTTCGAGTACTTTTCCTTTATGAATATAAAAAACTTGCGCTAATGAAAAGCTGATTAAAAATAATATTTTCAATCAGCCCTCTCTATTTGCTATGAAATTATTCCTCAATTAAATTAGACATTACATATGCATACACTAATGCTTCTGTATACATAATGGAACTCTCATGCGTACGCTCAAATGCGTGAGAAGAATCAATACCAGCTCCAATTAATGCATGTTTCACATCAAATCCGGCGCGAATCGCAGCTGATGCGTCTGATCCGTAGTATGGATAAATATCCACTTTATATTCAATAGCGTTCGCTTTCGCCAGTTCAACTAAATGTTTACGTAAAGCGTAATGGTATGGACCGCTAGAGTCTTTCGCACAAATGGATACTGTATATTCATCAGATGTTTGTCCATCACCTAACGCTCCCATATCAACTGCTAAATATTCTACCGTTTCTTCTGGAATATTTGAGTTTCCACCGTATCCAATTTCTTCATTATTAGAAATTAAGAAATGTGTTGTATATGGCAATGTTACCTTTTCATCTTGCAATCTTTTAATCAATTTTAATAGAATTGCTACACTTACTTTATCGTCTAAATGACGTGATTTTATGTATCCACTCTCTGTAATTTGAACGCGTGGATCAAATGAAACGAAGTCTCCTACTTCAATTCCTAACTCACGTACTGCATCTGCTGAAAAGACACGCTCATCAATACGCACTTCAATATTTTTCTCATCGCGCTTCGCTTCCCCTGCATCTTTGTACACATGGACAGAAGTTTGATGCATTAAAATTGTACCTGTATATTTCTTACCGCTTGACGTTTCAATTTCGCAATATTCCCCTTCTACAGAGTTCCAGCGAAATCCACCAATCATAGATAGACGAAGACGACCGTCAGGCTTAATTTCTTTCACCATCGCACCTAACGTATCAACGTGTGCAGTTAATAAACGATGCTGATCATCATTCTTTCCTTTAACCGTTAAAATAAGAGCGCCTTTATTATTACGCTTCGTCTCTACATTCCACTCACTTACATAGTTTTCAATAAAATTAATAATTTTCGCAGTGTTTCCAGATGGACTTGGAATAGAGACAAGCTCTTTAATTAATTCCATCGTTTCTTTTGCATGATGTGCCATTGTCGTTTCCTCCTCATTCTCTCTACTATTTAGTATAGCGAAATTACGATAAAACCTCTACTCATATAGTTCAATTTTCTAAATTATAGTAAAATTTAGTTTAGTAAGTGAAAAGGAGATAACAAAAATGAATGTAACGAAAAAACATGTACATATTGCACTTATTTGGTTTTTATCATCATTACTATGTTTACAAGTCTCTTATGTCGTTCACACTACTACCTCAATTACAATTGGCTGGGCATTAACTATTATCTTCTTAATCATTAGCCTAATTGTAGGAAAAAAGCACAGCGCTACTGAGTAAGCTGTGCTTTTTCTATAAAACTACTCTTCCGAAACGTCCATCAAATAAATCCCTCTTGTAAATCCGCCGCGCTCTTCTTCTTTCTGTTTACGAATAAGCTCTACATCTTCCATTGTTGCACCTTCTGCACGCGCTAATGAAATAATAATTTCAAGTGCATCTGCAAGTGAATCTAGCGCATGTTCACGCTCTTTCATCGAAGCAAATTCACGAATTTCTTCTGTACCAATTTTCGCTAACGCTTGTATGTAAGCTTGCCCTGTTAATTTTTGTGCTGTATATGTTTTTCCAGACATCAAAATTTTCTCCGGGACACGATCTCTTACTAACCTGTTATAAGTTGACATCACTTTTCCTCCCACTTTTAATAACACCCAAGCTCTGCTTTATAGAAAAACCACTCTTTTTTCACACAAGCACTTAACATATCAATTCCTGATCCGTGCGCCTTTACTACCGGAAAGAAGTAATGCTCTGGTTCTTCTTTCTTATCGCCGTATAAGGTCCGGTACTCATCAGGAATCGCCTCTTTTTTTACATCCCGTTCTTTCTTCACTTCACCAGAGAAAGTAACAGTTGGATGTCCCTCAAAGAATAATGCAGTCCGTACCGCAAGAGATGGTGTACTATGCAAAGCATAATATGTAAGTAAGATCATAACGATAACACCGATAATTTTCTTCATTTATTACTCCTAAAAAAAGTGCTAACACAATTATACTAAAATGTGTTAGCACTTTCTTCCCTTTATCTCGAATTAACGGGCAGTAAAACTAATAATCCGCGGGGGATAAATAAATCCCCACGGATTACAGCTTCACTTTATTCCCCTTTAAATGCTGGTAAACGTTTTTCTAGAAAAGCAGCAATACCTTCTTTATGGTCCGCTGTTTGTCTCATCGCATATTGACCACGCTTTTCAAGCTGAAGCGTTTGTTCTAAATTAGAACGATTTACTTCACATAAAATTTGTTTCGTTTGAATCATCGCCTTGATTGGTTTTTGTAACCATTCATTAATTTTTTGCTTCACAGCCGTTTGGAAATCCTCACCGATTACTTCATCAATTAAACCGATATCTAGCGCTTCTGTCGCTGATAATTTCTTCCCTTCCCAAATGATTTTCTTCGTCATATTTTCACCGACGCGCTTTTGAAGGAAGAAATGGCCACCACCATCTGGAATTAAAGCGATTCCAATAAAGTTCATCGCAATAACTGATGATATATCTGCCATAACATAATCAGCTGTTAATGCAATACTTAATCCAAGTCCAGCAGTCGGCCCATGAATTGCACTAATAACAAGCTTCGGCATCGTATATAACGTCACAACGATTTCAGAAATTGTATTCATGATGCCTTCAAACCTACTTTCATCATTACTTGAAAGCATTGATTTAATATCTCCACCCGCAGAAAAACCACGGCCACTTCCACACAACACAACAACGTGAACAGAACTTTCCGCCACTTCTTTCAACTTTTGTAATAACTCTTTTAACGTTGGTTCATCTAATGCATTTAAAACCTCTGGACGATTGACCATAACCGTTGCTACGCGCCCTTCATATTTCACAACAACAGATTCTGTTTTACTTGTTACTTCCATTATATATACCCCTCTTTTCAACATAAAGATTATACTTATATAATTATAGAAAGCATGTTAAAAATCCTTCTTTTTTCTTAATTTTCTGTCTAATTTTCTCGTAATTTGTATATATCTCCGTATAAAACATCCAATTTCGTTAAAAAATATAGAAATTAAAGTCGGTTTATCAATATTTTTCATCTATTTACCATTACAATGAAATAGTGTATTCTTAATTTTGATGCAAAAAAATAAATATTGAAATTCATTCGCCTTATTATGTAAACAAGGCTTTTATCCCCATCTCTTGGGTATTGAACTAAAGGAATGAAGAAATGGAGGAATATATGGTTAATAAGTTGAAACAAACGGATAACTACTTCCCGCATTTCCTATTGCTATTCATTGTGTTTCAACCAATTTTAGATTTATTAACGTCTTTTTCAATCTATGTATTACACATGAGCGCAACAGTTGGAATCGTAGTCCGTTTCGCCTTTATGCTTCTTGCATTAGGTTATCTACTTCTTCATAGAGAACAACCTGGAGCGAAAAAGTACATTCTCTATTTATGCCTACTCGGGATCGTACTAGCAATTGGTCTTGCAAATAATATGATGATTAAATCTCCAGTTTCATTTGGCGAAGAAGTAAAGTTTATTTTAAAGAGCATATATCCAATTGTGCTACTGTTTGGATATACCATCGTCTTTAAAGAGTTGAAAAATAAAGAATATACGTTGCATAAAATCATTACATATTTCTTATATGCAACTTTAATTTTAAGCATCACACTGATTGTTGCAATGCAAACTGGTACAGATTTCCCAAGCTACCCTCACTCAAAGATTGGCTCAAGAGGTTGGTTCTTTGCTGGAAATGATTTAAGTTCTATTTTTGCAATTATGTTCCCAATCGTAGTGCTCTATTCGATTCATAAAACAACTTCTTTCTCGAAAATCTATTACTGGATTCCAACAATGCTTGCGATGTATGCAAGTATTATGGTCGGAACGAAAGTAGGATATGGTGCAATTGTTCTAACGCTTGGCGTGGCACTTTTATTCTCATTCATTGAATATATGATTCATCGCAAAAAAGAAGGAACAGGATTCACATATCTCGTAAATACAGTTGTTGCCGCTATTGTACTAGGAGGTTTAATTGTACTTACACCACATACTCCTATCGCAAAAAATATGGGCATCCACATGCAAATATACGAATACAAAAAATCAGTACAAGAAGAAAAGGATAGAAAAGAAGGAAAAGTAATTAAAGAAGAAAAACATGAGCAGGGTGAACTAACAGACTCTGAAATGAAAAGTTTAATTTACAGTGATCGCGATAAATTTTTAAAAGTATACAAACAATACTATAAAGACGCACCACTATCACAAAAACTATTCGGAATGGGCTATGCTGGTAACTATACTGATAAAATTAAGTTAATCGAAATGGATTTCCACGACCTATTCTTTGCATTCGGAATCGTCGGTTTCCTTATTTACTTAATACCATTTCTATACTTCGGTATTAAATTATTCATTCGTATCATGACAAACTTCAAGAAAATATTAACTGTGAAATATATGCTACTGGCTAGCACGCTCGTCCTATCACTTGGAATCGGCTTTATGTCCGGGCACGTATTAACAGCGCCATCCGTTAGTATTTTCTTCGTTGTTATACTCGCTTATATGATTGTTGATTTTGAAATTGAATAAAAAAAAGGTGCTCCAACAAGTCAGTTATGCTGGCTTTTGGAGCACCTTTTTTATAAACGCATCTAGATAAACAGTTTTTCTCTTTTATATTTAATTAGTGTGTTACGTATTCTAAGTTTTCTTTTGCGATATATGCTTCATTTACAGCAGGATTATCAGAAATAATTTTAACCCACACTTGTCCATTTATCGTTTCTTCACCTGTAACTGTTACAACTTTATTTGTAGTTAAGCGATAAAGTCGTTCATTTGATCTATGCGGATCCTTTTTCACTTCCACATCATTCATCACACGTGCAAGTTTATACTTGTTGTATTCTTTTTTACCTAAATAAGAATCAAAACGATTCATATGCCCCGCTACTTTTTTACCCCAATTCGCATCAGATGCATATTTCGCATTTAAACCAGCAGCTTTATCACCTGTATATGTTGCTGTATAACGCCAATGTCCTGGATTTAAATATCCTTCATTCATGTATACTTTTGCTGCATGTTCAATACAATCTTCTTTTGAATTAAATGCTTCCCCGTTACCATATGGACTATCGTCTGTTGCTTTTAAACCAAATAAATTATTTTTGTCTTTTGCAAGAGCGCTTGTTCCATAATAGCTCTCATGAACTGCTAATGAATATAGGAATAATGCATTTACATTATACTTACTTTCTACTTCTTTAAATTTCTTTCCTAAACCAATTAATGGAGAGTCTGGCTTAATCGATTTCACATAACTATCTAGTTGTTCAGCTGTATAACCTGTTTTCGAACGTAATGATAAATAATTGAAATATTGATAGAAAGTTTCGTCTCCAAATGTCTTTCCATCTACACTATACATTTGCTGTCCTTGCTTCATGAAAGAAGGTGCCACACCATATCTAAATTCTGTATATCCAGGTGAGCTTGTATTATATGTATAATATTTATGGTATAAATATCCATCTGATTTCACATAATAAGAAGACTGTTTCATTTCATTTGTAGGAATTAAAGTGATTTCATTCTTCTTCACATAACCTGTCAAACCAGAAACTTGAACTTTCACACGATCTTCGCCAATTTCTAACACTTTCAATTCTGTTCCATACTGAATATATGTATATACTGCTGACAATTTCTCGTCATAAATATTAATAATATTTTGCCCAGTTATTCTCTTCGCACTTGCAAAACCATCTTTAATCCATAAAAATTCGTTCTCGTATTTCACCGCATTCATACCTTTATTTTGAGCAGCCGTAACCGCTTCTTTATACGTATTATAGCGCTCTACTTCTTGCTCTGTTCCGTTTTCTCTTACATTTATCACGACATATTTCTTAGTTTCTATAGGATTGCTATTTCCGTTTTTTTCAATTGTCTGAAGCATGCGATCCAACATAGCTGAAGCCATACCTCTTGTAGCTGATAAATGTGGTCTAAATGTATTATCTTCTGGATACCCTTTAATAATTTGAGTAGCCACCATAACTTGTACATGCTCTTTATAGTTAATACTATCTTTATCAGTAAAGATAAGCGGACTTACAGCTATTTTAATATTTTTATAGTCTAACGCTCGCTTTACCATTATCGACATTTCTTCACGTGTAATCACATCATTTGGTGAGAATGTCTCGTTAGTACGACCATTAATAATTTTCGCTCCATATGCTCTACTTACACCATCATATAAACCGTAAGTCTTCGGCACATCCTCGAAATTCGAATCAGCTTTCGGTAAATTTAAAGCCCTTGCTATGAATGTAGCAAACTCTGCTCTTGTTACTAGTTTATCAGGCGCATATACATTCTCACCATACCCCATTAAAACTCCTTTAGTAATAAGTGAACGCATATGCGTCTCAAACATATGTCCTGTAATATCATCATTTGCCGCATAACTTGAAATAGGAGTTAAAAGTAATGATCCCGTTAATGCCACTGCTGTTATACCTTTTGAAAAAGTCTTCAAGGTTATCCTCCTCGTAATCTACGAATTTATTATCACAAATTTGATTATATAATAATCGCAATCATTTTAGCATAATAAATAGAAATTAACATAAAACGTTTTTATAATTAGAATTTTCATTAAATTAAAAAACAAAATAAAAGACACTTTACTTTTTTAATAAAGTGTCTTTTTCCATATGATCAATGAGTTTCTTTGTTGCCTGTTTGCCTTGCAACCGAAGTTCATCTATTGTTAATTGTAACTCTTGCTGCACAGTTCCTTGTTGCATTAATTGCTTTTTTGCAAGTTCATATAAATACTCAGCACTCCATTCGCCATCCACACTTCCTATAACTGGCTGATTCACTTGACTTAAAAACGAATCAATTTTCGGATCGTACGAAATCCCGACCATTGGAGTTTTGGCTACTGCAGAAAAAACAAGTGCATGAAGACGCATACCAATTAGTAATGAACATTGTGATAAAATGAATATTTTCTCGTCGATATCCATTTTATATGGAAGCATATACGTCTCTTCTCCCATTAATTCTATTACTTCACGCGAAGCTTTTTGATCAAATGGCTCATGCATTGGAACAAATAAAATTTGGTATCCTTCTTGCTTTAATTTTTTTAATGCCATAGCTAATTTTTTTATATAATCTTCTTTTGCATGCCAATAACGTACACTAACCGCGATTACTTTTCCATGTATCGAATGCTTTTGCAACCAATCCGATTGTTTTGTTCGTTTCCATGTTAAAACAGGGTCTGGAACAATTTCAATATCGTTTTTTATACCAAGTCCTTTTAAATATAAAAACGAATCCTCATCTCGAACTGATACATAGGAAGCTTTTGACAAGTTCCATTTTACTAATAGACGATTATATCCTTTTGTAATTGGCCCTATTCCTTGTGAATAAATATAATACGGCTTTTTTAATAATCGGGCGAGTCCCATAATACCCGTATAATATAGAATACTCTTCGTACTTGTCTGATCTTGAAGAAGGCTCCCGCCACCGCTAATAACTCCATCACTGTTTTTAATCGCATGATAAACAGCTTTTATATTCCAGCGATCTACCGATTCTACACCATACATTTCCTTTGTATATTTAGAATCATTTGATAGTACTACTAGTTCTATATCCGGGTTCTCTTTACTTAACGATTCAATAATTGATTGTAGAATCGCCTCGTCTCCAACATTATAAAAACCATAATATCCTGATAAGACTAAACGCACCCTAAATCTCCTCCAAAACTAGGTAACCGTTTATCTCATTTAGCATAAACTGGTACCCATTCCTTACCTAAACACTTGATACCCTACATAGTTTCCTCTTTATCAGCTCATATGAATTTTAATAAAAAATTAAATTTTTATATTTATCTTTTCAAAAATGGTATTTTTTTTATTGATATCCATTTTAATTTCAAAGCACATACACCATACAAAATGGTTGTAATACTTAATGCTATACCACTGAATAATAACGTCATAATTCTTGAAGATGTAACATCTATCACATTACACAGTTCATACAATCCTAGTCCCAAAATACATGCTATTCCTAGCACACCAAAAAAGCTTTTTAAATGAATAGAATAGGCAATGTAGCTTCGAATATACAAATAATTTACAATACAAATCAATACGTAAGTAATTAATGTACTATACGCCGCTCCATCTATGCCAAACTCCTGCACTAACATCATGTTTAACACGACTTTCACAAAACTCGCGCCAATAACAATCCATGCAGCTTGTGCAGAACGATTAATCCCCTGTAAAACACCTATTGATAATACCATAACCGCAGTAAAATACGAACTGCCAATCATAACTGTTAACATACTACTGCCTTTTACGTCTGTGAACAATCCGATATTTAACGGTACTGTTAATGCCATCAACCATATTGTTAACGGTGCTGTCAAAACATGCGCTAGTCGATTTGTATTTTGAATTGTTATTTTCGCCAAATTTATATCTCTTTTGGCCAATGCGGAAGTTAAGAGTGGTATTAACGGAAATACAATTGCACTTGCAAAAATAACAATTATTTGCGTGAATGCAAAACCGCGACTGTATATTCCAAATTGTTCTTGAATTTCTGTTGATGATCCTTGTAATACATGCGGTATTGTAAGCGAGTCTACTAAATTTAAAAGTGGCATTGATAAAGCTCCGATAGCGATTGGGATCGATACCCGCAATATCTTTTTGCCGTGTTCTCTTAAATCTCGGAGCGAATAGGAATTGCTTTTATTGTAGTATGGACTTCTATTATATTTTATACGCAAATATATAAGCGAACTAATGACTCCAAGAAAAGAGCCAACCATCGCACCACTAGTAATAACAGTATTACTCTTATCCCATGATACTAGTATGTAAGCAATTATTAGCATAAAAAACACACGTACAAATTGCTCAATGACTTGTGATACCCCTGTTGGTTTCATATCACCGAAACCTTGAAAATACCCTCTATAAACCGCCATGTATGGCGCAATGAGTAATGCTAATGAAGTAATAAGCAACGGCATTCTAGTTTCTTGTCCACCAAGCATATTTGCAATTTCAATAGAAAATAATACAATGACTAAACAGCCGAAAACGCCAAATGCTATCCCTATAATTGACGCTGATTTAAATAATTTCGCAATTTCCTTTTGCTTATTTTTTTCGTTCAACTCGGCAATTAATTTCGAAATTGCAAGCGGAACTCCGGCTACCGATAATGTAAGAGCAATCATATATACAGGAAAAACAAGGCGGAAAATACCGAGCACTTCATCTCCTGCAATATTTTGTAATGGAATTTGAAAAAAACTACCAAGCAATTTCGACAAAAAAGTTGTAATGGTTAAAATTGCTGCTCCTTTTACAAATGTTTTATTCATATTTTTTCTCTTTTCTTTTATACATATACTCTCAAACATATTGTTTTAAACGATAGGGATTCACTTTATCCCATTGATTATCATAACAAATTTATTATAGGTTGAATACTTGGTTTTTTTTTCAAAATAGAAAAGAGAACCAGTTCACGCCTATTTCTTCACAATTAATTTTCTAATTCTTTCCATTATATATGTACATATTATCACTGTTTCTGTTACTCAAAAAAGCTCTTCTTCTCTATCAATGCGATACATATTACTAAAAACATTATAAGAATATCCCACAACTCTACATTATAATGTATGTAAGATTGTGAGATATTCTAATTACCATCTAAACACTTAAGATTTTCAATTGCTCTTTCTGTTCATCGTTCGCCATTACTACGATTGTTTTTTCAATACTCGGATGTACTTGCTCAAGCTTTACACTTGCTCCTACTTTATTTGATTGCTCAACAAAATTTAATAATGCCATAGCTCCTGATACATCCATATAACGCACATCTTTCATACGTAAAACAACCGGTGACTTCACATCTTGTAAAGTAGAGAAAATACGATCTACTGATAGGAAAGAGAGCGGCCCTTGAATCGTGTACGTTTCTTCTCTTTCTTTTACGATAGAAGTTTTACGTTCTTTACACTTCACCATATATATGATGAACGAAAGAATAATACCGAATGCAACAGCAATCATTAAATCGAACTTCACCGTTACAATCATCGTTACGAGCATAACAACGACATCACCTTTAGGAGCGACATGCATCTTTTTCATGCTTTCCCAATCGAACATTCCAATACCAGTTAAAATTAAAATACCTGATAATACAGCAAGCGGAATGTATTGTACGACCGAACCAAGACCCATAATAAAAATAAATAATATAACACTATGCATACATGCCGAAAGTGCTGTTTTACCACCACTTCTTATATTCACGATAGACCTTACAGTCGCACCTGCACCTGCTAATCCGCCAAACAATCCGCTCATCATATTACCGATACCTTGTCCAATGAGCTCTTTATTACTTTTATGACGTGTACCTGTCACATTATCCATTACGACCGATGTTAACAACGAGTCAATCGATCCTAATAAAGCAATACTAAGCGCTGGTAAAATAAGTGTTGCTATTCCTGTTCCACTTAAAGATGGAATATGAAGCGTAGGCATCGCTTCTGGAATGGTTCCAATCTTTTCAATTACTTTATTTAATGAAAGATTTCCGATAATCGGTAACTTTACTGTAAGTCCTTCGAGTAGAGAAGAAAATAAAGGAAGCAAAGCTGTCACACCGACTAGTGCTACTAAACTAGACGGAATCGCCTTAATCCATTTGCCAGAAACAATCATTACAATAATCGTTAACACAACAAGTAGAAAACTATTTTGTACGTGCTTTATTTCACCTAAAATAATGATTAATGCAATACCATTCATAAATCCTGAAACGACAGGATACGGAATATATCGAACGTAAGAACCGAGCTTACATACACCGAATAAAATTTGAAATAACCCTGCCATCATAAAGGCAATAAAACTTGCCTCTAAGCCGTGCGTCGCAATAACTCCTGTTGCGATAACAGTAATTGGTCCAGTTGGCCCCGTTACTTGCCCAGGTGTCCCGCCAAATAACGCTGCGAATAAACCTGCAAAAATCGCACCATACAATCCAACAAGTGCTCCCTCAGACGTCCCTGTCGCGGCAATACCAAATGCAATTGCTAGCGGCAACGCAACAATCGCAACAGTAAATCCTGCTAAACATTCCTTTGCTATTTTTTGAAACATATAAATAACCACCTTCATATAAAGTGAAACTTTAATCAGTGGGGAGTTTTTTCATCCCCACTGATTATTAGCCCGCACCAATCGGGCGTTTACGGGCAGTTGATCTCCCACCTAACTTCCTCGCATTCGCCGAAATTTGAGGTGGAGGTCTTACTGCCCGTTAATGCGGGATAAAGTCCACGTTCCATTGTACACCTAAAAATACTCATCCGTTAGCCTGTTTATAAGAAACTCTTTACAGTATCGTGAAGTAAACGCATCCAAATAAAAGTTTCCCCCTTACCTTTGGAAACAATTACAACTATGCTATAATGAACAAATTAAATCTTTTACTATATACTTGGAGGCACTATGCTAACTTTTGAAGAAAAATTATCGATTATTGAATCTTTCCCGGAATTAGAAAGAAAGAACGTATCATTAAAACGCGTAAACTTTCACTTTGAAGAAAGTCGTTTAGATAAAAAGAACGTTGTATATCATTTACACCCAAATGGAAACGGATTTGTATATGCATACTTCATTAAAGGTTATAAAACAGATGCTAAAGGTATGATTAACATCCGTGAGTTTTCAGAAGAAGAACTGCGTTCATTAATTGAAAAAGTAATTGAACGTCTATCACAGGAGCCAGAGGAAATTGTAGCAATGGAACCTGCTGCAGAAGAAGAATGGAAGAACGAAGACGGTCATATCCTAACTCTTATTCAAGAGGATGACATGTGGAATGTTTACGCTGGCGTAAACTTAGACGGTACATTCAACTCTTATCCAGAAGCTGCGGAATACCTTGATGAAGAAGGTTTCTCACGCAAGTAATAAAAATGCCTTTCCGAATTTGGAAAGGCATTTTTTCATTATTTTTTCATACCTTTTAACGACTCTCTCAGCACAAATTTTTGCAACTTCCCACTCGCATTACGAGGAAGTTCATCTGCAAATAAGTAATGACGCGGACGTTTATAGTCGGCTAATTCATCACTTTCTTTGCAATACATTTCTAAATCAGCTTCTGAAATATTTTTATCTTTCTTTACAACGACCGCAACGACACGCTCTCCCCATAGTTCGTCTGGCTCACCAAGTACTGCAACATCTAATACACCAGGATGACTATGAAGAAAATCTTCAATTTCGCGAGGATAAATATTTACGCCACCGCTAATTACCATATCATCAACGCGGTCTGCAACGAATAAATAGCCGTCTTTATCGAAGTATCCTAAATCACCAGAGTGATACCATCCTTTATACATCGATTTTGCATTTGCTTCTTCTCGATTATGATAACCAGCCATCATAGTTGGACCGCGCAAAATAATTTCCCCTACTTCATAAGGAGGCAACGTATCATCTGGCTCTGCTGGTCCATCTTCGTTCGGTTTCACAATTCGAATTTCATGGCTAAAGCACGGTGTTCCTGCTGAACCAGCTTTCGTAATTTGATCCTCTTCTACGAGAAACGCAACAACTGGTCCCATTTCTGTCATTCCGTAAATTTGGACAAGATCAATATAAAGACGCTCTTTACATTCCTTCACTAACGCCGGAGCCATCGCAGCCCCGCCATATACACCGATTTTCATTGAAGTTAAATCATACTTAGTTAGATCTTTTTGCAGTAACATATTCCACATCGTCGGTGCTGCAAAAAACGTCGTAATCTTCTCTTCTTGAATGGTATGTAATACTCTATCCGTATCAAAATGATGTAAAATAACATTCTTTCCGCCAACTTGAATGCGCGGTATGATTCCAGCATTTAACTCGCCGCAATGATATAAAGGTGCTACCACAAGCCCGGCGCTATCCCTGTTATATTTTATGAAATACGTACAAATCATACTATGCTCAGCCATATCACGATGGCGATGTAGTACGCCTTTCGGATGACCAGTCGTTCCGCTCGTATAAAGCATAGAACAAAAATCCATTTCATCGACTACAATATCTACTTTCTCAGCTGATGCTTCATTTACTTTTTCATGGTAAGAACTAGCATAGGAAGGTGCATCGTCTTCCACGTACCAAAAAGACGAATTTGGAAAATCTCGTTCAATCATAGTAACTGTTGATTCGACTGCTTTTTCAAAGACAACTACTTTCGAGGCTGCATCTTGGAGGATATACGATAATTCTTTTGCTTTTAAGCGGAAATTAATTGGATTGAAGATCGCGCCAATTTTCGCACAAGCTAAGTAAACGTTTACAAATTCACGACAGTTATATAGGTAAACAGATACACAATCTCCCTTTCTTACTCCTTCTTTCAATAGAGCTTGCGCCGTTTTATTTATTTGCTCATCCCACTGTTTATATGTCCAACGAATATTTTTTTCTGGTTCTACTAACGCCTCTTTATTCGGATATTTGCCAACTGTCAAATCAAAAATTCTCCCTATCGTCATGTACATGCCAACAATTTCCCCCTTTTCTCTTTCATAAATCTATCATTTCGTCTATAAGTAGACATTGTCCTCTAATAATATGACTAATTTTTCTGATTATTATCGACATAGTTTTACATATGGACCGTTTGATGGTAAATGAAATTATATCGGCGATTTTTTGAATATATCGGACGCAACTCAATTTATATCAGCTATTTTTCGAATATATCGACTTACCAACAAAAACTGACAATATAAAAAGAAGCTGTTCCAAACCGGAACAACCCCCTTCTTCTTACACGAATAGCTCTTCTAAAATTTTCAGTTTATCTTCTGTATATTTCACGAAGCCATCGTTATATGATTTCGGATCTTTCGGATTCGCAAAGTGTGTAATTGCTCCTGTTTGTGGGTGAACAAATTTACTTGATGCCCCGCAACCAAGTCCGATAATCGATTGTACTTCTTCCATAATAACAATATTGTAGATACTTTCTTGCGTCGGTATTGCATACCCAACGTTTTCTAAGTTACCTAAAATATTTTTTTGACGATATAAATAGTATGGTACGTAATTATGGTTCTTCGTCCACTCTTCCGCCTCATGCATCATCGCAGTAATTTCTTCGCGACCTGCTACTTTATATTTACGTTTGTTTTGCGTCATTTCAGAAGCACGTTTAAATGATAACGTATGAACTGTTAACGATTCTGGCATTAACTTTTCTGTTTCATCTAACGTATGCTTAAAGATGTCTAATCCTTCACCAGGAAGACCAATAATTAAATCCATATTAATATTGTTCATTCCCATTTCACGTGCTAAATGATACTTCTCAATCGTTTCTTCTACAGTGTGATGACGTCCAATTGCTTTTAGTGTTTCTTGGTGGTATGACTGCGGATTAATACTAATACGGTCAATATTCCATTTATTTAACACTTCTAGCTTTGCTGGTGTGATCGTATCTGGGCGACCTGCCTCAACTGTTACTTCACGTACATCTTTCACATCAGGGAAAGCTTGGTACATTTCTTCATACAACATATCCATTTCTTCTGCTGTAATACTCGTCGGTGTACCGCCGCCGTAATAAATCGTCGTAACTGTAACACCTTTTTCTTTTAAAAACTTACCAATTTCACGAACTTCATAATGTAACCCGCCTAAGAACGAATCAACTGATCCTTGGCGTCCGTTAATTGCATAAGCCGGGAACGTACAGTACGCACATTTTGTAGGACAAAACGGAATACCGATGTAAATACTTACTTCTTCTTTCAAACGGTATAAATCCGGAACAACCGCTAATTGGCAATCAACAATACGCTGAAGAAGTTCAATTTTCTCTTCATGAATTAAATAACTTTCACGAAGTTCTTTATGCGCTTCTTCTTTTGACATACCATTTTGAAGCAGTTTGTGAAGAAGTTTCGTTGGGCGTACCCCAGTTAATATTCCCCAGCTCTGTTCAAGTCCAGTTAGCTGTTGAAGTACAGAAAGATATACGTAAGAAACAACATGTTTCACTTGCTTCATACGTTCTTTTTCTTCTGTGAAAGCAGATAAATCTTTTGCGAATGTTTCTTCATATACATTTCCGGTTGCAACATCTGTTAAACGAGCCGATGCTGTCACATTACCTTCTATCTGTATATCAACGATAAGATTTGCTTCTTCTTTCTCAAACCCTATCGTGCTCTCTTCAAAAAATAAACCGCCAATATTTTGTAGCGGACGTAAAAAACGATCATCTTGTAACGTTTTAATTGAAATTAACAACATTATCACCTTTTCATTTGCAAACTCTCTTTAGTTTACTTGAAGGGCGTTTGAAGGTCAATACAGAAGGTTTTACCTGTTTTTCTTACATTTTTTCAAATAATTCTTTTTATGAATATCGCTCATGTATATAGACATCATGATTTTCTCTTGTTAAAATTTATTAGTACGAAAATCTATACATAGTGAAAATACAATATATAAAGGAGGAATGTTAACACTAGATTCCATAATCTAATGTGTTAAAAAAAATATGAAAAAGAAATTTTATAGTGTTTTAACTCTCTCTCTTGCATTACAAACTGTTCTTGCACCTACTTATTCATTTGCAGAGAATGCTGAAAAATCCGCCGAAGTATATACGGAGGATCAAGTTTTTAAAAGTATCAAAGAGCATGTGAAAGAGCATAGTACTCATGAAGAAGATATCGAGGTTACTGGCCAATTCCTACTATACACATCAAAAAAACATTCATTATATACCGCGAATGATTTAAAAAACAAATCGAATATCGAGATTACAGAACAAGTCGTAACGGCGACAAAGAAAAAAGGGAATGCATACTACATAACAACTCCAGCTGGCGCTGGGTGGATAAATAACAATGATAATAGCTTAGAAGTTCAAGAGATTCATAAACTATCTAATCAAAAATTAATTGTGAAAGAAGAAGCTTCCATACATTCATTACCATTCCAAACGTTTAAAGAAGAGGGTAAACTACAGCCTCAAGTAATTATTCCTACTGAACAAGCAGGAAATTGGTTTAAAGTCCAAATAAATGAAACATCAAAATGGATTTATGCACCTTCTGCTACATTTGAAGGTACAAAAGCTTCATTATTAAAAAACGGTCGTTCTGCTAAAAGTAGTTTATTGAGAGCTCCAGCTACTCTACAAACAAACAATATTTATGGCGTTACATTTAAAGAAATGATTGTCCCAAAAGGAAATGACGATATTCGCCCTGGCTACGCGATGGTCCCTAAATATATTACGATTCACGAAACGGCTAATCCAGCGAAAGGTGCCAATGCTCTAAATCACGCAAAATTCTTAGATAGTCAAGCACGCGGAACAGCTGATCGCGCCGCATCTTGGCATTTCACAGTAGATGATAAAGAAATTTATCAACATCTTCCAGTAAATGAAGTTGGATGGCATGCTGGAAATAAAACTGGAAACTATGAATCTATCGGAATTGAAATTGCCGTTAATCAAGATGGAAACTATGAAAAAGCGGTAGAGAATGCCCGTAAATTAGCAGCTTATTTAATGAACGAATTAAATATTTCTCTAGATAAGGTCCAAAAACACCAATTTTGGTCAGGAAAAAATTGCCCTGCGTATATGATTCAACGCGGACAATGGGATGCTTTCTTAAAAGGAACTGAAACATACTATAAGGAAAACCGAAAAGATCCAGTAACTGATGACATTACAGGTGGATGGTATGAACAAGACATTCGTCAATTAGCAGCTAGAGGCATTATGCAAGGAGAAGGGAACGGCAAGTACTTCCCAGAACGTCTTGTAACGCGTGCTGAATTTGCTACATTAATTACTCGTGCTTTACAATTACCAAGTGGAAATGCTAATTTCACAGACTTAGAACAAGTACATCCATCTTTAAGAGACGGTATTAATCGTGCAGCAAGCGCAGGCATAATCCGCGGACGTGGTGATAATACCTTTGATCCAAATACTACAATTACACGCGAAGAAGCTGTTATTATGATTGATCGTTCTCTAAAACACGCTGGTATTTTCGCAAAACCAGTTGAACTACCATTCGTAGACCAAAACTTAATTTACGCTAAAGAAGAAGTACAAAGAGTGTATGGATATGGAATTGTAAAAGGTAATGAATTTAATCAATTCGTACCAAAAGGACCATCACAACGTGCTCACGCAGCTGCATTTATAAACAGAATGCTTAACGTGATTGAAGCTTAAAAACATTTATAACTAAATATAGATGTTTTTACTTTAATCCTTCTGTATTAACCTAAAAGGCAAAAGAGATAATATTATCTCTTTTGCCTTTTATACATCTATTAACTATTTTTAGTCATAAATCTTAAACGTATTCCTAATAACACCAGAATTACACCTATAAATGGAAGGTAATCCGTATTATGCCCTGTAGCTGGAAGTTTTTGATTATTAGAACCGCCTTGTTCTTTTTCTGGTAAGTTAGGCTTTTCTACTTCTTCGCCTGGGCTTTCTGTTCCTTCACCTGGCTTTTCTGTTCCTTCACCAGGTGTTTCTGTCTCTCCACCTGGTGTTTCTATTCCTCCACCAGGTGTTTCTGTTCCTTCACCAGGTGTTTCTGTCTCTCCACCTGGTGTTTCTGTCTCTCCACCTGGTGTTTCTGTCTCTCCACCTGGTGTTTCTGTCTCTCCACCTGGTGTTTCTGTCTCTCCACCTGGTGTTTCTGTCTCTCCACCTGGTGTTTCTGTCTCTCCACCTGGTGTTTCTGTCTCTCCACCTGGTGTTTCTGTCTCTCCACCTGGTGTTTCTGTCTCTCCACCTGGTGTTTCTGTCTCTCCACCTGGTGTTTCTGTCTCTCCACCTGGTTTCTCTGGACCTTTTCCTGTTTCTTTTTCATTGGTAATTTGAAGCTTTATAACTTCTACTTTCTCATTAGAAATCGTAAATTCAATTCCCTTATCAGATAAATTATATCCTTCTGGAGCCTGGACTTCTTTTAAAACGTAATCTCCTGGTTCCAGTTTCTTCGAAGTTGCTTTACCATTTTTATCTGATGTTAATGTGTCTATTTTTATTCCATCTTTCAGAATTTCAAACACTGCACTTTCTAATTTTTTCTCTGTATCATTAGCATCTATCTTTGTAATTTCTACTTGACCTGTGATTTTTTCTTTCACTTTTTCATTCAATACTTCTTGTTTTACTACTTCATTTGCTACAACATTTACTTCCACTTTTAATTCTACCGCTTTGTAGCCTTCCGGCGCTTTCGTTTCTTCTAACGTATACTTACCTGGCACTAAGTTTTCGAATGTCACAACACCATCTTTATTCGTTGTTTTCGCTTCTCCAACTACTTGACCATTTTCGTTTTTCAGTCTGAATTCTGCGCCTTCTAGAACTTTTCCACTCTCTGCATCCTTTTTGATTACTTGTAAGCTTCCTAGTTCTTTCGCATTTTCTACTTGTACTTGTACTACTTTGTTTGCTTCCACAACGACTTCAATTTCTTCTTTTAGTAATTTATATCCTTTTGGTGCTTTCGTTTCTTTTAACGTGTATTTTCCTGGTTCTAATTTTCCAGAGATGACTTTACCTGTTTTATCTGTTCGTAACATCTCTACTTTCTTACCATCTTTATACACTTCAAATTCTGCGTCTGATAAAAGCTTCGTTTTATCGTTTGCATCTACTTTTACGATTTCAAATTGACCAAGGCTCTTACTATTCGTTACTTTTACATCAACAACTTTTTCACCGTCGACTGTTACATGAATTACTTGTTTTGTTAACTCATAACCTTCTGGTGCTTTTGTTTCTTCTAACGTATACTCACCCGGTACTAGTCCTTCTACTTTAACCGTTCCAGACTTATCTGTTGTAATTTTTTCTTTTACAACATTTCCTTTAGCATCTTTCAATGTAAATACTGCGCCTGCTAAACGTTCCGCTTGATCTTTATCATCTGTTTTAATAATTTGTAGAGAGCCCAAGAGTTTTTCATTTTCTGCCTCTACTTTTACTACTTCTTTCTCATTTTGAATTGTTACTTTCCATTCTTTATTTGAAATCTTGTAACCTGCTGGTGCTTTCGTTTCTTTCACTGTGTATTCACCTAATGGTAATTTCGGTAACATCGCTTTTCCACTCTCATCAGTTTTCAACTCTGCTACCTTTTTACCATCTTTATACACAGTAAATTCTGCATCTGATAATAGCTTCGTTTTATCATTCGCATCTACTTTTACGATTTCAAATTGACCCAGAACTTTTTCGTTCATTACTTCCTGTTTTACTACTTCATTTGCTACAACATTTACTTCCACTTTTAATTCTACCGCTTTGTAGCCTTCTGGCGCTTTCGTTTCTTCTAGCGTATACTTACCTGGCACTAAGTTTTCGAATGTCACAACACCATCTTTATTCGTTGTTTTCGCTTCTCCAACTACTTGACCATTTTCGTTTTTCAGTCTGAATTCTGCGTCTTCTAGAACTTTTCCACTCTCTGCATCCTTTTTGATTACTTGTAAGCTTCCTAGTTCTTTCGC
This sequence comes from Bacillus sp. TH19, assembly GCF_016651075.1. NCBI lineage: Bacteria > Bacillati > Bacillota > Bacilli > Caryophanales > Bacillaceae > Bacillus > Bacillus sp. TH19. The sequence continues at coordinate 565,104 of NZ_JAEKEO010000010.1, read as the reverse complement.
ATTTTCTACTTGTACTTGTACTACTTTGTTTGCTTCCACAACGACTTCAATTTCTTCTTTTAACAACTTATATCCTTGTGGTGCTTTCGTTTCTTTTAATGTATACTTTCCTGGTTCTAATTTCGTAGATATTACTTTACCTGTTTTATCTGTTCGTAACGTATCTACCTTTTCACCATCTTTATACACTTCAAACTCTGCGTCCGATAATAGCTTCGTTTTATCATTCGCATCTACTTTTACGATTTCAAATTGGCCTGTAGCTTTTTCAGCGATTTTTTTATTCAACACATCTACAGTCACTGTTTTATTAGCAGCTACATCAACACGAACTGAGCTAGATGATAGTTCATAACCTTTTGGTGCTTCAACTTCTTTTAATGTATATGTTCCAACTGGAAGTTGTTTTGATAAAGCTGCACCTTTACCATCTGTAATAATTGTTTCAACAACATTTCCATCTTTATCTATAACATCAAATTTTGCACCTGGTAGAAGTTGACCAGATTCACTATCTTTTTTCAATAATTTAAATTGGCCATTCTCTACTTTTTTCGTATTCTTCATAACAATTTCAATTACGTTTGTACTATCAATTGTTACTTTTACTGGTGTATCAACTTTTATATATCCTTCTGGTGCACTTATTTCTTTTACAAAATAGTCACCAAGTGGTAAATCCTTGATTTCAGCAATACCCTTTTCATTCGTTGTAACAGTAGCCACAACATTATTATCTTTGTCTATAACATCAAACTTTGCGTCTTTTAAAACAATATTTTCATCATTTGCATCAACTTTTTTAATTTGTAAGTTTCCTTTTTCAACTACTGGCTTATTCCACTTTGGCCAATTAAATTTAAAGTTATGAACCTCAAATCCATCTCTTTGGTGTAATCCTCCAACATAGGCTTGTCCGTTAATAGAACCACCTTTTGTCTCTACAACAGCATTAGGCGCAAACACACTACCTACTACACCATAACCTTTAGTTGTTATCTTTGTAGCATTAGGGAACACCCAAATGACTTTACTAGCTAACTCAGTAAAAGCTGAATTAGGGTCATATGCTTGAGATGTATTAATTAAGTCTGTTGCCATCCCAGTATTTCTCGTATCGTACAAAATTGCACCGCTACCAAAATTCACTTCTTCTGCGTCTGAATAAATAACAATAAAGTCTTTGTTATTTACATTCGGAAGATAAACATCTTTTACATCAAATATTTTCTTTCCTGTTAAGCCTGAAGAAACGTAAATATTAGGGTTGTTTACATCTTCACCGATTCCAAAGCTCATATTAGGTTTTGGTTTATCAGTATGTAATTGACTCGCATCTCCAATTACACCATCAACGTCTTTTCTAAATTCTTTGAACTTGGCATCAATCTCTGCTTGCTCTTTATAAGAGATACGGTCATAAGATGATTTCATTGCACCTTCTGGGTCGCCTTCTTTTGTCATCGCCACTGTTCCATCTTGGATGATTACTTGTCCTGCTCCCGCTTTCGTAAATTGACCACCTAGTAATAATGATGGATATCCTTCATCTTTCCATGTTGCTCCAGCTAAGTTGTTTGCTCCAGTTGCAGCCGCTAGGACTGTATAACTTGATGCGTTCATATTTTTTTGAACAGCCATCGCACCCTCAATATCCGCACTCGTTGCACTATGATCTCCAAAAATGATGGCGTTGTAATAAGATACATCACCTAAACCTTTTAATTCTGTTGTAGCTGCCTCTGCTTTAAATGGTAAATGGATTAAAAAATTCATACATATTAGTAATACAACTATAAAACTACTACTTACTTTTTTAAATTTTTGATTAAATGATTTCCTCAAGAAATTCATTCCCCCTTTTAAACTTCCTAAAACCACAAAAAGAAGTACATTTCGTATGTACCAAGTCTTACTCACATTAACTTAAAATAATCCATTTAAATAAAACAAAGAAACTCTACAACTCATTAATAAAATTACTACAATCCATTTTTGAGATAATACGTGAACTAAACTAACATGCGGAAGTGTTTTTTGCGTTTGGAGCTCAACAAAATTAACCTGGAGAATATTTCATATGGTGTAACTACTTTGGCAACATCATCCACTTTACAACAGTTTCCTAGAGTATTCAAGTAAATTGTATATATTCCATACACAATTCACAATCTAAAACGTTTTCATTCATTTTAATAAGTTCAACAAAAAAACGTAGCCAAAAAGCTACGTTTTTCTTTCATCGTTTCGGTGTATGTTTATGACTCTTTAAAAAAGGAAGCGGGAATTGCTTACGAAAATGCTCTTTAATCATGTACTCTACGCCGTTCTCAGTATTAGAACGTGTAATCCAGTCCGCCGCTTGCTTTAATTCTACAGGAGCGTTCCCCATCGCTACCCCAAGCCCAACATTTTCAATTACCTCTAAGTCTTCTACGCTATCTCCAATCGCAACCATTTCACTAAGGTTAATATTTAAATGCTCCCCAAGTAATTGTAAACCACGTAGTTTTGATACATTTTGAGGGAGAATTTCTATATGTCTTTCATCACACTCGACGTACTCTACATCTTGAAATGCCTTTTTTAACGTATTCATCCCTCTTTCTTTTTCACCTTTCGTATGGAAAACAATATCAATTTTTGGTGCAGCTACTGGATGATCACGCAGTGCATCCCCTAGCGAATCTACAAATTGAACCGGATAAAATAATGGATCTGCGCTTGATAATACAGTACGCGCAATTAAGTTTGGTGTATTTCTCTCACGATTCCCAATTGAATATCGTTCATGAGAAATGCGAACATTACAATCAAAATGCTCTAACACTTGCACAATATTAAAGGTTTTCTCTTCAGATAATCTCCTTTGAACGAACGGCTTATCTAACGTCGCTGAAACGAAAGCACCACCATGTGTAACTAATATAGAATCTAATTTTAACGCCTTCGCTATTTTATGAGCAGATTGAAAATTACGATTCGTAAACAATGTAACGTATACATCTTTTCTTTTCACAAAGTCAATTGTCTCCCGTAACCCTTTTGCGATTTTTCCGTTGTTGTATAGTAGTGTCCCATCTATATTAAGAGCTAGTAAGCGATAAATCATGTCGCACTCCCCCTCTTCGCTGTTGTACTCTATCCATAATTTATGAAATAAATGTAGTAAATAGAACGAGTTAGAATTACTACTGAAAATTTGGTTTACTATATACATATACAACTGGCAAAGGAGATAGTACAATGCAGGCACCTCCTTCTTTTTATGAAGGCGATACATTAGTGGTCGCAAAGAAGTTACTCGGACATAAACTCGTTCATATTGTAGACGGCATAAAGCGGAGCGGTTTTATTGTAGAAGTAGAAGCATACAAAGGTCCAGATGATAAGGCCGCTCATAGTTACGGAGGCAGACGGACTGATCGAACAGAAGTAATGTTCGGTGCACCGGGACATGCTTACGTATATTTAATTTACGGCATGTATCATTGCTTTAACGTAATTACAGCACCAATCGGCACCCCGCAAGGAGTTCTCATTCGTGCCCTTGAACCTGTAGATGGAATCGAAGACATGAAACTAGCGCGCTACAACAAAACTGACATTACGAAAGCTCAGTATAAAAACTTAACAAATGGCCCCGGAAAACTATGCCGCGCGCTCGGAATCACTTTAGAAGAGCGCGGCGTATCACTTCAAAGTGATACGTTACATATTGAATTAGTTCCTGAAGAAGACCATTTATCATCCACACATAACATAATAGCTGGCCCTCGTATTAATATTGATTATGCAGAAGAAGCCGTTCACTATCCATGGCGGTTTTATTATGAAAAGCATCCGTTTGTTTCAAAATAAAGAAGCTATCCTATAAGTAAGTGAAACCAACTTATAGGATAGCTCTTTTTTCGTAATTCATCACACGCCGAAAAGCCGAAATCCGGGCTCGGATTTCGGTTTTGTTTCTATAAAAGAAACCGTTGTTCCTCCAACATTGCCAAATACAGCTCATCTCCAAAGAGAAAATCTTAAAAGCATTATTTTTTTAATGCATAATAATTATCCAAATTGAATTTCGACATAATGAAAGTTCCTGTTGGCGTTAAAAGTTGTGACATAGATTGTATGACCTGCGGTAATTTCGCTGGCTCAATAGGATGTGATAACAAAATGTACTGGAATTTTTCATCTGTAAATACCTCATGTAACTTGTCATACTCAGCAGAAGTTGTAGGAGCTACCCTATTTGCAAGAGCTGCTGCTTTTTCATTAATTTCTGCTCCAAATATGGGAACTGCCGGGTAACGCCTTTTCATTTCTAATAAAGTTGCACCACATCCAGCTCCTATATGAAGAATATTCACTTGATCAGGCGCAAATCGATCTACAATTGCTAGTAAATCATAATGAATGTATAAACTTTCACCATAAAATCCCCATTTTTCATACAATTTTATATTATTTGCATGTAAAACTACAGAAAATTTCATACTATCTTCTTTCCATGAGACACTTCCGTAGTGATGAATAAATGTATCTTTACATAAATACAGTTTATATCCTTTTTCAAACATTCTTAGTGACAAATCATCATCTTCATAATTCCCCGGTGTAAATCGTTCATCTAATAATCCAACTTCATCTAACACTGATTTTTTTATAAGCATACAGAATCCGATTAATTTCATACGTTCTTCCCATTTATTTTTATCACTTTGATTATATAAAGTTGCAAACTTCTGCATTCCTTCAATATCTTTATAAAAGGTTGGTATAGCAGTATAGTAAGCGGCATTATTAGTTATGGGCCCTACCGCTCCAGCATCCTTACTTTCATATAAACACCGAATTAAGTTGCTTAGCCAATTTTCAGTTACGACCACATCATTATTCAATAATAGAATATTGTCACCTTTTGCCTCTTTAATTCCCTGATTGCATCCCTTTGGAAAACCCATATTCTCCGCATTTTCCACTAGCATAATATCCGATTGTTTTTGTAACCATTCTACAGTACCATCTGTTGACGCGTTGTCCACAACTATTAACTCATACTCTTGTTCCACTGTATAAGTTCTAATACTTTGGATGCATTCTTTTGTATACTGTAATTGATTATGAGTCAATATAATTATACTTGTGAGCATGAATCAAACTCCTCTCAGCAGCCAAAATGATTATCTAGTATTATTAAATATTATTTTTCCGATAAACTATCAAAATATTTTCTATTATATTCAATGCTCGGATTATTAGGTATGAACAGTGCAGCTTGTTCGTTATGATAAATTGCCTTTTCATATTCTTTTATTCGATCATAACAAATACATAGTTGAATATGCGGCAACCATGTATGACACTCTTCTCGGACAAACGGAGAATCCTTTGGCCTGGGCCCGTCAATTGCTGCATGGTACCAATATATCGCTTTAGAATATTCCCCTTGTTGCAAAAATACACGTCCTAAGTGGCAACAAAGTTCTCCTCTAGGCGTGTCATACGTAAATGATTGCAAACAAGACTGTATAGATTTTTTTAAGTCCCCCAATTCTAAATAACATTCGGCTCTTTTTAAACATGCTTGAATGTTATCTTCAACCCAACCCTTTTCTTCATCTAAAAACCTAGAATACCCCTTAACAGCCTTATCAAATAATCTGTGGTCCTTACATTCATTTGCATAATAGTACACATCGCGGGGGCTAAACTCTTTTCCACTCTCAAGATGTTTTTCATATATTTTCAAATTACGATTAGTATATGCTTTTTCTTTTTTATGACTTACCCCTACGTCACTATTTATAAGATTTCCATACACCTCTAAATATTCATGAACAAATCCATACCATTGAAAATTTTTACTTCTGTTGACTAATCGATATCTCCTTAAAGAATGTGTTGGATTTCCTTCTATATCAAAAGTTAAATAATATTTCATAGATACTGCATCCGTACTACGATCTAACGTATGTTTTAACTGCAACAATTTCTTTATATCTTCCGTATCTATTATGTCATCTGCGTCTAGCCAAAGAATATATTCTTTTGTAGCTTTAGAAAACGCAAAATTTCGTGCCGCTGAAAAATCTTCAATCCATTGAAAATCATAAACTTTCGCGTCGTACTTCTTCACAATTTCTTTTGTAGCATCTGTGGAACCTGTATCTACAATAATAATTTCATCCACAACACTTTTAACCGATTCTAAGCATTTTGATATAGTTTGTTCTTCATCTTTTACAATCATGCATAAACTAATAGTAATGGAGTTTTCCATCATATCCCCCCTATCCTTTTGATGTATATGTTTGGAGAGAAATTTATATTTCTTTTGCTTCAAAATTGAGTTTTCATTTTACAAAAGAAACATAATGAGGCGGTGCAGTGAAATTGGATAGGGGAATTTCACTCGAAGATTGCAAATCAATGAAAAAAACCGAAGCCTGAACAAGACTTCGGTTCTTTATATAGAGAATACATAATTTCGATTCCTTTTTACTCCGCACCTTCCGCGGTCGCAATATCATTCTCTAAGTTTTCTCTTGATAATTCCGCCGCCATAAAATCAGCTGTTTCAGGAAGTGCTAAATGCATATGAGCTTTTTGACAAATTTGGATCGTACAGTTTTCTACAACATAGTCGAAAACATGTCCTCCCCCGCTTCTTTCATCATCAATATAATGTAAGTGGAAACCAGCTACACCAATACCTTGCGCATAATCTGGTGTCCAAAATCCAGCTAGCGTACCTTCTGTATCTTTAAACGAAAAAATCGGTTGTGATTTCGTCACTTCAACGAGCGGCGTATACGGTTTTTCTTGTCTTGGAACAGTTCTCGTTCTAACTTCACGGAACGTTCCATCCATTCGAATACCATAAAATAAGTTTTTACTTGGCATTAACTCATGTAATAATGCTTCCACTTCTTCACGATTCATCGGATGCTCTACCGTATAACTCATTTCTTTTTCAAAAAACGTTACAGTCGCAAAAGGTGTTGTTTCTTCCGGTTCTACTTTTTCCGCTGAACCGTCTGAACGTAAATGGTAAAACTCATTATCAAACGCAATCATTTCACCATCTAATTGATCAAATGTACCGATGCCAAAATCACCACGTTCTTTCAGTTCCTCAAAGTTAATAACACCATCGTATATACCATCTAATAGCGCAAGCATTGTAGATGTTTGATATACTTCATTACTCATTTTCGTTCTTTTTGCATCAATATCAATTAATTGCGCAACAGTCATCTCACTCATGCCCCCATCAGTTTAATTGGTTTGGTAATAATTTTTCGCTTAATTTAATGTTGTCACGGTAGTCAATTGGAATATCAATAATGACAGGACCCTCTGCTTCTAACGCTTCTCTCAATACACCTTCTAATTCGTCTGGTGTATTGACACGAAGACCTATTGCACCGAAACTTTCTGCATATTTCACAAGATCAACATCGCCAAACTCTGTAGCTGATGTTCTACCGTATTTCATCATTTGTTGGAACGCAACCATATCATATGTACCATCTCTCCAGACGAGATGGACAACAGGCGCATTTAAACGTACCGCTGTTTCTAATTCCATCGAAGAGAATAAGAAACCACCATCACCTGACACGGAAACAACTTTCTTGCCCGGTTCAACTAAAGTAGCTGCAATTGCCCAAGGAAGTGCAACACCTAACGTTTGCATACCGTTACTAAATAATAGTCTACGTGGTTCATAAGAACGGAAACATCTCGCCATCCAAATAGAATGGGAACCGATGTCACATGTAACGGTTGTATCGTCACTAATTAAAGAACGAAGCGTACGAATGACTTGAAGTGGATGCGTAACACCTTCTGAAGCACGATTTGGAACTTCTGCTTGCTCTGATAATTTCGAGCGTAATCGTTCTAAAACTGCTTCTGATTTCGTATTTAATACAAGCTTCGGTAATTTCTCCGCAATGCTATTTACAGTTAAAGCGATATCGCCAATTAATTCACGCTCTGGTTGGTAATCATGGTCGATATCTGCTTGGTGATCATCAAGGTGAATAATTGTTCTATCGCCAAGTTTATTCCAGAATTTCGGATCATACTCAATTGGGTCATAGCCGATAGATAAAACAAAATCCGCTTCTTCTAGTAAAATATCACCTGGTTGGTTACGGAATAATCCAACGCGGCCGAAGAAATGATCTTCTAACTCACGTGAAATTGCACCAGCTGCTTGATATGTTTCAACAACAGGAAGTTCTGTACCAGCAATTAACTCACGAACTGCTTTCGTTACTTCATTGGTGCTTGCTCTCATACCGAGTAAAATAACTGGTAATTTTGCTGATTTTATTTTTTCTACTACGTATTCAATATGATTTGTGGGAGCGATTCCAAGCTGTGGCTTAGAAAGCTCACCGATAGATTCTACTGTCGTTTCCGCAGTCATAACGTCTTGCGGAAGACTTACAAGTGTTGCTCCTGGATTTGTAGAAGTAGCACTTCGAAATGCATTAGTAAGTGCTTCTGGTACATTATCAGGATGCTCGACTTCTACGCTATATTTAGTGATTGGTTCGAATAATGCAGCATTATCCATAGATTGATGCGTACGTTTTAATCGATCTGTACGCGGAACTGCACCAGCTAAAGCAACAACGGGATCACTCTCCGCATTCGCAGTAACAAGACCTGTCGCTAAATTTGATGTCCCTGGTCCTGAAGTTACAAGACATACGCCCGGTTTCCCTGTTAATCTACCAATAGCAGCTGCCATAAAAGCTGCATTTTGTTCATGACGACAAACAATTAACTCTGGTCCTCTTTCTTGCAGTACATCAAATACAGAGTCAATCTTCGCTCCTGGAATACCGAAAACATGTGTAACACCTTGTTTAATTAAACAATCAACAACAAGATCTGCTCCTTTTGTTTTTGTTTTCACGTCGTTTGCTTTTACACCTGTACTCAAACTAATCATCCCTTTATTTCATAATGTGTGTAATAAAGATTTTAATTTTATATACTTCACCACATTAATTAACATAGTGTAATATATCTTGTTTATCATTATAGTACAAATGCATTATTTTTCCAACGATATGAATTTGACAGTTTTTTGACAACCTCTAAGGAATACGCTTACAACCCTTTGTTTATCCTAAAATAATATTTTTATATCTCCTCTAAAAATGCACAAAAAAATTACATCTAATCACAGTATTAATAAGATTATAGTACCTTGCAAAGAACATTACTAAATGATATATTTGTAAATATTGGAATAACCAATAATTGGAACGTGCTTTATAATTCGTATCCCCTTTTCAAAAGATAGGATTCTCAGCTGTAATTCATCATTTTATAAAGGAAAGTGATTGTTATGAACAAAAGTGAATTTTTGGAACAACTTAGTTCTTCCCTGCGGAATATGCCTAGTTTAGAAAAGAAAGATATTATTTCAGAGTATGAAACTCATTTTATCAGTGCTAAACAGGATGGGAAATCTGAAGAAGAAATTTCCAGGAAACTAGGAGACCCTAAAACTATTGCTAAAGAACTTAATGTTTCCTATGCAATACAAAACGCGGACAATAAACGAAGCTTCAAAAATATGATAACCGCACTATTTTCTGTTATGAGCTTAAGTGTTTTAAACTTTGCCTTTATCATTATCGCCTTTTTCGTACTACTCTTTTTATTACCGATTCTTCTAGCCCTTATCATTGCCACTCCATTATTAATCATCTCACCTATTTTATTAATAGGGTTAGGATTTTTTAAAGGGTTTCATCAAATTAGTTATTCCGATGTTTACAATGTGTTCATCGCTTTTTGCAGCGGTTTACTCATATCCGTCATATCTTACCAAATGGTAAAACATCTATACGCAACTTTAGTAAAGTATTTGAAATGGAATATAGCTATTTTACAAAGATAATAATGAATATAAAAGGAGATTAAAATGAAGAAGTATACTTTATATCTACTCATGTTACTTACAATTTTATTTCTATCAGCTTGTTCAAACAGTGCACAACCTAAGGAAGAAAACGATGTGCAATCTATTAAAGATGTAACGATAAAAATTCCAGAAACTATATTCACTTCCTCAAAAAAGAATGAAACGATTAACGAAGACGAAATGAAACAAAATATAAAAATTTATTTAGATTATAGCGGAGAGTTAGACGAAAACATCGTTCCACTTTCATCATCTATGTCTGACGAGAATGTCACGGAATCCGACCGAGAGAAATTAAAGCAACTAGTAGATTTAGCGCAACAAAATGATGCGAATTTCCATGATTTTATTAGTAACAATACGATCCCTGATGATTACAAAAAGCCTTCGAAGGAAATTCATGACTTTATTTCAGCATCTACGGCACTTTTAGTAGAACTAGAGGACGAATTAGACAAACTCGCGCAAGATGGTAACTTATTCAAAACTGATTTTTCTTTTACAAAACGCTTTGAGAAAGTTAATGGTAGGAAGCAAAAAGAAATTGAAAAGTTTTTGAAAGAAAAAAATATTAGAACTGAGTATTTCAACAAGTAATTATATATGTAAAAGAGAAATTGAAAGATACATCATATATCCCCTTCAAAACAGTCACTAACACATGGCTATTTTGAAGGGGATTTTTTTGTGGAAGGACTATCAAATTTCCTACACAAAAAAAACGCCCCCATACTAGGAGCGTCTTCTATCATTACGCTTGTTGCGCGCTATATAATTCTTCAAGTGGCTTCATGATAATTTTGTTAACGTCAGTGATAACGATGTTTAAACGTTGCTCAGTTTCCATTAACTTTGTAATTTTTGCATCTTGTTGAATGCGAGCTACAACTTCTTGTGCTTTTTGGTTGTCTTCTTCAGTGATTTCTTGGCCTTGCATCATTTTTTGTTGTAAGCCAAGTTGCATCGTGCGGAACTCTTCGAATAAGTTCTTTGACTCTGCATCTCCTTGTACTGCTGCGTAGCTTGCTTTTAATGTTTGGAAATCTTCGTTTTCAGCGATTGTTTTTTGTAATTCATATGCAACATCATGAATGTTTTTTGTCATTTTATTTTTCCTCCTTTAGAAGGCTAGCGCTTTTCGCTCGCACTGCCTTTTAAGTGCATTTACATACGCACCTCTTCCTACCATATCAAACTATGCAAGAGATGGGAAGAAATTTCACTTTTATTTCTATGCACCCATCTTTATTACTTAAGGAACAAGAGTAACAACCCTTGAATAAATCCAATTGTTCCTCCTAATAACGCCCCTAAATATGTAATCATTTTTAACTCATTTTTTGTAATGGACAATACGAGATCTTCTAGTCTCTCTGTTGAAAATGTAGATACTTCTTGCTGGACAATTTCTGCAAGCTGTAGATTTCCCAATATACTTCCCACATTTTCTGTCCCCCACTTCAAGCCTTTCTCTACTGCGCTAGGGACCACTTTTTCAACGATTGTTTCTCGCACTGGCTCACATACTTGCTGAACAGACTGATTTAAAAATCTACTCACTGTTTCCTCTACTTTAACCGCTGACAATATGGAGTTCACAATCATTTCTTTCTCTACGAACGTTTCTAATTCTTTTACGTCTCTTCCTTTTAACTTTTCCCACTCTTTTTGCAGTACATCAGTTAACAGACGCTCTGTTCCATCTTGTCCTAAAAACTTAATGACTTCCGGCTGCACGCGATCAACTAAACTTACATTCCCTAAAAACATACCAACTAAGTTAAGCAGCGTTCCCCTGGAAGCGAAAAAGTCATCAATCATTTTTGAAAGGCGTTCCTTTCCTTCTTCACTTTCCAAAAAGCTAATTCCTCTTTTTAAAATAAAAGATGCTACATTCGGAATCGCATTCTCTACTTTTTCATGAACAGAATGAGGTAACGCCTGTTCCCATGTATATGTATAGTACTCTGCTAAAAATGCATGAATTTTTTCTGTAATAACATGTTGGATTTTCCCGATCGCCTCTTCTTCTACATGTTCTAAATTCCATTTTTCTAACATATCCCGTAACGACTGTTCATTTGTAATTACTTTATCAACTTCCACTTGTGTCCAGCGAATTAAACTGGTTTGAAACTCTTTATTTGTTAGTTTTTTTCCGATTCCTTCTGGTGTTAACAAATGGTCTACAACCATTTTACCTAATTGAACAGCAAGCTCATCGCGGCGTTTCGGAATTAACCCTGGCGTAAATGGAACTTGAAACTTCCCAATATAAATAGGACGATGAGGACGAAATAACATTTTTATCGCTAAATGATTTGTGTATCCTCCAATAATTGCCCCGAGCCCTGTCGTTATTAACATATTTAACCATATATTCATCACAATCAACCTTTCACTTCTCCAAAACTATAGCATATCATCATACGGACAAAAGTATAATGGTATAAAAACGTATTTGCAATATATAGCTTCGCCTATAATGCAAACATCTTATTACTAAAGGAGTGATTTCGTTGGTTCTTGGTCTTTTAACTTCCGGGCTCCATCACGAGCAAACGTATTACACCGAAATCGCTAAGCGAGCTCGTCTTTATCATAACGTCGTTGCCCAATTCACACCGTTTAGCATTGATTCAAAGACAGATCTTGTTTCTGGTCTTATTTACGATACAGATACAGGAAATTGGATAGATCAAACCTTTCCCATTCCTTCATATATATATGATCGTTGTCATTTCAAAGAGGATGAGGAATTCCAACAAGCAAATGCGATTATTCATTCATTACACAAACGTTCTTCCACTACCTTTTTAAACAACACACTTATTAACCCAAGCGATTTACACAATCTTTTTCTTACTAATAAACGTCTTTCCCCTTACGTACCAAAAATAATAAAAGGAACAGTACAAGGAATTTTTAAATTACTACTAGAAACAAGAGATATTATTATAAGACCAATCAATATACACTCCAATGAAAATTTATATCGGGCCACTTACAAAAATAAAACATTTCATATCGATACAATAAATGAACAACATCATACTTCTACTCAATTCAAACGAACAGATAAATTTATATCATGGTGCAAATCGAACATACACTCATTCAGTTATATGATTCATCCAATGTTACAACCTCCAAATCAACTATCATATCCGATTCATATTCGAACCATTATGCAAAAAAATAAAGAACAGAATTGGCAAGTGCTCGGTCAATTTATACAAAAATCTTCATTCCCAGCACAATTTTTACTTTCAGCAACAGAACGTTCTATGTTACATCCATTTTCTAAAATTAAATATTTACTTTCTCCAACTGGCGTTCAATTATTAAAAGATGCTTTACATGATGTTGTAAATGAAGTGTTTAAAACACTCGATCAGTCCTATTCTTCATTATTTGAACTAGAGCTTTCTACCATTATGGATCAAAAAGGTGCCATTTGGCTTATGTACGTCAATACGATGCCTTCTTACGATGTTTATACTAGGTACAACGACGAACTGGCTGAGCAAATTTTTCATGGTCCATTAAAGTTTAGCCGTTTTACACCATAACGAAAGGAGGAAATCCCCGTTGAAAGAGCACATATATACATTAAGTATTTCAGATGAGCAGCCAAATAGTATTACTTTACCTTACGTTTTTTCTATTACACCACCAATTACATCCTTTTTCTTTGGCTTACGTTATATTACATGTGAGAATATTAAAATTCATTATTCATTCACGCGAGAAATTATTATTGGCGAACAGATTGCAGCCGATCTTTTACTACCGCATTCAGCAACAATCCATGCCTTCTTACACAATCAAACCATTATTTTCGGCCCATTAATCGGGATTTTCACAACTGGCTTTAACGATGATTCTAATTCTCCTTTAGGAAGTCGTTCCATCTCTCTCAGTGAGTTATTAACACCACCATTCACATTGCAGCCATTTGTATTTGTCTTTGGCATTCAACATATAAACTGGGAAGAGGAAACAATTGAAGGGTACTTCTTTCAAGAAGGAAAATGGGTAAAAAACAAAGTCCCTTTACCAAATGTCATTTACGACCGATTACCAAATCGGCAAGCAGAAAATTACAAACCTATCGTAAGAGCAAAAAAACGTTTAGAAAGCGACTATGCGATTCCGTGGTTTAATCCGGGATTTTTCAATAAATGGGAAGTGCATCAACTTTTAATGAAAGAAGATTCAATTAAACCATTCTTACCAAATACAGAAGTATTTCAACATTTTGAACAAGTAGAACGACTTCTCGGTACGCATAAGTACATTTATATGAAACCAATACACGGTAGCTTCGGAAGAAATATTCATCAAATACTCTATTCTCAAACTGATAATTGCTACTATTGTCGTTATCGTGAAAATGAACAAAACAAACTAAGAAAGTATCAATCATTAGAAGCCCTTCTTAACCATGTGTTAAAAGGACATGATTTAAAAAAGTTTATCGTACAACAAGGTATCTCACTGCTCCGCTTCGAAGGGCAACCCGTCGATTTTCGCATTCATACAAATAAAAACCATTTTGGTAATTGGGTAGTCAGTGCAATCGTCGCAAAAATCGCCGGCAAAGGTAGCTTAACAACTCATGTAAATAGTGGCGGTGATACGAAATTACTTCAGGAACTATTTCCTGATTCAACAAAACAAGTTCAAATTGAAAATAAACTAAAACAAACAGCCTTACAAATCAGTTATGCACTCGATGGGCAAGTAACCGGGAACATTGGAGAAATTGGTTTTGACATTGGTTTAGACACCACGGAAAACCCGTGGCTATTTGAAGCAAATTCTAAACCGGGGCGAACTGTATTCCAAGATGAAAAGTTAAAAGAACAAAGTGAACTTACGCGCCAATTATTTTATGAATATGCCATCTATTTAACTGAACACTCTTTGCGCGACAAGAAAGAAAAAATGTCACAAATAAAATCAGATCCTTCGTCACATACCGAAAACATCCCTTCCCCTATGATTAACTCACAAATACAAAAACAAAAACTTCCACCTCCTTCATAAGGTGGAAGTTTTTTATTTAAACGAGCTTCACTACAACTTCTGTTTCCACATTACATACTCCGCAATAAAAAACATGATTGCAATACTCCTGTGAATTATTATGTGTTAAACCGTCTACTGCACTTAATAATTCTTGATCCATATATGCACTGTAATCGTCTATGTAATCTACAGTTTTCCCATAATCTTGGAGTATACCTTGGCAATTTTGACAAGAATATGTTTGTGATTCTAGCGCGTTGCAAAGCGGGCAAATTCCCATCATGATTCCTCCATACGTTATCGTTTAAAAACAATTAAAAAGCCCTTTTTTTAGATTGAAGAGAGCATCTAGCCGTGCATAGACGCGGTCAGTTCCTTTTTCTGCCCCATCCTGGGTTAAAACAGAACTATGTAGTTGCTCCCAATTTAATTTTCATTTTACTAAACTGGAATTTGTCTCACTTTAACAAATCATAAGTTAAGTAAGCCAAGCTGGTTATACAAAGAAAAAAACGCATATGATTTCGCTCTTAGTTTAGCCTTCTTTCTTAAAAATACAACGATTACTCTTATTTCATAATTTACGAAATGATGAAATATTTTTTACAAAATTTACAAATTATTTTTTTGTATATCTTTCTAGGTAACATCCATACTATGAGTACAAACTTAATTACCGATGGATTAGCGCCAAACGGGGCGATAATCTGGTTCAAATCCAGCTAGTCCAACCAAAAAAATTTTTATAACTCTAAGGAGGATATATTCCTATGGCAAACCAAAGTTCTTACAATCAATTAGTAGTACCAGGTGCAACAGCAGCAATCGATCAAATGAAGTACGAAATCGCTCAAGAATTTGGTGTACAATTAGGAGCAGATTCTACGGCTCGCGCTAACGGTTCTGTTGGTGGAGAAATTACAAAACGTCTAGTTGCAATGGCTGAGCAAAGCCTTGGCGGATTCCAAAAATAAATATATATGGCAAAAAGGTCTCAAGGCATATGCCTTGAGACCTTCCTTAATTTATTGCAACATTTGTAAAAACTTCTTCGTTCGTTCTTCTTTTGGATTTGTAAATACATCTTCCGGTGTACCTTGTTCGACAACGACACCGCCATCCATGAAAATAACACGGTTCGCAATTTGATGAGCAAAGCGCATTTCATGCGTTACAATGACCATCGTCATTCCTTCTTTAGCAAGTTCTTTCATAACCTTTAAAACTTCTTGAACTAGCTCAGGATCAAGTGCTGACGTTGGCTCATCAAATAGTAAAACTTCCGGCTCCATCGCAAGCGCACGAGCGATTCCAACGCGCTGTTGTTGTCCACCTGATAATTGGAACGGATATAAGTCTACTTTATCCGCAAGACCAACTTTTTCAAGGAAATAGTTTGCTTTTTTCTTCGCTTCTTCTTTCCCCATCTTTTTCACTGTAACGAGCCCTTCCATTACATTGTGAATTGCTGTTAAATGAGGAAATAGATTATGGTGTTGGAATACCATACCTGTTTGCGTACGAAGATTTACAATATCTTTCTTCGATACTTTTTGAGAGAAATCAAGCTCTTTATTGCCGATGCGAATGTTACCAGCGTTCGGCGTTTCTAACACGTTGAGACAACGTAAGAATGTCGTTTTACCAGATCCAGATGGCCCGATAATAACAACCACTTCGCCCTTCTCAACTGATAGGTCTATATGTTTTAATACGGTATTATCTCCGAAACTTTTTTGTAAATGTTGAATTGAAATCATAAAAACAAAAACTCCTTTTATGAAAGGGTTATTTTAGAGTATAACGTTCTGAACGTTTTTCTAATATTTGTTGCACGATAGATAATAAGAAGCAAATTACCCAATAAATTAGACCTGCTTCAAAATAAACAATTAAAAACTCATAGTTCATTGCCGCAATTTCCTGCGCTTTTCGGAACATTTCTGTTACTAAAATTAACGACGCTAATGACGTATCCTTCACTAAACTAATAAATGTATTCGAAAGCGGCGGAATTGATACGCGTGTTGCTTGTGGTAAAATAACACGTTTTAATGCTTGCGGGTATGTCATCCCAATTGTGTAAGCTGCTTCCCACTGTCCTTTCGGGATTGAAAGGATAGAAGCACGAATAATTTCAGATGCATATGCACCTACATTTAATGAAAATCCAATAACTGCTGCTGTATATGGCTCAACTTCAATATTAAGAGTTGGAAGACCATAGAAAATAATAAATAACTGTACAAGAAGTGGCGTTCCGCGAATGATAGATACATAGATACGAGCAATCCATTGTAAAATACGACTACCTGAAATACGTGCGAGCGCTGTTAACGTCGCAAGTATAATACCGATAATAAATGTAATAAGCGTTAACGGAATTGTCGTAAAGACAGCTTCCTTCAGCATAGGCGCGAAGGAAGTCTGCATAATATCTATCCAAGTAGACAATCGATCTGACATCAATGCGCTACTTAGATACATTTTCACCGAACCATTTTTTCGTTATTTTATCGTACGTACCATCTTTTTTCATATCTTCTAACGCTTTATTTACTTCTTGTACAAGTTTGTCGCTACCTTTACGGAATAAGAATCCACTTTGTGACGCTTCTTTTTCTGTATCTACAATTTTAATTTTTGCATCTTTTTTCGTTTCTAAATAGTTTAACACTGATAATTTATCATTGATTGTGAAATCAACGCGGCCAGAACTTAATAATTCTGCTGCTTGGCTAAATCCTTCTACACCTGTGATTTCCGCACCATTTTTCTTAGCAATATCTGCGTAGTTACTTGTTAAAGATTGTGCTGCTTTTAATCCTTTTACGTCAGCAAATGTAGCAGGTTTATCTTTATCTTTCGCAATAACTAATGCTGCTGAAGAAGAAATATATGGACTAGAGAAGTCATATTTCTTTTGGCGATCTTCACGAATACCAACTTCGTTCGCAACCATGTCGAAACGTTTTGCATCTATTCCTGCAAGTAAGCTATCCCATTGTGTTTCTTTAAATACAGGCTTTACTCCTAAACGTTTTGCAACTTCTTCTGCTAATTCAACGTCAAACCCAGTTAATTTATCGTTTGTATCGTGGAACGTAAATGGTGGATATGTACCTTCTGTACCAATTACAAGCTCACCGCTTTGTTTTATCTTCTGTAATGCATCTTGATTAGCTGTATCTTTTTTCTCTTCTTTACCGCAGCCCGCTACAATCCCAATCGCTAATGTAGTTACTGCAAGCACTGAAAATAATTTTTTCATGATAGTAGTCCTCCAAGTATTCTGATAGGAATTTAAAAACTATATTGATTGTATGCAATTTCGAACAATTTTTCAATGAAAATGTTCTTATTTAGTTTAACCTTTTTCTTCATAATCAAACAAAATGGAAAAATAGCGCTACATACAAAAAATAAGTAACATTTTTTAATATAGCATTTATAAAGAAAAAGGTAAAACAATACCTACTTATTTATAAGTTTTTCAGCCGGTGAAATATATTAACTTCTAAGCGGACAATCCTATCAAAAAAGAACTTGCGAAAATCGCAAGTTCTTCTAAAAATTAAGCACTCTGGTTTCCTTCCATTTGCGTTTTATACATATCGTAATAACGCCCGCGCTTTTTCATTAATTCATCATGGGAACCTTTTTCCAAAATCGTTCCTCTATCAAGCACAATAATTTGATCAGCGCTCTTAATTGTTGAAAGACGATGAGCGATAATAAACGTCGTTCGTCCTTTTTTCACAACTTCTAGCGCTTGTTGAATCATCGCTTCTGTTTCTGTATCAATACTGGAAGTCGCTTCATCTAAAATTAAAATAGCAGGATCAAAAGCAAGTGCCCTAGCAAACGATATAAGCTGACGTTCTCCGGTTGAAAGTGTACTTCCTTTCTCCGTAATTTTTTCATCTATATTGTTCGCAAACCTTTCCGCACCAACATCACGTAACGCCTTTACGATGCGATCTTTTGAAATTTTTTCATTTTCTAAGCTTACATTGGATGCCACTGTCCCGCTAAATAAAAACGGATCTTGCAATACAATTCCCATATGTTCACGTGTTGCTTGTTTCGGCATCTCTGTTACATCATGACCATCAATCGTAAGCTTCCCTTTTTGAAATTCATAAAACTGAAAGAGCACATTCATAATGGAACTTTTTCCTGATCCAGTATGACCGACAAGTGCCACTGTCTCCCCTTGTTTCGCTTCAAAAGAAATATTTTTTAATACTTCATCTTTTCCATTGTAAGAAAACGAAACATTATCGAATTTCACATTTCCGGTTAAGCGAGGCATACGTTCTTCTTCTACTGCCTCTCCCTTTTCCTCTAGCAATTCAAAGACGCGCTCTGATGCAACACGCGATTGCTCTAAGTTAGCCAGTTGGTTCACCATGTTCGTAATTGGCGAGAACAATCTCGTTAAATAATCGACGAAAGCATACAGTATCCCTAGAGAAAGGAGGCCAGAAGCACTTAATGAAGCACCACCGAAATACCAAATTACACCTGTAAAAGCGATGTTTCTTAATACAGACACTAAATTATGCGAAGTTGCTGCATTTAAATTTAAAATTTTATTTTGATATTTAAAATAATCACCATTTAACTCTTCAAATTCCTTCTTCGTTTCATGTTCTTGACGAAATGCTTGAATAATTGGCATCCCTTGAATTGATTCATTCACTGTTCCGTTAATATCCGATAAACGCGAACGCATTTTATGATTGTATACAGACGCATACTTTCTATACATAATCGCCCAAACAATTAAAATTGGGATGATGAGTAAGCATAGTGCCGCCAGTTTTACATCAAGTAAAAATAGCGCAGCGAAAATCCCGATAATATAGATGATACTAGAGACGAATGTCGCAAGCACTGTTACATATAAATCACGAATCGCTTCTGTATCATTCGTTACACGCGATACAATTTTCCCTGCTGGTAAATGGTCAAAATAACGAATTGGCAACGTTTGAATATGGGAAAAGACGTCTTCCCTCATAATTTGAATAATTTTGTTTGCCGCCTTCTGTAAGAAGAACTGCTTTCCGTAAGCAAATAATGATACGACTACTAATAAAGCGAAATATCCACCGCCAAGTAGTAGTAACCGATTTATTTCTGGTTTATAAAACGCAAATACTTCCTTTTTCGTTAAGGCTTTCGTTTTATAAACCTGCACTGCCTTACCACTTTGTACTGTAAGCACATCACCCTTAACAGAACGAGTTCCTTCAAGCGTTATTTTATTCGGTACAAAATAGTACTGAAAACCAACTTGAATCACTCGGACTTCTTTCCCTTTTTGCTCACCTTGTTCAAAGCGATCACTTCGCTTATAAAAGGCGCCATTATATAAAACAGCATCCTCACTCTTTTCTGTTTCATACCAGGGTCTCTCTATTCCAACGATATGCTCATCGATCATCGTTTTTGCGACGAAAGGACCCGCGAGTTCTGCAATAACGAAAACAAATAGCATCGCCATCGCTGCAAAAATCGGCCCTTTTACTTTCATCGCGTATTGAAACAATCGTTTTGAAACACTCATATTTTCACCCCACTATCCGTACTTTCACTTTCACCTTGTTGTCTTTCGAACTGCTCTGCATACCAGCCCCCATTTCGAACGAGCGCTTCATGCGAGCCTTCTTCAATAACCTCACCGTTATCCATAACGAGAATCCAATCAGCATGCTGCACTGCTGACAAACGATGCGTCGTTATAATCGTCGTCTTCCCGCTTCTTTCTGTTCGTATGTTTTCAATAATTGCCGCTT
This sequence comes from Bacillus sp. TH19, assembly GCF_016651075.1. NCBI lineage: Bacteria > Bacillati > Bacillota > Bacilli > Caryophanales > Bacillaceae > Bacillus > Bacillus sp. TH19. The sequence goes on along the minus strand of NZ_JAEKEO010000010.1, from coordinate 544,311 downwards.
CAGTACGAGCATCAACAGCTGATAAAGAATCGTCCAAAATTAAAATTTCCGGATTTTGAATAACAGCCCTCGCAATCGAAATCCTTTGCTTTTGCCCACCTGATAAAGAAACACCTTTCTCTCCAACGAGCGTTTCTAAACCTTCCGGTAAAAACTCTAAATCCTTTTTAAACGCAGCTATTTCAATCGCTTTTTCAAGTTCTTCTTCAGTCGCTTCTCTATTTCCGAATAAAATATTTTCCTTCGCTGTTTTTGAGAACAAAATGTGTTCCTGAGGTACATACCCAATCCAGCCAAGTACGTTATCATTCGTAATTTTATCTAGCTTCACATCAGAAACCGCAATATCCCCTTCCCCGAGTGGATATTGACGAAGAAGCTGACGAACGAGCGTCGTTTTCCCGCTTCCTGTTTTCCCAACAACTCCAAGTGTCTCTCCTTGTTTTAATGAGAACGAAACATTTTTTAAATTTGTTTCAATTGATGAAGGATATGAAAAAGTAACATTATCAAATTCAATGTAATCTGGCTCTTGTACAACCTTTGGATCTTTCGGATTCTTTACATCCGGTTCATAAGCTAACGTTTCATTTACACGGTCGAGCGACGCATTTCCTCTTTGCATAACATTAATCAATTCACCAATTGCAAACATCGGCCAAATCATCATCCCTAAATAGACGTTAAAAGAAACGAGCTCACCAAGTGTCACCTTTGATTGGAATACGAGATATGCACCGTACACTAAACCAATTAAATAACTAAGACCGACGAGCATTTTTACAGTTGGCTGGAATAATGCATCGATTCTTGCTACTATCATATTTTTCTCGTATACGTCATCTCCTAAATGATGAAACCTTTCTTGATCAGCATTCTCCTGTACATACGCACGAATAACGCGTACACCCGCAATTGATTCAAGTACTTTATCGTTCATATCCCCGAACGCATCTTGCGCGACTGTAAATCTTTCATGCAACTTCTTTCCGTATCTATTCATCGCATACGCCATAATCGGAAGCGGTATAAGCGCAGCAAATGTTAACTGCCAACTAATTGAAAAGCCCATCATACAAACGATTGTAAGCATATATAGACTAGAATCAACGAGCGTTAATATACCAAAACCAGCTGTCATGGAGATTGCTTTTAAATCATTTGTCGCTCTCGCCATTAAATCGCCAGTACGATTTTTTTGATAAAACGTCGGTGTCATCTTAAGTAAATGCCCCATAAATTTTGAACGCATCGTTTTCTCAAGTACGAACGCACCGCCAAATAGTTGGTGCTGCCAAATGAAAGTAAGTACATACCCACCAATCGTTACCCCAAGTAAAATAAGAATATATTGCATAATCGCCTCATTCGTTAAGGCTCCCGTTTTAATATTATCAATTGTAATTCCTAACACTTTCGGAGGAATTACCTCTATCACGTTTACAATTAAAAGTACCCCAATTGCAATACTATACCTTTTCCAATGCTCTCTAAAAAACCAGCTTAACTTTAGTAATACTGAAAACAATATAACCTCTCCTTTCTCGTTCCCGTTTGATTCACATTTCTTTATCCGCTATCCAAACCCATCACATTTACATTTCGTAAGCCATACAATTTCATCACATTTTTCCACCTTCCAAATTCCGGTTTTTTATAGTAACAAGGAAAACAAACAAAAAAAAGCATATCGCCGCTTGACGATATGCAATAGAATGCATAGAAGCGTACGTTACGATATACGCAACGTACGCTTCTCATAAGACAAAAAGGTCCTATATATCCGCACAGGTTGCGTAATGATATGAATGTTTTCCGCCATTTAACAGAGCTAAGCCCATTACATTTACGATTACAATCATTACGCACACCCCCTTCATTTATTTTCCATTTATAATCTTACAACTTTATTGAGTATTCTGTCAATTGTTTTTTTCGCTTTAGAATAAAATAATCTTTTATCACAAAAAATAAAAGTGATGCATTCTACTTACAATTCAGTTTGAAATAAGAGAATCTTCTGTAAGAAAGGGCATACAAAATAAAAAAATAGTAAGAAATCGTTTTCACAAACATTTCATTTGAAAAATATTATCAAACCACCTACAATCACCTTATACTCACTCTTACAAGTTGCTATTTTAGGAGGACTAATCATGACAACTAGCAATACGTACAAATTTTATTTAAACGGAGAATGGAGAGAAAGCTCTTCAGGTCAAACAATCGACATTCCATCTCCATACTTACACGAAGTAATTGGGCAAGTACAAGCAATTACTCAAGGAGAAGTAGATGAAGCAATTGCATCTGCAAAAGAAGCTCAAAAATCATGGGCTGAAGCTTCTCTACAAGATCGCGCAAAATATTTATATAAATGGGCTGATGAGCTCGTAAATATGCAAGATGAAATTGCCGATATCATTATGAAAGAAGTCGGTAAAGGCTATAAAGATGCGCAAAAAGAAGTCGTTCGTACAGCTGACTTAATTCGTTACACAGTTGACGAAGCACTTCACATGCACGGTGAAAGCATGATGGGTGATAGCTTCCCTGGTGGATCTAAATCTAAACTTGCGATTATTCAGCGCGCACCACTTGGTGTTGTATTAGCAATTGCACCATTTAACTACCCAGTAAACTTATCTGCTGCAAAACTTGCACCAGCACTTATTATGGGTAACGCTGTTATCTTCAAACCAGCAACTCAAGGTGCAATTAGCGGTGTTAAAATGGTTGAAGCACTTCATAAAGCTGGCCTTCCAAAAGGTCTTGTAAACGTAGCTACAGGACGCGGTTCTGTAATTGGTGACTACTTAGTAGAACATCCTGGCGTAAATATGGTATCGTTCACAGGTGGTACAAATACAGGTAAACATTTAGCGAAAAAAGCTGCGATGATTCCACTTGTATTAGAACTTGGTGGTAAAGATCCTGGTATCGTTTGTGAAGATGCAGACTTACAAGAAGCTGCAAAGCATATCGTAAGCGGTGCATTCTCTTACTCAGGTCAACGTTGTACAGCTATTAAGCGTGTACTTGTACATGAAAATGTAGCAGACGAACTAGCTGGCTTATTAAAAGAGCAAGTAGCTGAACTATCAGTTGGATCTCCAGAACAAAACAGCACAATCGTTCCATTAATCGACGACAAATCTGCTGACTTCGTTCAAGGTTTAATTGACGATGCTGCTGAAAAAGGTGCAACAATCGTTATCGGTAACAAACGTGAGCGCAACCTAATTTATCCAACATTAATCGACAACGTAACAGAAGAAATGAAAGTTGCTTGGGAAGAGCCATTTGGCCCAATCCTTCCAATCATCCGTGTTTCTTCTGACGAACAAGCGATTGAAATTGCTAACAAATCAGAGTTCGGTCTGCAAGCAAGTGTCTTCACAAAAGACATTAACAAAGCATTTGCAATTGCTAACAAAATCGACACTGGTTCTGTTCAAATTAACGGACGCACAGAGCGCGGCCCTGACCACTTCCCATTCATCGGTGTAAAAGGTTCAGGTATGGGCGCACAAGGTATTCGTAAGAGCCTTGAGTCTATGACTCGTCAAAAAGTAACTGTATTAAACTTAGTTTAATCTTATATGTAGCAGCTGATCTAATATTTAGGTCAGCTGCTTTTTAGTTAAAACCCTCCAGAACCTAATAACGAATTCTTCTCTATAATCTGATTATTACTATATCCATTGACGTATAAAAATACATTTGTTACTCTTAAACATGTTAATTTAATACATAAATCCTCATTCGTATCTCGGTGAGGTAGAGGTTGCAGTCATTAAGAGTATCATTTCAGGAGATGTAGTGGCATTGATGAAGAAATGAGAAAGGAATGATTGCCGAAGTAAGTCGTGTCCACCATACACGCTTGCTGGGTCTGCATTTAATAAGTGCAGAACTGTCACAAACGTTTCGTTTGTGGAGAGCTATCGAGAGGTATGTCGTGGGTTTCTTATAAGATAGAAAGCATGTAGCGGCAGATTACGTGCTTTTTTTGTTTTGTTTGGAACTTCTCTTCCTTATCAGGAAGACATACATATCTCCTCGCTTGACTTGGTTATACTAACTTTGGAGGTATTTTCTATGCAACAAAAAAAATGGGGCTTTTGGGTACTAACAGCTTTCGTTGTCGGTAACATGGTTGGCGCTGGTATTTTCATGGTGCCAAGTACGTTAGCACAAACAGCAAGCCCACTCGGTGTCACTTTAGCTTGGTTAACAACAGGGTTTGGTGTTTTAATGCTAGCTCTTGTTTTCGGTAATTTAGCAATTCGTCGTCCTGATTTAACGACAGGACCACAAAGTCATGCATATGCTTTATTCTCAACACCAAAAAGAAAGAAAATGGCTGGTTTCAGCATGGTATGGGGATATTGGGTTGCAAACTGGGCAAGTAACGTTGCCATCATTACATCTTTCGCGGGATATTTATCACTCTTCTTCCCGATTATGAAAGATACGCGACTATTATTTTCAATCGGCTCGTTCGATATTGAAGTTGGAAAGCTCATTACATTTACTATTTGTTCCGTCTTACTTTGGGGAACTCATTTAATATTAACAAACGGTGTAAGCGGAGCTGGGAAACTAAACTTCTTAGCAACAACAACGAAAGTAACTGGATTCCTTCTATTCATCATTGTTACGTTGTTTGCGTTCGAAGCTTCAAAGTTTGGACAATGGTACACACCGATGATCGATAAAGAAGGCGTATCACACGGTCTCCTTTCACAAGTAAATTTAGCCGCTCTTACAACACTTTGGGCATTTATCGGGATTGAATCAGCCGTTCTTTTATCAAACCGAGCTACCTCTCCAAAAACGGTAAAACGCGCAACTGTTGCAGGATTACTTATCACAGTTGCAATTTACTTAGGAATTACAATTTTAACAATGGGTGTACTTCACGTTGATAAATTACAAGCTTCTGAACGTCCATTAGCAGATGCATTAAACGCTGCAATGGGTCATGGCGGCGGGAAACTTATGGCATTACTTGCTCTTACTTCCCTATTCGGTTCAATATTAGGCTGGATTTTATTAAGCTCAGAAGTACCTTATCAAGCAGCAAAAGAAGGTTTCTTCCCTTCCTTCTTCGCAAAAACGAATAAAAAAGGAAGTCCAATTCATTCACTACGATTAACAAACATTATGTCGCAAGTGTTCTTATTCTCAACATTATCAGGAACAATTGCGGAAGCTTATACATTCGTTATTACCGTATCAACACTGGCCTATCTCATTCCATATCTCGTTTCACCAATCTTCCAGTTAAAACTAGTCGCAACTGGTGAAACATATAAAAATGAAATGGGTTCAAGAATTATGGATGGTGTAGTTGCAGTTATCGCACTTTGCTATGCACTATGGGTTATTAAAACAGGAGCATCCGATATAAAAACATTTCTTCTCGGAATTGGTTTATTCGGGATTGGCTTTGCCTTCTATCCATTAATGAATCGTGATCAGAAAAAAAATAAAGAAAAGAAAAACGAGCAAGTTGCGTAACGCAATTTGCTCGTTTTTTACTTTATAAAACATATATAATAGAAAAAAGAGGTGAAAAACATGTCAATCGAATCACTATGGAGCTCTCGCTTTCAACAACATATTCAAAATGCCATCACATACTTTGCACGTATGATTAACGGTTTACTATATAGCTTCATCTTCGTCTCATGTGTAGGTGCATATTATTACGCTAAGTTTCTTAAAACGGATCCTTCTAAAGGAATATCTTTATTACTCATCACGATCGTACTTACACTCATTGTAACGAGATGCCAAGTTCGCACATTTATTCAAAAACCGGACGCTGTCTATTTACTTGCATTAGAAGAGAAATTAACATCTTATTTTAAAAAATCTCTTCTATATAATTACATCATTCAGCTTTTCCCGCTTATATTTACGTTCCTTGTTATCGTACCGCTTGCCATGCAATCATTACAACTAACCGTACCTTTCTTATGTACAATCTTTATAATTTTAATGATTCTAAAGGGCTGGAACATATACATACATTGGATGTGGCGTGATAGTTATGAAAAAAGCATATGGTTTATCATTCGCATTGCTTGTAACGCCCTGATCATTTACATGCTGTTTTATACTGCAAATATCATTGTGCTAGGAGGCTTACTATTACTTCTTGCCTTCCTACTCCTATATACAAAAAAACAGCCCACAAAGCGAATACCGTGGGAATACATAATTGAGCAAGAAGAAAAAATGGACATACGTTTCTATCAATTCGCTAGCATCTTCACTGATGTTCCGCAACTGAATAAGCAAGTAAATAAAAGAAAATGGCTTACAAATTGGATTGAACCTTTATTACATAAAAAACGAGCAACTTTCTTCTATTTACATACACTAGCATTTTTACGCGGTAATGATTATTTCGGTATATATATTCGCTTAGGGTTGATCGGTGCTTTCGCTCTATATTTCATTCCGAATATATATGTAAAAGGTGCTATCGCTTATATCGTCCTATATATGATTTCTATGCAGCTTCGTTCTCTGTGGAAATATTTTTCGGGAAATATTATTGTAGCATTATATCCAATTGATACTGAAAAACGAATGAATCAATTTCTCCGCTTAATCTTTATATTGCTAAGTATTCAACTCATTGTATTTTCAAGTATTATACTCATTGCTACAGGGCAATTTTCACATAGTCTTATCATTATGATTATCGGGTTAATCTGGATCAAATTTATTATTGTACCAAAAACGAAGCAACGCGTTTCTTCGTTTTAACGAAAAAAAGGCTGCACATCACAGCCTCTTTTCTCGTCCCAAAATTTCTAATCACTTTTCATAGGCAGTTCTCATATAGTGAAAATGACTATACAATTCCTATCCATAAGTTAAATAATGATTTCGCACATATAAATAAAAAAGATAGGAGCTCTATTATGAACAACAATCCGCCTGCAACGCCCCAAAACAACTCAGAAGAAAATAGCCGTGACATTAAATTGCAAACATTACGAGTCATCGGACTCATCGTCCTTATTAGTGGTTATATCCTCGTCGCTCTCTCAGAAGTAGGTGAACTGAAAACCTTATTAACAAACCCTAACGCCAATCCTGATTTAGCTGAAGTTGATCCGTTTTAAAAATTATATAAAAAGCGAGTCCCAGTATAACTGGTTCGCTTTTATATAGTTTCATCCAATCTGAGAAACATTTCCTTCATTCTGATACTTCTCTTTCCCTATCGCCTTCATAAATAATAAAATACTGCTCATACCAACGATGAAATATAGAGCGCTCATGCCCCAAGATGCAATAAATGACCCTAGCATAACACCTAATGCACCATTCATTTTCGCAACTTGAAAGACCATTCCGTTAATCGCCATATAAGAGCCTCTTGCCTCATTCGGCACCATATCTGCCATAATAGATTGACGAACTGGCACATACATCATCTCTCCTACAGTTTGGAAAAGCCCTGCGATTAATAAGATCCATAAACTATTGCTCGTTCCGAGTATTGTAAATCCAATTGTATAAATGAATAAGCCTACATATAAAATTTTTAAATCGTTAAAGCTTTTCAGCATTTTAATAAGAAGCGCCGAACATAACACAACTAAAATTGTATTCTCTGCTGAAATCCAGCTCAGCATTCGAATACCTGTTAAATCAAAAGTAAAACCATCGCCAAAGAAAAGGTGAATCGTTTCAAATTCCTTCTGTAAACGTATCCCCAAATAATTATTAATTTGAAACTCTAACGATAGTGTACATATACTTGCTGCACAAAAAATTAAAAACGCTCTATCTTTCATCACGACTTTATAACTATCTGCCATATCTTTTAATACATTTTTCTTCTCCACCGTTTTTCGTGCCACATACACTTCTTCCATATATACAGCCATCACATATAAAGTAATAACTGCAATAACTGTTAATCCGATAAACAATTGCAATCTATAGTTCTCAAATAGTAATCCGCCAAATATTGCTCCAATCGCAATTGATAAGTTAATAGCCCAGTAGTTAATGCTGTACATCACTTTTCGATTTTCAGGTGTGCTCACATCTATTAACATCGCTTCCGTCGCTGGATTCATAAGTCCAGATCCTAAACTATTCACTAACATAAACACAAATGTTAGCCACGGTGAATCTACATAATCTGAGTTTGCAATTCCCATACAAGCAATGGAAACGACTTGTATACTTTGGCCGATAATCATTACTTTTTTACGACCGAGCCGATCTCCAACATACCCACCATATAAACCGATAATTAATGCAGCTAGCACATTGATGAGTAATAAAGCACCAGCAATCGCACTACCTAATTTTATTGAAAAATAAATCGCCATAAATGGAAAAATCATTGTGGATACAGTGCGTGTTAAAAACGAAGTTATAATTCTGATTTTTATATTTCGGTGCATACTCCAAAATCCCATTGTTTCCCCCTCCTTATGCTTATTCATTTTACTTTGAAAAAGAGGAAGAAAAAGGTTAGAATATTCTAAAGAGTTTCCCCTTTTATCCCGCATTAACGGGCAGTAAGACCCCCACTGATTAAAGTTTCACTTTATTATAGAAGGAAGTGTATATATGAAAATTATGGACTATTACATTCGTTTAAGATTACATGCACAAGACCAACAACATATACGAAATAGCTTACAAGAATTAGCGGATGTTTTATATTGCAGTACGAAAAACGTAAAGATTTTATTAAAGAAAATGAACGAGGAGCAATTAATTCACTGGACTCCAGGACGTGGTCGCGGAAATAAAACGGAAATTTTATTTGCACATAGTTTCCTAGAAGCAATTGAATCCTATACAGATGAACTGTTAGCGCAAGAAAAGTTAAAGGATGTTTTTCTTCTTTTAAAAGAACCTCTACCCCTTGCAATTCAAAAAAAGATAGAAAATAAACTACATCATCATTTTGGATACGAACCTTCAAATGATATGTATGACATATTGAAGATCCCTATATCAAGAAAGATATTACCATTAGATCCCGCTTTTACGGCTGTAACAACAGAGGGTCATCTTATTAACCAAATTTTTGATACATTAGTCATTTATAACGATATTACAGAAAAAATGGAACCACACATTGCACATACGTGGGAATTAAGCGAAGACGGGCTTACGTGGACGTTTCATTTACGAAAAGATATATATTTTCATAACGAAACTGTTCTAACTTCTAAAGATGTACAATTTTCATTTGAAAGATTGCAGCAAGCTCAATCTCCTTACGCATGGTTAACACAGGAAATTGTTCAAATTGAAACACCATCACCACTGCAAATACGATTTCATTTAGCAAAACCAAATTTATTTTTCTTACACTATGTGAGTTCCATGCAACTAGCAATTTTGCCACATGATGCAGCCGTTCAAAATCATCATTATATAGGTACTGGACCTTTCAGGCTTGCTCATTACTCTGAAGATAATATCGTACTCGAAGCGTTCACCCATTATTTTAAAGAGCGCGCGTTATTAGACCGTATTGAATTTTGGGGTATTCCTGATCATGTGCAAATAGATGCTGATTATGAATTACCAAATGAGAATGAAAATGAAAGACATGACATACAAATAGAAGAAATAGGCTGTATTTATGCTAGCTTCAACTTTACAAAACCTGGTCCCCACCACGACATTTACTTTCGTAAAGCTTGGAGAGAAATATATGACGTTGAAACGATACTTCGTAATATAGAGGGGCGACGAACAATTGCTGCATCAAGCTTTTTCCCTGAAAGAAGCCGCCAAGCTCATGGAAGATCCTACTCTTTAGAAAAAGCGAAAGATTATTTAAAAAAGAGCACCTATAATGGAGAAACGATACATATTTATTTCTTCGCATTTAAAGATAGTGCAAATGATGCACATTTCCTAAAAGAACGCTGCGAACAATTAGGAGTACACGTAGAACTTCACCCATTTCTCGTTTCAGATTATATGGATCGTTCTATTGATAAACATGCGGATATTATTTTTATGGGCGAAGTGTTTGCTGCTGATCATGAAATTGCATTTTTAAATGTATTTAAAAATAAAAGTTGCTTCGTAAATCGATTCATGGACCCACACTATGCAAAACAAATTAATTGTTTACTTGATACCTTTTTATTAGAAGACAATAAAGAAAAACGGTATAAGCTCATGTATGAGATCGAAGAGTTTTTACAAGCTGAAAACATCATTTTATTTAACTATCACGTTTTAAAAAGAAAAACATACCCTTCTTCTTTAAAAACGTAACAATTGATTCATTCGGTTGGGCGAATTTTGCGAAGTTATGGATACAGCCATCCCCGCATTAAAATGTGAAGTTTTTTATAAAAGGAGAAGAACCATGAAAAGCAACCTAGAAAAAAGGCTTTCCTATCTATACACAGGTGAGTTATTTTCAGTCATTACTTTTATTTTCACAAGTTACTTACTTAATTATGCTTATCCTACGTTACATTTATATTCCTTATATTCTTTTTGGATCTCATTTCTTCTTTTAGAGTTTATCTTATTACAAGGAACACTTTACTGGTACGTAAAGTGGAAACGACTAAAAAAAGAGAAAACATCTGTTACACCCATTAGGATGATTCAATATTTAAAAATACTTAAAAAGATAAATATAGCATTACTTATCACGGGATTTATTACGTTTACTATTGATTTTGTAATTTGGTATCCCCACTTACCTTTAGGTGGGCTATCATTCACTCTATTTATTTATATTTTTGCATTACTTGAGTACATTAACTATTATCATACTCAGCTTTCATACGATAACATCTCTGATATTAAACATTTAATCAAATCAAAAAAACTAAAACAGTCCTGTATGAGTAAAGATTTTCAACGTATTTCATAAAAGGTTAAATTCCGCTTATGAAGACTTTAAGCTAAGAAAAACTAAGAAATTTTTATGAATGCAAGAGAAGGTACTACCTCCTTAGTAGTACCTTCTTTTACATGTTTAAAGATGAACCTTTTTACGCACAAAGATGCAAACTACTATTAAATTACCTCAGCCAAATGATTCTTCAAGTCCATCAAAAATTTCTCAATATCCGGATTTTTCACCACATCATAACAAGCAAAGCTCTTTAACGGACTCATACCAATAAACTTCTGCACACGATGTAAATGACTAAGTGCTGATTCTAAACTTTCTCCTTCAAAGAACTTCGTCTTATCTCCGAATGCTTTTTCAGGTGCATTCCAAGTTGTAGAAAACATATACTGCTTCTCTTTTAATAAACCACCTGTTCCGTATTCATCTGCACCTTTAAAGAACAAACCGTATTCATACACTTCATCCATATACGTTTTAAATAATCCCGGTACACTAAACCAGTAAATAGGTGTTTGATAAATTACAACATCAGCCCATAAAAACTTTTCTTGCTCTTCCTTAATACTGTATCCATCTTGAATCGTTGTTGTTTTCACATAATGATTCTCACTTAATACAGTTACCATATAATCAACTAACGTTCTATTTAATCGTCCTTCTTTCGTACCGTATTTTTCATGCCCATTTATAATGAATATATTTTTCATCACTTTTCTCTCCCTTATTTTACTCTTCAGCTATCAAGCCGAGTTGCTGCTTCAGCGTAAGATTATCTTCTAAATGCCAATCTTCCGTTATCTTTCCGTCTTTCACATGCAAAATATCAATTGCAAAAAAATTGATTTTCTTATCATTATGAGTTCCTGTAAAAGAAAGACGAGCTGTTACTTTATCACTAACCACTAATAAATCTTCAATCTCACAATGTATGTCTGGAACTACTTTACGAAAGTTTTGCGCCGCAAGCTTTAATCCTTCAGTTCCTTGTGGTCGACCTTTCGGCAGTGTGTTATCGAAAAAATTTTCAGTAACCGTCTGCGGAATAAGCTCCTCTTTACCTGTATCCCAAAATGCATAAAAACGCTGAGCTGCATGCACGATTTCTGTCGCTTCCTTTTTACTTAATGAAGAATCAATTGTCATTGCTTTTGGCTTCGGCATTTCCTTTAATAACTGAATTTCAGTTTTTTGCTCACCACTACATGCTACAAGCACAATACAAATGACAAAAAAACTAAGTAACATAAACAGCTTTTTCATACCCATGGAAATCACCTCCTCTTCATACAAACCCTTTGTATTTCTTATTGCTATTGTATATACAGTAACTTCCTATATGGAAGTAGTGATATTTTTTTCATATAGTTACCAAAAAGATAGTTTTGTGATACGATAAGGCAAATTCATTAAAAAAATTTTTATGGAGGCTATTTCCATGAGCAATATAGATCCAGTTGTATTAACGAAAGGTTTACCTGGTATACCTTGTCCTATCGCTAAAACTCTTGACGTAATTAGTACAAAATGGACGTTTTTAATCATTCGCGATCTTCTTATCGAAGGAACATTAAGATTTAGCGATTTACAAAAATCAATGGACGGGATTAGTCCGAAAACATTATCACTTCGCCTAAAAGAATTGGAAGCACAAGGGATTATAACGAGAAAAGTATACCCAGAAGTTCCGCCTCGCGTAGAGTACACGTTAACGGATAAAGGAAAGCAATTAGAGGGGATATTTATTGAATTAAAGCGGTTTGGATTAAGTTTATAAACGAAAAGCCCCTTACCATAAAAATAGTAAGAGGCTTTTCGTTATTCACTACATTACTTCGCAAAACTTTGAGCTAGCTGTTTCTCTCTCCACATAAATGTAATACCGAGACCAACGATTAAAACAACACCTGAAAATGCATATGGATAATTAATGTTTATATCAAATAATATTCCGCCCATCGCTGGTCCTGCGATATTTCCTAAACTCGTATACGTTGAGTTCATACCAGCAACGAATCCTTGCTCTTTTCCAGCTGCTTTTGATAAAAACGTCGTTAAAGCTGGACGAAGCAAATCAAATGCTAAGAAAATAAAGCAAGTAACGAGAAGTACAATCCAATAATTAAAGACTACAGTTGAGACGAATGCTAATACTGCACCTACAATTAAACATATTTGAATTAATACTTTCTCACCGAACATGTCAACCAATTTGCCAAACATAAATACTTGCACGACTACCCCAAAGATGGAGCTAATCGTAATAATTGCAGCAATATCTTTCGGTGTGAAACCAAACTTATGATCAGAGAACAGGCTAAACACAGTTTCATATGCTGATAATCCAAATGCGAGTACAAATACAATAATAAATGCGATTGCATACATTGGATTTAATGATTTCTTTAAATCTCCGATAAAGCTGGATTCTTTCGTATTAGCAGAAATCTCTGCAAGTTCTTCTTTCGTTAACGGCTCTTTCAAAATAAATATAGAAATCACGCATGCAACAAAGGCAATCGCTGCTGCCACAAAGAACGGCACACGTATACCGTATTCTGCAATAAATCCGCCGATTCCAGGCCCTATAATAAATCCGGTACTAATAGCAGCTGAAAGATATCCCATCGCCTTTGGACGTTCCTGAATAGAAGTAATATCCGCAACATATGCCGTAACACCCGGCATAATAAACGCGGCACTAATTCCGCCTAACACCCTCGCTGCATAAAGCATCCACACATCTGTACCTAATCCAAAAAGAAGCTCTGAAACACCAAAAATAAATAATCCAATGATTATCATTTTCTTCCTACCGTAAATGTCGACCCAACGACCCGTAATAGGGGAAGTAATAAGCTGCGCCATTGCAAACACTGCAACGAGATAACCCATCGTCTTTCCTGTTAAATTCATATCATTCATAAAGGACGGCATAACCGGAATGATTAATCCAATCCCTAAAAAAGCGATAAATATATTACTCAAAAGAATGATCAATACCATCTTTTGTTCTTTTATCGGTTTCTTCAATTTTTAACACCTCTTCCCGTAGTTCCTCTCAAAAATAATGCCCAAGAAGCTTTTTCTTTATCCTGCTATTTGTGGGCTCATACTGAGTAAAGATGTCCCCACTCATTAGAATTTCACTCTATCCTTCCACACATACATAAACACAGGGTGAATGACTATCATTCAGTTTCCCGCAGAAATGAACCTACCTTTTCAGACAGGTTCATCTTACTACTTCTTTATATGTAGTGCATGTGTTAAAAAATCTAGTACTTCTGCCTTTTGTAGCTCGACTTGCTCATCATCTTTATGATCATATAAATAAACTTGTTCCGCTGCTGATTCAACAAGAGCGATAAATAACTTCGCTGTTCGCTCTGCGTGAACCGAATCACGAATTTCACCTGATTCTTTTGCCTCACTTAAAAAGTCACTTAGCCATATATAAAGAGGCTCATATACAGCTTCCCATTCTTTTATATGTTCAGTTGATGCAAGGCCCGCATACATTAATGCTTGTATTTCACGATATTCAGCTATAAAGGTAAATACTGCATCTATTACTTGCTCAACTTTACTTGAAAAAGGTGAATCGTTCTGTACTTTTTCTTTCACTGCAAGTATCATCTTCTCAACCATCACTTCTGCTATTGCAGGCATAACAGATAACTTAGAAGGAAAATATAAATAGAAAGTTCCTTGTGCTATGCCAGCCAATTTCACGATATCAGAAATCTTCGTTTTTTCAACGCCCTTTTCCTGAAACACTTCAATAGCTGCATAGACAATTTTTTCTTTTTTATTCATCATCTAAACCCTTTCACACGCGTATTGAATGACTGTCACTCATTTTATAAAATAATTAGCTGTACTGTCAATCATCGTGCACTTTTCATAATAAAAATCTCCCAACAAATCGTTAGGAGATTTAACTTTAATATCCTTTTCTTATGAAAGAGCCTTTAATCCCGTAACTCCACATACGATAAGAGCTACACTAATCAAACGTGCCTTACTTTTTGATTCACCAAACAGAAACATATTTAATAAAACAGCTCCTGCTGTACCAATGCCAATCCAAACCGCATAAGCTACACTTACTTGTAAGAACAAGAAAGATGTGTATAAGAATGCGAAGGAAGTTGCAAATCCACCTATATAAATCGCTCCATTTGCTAACGTCTTATCTTTACTATACATTTTAAGGCCTATTACACCGACTATTTCACTAATTGCAGCACAAAATACGAAAAACCAACCCATTTTTAAGCAGCTCCTTCCATAGTTTCTTCCGCGGTTTCTTCTTTATTATCAGCTAATTTTAAACCGATAACGCCCGCTACGACCATTACGATAAAGAATAGTTTTCCTACACTGAAACTGCCGCCGAAAAGGAATACATCCATTAGGAAAGTACCTACCGTACCAGCTCCGGCAAACACAGCGTATACAGTCCCTGTTGCAAGATGTTCGCACGCTTTCGATAGGAAGTAAAAATCAACAGCGATAACTCCTACAATAATGACCCAATGCCACCAAGTATGGGCTGTATTAAAACCAAACACCCAAAAAATTTCAAAGATACATGTTAATATGACATATAACCAAGCTTTATTTTTCATATCTCTCACCTTCTATTATTTACTGACTGACCGTCAGTCATTTTTAATTTAAAAAATATAATCTCACTCTAACTACTATTTAAAAAACCAATATCATCCTCATTTATCCTTATATTTGTTCCGTTATTAAGCTAACTACATATAAAAGTTGCTTATCTACACCCTTTCACAGAAAAATGACTGAATGTCATTCATAAACATTCTACATGACCAATTGATAAAGTGTCAACACCCGGATTCTATTAACCAAAAAATATTTTAAATTTCTTAAATCCACATGAATATTTCTTAATAATCTGTCAATAATGGTAGTAACATAATATTTTCTCCATTCCCCCTTGGAGATCCCTTTGAATCGAGCAGTTGCTTTTAGCTAACTGCTCTTTTTTAATTTATCGGCACATTATAATAAAATACTCATAGATAAATTCCAAAACAAAAACCTGTACTCCCTTTTCAACATGCAACAAAGAACGAAATATTTTGTACGCTATTTACTTTTCAACGAGTCTTTGTATGCAATAATTTTATTTTCGAGCATCTTCTCTGTAATTTCTAAGTTTTCTCTTTGAGTTCGAATAGATTTTTTATGATTTTCTAACAGTTGTAAACGAGCTTCGGTTGTATGCTCTCCTTCTAAATATAATCTAGCATATTCTCTTATTTTCGCTATCGGCATTTGTGTTTGTTTTAACTTCATTACAAACTGCAACCACTTTATATGTGACTCTTCATACAATCTATTCCCATTTACATCGCGATTTGCAATTAATATGTTCTCCTTTTCATAATAACGTAATGTATGTGTGCTCACTCCTAATAATTTAGCTACCTCGCTAATTGTGTACATAACCATACTCCCTTCGCAAGCCATTTACTCTCATATATTTTACTGCCTTATCCAAATTATAAAAAACATTTGACTTAGAGTATACTCTAACAAATACAATCTAACCATGATAAATTAATTTGAATTTAGGAGGCTTTTATATGAAATATACTGTTATTACTGGTGCTAGTTCAGGAATTGGCTATGAATCCGCTTTAGCCTTTGCATCTCGCGGAAAAAACTTAATACTTGTAGCTCGAAGACAAGCAGAATTAGAAGAATTAAAATTGAAAATTAACGAAATGCATCCGGAATTGGATGTTGTCATTCGAAGAACTGATTTATCCGTCACTGAAGAAGTTTATAAATTTTATGAAAGTCTACAAAGTTTTCAAATTGAAACGTGGATTAACAACGCAGGTTTTGGTAATTTTGCCTCAATTGCTGAACAAAATTTAAACAAGATAGAAACGATGTTGCATGTAAATATAGAAGCACTAACAATACTATCTTCCCTTTTCGTTCGAGATTATTCAATGACCGCAGGAACACAGCTTATTAACGTTTCATCAGGCGGTGGATACACGATTGTTGCTGATGCTGTTACGTATTGCGCTACGAAATTTTATGTAAGTGCATTTACAGAAGGACTATCTCACGAACTGAAAGAACAACGTGCAAAACTACAAGCAAAAGTTTTAGCTCCTGCTGCAACTGAAACAGAATTCGCAAAACGTTCATTTGATATTGATGAATTCCAATACGATAATGTTGTACCAAAATTCCACACTGCAAAACAAATGGCACAATTTATGCTCGACCTTTATGATAGCGATAAAGTTGTAGGGCTTGTCGATGGTTCTACTTATAACTATGAGCTTAAAAATCCCATTTTTAATTTTGCAGTGAGACAAACGAATTCAAATTCTTAACAACATCTCATTTCTGATTAAAATATAGATACCCACTATTTCTTAAATAATAGTGGGCCTTTTTTCTCTCTAAAAATTTCACCCCACATACCGTATCATCGCCACCTCATCACAATAATCAACTTTTGGACAATGTCTACAATCAATCCACACTTTTTCTGGCAATGCTTGTCTATTCACAAAATCAAACCCGCACTTTTGAAAAAATTCTGTTTCATATGTTAAAGAAATTATCCTGTTCACTTTTATCTTTGCCGCCTCATTCATTACATGATTCACTAACTTACGCCCTATCCCTTTTCCTGCATATGTATGCGAAACTACTAACGATCGTACTTCTGCGAGATCCTCTCCTAACACATGCAAACCAGCAACTCCAACGACTTCCTCCCCTTCTTTCATAACATATAAACATTGTAAATATTGATAGAGAGACAAATGAGAACGCGGCAAAATAACTCCCTCTTTTGCATACATTTCAATGAGATTATAAATTTCTTTCACATCACTTGTAACCGCATTAAAGATTTTCATATTATATCCCCTTGCCCCCAGAATTAATATTTATAACAACGAATGAATTTTAATTCATAATTTCATATAATAATACATCTCTCTTTTCTCTCCGTCAATCACTTTTCTGAATTTTATCCCGCATTAACGGGCAGTAAGACTCCCACCTCAAAATTCGGCTGAAGCAAAGAAGGTAGGTGGGAGTCGGGCTGCCCCTAAACGCCCGATTGGTGAAGGCTAATAATCAGTGGTGGATGAACAAAAAACCAAGCAACTTAATCGATGCTTGATTCCTCATTTCGTATCGGCAATACCGTCGAATATTTAATTTCACGAAGTGCTAAACTCGTCTGTATACGTGTAATACCAAGCTTATTCAGCTTTCTAATAAAATGCTCCAGTTCCTTACGATCACGATTTGCAACTTTTAATAAATAATCATACTCTCCTGTTAAACAGTGACATTCTAACACTTCAGGCATAGATTCTAATTCTCGTTCTAACACTTCAAGCTTTTCATACTGATGAATATTCGTGCTCATAAAAATGAAACATAATAAATCAAATCCAAGCTTTTCTTGATTTAAAATTGCTACTTGCTTATCAATAAAACCTTCCCCATCTAACCTTTTTATTCGTGCATGCATCGCAGCTGGAGATAAATTAACACGGCGTGCAAGCTCTGCATTACTTACTTGTGATTCTTTCTGCAATATATCTAAAATTTTCACATCCAAATCATCAAGCACTTTAATAACAGATGACTCCATCAAAATTCCCCCTTTTTTCTTACCGACGATTATTCGAAGAAACATCTCATAACTTATATAAAACTGAATGTTTTCCTGTAAATAATATTTCTAACGAAACATTTTATCGAGTTTTTACCATTATACAAAAGAATATATTAGATAATAAAGAAAAATGCTAAAATTATTTACAGTTCATTCTTATTTCAACAAAGGGGTTTTTAGCATGCCTTATTTTTACGTCTTTTTACTATTATTAACAAGCTTATTATGGGGAGGAAATTTTGTCGTTGGGAAATCACTTGTCGATCATGCGTCTCCGATGACACTGACAAGTTTAAGATGGATGATTGCGATTGTTTGTTTATTACCACTCGTATGGTTTAAAGAGAAGAAAATTATTCCACCGCGTGCTGCTATAATCCCGTTAGTAATTATGGGAATTACAGGCGTCGCTCTTTTCAACATTTTTCAATTTTTAGCACTAGAAAAAACATCCGCAACGAATGTAGGTCTTATTTCTACATTGAACGCTATTTCAATTGCATTATTTTCTGTGCTATTTCTAAAAGAAAAAGTAAATACACTTCAAATTCTTTCTATGATTCTTTCATTTTTCGGGGTTATGCTCGTCCTTTTAAAAGGAAATTTTGCTCTTTTATTTTCACTACATTTTAATAGCGGGGATTTATGGATGATTGCAGCAGTTTGTATTTGGGGCATTTATTCTGTTTGTAGTAAATGGGCGACAAAAACAGTTACACCGCTAATGGCTACATTATATTCTGGCATTTTTGGTGTCATTTTATTGCTTCCATTTAACATAGGTAGCTTCACTGTTTCCAATATCAACTCTTCCTTCATAACATCACTTTTATATACAGGACTCATTTCAACAGTACTTTGTATGGTGTTTTGGAATATTGGTGTACAGAAATTAGGCGCTACTACATCGGGGATTTTTCTAAATTTCAATCCAATTTTCACAGCTATTTTAGCATTCCTTTTCCTTGGAGAAGAATTAACATGGATTCAAATTTTCGGTACAATCATCGTCGTGACAGGGTGTTATTTATTTTCTCATTTCAAAACCGTTGCTGTTCAGCCAACTAGAACTTTAATGCGAAAACATTCTTAATCAAAAACATCGCCACCAAAGTGGCGATGTTTTTATTTACCTTTCATTTCTTTCACATACTGCTTTTCTTCTTCTGGCGATAAACGTTCTGTTGCCTTTCCGGTATCACCACCTTGAATTTCCCACAAAAAGTTATGCTCCTCAACCGTCTGTGAAAAATCCCCTTTCTCCCAACGCTCTAAAGTAGAAAGTAGCTTTGATTTATATTTAAAATTAGTACTGCTTTCTACTGCGTTCTTCGCACTACTAATTTCCTTATTTGTCATTTCGATAAATCCCCATTTCTCAGAGGATTTCACTTTTTGATGTACCATCCTATGCATTGTAGAAATAATTTCATCTTCACTAACTTGTGGCTTCTCTTCCTTTACTTTCTTCTCCTGTTGATCCATTACTTTTTGTACTTTAAGGCTCTTCTCCTCCTCCTCTATATAATTAAGAAGTTTAGTAACACCGAATACAGCTCCTACCGCAATTACAATCATTGTAATTGTCCCTATTATCCATTTTTTCATATTATGTACTCCCCATTCCCCCTAATAATTACATAAACAAATGGAATCGCCTGCACATAGTCGATTCCATTTGTTTCCTTATTTCATTTTAAGCCTTCATCGCTTCTCGTACAATGTAACTGTCCACATATTGCTTAAATTTCATGATTTTTCCATTTTTAAACTGCCACACATGAACAAATTCCGCCTCAAATGATTTTCCCGTCTCTTTATAAACTCCTGAGTAAACACCTTCAGCAATAATCACATCTTTTCCGTTTACTTCATGGTACGTCTTTACACTCGCTTTATAATCATCCCATTCTGATCCTAAACGACTAAATACATTTTCCATTATAGCTTCTGTACCTATATACGTTCCGCCGTACGGAAAACCTTCTGCCTCTGTCCATTCCACTTTTTCAGAAAATGCTTCTGCTAAATGTTTTGCATTCGAAGAAGCTGATCCTTCATACGTGCTTTGAATAATTTCTAAATTTGTTTTTTGCTTCATTATTTTTTCGCCCCAAACGCGTTTGCCGCTAAAATAAGTCCAATTTCTAACGCTTTAACGCGCGGGAACCGCTCCTTTATTGCCGTTTGAATTTCTTCACTTGAAGGATTTCCTGTAAGAACTTCATCAAATGCAACTAAATATTTACGAGTATGTTTAATCGCGTCTGCTGTATTTGGTACGTCATAATCACGATGACCCGCTACAACAATTTCAGGATGAAGATTTTCAAGTTCACTTAATGTGTCTAACCATTTATGACGAGCTTCAGCATCTGTTTCTAACGTCCATACGAAAGTATTGTTATAAACGATATCGCCTGTAACAACGGCTTTTAATGATGGAATCCATACATAACTATTATTCGGTGTATCACCTTGCAAACCACCTTTAATGATTAAATTATTTCCCTCTAAAATCAATTTCTCTTCTGTTAATTCCTCTGGAACAATTGGTTGATGAGGAACATTATGCCCAATAGATGGTTTCCACTGTTCCACTTTCTTCTCAAATGTGTTACGAATATCTTCAACAGTATTCCGTAATGCAACAATCTTCGCTTCTGGAAATGCTTCATGTAATACATTTAATCCAAAATAGTGATCTGGATGGAAATGAGTCACATAAATATGAGTTAAATTCTTTCCTGTTTCAATAATTTGAGCTGCTAAACGGTGCGCATCACTTAATAAAAATTGTGCATCGATAAGAATTGCATCTTTTTCTCCGTATACAATTGTGGATGTAACTTGAAATGCTTGCTCAGATCCTGTAAAAACCTCTAAATGTAATTTTGACATGTTATTTCCTCCACTTTTTATTTACTCTTTTATATTCCTTTATTCTTTAAGCTTTATTCCGGTTGTAACTAAGTTAGTTACAACCGGAATAAAAAAATATACGAATCATTTTATTACTAATCGACTTAATGTAATCATTATAGTTACACCAAGTCGTCAAGTCAACACTAAAAAAATAAAATTTACTTCGTTTTCATTACTTTCTCTTTTAAGAAGCGATCTACATATCCTTCTGCTTTTACAACGAATAAATACGCACCCATTGATAATAATGCAAGATCTAATTCATATCCCGGATTCTTTCCATCTCCTAATAAGCCTGCTGCTCCATTTACCTTTACGATAGCTCCAGCCAAAATAAGAGCGAATAACAATCCTACATACCTCACGCCTAAACCGATAATTAATAATATACCACCAACTAATTCAACTGTTGCTACGCCATATGCAAGACCACCTGGTAAACCGATGCTTGTAAACCATCCTGCTACGTTATCTATACCTGATTGAAACTTTGCTAAACCGTGTGCAAAAAAAGTAACTCCTAATACGATACGAATAATTAAATTACCAATATATTGATTCATTCTGAACTCTCCCTTTTTGTTTTGTTATGGTGAAAATTTATTCACAAGACAAAACAATACGGTATTTCTTTTCATTCGTCAAATGCTTTTTTAAAGAAACCAAAAAACATTATCCTTTTTGCAGATAATGTTTTTTATAAAATAGTGCTAATTCAAGCTTTCGCTCTATTACTTAGAAAAAAGTTGAAAATTTTTCCCAGCACCTATATAAGACAATAAAGACACATCTTCTTCCATCACCATTCCAACAACATTCACTTTCCTATCTTCAGGTAAATCATTTATAACTATTTGCATTTCACCAGCATATCTACCGTACAATTCATTATCAATTGTAATACTGCCTCGTTTTCTTGAAATTGTATTCATCGGTTGTAATGCAACTTTATTTTCTTCGCGCGATTCTACAGAACGAATTACATCACGAGCCGGATCTAACCTATTTGTATGCACTTGCTCTACCACTTTTAATACTTCACTTGCATTTATAAATGACTCATATCGCACTGGAATAATCCCACCACTCGCACTCGAGATTTCTTGTACACTCTCTAGGCTCCCGCTTATATCTCCAATTAGCACTTTATCAACATCGCACTCTTGCACAAGTTCTAAATACGCTTCAAGTGGCCGTATATAGCGGTGCTTTTCTAAAGTTGGTAAACCTTCATATAACGGACCGCGTTTTTCACCATCTCCCGGAATAAACGCCATCGTTTTTATTCCGCACTCATGTAAATATTTATTTTGTTTTTGCAAGAATGATTTGGCTAGTCCTGTTTCTGGACGTGGATAAAAATTATGCCACGCTTCTACTCGATCTACTCGTATATTTTCCGCAAGTAACTCTTTCCAAAATGATTCTGTAATCGTACTCGCATTTAAAGCTACCTTCATCTTATGAGATACACGTGCGATTTCTCTTGGCGTAATACCGTAATCCATTCGTAAACCAGTAATGCCAAAGTCTAATAACTCTTCCACATTTTCATACGTCATCCCTAAATGGTTTAACGATTTTGGAGAGACATCAACCATTAATTCCATTTCATTTTCGAGAGCTTGTTGCCCAAGTATTTGAATTAACTCCTTATACGTATTCGGATCATCTTCTGGAATGTGAAGAGATGTAAAAACAGATGAAAATCCGTTTTCTTTCGCTAGTTTTAACCATGCTTCTTGTTTCTCTACTCGCTCTTTTGAAAGATAAATTGAAACTCCTATCATATGAATCTCTCCTTCTATTAATATAAAAAAAAGAGAAAGGAATCCCTTTCTCTATATGTTTTCTGCCATTTCTTCTTTAAAGCCGAAGAAGTACGTAAAGATGAATCCGAACGTATATGCAACTACTAATCCAAGGAAATATAATAAATATTTATTATCAGCAATTAACGGAATTAATGATAATCCTGATACACCTATTCCGAGTGAAGCCGTTTTCATAACAGCTTGGAATGCACCACCGACAGCCGCTCCTAAACAAGCAGTAATAAACGGTTTCCCAAGTGGCAATGTAACCCCGTATAATAGCGGTTCGCCAATCCCTAAAAATCCTACTGGTAATCCACCTTTAATCACATTACGAAGGCGTTTATTTTTTGTTTTCACATAAATCGCAATTGCTGCTCCTACTTGCCCAGCGCCAGCCATTGCGAGTACTGGTAATAAAGGCGTTACGTGCGTTTGATTAATAAATTCCATATGAATCGGTGTTAAACCGTGATGTAATCCGACCATTACGAGAGGTAAAAATGTTCCGGCAAGCACAGCTCCAGCAAATGCTCCGCCAACATTTAAAATTGCATTAATACCGCTTGTAATACCATCAGATAAGAAGCCTGCTACTGGCTGAATCGCTAACATCGTTACTATACTTACAGCTAATACAGTAATGAGTGGTGTTACGATAATATCAACTGCATTTGGCACAGCTTTCCGCACTCGTCTCTCAACTACAACCATAAGCCATGCTGCAAAAATAACTGCAAATAATCCGCCCCGTCCGGGTACGAGCGCTTCACCAAATAATTTTACATTCGCCATCGCTGGGTTAAAAATTAAAATACCTGCAATTGCCCCAAGAACTGGTGTCCCGCCAAATTCTTTCGCTGTATTCCAACCGACTAAAATTCCTAAGAATGTAAAGATACCGCCGCCAATAAGTAGTAGCATTTGTAGCCACGTTGCATTCGGATCAGCACCTGCGTTTTTCGCAAAGTTAGCAACCCCATTTATAATTCCTGACGCAACAAGCCCCGGAATTAGCGGAATGAAAATACTTCCTATTTTTCTTAAAAAGTTTTTCACTGGTGTATTATTTTTCTTCTTAATCTCTGACTTCATCTCTTGCCCAAGATCTTCAAGGTGCTGATCTGCCACCTCACCAATTCGCAGTCCCGTTAAACCTTCCATCTCAGCTGCTACTTTATTTACTGTCCCTGGTCCAACAACAACTTGAAGCGTCTCATCTTCAATAACGCCCATAACCCCTTCAACCTTTTTCAAAAGGTCCATATTCACTTTACTTTCATCATGAAGCGTTAATCGCAGTCTCGTCATACAATGAGCAATGCCACGAATATTTTTTACTCCCCCAAGTTGCTCTGAAATCTCTTTGGCCATTCTCTCTTCTTTCTTCATAATAGAATCCCCCTCCCCAAAGTTTAAAGTGCTTTCTTCACAAATCCTTTCGCACCTTTTAATTTTTCTAGTGCTTCCCCATATTCACACTGTAGTAATATCATAACGATTGCAGCTTTCACATTTCGATCTGCTTTCTCATAACACTCTGTAGCTACTTCATAACTAGCGCCTGTCGCTTCAACAATAATTCGTTTTGAGCGTTCTACCAATTTTTCATTTGTAGATTGAACATCTACCATTAAGTTTTTATATACTTTCCCTACACCAATCATAGACGCTGTAGAAATCATATTGAGTACTAACTTTTGCGCTGTGCCAGCCTTCAACCGTGTTGAGCCTGTTAATATTTCTGCGCCTGTTTCCACTTCCACATTTAGTTTTGCATATTTACTTATTTCAGCATTTTTATTACAGGAAATACTAGCTGTACTTGCTCCCACGCTACTTGCATATTTCAATCCGCCAATTACATAGGGTGTTCTACCACTTGCTGCAATTCCAATAACCGTATCTTTCTCGTTTAATCCAATACTTTTTAAATCTTCTTTTGCTAACTCTTCACGATCTTCGGCACCTTCCACCGCCTTAGTAAACGCTTTCAATCCACCTGCTATAAATCCTTGAACCATTTTATCATCTGTTCCAAATGTCGGGGGACATTCTACTGCGTCTAAAATGCCTAAACGGCCACTCGTACCAGCCCCAATATAAATTAAACGGCCTTCTTCTTCAAAAGACTTAGTAACAATTTGTACAACCTTTTCAATTTCTTCTATTTCATTTTCAACTGCTAACGCAACAGTTCGATCTTCTTCATTCATACTTTGTAACACTTCTTTTATACTCATCTCATCTAGATTCATCGTTTTCTCATTACGGTGTTCTGTCGATAAATTCTCTAACATATTGCCACCCTCTTCGAAATTATATTTCACACTTTTATTATAACTTTAAGAAATTAAAAATCAATAACTCTTTCTTATTTTATGAAATAAAATTTCACAACATGACATATTTGTGTCAAAGATAATAAAAAAGATGAGTCTCCCCATCTTTTCTTCTACTTCAATTTCCGTAACCGTAATGCTTCTTCTCTCGTCTCCATAAATTGATCTAATACTTTATTACCAATTCGATTGAAAGTAATCACGTATAAAGCATCAATCATATTCAGTTGCGTCATTCTCGAAGCAATACTCGCAATGCGATGGTCTTGCTCTACATCCGGCATACAAAGGCGAATATCTGCCGCTTTATATAAAGGAGATGATTGATCTAGCTTCGTAATCGCAATAACTGTAGCCCCTCGCTTCTTCGCATATTGCGCCATTTCGAGCACATCTTTCGTCCGCCCAGAAGTTGAAATCGCCACAAATATATCTCCCTCTTTTAAATTCGTGACGAGTGGCAACATCATATGAAAATCAGATAGCATCATCGCTGTAAATCCGAGCCTTGTAAATTTATAAGCCCCGTCCATCGCTGGAGTAGCCGATCCGCCTACTCCGTAAAATATAATTTTATCCGCATTTACAATACGATCTGCAGCTTTCTCAAGTTCCTTTTTATCTATCGCAGTAACGCTCGCCTCAATTGCAGCTTTATTCACATATGTAACTTTATTAAACAAATCGTACGGTCCATCTTCCGTATTCATCACTGAAAAATCATTAATATTATAATCAGCAATCGTTAATTCACGAACGAGCGCTATCTTAAATGCTTTAAAGCTTCCGATTCCAATCGATTTACAAAAGCGAACAACACTCGCCTCACTTGCACCTGCATTCGTTGACACTTCTTTCGTCGTTAAATTCGGAACAATCTCAGCATTCTCCATTATGTACATGGCAACCTTCTTTTCAGCTGGTGAAAATTGATCCATATTACTTTCAATTTTAAATAGTAGTGTTGAAGCTTTCACTATTTAACCTCCACTTCTTACGGTTGCGTATATTCTCTAATATCATTTGTATCATATAGATAAAAACCATCATTGCCAGGTGGATGGTGAACAATTACAGTTCGATCCCCTTTTTTATATGACGTTATTTCACCTTCAGATCGCTGTTTTTCCCATCCATGTATCCAAATTGCAAAGTCAGGTACAAAAGCAGTGTACTTATAGTCTTTCGGGTTTTCGTCTTCTACATAGGAAGAAAAAATAGAAACTGGAAAATTTTTCACTTTTGACTCTTTCCATGCAGTAAATGGTATACATAGTGCAATAAGTATGATTACACCTATAACTTTCCCCTTTGTAATCTTCACACTTCCCTCTCCTTGTCATATCACATACATAGATTTTATCATAATTACAATCCATTCATGCTACATGACCACTGCATTTTGCAATAAAAAAAGAGCTTACCTACATCAGATAAGCCCTTCCTCTCTATACAAAATACTTCTTCAAAAGCGGCGGCGTAATAATTGTCGTCAATATAACAACAATAACAATCGCTGTGAAATTTTCTTTCGCTAACAAATTCGCCGCAAGTCCATTTGCTGCAATGATAAGCGCTACTTCCCCGCGCGACACCATTCCCGCACCAATACTAATAGAAGATTGTAAGTTAAACCCTGTTAATCTTGCTCCTAAACCTGATCCGATTAACTTTGTGAAAATTGCGATGAGCGTCATAATGATAATGAACCAAAGTTGGCTTCCGATACCTTGAAATGTAATTTCCATTCCAATACTTACGAAGAAAACCGGTACGAATATCGCGTAAGCAATCGGTTCAATTTTATGTTCCACTTCATGCTTATACTCTGTTTGCGAAATCGCAATTCCTGCTGCAAATGCCCCAATAATACCTGCAATCCCCATCATTTCACTGTAATACGAAAAAGAGAAACAAATAATAAGAGCTGCACTAATTAACGCTTCTGTTACGCGAAGTGGTACGAGCATTTTCATAATCCATGGAACAACTTTCCAAGAGATGAAAACAATACTTACAAAAAAGATAATTTTCTTTGCAATGACTAGCGTTACATTTACATCTTGTGTACCTAAAAAACTCATCACAAATGCTAATAAAATAACGACAATTACATCATCAAATACAGCTGCACCTAAAATCGTCGTACTTTCTCTCGTATTCATTTTCCCTAAATCTCTTAGTGTTTGAACAGAAATACTAACCGAAGTGGCACAAAGTAATAACCCTAAAAAGATCGCATGCGACTGTAACATTCCAAACGCAAGTCCTGCTAAATACCCACCAAGGAATGGGAAAATAATTCCTCCCATCGCTACTGCGAATGCAGATTTTAAATTACGATTTAACTCTTCTAAATCAGTTTCGAGTCCTGCCATAAACATAAGTAGCAAAACACCGATTTCGCTAAGCTCATCAATAAGTTCTGAACTATTAATAATACCTAGCAAAGCCGGACCGATAATAATACCAACGATTAATTTACCAAGTACAGAGGGCTGGCCGAGTCTTACGCTAATATCACCAGCTAATTTCGTACAAAGTAAAATGACGACAAGTTCAAAATAAAATAACATAACATCTTCTCCTACTTTATAAAGTGAAACTTTAATCAGTGGGGAATTTCCCCATCCTCACTGATTATTAGTTAAACCAATCGGGCATTTACGGGCAGTTAATGCGGGATAAAGTGAAACTTTAATGAGTGGTTTTGTCACTCTGTTAACCCTCGTCCATTCCTGCAAGTAGTTTCCCCTATTCATTCGAATATTATTTGTCACATTTTTATTTGACAAAATATTCTGAATTATAATAAAATTAATCCAGAAATTTCAAAAAACTACATACCATAACTGTACCTTTATTCACTTACGTACTCTTTTCCAATGGATTCACACTATTCGCAGTTATGGAGATGAAAAATGGGAGGAGAGTCCAAAGTGAAGTCATTATTACGAAAAAAAGCGCTTAGTACTGAATCACCACGACAGCTAGATAGAACATTAACAGCACTCGATTTAACGTTTTTAGGAATCGGCGCCGTAATTGGGACAGGGATTTTTGTATTAACAGGTATCGTAGCGGCAAAACATTCTGGCCCTGGTATTATGTTATCATTCCTTATTGCTGCATTTACTTGTGCTTGTGTAGCCTTTTGTTATGCCGAATTCGCTTCTTCTATACCAGTCTCAGGCAGTGTTTACACTTATGCATACATGACTGTCGGAGAAGTTGTCGCCTTTATCGTTGGTTGGTGTTTAATGCTCGAATATTTACTTGCCGTCGCAGCAGTAGCTGTCGGTTGGTCTGGTTATTTACAATCTTTACTACAAGGATTTAACATCCATCTGCCCGCCATAATAGCCTCGGCCCCTGGTACAGGAAAAGGTGGTCTCATTGATTTACCAGCTGTTTGTATTTTACTTCTCATTACTGGGCTTTTAAGTTTTGGTATACGCGAAAGCGCACGCATTAATAATATTATGGTCCTTATAA
Source organism: Bacillus sp. TH19 (assembly GCF_016651075.1). NCBI lineage: Bacteria > Bacillati > Bacillota > Bacilli > Caryophanales > Bacillaceae > Bacillus > Bacillus sp. TH19. The sequence goes on along the minus strand of NZ_JAEKEO010000010.1, from coordinate 515,145 downwards.
AATTAGCAGTTATTATCGCCTTTATCGTAGCAGGTGCAAAGTATGTAAAGCCTGAAAATTGGACACCGTTCATTCCATTCGGGTACGACGGTATTATTACCGGAGCTGCCACTGTCTTCTTCGCCTTTTTAGGTTTTGATGCAATCGCAACCGCGGCAGAGGAAACGAAAAAACCGCAGCGTGATTTACCAATTGGCATTATCGGTTCCCTTCTTATTTGTACAGTTTTATACATGATCGTATCTTTCGTTTTAACAGGCATGGTTCCTTATACGCAATTAGACGTTTCTGATCCAGTTGCATTTGCACTACATTTCGTTGGTGAAGATACTATTGCGGGGCTACTTGCAGTAGGTGCGATGACAGGAATGACAACCGTTCTTTTAGTCGTTATGTATGGACAAGTTCGTGTTTCTTATGCAATGAGCCGAGACGGCTTACTCCCAAAAGCTTTATCACGCGTAAATAAAAAAGTGAAAATCCCTTTATTAAATACATGGATTACTGGAGTATTTGCAGCTTTATTAGCAGGACTTTTAGACCTACATTTACTAGCGAATTTAGTAAACATCGGTACGTTAACAGCCTTCACATTCGTTTGCTTTGCTGTACTTATTTTACGGAAAACTCATCCTGATTTAAAACGAGGCTTCCGCACACCACTCGTACCTGCACTACCGGTTGTCGCTATTCTTTGTTGTTTATATTTAATGACTAATTTGTCCAAAACGACATGGATCAGCTTTTTATTTTGGCTTATAGTCGGTTTATGCGTATACTTCTTCTACTCTAGAAAACATAGTCATTTAGCTACTAAAAAAACAAATGATGAGAAAAAAGAAGTATAAAAAAATAGCTCGCCTATAATAAAGGCGAGCTATTTTCATTAACGATTGTAAAACGAAAAATACACCGATCAACTTTTGTATACTTATCCCGCTATTTGCCGGGCAGTAAGACTCCCACTGATTAAAGTTTCACTTTATTCTCCCTTACTTCGTCTCTTTCTTTTTCTTTCTCCACGCGTTTACACTATCAAAGAAAAAGTTAATAAATAGCGTTCCTAATCCCGCTAATAAAAATGTCATTAAAAATAGAATCCATATACTTTTATCTTTTAATAAATAATATCCTACAAGGAGCACAACGGCGATCCATACATATTCAAGAATTCTTTTTAGCTTTTTCTCTTCCAAATTATTCGCTCCCTTTTTCTATACTACTTTTAGTATAACAAAAAAAAAGCCTATCATGATAAGCTTCTTTTTCTTATACCTTATTTGTTGATGCTTTTTTCAACCAGTGAAATAGCGTACTCTAACGTACGATTCATCGTTTCTACCTGTGCATCTTTTACTTTCACATCTTTTACTACAGCTTCTGCAACTGTAATTTTTTGACTCAATGATCTCACTGAACCGTCCGTTACATTTGCAGCTTGTGCTTTTTTCACTACTGCTTTTGCAGATTCAATATTCACTTGTAATTTTTCTTTCGGTGTTTTTGGCTGTTCTTCTGCTACCTTTGATTGTACAAATGTTTGGTTTGCTGTTTTTAATTCATTATACGTTTGAACAATTTGTTCTCCTGTACTTGCTATATTCTCAAACACTTTCTTTGCATTGTCATAACTTCTTTTTAATTCGTTAAAAGCTGCTTGGGAATACTGACCTGGTTTTTCACCAAATTCATAAGTACCAGCTAACACTTCTTTCACTTTTCCACTCTCTTCATATAACGCATTTACTTGCTCTAATTTTGTACGATTAGAAAATTCGTTATATGCTGCTAATACTTCTGAAGAACTTAATGCTTTACTATATAATTTTGCTAACGCAATTTGTCCATTTAACGGAATACCACCATTTCCATTGCTATCTGGATCTGCACCAAGTGCAAATGGTACGTTCGGGTGATATACTTTCCCTTGAGCTGGCTGACTATTTACTTTTTTACCATCTACATAAATTGCTACTTCACTTCCATTATACGTTCCTGTTAAATGATACGTTTTGTTTGCTTCTAATTGAACACCTACACGTTTATAACTTCCGCCAATATGAGCCCATAATTCTACATATCCACTTCCTGTAGACTCAAAACCAATTCCACCGCTCTCTGTATTTTGCAAAATACCTTGTCCGCGAATTTCATTCATTGAAAATACAGTTTCTAACGTAAATGAATTTGCTACTTTTTCTTTTTGTGTTGCTGAAAATGGAAGGTACCCAAATGTATTTGCTTTTCCATTTAATTTCATTACATTTGTTTTCAACGCTTTATCATATTCAATAGATACATTTCCTTTCACATCACCTTTTGTTCCAAACGGTGAGTTATCTTTAAATGTACCATCTAAGAAATTCACATCAAAAACGTCTGCCTTTGGTACTTTCACATTCGGATCAATATTCTCTTTTTTCGTTATGATTTCTGCAGTTAATGGTTGCTCACTTTCATTGCCAAACGAATCAATTGCAACTACTTCAAGTGTATATGATTTCCCGCCATCTAATCCTGCCAGTGTAAATGTAAGTTCTTTTGGAACTGGATCACGATAAAACTCAGAGAACGCTAATAGCTTATTTTTAATCTCACCTGTTTGTTTATCCTTTGCTTGCAAGCGATAAGAATGAACAAGAAGGTTGTCCAATGCTTGCGGGAATGTTACTATTGCCGCATTTTCCGTTACATTTGATACAGCAAGCTTTGCATCTTTTGCAAAGTATGGTTTTTCTTTATCACGATCTTCTACATGAGTAAATGTTTCTTTCTTTGATGGTAATTTAATTTTCCAAGGTTCACCTGTCCAAGAATTCGTATGGAAGTCGCGGCGATTAATCGTTACTTCTTTATCATCCACTTCTACTAATAGACCTTGGCTTAACGTGCTAGCTCCTGACGGGATATTTCCTTGTACTTTACCACCTTCAACTTCCATATAACTTACAGAAGATGTTCCAACAGACGTAAAGTCTTTTTGATGAATCGATCTTGGATCATCTAACGGATAATGCGAATGACCTGAAAACGTAATGACTTGTGGATATTCTTTTAATACCGCATTAATTTTCGCACTATCTTTCGTTCCCCATTCTTGGCTACCGTACACTGTATCTTTAATATGTTGATGTAAAAACACAAAAATCGGTTTTTCTGGATCATCTTTTTGTGCCTTTGCCATTTCTTCTTTTAACCAATTAATTTGCTTGTCCGAATAATAGCCATGTGTTGTCCCATCCTCTGGAGACATAACAAGGAAATGATACCCTTTTACCACCTTATGATAATAAACCGATTCCATTCCTGTCTTTTCTAAGAAACGCTTCTGTGCTCCCTCTACAGATAAGCCGTTCCAATAATCATGATTACCTAGAGAATTCATTCGTACCGCATCTTTATTTGCATTTTCGTTATACACTTGCATGAAACGATCATATTGCTTTACTGAACCCGAATCAGTAAAATCACCTACAATGACAAACGCATCTTGCTTTGGTGCAAGCGTATTAAATTGCTCAATCGCTCTTTTCCAGCGGAACGTATCATCTGTTCCACTATCTTTAATATGCACATCACTTACAACTGGGAAAACGATTTTCTTCTCACTTGGTGCCTTTTCTTGCTTTTTCTCCTCCGCTTTAACCGACGTACTCCACGGTAATGATACAAATGCCAATACAAACACCATTAATAATCCAATAAGACCTTTTACTTTTCGTAAAGCAGTTCTTTCCACGTGAATCCTCCTCATAATAATTGATTCATTACAAGGGCTATTTTATCTTAAACATATTAATATCGTTTAAATAACAAATGAATTTTATTAGTTTTTTGTAAATATACAGTTAATTAAGTGTTAAGTCCAACATTACTCGTACTATTGTATACAACCACCTTTTGTCTAAAAGAGTCTGATCATTCTTTTCCCATGTCTATTCACATATAATCTTTTCTATAACATTAATGATAAGTTAAGCTGTAAGCCTATTAGACAATCTTAATTTTAAAAATTTTCTTCTTTTCTTAACACATCGGCCATGCTTCTACATTTAATAGTAGTAAAAGACAACTTAAAAAGGAGGGGTTGTATTGAAGAACAAAAAAAATATTGGCTGTTTCGCTCCTTTATCTATCATTTGTCCAGACCCTTGTCCACCGCCCCCTCCTCCAAATCCAAGTTGTGAGCGAGTAACAAATGAATTTGCAGGTAATTTCCTCATAACTAACAACACCATTCCCTCTACCAAAGATGCACTACAATCAATGATACTGTGGCAAAGTGATGGGATACTGCTTATATCAGGTACTGTCTCGGTTTACAATAGTACTAGCAGCACTGAAGCAATTACAATTCAAATCATTGGAGCAGTAACCAATATTTTCACTGTGTTTCCTGGCAATACAATATCTTACACAGGTAAAGATTTAAAATCCGTTAGTATTATTAATATACAAAATAATCCTTCACTATATTTAGAAGGCAAGTACTGTTGCCAATTTACATGTTGCTTATAGAATACCAATTTTATTACTTCCTCAATTTAAAAAAAGCATACCATTTACGGTATGCTTTTTTTATGAAATTGGATAACGTACTGTAATACAAAACTCGCCTTGATTAACAGTTGTTCCTGTCGTAGTAATTCGGACAGTAGTAAAATATCGTACAGTGAAAGTACCACTACTTTGTGGTTGTACAGTAATTGTATCAACTACTGTAGCACCGACTAAAAAATCAACTGTAATGGGATTCGCGCCTACATCATATTTCACATAACCTGAACCATATACTTCTTGTGTAATATTATTCGTATATACAATTTGAGTACCAGCACCTGTAATAGACCAGTCTGTACATACTTGATCTTGCACAAGTGTTTTATTAGAACAACAAGACAAACCGGAACTTCTCATTCCCATTTCGATCCTCTCCTATTCTACTATGAAAGTGGATAACGTGTTGTAATACAAAATTCTCCCTGATACGTTCCACCAGGTGTTGCAGGTAGCACAACTTGTATACTAGCAAAGCGGCGATACGTAAAAGCGATACTCGTTCCTGGGTTTAATGTTTGTGTATCAATTGTAGCCCCAGCAGAATCAAGCGCTTCTACAGTAATTGGACCTGGACCAACATCATATTTAACAAAACCAGTACCAACTACATTTTGGTTAATATTATTTGTATAAAGAACATTATCAATTGCTGTTGCAACTACAGTAGCAGACCACGGACTACACACTTTATCTTGCACATAATTTTTATCTGGACAGCAAGTTAATGCTGACCCTGAGCACTCACAAGACATAGTTGTTTCCCCTCTCTCTTTTATATTCCCTATATGTGTATGTCCCTCAGAGTCTTTTGCCTGTACTATTCATCTATTTTCAAAAAATATGCAAATTCCATTACCAATGACTAGATAGATTCCGATCTGTTTCGTTTTTTCATAAATTTATAGATTAAAATACCACCTACAATAATAAGAACGACGACTAATATCGGTAGCATATATTGTCCAACAACACCCGCTGCTTTTTCCCAATGCGGACCTAATTTCATTCCAAAATAAATATACAAAGTCGTTAATGGGAACATTGCTACAAATGTATATATGCTAAATTTCCATATGTTCATTTTCGCCATACCACATGGAACGGAAATAAGCGTTCGAACTCCTGGCACAAAGCGTCCAACAAATGCTACAACCGGTCCATATTTTTCAAAGAAATCATCTGCTTTTTGAATTTGTTCTTCTTTAATGAAGAAGTATTTCCCGTATTTTATTAATAGAGGACGACCACCGTAATACCCGAGCGCATATAACGTTAAAGGTCCTGTCGTTCCGCCAAGCGTTCCAGCTAATACAGCTAGCCAAAAATTCATATCTCCCTCATATACCCAATACCCAACCATGGGCAAAACTACTTCTGCTGGAATAAATTCAAACGTTAATGCTAACACAACTCCAAAATAAGAAAACTGCTTTAAAAACTCGATTATATCTAAAATAATTTGCTCCATATTTTCAACTCCTATCCTACGTTTACGTTATGCTTTTCTTGTAATTGAACTGGCGCCATCTTTACAATTCGGTTCAAAATAAATAACACAATTCCAATATCATCTAAAATACCAATGAACGGTAGGAAGTCTGGAATTAAATCGAGCGGCATCGCTACATAACCAACTAAAAAAGCAATAGATAAAATTTTCTTCTTTATTGAAACCTCTTTTGAAGTAAAAAAGTCAAATAGGAATGGAACAAAACGGCGGACATGAAATACAACTCTTAATCTACTTATAAGTTTTTTCATTTTTATTTCTCCTCTCTTTGTATACAAAAAGGACCCTACCAAATATGGTAAGGGTCCTAAAAAAGACAAGAAGGGGCCTTTACCATTGCTGGTAAAGGTCTCACTAACAACGAATCGTTGCCAATAAAGCCGAGGGTTTCTCCCTGTAATGACGACTTTACTGTAATAAGTTACTCCCCTTTAGATACACAATTTTATACAATCACATTAAAATATTTACCTAAGCTTGTCAATATTTTTTTCATTCACCATTCAGATTATTACATTGCAAAAAGCTCTCTTTCACGTTCTCTATTGAAGTAAATTGGAGTGTATAACCATCTGGATCAAGAAATATTATTTTAACTTCTTCCCCGCGGCGCTTTTCTACAAATGATATTTGATAAAACGCTAACTTTTTCTTTAACCGCTCGATATTTGTAGTTTTTAACAATAGTTCCTTCACTGATGAGGTTACAGTTTCTCTATACTCTCCCAGTCCCCTGTTTACAACAAAACAAATTCTCGTTAAACCAATATCATACCACACACCTGTTACACGTATTTGTGGCCTCTCCTCGCTCGGTTTAAACCCTAGAATTCCTTCATAAAAATATAATGTTTCCTTTAAGTTTTTAGATTCTAAGACAATACATGTTGTAACACTTTCCATCCGCACTCCCCCTGCCCCTTTTAGTTTTCTATATGAGTCATAATTTGCAATTATGTACGAATACAATACATAGTGATGAATATTTCATTTATAAAGGAGGCGTGTAACATGGATAAATTCATGAAATCTTACATACCTTATCACGGTCCAAATGATCCTTGCCCTCCAATTGGAAAGAAATACTACTCAACTCCCCCACACCTATTTATGGGCTTTCAACCACCTAACTTACCCCAATTCCCACCAAACGAAGCTTTAAGAAAAGGGACTTTATGGCCTGCTTTTTATGATTTTTATGAAAATCCTCACAAAAAAGGACGGTGAATAAAAACGTGACACAAACATTGCCTGATGAATATTACAAATGGATTGAAGAACTACAAGAACTAGACTTTGTATTAGTTGAACTTACCCTCTATTTAGATACGCACCCCGACGATACTGCAGCTATAAATCAATTCAATGATTTCTCCTATAAACGAAGAGTATTACAACAAAAAATTGAAGAAAAATACGGGCCACTTCAGCAGTTCGGAAATAGTTATTCTAACGCTCCATGGCAATGGAGCCAAGGACCGTGGCCATGGCAAATATAAAATGAAACTTTAATCAAGTGGAGTTTACGGGCAGCAAATAGCGGGATAAAGGAGAGAAACTATGTGGATTTATGAAAAAAAATTACAGTATCCTGTTAAGGTGAGTACTTGTAATCCAGCACTCGCCAAATTATTAGTTGAACAATATGGCGGTGCGGACGGCGAACTGGCTGCTGCTCTTCGCTACTTAAATCAACGTTATACAATTCCTGACAAAGTCGTTGGCTTACTAACTGATATTGGTACAGAAGAGTTCGCACATTTAGAAATGATTGCTACAATGATTTATAAATTAACAAAAGATGCAACACCTGAACAAATGAAAGCTGCCGGATTAGACGCGCATTATGCGAATCATGATAGCGCCTTGTTTTACCATAATGCAGGTGGTGTTCCTTTTACTGCCACTTACATTCAAGCGAAAGGAGATCCTATCGCAGATTTATACGAGGATATTGCAGCTGAAGAAAAAGCACGAGCGACTTATCAATGGCTAATTGATTTATCAGACGATCCCGATATAAATGATAGCTTACGCTTTTTACGCGAACGAGAAATTGTCCATTCTCAACGTTTCCGAGAGGCTGTAGAAATTTTAAAAGAAGAACGTGATAGGCAAATTTATTTTTAATACACATATCCTAGCGATATGTGTTTTTTTACGTTAAAAGTAAAATCCTTCCTCATTAACATATAAATAGTATATTTATTCAATTTTACGCATTATTTTAAAATATTTTTAAAATTCCCTCTTGCTTTCTAGTCATCAGACCTTTAAAATAATAACAGTCAATCGACAAATTATTTGAATTTTCGACAAAAAAACGCTCATTAGGAGGCTTTTCTTTATATGCGTACAACTTTAAAACCAGCGCAAATACTTTCGATTAGTTTATTACTATTCGCAGTTTTCTTCGGTGCTGGTAATATGATTTTTCCGCCTCTTCTCGGTCTTTCTTCCGGAGAAAATATGTGGGTTTCCATTACAGGATTTATTATTACAGATGTCGGTTTATCTTTACTAGCTATCGTCGCTGTTGCCCTTGCTGGTGGTAGTTTTAATACTTTAGCGAGCCGTGTTCACCCAAAATTCGCAGCAGTATTCGCTATCATTATTTATCTTTCCATCGGCCCACTATTTGTTATTCCACGAACTGGAACTGTATCTTATGAAATTGGGATTACACCACTTTTCCCAGATCAATGGTACTCTATGTTAGTTTTTAGTGCGATTTTCTTTATAGTCGTCTACTTCTTATCGTTAAATCCATCCAAATTAGTAGATCATATCGGAAAAATATTAACGCCAATTTTGCTTGGAATTATTGCAATTATGGCAACAAAGGCGATTCTTTCACCAGTATCGTTCGCAGAACCTGTTGGTGACTATAAAGAAATCCCATTTTTCAAAGGATTTCTCGAAGGCTTTTTAACATTAGATGCAATCGGAGCTCTCGTATTATCAACGATTGTTGTAAATGCAATTCGCCAAAACGGTATACAAGATAAGAAATCCATTGCGAAATATACAATTATTTGCGGAAGCATTGCGGCTCTTTTCTTAACAATTGTTTACTTCTTACTAGGTTATATCGGCGCTTCAAACGGAAACTTAGGACAATTTGAAAATGGCGGTCAACTATTAGCAACTATTATGTATCAATTCTTTGGGACAAGCGGTAATGTTTTATTAAGTATCGCAATTATAGCTGCTTGTTTAACGACTGCAATCGGTGTTGTAAGTGCATTCGCCAACTATTTCACAACAGTATTAACAAATGTTTCATATAAGAAGCTTGTACTATACGTTTGTATTTTTAGCTTCGTTATTTCAAACTTAGGATTAAGTTTATTAATCAAAATTACATTACCCGTATTAATTATTTTATATCCAATTACAATCATTTTAATTTTCGTATCATTTATCGATAAATATACGAAACGTAAACCTTCTGTCTATATCGGAGCGATGATCGCAGCATTCATTATTAGCTGTATTCATGCACTTGATAATGTGGGAATGATACCAAGTTTTATCGCTAATATCGTACACACAATTCCTTTTTATAACTTAGGAATCGGCTGGATCGTTCCAGCAATAATCGGTGGTATAATCGGATACTGTATTCCACAAACAGAAGCTGCAGGTGAAGTTTCTACAAAATAAAGAAAACAAGCAAGCATGAAATCCATGCTTGCTTCTTTTTATTTTCTATCGCTGAATACAGTATTTGTATATGAGCGAACAGTTAACATATAGTAGCCTAAGTAAATCATGATATACACTCCTATACTACCTAGTAAAGGAAGACTATATTCAAACATCCCTGTAAAGCCCATCAAACTTAAAAATGCAAAGAATGTATGACAAATCGCAAGCAGTAATGGTACTACGAAAATCGCTCCTACTTGTTTTCTTACAGACTCTGTTGCTTCTCTTTTCGTTAGTCCGATTTTCTTTAACATTCCATATGCTGGTCGCTCTGCCAGCGCTTCTGTTATTTGTTTAAAGTATAAAATACAGCCAGTAGCAAGAATAAAAACAATCCCTAAAAATACACTTGCAAATAACAACACTGCACCATCTTGCAACTCAGCTTGACTCGCCTGTTCAAATGATTGGAATTTCGCTTCCTTAAAAAGAATAGTCTCTAGCTCTTTCGTTAGCTCTCTACTACCGTTTCCTTCAACGATAAATCCACTTACCTTTGAAACAGCATTTCCTTGCTGCAACTTATTAAATAACGAGTCTTGAACAACAAGTCCAACTGGCGCAAGTTTCGCACTAACAATTGTTTCCTCACGATGCTCAACAATTGTTATACCATTCTTCATCCCTTCAAAGGACACGTTGTTTCCTTCAAGCGAATTCTTTTCAATGTTATATGATTTATACGGATCTAATAAAATTGCTTCCTTTTCCGAATGAAGCACAGCTTTTTTATTCCCTAACATAGAAGCTGATTTATTAAAATCCGACTCTTTTATAACTTGTACATTACCATTACCTATTAAATACCCAGTTAATATTTGTTCTCCATCTATCTTCCCTTGCATAGAAAGTAAAGCTACGGACGTTTCATTTTTTATTCCTAACTCATGTTTTTGAATTTCTTCTCTAACTTTCTTATCTAATTCCTTTCCAGTTGTTACATACTCATAACTAACTGGATTCATTAATGTCGCCGTTTTCTGAGCCCCATAATACATACTAGAACTAATCCCAATTGTACATAACGTCACTGCACTTAATAAAGATAATAACGCAAGCATCTTTACGTTCCCTTTTATTCTAAAGAACAGTGAAGAAATCGATAAAATGTTCGTTCCATTCCAATATTTCGTTTTATCTCCCTTTATTTTATGGAGTGATTTCACTGTATATTGCTCAAATAGTAAAAACGTACCTTTTACAATACACCCAAAAATAAGTAGACCTGTAATAAAAATTGCTCCAAACCCAAAAACTTGTGTGAGTAACGCAATTATTATAACCTGTAATTAATAAAACAATCGCTCGTTTTGCCTTCTTACTTGAATACGTAGGTGCCTCTTCCTTCTGATTTTCACCATATAGTAATTCAACTAAACGATGCTCATAAATTAACTTTTTACTTTTCCATGATGCAATAAAGAAAATCGCACCTATCGTTATAAGGACTTCTACTATAGATAAAAATGAAATCGTAAATGTGAACGTAAACGCACTTCCCATTAACTTCACAAGAAGCCCTGCACATATATTCGCTATAAATAAACCAGAAATAATACCTAATACACTTGCCGCAGCACCAACTAGTAATGTTTCATAAAAGAGTAACTTTGCAATTTCTTCTTTACGAATTCCTAATAAACTATACAATGCAATTTCTTTCTTCTTCTTTCGTAAAAAGAAGCTATTACAATAAAAAATAAATATCGTCAAAAAGATAATCAATAATATTTGTGCAAACGTAAATGTCGTTTCCACCTTATCTGACTCTTTTAAAAGAGCTACTACACTTTCATTTCGTTTAATCGATACGAATGTAAAATAAATAATAATGCTGCCTACTAATGAAATAAAGTATAGAAAATAATCTTTCATATTTCGTTTTATACTACGCTTTGATACTTCTAAAAAATCCATCGTATACCTCCATCCGCTCTCGCATGTCTCTATACATGCAGTGTATACGAAAAAAAATTCCTCCCTATCGATTTTCATTACACCTCTCTTACAATATTGTAATATAACAAAATAAAAGAACCTAGTTTCCTAGGCTCTTCACATCGTATGTTTAAAAGTAAATAACTCTTCTTTTGACTGCACAGCAGGCTGTTCCTCTTCTACATCTTTCCTCTTTCTCTCTCCTCCTAATCTTACTTTCAACATCGCCTCTTCTATACTTTTCACAATCATATTTCCTGAAAAAATAGTAAGCCCGAAAAATGTAATTGGGACGAGAGGAATCCATGGATGCACTGTTAATGACCTAAAGTATACTCCAATTAAACCTGACCATTCATGCGTATAAGATTCCACTTCTTCCACCGGCCCCATAAAGTTAACTGTTCCACCAAAGAATACTTCCAGTAACCCTAAGTGCAGTAAAATAGTAAGAGTCTGCGTAAACTGTTGAAGAAATACGAGTATAAACGTCATATAGAGATGCGGAAAAAGATGTTTTATAACAATACGTCTTCTCGATCCGCCTAATATGCGCGCGGCATCAATAAATTCTTCCGTTTGTAATTTACGAACTTCCTTCGCAACATACAGTGCAATAACCGGCATCGCAAGCATTACAAGTAATACCACTTGAAATGAAGCTCTTTCAAAAAAGGTTGTTGTTTCCTCTCCACTTCCAAAGGTATTCACAGAGTGAAGAAAGAAATACGCAATCATAACTGTCGGAATAACTGTAAAACTATCAAAAAAAGCCTCGATTTTTGAAAACCCTCTTTTTATGTACGTTCCGAGTACAACACCAAAAAATACACCTATTACCATTCTAAGTGCCGCAATTAAAATAGATATCCCAATCGTCCACTTCGCGCCTTCAATGACTAAATGTAAAAGGTCATATCCTTTCCGGTCTGTCCCGAGTAAAAATTGTAATGAAGGTGAAAACGGTGGTACTTCTGGATTTCCATCCGCATCATATTGCAGTGTAACTTGTCTAATGTGCCCACCATTCCATATCGTATTTCCGATGCTCAAAAGAACTAATATGAGAAGAAATCCAATGCTCATCCAAAATCTTTTATCACGTTTTATATACGTCCACATATTATAATCTCTCCTTCATCGCAGCTGGAATGAGATAATGAAACAATTTGAATAAAATAAAAATCGGAATATAAATAAGCAGCACACTAACGATGAAAACCTCAACCCTAATACCTTCATAAGATTTCAAAAACATAAAAATACCACCCGTATTAAAAATCCATTCTATAATATATAAATTAGATAACATAAAAAAAACATTCGTTTTCGCAAAGAAAAGTGTACTAAGCAACACATTTCGTAAAATATGACGATTTAAAATATGAAAGCGATCCAGCCCTTTCGCCTTAGCAAATAGTACATAATCTTTTTCTAGCTCATTTTCAAAACGAAGCACTAACATTTTTACAAACATAATCGTAGTCGGTATACTCAAACAAAATATTGGCAATCCTCTAATCGACTCGCCTCCAATTGACGCAATTTGAAAAGGTAAAAAACCTGTTTGTTTAAAAAACCATATAACTAAAATTTGTGATACTAAAATAAGAAGAATGTCTGGAATGGATTCTAGGAAGATGAGAAATGATTTAATTCGATGTTGTATACGCGGTGAACTACTCATAATCATATAAACGATACAAAATGCTACAAATAATGAAATGAAAAAAGCGGCCAAAAAAATAACAATCGTTTCTTTATAATGGACAAACAACTGTGGGAATAAAAATTTATCTCTCACATATTGCAAATTGGAGAAATCCATTAAGTTCGCAAATACTTCTTTTAAACTCTTTATGTACTCTGATACATGCAGCTCAAATCCATAAAACAACTTCGGCAGTGCCCCTAAACAAATAATACCCAAAATCGAAATAATAAATTGAATCGTCACTTCCATCCCATTCAAAAAAACTTTTTTGACCACGTTTTCCCTTCTCTCTATATGTAATTTACCCTCTAATTTTATTCTTAATTTTCTGAATTGTAAATATTTATAAGATAAAAAATCACTAGGTTATGATCCTAGTGATTCTTTATGCGCATGCCCTTCTCTTTTCACAAACGGCATATACAAAATAAAACATCCCATAAGCGCAGCTATTTCTAATGAAATGATATAGTAAGGATGCGGCCCTAACATATCGAGTAATGAAGCAGTTTCTGGCTTACGAGCTAAAAACATATAATTACCGCCTGTTTTGTAATTCACAAACGAAACAATTGGAATCAATATATTTAAAAATACCATCGTACGCTTAATAGATTGTAATGTCGGACGATATCCTTCCACCCATGTCATAAAGAGTGGTGCCCAAATGAGCAATATATGTGCGATAAAGAATTCTATAAAGCGAAAATGCGGAAAAGCATATTGCACGTTCGGTGTTAAAATAGCTTGCGATGCACCGATAATCCCTGTAAAAAACACAATCTCATATATTCGATAGCTTTTCGTTACAATCATAATCGATGCTAACAATAAACTAATCGTACATAACTCAAATGGTAATGAAGTGCCTAGCTCAAAAATCCCAGCTTTCCATTCCCACATATGAAGTCCAATCTCACTCCCTATAAATAGAAATGCAATTGCATATCGAACCGTTATATTCCACTCACTTTGACGCAATAAATCTTGGTATTGATACAGAAAAAATATCCCCACCAACATAATAAATAATATAATGACATGTTGCCTCGAGTACGGAATAAATGGTTTTAATGGATGCGCACTAAAATAAGCTTCCATCTTCCTTCCTCCTCTCCTTCATACAATATTATTGTTAGAAAGAAACAACGAGTCAATTCATTTGCTTAAACTAGCTAGGACAACCTCTACCTTACATTTAGATATTCATACCTTACAAAACTGTAAGGTTATTGTAAGCTAAAACGATTTGTCAGATTCTTCACCTCTTTTATACTTAATGTAGATACTAAAACGAACGAAAAGGTGATAAATAGATGAAGAAGAAAAATAAAGTGTTAATTACTAGTGTAGTAGCGATCGGAATTGCAGCTGGATCATATTTTGCTTTAGCTGGCGGTAGTTCAGAAGTAGCAATGGCATATAGCGGATATAAAGTAACAGAAAAACAAATTGAAAACGCGCAAAAATTTGGCGGTGAAGTCATTCCAAACGGCATCGAAACAATTTCATTTGATCCAACAAAAGGTACGTATGAATTAGCTGTTAAAAAAGGTGACGAAGTGAAAAAAGGGCAGCTTCTATTTAAATATAATGACCCTACTGCTAAACAAGGTGTAACAGAAGCAGAAATGCAAAAGAAAATTGCACAAAAAGAAGTGACATTATATCAAAAACAAATTGATGCAGCGAAACAAAAATTACAAAAAGATAAAAATGCAGGCCTTCCCGCTGAAGCATTAAAAGCATCAGAAATTGAAGTTGGGCAATTAGAATCACAACTTGAAATGAAAAAGTTTGAAGTAGAAAAAGCTGATGAAATGATTAAAGTAGCAAAAGAGAAAGTAAACACACTTTCTGTAACGAGTCCAACCGACGGTGTAATTGATGATATCGTAAAAACTGCTGATGAAAAAACAGGTATGAGTGGCATTACACTTCGTCACGCTGGTCAATTTAAAGTAAAAGGTCAACTTTCTGAATATGAACTTGCTAGTATGAAAGTTGGGCAAGAAGTAACTGTTTCATCAAAAACTGTCGCTGGTAAGACTTGGACAGGAAAAGTAACAGAAATCGGTTCTACACCATTAAAGAGCATGGACGAAAATAAAACTGTTTCTAATTATCAATTCACTGTCACATTAGATAATAGTGAAGAATTACAAAACGGCTTCCATGTTTACGTAACAAGTAAATCTGGCGAAGCAACTGGTACGATTGTTCCGAAAAGCAGCATTGTGAAAAAAGGTGACAAAAATGTTGTCTTCGTTGTAAAAGACGGTAAAGCGAAAGAACAAGCAGTTACTGTTGAATTCGAGACAGATAGCGAAGCAAAAGTTTCTGGAGTGAAAAAAGGAGAGGAAATTATCTCTAAACCTGAAAAAGACTTAAAAGACGGTATGGAGGTTGTCACTCAATGATTAACTTAAAAGGCATCACGAAATCTTTCCAAAATGGTGCAGAGTCCGTTCAAATATTACACGGAATTGATGTAACACTAAACCAAGGAGAATTCACTTCTATTATGGGACCATCTGGTTCTGGTAAATCAACATTAATGAACATTATAGGTTGCTTAGATAAACCAACGACAGGTGCGTACGAACTAGC
Source organism: Bacillus sp. TH19 (assembly GCF_016651075.1). Classification (NCBI taxonomy): domain Bacteria; kingdom Bacillati; phylum Bacillota; class Bacilli; order Caryophanales; family Bacillaceae; genus Bacillus; species Bacillus sp. TH19. The sequence goes on along the minus strand of NZ_JAEKEO010000010.1, from coordinate 499,102 downwards.
TGGTCAAAACATTTCAAACATGTCTGAAACAGAACTTGCACATGTTCGTAATAAAGAGATCGGATTCATATTCCAAAACTTTATGTTATTACCGAGACTTACAGCACTTCAAAATGTAGAACTACCTCTTATTTACGCTGGAGTCGATAAAAAAGAAAGACGTGAGCGCTCATTAGCAGCTTTAACAAAAGTCAGTTTAGCTGATCGTGCTACTCACTTACCAAATGAATTGTCAGGTGGACAAAAGCAGCGTGTCGCAGTCGCACGTGCAATCGTAAATAACCCGAAATTTCTCTTAGCAGATGAACCGACGGGTGCACTTGATACGAAAACAAGTACACAAATTATGGATCTCTTTTACGAATTAAACAAACAAGGCTCAACAATCATTATGATTACCCACGATCGTGAAATTGGGGAAGCGGCAGCACGTCAAATTGTAATTCGTGACGGAAATATCGTCCAAGATTGGAGAGGTTAATTTTGAACACGAGTGAAAATATACGCATGGCCCTTTCCTCTATCTTTGCTCATAAAATGCGTTCTATATTAACAATGCTAGGTATTATTATCGGTATTAGCGCCATTATTACTATCATTTCAATGGGTGATGGTACAAATGCAAAGTTTAAAAAAGAGTTAGGCCAAGGAAAAGATACTGAAGTAACGATTTACTACAACAACCCTGATTATGGAACTGATAGTGCCAAAATCACACCTGATATGCTAAAACGTCTTCAAACTGTACCAGGCGTTAAAGATGTTTATCCAGATGTAAGTATGAAAGTAAAAGCATCTTCTGGTTCAAAAGATGTCTCTCTTGATTTAAAAGGTGGAACAGGCGCCTTTATGACAGATTCGAAAATAAAATTAGTTCACGGTCGTGAATTAAACGACAGCGAATTAAACCAAGCAATCCCTGCTGTTATATTAAATGAAGAAGCTTTCAACAAATTATTTAGTGGTTGGGAATCAAATTTATACACAGATGTAAAAGGAAAGCCGTATAAAATAGTCGGTGTATACGAAACGAAAAACGAATTTGGAATGGCTATGCCTGAAGGTTATACATCTCTTGAAAACGCGCCTGTCATTTCAGGAGTAAATGAGTATGACTCTGTAAAATTAACAATGACCTCTCCAACAGAACGTAAAAGTGTAGAAAAACAAGCTGTTTCTGTTTTAAACGACATGAAAGCTCCTAAATTCGAGCACAAATTCGAAGCACAGGACTTAGGTGAATTTACGAAGCAATTAGACGAATCCATCGGTATGATGAAAATGGTATTCGGTGGCATTGCCGCTATCTCCTTACTTGTTGGTGGTATCGGTGTAATGAACATCATGCTTGTATCTGTAACAGAACGTACACGTGAGATCGGTATTCGTAAAGCACTTGGTGCAACGCGCGGTAAAGTATTAACACAATTCTTAATTGAATCTTGTATTTTAACAGGACTCGGTGGTTTCATCGGATTCATGCTTGGTATTTTCTTCGCTTGGATCGTCTCAATCTTTGCCGGATGGCCACTCGTTATCTCAAAAGAACTTGGACTTCTTTCAGTAGGTATCTCAATGCTAATCGGTATTGCATTCGGTTTACTACCAGCAAACAAAGCTGCTAAACTTGATCCAATTGAATGTTTACGATATGAGTAAATAAAAAAACGTAGGAGTTTACACTCCTACGTTTTTTATTTTGTTGAAGGCAAATGTAATTTCATCGATGTTTTAACAAAAATAAGAACCTCTAACTTCTATTATATAAAGTGAAACTATAATCAGTGGGGGTTTTGTTCATCCCCCACTGATTATTAGCCTTCACCAATCGGGCTTTTACGGGCAGTTAATCTCCCACCTAACTTCTTTGCTTCAGCCGAATTTTGAGGTGAGGGTTTTACTGCCCACAAATAGCGGGATAATTCTACTGCAACTCACGAACCAATTCATAACGATATCATCCCTTTAATTCATGTTTCTTCTATTATATATGTTTCATGTTGCGATTATCTTTTTATCATTTAAACTTTCATTTCTCACGAAAGCTATCAAGCAATCCTATTATTGCAAAAATAATATGTAAAAGAACAAATTCAAGGCGTAATTTTTTCCATACTACAACTTATTTTGTAACAATTATATCTCTATTTCATTAAAATCCCCCCTATATATACGACTTCACACACAAGAAGATTATATTTTCATAACTACATTGCGATTCAAATAGTTAAATACCCCTTTTTTGTAACGTTACAGAAACATTCTAGTAACACAACTGATACATCATTAATCTATTAGTAATTAAAAAAGTGTTGATTTTATGAATCGTATGTTCTAATCCCCTCAAAAACGCAAAGAAAACGCTATCAGGACATTAATGGAATTATTACAGAATATTAATGCCTCGTTACGAATGCTTTGTAGTTTTGTGTTTTCCGCAAATAAGAAAATAATGGTTGCTATAATGAGGTCAACGAAAACAAATGCAATGGAGGCTATTATGAAAAAATTTATGGGTATAGCAACAGCAGCGGTTTTTGGTCTTGGGATTTTCACAACATCTGCTAAAGCAGAAACAATCGTAACGACTGATGTACTAAATGTACGAGAAAACCCAACTACTGAATCACAAGTTGTCGGAAAGTTATTAGATGGATATAAAGTTAACGTTTTACATACAGAAAACGGATGGTCAAAAGTTAAATTAAATAGTGGTAAAGAGGCTTTCATAAGCGCTGACTACACAAAAGATACTTACTACGTAACAGCAAACGTATTAAACGTACGTGCTGGAGCAAATACAGATTCAGCGATTCTTGGTAAATTGAAAAAAGATGATGTAATCGAAACAACACACCAAGTACAAAATGATTGGATCCAATTTGAATATAACGGCCAAACAGCTTATGTACACATTCCTTACTTAACAGGAAAAGCACCAGTTAAAGTTCAGCCAGTAGTTAAAGCTGAAAAAGTAACTAACGTTCAAGATACAGCTAAAGTTCGTGAAGCAGTTAAAGCCGGGGAAGTAGCTGAAACTCAAGCAAAAGCTAAGGCTCAAGAAGCAACTAAAGCTCGTGAAGTAGCTGAAACTCAAGCAAAAGCTAAGGCTCAAGAAGCAACTAAAGCTCGTGAAGCAGCTGAAACTCAAGCAGAAGCTAAGGCTCAAGAAGCGGCTAAAGCTCGTGAAGCAGCTAAAGCTCAAGAAGCAACTGAAGCAGCTAAAGCTCAAGCAGAAGCTAAGGCTCAAGAAGCAGCTAAAGCTCGTGAAGCAGCTAAAGCTCAGGCAGAAGCTGAAGCTCAAGCAGAAGCTAAAGCTCAAGAAGCAGCTAAGGCTCGTGAAGCGGCTAAAGCTCAAGCAGAAGCTAAGGCTCAAGAAGCAGCTGAAGCTCGTGAAGCAGCTAAGGCTCAAGAGGCAGCTAAAGCTCGTGAAGCGGCTAAAGCTCAAAAACCAGCTACACAACAACCTGTTGCAAAAGAAACTGAAACAAGTGCACCATCTTCTTCTCGTGAATTAAGAGTTCAAGCAACAGCTTACACAGCGGATCCACTTGAAAATGGTTACAAAGCAGGAGACCAAGTAAAATCAGCTATGGGTCATAACTTAACAGCTAATCCAAACATGAAACTAATTGCAGTTGATCCAAGTGTCATTCCATTAGGTTCAAAAGTATGGGTTGAAGGTTACGGAGTAGCAATCGCTGGTGATACTGGTGGAGCTATTAAAGGAAATAAAATCGATGTTTTAATGCCAGATAAAGGTACATCAAGTAACTGGGGACGTAAAACAGTTACAGTGAAAATTTTAAACTAATTACTATATAAAAAAGAGTCAGTCTCAACCTTGAGACTGACTCTTTTTTTATGATTCTTACATTCTTTCTCCTTCTCCCCCGTCCAAGTTAAATCTATCCCTTTGAATTCTATATACGATAGACTACTATTTCAACAGAAAAAAGAGGATGCTATAGCACCCTCTCTTACCTTCCCTATTCCACACAAGTAAACTGTGTCCAAGCTCCTACATAATCTAGTAAGAATAACTCTTCTTCTGCAATTGTACCGACAATATTTTTCCGTTCATCTATTGGCATTTCTTTCAGAATGATTTGTAGTTCACCTTTATACTTTCCAAATAGGTTATTACCAATTACAACTTGCCCTCTTTCCTGTCGTACACTTTCGCGCACTGGGAAGTCATAGTCTTTGTACTTTTTACGTACTTCTGTAGAACGTACCATATACTCTGTTATGTCACCGCGTCTTACGTGTAATTCTTGCAGTGTCGCTCTCTTCTCTACTTCAGTCGCTTCGTCTACAAATTGTACCTTTAGCTGTAACATGTAACGATTTAAGTTTCCTAGTTTCTCTAACTCTTCTTCACTCGCATAAGCATTTCCGATAATAACATCATCAATAAGCCCTGTTGCCCATAAATGTTTCGCTTGTACTTCAATTGGTAAGTTACGATGTTGTTCTAACGTACATAATCCGTCATTAATATCCCATGGACCGATGTCAGCTGCATGCGATGTAATAAAGGCTGCACTGCGAATACCATGCTTTTTGAAGCGTTCACTACAGCGAATGAAATAATCATACGGAAGACCAGTAAATTTTTGCGGATAAAAATTGTGACAACCAATTAAAGCTGATTTATTCGCTTGATGCGAAAGGATATTTTCTAAATAGGCAATATCATTACTTACATTCAGCTCAATTTTTAAGCCATATGGATTATTCGTCATTTTCGCTTCTGTTAACCCGTCAAACCCTACATCTAAACGAATTCCATCTGCACCTAACTCTGCAAAGAATGATAGATCACTATAACTAATACCAAGTTGATCGAATACAGCCGGAGCTACATCTAAAATAACTTCCATATTATACTCTTTTGCATGCCCAATAATTTCTTTAAATTCAGCTACAATTTCTTCTTTCGGACGATTCACAGATAATAGACATGTAAATATTCTTGAAAAACCGTGGCGTGCCGCTGTCGAAATGTATGCCATATCTTGTTCTTTCGTTGAATGCTCTGGATAAAGTGAAATTCCTAATTTACGCTCCATGCTTTTGCATCTCCTTCACACGTTGTATTAATGTCATGCTCGTAAATCTATATTTTGCAGATAAACATGTTGCACATAAAATCGTTGGTACGATGATAAAGTACGGTGATTCTAAACTAAATGCCACATAAGCCCCCATTGAACATCCAATAAATAATATCGACACAAGTAGTAAAACTAATAGCGATTTACTTTGTACCCACTTTGAATAATGTGCAATACACTGCCCCGCCACGAATGTAATTAAGATGATAATTGCTCCGAGCATTCTGTTTTCTCCTCTCCTGCTAATTGTTGCTTCTCATACATTTTGAAGAATGGATAGTAAATAACGAATGAGATAACAAAGTTAACAAGTACAAGTACACCAGCCATAATTGTCCAGTCCGTACTAATAATCGCTGCAATTGGCGCTAACATCGTAAATGGCAGCTTCGCCATCATGAGCGGAATCATACCTGAAACAACTGCGAAATATGATACCGTCGTTGTAACTAACGGTGTAATAACGAACGGAATAATTAAGATTGGATTCATTACAATTGGTGCCCCGAAAATAATTGGCTCGTTAATATTGAATAAACCTGGTACGAATGATAATCTACCTAACTCTTTTAAGAACTTAGATTTAGAGAACATAAACATAATTACTAAAGCTAACGTTGAGCCTGATCCACCAATCCATACGAACCATTGAATAAATTGCTCTGTAAATAAGTTTGGTAACTGATGTGCATTTCCTGTAGCCGTGAATACTTCCATATTTTCAAGAATTGCTGAATCCCACATCGGACGGATGATTGGTCCTAAAATCGCTGGGCCATGTATACCGAACGACCAGAAGAACACGATTAAGAATACTGTTAATAAACCGCCGAATAAATTATTTCCTACTAATACTGATTTTAATGGTGCGATTAAATATGTGATTGTTGTGTTTACATCAAATTTCAAACCGTAACGAATACCCCAGAATAAAAGAATAACTACTAAAGTTGGAATTAATGCTGCAAACGAGTTTGCAACTGCTGGTGGTACACTATCTGGTAATTTAATCGAAATATTATGCTTAATCATAAAGTGATAAATTTCTACTGCAATTAATGCTGTCACAATAGCTCCAAATAAAGACGTAGCACTTAATGTCCCTACTGAAATATATCTTCCTGCATCAATAACACCTGGTACAGCTTTTGTTATTTGAATTGGTTCAACTGATGCTAGTAAAAAGGCGAGTACAGATAATAATCCTGCACTTAATTGATTGAGCTGATAAAAGTTCGCGAGTGAGGCCCCTACCCCAAATGCTGCGTATAAAGCCATTAAGCCTACTGTAAATCGGAATGGAATATCTAAAATATGACGAAACGGTGCAATCCACTCCATATATGCATCAATTGGTAAGTTTAAAAAGATAACGAAAAATGACCCGACAATCGTTAACGGTAATGTAGAAATAACTCCATTTCGAATTGCTAATAAATGTCGTTGCCCCGCAATCTTTTGCGTTGTTGGCATAATCTTCTGTTCCATAAAACTCATAAAACCATTCATCGATAACCCTCCCTATGTTCAATCTGACAAAAGTAAAAGTTATAACATTATAATGTTTATATTTAAAAAAATATAATTACGCTAAAACTAATTGTTCAGCTTGCTTAAGTACTTTCAAACCATCACACATACCATAATCTCGCTGCTCTATAATTGCAACTGGTATATCGTATGACTTTGCAAGAAACTCTACCGCTGGAAACAAATACTTCACCTGTGGTCCAATTAAAACAACATCAGCATTTTTTATTTCCAGTTTCACAAGTTCCGAATCAACTGCTTTAATTTTATAATCCTTCCCTTGTTTCTTTGCCTCTTCTTGCATTTTTCTTACAACCATACTCGTTGACATGCCTGCTGCACAACATAATAAAATGTACATATTATACTGTCACTTTCTCTTCCACTCGTTTATGAAGAGTAATAAATTCCTCAGCAAGTTCTTTCACTGTAATGGCATTCATTAAATGATCTTGTGCATGCACTAATAATAAACTTATTTCTGCATGATTGCCTCTTGCTTCCTCTTGAATTAAATCGGTTTGAATACGATGAGCGGATGATATTTCCTCACTAGCAAGTTCCATCTTTTCACTCGCATTCTGAAAATCTCCTTGTCTTGCAAAAGCAATTGCTTCAAGTGCCGCGCTTCTCGCGTTACCACCATGTAAAATTAACGCAAATGGAGTTTGCATATCAGTCATTTTAAATTCCTCCAAGCTATGTTTTTTCTATATTTTCATCTTATTATGAAAACGCATACAATTAAACATAAAAAACTTCCGTTATGTAACGGAAGTTTTAATATACTTTTTCATAATGATAGTAAGATTTCTTGAAAATCATCAACAGCTTGAGCCTGATGCAATTTTTCTATTATAGTTTGATTAGACATAATATCATATAAAAAATCATAAAGCTTTTGTAAATCTTCATTATTATTGCGCTTCACACTAAATAAAATAATAACTTGTACTTTTTTATCTCCCCAGTCAATCGCCTTATCGAGTGTACAAAACATCAAAAATGTCGTATCGCTTAATAATTGCATCGGATGCGGAATTGCCACTAAGTTTCCAACCGCTGTAGGAGATGTGTTCTCTCTCTCCATAACAGAAGCATAAAAGTTTGCGGGTACATAGTTTTTCTCAGCAGCTTTCTCACATAAAAACTGAATAACCTCTTCTTTCGTAGAAGCACTACGATTTAAGAAGATCAAATCTTCCTTAATATATTGCTGCATACTATCATTCACATGTGTAAATAACTGCTTACCAATTGATTTAATCTCTTTATCATCAAATATTGAGTTTACCTTTATAACCGGAACAGGCAAACCACTCGGTATATGAATCGTACTAATAATACAATCTATTTTATCTTTATAAAGATCTTCCACTTTCAATTGATAGTACCCTGTAATACCTACAATCTCTAGTTTATCTCGGAAATGTGATAGAATTTTATATTTCAGTAGTTGTGCACTCCCTTGACCAGTTGCACAAACTAATAAACATCTTTTCTTTTGATTATTTTCCTGCAAGCGGCTCATCGCCCCACCAAAGTGAATGGCAATATAACCAATCTCACTCTCTGGAATGGATTCACCCATATATTCACCAATTATATCTCCAACGAGAACTGCAATTTCAAAAGCATATGGATAATTTTTTTTCACTTCTGCCAAAAGAGGATTTCTCGTATTTAACTTATATCTCAAACGATTTAATAACGTTTTTAAATGAACACCAAAACCAAATAATAATTCTTCATCGTAATAAAAAGTAAGATTCCGTTCTTCCGCTACTTTGAAAAGAATATGCTGCATGAATGCATATACGTCTTTCCCTAATAGCTCTTCCACATTTTCATAGCGATCTCTCGCTGTAACAGCAGTACTTAATAAATGCATCGTCACATATAAAATTTCTTCTTCTGGAAATTGAAGTTTTAGCTCTTCCCCTAAATTCCCTAAAATCTGTTTCGCAATTTTATATTCTTTCTTTATTATAAGTTCAGATTCCTCTACATGTAGTGCTTGAATGTAATGATCATCCCTGCATCTCTTTAAAGCAATCGCAATATGAATTGATAAATTATCAATTTCTATATCTGATAAATATATCGTTCCTCCCTCGATATACTTTAGTATAACTGAGCGGATGAGAGAAATATGGGGTAACGATAAATATGTGTCCGTCTGCTCATAGTTCTCATGAAACGGAGTATGGTCATAACGTGGCAAACCATATTGTGATAAACAAGAACGAATATTAAATTCTTCTCCTACAATACGTATACCATAATATGGTCTTTTTTCAATTTGTAACTCATAGCGACTACAAATATCCGTAACATCTTTCATAATTAAGTTTACAGTAGATTTACTCACATAAATCTCTTCCGCTAGCTGTGAAAGCTTCACATACCCATCTGTCGTTAAAATACGGTGTAAAATATAAGCTACTCTTTCTTCATAAGAAGTTGGAATCTTTTCTGTCTGTTTTTGAAATACATTTACGCAAAAATCTTCAAACTTCTTAGTTTGTATAATTTCTAGTTCGTACCCATTCCCTCTTTGTGATTCAATTTTCGCTCCGTGTTCTTCCAATATATCATTTAATAATTTTATATCCTTTTGAATCGTCTTCGTTGATACGTGTAAACGGCTCGCTAAAAAAGCTCGATTTAACATCGATTTCTCTTCTAAAAACTCCTCTAAAATGGAAATTAATCGCTGATGCACTTTTGTCATAGCTCTTCCTCTCGCTCTTTATATAAAAGGGAAAAAGCCACTGAAATCAGTAGTTTTTTCCCTTTTATCCCGCGTTCATTATTTCTTTAGCGTAAATCCAAACTTATCCCAAGCTTGTAAATAATCTAATAAGAAGATTTCTTCCTCTATAATTCGGCCAACTACATTTGTTTTTCCTGTATTCACCATATCTTTTAAAGCAATTTGCAATTCACCTTTATATTGGCCATATTGCTCATTATCAATTAAAAGATCGCCACGCTTAATTTCACGCGTATTATGCGGTTTAAACTCTTCTTTTTTATATTTCACACGACTTTGTGTAGAACGAATCATATATTCAGATACATCCCCGCGATAAAAATGAGGTTCTTCTAATACGATAATTCTTTCTAAATCTGTTGTTGTATCATATAGTTCTATATCAAATGTTTGTTTCTCTTTATTTAACGTACCTAGTGCTTGTAATTCTTCTTCTGAAGCATAAGCATTCGCAATAATAACATCATCAATTAATTCTGTTGCAAACAAATGCTTCGCCTGTGTTGTCATCGGTAATTCGCGATGCTGCTCTAACGTACATAACCCTTCTGTTACTGGCCAAGGTCCATATGTTGCATCGAATGATGAAATAAAAGCAGCTGTTCTCATACCGTAATCTTTAAATTGTTTCGAGCATTTAATAAAATGATCGTATGATAATCCTGAATAACGATGCGGATAGAAATTATGACAGCCAATTAAATTTTCACGATTTGGTCTATGACTCATAATGTTATCTACATACTTCGTACCGTTACTCATATTAATCTCAATTTTTAAACCGTATGGATTGTACGTCATAATCGATTCTTCTAATCCTGAGAAACCAACATCTAAACGAATACCGTAAGCACCTAGTTCATGGAAAAACGATAAATCATTATAAGAAATACCTAGTTGCTCAAAAACAGACGGACTAATATCAACTAATACTTGGAACCCTAATGCATTTGCATGAGAGATCGTTTCTTTAAACTCTTCTATAATTGTCTCTTTTTCGCCATCTACAGATAATAAACATGTGAATACACGTGTAAATCCGTATTTACTTGCTAATGTTACATACTCTTTATCTTTCTCTACTGTCGAATGTTCTGGATAAATAGAAATACCTAATCGTCTCATATGTACACGCCTCTTTCTTCATCATATTGTAAACCCTTTCAAATATATGTAGCGAAAAAGTATGTATCCCCTTCTCTTCCACTACAATTTGAATCCGCTTTCTTTAAAGAAAAAACAATTTCTATCATTCATAACAACTACTAGTCTATACATCTATACTTTACATCTTTTTTTCATAGTTGTGTAGTCTTTCCACAAATTTGTCAGTTTTTTTGCCTTGAAAATTGTTATACGTTTTCAAGGCACCTTCCTTGACTGTTACGTTGACCACTACATATACTCGAAAGAACAGAGATAAAGTGAAACTTTAATCAGTGGGGGTATTGTTCATCCCCCACTGATTATTAGCCTTCACCAATCGGGCGTTTACGGACAGCAGGGCTCCCACCTAACTTCTTTGCTCCAACCAAATTTTGAGGTGAGAGTCTTACTGCCCGTTAACGCGGGAAAACTTTTATATAGGGGATGAATATATGGGAGAGGCAGTACTCGTAAAACGAGAACCGTTATGGACAAAAGAGTTTATTGCGCTAATTCTAGCAAACTTATGTATGTTTTTAGGATTTCAAATGTTAATTCCAACTTTACCTGTTTATGTGAAAGAAATTGGGGGCACAAGTTCAAATATCGGATTCGTTGTCGGCATGTTTACCGTTGCAGCACTTTTTATTAGGCCGCTAACTGGAAATGCCTTGCAGAAATTCAACAAAAAAATCATTTTAATGATCGGTACCGCTATTTGTTTACTCGCTATGGGCAGTTATCTTTTCGCTTCAACCGTTTTCCTATTGCTTGCCGTTCGAATTTTACACGGAGCTGGTTTTGGTATTACAACGACTACATACGGAACTGTCGTTTCAGATTTAATTCCGCAAGCTCGCCGCGGTGAAGGCATGGGATATTTCGGTCTTTCTGGAACTATCGCCATGGCGCTCGGTCCGCTTATCGGACTTTGGCTTATGCAAGCATATAACTTCACGATTCTTTTTTTATGTGCACTTTCATGCACAATAGTTTCATTAATATTAACGAAACTACTTCAAATCAAAAAATCGCCGCAACCACCACAGCAAACATCTGGTACCTTTCTCGATGGATTTATTGAGCGTAAAGCTTTACTTCCTTCATTATTAATATTATGTATTACATTAATGTACGGGGGAATTGGGAGCTTTATCACATTATTTGCTACGGAAGTCGGGATTGCTGATATCAGTCTCTTCTTTTTATTTAACGCACTTGCAATCGCTGTAACTCGCCCGTTTTCTGGAAGATTATATGATACGAAAGGCCATACATTCGTCATCATTCCAGGAGTTATTATTACGTTTACAGGTATTATCTTGCTGTCGTATACAACTACAATTCCGAGTTTAATTATTGCCGCATCGTGCTACGGCAGTGGTTTCGGAGCAATTCAACCGGCACTACAAGCATGGATGATTGACCGAGTAGCACCGCATCGGAGAGGAGTAGCAACAGCAACATTCTTCTCAGCATTTGATCTTGGAATTGGTGCTGGAGCGATTATTTTTGGATTCATTGCACACTTTACCAACTATGCAACTGTATATCGATATTCCTCTCTATTACTTATCGCTTTTCTTTTCATTTACATCACAAGCTTACGGAAGCAAAAACAGGGGGATAAAACAAAAGAAAAAGCCGTTGGGTAATGCTAATTGGTTCTTTTTCGAAGTACTTGGACCAAAAAATCATGTATACACATTTGTAAAAAGCAGTGGATTCCTAAAAAAATCACACTGCTTTTTGCATTGTATTGAAGAGTGAACCGCTGTTCTATTTATTCATGTTGTTCGTATGATATTAATATAGAACGAATTGGAGGAAATATTAATGAAAGCAATAGTGTACACAAAATACGGTCTCCCCGACGTTCTTCAACTGAAAGAGATAGAAAAACCTGCTCCTAAGGACAATGAAATACTAGTAAAAATAAAAGCGACAACCGTAACAGCAGGAGATATTCGCTCACGAAGTTTTACGGTTCCCTCTTCTGTTTGGCTACCCGCTCGAATCGCACTTGGCTTTAAGCAACCGAAAAAACAAATACTCGGAATGGAATTGGCTGGTGAAGTTGAATCGGTAGGAAAAGACGTCACACGATTTAAAAAAGGAGACCAAGTTTTTGCAGCTACCCAAGTAAATTTTGGTTCTTATGCTGAGTATATTTGTCTACCTGAAGGTGGAGCAGTGTGCATGAAGCCCTCCAATATATCCTATGAAGAAGCCGCAGCCATCCCAATTGGAGCACGTACAGCTTTATTTTTCCTTAGGAAAGCTAACGTTCAAAGCGGTCAAAACATTCTTATTTACGGAGCTTCTGGAAGTGTCGGAAGTTATGCAGTACAAATTTCCAAGTATTTCGGCGCAACAGTTACAGGTGTGTGCAGTAGCTCCAATTTAGAATTGGTCAAATCTCTAGGAGCTGACGAAGTAATTGATTACACCACAAAAAATTTTTCTACTACAGACGAAACTTATGATGTTATCTTTGAAGCGGTAAACAGGAGCTCCTTTTCAGAGTGTATTAAAATGTTAAAGGAAGATGGTACCTATATAAATATCGTTGAACCGTTACCAAGTGCTCAAATGTTCTGGACTAAATTGACAAGTCGCGTGAAACTCATATTAAGTCAAAACGCACCTGAAACTTCCGAAGCATTAAATTTCCTTAAAGAACTTGTTGAGGACGGTAAAATAAAAGTGGTCATTGATAGGCAATACACTTTTGAGGAAATTATTGAAGCTCACATATATGTTGAAAAAGGACATAAGAAGGGAAATGTCGTCATAACTATGGAGCATAATGACGATTCTAAATAAAGAAAAAACACTTTGCATAATTGTTAAAATGCAAAGCACCGAAAGTTTTTAACATAAAAAAGCAGAGCAAATTCATATGCGAATTGCTCTTTTTTATTGTTGCGAGCATCTCAAAAGAAAACAGTTTAAAATAATTTAATCGTTTTTTACTTTCATTAAATAAATCCATTTCAAACCTCCCCCGTTTCCCTACATATTTTTCTAACTTTAATCAAAAAATATGCAAAGAACCATCATCATAACAAAATAAAATTCCAATCCGCATACCCAGTTGGGTAGTTTCCCTTCACCTATTTTTACTATCAATAAATAGTGTGATAAATGTGACTTCTTCACAAAATAGTCATATACCATGCATGAAAACCAATTAAATCCAGGTGTTTCTTTAAAGAATTGTAAACTTTTTATCACTTTGTAAATTTAGTGTAAATTTTACAGACAAACCGTTTACAGTGCCTCAAGGTTTAGTTAATAATTACATCGTACATGAAATTTAAGGAGTGGAATGCGTGGAATACAATATTCAAGATATGATCTTCCAGTTCATTGGTGGATTAGGTATTTTCTTATTCGGGATTAAATACATGGGCGATGGACTGCAACAAGCAGCTGGAGATCGTCTTCGCGATATTCTAGATCGTTTTACAACAAATCCTCTTATGGGTGTACTAGCAGGTATGTTAGTTACTGTATTAATTCAATCAAGTTCAGGAACAACCGCTTTAACAGTCGGACTTGTAAGTGCCGGATTTATGACATTAAGACAAGCAATTGGTGTTATTATGGGTGCGAACATCGGAACGACAGTTACTGCATTTATTATCGGAATTAAAATCGGAGAATACGCTCTCCCAATTATGGCAGTTGGAGCAATCTTACTATTCTTCTTTAAAAATAAAAAAGTACATTCTGTAGGTCAAGTTGTATTCGGTTTTGGTATGTTATTCTTCGGTTTAGAATTAATGAGCGCAGGTATGAAACCTCTTCGTTCTTTAGAGTCATTCCAAGAGTTAATGGTTAGCATGAGTGATAATCCAATTTTAGGAATTGTTGTTGGTACAGTCTTCACTTTAATTGTACAAAGTTCAAGTGCGACAATCGGTATTTTACAAGAACTATTCGGCCAGGGTGCTATTGATTTACAAGCTGCTCTTCCTGTATTGTTCGGTGATAACATCGGTACGACAATTACAGCCGTATTAGCAGCAATCGGTACTTCAATTGCAGCAAGACGTGCAGCATTAGTTCACGTTATCTTTAATATTATCGGTACCATTATCTTTACGATTATATTAATACCATTTACAAGTTTAATTCAATATTTCCAAACGTCATTAAACTTAAATCCAGAAATGACAATTGCATTTGCACACGGGACGTTTAACGTAACGAATACAATCATTCAGTTCCCATTCATTGCAGTATTAGCATGGATTGTAACAAAACTTATTCGTGGTGAAGATGCATCTATTAACTTCAAACCACAGCATTTAAATCCAATCTTTATTGAGCAATCTCCAGCGATTGCTTTAACAGAAGCTCAAAAAGAAATTATTCGTATGGCTGAGTTTTCATTAGATGGACTAAAAGAAGCTAATCAATTTTTAAATACACAAGACAAAAAACACGCTAACATGGCTACTCAATTAGAAGGAGCTATTAACAATTTAGATAAAAAAATTATCGAGTATTTAGTTTTACTATCAGAAAAACCACTTTCACCTACAGACTCTGAAAAACATTCAGTTTTAGCAGGTGTTGTTGGAGATATTGAACGTGTCGGTGATCATGTAGAAAACCTTGTAGAACTTGTAGATTTCCAAATTTCAAACCGCGTTTCACTATCAGATGAAGCACTAGCTGAATTAAATGAAATGCTTGAATTAACAATTTCAACATTACAAGATGCAATCAATGCTTTAACAAACTTCGATACTGAACTAGCACAAACGGTTATTGCAAAAGAACGTAAAATTGACCAAATGGAACGTGTTCTACGTAAACGTCACGTATTACGTCTGAACGAACGTAGCTGTTCAGGTGATGCAAGTATCATCTTCGTTGATATGGTAAGTAACTTAGAGCGTATCGGTGATCACGCTGTAAATATTGCTGATGGTGTTTTAGGTGAACAAGGAAAAGTAAATTTAAAACAATCATTATAATAGGAAAGAGACGCTAATTTAAGCGTCTCTTTTTTCATTTCATCTTTACAACCGTTCTTCCTTTTAACTTTCCTTGCAGTATAAGTGTAAACTTCTCATCTAATTCTTTTAATGTACATTCTTCTGTATAAGATAATAGCTCTGAATTTTTCCACTCACCTGCTAGCAATGCCCACACGTCTCTTCTCACATCTACCGGACATTGAACTGAATCTATTCCTAAAAGGCTAATCCCTCGTAATATGAATGGGTATACAGTTGTATTTAATTCATGCCCTGCTACGTTACCACACGTTGTTACACAGCCTCCATACTTAACTACCTTTAAAGAACTTTCTAACATGCTTCCGCCTACGGTATCGACAACCCCAGCGTATATTCCTTTAAGCATCGGTCTTCCTGATTCATCACTCAACTCCGCGCGATGAATCATCTTTTTTGCACCTAAACGTAGCAGCATCTGTTCCTCTTCCATTTTCCCAGTTGATCCTACTACGTCATATCCTAGCTTCGCTAAAATGCTAACTGCTACACTGCCTACTCCGCCCGTAGCACCCGTTACTAAAACATCTCCCATACTAGGCGTAATTCCCGCTCTAATGAGCTTATATACCGATAAGGCAGCTGTAAAACCGGCTGTCCCGTACATCATACTTTCCTTCAAAGACATTTCTTTCGGTAAAGGAACAACCCAAGATGATGGCACGCGAATATATTCTCCGAAACCACCAGAAGTATTCATACCTAAATCATATCCAGTTACAATAACTTGATCACCTTCCTGAAAGGCGGTATTCCCACTACTAACAACCTCTCCCGCTGCATCGATGCCTGGTGTATGAGGATATGTTCTCGTTACACCTTTATTACCAGTAGCTGAAAGGGCATCTTTATAATTTAATGAAGAATAATAAACACGTATTAATACGTCTCCTTCAGGTAAACTATTGACTTCTCTCTCAACAAGCTTTCTTTCAAATTGATTATTTTCTTTTTCGTTCACGACAATTGCTCGGAATGATGTATGATTCATTATGCTCTCTCCTTCATCCGTAAAATCTTTCTTTATTATATAAGAAATACACATACAGCTAATCACATCTTATTGGCTATATTTCAACAAATCTTACTTCTCTATCACTTTCTCACAATACATATTTTCATTTCTACTAAAACACATTATACTTGTTCTACATCTTAAAAATAAAATATAGAAAATCTGACTTTTTATAAATAAATTGAATTTTTACGAAATGTAAATGATTTGTAATGTTTTTTTTCGCTAAATTTCATTATAATAAGTGGATATGAGTGTCGTATTTCAATTCAAATGAAGGAGTACAAGAAATGGAGCAAAACCCATCTTTGCAAGAAAATACACGAACTAAACCGAAAAAAAGTAAGAAAAAAACAAAAATTATTATAAGCGTTATTTTATTATTTTTAATAATAGGTGGCGGTTATACTTGGTTTTTAGTAAATAAAGCATCTTCTGCTGTTCGAAACGCCGCTCACGATTTAGCACGCGGTGATAAGTCTGATTTACGTGCTAAAGCTGTAAAACCTATTACAAATAACGTCTCTGTCTTAATAATGGGCGTTGATGAAAGCGATGTCCGTGGGAAAGAATATGGTGAAGCTATAAGAACGGATGCACTATTACTTGCAACGTTTAATAAAGATAGCAAAACTGTAAAGCTATTAAGTATTCCACGTGACACGTATACTTATATTCCAGTAGAAAAGAAAAAAGATAAAATTACACACGCTCATGCATTTGGTTCTACTAAAAACGGAAAAGATGGTGGACCACAAGCTAGTATTGATGCAGTTGAAAAATTAATGAATGTTCCCGTCGATTACTTTGTAAAATTCAACTTTAAATCATTCATGAAAATCGTTGATGATTTAGGCGGCATTGAAGTTGACGTACCAGTTGAGTTTACTGAACAAGATAGTAATGATAACGCTGAAGCAATTCACCTGAAAAAAGGTGTTCAAAAGTTAAATAGTGAAGAAGCTCTTGCTCTTGCTAGAACACGACACATTGATAGTGATGCGATGCGTGGACAACGTCAGCAACTCGTTATTGAAGCAATTTTAAAGAAACTAACAAGCGTTGGATCCGTAACAAAAGTTGGTAACATCATTGATGATATTAACGGACAATTCGTTACAAACTTAACATTCGATGACATGCTTTCATTCTATAAATATGGATCGGATTCGGAAATTGAGAAATTACAACTTCAAGGTGAAGATTGTTACATGGCAAAAGGTGATGATACATGTAGTAAGTCAGCTGGTGGTGGTCGAACTTACTACTACAATCCAGATAAAAAAGAATTAGCTAATGTTACAAACGAACTTCGTAGTCACCTTGGACTACCTGCCTATACAAAATCTGATTCTGATTCGAAAAAAACAAACTCAGAGAAAACAAAAGAATCTACGTCTGAAAATACGAGTGAACGCGAATCAAGTAACGATGAAACTCAAAATAAGAAGAATAACAGTGAAGATACAGAAACATCGTCTAATGACAATGAATAAAGTGAAGCAGTGCTCTATGGAGGTAGAGCACTGCTTCTTTTTAATGCTTTCAAAATAAAAAATCAGAACTTTCCAACTATCTTTTTTAATATTTTTAAATTATAATAAATAGTAGTAATCTATTCCAATTATCAGGGGGCTCATACATATGAAAGCTGCAGTAAAACATAACATTTCAGACTTTAAAGAGTACTTAAAATCAAACGATATATACATGGAAGAAAATATAGATGAAAATGATGGTTCGGTACATTTTTCAGTAGGATTAGAAACAGAAGCTGGCGCAAAAATTCAACTTATCGCTGCTTTCCAAAGCGAACATCCTGCTGTGGATATATACTGCTTCAATGTTGCTCTTGTACCTGATTCAACATCAACAAATGATATTTTACATGTCATCAATGAATTAAACACATCTTATCGATTTGCAAAATTCACGCTAAACAAACAAAATGCAATTGATATTTCAACATCTCTTGCATTCTCAGAACCAAACTTTAATCCCGCACTTGTCTTTGAACATACGAGAATGCTATATAAACTGGCAAACGATGAATATAAGAACTTAATGAAAGTTATTTGGGCGTAAATAAAAAGATGGTGCTACAAGAGCACCATCTTTTTATTTCGATATCATATCAACCCACATCTTTATCGCGGTTCCTACAATTAAAGTAGACAATACGTATTGCAAAACTTTTTGATTCACTCTCTTCCCTACTCTCACTCCAAGAGGAGCGGCAAATAAACTTGCTATCGCAACGATAAGAGCCGGAATAACAACTATTTGTCCAGTAATCACTTTCCCAGTAGTAATTCCTATCGAGGAAATAAAAGTAATAGCGATAGATGTTGCTATTGTCGTACGTATCGGTAGTTTTAAAACAACTAGCATAATCGGTACTAAAAGAAATGCACCACCAGCCCCAATAATGCCGGAAACACTTCCTACAATAAACGCTAGCAAACTAGCGAGCCACTTATTGTACGTAATTCCTTCTGTCCCCTTACGATTGCTTCGCTTCGGTATAAACATCATAATAGCCGCAATAGTAGCTAGTAATGTGTAAACAACGTTTACAGCATGCTCATTTAATAGATTCGCACTAAAGCTACCTACAAAGCTTCCTATTAATATACTAGCTCCCATATACACAACTAAAGTTTTATCCATATCGTTACTTTTCCTGTACGCCCACGCGCCTGCAAAAGTTGCAAAGAATACTTGAATCGCTGTAATACCGCTCACTTCATGTGATGTATATCCAGCAAATCCTAGCAATACTGGAATGTATAAGATCATTGGATAATTAATGATTGCACCGCCAATTCCAACCATCCCTGATATGAATGACCCTATAAACCCAATAATAAATAGTAGCACTGTTAAACTCATATTGTACCCCTCGCCTTCTAAAAAGAAGGTAATTTAAATAAATAAATTTACATTTCCATCCGAAGCATCTGCTAAATATGCTCCTACCCCAGCAAATTCTACCCCTTCCATAATCTCATCCTCTTTTAACCCTAATAAATCTACTGTCATTTGACAAGCTACAAGTTTAATTCCCTGTTCTTTCGCCAAATCCATTAAATCTGGTAAAGGCATCGCATTGTGCTTCTTCATAATGCCTTTAATCATCTTTGGCCCCATACCAGCAAAATTCATTTTTGATAATCCCATCTTATCAGCGCCGCGCGGCATCATTTTTCCAAACACTTTCTCTATAAATGTTTTCTTTACCTTCACATGTTCATCTTTCCTTAAAGCATTTAAACCCCAGAAAGTATGAAAAATAGTCACCTCATGATCGTAAGCCGCTGCACCATTTGCAATAATATAAGCTGCCATCGCTTTATCATAATCTCCGCTAAATAAAACAATTGTTGTTTTCTTCTGTTGTTCCATGTTGTTCTCCTCCTAATTACCTGTAGGGGTATTTTAAAAATTGTAAAAAGGCTCAAATTATCTAGCTACACCTGATACTACTTTCTCCTTATAAAACGTTCATACCACCTGAAACATTTATAATACGCTGAAATCCTAATTTCTTTAATACTTTTGCTGCTTGCTTACTTCTCATCCCGCTCTGACAAATAACGATTATTTCCTTATTTTTATCTAATTGATTTGCTCTACTAGCTAACTCATTTAGCGGGATATTCTGAAATCCCTTCATATGATTTCCTCTATATTCACCTACTGTACGAACATCGATAAACTGCTTTCCCTGTTTTCCCACTATACTCTTTAATTCTTTTCCATTTATATTTTGAACACCTTTCACCGGTAAAAAACGTGAAATAACAAACCATACAGCAATTACAATGAAAAGCGTACTTAATATTGTATTCATATAACCAACCTCTCCGCCTTTACAAAACTAGTTCTTCACTACGCCTTCTTAATCCAAAACTTCAGCACATCGTCTTCTATATTATGCTTTACTATTTCATGACCGCCTGTTTTTGACCATGCTGGAATATCTTTTACTGACCCTTTATCCGTTACATGTACTTCTAACACTTCTCCAGTTTGTAAAGTATCCATCGCTTTCTTCGTTC
Source organism: Bacillus sp. TH19 (assembly GCF_016651075.1). NCBI lineage: Bacteria > Bacillati > Bacillota > Bacilli > Caryophanales > Bacillaceae > Bacillus > Bacillus sp. TH19. The sequence continues at coordinate 478,421 of NZ_JAEKEO010000010.1, read as the reverse complement.
TTACAATCGGCATTGGACATGCTAAACCTTTCGCATCTAATACTTGTTTTACATTCATCATCTATTCCTCCAGTTTGTTATTTTATAATGAATCATGAACTGCACAACGATTTGGGCCAATCTCCATTTCACGCTCTTCTTCCACACTCGGATGAATTTTCCCCATATTCGTTTGACGAATTTCTTCATATGCATTTGGCTGAGGCGGTAAATTCTCTGTCACAGTTCTACGAAACTCTACCTCATCGGCAATATTTAACCCTACATTCTCCTTAAATAAATCTTGTAAATGCGCACTCACAATGCCTCTGTCGTCCATTTCACTTATTTTTGAATAATGAGCTGGTAAAACAATTAAATCTTGAGATAATTCCTTATAACGTTTATATAAAGTATTTCGTAAATCCCCTACCCAGTCTTCCGCCTTCCCAGCAAGATCTGGACGCCCGATTGAATCTACAAATAAAATATCGCCTGATAATAAATAGGAATCATCTACAATAAATGATGTACTTCCAATCGTATGCCCCGGTGAGTATAATGCGTCAATTCCAATTTTGGTACCCCCCACCATAATAACAGATCCTTCAACAAGCGGTTTATATGAGAAAACGACTTCCTCCGCATCTTTTGGAGGTAACCAATACGTACCCCCTACTTTTTCAGCTAACCTACGTCCTCCAGAAATATGGTCTGCATGTAAATGTGTATCCATGACATTCGTAATAGTAACACCATGCTCTTCCGCAAAATCTTCATATGCTTCAACCGTTCTGACTGCATCAATAACTGCTGCTTCACCGTTTGAGACGATCATATAAGATAAACAGCCTTTTCCAAGACGGTTAAATTGATATACACTTCCTCCGCCCTGTACATCTCCTACTTTTAACGGCTTTACATATTCACTCCAAGCTTTCATACCACCAGCTAAATAATAAACATCATTGAATCCGGCATGTAACAATTGCTCTGCGACAAACTGCGAAGAACCTTCTTTCGCACATACGACTAAAATTTCTTTCTCCCTCGGCAATTCATCTACAATATGATCTACACCATCTAATAAGTCAAAATACGGTTTATTTATAGAAGAAACTTGTTTCCCTTCAATTTTCCAATCTTCATAGTCCGTTTCATTACGAACATCTAAAATAAACAATTCCCCGAATAAAACTTTCTCTGCGACATCTTTTGCTTGTAACAGTTTAACACTCATTCAATTACCCCCTAAGGTATATTTATATTTAAAAAATTTTATTTTTCTATATTTCCTTGCCACTCTAACATACCTGGAATGACATTTTTCACGTTTGAAAAACCTCTCTCTTTCAACACTTGGCAAGCTACATCACTACGGTTACCAGTTCGGCAAACAACATAAATTGGTTTCGCACTGTCTAACATAGCACTATCTATTTCACCTAATGGAACCGAAATGGCAGATGGAATATGACCAAAGGCAAATTCCGCCGCTTCACGAACATCTACTACAATACACTCTTCACCACTTAATAATAGATCTTGCAATTCCCCATTCGTAATTGTATGAGGATACTTCACAACTTCATTTACTTCATGTTCATGGGATTTTCGTACATAATGCTTTAATATATCTCCCTCTTGTTTCGTTCCGATATATTGATGCCCTACTTTACTTGACCAACTTTGAATATCTAGCATAGAACCTTTATCTGTCGCCTCTATTTCAATAACTTGCCCTGATGCCAACCCTTCCATCGCCTTTTTTGTCTTCACAATTGGCATCGGGCAAGCCAAGCCTTTACAGTCTAAATTCATATCAACTTTTATACTCATAATCATTTCCTCCCTAATTAGCATACATATACCTGTAGGGGTATAATAAAATGTTTTTGAAAATCTGTCAACACATACGTTTGACAGATTATCGGCTTTTTACAAGTAATTGAACGGCTTCTTTAATTAACTCTTCATTTGAACCATTACCTGTTTCAAACTGCTCGCGCAAACATTGCTCTAAATTTGTTCCAACAACGAGTCCAATTGTACGATCAAGTGCAGAACGGGATGCAGTTAACTGTGTAATAACATCTCGGCAATCTTTTCCCTCTTCCATCATGCGAAGCACACCACGAACTTGACCTTCAATACGTTTCAATCTATTTTTCATATCTTGATTATATTCCACTGTAGATCACCTCCGTAATTATAACTATATTATACATTACTTTTTGAGACTCCCACAACTAAAGTCGCAAGCCCGAATCCTTACGGATTTACGGGTGGGATTCTTGAATGACTAAGCGTTCGCAGTCCATTTCTGTTTTGAACAGCCTTCAAGATAAGGGCATCTCATTGCCCCTCCTAAACCAGACCATATAGGTGCTTAGGCTGATTGACTGTTACCATCAATCACAGTTGCGTAGCGAATATTCATCGCTCCAACGATATCACGATGTGTCTTAAACCCACATGGACACTTGTATTTTCTATCTCGAGCCTTATTCTTTTCAGCACATTTCGGACAACTTTGACTTGTATAAGCTGGATTCACATATTCAATCTGAATACCAGCTATCGTTGCTTTATAAGCAATAAATTGTGCCAAACGATAGAATGACCAAGTGTGTAGGTTCTTTTCGTTTTTACGGCTTGTTCTTGCCGTCTGTCTTATATTCGTTAGTTGCTCTAAACGAATGACAGAAATATGATTAGCAATTGCAAAATCAATGATTTCACGACTTATTTTGTGATCTTTATCTTGCATCCATCTTTGTTCTTTATCATCAAATCGCCGAATCACATTCACTTTTTTGTCTTTTCCTAACTTCTTACGAACACTACGAAACTTACGCTTCCTATATTTATTTTGCCTACCATTCCCAAAGAAACGAACCTTGTCATCATCTGTGATTGCTACTGCAGGGACCTTGAGGCCTAGGTCTACCCCTAAAACTTTCGTTCCTGCTCTTTCATTTGTAGGAAGTGTGACAGATATTTGGGCCATCCACTTATTCGATTTCTTTGTGATACGAAGTGTACCTAACTTATGTTTTAACAAATCCAAATTGCGATTTTTTTTATTGATTAATAAAGCACGGACCTTTAAACGAGTGGACTTTCCATTTACCTTAAACGGGATTGAAATATGAGTGGGGTCAAATGAATAATTTTGATTGTTCCATACACAAACAGGTTTCTTTAGAATCGGAATGATTTTATAATTACTTTTCTTTACTTTTGTAGCAAACAAACTTTTCGCGTCTTTGATTGCTTGATTCTTCACCGCACTGGGGATATTCGCTTCGATATCTTTTGTGCTTTTTTTCGTACTTTTCTTTGCTTCAACCATTTCCGATACAAGCATATTCATGACTTTGATATACTCACGACTACTTTCTTCTAATAAACGACTTTGTTCTTTTGTTGGAATCAATTTCACTTTCACTGTTAGGGTCTGTGACATACGTTTCACCCCTTGTTTTTTGATTTTCAACATATTTTCATTTGCTACATTTTTAGCTGTAGAAACAAAATAAGAACGTGTCCATAAACTTTGCAACGTTCTTCTATAATCATTTACCATAGTTACAATGTATCATTTATTTTCGAAAAATCACAACAAAAAGACCCAATGAAACTACCTATACTTTTTATACTTAAAGTACCACGAACCTTACGATTTTTAGTGGCACTCCGTATCCAACCTCACTTTCATCCCATGCCTAAAGGCGATGGGCTTTCTCGTTCGGAAAGGGCTGTAACTTTGTATAATACAATATACCCTTGAGGGTATATTGTAAAGAGGCTTATTTTTTTCTCAACCTTCTAGAGGTTAACTGGTCTACTATCTTATGCCTTATAACCTCTTTGTAAAACTATAATCCATCTCTCCACCTAACGCTTCAGGTGTATCACCAGTTTCTCTAAAATCATGTGTATAAATTTGTTCAAATGAACCGAAATCTACTTGCTTATAAAATTCGAAACAAGGGAATCCATCATGTTCTCCTTGAATATCGATACTACCATCCTTGTTCACACATACAGTTAATAAATAGTCCACAGGAGGGGCATACACATTTAACGGATTACTAGCGCTTGCACTCATTTTGAATTGCACACCATCAGAATTCCATGAAATATCCGTACACACAATATTTTCAGTACTCGCTTTTCCTGTTCTTTTATTCACAGAACCATCTGGATTTGTGACCTTCTCTGTCGTAATACCCGTGTTTGCATATGAAAACACTTCTTCTTTATAAAAGTCCACTACTACCTCTTGCTCAACTCTAGAGCGCATAGTATTTACCGCATGTGGTGTAAATTCACGTGAATCACCTTCGAACTGGATTACTTTCCCTGTTTGTGCATCCTTCCGCGGTTCTGTCCAAGACATTGGAATAAATACACTGGCTCTAATTTTAACGATATTCGTCATAAGAAACACCCCTGTAATTCTAATTTTATATACTGCATGCTATTGAATAAAATAGACCACAATTTCAATCCTAGAACCAATAGCTTTCTCTTTTACGTTTGCTACTTCCTTCTAAAAAATAGCGCTATATTTATATCTAGATTTTCGTTTTAAAGCTATATTCCATTTCTCCAGCTAGTGCTGCTGGGGTATCATCCGTTTTCCTGAAATCATGTGTATATATTAATTCAAATGAACCAAAGTCGATTTGTTTATAAAATTCATAGCAAGGAAAACCATCATGTAAACCTTCAACATGCACAGTACCACTTTCATTAACTCGTATAGTCAAAAAATAATCAGCTGCAGGTGCTGCCGCGTTTAACGGATTACTTGCACTTGCTCTCATTTCAAATGAAACTTCATCTTCACTCCATACAATATTTGTACATGCAATGTTTTCTGTACTTGTTTCTCCTTTTTGATACTCAATTGAGCCATCTGGATTTGTAATTTTCACAGTAACGATACAAGCATCTGCATATGTGAAAATTTCTCTTTTATAAAAATCAACAACCACTTCTTGTTCTAATCTTGAACGCTTTGTGTTCACAGCGTATGGTGTAAATTCACGTGCATCTCCGGCATATTCAAACACTCTTCCCGTCGCAGGATCCTGAATAGGTTTCAGCAAAGCATACGGTGCAAATACACTCCCTCTAATTTTAACGATATTAACCATGTGAAACCTCCATAATTCATTGATATTATTTAGATAAATCATTATTTGTTCTATTACTATTATATAGTCAATTTGATTGACTATATCCTGTATAGTACAATAGATTCTACTTATAGTCAATTTAATTGACTATAAGTAAGGAGGTTATATACATGACTCATCAAACACTTAACGAACTAGATCTTACATCACTTTTATCACTATCTTTCAGCACATTAATTACTGAACTACATGATAGATTAAGTGAATTAGGATTTGAAGATATTAGGCCAGCGCACGGTTTTATGTTCAAACGCATCCTTCCTAATGGAGCAACCGGTATAGAACTAGCTGAATATTTAGGGGTTTCAAAACAAGCCATAAGTAAAATGGTAGATTCTCTTGAGAACAGTGGTTATGTCACGCGCCAAACGCATCCTACTGATAAAAGAGGTAAAATTATTGTTTTAACCGAGCGTGGTTTAGCAGTAATGAAAGTAAAAGAAGAAATAGTAGCTGAAATAGAACAACGATGGATTGCAAACATAGGTGCAGAACGAATGCAAATGCTTAAAGAGGATTTAACAACATTCGTTACTAAAGAAAATACAGGAAAATTATCATCGAGCATACGACCTGTTTGGTAAACAAAAACTCCATATAATAAAAAAGAACGGACATAGCATTTCTATGTCCGTTCTTTCCATCACACATACTTCCGATGCACCATCTTCCCATCATAAGAGAACACAACGCCCTTACTCTCCACAATCGACTCCATATGCACTGTTCTTCCCCATAACTGATGAAGGTACGGTAATACTTTTTCTAAGTATTTTAAATCTAACTCAATTCCTTCATAGCTATGTTTAATGTACAATTCCCCATTCTTTAAGTAGTCTCCATCTTCTACTACTAAGTATGGGAAACCTCCATTAGTACGCATATTTACAAGTTGATCGCGTACATGCTCCCATTCTTTATCAATTACTTTATATTCTTTTCCTTGGCGCTGGAATAAGTACATATCTTCTCTCATTACAAGTTTTTTATTTAAATAGTTTCTTAGGAACGATACATCCCATTCAATTTCCCGTACTTCAAAGATTTTGTCACGACCAGAACCAGGTTTCACACCGCGTCGTTTCATTTCTTCTGTCGGGTTGTTATAGCGCTCTTCAATATCTTCGAACATTTTAATACCGAGGTAGTATGGATTAATACTTGTTTTTGATGGCTGTACGACACCTGCATTTAATTTCGCAAATTCAATTGCTTCACCAGATGTTAAGTCCATTTCACGAAGTATGCGTTGATGCCAGAAGGAAGCCCAACCCTCATTCATAATCTTCGTTTCAAGCTGTGGCCAGAAGTATAACATTTCTTCACGCATCATCGTTAATATGTCGCGCTGCCACTCTTCTAGCTCACGGCTATATTCTTCAATAAAGAGGAGTAAATCTTTTTCTGGCTGCGGTGGGATTTTCTTCTTTTTATGCATATTAGGTCGTTCTCTCTTTTTGTTTCGATCATCTAAATTCCATAAATCATCGTACTGTGATATCTTTTTCTTTTCTACATCCTCTTCTAAATCTTCAATACTCCATGCAAGTTTCGGACGCATAAGCGATGGATCAATATGTTCTTGAATGGCAAGTACGGCATCTAAAAATGTTTCTACCTCTTCTCTTCCATACTTATGTTCATACGCCTTCACACGATCTGCTGTCGCTGCCATACTCTCCACCATATCGCGTTTCGTATTAGAAAAACGAATATTATTTTTGAAGAAATCACAATGTGCTAAAACGTGCGCCACGATTAATTTATTTTGAATTAAAGAATTCGTATCTAATAAAAAGGCGTAACATGGATTAGAGTTAATAACGAGTTCATAAATTTTACTAAGTCCTAAATCGTATTGTAATTTCATTCTGAAAAATTGCTTTCCAAAACTCCAATGCGAAAACCTCGTCGGCATCCCATATGCACCAAATGTATAGATAATTTCCGCTGGACATACTTCATAGCGCATCGGATAAAAATCAAGACCAAATCCAGTCGCAATTTCCGTAATTTCAGCAATCGCATATTGTAGTGCTTTATCATCACTTGCTCTCATTATTTTCCCTCCTTACACTTTCCCTTAAGAAAGTGTATGATGAGGAACAAGCTTTCATGAGGATTGATTGCATAATAAAAAGACACCCTCTAAAAAAACGAGAATGCCTCTTTCTAATTAACCTTCAATGATCTCCATCTTCTCCGTAATCGGTGTACGAGCTTTTCCTTCTGGTGCTTTATCGAAATAGCCGATATGAAGAATTCCAATGATGCGTTGACCTCGTGTTAAACCAATTCCTTCTATAAATAGTGGATTGTAGTTTAATCCACCTGATTTCCAAACGCAACCTAAGCCGCGTTCCCAAGCAAGTAATTGGAAGTTTTGCATAAATGCACATGTTGCAGCGTAATCTTCGTCACGTTGAATTTGACGCGGATCTTCATTAATGTAAACAACGATTTGTGCAGGTGTGCTTAAGAAACGATCAGATAAAGTTTTGCCGCGTTTTGCTCTTTCTTCTTCTGTGAAAGAGTTTAGTACTGCGTCTACTAATTTCTGACGGCCTTCTCCAATGTATAATTTACAATTCCATGGTTCACGGTGTTTATGATTCGGTGCCCATGTTGCGTCGTTCAATAGTTCAATTAATAGCTCTTTTTCTACTGCTTTATTTGTAAATGTACGAACAGAACGTCTTTCTTTAATAACGTTTGCGATGGAAGTATATGTAGTCATATTTTTCTCTCCCTTATTTTTATCTATATGTATAAATCCGTCATTGATATTGATTTTCAATTTCGATTATAACCTAGTTTTTCACTATTAATCAATGTTTTATGTTGGAAAACCATGAAAAACTTCTTTTTATACTGTGAATAAAAAAACTTAACTTGTTCACAAGTTTTTCACATTTTATGGAAATGATATGTGTAAGTTTTCCACATTACCCATCTAGGAGGAGTTTATATGTACAAGAAAATCGCAGTAAGTATGACTATGGCAGCATTATTGTGCGGGATATCTGTCTTTCCTGCTTCCGCTGCCACGCCAAAAGAAGTAACAATGCACCATCATAAGCCTATTTCAGAAGAAGAAATGCAGTCGCTCGAAAAACTCGGCTATAATAAACATGAAATTTGGAAAGCTGCCCACATTGCAAGAATAAGTAAAAAAGAAATTAAGGACGTTTTAGCTTACTATAAGCAAAATAAATCTTGGGAGAAAACAGCCGAGCATTTCGGTGTAGACCCAAGTAAATTGAAAAAGCATCATATGAATAAAGAAACGAAAAAAGCACTACTGCAAAAATTAGCAAATATGCAAAAGTCCACACCAGATGGACTGAAACAAAAAATGAAAGAATATAACATCGGCTTACGCCAACTTACCGTGTTAACAATCATCTCTCAAAAAAGTAATACCCCTCTTGACGATGTACTAAAAATGAGAAAAGATGGGATGGATATTAAACAAATTGCGGAAAAATTAAATGTTAAAAGAGAAGATATACGAGCAGAGATGATTAAATTAGTGAAGTCCATTAAAGAAAAGAAAACAAATTAACACGCCAAAAAGGAAGAGATATTCAATACTCTTCCTTTTCTTTATGAACTTTCAATTTTCAAGTATAAATTCCCGCCTTTCCCAAAAACTAACATAAGAAAATGATGTAGTAAGGGGTGAGAAAATGTTTCGTTTATCGTCTAAAAAGAAGAAAAAAACAATCTGTTCCATTCCAGAGTTTATCCATACTATGAAAGAATCGAGTGATTTCGTTTCTTATAACATCGTAGAAGATGGGACATTATGTTTGTTTTACTATAAATCTACGGCTGAATCACTCCTCATTAATCGATTCATTTTAACACCTATAAAAAGAGAATTAGATCACATTGAAAATATAAGTGATATCGCAAATATCGTCACACTTGAGGAGATTATCACTGGCCCTACTATTGATGACATTCGTGAAAAATTATTAAGTGGGTATGTACTTATACAACTAAAAAATGATTCTCAAATCGCAGAATATGCACTTATTCGTGCTGAAAGTTCCGTTTTAGGTACACGGTTATATAACGATACTGAAAATGAATATAGTGTCATCGGTCCAAAAGTCGGATTTGTTGAGAATATCGATACAAATATACACTTACTTCGGCGAAATATCGTCACAGAACAATTAGTTTTCAAAGAAGTTATAGTTGGTTCTATATCAAAAACAAAAGTCGTAGTTGCTTACATCGAAGATATTACGAATGAGCAGCACGTTAATACTGCGATGCAGCGCCTACAAGACATTGACTTTGATGTTCCTTTCGATGCAACTATGATTGAACAGTTTATTAGTGATAACAGCAACTCTCCCTTCCCTGTTTTACTCCCTACAGAGCGTTTAGATCGCTCCGTTTATGCATTATTGAATGGAGGAGTCGTCATTTTAACAGACGGTTCACCTTACGCATTAGCTGGACCAGCGACATTACTCGATTTCTTCGTCTCTCCAGAAGATTATTATTTACCATGGATAGCAGGCTCATTTCTTCGAATGGTTCGCTTTTTCGGAGCAGCATTCTCGCTATTTTCATCAGCTATTTATACAGCTGTATTAACGTATCACTATCAAATGATTCCTGCGGATTTACTAGGTCCGATTATTTTTTCAAGAGCTAATGTACCCTTTCCACCCATTTTAGAAGCACTTTTTTTAGAAATCACAATCGAATTGCTCCGTGAAGCTGGAGCACGATTACCTACAAAAGTTGGACAAACAATCGGCATCGTTGGCGGGATTGTAATTGGCCAAGCATCTGTTCAGGCTGCTTTAACGAGTACCATTTTATTAATTGCAGTTGCTTTATCAGCACTCGCTTCTTTTACAACACCAACTGTAAAAATGTCTTCTACTATCCGGATACTACGATTTCCACTTATTCTTTTAGCTGGTGCATTTGGGGGCTTAGGTCTCATTGTAGGATTCGTACTCATATTAGCTCATTTAATTCGCTTAAAATCACTTGGATCACCTTATTTATTACCTCTATATCCATTTCGCGGTTTAGGAACGGCAGAAGGTCTCTTTCGCTTGCCATTTAGTCAAACTGCAGGACGTGCCTCTTTTCTAAGACCAAAAAAGAAATGGCGCTATGATCCAAACAAAGCGAAAGAAAAACATGATGGTGAAGAGAAATGAAAAATACTTTATTATGCTTTTCCATTATCATTTTAATTTTCCAATCCGGCTGTACACAACCGAATATAGTAGACACACAGCGAATGATTCATATAGGTGGATTTGATATAACGAAAGATAAAAAATTTCGCGGGACAATCTTATATCCCGATTACACAAAAGGCGTTCAATCAAAACCAGAAACTCAGTCAACTACCGCAGATACAATTGAAACAATTTCTTCACTTCTAAACGCCAAATCACCACATACGATCGCTGTAGGTCAAATGCGTGTTGTCCTATTTGGAAAATCATTTGGTGAACGTGGAATTGGGGATGTTATTAACAACTTGCAACGTGATCCTAATATTGGCCGAGATGTGCAACTAGCGCTTGTAGATGGTTCAACAGAAGAATTACTTAAACATGTCAAAACGAATGGATCGCTATATCTATCTGATTTACTGGAGCAAAATATAGAAACCGAGACAATCCCTCGGACAGCTTTAAATATTTTTTTATATAACTTTTATTCATCTGGATGCGATCCATTTCTTCCTTATATTAAAGTTGATGAAGACAAGTCTGCTTCCATTAAAGGAATTGCTTTTTTAAAAAAGGATAAAGTGGTTATGTACACAGATAAAAAAGGATCTTTTTTATTAAAACTACTCATTAATCCAACTAAAAATGGTCGTTACGAAGTTCCGATACGTCAAGGTAAGCATAAAGGATTGATCGCTACTCAAAACTTATCCGGGAAAAGTTTTTGTTCTCTTTCCCAAAACGGTGACATTCCGAAAGTTAACATCCACTTAAAGTTAAACGGACTTATAAAAAATGCTCCCGACTGGCTCGATTTAGCAAAGCACGAAAATATAACTTACGTAAAAAAACATGTAGAAAAAACGCTTGAGAAGCATTTAAACGAATTAATAAAACAATTCCAAGAAAAAGAAATCGATCCGATAGGTATACAAGAAGAAATTCGTAGTCATTCAAGAAAATGGACTATAAAACAAATTCAAGAAATGTACCCTAATGTAGACGTTGCTGTTCATGTGCAAATCAATGTCGTGCAATCTGGTATCGGAGAATAGTGAGGTGCTGTAATGGCTGGACAAGATAAAACACATACTGTTTCCCCTTATTTCACATTTCTTCTATTACACTCCCTTCAAATTGGAGTAGGTGTGTTAGGATACCAAAGGATTATTGCGCAATATGCCGGTTATGATTCTTGGATTTCTCTTATTGTTGCGGGCATTGCAACTCATATCGTGCTATTTTGCATGCTTAAAATGTTAGAAAAAGATAATGATTTAATGAGTATTCATACGACATGTTTCGGAAAGTGGATTGGAACATTTTTGTCCGTATGCTTTGCTGCATACCTTCTATTATTTTGCCTTACTGTCCTTCGTACATATATTGAAGTCATTCAAGTTTGGGTCTTCCCTACAATTAAACCGTGGAAATTAACTTTATTATTTTTACTTGTGACTTACTACGTAATTAAAGGTGGTTTTCGCTCTGTAACAGGAATATGTTTTTGGGGCGTCGTAATACCGATTTTCGTCCTATTTTTCTTAGTTTTCCCAATGAAATACGCGCATGTCCGTAACATTCTCCCAATTCTAACTCATTCACCTTTAGAAATTCTAACTGCAGCGAAATCATCTGCATTAGAATTTCTTGGATTTGAAGCAATTCTTGTTTTTTATCCATTTATAAAAAAAGAAAAATCATTAAATAAATGGGCGCACGGTGGTATTGCTTTTACAACAATTCTATACGTAATACTAGCCATTGTTTCCCTTATGTACTATAGCCAAGGACAACTACATCATACAATTTGGCCAACATTAACAATGCTAAAAATCATAAAGATTCCTTTTATCCAAAGGTTTGAGTACATCATTATTTTCATGTGGTATCTTATTATTTTACCTAATCTTTGTTTAACAATTTGGTCTTCTTGTTGCATTAGTAAAAGGTCTTTTCACGTACCATTTAAAATTACACTTCCATTTTTTATTGCAGCTATATTTATTTCATCCTTATTTTTCACAAACCGTGAAAGTATCAATACATTAAATACAGTACTGTCTCAAGCTGGTTTATATATTGTATACGCTTATATCCCAATTTTATTTCTATTCCATTCACTACGATGGCGCTTCAAAAATCAGTCGAAAAAATCTTCACCCGACACACCATGATATTTGATACAATTTGGTTAATACATTTGTAAAGGGGACAAGCGAATGAAAAAGTATGTATTTTCTTTACTTGCAGTACTGAGCCTAATTCTTGTTGGATGCGGGAGTACTAGTACAAATGACAAAAAATCTTCTGAATCAAAAGAAGAGCATGACCACGCATCACATACTCAGCAAGCTGATATTCAAGAAAAGACAAAAGGAGTCGACACACTCCCTACCTTCCTAGACAAGCTTGATCCGCAAATGAAAGATATCTACACTGTCGCTGGACAAAATGCAGAGCTATTAGATTGGATTCCATGTTACTGCGGTTGCGGTGAGAGTGTAGGACATAAAAACAATAAAAACTGCTTTATTCGTGAAATTAAAAAGAATGGTGAAGTTGTTTGGGATTCCCACGCAACAACTTGTGTCAACTGCCTAGAAATCGCGGTTGAATCGGCTTCCATGAAACAAAAAGGAAAATCAACGCTCGAAATTCGTAACTATATCGACAATAAATACAAAGAAGGGTATGGCAAGCCAACACCTACGCCAATGCCAAAAGCATAAAAACGAGAAAATCCCTCGTTTTTCTCTTTTCATTCACCTTTTTTCTTAACAAATTCTTTCAAGTGTATTTCTCCTTACTTGTCACACACTATATATAACTCCTCGGTAAGGAGGGTACACAGTGCAAACATATAACGACTATGATAAAGCTCTCTATTACACGTATTGCTGTAATTGGGATAAATTACTCGTTCTCATGGTTCAAACGAACGATCAATTATTTTCTAAGCGTATTGAGCATTTTTTACACGCTTATCAATACAGTAAAGAACTACCAGAAGTTGATAAACAATTGCAGCTCCTATTTCAATATATTGACCACGCATCCCAAAAGTCACATGTAGAAGAAGTAGAGCAAATTCAAATGTAAAATATAGCGCTATTCTCTTTATGAGAATAGCGCTTTTTTAAAATGTTTATATCAATAAAAGTTTCTCCTTATAAAACTTTTATTGATAAACATATTTTTTCTTTCTTTTCCCTACCACTTCATACTATAATTTAGTATGTAACTATTATAAGTGAGGTATAAAATATGGGACGAGAAAAAAAGCAAGAGTATGCTTTATTTACTGCATGGGGAGCTTCTTTTATTGCTACATTAGGAAGTCTATACTTTTCCGAAATTATGAAATTTGAGCCTTGTGTCCTTTGTTGGTATCAACGTATTTTTATGTATCCATTTGTTTTATGGCTCGGTATCGCTGTAGTAAAGAAAGACTATCGCATTGCAAGTTATTCTTTACCAATCGCAAGTATTGGTGCTTGTATTTCTTTATATCACTATGCAATTCAAAAAATCGCAGCATTTTCAGCTGCTGGGGCAGCTTGCGGCCGCGTACCTTGTACGGGAGAATACATAAACTGGTTCGGCTTTGTGACAATCCCGTTTTTAGCACTTATCGGCTTTATCACAATCGCTGTTTGTAGCTTCATCGTAATTAAAAACAAATAAGGAGATGAAAGAATGAAAAAAATGCTTATATTTGGCGGTATTATTATCGCCTTGTTTGCAGCAATTTTCGCTGTAACACAAATGGAAGAAAAAAATGCTTCAACAAGCCAAAAAATTGATAATGCTACTAGTCAAACAGATGGTTCTGACTACTACACAAATAAAATCTCTCTTTCAGATCTCCAAAAGAATTTAAAAGAGAAAAAAGAAGAAACAGTATACTTTTATCAAACATCTTGCGTTCATTGCCAAAAATTATCTCCTATCGTAGTACCAATGGCTAAAGACTTGAATGTTGATATGAAAGTTATGGATATTGAAAAATTAGATGCTCCTTGGGATGAATATAAAATTAAAGGAACTCCAACAATCATTCATTTTAAAGACGGTAAAGAAGTGAGCCGTATTAGCGGCGAACAACCGGAAGACAAATTAAAAGAGTGGCTTGAGCAAACGAAAAAATAATAAGAAAAGGAAACTCCTTCTATACATGAAATGGGCGTAAAATCCCACACTAATGTATGAGGAGGGGGTTTTATGCCAGAAGTGAAATGCTCTGTTTCCAATTGCTCATTTTGGGGACAAGGTAACCTTTGTCAAGCAAGTGCAATCGTTGTTCAACCTGATGCACAAGAAGCAGGTCAAATTGAAAACAGTTCATATACAAACGCTACTTTAACAAACGAGACGCTTGAAAGTTCTGTAACAACGAGTGTAGAAACGTGTTGTCATACATTTAAACCGAAATATTAAACGTAAAAGCATACGATTAGTCGTATGCTTTTTTACATTCCTCTCCAAACATCATGCATCATAAAAAAGTACAAAATAACGAGAAGGACCGTCCCGCATAAAGTAATGCGCCGATATACACTCTTCTCCCCTTCCCTCGCTTTAACAAATGCCCAAATAAATCCAACGAACAATATTAAATCAATATATGGAACATAAAAGGAGAAGACGAGTAACGCATATAAATACACGATAAATAAACAAGTCGTGATTAAGAAAATTTTAAATGCAAATTCACTTTTCATAATGTGACCGCCCCCCAGTCTGTACTGTATTATATTCAGCAAAACATAATAGTTGCTGTTTCAATTTTTTTATCTCACTATTTACAGGCGCGCGATTGGTATGAAATCATTAAAACCAACTAAACTTCATCACAAATAAGCTACCGCCTATACACGGTAGCTATTATGGAACATTATATTTCCTTTTATATATGTTACTTAAAATCGAATAAGGTAATTGCTCATAACGAATTTTTTCTCCCGTTACATCTACAATATACAAATTGTTTCCTATATAATAGGTTCCATCTTTTCGTTTTGAATACACTGTATATTTTTCATTTGGCAATACCGTTTTTACTTTCGTCAATTGTCCATTTGGTTCTTGCCAATATATATTTACACGATCTACTAACGTAAGCATTCCAATTTGTTCTTCTTCTACTTTACGACCATTCCAACTCACAACCCGATAACCAAGCTTATACGCTTCATATTCGGGACTCGTATGAAAACGAGAAATAATTACTTTCGTCTGTAATTGTACCCGGTCGTATAACCATTGTATGTCCCGATCGTGCATGCGAATACAACCATTCGACTCCCTGCTTCCAATCGTCCATTCCCGATTTGTTCCATGAATTGCATATTCCTTTTTATCTAGACCTAACCACCTCGTACCGAGAGGGTTATTCGGAGCACCCCCAGCTATTTTTTTACGATGGTATTCTTTATTTTTATATTTAGTTATAATACAAAAATTACCCTCAGGCGTCGGGGTCCTGTCTTTTCCTGTCGTTATCGAAAATGTCTTAGTATAGTTTCCATCTTCAAAAAAAGACAGCTGATTCGTCGTAAGGTTAACTAATATTAAATGATCTGTATTAGCAAAAACGCTAGCTGGCAGGCAGAAAAATAGGATTACGATAAACCATACTTTCTTCATCTAAATCCTCCCTAGCACTAACATCATAATAAAGTGAAACTTTACTCGTCGTGGGATTTTGTCCATCCCCACTGAGAATTAGCCTTCACCAATCGAGCATTTACGGACATTTATCTCCCACCTAACTTCCTTGTATTCACCGAATTGTTAGGTAGGGGTCTTACTGCCCGCAAATAGCGGGATAAAGTGAAACTTTAATCAGTGGGGGTTTTGTTCATCCCCCACTGATTATTAGCCTTCACCAATCGGGCATTTACGGGCAGTTAACCTCCCACCTAACTTCTGTGCTCCACCTGAATTTTGAGGTGGAATTTTACTGCCCGTTAATGCGGGATAAATACAATTAACTTTACTTTGCTCTTATAAATGAAAACTATCCATTCACAATTACTCCACCATTTACATGCATCATCTGTCCCGTTACATATGCCGAATCACTAGACGCTAAATATACATATGCAGGCGCTAATTCATACGGCTGACCAGGCCTTTGCATAGGAACATTACTCCCAAACTGTGATACTTTTTTCTCATCAAAACTGGATGGAATAAGCGGTGTCCAAATTGGGCCTGGTGCAACACCATTTACACGAATTCCCTTTTGTACTAACGACTGAGAGAGCGATCTTGTAAAAGCGACAATCGCTCCTTTCGTTGCAGAATAGTCGATCAACGTTTCATTTCCTTCATACGCAACAATAGATGCCGTGTTTATAATTACATCCCCCTGCTTTAAATGAGAGAGGGCTGCTTTTGTAACATGAAAATAAGAAAAAATATTAATACGGAACGTTTTTTCTAGCTGTTCCGCTGTAATATACTCTAGTCCTTGCTGCGGATATTGCTGTGCGACGTTATTCACAAGAACATTTAGCCCCCCTAGCTGCTGGGCGGTCTCTTCTACAATCTCTTTACAATGTTGTTCATTACTCAAATCTCCCGGCAATAATACACAATTCACGCCTTCTTTTTCCACAAGTTGTTTCGTCTCAGTTGCATCTTCGTCCTCATCTAAATAAGCAATCGCAATATTTGCTCCCTCTTTTGCAAAAGCGATAGAAACAGCTCTTCCAATCCCGCTATCTCCTCCTGTAATTAATACATTCTTTCCTTTTAACTTTTCACTTCCTTTATAATTTGGATCTTCAAACTTTGGAAGAGGATTCATTAACGATTCAATACCAGGTTGTTTATTTTGATGTTGTGCTGGCATTGTTAAAAAGTTTTTTTGCTGCGGCATAACTTCCTTCAACTCCTTTCCCCTTATAATGCGCACAATAAAAAAAACTACTTACACATTAAAGAACCGCAATGCACACACAGTTTTACGATTAATATTCGAATTTACGACATAAAATATGAGTTGTTCTAAAGTTTTTATGCAAAACTATTGCAAAATAGTTAAAAAACGAATATTATATATAACTGTTGTGAAAATTATTCGTAAAAAGAAAGGATGTTTATATGTTTAACCTTTCAAAACATAAAACTTCTATTAAAACTGAAATTATGGCAGGTATTATTACCTTTTTAACAATGGCATATATCATTGTCGTAAACCCTGTCATCCTTGGGGATGCAGGTGTTCCGTTTGAACAAGCATTTACAGCTACAATTATCGCTGCTGTTGTCGGAACATTATTTATGGCGATCTTTACTAATTTACCAATCGCAATTGCACCAGGTATGGGATTAAATGCTTACTTCTCTTATTCTGTTGTAAAAGCCCATGAAGGCATGACTTTCGCAATTGCATTCTCTGCTGTATTCGTAGCAGGTATGATTTTAATTTTGTTATCATTCACATCTTTCCGTACGAAATTAATGGAAGTAATTCCTGAGAACTTAAAACATGCACTTACTGCTGGTATCGGTCTTTTTATTGCTTTTATCGGTTTGCGCTTAACGGGAATTGTTACAAAAAATGATGCAAACTTAGTTGGGCTTGGCGATCTTCACTCTGCTCCAGTTCTACTAGCATTAGCTGGCCTTGGAATTACAATTATCCTTATGTCTTTAAATATAAACGGGGCACTATTTATCGGAATGTTATTAACTGGTATTATCGCTTACTTCACAGGTCAATTAACATTCTCAAGCGGCGTTACATCAATGCCTGGATTACCAGAAGGAATTATCGTTTCAAATCCAATTACTGCTGTATCTGATGTAATTAACTACGGATTATACGGCGTTGTCTTCTCATTCTTCCTTGTTACACTATTTGATACAACAGGTACACTACTTGGCGTTGCACAACAAGGTGGATTTATGAAAGATGGAAAGCTTCCAAAAGCAGGACGAGCTCTTCTATCTGACTCATTCTCAGCAACAATTGGAGCTATGTTCGGAACAACACCATCAACAGCTTACATTGAATCATCTGCTGGTGTTGCAGCTGGTGGTCGTACTGGTTTAACAACTGTTACAGTAGCTGTTCTATTTGCATTAGCAGCATTCTTCGGACCGTTAGTGAGCGCTGTTTCTGGCGTTTCAGCTATTACAGCACCATCACTAATTATCGTTGGTAGTCTTATGATGGGCTCAGTTCGCCACATCGATTGGGATACATTCGATGAAGCATTCCCAGCATTTTTAGTAATCTTAAGCATGCCACTTACATCAAGTATCTCAACAGGTATTGCACTTGGATTTATTTCATACCCACTTATGAAAGTGGCAAAAGGACAATTCCGTGCTGTTCACCCACTTGTGTATTTATTCGGGATCTTGTTCGCTTATCAATTAGTTTTCTTACCACATTAAAATCCCTCGTTGTGAGGGATTTTTTATTTACAAAAAAACATTTGACAACAGCATACACTTATGGAATAATTCGAAATAGTTAAATATTCGATGTCTTATCAAGAGCAGGTGGAGGGATGAGCCCTACGAAGCCCGGCAACCGACCCATTTATGGGCACGGTGCTAATTCTTACAACACATTGTGTTGAAAGATAAGAGTAATATGATAAGACGTCTTTTCTATATGAAAAGACGTTTTTATTTTCACTCCCTCCTCTCTTTTCTTAATTTAGGAGGGATTTTTTTATGAAAAAATTATGTTCCACCGTACTCATTATTCTCTTACTCGCATTAACAGCTTGCACAAATGAACAAGATGCTATCTCTTCACAAAAGCAACAAACGGTGAAGAAAGAAACTACTACAGCAGCAAATCATTTACAAACAGAAATTCCAAGCCAAGTAAAAAAGCCATTAAAAATCGCATTAATTATGCAAATGTCCATCGGAACTTTTTCCTCTCAATATATTGAGGGTGTCAAAAAACAAGTCGAGCTATTCGGCGGCAGTGTGCAAGTCTACAATTCTGATAATGATTTAGCAAAAATGGCAGCAAATCTAGATACTGCTATTAATTCAAAAGTTGATGGTATTTTAATTGATCACGGTCGCTCTGAAGCACTAAAACCCGGAGTAGAAAAAGCATTACAAGCGAATATTCCTGTAGTTGCATTTGATAACGACCTACGCTTACCAGGCGTAACGATTATTGATCAAGATGACTATAGTCTTGCATGGAAATCATTAAAAACGTTAGCGGAAGATCTGAATGGACAAGGGAATATCGCCGTCGTATGGGTTGGCGGATTTGCTCCAATGGAACGTCGCAATGTTATCATTGATGCTTTTTATAAACGTTATCCAAATATAAAAGAAGTTGCACGCTTTGGTACCGCTAGTAATAACACACCACTTGATACGCAAACACAAGTAGAGGCTTTACTAAAAAAATATCCGAAAAAAGGTGATTTACAAGCTATTTTCGCTTCGTGGGATGAGTTTGCTAAGGGGGCCGTCAAAGCACTCGAACAAGCTGGTCGTACAGATATAAAAGTATACAGCATTGACTTAAGTAATGAAGATTTACAACTCATGCAAAAAGAAAATTCACCTTGGACTGCTACGGCTGCAACCGATCCAGCTGAAGTCGGTAAAGTTCAAGTGCGTTTCTTATACAAGAAAATCGTTGGTGAACAAACGCCAGATATTTATTCACTAGAACCTTATTTAGTAAAGAAAAATAGTTTGCCACAAGAAAATATAACGATGGATCAATTATCAAAACATATAAACGGTTGGGGAGACTCGAAAGATGCATATTCACCTTGGATGAAAAAATTAGAGAAGGAGAAAAAATGATGACATTCTCTCTTCAAAACATTACACATTCTTATCACATCTCTACCCCTGTACTAGAAAATGTTTCTATTAACATACAAAAAGGAAAAGTTCACGCTTTACTAGGAATGAATGGTGCAGGAAAAAGTACTTTACTAAAAATAGCAACTGGTGAAATTCAACCAGTTGCTGGGAATATAAAAATTGATAATCAGTCTATTTCCTTTACTTCACCACGCGATGCAAAAAAACATGGTATTTCTTTCGTAACACAAGAAGTGGATCACGGACTTATTCCTGGATTATCTGTATTAGAAAATGTACTAATCGATCATTTAGCAATGCAAAATAAAGTACTATTTTCAAAGTCAAAATTAGTCTCACTCGCTAAACAACATTTGCAAACTGTACAGGCTGATTTAAATGTTTCGGAAGATGTTTCAAACTGCTCATTACATGAAAAACAATTACTTCTTATCGCAAGAGCTTTATCCAACAATACAAATTATCTTTTATTAGATGAGCCTACTTCTTCTCTTGGACCGAAAGAAGTTGAAACCTTCGGGCAACTATTAAAAGATTTAACATTGAAAGGAATTGGCATCATCTTAATTTCTCATCGTTTATCAGAGATTCGAAATTTCGCGGATGATGTAACCGTATTACATAACGGTAAAGTTGCACTTTCTGAAGCGATCACAAAGGTTACAGATCAACAAATTGTGGAAGCGATGACTGGAAAACAACTTACACTTCCTATTAATACAGCGCCAAAACGAGGGAGCGAAGAATTATTTAAAGTACAAGAACTTCCATTACACAAAGACCATTCTCCCCTTTCTCTCACCGTACGGAAAGGTGAAACTGTTGTGATATACGGATTAATTGGCAGTGGCAAAACAACACTTGCTGAAACGTTATTTGGTACTCGTCATACTTATCACGCAGAAATAGATGGTCAAACAATAACAATTAAAACACCGCGAGATGCGATTAAAGCAAAGATCGCACTTGTACCAGAGGAAAGAAGAAAACAAGGCGTATTTCTTTCGGAAGATATTATAAGCCACACTAATTTACACCAATCAGGTTGGAGACGAAAGCAAACCGAAGTAAATAATGCTACTACAGCAATTTCTTCTTTCAGCATTTCACCCAATGACCCAAAAGCATTTATTCATTCACTTAGCGGTGGAAACCAGCAAAAAGTCTCCATTGCAAAGTGGCATGGATTCAAACCGAATCTATTTCTTTTGGACGAGCCAACTAAAGGTGTAGACATAGCTGCAAAACAAGACATTTTTCAATTCATTCGTAACATTACTGAAAACGGAAGTTCCGTAATTTACTTCACAGGAGAACAAGATGAAGCACTACATATCGCTGATCGCATTCTTATACTCGCAAACGGAGAATTTGTAGGTGAATACTTACCAGACGAACTATCTCCTGAACAGCTTTTACATTTATCTGAAGGGAGTTATTCCATTGAATCTCGTTCATAAAACAAAAACCAAGAAACTATATTTACCTACTCATCTTTTTTATCAATTTAGTACGATTGCTATCATTATAGGTGTTACAATTTTCTTCTCTATCGTCAACGATTCTTTTTTAACATACAACAATATTAGTGATATTTTACGTTCCATTTCTATCGTAACGTTACTTGCAATTGGTGTTACCTTTACATTAATTGTAGATGGATTTGATTTATCAGTCGGCTCTACCGCTAGTTTAGCAACCATTGCCGCTGCTTCCTGTCTCATTTTATATCGACAAGAACTATTAGTCACACTCCTTGTTCCTATTCTTTGTGGGCTATTAGTTGGATTATTAAATGCACTACTCGTTATCCGAATTAAACTACCAGATTTACTAGCTACATTAAGTATCATGTATATCGTGAATGGACTACACTTAACATTTTCAAAAGGATCTTCTATTTATGAAGGAATGTCTGGTGCCAAAGGACATTTTATTCCATCCTTTTTATTTATCGGTCAAGGTTCTGTGTTAGGAATTCCAGTCCCTGTCATTATCATGCTTATCGTCGTTTTAATTGCATATGTATTTTTAGAAAAAACAACGTACGGTCGTTTCTTTTATATGACAGGTGGGAATCGAGAAGCTGCTAGACTAGCTGGTATTCCTACTGATCGTTACCGTGTATATGCTTATATGATTAGCGGTTTACTTGCCTCTATTGGCGGTATTATTCTATGTAGCCGCGTTGGAACAGGACAAGTTTCAGCTGGCGCCCCATTATTAATGGATGCAGTTGCAGCTGCCTATATCGGTTATGCAATGTTCGGTGCTAAGAAACCAAATGTCATCGGAACATTTCTTGGTTCCGTATTAATTGGAATCATATTAAACGGCCTTACAATGATGAACGTTCCTTATTATGCGCAAGATATCATTAAAGGCAGTATTTTAATTGCAGCTTTAGCCTTTTCATTTATTAAAAAGAAGCGTAAATAAAGTGAAACTTTAATCAGTGGGGGGTTTTCTTCCCCCCCCCCACTGATTATTAGTTGAACCAATCGGGCTTTTACGGGCAGTTGATCCCCCACCTAACTTCTTTGCTTTCGCCGAATTTTGAGGTGAGGGTCTTACTGCCCGTTAATGCGGGATAAAAAAGTAGCGCATCGAATTCCGATGCGCTACTTTCCTTTTGCAACAATCACACGAACTACTTTCAACGCAAAAAGCAAAAGACCGTTCGCTATTGCTGTAACACCTAAGAAGATTGCTATCATAAGCTCTCCCATTCCGTTATTAAATATAAAAATAATAGAAGAAATGAAAGCCAAAATAAACAATATGAACGCTGGTATATATTTAATAAAAGGCTTCTCAAATGATCTTTTAGAAAGAAGAAATGTAATTAACAATGTCATAATAAAAACAAAATATACCGCAAATAAAAAAGTCATATGAAAGCCTCCTCTACGACCAAACTACTTAAAAGAGGTTAGAAACCTTTAATATTTCTCATTTACCTGCAATTCTTTACTATACTTTTGAATGAACACTGATGAAATAACCATTACCATTCCTATACTAAAACCAATAAGCTGATCTAATAACATTTCATCATGAATGAACCAGCGCAGTAGAAATACGCCACCAAAAATAAGCAACATTGTAAATCCAGTATGTCTAAGCCCTTTATATACATTTTCCATATGTATCACCTCTCCACATACTTTTATCCATATTATACCATAATCCAAAAATGTATATAACCAACATTCGGTATTGAAACCAATAATAAAAAAGGCTGCAGAGAACTCCTTCTCCACAGCCTAATTATTATTTTTGCAAAAACGCCTGTAAATCTGCAAATTGTCTCTTTGCATCTTCATAGCCTTGCTCATATAAACTTTGTAATTTAGCCGTATCCTTTTCCATACGATCTACTTGAAGTGGCACTTCTGGGCGAATAACAAATAAATTACCAGCTTGCTCTTCTTTTTCAATGTAGTGAAGTGTTTCATTATACACTTCATAACGATTCAGCATCGTATTTACAAGGTTTGGATACTTCTTATAAGCCTTTGCTGCAATCCAACCAAATTTTGATTTTTTCTTCGCGTAACCATGATTTCTCGTCAAAATAACGACTGATTTTTTAAATCCATCTTCCTGTGCTTTACGAACTGGAATCGGATCTGAAATCCCGCCATCTAACAATTGCTTACCTCGGTAGTTTACTGCCGGTGCAATGAAAGGTAATGAACTAGATGCTTGCAATAAATTTAGTGCATCATCATTCGTTCCCTCTTTTTCAAAATAAACAGACTGTCCTGTTTCACAATCAGTTGTTCCTACAAGGAAACGCTCTGGACTATTAAAGTATGTTTCAAAATCAAACGGTACATGCTTTTCTGGAATTTCATGAAAAATGAATTCCATATCAAATAGCTGACGTTTTTTCCACAAGTTTTTATACGATAAATACTGCGGATGTGATGCATAATCAATATTTACTGTTTTATTTCTATTTCTTTGTCTGGAAAGATACGACGCTGCATGACAAGCACCAGCTGATACACCAATTACATATGGAAAATATAAATCTTGTTCCATAAAATATTCTAATATCCCGCCCGTATATACACCACGCATACCGCCGCCTTCTAATACTAACCCCGTATTTTCAAGCATGTTATTCTCTCCTCTTTATATATATTGACTCTTTAATTATTCACTATGTTAAGTATCTTTTTCTATTATATATGAGTTCTTTCAGAAATTATATTGAAAAGGCTTGAAATGGAGGGGTTTTTTCTTCCAATTATATTTCCAAATGACCAGAGACATCCTTTATAAACCTTTGAATAAGATCTTGCTCTTCTTTCGTATATCCATCTAAAAGTAACAGCCACTTTTCTTCAGCTTGTTTATGCAATTTTTCATGAGCTTTATATATTTCATTTCCTCTTTCCGTTAAGCGGAAGAAAATTTCTTTTTGATTATCTAACATTTGCATTTTCTCAACGAATTGCTTTTGAAACAACTTTGTACAAATTTTAGAGATTGCGCCTTTCGTCATTCCCATTTCTGTTGCAATAGCAGTTACATTCATCAGATCATTTTTTCCGATACACTCGATAACATGTAACTCAGATAAAGACATACCACTTACACCTGTCTCACGAAGAAACTTCTCATTATTTTCTTTCAAATGCTCTTCTTTTTTATGAAAAAGTGTACGAATATCCGAAAGTATTTCCATTTGTTTCGCTGTATGTTCCAATCCATTCGCCTCCTAAGTTTCCAAAGAAACAATTTAACTATATACCATTTTAAAATCATTTTTTCATCTTTACAAGTGAGAAAATCATGTTAAAATTATTTTAGTTTCCAAGGAAACCAAATGACAAGGAGGTTAACATTATGGAAAAAACCAAACTGAATTTCATTTTATATGTTGTCTGTATGAGTGCCTTACTCGGTTCCTTCGCTCAAAATATTTATACACCTATCTTGCCGATGATTCAAAATTCGTTTCATACTTCTCTTTATCTTGTAAATTTAACCGTTTCACTTTTCACATTCGTTCTTGCGGTTATGCAGCTCATATACGGACCTTTAATTGATACAAAGGGAAGAAAATCTGTCCTTATCCCTAGTTTAATCATTAGTACAATCGGCTCAATTGGTTGTGCTTTCTCACCAAACATTTACTTATTTCTATTTTTTAGAGCTGTTCAAGCTATAGGAATAGCGGCTATACCTGTAGTTGCAGCAACGATTATCGGTGATTTATTTGAAGGAAAAGAACGCGGAGAAGCGATGAGCCTTTATCAAATGTTACTTGCTCTCGCACCTGCAATCGGTCCTCTCATAGGTGGCTATCTCGGCAGTATAAATGGCCACTTATCTGTATTTCTTTTTTTATCTACAATTGGCATCATCTTATTAATTATAAACATTTCACTACTTCCAGAAACAAAACCAAATGTAATTGAGAAACCTAAAGCAAAAAAGAATTACTGGCTTATCTTAAAAAATAAAACTGGATTTTCCATTACACTTATTGGCTTTATTCAATTTTGTATATATTTCTGTTTCCTCGTTTTTTTACCTAGCATATTAACAAATATATTTCATCTAAGCGCAAGCGAAATTGGTCTTATGTTTGTACCGATGTCCCTTTCTCTTATGTTAGGAAGCTATTGCTACAAATTTTCGCAAAAACATTTCACAACAAAGCAGGCTTTATTCATCACTAGTTTCTTCAACATTATATGTGTCACTTTATTCTCTTTCACATATAGCATCAATATCCCATCCGTAATTATCGTTACCTCTTTATACGGTTTTAGTATGGGACTTTCTATGCCGACTCACACTACTTTATTAACGGAAGAATTCGTACAAGAACGCGCAACTGCCATCGGTATGTACAACTTCATTCGCTATCTTGGTATGGGTACAGAGCCTATTGTAGGTGGGTTTCTTTTATTTAATCAAAATTACTTTTGGATTTTCTTCCTAGGGGCAATTATATTTCTACTTATAGTTTTACACGCAATGAAAATGCTACATTCCCATGCTGCACAAAGAGCTTAAGAGACCTATAGATGGTCTCTTAAGCTCTTTGATCAGCAACGATATGAATATCAATATACTTCGTTTGTCTCATAATTTCATTTACAATAGAACCTTTTCGTATTTCTTCCCACCGTGTTCTCGCCGATTGCCCAAGTAAAACTTGTGTCACCTGTAGTCTTTTTGCAACTTCAATAATAACATCAGCGGGCTTTCTTCCCTTTGCTTCTTCTAATACAAAGCTCGCATCAAATTGATTCGTTAGCGATTTCCATTCTTCAATCGTTTGCTTTTTGCCTGCTGAAATAGAATCTATATTTTCTCTTTCAACGTTTAACACATACAATTCAGCATTTAGCCGATCAGCCATGCGCCATCCCCGTCTTATTAATTTCTCTGCTGTTGAACTGTATTGTACACAAACGAGAATTTTCTCTTTCACACCGATCGGTTCTATTACTGTTTGGCTAATTTTCTCATCCATATCATCTGCAACTTCTCGAAGTGATAACTCTCTTAATGCCCCTAAATTATTTATCGTAAAGAAGTTTTGTAAGCTTTGTTGAATTTTTTCCTCCTTATATATCTTTCCATCTATTAATCTCTTCCGGAGTACCTCAGGTGTTGCATCAACAAGCTGAATTTCATTTGCTTTTTGTAAAATAAAATCTGGAATACGCTCTCTTACTTTTACATTCGTAATTTGAGCTACAATATCATGAACGCTTTCTAAATGTTGAATATTAAACGCTGATAATACAGATATACCGGCATCTAACAATTCCTGCACATCCATGTACCGTTTCTTATTTTTCGACCCGGGAATATTACTATGCGCAAGTTCATCCACAACAACAATTTGTGGTGCCCGCTTTATAATTCCTTCTACATCAAGTTCATAAAATACTTTCCCTTTATAATCTATTTCTTTTAAAGGAACTTTTTCTAAATCAGCAATTGCTTCTTCCGTCTCTTTTCTACCGTGTGTTTCAATTAAACCAACTACAATATCAATACCGTCTTTTTTCATCTCTCTTGCATCAAATAGCATTTTATAACTTTTCCCAACTCCAGGTGCAGCCCCTACGTATAGCTTTAACTTTCCGCGATTTTGCTGCCGAATATATTCTAAATACTCTTCTGGCGTTCGCCTTTGAAACGTCGGTTTATAGTCATCCGCATACAAAACACTCACAACCTTTCTTTCGAAACAACGCTACCTCAATCCGTTAGATTGAGGTAGCACTGTTACTATTTCATTAATTTCTGCAATTCTAAATTTAGCTTTAAGACGTTTACACGATCCTCTCCAAATAAACCGAGTGCAGCTCCTTCTGTTTGATCCTTAATCAATTGATCTAGCTTTTCTTTCGGAATATTCGTTAATTTCGAGATGCGATCTACCTGTACGGAAGCCGCCTTCGGACTAATGTCAGGATCAAGCCCTGAACCTGAATTCGTCACTAAATCTATCGGTACTTCTGTAACTGGAACGGCTCGGTTTTGTTTCTTCCAGTCATCAATACTTTTCTCAACTCGTTTTGCTAAATCTGGATTAGACGGTGCATAGTTATTTGAACCAGATGCTTCTGCTTTATATTCTATACTAGAGACACGTCCATGAAAATAACGTGGATCTGTGAAATTTTGACCGATTAATTTTGAACCAACTACTTCATCTTTATCATTATATATAAGACTTCCATCCGCATTATCCTTCATTACCGCTTGCGCAATACCAGTTACAATAAGCGGGTATACGAGGCCGCACAAAACTAGAAATGTAAAAGTAATACGAATAATTGGTGAAAGTATACTTTGTTTTTTCGCCATCTTTTTTCCCCTCTTCCTTATATGAACAAGCCGACAATCATATCAATTACTTTAATTCCAATGAACGGAACGATAACTCCGCCAAGCCCGTAAATGAGTAAGTTTCGGCTAAGCAATGCATTCGAGCTCATCGGCTTATATGCAATCCCCTTCATCGCCAACGGAATGAGTAATGGAATAATAACCGCATTAAATATTAATGCTGATAAGATTGCTGAAAGCGGTGATGTTAATTTCATAATGTTCAATGCTTCCATTTGCGGAATTGCTAATGTAAACATCGCTGGAATGATTGCAAAATATTTTGCAATATCGTTCGCAATACTAAACGTCGTTAACGCACCTCGTGTCATTAACAATTGCTTACCGATTCCTACAACCTCAATAATTTTAGTTGGATTCGAATCTAAATCGATCATATTTGCTGCTTCTTTCGCAGCTGTCGTACCACTATTCATCGCTAACCCAACGTCAGCTTGTGCTAATGCCGGAGCATCATTTGTACCATCACCTGTCATCGCTACAAGTTTCCCTTTATCTTGCTCTGCTTTAATAACCGCAATTTTATCTTCTGGTTTACACTCAGCAACGAATTCATCTACCCCTGCTTCTTTTGCAATTGTCGCTGCTGTTAATGGATTATCACCTGTACACATAACTGTTTTAATTCCCATTTGACGTAATTGTTCAAAGCGTTCACGCATACCAGGTTTTACTGTATCCTTTAAATATATTAAACCGTAAATACGATCATCTACTGCAACTACAAGTGGTGTCCCGCCCTCTTTTGAAATTAAATCTGCTTTTTGATTCACATCTTTCGGAATCGTTCCGCCTTGTGATTGAACCCATTCAATCACGCTACCTACAGCACCTTTTCTCACTTTCGTTCCGTCTTTTAAATCAACACCACTCATTCTCGTTTCTGCTTTAAACGGAACAAACTCACCTTGTTCTGCAAGTTCTCTATTATATGATATTGATTTCCCTTTCACATACTCAATAACAGATCGACCTTCTGGTGTTTCATCTAAAACTGAGCTAATCGCAGCCCATTTTCCTACTTGCTCAATCGTTTCATTTCCCACAGGGAGTAGTGTATGTGCCATACGGTTCCCGAAAGTAATCGTACCCGTTTTGTCTAAAATAATTGTATTAATATCACCCGCAGCTTCTACTGCTTTCCCTGACATTGCTAGCACATTAAACTTTGTCACACGGTCCATCCCGGCAATACCAATCGCTGATAATAACCCGCCAATTGTTGTTGGAATTAAACAAACTAACAACGCTACAAGTACAGCAGTATCAATTTGAAACCCTAGATAATTTGTGAAAATCGGCAACGTCACAACAACGATTAAGAAAATAAGCGTTAAACTCGTTAATACTGTATTTAAAGCAATCTCATTCGGTGTTTTTTGACGTGCAGCCCCTTCTACTAAAGAAATCATTTTATCAATAAATGATTCACCAGGATTACTCGTAATTACAATTGTAATTTCATCACTTACGACCATCGTACCGCCTGTTACGGAACAAAAATCACCACCCGCCTCTTTTATAACAGGAGCTGATTCTCCTGTTATTGCAGATTCATCTACAGACGCTAATCCTTTAATTACTTCACCATCATTCGGAATCATTTCTCCTTGTTTTACAATAACAACGTCACCTTTTCTCAGATCAGTTGCTGAAACTTGTACAATGTCTCCATTTTCTTTTACAACGTTTGCAAACACATCTTTCTTCGATTGTTTTAAAGAATCGGCTTGCGCTTTACCACGACCTTCAGCTAACGCTTCTGCAAAGTTAGCAAATAAAACTGTAAATAAAAGAATAAGAGAAACTGTTATATTAAACCATCCTGGTACACTACTAGAACTACTTGGAAGAAAGGATAAAATGAACGTAATGATAAATCCAATTTCCACAACAAACATAATCGGATTCTTTATCATTACTTTCGGGTTCAATTTCGCAAAGGATTGTTTCATCGCATGTGTCACGATATCACGATCCATCGTTTTCGCTTGTCTAACTTCATCTTCTACAGCATGTATTTGTGACTGATTTACTTGTTTTTCTTTTACTACTACCGGTCTCATCATTTACCCTCCATTACTTCAATGTAAGAAATTCTGCAATTGGGCCGAGTACTAACATCGGGAAAAATGTTAACGCACCAACAATTACAATCGTTCCAATAAAGATTCCTCCAAATAAACCATTATCCGTACGGAACGTTCCGACTGTTTCTGGTACTACCGTCTTCTCTTTCAATGAAGCTGCCACAGCTAGCATCGTAATTAAACTGAAATAGCGTCCTAAAAACATAACTAAACCAGTCGTAATATTCCAAAACGGTGTATTATCTGCTAATCCTTCAAATCCAGATCCGTTATTCGCAGCTGACGATGTGTATTCATATACAACTTGCGTTAAACCGTGGAAACCTGAATGAGAAATTGCATCCGTTCCTAAACTTGTTGAAAGAGCTAATGCTGAAAATCCTAAGATAAGTAATGGATGAAATAGAATCGTTACTGCAATTAATTTCATTTCCTTACCTTCAATCTTTTTACCTAAAAACTCTGGTGTCCTTCCGACCATTAATCCAGATATAAAGACTGCAATAATTGCATACATAATAATATTAATAAAGCCCGCTCCAACGCCACCGTATACTGTATTCAACATCATATTTACGAGTGGTACTAATCCGCCAATTGGTGTTAACGTATCATGCATCGTATTAACGGCCCCTGTTTCAGCAGCTGTCGTTACTGTTGCGTATAGTGAAGAAAATACTGTTCCAAATCGCACTTCTTTTCCTTCTGTACTTCCTTGTACATGTTCGATACCCATTCCATTTAATGCCGGATTACCATTTAATTCAGATGTAGTAATCGTTATAAATCCGAGTAAAAACACCATAAATAGTGAAACGAAAAGGATACGTCCTTGTTTTTTATTTCCTACCATTCTTCCGTACGTAAATGGAAGTGCTGTTGGCAATAACATCATAAGCATCATTTGCAAAATATTACTCATTTGCCCTGGATTTTCGAAAGGATGTGTAGAGTTTGCCCCGAAAAATCCACCGCCGTTATTTCCAAGTTCCTTAATTGAAACGAATGATGCAACTGGACCACGTAAAATACTTTGTTTTGCACCATCAATTGTTTGTGCTGTAACTGCTCCATCTAACGTTTGTGGTACACCAAGTGCGACAAAGATTAGCGCTGCAACAAACGCAATAGGAAGAAATACTCTCGTTAAAGCTCTCGTAAAATCAACGAAAAAGTTACCAAGTTCTTTTCCAGCGAGCCCTCTTATAAATGCCATAACGAGCGCTAACGTCGTTGCTGGTGCTGCAAACATTAAAAATGTAATCCCGATTAATTGTGATAAATAAGACAAACCATTTTCACCGCTATAATGCTGTAAATTTGTATCAGCCATAAAACTAATTGCTGTATTAAAAGCGAGCGTAGGCTCCATCCCTTCAATATGCGCTGGATTTAATGGCAATACGCCTTGTAATCTGAAAATGAAATATACGACAACAATCATAAATCCATTTAATAAAACTAATGACAATGCGTACTGTTTCCACGTTTGATTGTATTCTTTTACACCCGTAATTTTAAAAATAAGTTTTTCAAAAGGCCCGAATACTTTATCTAGCTTTTTACTACCTTGAAAGGCTTTCTCTAAATAAACTCCCGTTGGCTTTGCTACTAAAATAAACAAGAGCATTGTAATAATGACTGCAACCCAAATCATAATGAATGATTCCCCCTAATTAAAACTTTTCTGGATTTAATAATGCGTATACTAAGTACACCGTAATCGCTGCAACAATAACCGATAAGGCAATCATCATGATTGCTTCCCTTCTTTCACAACTTTATCTGACCAACTTGCAAGACTTGCCATTGATGCGACTAACCCAACAAAAATCCCGATCATTACAACATCTAACATAACTACCCCTCACTTCTGTTAAAATTTACCATCTTATTATCAAAAAAAGAACACTAAGCTCTACTTAGTGTTCGAAACGAACAACACAAAGTAAACCTCCTCTCTAAACGCTTACGAGGTTAGCTGTCGGATTCGGGCCTAAAGAGTAGCCCTACTTTCAAAATTGAAAGATTCACCCCAAGTGACAATGCACAAAATTGGTTCCCCCGCTCCATTTCTGGAACTCAGCGATTTTAGGTTTTTTTGGAAATTTTATGAATGATTTATGAGAGTAAATATACTCCTCTAAATTTAACTTGTAAAGGGGTAAATTACTGAAAATAAGAAAATATCCATCTATTTAAGCGTTTACATTAGCTGTTATTAATATTTTTTCATCTGTTTTCTCGTCTTTCCTTTCTTTTTCACAGAAATGATCTTTTAAATACGAAATAAAAAGAGCGGATTACATGAAGTGCATAGCTTGTTGCACTCAGCATTCGCTCTTTTTTCATTCAACCTTTATTCTCCACGCAAAAAAGCACGCAAATTTCTCCCTCGAATATAAACTTGTGATAATTCCGCATGTAACTGCTCATATTCGGTAATATCCGCCTCTAAATACAAAACATCTTTTGATGGTAATATAATATATGGACCTGGAAAAAGAGGATCGAGCACTACCAATTCGTGAACTCTCTCTACCGATATCGCCCAACGATTCGCTATATCTCCTAGTAACAACACTTTCATCTTCATTTCCCCCACCTTATTCAAAAAATAAAAAAGAAATATTATCACAGTTCGTAAACACTACAAATTTAGCTCCAATTGTTTCATAGAGCCTGGCCGGATAGCGTTTATTCTTTGTAACAACAGTAATAGGCGCTTGAAAAGAAAAACGAATGTGTTCTGTGAAAAAGCTAACTATCGGAAGCTCATCCCCTAGTAAAATCACCTTCTTAATACGTGTGCAAATACTAGTAAAATCCTTCTCCTTATTACAGCTATAAGCTGATTCAAACCCATACTCTCTAACTTCAGCCGCTATCTCTTCATTGGCTGTAAAAATAATTAACTCATGCTGAAATGCTACTAGCTCTCTTAAACTCTTTACCTTGTTTTTTTCTCCAACACAAATAAGTGTTAGTTCCATGTACCTCACCTCCTTAGCATAAAAGAACTCAAACATAGATTGATATTCTCCTATACTAATCAGACCGATGAAGTGATGTATCCATCATGGCACCGTCCTCTCTCAAGACGCTTACGAAGTTAGCTGTCGGATTCGGACTTTGAGAGTAGCCCTACTTTCAACATTGAAAGATTCACCCCTAGTGACGACGCACAAATTGGTTCCTCCGCTCCATACATTTGGACTCAGCGTATTACAAAAAATGTATTCTGGCTGATATATTACTCCTGTATTTGGAAAAAGTAAACACAAAAAAAGCCAGTTAACAAACTGGCTTCTCGTGTCTTTATACATGCGTCTTATTCAATTTATATGCAAAATGATTCGTCGGCCCATGACCACTTCCAATATTCAATGGCTCTTCAATTGCTATACTAATAAATCGTTTTGCTTCTTGAACTGCCTCTTCCATCAAGTAGCCTTTCGCAAGTCCTGCTGTAACCGCTGAAGCAAATGTACAACCACTTCCGTGCGTTTGCTTCGAAGGAATTCGTTCACTTCTAAATTCAATAAACTGCTCACCATCAAAGAGTAAATCAATTACTTCATTACCTTGATATTCTGCATGTCCGCCCTTCATAAGCACATATTTAGCCCCTAATTCATGCAATACTTTTGCAGCTTCCTTACTATCTTCTACATTATGAATCTCCATTCCAGTTAACACTTCTGCTTCAGGAACATTCGATGTGACAACAGTTGCTACTGGCAACAAATATTCTTTTAATGCTTGTACTGCTTCTTGTTGTAATAATGACGCACCGCCTTTAGCAATCATAACAGGATCTAGCACAATATTATTCCAGCCAAATTTCTTAATATGCTCTGCCACAATTTGAATAATTTCACTACTAAATAACATTCCCAGTTTCACAGCATCTGGCGTTAAATCCGTACCAATTGAATTCAGCTGCTCCGTAATCCCTTCTAAAGAAACAGGATATACCCCTTGAACGCCAAGCGTATTTTGAGCAGTAATTGCTGTAATAGCCGTCATTCCGTACACACCAAGCTCTTGGAAAGTTTTTAAATCTGCTTGAATTCCAGCGCCGCCTCCGCTATCAGATCCTGCAATCGTTAAAGCTTTATTTACTTTCATCTCACTCATCCTTTTCTATCCAAAATAGCGATGATAAATTGTTTTCGCTTCACTTATATCTTTCGTTCCATGCACAAGTACACGACCATCTTTGAAGGCAACTAATCTCTTTTCTCCAACAGAAAAGGATAATAAATATGGATTTACATTCAAATCAGTCACACGATCATTCAGCAATCTTTTATATTGTTCAAAATCCATTTTCTCTTTATGAGGTGGTCTAATTTGAACTGTATTTCTCCCGCATAACACCGCTGTCTTTGAAGTATTTTCCTTATTTAAATACGGATATAATGCTTGCTCACCACACGATAGACAATTATGTTTACGAAGCTTTTGCACATTCATACATGAATACTCATTTTTCCATACATCAAATGACACAAGCCCATCTCGAAGCGAGTCATAATCTTCTACTAACAGTTTAAGCGTTTCCGTTACTTGATGAGAAACGACGAGAGATACAGCAGGTGATATAATCCCCGCTGTGTCACATGTCGCTCCGCCAAGTGGAATCGATTGTAATAAACAAGATAAACATGGCGTTTTTCCTGGAAGAATAGTATAAGAAAGACCGTAACTCCCTACACATGCCCCATAAACCCATGGAATAGAATATTTTTGCGATATATCATTCACAATGAAACGTGTTTCGAAATTGTCAGTCGCATCGATGATTACATCAACATTTGTAACGAGTTCTTCCAACTCTTCAGCCGTTACATCCTGAACGAGAGCTTCTACTCTTACTTCACTATTAACCTCTTCTAGACGTTTTTTTGCCGCTACAGCCTTCGGAAGATTATTCTCTACATCACTCTCTGCATACAATTGTTGTCTTTGCAAATTACTCCAATCGACATAATCACGGTCAACAATTGTTACTTGACCAACGCCTGCTCTTACAAACATCTCTGCATTTGCACTACCTAATGCACCTGCACCGATAATAAGTACATGCTTTTCTCCTAGCTTTTGTTGCCCTTCTTCCCCAATTGGAGAAAATAGTTCTTGGCGAGAATATCGATTATTCAACTATGCTCATTCCTTCTAAAGGACTACTTGCTGTCGCGCAGCGCTTACGTGCAATACGACCTGCTTCAAACCCTAATCGTCCTGCCTCAATACCTAATTTCATTGCGTATGCCATTTTAATAGGATCGTTCGCTCCAGATACTGCAGTATTTAATAACACACCATCTGCTCCTAATTCCATTGCAAATGCTGCGTCAGCTGGACTACCAATACCAGCGTCAACGATAACTGGTACTGTCGCTTGTTCAATAATGAAACTTAAATTTAATGGATTTACAATACCAAGCCCTGAACCAATCGGTGATGCTCCTGGCATAATCGCGTGTACACCAAGTTCTTGTAATTTACGAGCTAATACAACATCATCAGATGTGTATGGTAGAACGATAAATCCTTCTTCTAGTAACATTTCAGATGCCTTTAACGTTTCTACTGGATCAGGTAATAACGTTCTATCATCACCAATAACTTCTACTTTTATCATGTCACAAAGTCCAGAAGCTTTTGCTAATTTTGCAATACGAACAGCTTCTTCAGCATTTTTTGCTCCTGCTGTATTCGGTAATAACGTATATTTTTTCACATCAAGTTTCTCTAATAAATTAGGCTGCTTCGCATCAAATATATCCATACGACGTACTGCGAATGTTAAAATCTCAGCCTCAGAAACATCAATTGCCTTTTGCTGCACATCAAAATCAGGGAATTTCCCTGTTCCTAATAAAAGTCTAGAATGAAATGAAAATTGTCCAATGTTTAACATAATCAACCGCCTCCTACGAAAGTTACAATCTCAATTTGGTCCCCATCAAAAACAGATGTATCGTTATGATCATCTTTTTGTAAAATATCTTTATTACGTTCTACTACAACAATTCTGTTATCTAACTCTAAATGTGTAAGTAGCCCAGCTACTGTTTTTATACTCTCTGGTACTTCAATTTGGTTACCATTAATTTTCAAATTCAAACTTCCATCCCCTTTCTAAACCGTTTTAGAAAGCAATGAATCTAGCAAGTGATTCTCCTGCTTCCCTTCTATTAAATCAGCCATATACTGACCAGAAACAGGACTTAATAAAATGCCGTT
The DNA here is from genome assembly GCF_016651075.1 of Bacillus sp. TH19. Taxonomy (NCBI): domain Bacteria; kingdom Bacillati; phylum Bacillota; class Bacilli; order Caryophanales; family Bacillaceae; genus Bacillus; species Bacillus sp. TH19. The sequence goes on along the minus strand of NZ_JAEKEO010000010.1, from coordinate 441,938 downwards.
TCGATAATGGCCCGTACAAGCATATAAACCTTTTATTTCTTCATGCTCTCCCATATAAGGAGCTTCATGATTAGACTGCGGTCTTAACCCAGCCCACGTACTTTCCCATTCTGCTTCTTTTAAAGCAGGCAATATTGTGTAGGCACGCTCTAATATGGAAGTAATACTTTCTGGTTGTACAGACTTATTAAACGTATGAGGCTTCATTGTTGCCCCAATTACGTAACGGCCACCACGTTTCGGTGTAATATAAAAACGTTCTTGGAAAATAGGAGCTTTCAAGAGCGGTTTCTTGCTTCTTACTGCAACAACTTCACCCTTCACAGGATACGTGCCCCAATCACTATGGAAATAATGTAGTAATTTCGTACTCCATGAGCCTCCAGCGATAACGACTTTTTCACATGTGATTACACCTTCACTCGTAACAATTCCAGTCACTTTATTATTTTCAATACGAATATCAAACACTTCTGTTTGTTCATATATATCAGCACCGGAAATTGCTGCAGAATGTGCGAATGCTTTCGTAAGCTCTGGTGCAATAACTTGACCATCTTTCGGATAATATACCGCCCCTATAATTGACTCGGAAAGAAACGGCTCTTTTTCCCGTAAATGGTCCCCCGTTAGAAATCGGGAATCTTCACCTGTTTTCTGCTGCCAATCCATAATATGAAGAATTCTTTTCTTCTCATCTTCATTTTGAGCGATGCGATAAATGCCCTTTTCTTCATACCCAATATCGATGCCTGTTTTTTCACGTAAAACTGCTGCAAGTTGTGGAAATATAGCACGGCTTTCTCTAGCAAGCTCAAACAACGGATCATATGCATCCCATTCTGCCTGAACACCGAGCAAACCAGCAGCTGCTTTCGAAGCTTCAGATGCGATTCTTTGCTTCTCTACAATCGCTACTTTATGCCCTCTTTCTGCTAGAAAGTGTGCAACTGAACTACCAATTACACCTCCGCCAATAATCGCTACATCATACTTCTTACACATGTTTTTCCGCCCACTTTCTTATTGATTCCTTATAAGATTTCGCCTTGCTATACGGATTACTACTGCTTATAATCCCGGACATAACAGCAATGCCACTTACACCATTTGCAAGAACATCACCTGTATTTTCAGGGGTAATCCCACCAATTGCAGTTATTGGTATGGATAAACAACTTGCCATATGAGCAATTTCTTCTAATCCTCTCGCTGGCACACCTTTTTTACAATCTGTCGGAAATACATGACCATAAACGAGTGAATCTGCTCCATTTTTAAATGCTACTATCGCTTCATCTAGCGAATGTACTGAATAACCGACATGCAAATAAGAAAACTTTTCTTTTACTAACCTTACATCTGCGCTTCGATATCCTAGCTGAACACGCGGAATATTTAATAGAATAGCAATATCAATTCGATCATTTATCACTATCTTCGATGCTGGAAAGCCTTTCCCCAAAAGACTTTCCACACCTTCATACAATTCCTTCGTACTTTTCTCACGCTCACGAATATGCAAATAATCGATCTCACTCTCAATTTGCATCGCTACATTCACTAACTCTTCGAATGGCATATGGCCATTTGAGATTACATGGAGCTCATTTTTCATATTCATTCGCCTACTTTAAAATATTTTCAAATAATTCATCGGCTGGAACGATTTCTTTCGTCATTCCTTTGTCTTTCAACCATTTATTTTGTTTCTCCCATGACTCTTTTGAATCCGATAAGAATGGCTCATCTTTCGTTTCCATCTTCTCTAATAAAATTTTCATACTTTCTTTTTCAACTTCTGGTACAAGTGGGAAGTTTTCTTTTTCTTGATGATCTAATAAAATATTTAATGCTTCATCGGGGTTTTTCTTCATAAAGTCATACCCTTTTTGTGCCCCACGTAAAAAGGCTTGCAATGCTTCTTTATCTTTTTTCAACGTTTTATCACCCGTTACAAACACAAGCTCATGATAGTTTGGTACACCATAATCTGCTGGATTAAAGTATGCTGGTTCATGACCTTCATGACGCATAACAGGTACTTCATGGTTAATGTATGCCCCTGTTACCGCATCCACTTTTTTCGTAATTAATGCTGGTACTAAATCAAAGCCAACATCGACTACTTTCACTGTATCTGGATTACCACCAGCTTCTTTTACCATCGTTTTTAAATACATCTCACTTAAAGGTGTTCCAGAATATCCAACTGTTTTCCCCTCTAAATCTTTTGGCGATTGAATGCCTGCTGACTTCAGTGATACAACATGATTTAACGGTGAACGTACGACAGCTCCAATTGATTTCACTGGAATTTGTTCATTTGCTTTTGCCATGACAACATCTGGTTGATAATACAAACCAACTGTCACTTTCCCTGCTGCCGCTAGCGTTAATGGATCAGTCGGATTAGAAGGGAATTTAATATTCACCTTGACTCCTTCTTCTTTAAAGTATCCTTTTTCAATTGCCGTATAAATAAAGCTATGTACCGCATTCGGGTACCAATCAAGCATTACTGTTATTTGTTTTTCTGATTTATTCTTATCTGATGCCGAGTTACTCGAACATCCTGCAATCATTGCAACTAATAATGTAAACACAAAGATGCGTTTTAATAATTTCATGAATGTTTCCTCCAACTAATAAATTTCTTTTCTAATATCGAAACAAGTATGACGAAGAAAATAGCTAATAATGATAACAATACAATTGGTGCAAATACACCAGCTCCGTCTAACTGCGTCATCATTCTTTTACTGAAATATCCAAGCCCAGCTTGTGCACCGAGCCATTCACCAATTGCTGCCCCAATAACGCTAAGTGGTATCGCAATTTTTAACGCTGAAAAAAAATAAGGAAGAGCAGATGGCAACTTTAGCTTTAGAAAAACATCTTTTTTCGTTGCACCATATGTAACTAATAGCTCCTCCCATTCTTTTTTCGTACTGCGCAGTCCATCATACGTATTGACCGCAATTGGGAAAAACGTAATTAAAACGGTAACAACAACCTTACTCCAGATGGTATATCCAAACCATAAAACGAAGAGCGGTGCAAGCGCAGTGATCGGGATTGTTTGTGAAGCAACTAATAACGGATAAAATGCTCTTTCCATCCACGTACTCGCATTCATTAACATTGCTAGCCCTACGCCCAGTACGATAGAAATAACAACGCCTATTAAAACGACGTATAACGTTGCAGGTAAATGAACCGTAAATAATATATCTTTCAGCGCCCATATCTTCATTACAATTGCAGAAGGTGATGGCAAAATGTACATCTCATCTACAATTCTTGCTCCTACTTCCCACAGAGCAAGTAAAATTCCACTTAATATAAGGGCAGGTAATAACTCCTTCAAGCGATTCATCATACGAGTACCTGCCTTTGTAACATACTAAGGAGCTCTTCTTTAAGCGCTAACACTTCAGGCTTATATAAATCTTTTCTTGTTCGGTTACGATCAAGCGGTACAATTCGCTCAGTTAAAGTTGCTATCGGTTGATTTTCTACAACCAAAATTCGATTAGAAAGAAACAATGCTTCTTCAACATCATGAGTGATAAATAAAATTGTTTTTTCCCACTCTTTCCATTGTTCAAACAACCATTCTTGCAAAGATGCCTTCGTTAAAGCGTCCAATGCGCTAAACGGTTCATCTAACAATAATATCTCCCCTCCTGTTAATAAAGTTCGGATAAAAGATACGCGTTGCCTCATACCACCAGATAAATCTTTCGGATATTTTTTCTCGTACCCTTGTAAACCAAATTTATGTAACAGTTCTTTCGCTTTTACTTGCGCTTCTTTCTTCTGCACACCTTGGCACTCTAGCGGCAGGGCCGCATTCTCAATAATCGTCCTCCACGGCAAGAGCATATCTTTTTGGGGCATATACCCTACAGGATGACTCTTTGTTTTTGTCAGCTCTATCTGTCCAGTACTTGCCTCTTCTAAGCCTGTAATAAGGCGAAATAAAGTACTTTTCCCGCATCCACTCGGCCCGATAATACTTACAAACTCTTTATCTTGTATAGAAGCATTTAATTCATTGATGATTGGTTTCTCATCATAATGAAAGGTAACATTATGAAACTGTAGTATGTTCTTGCTCCTCAAAACCCCACATCTCCTTACGATAAGCCATATCCCAGAATAAATATTCAAATCGGCTGGAATATAAGAAAATCTCCTCTAATCGGTCTAGCTCTTTCTCTGACTTTCCAACTGCCATTTCATTTAATAAATCTATTAACCAAATACAAAGGTTACCGTATTCTTCAGAACTATATCCTTGAATCCACTCTCCAAAGAACTCATGATCTCTTGCTCCAGGAATATCATTTAAACGCTTTCCGATCTCCCAATAGCTCCACATACATGGAAGTAAAGCTGATATTAATTCTGCAAGTGTGCCATTTTGAGATACAGACATCATGTAATTTGTATAGGCTAAATTTTTAGCAGATGGTTTCGCAGATTCTATCTCCTCTACAGTAATGCCAAGTTTGTTTGCATACTGTTTATGGATCGTCATTTCTCCATTTAAAATCCCATCAATTTGCTCTGCAAATTTTGCCATAACTTGTGGATTCGTTGCCTTTACAACCCCAATTGCATATAGCTTTGCATAATCTAACAAATATAAATAATCTTGAATAATATAGTACTGGAATTTGTCTTTTTCCAACGTACCATCCCCCATACCTACTACAAACGGATGATTATGACTTTTCTCCCAAACAGGCTGCACCGTATCAAATAATCTTTCACAAAATTTCATTAATAATTCCCCTTCCTATATATCTATTTATCTCAATAAAAAAACCACTTCTGTATATAAGAAGTGGTTACAGCAAATAAAATTATAATTTATTCGTTGTTCCACTTCCCTTCGCTAGTATTATCTAGATCAGGTGTTGTAAGGGTTAAGGATTATTCCTCTCTCAGCACGAAAAGCACCCCTAGTGGTGTTAATATGAAATTTTCAAATAAAAAAGCCCCGTTTCTATACGCAAAGAAACGGGGACTCATTGTTAATGTCCGAATTGCTTCCCTACGCTAGCATAATCTAGATCAGGTAATAAAAAGGATCAAAGGCTTATGGCCCTACTCTCAGCTGGCAACACCAGCCCTCCTAGCAAACTATAAAATTATCACTGTCAGTATAACATCGCCATAAGACATCATCAACTGTTTTAATTTTCTTAATTGCGAATTAAATCTTAACGTGTTAAACAAATATAAATGCGACCTCACAAATGATATATACAATATTTATATACGAATCTCTCTTCTGACATTATTTTTATTGATTTCATATTACATTTATGTGAATACGACCAATATATTATATCTTTATACTATAATAAAATTACAACTATACAACTAGAGGAGGTCTTTATTACATGAATATGAAAGCCACAGCTTTAACAGCAACTACTATCGCAATTGCTTCTTTACTTCCTTCTATGGGAGAATCCGATATACAAACAGCGGCTGCTAAGCAACCATCTACAGTAAAAACTGGATATGTAAAAATTGACAACGTTGCACTACATCAAAATAGCCATACAGACAGTGCAATAATTGATACCATTCGATTTAATAGCCCGGTTACTATTCTTGAAACAGTTCAAGATTGGTATAAAGTATCTGTTAACAACAAAACAGGCTATATGAAAAAAGATGCAATTCTATTCAAAAAAAATGTTCAACCAAAGTCTCAATATATCGTAAATGCAAACGCATTAAACGTTCGTTCTGAACCTAATACAGAGTCTTCTATTCTAGATATATTACCAAATGGTCAATTCATTACCATTCAAGGTGAACAAGGAGATTGGTACAAAATATTACATAACGGTCAAATTGGTTACGTACAAAAAACATTTGTATCTAATGGATCCACACCTCTAGTAAAAGGTGTAACAGTACAAGGTTCTCCTTCGTATACTGTTGCAACACCAAAATTAAATGTACGTAGCAATGCTAGCACAAGTGGCACTCTACTTGGCTCATTACAAAATGGTACACAAGTACAAGTAGTAGAAACGGTAGGTACTTGGTATAAAATTCGTTTTGGCACCGGATACGGATATGTAGCAAAACACTATGTAGTGCAAAATCAAGCACACGCTAAAACAGCTCCACCTGCATCAATTCCAGCAGTTTTCAAATTCCCTACTCAAGGGAAAATCAGCTCCACTTTTGATATGCGCTGGGAGCAAATGCATTATGGTATAGATATAGCAGCACAAGGAAATGTCTCTATTCAAGCTGCTGCTGCAGGTAAGGTTGTGAAATCTTATTATTCGGCTAGCTACGGCAATGTCGTGTTCATCGCCCATCAAATAAATGGGAAATTATATACAACAGTTTATGCTCATATGAAGGATCGCACTGTACAAGCTGGTGATCAAGTACAAACTGGACAATTAGTAGGTCATATGGGAAACACAGGTCATTCATACGGGCAACATCTCCATTTTGAATTACATAATGGGGAATGGAATTTTGAAAAAACAAATGCAGTAAACCCACTGCCATATTTAGTTAGGTAAATTATATGCCACGCAATATACCTCTCTTTATTGAATACCTGGCCTTTTTAGGTTTAATCTGTTGTTTAATCATTTATAATACGAACACTGTATTTTTATCTATTATTATTGCTTTTGTTGCTTTAGAAATCATTATGGAAGCATTACAAATGCGGCTAAAACAAAAAATTGCCCATATTTATAATGTGATTTTTCTTTTAAGTGCTCTTATAACAAATATAATTAGTAATGGTTTTTATTTATCTACCGTACTTCCTGTATTCTTTATAGGTGTTTTATTATTCATAGCTAGATACGTTCATGTTCCTAATAACCAAAAACATGAACAAGAAGCTTAGAAAGAGGAGACACTGTGTACCAATCTTTCAAAGATAATCCAATGAAATATATATTGAATTTATATGAAAAAATGAATACTTTTTTTGGTATACAAGGAAGTTATACTGCACAATTTCTCCTTTATGGAATGTTATTTCTTATCTTAGTTACTTTCTCCTTGCTTTACTAACAAAAAAAGGATCTCACATAAACTTGAGATCCTTTTTAATTTATATTAATTTTTAATATGTAAAATATGGTTTATCCACAAGCATATTTTTCATAAATGAAACTAAGATTATATTTTTTCTCTAAGCTCATTCTTTGTTCATCGTCGCACCAATAGAAAAGAATATCATGAATCGTTGCATAACGCTTATTTTTAAGAAATAGTTTAAAGAATGATGGTAAACAATCATGTAATTGTATAAATATATAATTGCGTAGTATTTCTTCTTTGTATTCAATTCCCTTACAAATATACAGTAATTCTTCACAATAATATGCATGCTGTGGAACTTGGATCATTTCGAAAAATGGTACATATGATAGTAGCTTTCCAATAAAATGACCATACCGATCCATTACCCCTATCGTCATATGCTCCATCATTTCTTTCATCACATATAAATAATCATCTACATGAGTTGTCTTTAAAGGGTCTAATCGATCGGAAATTTGTGAAAGTACAGCTCTTTGACAAGCTAAAACTGCTTGACTAGGCCCATAATATGATAGGAAGTCTGTACACTTACGATACTTTCGTAATAAGTCATGTGTATATAAATCATATACAAAAGTATTACAATACATTGCCAGACTCATCATATCACTATTTAATTGCTCTTTTGACAGTAGCTTAGCTCGCTTACACATATAAAAGAATGTAAATTCCAATACTTCTTTATGAGATAATAGATGTTTGCAATCTGTTATACATTTCTCATTAAATTTAACTCGATCCCAAATTTCTACATCCTCAGCTGTTAATTCACCAATACGATATTTAATAATTAAATAGTTTAAAGCAACTGCTTTCGTCAAAAGATCCCATGTTTCATACTCCAATGAAGTTCGGACAAATTCATCTAGCCCTTGGGTTATCATAAAAGCATTTGCCTCTTCATACCAACCAATCTCTTGACATAAACGAAGAATACGTACTAGAGTTGGAATTTCATCTTTATGAAACTGCGGTAAATTCTTTACTTTATTCATGCCATATACGATAAATGGCGCTAAATTTCCTTCTTTATAAAATTCTTTTTCTTTCCATACTAATATAGTTCGCTCTTTCCCTTCACCTTTTGGATGACAAGGTACAAGCAAAGAAAATAACTCAGCGAAATCATTTGGTTCTATATATGTATCTGTAACCAAATTCCAATTTGGATCGCCCTGTACAGCCCTCATATAATTCCCCTTCCCTTTTTATCCCGCTATTTGCGGGCAGTAAGACTCCCACCTCAAAATTCTGCGAATGCGAGGAAGTTAGGTGGGAGATAAAACTGCCCATAAAAGCCCGATTGGTTCAACTAATAATTATTGGGGGATGGACACCCCCCAATAATTAAAGTTTCACTTTATCTACGTAGGAAATATTAATTCATTATTACATCATTAACAACGAATATTGTTATATTCAAAATCTATAATAACACTTATATCTCTCAGTATATCATTTTTTCTCTTATTAAAAATTAGGAATGACAAATTTAAAAAAACTGTCAAAAATATTGACTCTATACTTATTATATAATGTCTCAGATACATCACGCTAACATATTAGTTTAATCCGTATATACTAGAATAATGTATCTGATCTTTATACATAATTTATTCCATATGCTCTGAGATTTCACTTAAAGCAAACCCTGCTTGATCATCTGCTGATTTTTTTATAGCTAAATCACCTAGTGCTAGCATCCCAACAAGTTGACCGCTCTCAACAACCGGTAACCGTCTAATTTGATATTGTGCCATTAATTCTGTAGCTTTTTCAATAGAATCGTCTGGAGAAACTGAAACAATGTTTGTTGTCATTACATTTGTAATTTGATTAGATCCAGGATGTTTTTCAGCAATCCCACGAACAACTAAGTCTCGATCAGTAACAAGCCCAACAACTTGTTTATTTTCAATAACAGGAATCAATCCAACCGATTCTTCCTTCATTTTTACAGCTGCCTCATATACATTGTCTAATGGTGTACAATGTACGATATGAGTACTCATAAGTTCTCGAACTTGCGTCATTTTTCATCTCCTCCTTTTAATACATACCATAGCTTTTCCTAAATCCCTTTATTTATTTCAGGAAAATAAGGTGATAAAAAGAGGCTTATACATAATAAAAAAGAGTCAGCAATATGCTGACTCTTTTTTTATGACCCGTACGGGATTCGAACCCGTGTTACCGCCGTGAAAGGGCGGTGTCTTAACCACTTGACCAACGGGCCATGGCTCCGCAGGTAGGACTCGAACCTACGACCGATCGGTTAACAGCCGATAGCTCTACCACTGAGCTACTGCGGAATATATATGGTGGGCCTAAATGGACTCGAACCATCGACCTCACGCTTATCAGGCGTGCGCTCTAACCAGCTGAGCTATAGGCCCATATACTTTACAGGGGCAGTAGGAATTGAACCCACACTGGAGGTTTTGGAGACCTCAGTTCTACCTTTAAACTATGCCCCTAAATGGTGCCGGCTAGAGGACTTGAACCCCCAACCTACTGATTACAAGTCAGTTGCTCTACCAATTGAGCTAAGCCGGCATAAAAAAAAACAAAAAAATGGTGGCTCGGGACGGAATCGAACCGCCGACACGAGGATTTTCAGTCCTCTGCTCTACCGACTGAGCTACCGAGCCAACATAAAATGGCGGTCCCGACCGGGGTCGAACCGGCGATCTCCTGCGTGACAGGCAGGCATGTTAACCACTACACCACGGGACCATTGGTTGCGGGGACAGGATTTGAACCTGCGACCTTCGGATTATGAGCCCGACGAGCTACCGTACTGCTCCACCCCGCGACGATATTATGTTTTAAAAATAAATGGAGGAGGTAGAGGGATTCGAACCCCCGCGCGACTCTCGCCGCCTGTCGGTTTTCAAGACCGATCCCTTCAGCCGAACTTGGGTATACCTCCGACATATAAAAAATAAAGTGGAGCCTAGCGGGATCGAACCGCTGACCTCCTGCGTGCAAGGCAGGCGCTCTCCCAGCTGAGCTAAGGCCCCATGTTTTTGGGAAAATCGGGAAGACAGGATTTGAACCTGCGACCCCCTGGTCCCAAACCAGGTGCTCTACCAAGCTGAGCCACTTCCCGTTAATAAAAGCGCGCCCGAGAGGAGTCGAACCCCTAACCTCTTGATCCGTAGTCAAACGCTCTATCCAATTGAGCTACGGGCGCATATGGTGCCGAGGGCGGGGGTCGAACCCGCACGGTGGTCACCCACCGCAGGATTTTAAGTCCTGTGCGTCTGCCTGTTCCGCCACCCCGGCATGTCATACTGAAAATTGGAGCGGAAGACGGGATTCGAACCCGCGACCCCAACCTTGGCAAGGTTGTATTCTACCACTGAACTACTTCCGCAAGACATGTTTGAGTTATTTTATTAAAAGTGCGGGTGAAGGGAGTCGAACCCCCACGCCAAAGGCGCTAGATCCTAAGTCTAGTGCGTCTGCCAATTCCGCCACACCCGCATATTTTTAAAGAAAATGGTGAGCCATGAAGGATTCGAACCTTCGACCCTCTGATTAAAAGTCAGATGCTCTACCAACTGAGCTAATGGCTCTTAATGGCTGGGCTAGCTGGATTCGAACCAGCGCATGACGGAGTCAAAGTCCGTTGCCTTACCGCTTGGCTATAGCCCAATAATTAAGAAATGGTGGAGGGGGGCAGATTCGAACTGCCGAACCCGAAGGAGCGGATTTACAGTCCGCCGCGTTTAGCCACTTCGCTACCCCTCCGACATATATGGTGGAGGATGACGGGATCGAACCGCCGACCCCCTGCTTGTAAGGCAGGTGCTCTCCCAGCTGAGCTAATCCTCCATTTTGCCTGGCAACGTCCTACTCTCGCAGGGACAAGGTCCCAACTACCATTGGCGCTAGAGAGCTTAACTTCCGTGTTCGGTATGGGAACGGGTGTGACCTCTCTGCCATCATTACCAGACTATATTCGATTGAGACAAACATTATTATACTTGATTCACTTAGAAAGTCAATAAGTTTTTTATATTCTCTCAAAACTAGATAACGTTGCTTCATATTATATGGTTAAGTCCTCGATCTATTAGTATTCGTCAGCTCCACATGTCACCATGCTTCCACCTCGAACCTATCAACCTGATCATCTTTCAGGGATCTTACTAGCTTACGCTATGGGAAATCTCATCTTGAGGGGGGCTTCATGCTTAGATGCTTTCAGCACTTATCCCTTCCGCACATAGCTACCCAGCTATGCCCTTGGCAGAACAACTGGTACACCAGCGGTGCGTCCATCCCGGTCCTCTCGTACTAAGGACAGCTCCTCTCAAATTTCCTGCGCCCACGACGGATAGGGACCGAACTGTCTCACGACGTTCTGAACCCAGCTCGCGTACCGCTTTAATGGGCGAACAGCCCAACCCTTGGGACCGACTACAGCCCCAGGATGCGATGAGCCGACATCGAGGTGCCAAACCTCCCCGTCGATGTGGACTCTTGGGGGAGATAAGCCTGTTATCCCCGGGGTAGCTTTTATCCGTTGAGCGATGGCCCTTCCATGCGGAACCACCGGATCACTAAGCCCGACTTTTCGTCCCTGCTCGACTTGTAGGTCTCGCAGTCAAGCTCCCTTATGCCTTTGCACTCTACGAATGATTTCCAACCATTCTGAGGGAACCTTTGGGCGCCTCCGTTACACTTTAGGAGGCGACCGCCCCAGTCAAACTGCCCACCTGACACTGTCTCCCGGGTCGATAAGACCCGTAGGTTAGAATTTCAATACAGTCAGGGCGGTATCCCACCAGCGCCTCCACCGAAGCTAGCGCTCCGGTTTCAATGGCTCCCGCCTATCCTGTACAAACTGTACCAAAATTCAATATCAGGCTACAGTAAAGCTCCACGGGGTCTTTCCGTCCTGTCGCGGGTAACCTGCATCTTCACAGGTACTATAATTTCACCGAGTCTCTGGTTGAGACAGTGCCCAAATCGTTACACCTTTCGTGCGGGTCGGAACTTACCCGACAAGGAATTTCGCTACCTTAGGACCGTTATAGTTACGGCCGCCGTTTACTGGGGCTTCAGTTCAGAGCTTCGCTTACGCTAACCCCTCTCCTTAACCTTCCAGCACCGGGCAGGTGTCAGCCCCTATACTTCGCCTTACGGCTTCGCAGAGACCTGTGTTTTTGCTAAACAGTCGCTTGGGCCTATTCACTGCGGCTTTCCGTTAAGAAAGCACCCCTTCTCCCGAAGTTACGGGGTCATTTTGCCGAGTTCCTTAACCAGAGTTCTCTCGCACACCTTAGGATTCTCTCCTCGCCTACCTGTGTCGGTTTGCGGTACAGGCACCTTTTATCTCGCTAGAAGCTTTTCTTGGCAGCGGGGAATCAAAGACTTCGCTCCATAAGGAGCTTCCCCATCACAGCTCAGCCTTCACGATAAGCGGATTTGCCTACTTATCAGCCTAACTGCTTGGACGTGCACAACCAATCGCACGCTTCTTCTATCCTTCTGCGTCCCTCCATTGCTCAAACGATAAAGAGGTGGTACAGGAATATCAACCTGTTGTCCATCGCCTACGCCTGTCGGCCTCGGCTTAGGTCCTGACTAACCCTGAGCGGACGAGCCTTCCTCAGGAAACCTTAGGCATTCGGTGGACGGGATTCTCACCCGTCTTTCGCTACTCATACCGGCATTCTCACTTCTAAGCGCTCCACCAGTCCTTCCGGTCTGACTTCACTGCACTTAGAACGCTCCCCTACCACTGATACCATTGGTATCAATTCGCAGCTTCGGTGGTGTATTTAGCCCCGGTACATTTTCGGCGCAGAGTCACTCGACTAGTGAGCTATTACGCACTCTTTAAATGGTGGCTGCTTCTGAGCCAACATCCTAGTTGTCTAAGCAACTCCACATCCTTTTCCACTTAATACACACTTTGGGACCTTAGCTGGCGATCTGGGCTGTTTCCCTCTTGACTACGGATCTTATCACTCGCAGTCTGACTCCTAAGGATAAGTCATTGGCATTCGGAGTTTGACTGAATTCGGTAATCCGATGAGGACCCCTAGTTCAATCAGTGCTCTACCTCCAAGACTCTTACACTTAAGGCTAGCCCTAAAGCTATTTCGGGGAGAACCAGCTATCTCCAGGTTCGATTGGAATTTCTCCGCTACCCACACCTCATCCCCGCACTTTTCAACGTGCGTGGGTTCGGGCCTCCATTCAGTGTTACCTGAACTTCACCCTGGACATGGGTAGATCACCTGGTTTCGGGTCTACGACCACGTACTAAACGCCCTATTCAGACTCGCTTTCGCTGCGGCTCCGCCTCTTCAGCTTAACCTCGCACGGGATCGTAACTCGCCGGTTCATTCTACAAAAGGCACGCCATCACCCATTAACGGGCTCTGACTATTTGTAGGCACACGGTTTCAGGATCTCTTTCACTCCCCTTCCGGGGTGCTTTTCACCTTTCCCTCACGGTACTGGTTCACTATCGATCACTAGGGAGTATTTAGCCTTGGGAGATGGTCCTCCCAGATTCCGACGGAATTTCACGTGTTCCGCCGTACTCAGGATACATTCAAGAGAGAACGAAGTTTCGACTACGGGGTTATTACCCTCTGTGACGGACCTTTCCAGGTCGCTTCGTCTACCTCGTTCCTTTGTAACTCCGTATAGAATGTCCTACAACCCCAAGAGGCAAGCCTCTTGGTTTGGGCTAGATTCCGTTTCGCTCGCCGCTACTCAGGAAATCGCATTTGCTTTCTCTTCCTCCAGGTACTTAGATGTTTCAGTTCCCTGGGTCTGTCTTCCATACCCTATGTATTCAGGTAAGGATACCATACCATTACGTATAGTGGGTTTCCCCATTCGGAAATCTTCGGATCAAAGCTTACTTACAGCTCCCCGAAGCATATCGGCGTTAGTCCCGTCCTTCATCGACTCCTAGTGTCAAGGCATCCACCGTGCGCCCTTTCTAACTTAACCAAACTAAAATTAAAAAAATATGAGCTACACTGTTATCTAGTTTTCAAAGAACATACATTTAAACTTGAGAGATAGTTCTCTCAAAACTGAACGAAACAAAACAAGTCAACGTTTATTGATGAACTGCGTTCATCAATTCTCCATAGAAAGGAGGTGATCCAGCCGCACCTTCCGATACGGCTACCTTGTTACGACTTCACCCCAATCATCTGTCCCACCTTAGGCGGCTGGCTCCATAAAGGTTACCCCACCGACTTCGGGTGTTACAAACTCTCGTGGTGTGACGGGCGGTGTGTACAAGGCCCGGGAACGTATTCACCGCGGCATGCTGATCCGCGATTACTAGCGATTCCAGCTTCATGTAGGCGAGTTGCAGCCTACAATCCGAACTGAGAACGGTTTTATGAGATTAGCTCCACCTCGCGGTCTTGCAGCTCTTTGTACCGTCCATTGTAGCACGTGTGTAGCCCAGGTCATAAGGGGCATGATGATTTGACGTCATCCCCACCTTCCTCCGGTTTGTCACCGGCAGTCACCTTAGAGTGCCCAACTTAATGATGGCAACTAAGATCAAGGGTTGCGCTCGTTGCGGGACTTAACCCAACATCTCACGACACGAGCTGACGACAACCATGCACCACCTGTCACTCTGCTCCCGAAGGAGAAGCTCTATCTCTAGAGTTTTCAGAGGATGTCAAGACCTGGTAAGGTTCTTCGCGTTGCTTCGAATTAAACCACATGCTCCACCGCTTGTGCGGGCCCCCGTCAATTCCTTTGAGTTTCAGCCTTGCGGCCGTACTCCCCAGGCGGAGTGCTTAATGCGTTAACTTCAGCACTAAAGGGCGGAAACCCTCTAACACTTAGCACTCATCGTTTACGGCGTGGACTACCAGGGTATCTAATCCTGTTTGCTCCCCACGCTTTCGCGCCTCAGTGTCAGTTACAGACCAGAAAGTCGCCTTCGCCACTGGTGTTCCTCCATATCTCTACGCATTTCACCGCTACACATGGAATTCCACTTTCCTCTTCTGCACTCAAGTCTCCCAGTTTCCAATGACCCTCCACGGTTGAGCCGTGGGCTTTCACATCAGACTTAAGAAACCACCTGCGCGCGCTTTACGCCCAATAATTCCGGATAACGCTTGCCACCTACGTATTACCGCGGCTGCTGGCACGTAGTTAGCCGTGGCTTTCTGGTTAGGTACCGTCAAGGTGCCAGCTTATTCAACTAGCACTTGTTCTTCCCTAACAACAGAGTTTTACGACCCGAAAGCCTTCATCACTCACGCGGCGTTGCTCCGTCAGACTTTCGTCCATTGCGGAAGATTCCCTACTGCTGCCTCCCGTAGGAGTCTGGGCCGTGTCTCAGTCCCAGTGTGGCCGATCACCCTCTCAGGTCGGCTACGCATCGTCGCCTTGGTGAGCCGTTACCTCACCAACTAGCTAATGCGACGCGGGTCCATCCATAAGTGACAGCCGAAGCCGCCTTTCAATTTCGAACTATGCAGTTCAAAATATTATCCGGTATTAGCCCCGGTTTCCCGGAGTTATCCCAGTCTTATGGGTAGGTTACCCACGTGTTACTCACCCGTCCGCCGCTAACTTCATAAGAGCAAGCTCTTAATCCATTCGCTCGACTTGCATGTATTAGGCACGCCGCCAGCGTTCATCCTGAGCCAGGATCAAACTCTCCAATAAAGTTAGTTTGTCTAGCATCTAAAAATAAAAATTGACGTTCACGTTGTTTGTTTCGTTCAGTTTTCAAAGAACTTGTCTGCCGCTTCAAAAGCGACTTCATCATATTAACATCTTCATTTTTCGATGTCAACTATGTTTTTGAATTTATTTTTGTCGTTTTCTGCGTTTCCGCATCAGCGACGTTTATTAATATACCATCATGGTTTTTAAATAACAAGTATTTTTTATAAAAAAATACAAAAAGTTATCTATCCTACTTTCTTCTATAAAAAGAACCCTTATCCTTTCTACTAAAAACATTCATTTTGATTGTATACAAGTTACTATACACTATCATCAACCAGGCAGTATTTCACAATAACTTCCTAACCTATAGTCTTCTCCTTTTTTAATTTTATAATTACTATAGTTCTGCTTAAGAAGGACAAATAATCATTTAAATGTAGAGTAACAAAAAACGAGGCCACTATACTAGAGCAAAACTTTAATTCCTGATTTTTCTCTCCAATCAGGAATTTTGCTTCCACAAATAACAAACTTCCCCTCGAAATATTAAATTAAGACTATTGTTAGAATTTTTTTACATTTAATTAATGAAAGATATCCAATTTTTGTTATATAGTAAGAAAGTGCCCACAAAACTATAAATAAACTAATGGAGGAATTATTTTATGGATAGGTTAACAAAATTTTCATTAAAAAACCGAGCCGCTATTATTATCATGGTTTTTCTCATTTCCATACTCGGTGTTTATTCCGGCTCTAAATTACCTATGGAATTTTTACCAAGCATCGATAACCCTGCAATAACTGTTACGACATTATCTCAAGGGCTCGATGCTGAAACGATGATCAAGGACGTAACTGATCCCCTTGAAAAACAATTTCGTAATTTAGAACATATCGATGGCATCACTTCTTCCACACATGAAGGATTATCACGCATCGACATTGCATATACATCCAAGGCAAATATGAAAGACGCGGCACGCGAAGTCGAAAAAACAATTAATACGATTAAATTACCTAAAGATGTAACTAAACCTGTTGTTAGCCAATTAAACACTTCTATGATTCCACTCGCTCAAATTACCATCCAGAAGCAAAACGGATTTTCAAAAGCTGACGAAAAACAAATTGAGAAAGAAATCGTACCACAACTCGAAAGCATTGATGGTGTTGCCAATGTTATGTTTTTCGGAAAATCAACTTCCGAATTATCCATCGTACTTGATCCTAACCAACTAAAAGATAAAAATGTAACATCACAGCAAGTATTAACAGTTTTACAAGGAAAAGAAACTTCCACTCCAACCGGAGCAATTACCGTTAATAAGGCAGAATACAATCTTCGTGTCATCGGGGATATAAAAAATGTAAATGACATAAAAAATATCACCGTTACACCTCAAGTAAAATTACAAGATGTTGCTCAAATTGAATTAAAACAACATTACGATACAATCTCGCACATAAACGGGGAAGAAGGAACAGGATTAATCATCATGAAAGAGCCGAGTAAAAATGCGGTTGCAATCGGAAAAGAGATTGATAAAAAGATTAAAGATATAAGCAAGCAATATAAAGATCAATTCTCTATTAAACTTTTAGCTTCAACTCATGAGCAAGTTGAAAATGCTGTTACTAGTATGGGAAAAGAAGTAATCCTTGGGGCAATTGCTGCAACTCTCATTATCTTAATCTTTTTACGCAGCTTCCGAACAACACTCATCGCTGTCATTAGTATTCCATTATCTATTTTATTAACACTATTTTTACTCCATCAATCTAACATCACACTTAACATTCTAACTCTTGGTGGCTTAGCCGTTGCAGTTGGACGTCTCGTCGATGATAGTATCGTTGTCATCGAGAATATTTTCCGTCGTTTACAAAAAGAATCTTTCTCTAAAGATATTATTCTCGATGCAACAAAAGAGGTCGCCGTCGCAATTACCTCTTCTACTTTAACGACAGTCGCCGTTTTTTTACCTATCGGTCTCGTATCGGGAGTAATCGGAAAACTAATGTTACCTATGGTGTTAGCAGTTGTGTATTCTATACTGTCTTCCTTAATTGTGGCATTAACAGTCGTTCCACTTATGGCTTTTTTACTGCTCAAAAAAACAAAACGTCGCAATTCACATTCTTCACCGCGATATGTCGCTACATTAAAGTGGGCTCTTTCTCATAAGTTTATCATTCTACTCACTTCTTTTTTATTATTTGCAGGATCAATTGCAGCCTACATACTACTTCCGAAAGCGAACATAAAGTCTGAGGACGATACAATGCTTTCCGTTAACATGACATTTCCAGGTGATTATGATTCTGAAGCTAAAAAACAAAAAGCCTTTGATTTCGAAAAGAAACTCCTCTCTAATTCTGATGTAACAGATGTTATTTTGCGAATGGGATCTAGCGCAGAAGATGCACAATGGGGACAGACAACTCAAAACAATCTTGCAACTATATTTGTAGTCTTTAAAAAAGGATCTGACATCGACCAATATATTAAAGAATTAAAAAAGGATCATACAGCTTTCGAACCAGCTGAACTTGATTATATAAAAACGAGTTACTCTGATTCCGGAGGCGGAAACAACTTACAATTTAACGTAACCGCTACTAACGAAACAAATTTAAAAAAGGCCGCTAACATCGTCGAAACAAAACTAAAAGGTATGGACGATCTCTCTAAAGTAAAAACAAATATGGAAGACTCTAAAAAAGAATGGCAAATTCATATCGATCAAACAAAAGCGGAACAACATGGTTTAACACCAGAATTAGTAGCACAACAAGTATCATTCCTTATGAAGAAATCTCCTCTTGGGGAAATCTCAATCAATAATGAAAAAACAACTATTATGATAGAACATAAAAAGGCATCTATTAACAAACAAGAAGATATTTTAAGCACAAACATACTATCACCTATTAACGGACCAATTCCTTTAAAAGACATTGCAACTATTTCAGAAAAACAACTTCAAACGGAAATCTTCCATAAAGATGGGAAAGAAACGATTCAAATTACTGCAGAAGCTTCAAGTGAAGATTTAAGCAAAGTAAGCGCAGAAGTAAACAAGGCGATAGCCGACTTAGATTTACCTAACGGAGCAAAAGTAAATATCGCAGGTGCTACTGAATCTATGCAAGAGAACTTCACAGATTTATTCAAAATTATGGGGATTGCAATCGGGATTGTATATTTAATTATGGTTATCACATTCGGGCAGGCGCGCGCTCCTTTTGCAATTTTGTTCTCCTTGCCATTAGCTGCTGTTGGCGGTATTTTAGGATTAATCATTTCAAGAACACCTGTTGACGTAAATTCATTAATCGGCGCATTAATGTTAATCGGGATTGTCGTTACAAATGCTATTGTATTAATAGAAAGAGTGCAACAAAATCGGGAAAACGGTATGGAAACAAGAGAAGCCTTACTAGAAGCAGGATCTACTAGATTACGTCCAATTATTATGACAGCTATAACAACAATCGTCGCTATGCTACCACTCCTCTTCGGGCAATCTCAAGCAGGAAGTATGGTATCGAAAAGTCTGGCCGTCGTTGTAATCGGTGGTTTGGCAGTCTCAACCGTTCTTACATTAGTAGTCGTTCCCGTTATGTATGAACTATTAGATAAAATCGGGAGAAAAAGACGCTCCCGCAGAAAAATAAGCACTTCTACAGAAACACCTGATATTTAAACTAAAAGGCGTTATCTTCATAATTGAAGATAACGCCTTTTTATCCCTCTACCTATCCATAATATAATCCATCACTTTTTTACCATACTTCTCTAGCAGCTCTCCAGAATCTACAATAAGATATTCACCATGTAAAAGCCTTTTACTGCCAGCCAGACATTTTTGAAATGCTACTTCTGATTCTACTTTTGTAATTTGACTTATCTTACGTTCACGCGTTTGTAACCTATGATTAATTTCTTCTATATTATTAAGATAACATTCAATATATTTATATGTAGCCCCATACTTCCGACATAAACCTATTCCTTTTCAAGCATCCCCTCATAGAGACATGGGCTATCTAATATAACACTATGTTCTTGTTCCAACAAAAAACCTATCAGTTTCCACTCAATATCATAGGAGACTCCCCCAACCACTGTTGGTTCAACACCTTTTGCCTTTAATGATTTTAATAAAGCTGATTTCACGACGTCATGATCTACAATAACAGCACCTGTTAACTTAGCGATACACTTAGAAAGAGTCGACTTCCCTGATCCAGGAAATCCCGACATTTGCAGAAAAAACACCTTCAAACCCCTCCCTATTTTCATCCGAATATCCACATATCAAATTACCTATTCAACAACTCTCCTTCTTTTCCTTCCAGCAACAAAATGACCGTAAAAAAACTCCCTGTTTTATAAACAGAGAGTTTTCATCTTCAACTTATGCCGCTTTTACCTTCTTCGTCGTTTTACGAATTTTTTTCGCTCCTGTAAAACGCTTGTGTAATACAGATGCTACGAAACGAGAAATGATATTAAAGAGTAATACCATAATAATTAATACAGCTGCAGATTTTGTTGCAATTAACTTCGCATCCGGGATAATCCCTTCAGAGTTTAATTTCCAAATGTGAACAGCTAACGTTTCAGCTGGTCTAAATGGATTTAAAGGATGCGAGGGGCTCGAGAAGTCCGCTGCTGAATTTAAAATAGGTGATGTTAAACCCGCTGTATAAATTAACGCCGCAGCTTCACCGAATATACGGCCTGCCGCTAAAATAATACCTGTAATGATTTGTGGTAACGAAGACGGGATAATGATGCGGGCAATTGTTTGCCATTTCGTTGCACCTAGTCCAAGACTCGCCTCTTTTACATTATGAGGAACTTCAGAAATCGCATTTTCACAAACACGTGTTAAACCAGGTAAATTCAAAATAGTTAAAGCAAGAGCTCCACCCATTACTGTATATCCCCATCCTGTCATGGTAACAAATACTAATAAGCCAAATAGTCCAACAACAATAGAAGGTAAAGACGCCATTGTTTCAATACATAAACGAACAAAACTTAAAAAACGACCTTGTTTTGCATACTCCGCTAAATATATTCCAGCCCCTAGTCCAAGAGGAATAGATATAATAAGTGTTATAACAAGCATGTAGAAAGAATTGAATAACTGTGGACCAATTCCCCCACCAGCTCTTGTATTGCTTGGTTCTCCGAATAAGAAACTAGGATCCCAAAATCCCCATCCCTTTTGCAGAATTTCGTACATTAAAAAAGCTAGCAAAGCTACAACTAAAGCTGCAACCCCATAAAAGATACCTGTCCAAACTTTATTTACCGTTCTTGCATTCATTATTATCGCTCACCTCTTTGACCAATCGCTCGAATTACTAAAATAAACAGGAATGAAATAACAAGTAAAATCATTGCTAACGTCCATAGCGCATTGTTCCAAGCTGTTCCGTTCAATGTATTCGTCATATCCATTGTCAGAATACCTGTTAACGTTGCTGTTGGACTATATATTCCTTCCGGTAATTTGATCGTGTTCCCGATTACCATTTGAACCGCTAACGCTTCACCAAAAGCACGCGCTAACCCTAAAACTATACCTGTTAAAATTCCTTGTTTTGCAGCAGGAACAATAACTCGGCTAATCGCTTGCCATTTCGTCGATCCTAGACCGTAAGAAGCTTCCAAGTAATCAAACGGAACAGAGCGTATTGCATCAGAGGCAATACTAGCAATAGTAGGTAAAATCATAATACTCAGGACAATAATACCCGCAATTAAACTAAATCCCACTCCACCGAACGAATCCCGTAATAGAGGAACCAAGATCGTAACCCCTAATAATCCGTATACAACTGATGGAATACCAACTAATAATTCTAAAACAGGCTTTAATACTTTATTCCCAAACTTCGGCGAAATTAAATTCATGAATATAGCAAGAGCTATAGCAATTGGTGCACTAATGACAACAGCACCTAACGACACAAGCGTCGAACCGACAATAAAGATGACAGCACCATACGTACCTTGATCAGCATTTGGATTCCATTTCATCGAAGTTAACACCTCAGAAAATGAGATACCACTTTGCGTGAAAGATTGAATGCCTTTGCCGCAAATAAACGCAATAATAGCTAATGTAATAAAAACAATAAAGATACCGCAAAACGTAACAAGTGATCTACCTATATATTCACTCTTTACGTAATTAATTTGTTTTTTCCCCTTCATCACAGGACAGACCCCACTTCATAGATTGCATTGAACAGGACTGGCCTTGCAGCCAGCCCCATAAAATTTTATTACTTATCTAATTTAGACATTGGGATGTAACCCATATCTTCTACTTGTTTTTCGAAATCTTTACCTTTTACATAATCAATGTAAGCTTTTGTCGCTTCTTTTGCCTCACCTTTAGTTACCATGTACTCGTAAGACCAGAATGGATATTTACCAGCAGAGATGTTTTCAACTTTCGGTTCAGATCCATCAATTTTAACCGTTTGTAACGCACCTTTTTTCTCACCAACCATGTAAGACATTGCTAAGTAACTAACTGAACCTGGAGTAGAGTTAATCGCTTGCTCTACAGCACCATTAGAATCTTGTGTTGTACCAGTTCCATCATTAATCTTCGCGTCTTTCATCACTGTCTTTTCAAAAGTAGCACGTGTACCAGATGAAGCTGGTCGGTTAATTACATTGATTTTTTCATCTTTTCCGCCTACTTCTTTCCAGTTCGTTACTTTTCCAGTGAAGATATCTTGCACTTGTTTTACTGTTAAGTTATCAACTTTTACATCTTTATTTACGACAAGTGCGAATGCGATACCCGCAACTTTGTTATCTACTAATTCTTTTGCTTTTTCAGCATCTTTTATTTTATCTCCAGCTGGAACATCTGAGTTACCAATTTGTACTGCACCAGATGCTACTTGGTTAATCCCAGTTCCACTACCGCCACCTTGAACTTGAATAGAAACTTTTGAATTTTTCTCCATGAATTTCTTTCCAGCTTCCTCCGCAAGAGGTTGAAGAGCTGTAGAGCCAGCCGCTGCAATCGTACCTGATAATTCTTGTTTTACATCGCTACCTTTAGCAGCTTCCTTATTATCCGTACTTTCTGCTTTTCCACATCCAACTAATGCACCTGCAACAACTAAAGCCGCTAAAGAAAATTTAATACCCTTTTTCATAACCATGTCTTGTACCCCCATTTGGATTATCACTTTTCGAATTCATCTTCTTTCGAACACAAATTCATTGTAGGACAACAATATTATGTGAGTGTTAAGCAATTTTTAAGTTTAAGTAAATAGAGATAACACCCCCTAAAAGCTAGACATTCCAACATTTACAGTTGAAAAAGCCAACAAAACCCACACTAAACACGTAGTATTGTAAATTTAATCTTAACAATGTAAATTCAATGTAAATGATTTTCTGTATTTTTCCCTTTAGGTTAAAACTACATTTACAATTCCCCTATATTTTTAAGCTTTTACACTCTTACTTTAAGAAGAATTCCAGTAATATTTTTCGGTACAACTAAATAAATTGGAACAATTCTAAAAATATTTGAATATTTTTAAAGTACTAATTGACAGCATCATTAAATGTAGTCTACTATATTAGTATCAAAAAGTTTACCTAAGGAAACTTTTTAAACTAAAACTAAAAATATAGAGATGAGGTAACTTTTATGGTATCGGCTAATACTAAACCCCTTTCCGAATTCAGAACAGGGGAATTTGTACAAATTGAGAAGATACAATTAGAAGGAACTATGAAACGACGTTTATTAGATTTAGGCTTTTTTCCTGGAGCGACAATTAAAGTATTACAACGCAGCCCACTTGGAGACCCAGTCGCTTATCAAGTAAGCAACACAACTATTGCACTGCGTAGTGAAGAAAGCTCCCTTATTTTCGGGGTATTAATAGGAGATGATTTCAGATGAGTAACCATCGTATTGCGTTAGCTGGTAACCCGAATACCGGGAAAAGTACATTATTTAATACTTTAACAGGCTTAAAACAACATACTGGAAACTGGACGGGGAAAACTGTTTTAAAGGCTGAAGGGGAATATAAGCATGGCGGAAATATATATACAATAATAGATTTACCTGGAACTTACTCACTGTATTCAAATTCGGCAGATGAAGAAGTAGCACGAGATTATATTATATTTGAAAAACCAGAAGTAACTGTAGTTGTTATTGACGCAACTGCAATGGAAAGAAATTTAAATTTAGCACTCCAAGTGATGGAAATGACAAACGATGTGGTCATTTGTATTAACTTAATTGATGAAGCGGAGAAAAAAGGAATCATTATTGACGAAAAGAAGTTAGCAAAATCACTCGGTGTACCTGTAGTGAAGATTTCTGCTCGCAACCGAGTAGGCATTGGTCATTTGCTAAATGTCATCGCTAAAGTAGCAAATAAAAAACTCATTCCAACACCAATTAAAATTACTTATAATGAAAAAATCGAAAATATGATTCAAGAATTAGAACCACAAATTTATAAAGTATTCGGTGATACGTATCCAGCACGTTGGATTGCATTACGTATATTAGATGGAGATAAAAATTTCTTAACTACACTTCAAAAACATCATAACGAACCACTTGTAAGGGAGGTTATAATCAATGGAATCTCACTCAGCCAGTAAAGCTCTTCCGCTGGACTATATTGTTCAACATGCACAAACACTTTCAAAAGAAGATATACGAGATGATATTGTCGGAGATATTTATCGAACCTCCGCAAGTATATGTAAAGAAGCTGTTCAATATACAAATACCGATAAATTGTATCGTTCTGAAAAACTAGATAAAATTTTCACATCTCCAATCTGGGGATTCCCAATTATGCTCGGTATTTTATCTATTATTTTTTATCTTACAATTGCAGGCGCTAACGTACCTTCTGATATGATTGCTAAGTTCTTTGGCTGGGTAGAAGGATATTTAACATCTTGGTTCCAAGCAATGCATGCACCTGAATGGTTACATGGCATTTTAATACTTGGTTTATTCCGTGGTACCAGTGCTGTTATAAGCGTTATGTTACCACCTATGGCAATCTTTTTCCCTATGTTCGCACTATTAGAAAACTACGGATATTTACCACGTGTCGCATTTAACATGGACCGCTTATTCAAACGATCTGGTGCACATGGCAAGCAATCTTTAACAATGGCAATGGGATTCGGTTGTAATGCAGCTGCCATTATGTCAACACGTATTATTGAATCACCACGTGAACGTATGCTTGCAATCTTAACAAACAACTTCGTTCCATGTAATGGGCGCTGGCCTATGTTAATTTTAATGGCTTCACTATTTATGGCCGCTGGCTATACAGGAAGTATGCAAACATTTGTTACTGCAGGTGTCGTAGTTGGAATGGTTGTAATTGGTGTTATTATGACATTAACTGTTTCTTGGGTACTATCGAAAACAGCTTTAAAAGGCGTTCCAACTCACTACACACTAGAGTTACCACCATACCGCAAACCAAAAATTTGGAATACAATTGTACGTGCAACACTCGATAAATCAATATATGTTTTAAAACGAGCTGTAGTTGTAGCTGCCCCTGCAGCTGCATTAACTTGGTTACTTGCTAATATTTTCATCGGTGACACAAGCTTACTTATGTATTTTGTAAACTTTCTAGATCCATTCGCTAAAATGTTAGGACTTGACGGCTTTATTCTAGCTGCATTCATTCTTGGGCTACCAGCTAATGAAATTGTCATCCCGATTTTATTAATGTCTTACTTATCAACTGGCGCTTTAACTGAAATAGATGATTTTAATCAAATTAAAAATCTATTCTTAGAAAATGGTTGGACTTGGTTAACAGCTTTAAACACAATGTTGTTCTCACTCCTTCATTTCCCGTGTGGAACAACACTAGTTAACATATATAAAGAAACAAAAAGTGCAAAATGGACATTCTTATCGTTCGCAATCCCTACTGTTATTGCCATTGTTGTGACATTCCTCTCTACACAATTGGTACATTGGTTAGGACTTGTATAAAAAACAAAGCATACATAGAAGGTATCCCCCTTCACATATGCTTTGCGCGAAAGAAACCTGAAATTATTCAGGTTTCTTTTTTTCTTTCCACGGCTGAGCTCCATACGTTGTGATTTTTTTATGAATGGAGTATATGGCTCCCGGAAGAATCGCCATTAATATCGTGCAACTAATTCCTAGTCCAGTAAACAACTTAAATCACCTTATTTCACTCTCTTCGGTAAAGCTGAACCTGAATGCTCAATTGTCGGATGAACATGAACAGTAACCTCAGCATTACTAAAATAATTTTCACCTTGATCCCAATTCTTATCTATCTTCTTCCATTCTTTATAATTATGCCGCTTATATACTTCTCCTAACGCTAGTACATCTACCTTATATTTTTTTTGAACAAGCTTAATCGATTTTTGGATACGCTTCTCCATTTCCTCCGCAATGGTTTTCTTTAATCGCTTTTCATTCATAATTTGTTTATGATCACTAAAATGCAACTCTGCTAAGGTCCCTTCCAAAGATAAATGGATATCAAACTTCGGTTTTGTAGCATTTTCCGTAGATACTTTAATCTTTCGGCGCATCTTATGAATTTCGTATGTAACAAGCTGACCTTGTTTACGGATAGTATAGAACCCTCCAATTTTTTTACCTATTACATAATTCATTCCTAATGTTTCTTCTCCATTCAAACTGCCTACACACTTATTATCTTTTCCACGAAACAACGCTGCCCCGTTCATTTGTACCCCCTGCTTTGTTAGTTCGAGAATAGGTAATACGAAACTTTGGTTAGCAATCATTTTTTGCTGTACCTCACCAATTCTTGCAGCTTCAATCATTTGAGCATTTTTCGGAGGATGCTCAGCTAACATATCAATATACTGTGCCGGTAAGTTCTCAGGCTTGGCACTCTGTTTTAAAATGGCTTCTGCATTTTTCTTAGAAACGAACAAACGAATATTTCTTCTCATCTCGTGATCACGAATATATACATCTAACGTATTTTGTAAAACATATGGATTCGCTAGTAAATCTTTAGAAAAAATTATCACTTGTATATGCGGAAAGAATAGTGAGCGACTAATTTTTTTAGCAATAATTCGTATTTGCTCAAAGACACTATCTGCTTTCGCACTAACATTAATATAATTTTCACTATCTCCACCGCCTTGGCCACCTTGTTGCGCTAACTTACTGGGAAGTACCATCTGATACGTCCCTTTCATAATTGGATTCGATTTCTTTTCCTTCACAATATCGTAAGCTGCGCCTACTACAAATCCTCTTTCTTCTATTTCTTCTAGCTCAGAGCACCCACTTATAGATCCAGCTAAAACCATAACCATTATAATTTTAAGAAGGTGTTTCATTTCTACCATTCCTTCTTTTTATTTTATATACAATAAAAACTAACAAAGGCGCTAGCACGACAAACCCCATATCTATCCAAGCTAAATAAGTCCCATAACTTGACAAATTATTCAAATTACTAGGTATCATATTCGCCATAAAAATAATCGGGGCACTTACAAAAATGAAAATATGTTTCTTCACTTTCGGAAACATAGCACAAAATAATAAAGATGCGACGTCATAATACATTGCTGTAGTGTTATAAATAGTAATAATCCAAGTAGTAAAAAAAATGGCATCAAATCTTTCTAAAAAACCTCCACCAATTTCAATTTCTTTACCCAATTCAATTGTTGGATACGTCAATCCACGGGTTGTCATATACGAAAAAACGCTAATACAAGTTACATAAATTAAAATGTATGACAGCACATTTACCATCACTGCTTTTGCAACTGCCATTGGCGCTTTTTTCGCTGTCTTATCGTTCAACATCACAGCATAAAACAGAGCTACCTCAAATCCGATAAATGTGAAAATAGAATTTTTAACTCCTACAGCATATTGACTTGCGTTCGTTTGAAAAGCTGGTAGTAAATTGTTTATTTCCATTAAATTCACATTCAATAAAGAAAGCAACACTATCGCAATGAACACGATAGGTAAAAATAGAACATTTAACCTTACTAAAGCCGCTCTCGATCCTGCTACTCCATAAATAACAACTAATAAGAAGAAGAAAGAGAGTAGCTGTATTGGTGTATCACTAAATAAATATGTTTGTGAAATAATTGCAATCATTCGCGATTCATATGCGGTCAAAGCAGCAAATGTTAATACTAAAATGCTACTAATTGTGTATGCAACAGGCTTCGTCAAATGTGCACTTGTATATTGAACAAAGTTTTGTTTTGGGAATAAAATAGCTATCCTCGTTACAAACCACCCTAAAACCGCACATATCAATCCACCCAAAAGCAAAATAATCCAACCATCCGAAAATAAAGTTTGGTCAGCAATATCTCGAGGCATAGATAATGCACCTATACCGATAATTGTTGACGATACCGCAAAACCAAGTTCCCGAGATCCAATTTCTTCATCCCCATATTCAAATGGCTTCAATTACTCTCGCTCCTTTGGACGTAGTGTAGAGTCTTTCGTTTGTAAATATTCTGGCCTCTCTTTTAACATTGATTTTGGTAGACGAACCAATTCTTCTTCCCAATCTTTATAAAAAGCAGGGGCAATAGGTGTTGTATACGGTACCCCAACACTCTTTAAATTTGTAATATGGATCGCAAGTGCAATAAGAGCTAAAATGATTCCGTATAACCCAAAAGCAGTTGCAGCTAACACGAAGACGAAAAGTAAAATTCGAAATGTAATCGTAATGCTATATACAGGAAGTGAAAATGTAGCAATTGCGGTAACCGCAATAATAATTACTAAAAACGGATTTACAATCCCCGCATTTACTGCCGCTTCTCCAATTACAAGACCGCCTACGATGCCAATTGTTTGCCCCATCGGTTTCGGAAGCCTAATCCCGGCTTCTCGTATTAATTCCATCGTTAATGCCATCATTAACGTTTCTATATAAGCAGGAAACGGTACCCCTTCTCTCGCTCCCGCAATGGAATAAGCTAGTTTAGATGGAATAAGCCCTTGATGATACGATACAAGCGCTACGTACATGGCAGGTAATAAAACAGCAGCGATCCCTGATCCCATACGTAACATTCTTAATAACGTTCCAATTATCCAACGCTCATAATGATCTTCTACAGATTGAAAAATATCAACAAACACTAGTGGAGCTATAAGAGCAAATGGTGACCCATCTACTAAAATGGCCGCTTTCCCTTTCGCCAATGCAGCCACTATATTATCTGGTCTTTCTGTATTTAAAAACTGCGGAAACGGCGATAAATTATTATCTTGAATTAATTGTTCAATCGTTCCTGTCTCAAAAATGACATCTGTCACTATGGATTGAAGACGCCGATCTAGCTCGTTTACGATGTAAGGGTTAATAATATCCTCTATATATACTAGGGTTACTTCTTTCTGCGATCGCTTCCCCATAATATAAGATTGAAACCGTAACTTCGGATCACGTAAACCACGGCGAATTAACATTTTATTCACATTAATATCTTCATTTAACCCAACCCTCGGTCCACGAATTAAATCTTCTGTCACTGGCGGCTCTAGACTTCTTTTTTCCCAAGCTCTACTATTAACAACAATAGCCGTTTGAATATTATCAATTAATATAACTGTATCTCCTGCTAAAACCGCATTTATAATATCTGGAAAAGTCGTCTTCATACCGACTTCTGCAATAGAAATAAAACGATCCAATAATATCTGAACCACAGCTGCTTCATTTGGTATTTCTTCATATTGAAGTGTACGAACTACATATTTATAAACATTATCCTTATCTGTCAATCCACATAAGAAAACAACCGCACAACGTGTAAAACTACCAGCAAGAGCAACTTCTCTAATTGTTAAATCATTAGGTGAACCTAACTCATCTCTAATTTCCTTCATAACTTCAAACAAGTTACCTTTTAGCTCTAACAATTTCCCCACCTAACTTCCTTTTCAACAAGTTTTTAGTTAGATTCCGCTAATAGAAGAAAATATATACAAAAAAGAGCTATCTCTTTTCGAAGATAGCTCTAACATACGAATTACTTTTCTACTATTATATTGTCGGTCTTTACAGATACATTTCTTGTGAATCCACTAACGATAAACATCACAATCATATTCATTAACAATGCGACTATACCTACATTTAAATCTTTTATATATTGCGGAAAACTCGGAAACATCGTAGCTATAGTTGAATCAGATAAGGTAATATATGCGACAATTAACAACCCAATCCCCATTCCTGCAATCGCTCCTTGCTTCGTAATAATTTGACGTGGAAACAAACTACATACAAGTGCAGGGAAAAGTTGCGTAACTATACTGTACCCCATTAAAAGAAGAGCCCCTATCGTTTCTCCCCCTTTAAATGTAAACAATACTGCAACAAGCGTTACAACAGGTACAAATAACTTAGCTACTTTTGCAACTTGTCTATCTGAAGCAGATGGCACCATTGTTCGGTAAATATTTTTTGCTAACAACGTAGATGCCGCCATAACAAGCATGGAACCTGGAACTAATGCCGTTAACACTCCTGCACTACCAATAATACCAATAAACCATGGATCAAACGTTTGAAGAGCCAGACGGAATAATGAAAGATCTACATCCGCTCCCTTTAACCCTGGAACTTGCAAGATAGCAGCAAAACCTGCAAAGAACACAAAAAGCAAAACTAAAGAATAGAGAGGCATAATTGCTGCATTTTTCCTAAATACTTTTTCACTTTTCGCTGAGAAAGCTGAGGCAAATGTATGAGGCCACATATAAAAACCGAGAGCCGTTAATATAATAGTAGAAACAAACCAAGAAATACTCATTCCCTTTTCAGGTAAAGATAAAAAACCTGGTTTTGCAGCTTCTACAACTTCAAACATCGGTTGAAATCCTCCGTAATAGTGATACGGTAAATATATACCTAAAAACATAACGATGAATAGTATCATAATGTCCTTCAAAGCAGCTGTCCAAGCCGATCCATGTATACCTGAAACCATTACATAAATAGTTATAACAATAGCACCAATCCATACCGCAATAACAGGTGTCACTCTTCCATAGGAAGCTTCCGAAACGATAATTCCTAATCCCTTTAATTGCAAAACAAGATACGGGATAATCGAAATAACACCAATAATTGAAACAATTACCCCAAGCGTCTTACTCCTATATTTCTTCGCAAAGAAATCTGATTGTGAAATGAGGTTATGTTCTTTTGCATACTTCCAAATTGGAGGCAATAAGAAATACGATAAAATATAAGCTAATGCACCATACCCTAAAATATAAAATGTAGGAGCTCCTTTACTATAAGCCCAGCCACTTCCTCCTAAAAATGTGAACGTCGTATAAATTTCCCCTGCCATAAGGAGAAAAACGAAAATAGTTCCAAATCCTCTTCCTCCAACTGACCATTGTTCTAAATTCATATCTTTTCCATGTTGTGCCCGAATTCCTAAAAATAGTGCGAGAAACAAAAATATAATAATGATAAATAATGCAGTCATTTTACGTCCCCCTTATTAGCAGGATCGAATACGTACACAAGACCCATACAAAGAGACGTAATGAGCACTGATAATAGTACCCAAAATAATAAAAATGGCATCCCCCATACGTAAGGAGTGACCGAATTTGCAAATACTGGTCCAACTACTAAACAAAGAACTGGAATAAGTGCTAGCACGTGTATTTTTTTCATCTCATTCTCCTTTACTTATAAAATTCATAATGGATGATACAAAGACTTCCACTCCAATTGGTAATGCGTCTTCGTCAATTGTAAAACGAGGGTGATGATGCGGATATATAATTCCCTTCTCTTCATTTCCTGCCCCTATAAAAAAGAACGTCCCTGGTGCCTTTTGTAAAAATGCTGAAAAATCTTCCCCTGCCATCGTTGGCTGTAAACGAACAACTCTTTCTCTTCCATACAGCTGTAATGCTGTATGTTCAATAAGCTCTGTAACTTCATAATCGTTCACAACTGGGCGATATCCATATTCATAAGAAAATGTATACTTAGCACCGTAGGATTCTGTAATATGTTTTACAATCCTTTCAAGCTTCTTCTTTGTTTCTTCTCTTAATTCATGCCTTAAACTTCTCACTGTCCCTTCAATCTCCGCTTGTTCCGGGATAACATTATGAGTTGTCCCAGAATGAAATTGCGTAACAGATACTACGAGAGAATCTAACGGATTCGTGAGGCGAGATACAATTTGCTGAATTTGCGAAACTACTTGCGCACCAATGGCGATACTATCAACTGTTTCATGCGGAATTCCAGCATGCCCACCTTTTCCCTCTATCGTAATTTTAAAAACGTCCGGCGCCGCCATCGCAGGACCATAAATTACACCTACTTTTCCAACCTCTAATGACGCCCAAAGATGAGCACCAATAATGTAATCCACACCTGTCATCACTCCCGCTGCGACCATTTCCTCTGCACCGCCTGGAAAGTTTTCTTCTGCATGTTGAAATAAAAAGCGAATCTCTCCTTTAACTTTCTCTCTTTCCTCTACCAACTTATGTACTACACCAAGCAATATTGCCATGTGACCATCGTGACCACACGCATGCATCACACCTGGATATATAGAAATAAAATCAAACTTATTTTCTTCATGAATAGGAAGAGCATCCATATCAGCACGAACCGCGATAGTTTTACCAGGCTGCCTACCAATTAACCTTGCCATTACACTATATTTAGTAGGCCTTGAGACTTCTAAATACGGGATTTCCCGAAGTATGTCGAATACAAATTGAGATGTTTTTTCCTCTTGAAAAGATAACTCTGGATACTTATGAAAATGCCTTCTCCACTCAATCAACTGATTCTTTGATAAAACAAGTTCCTTTGCGACATCCATTTCTCTTCTCCCCTTCTTTACCAAGTTAAATGTTATTATAGCGTGAATCGTTAACTTCCGAAAGAATTTTCAGAATTTTCTATAATGAATATTTAAAAAGAAAAAGCCATCTCAAGATGACTTTTCATTTTATAAAATAGTAATTGCTTGTTTCCCCATTTGCTCCCATGCCTTTTCAAATTCAGCACGAGGAACAGCTTTTCGTGGATTGTTTGCAAGAGGATCATTTACGTATACAAAGTTTTGATCATATCCAATTACTACAACACTATGCTCATAATATGTAATTTTCACTTCACCTGAACTCGTATTCCATGTTTCAAAACTACTTTCGGCTAATGGTTTAAACGTTGTATTAATAATTACCCATACTGGAGAACCAGAACTAATTACTTTATATAGATCTTGCACGTCTCTACCCGTTAAATTAATTACTTTTTCAGGAACATACTTTTCTGCTAAATTAAAAATCGGTTGATTATATACACCGTATCCCGGCTCAGCTTTCGTGTAAATATTTCCAACGAATCCCTCATACGGATTTCCATGCAAACCATCTTGTTTAAATGGAACGCGATGAATTTCACTAGCAAGTTGCATCTTATCTACTTGTACACCTTTATGTTGTAGTAGCATAGTTAAACTTGTCACTTCACAACCTCTAGGTAATTCAGGTAACTGTCTAATAAACGGAACCTCTGTAATCATTGCACTTTCTTTCATCTCAGAGAAAAGGTCTAACCGAAATTCTTGTGCCTTTTTCATAATTTTATCTTTCTCGAAAAAGAACACGACAGCAAATATAATACCGAAAATAAAAATATATTTTAACTTTTTCATCATAAACCAAACTCCATTATATCAATTATTTTAAAGGCACAACTCCTATCATTGTACCTTTCTTCTTACTAGTTTGCTAGAAAGATTCTGTGAATTATTATTCGCAAATACTTTTTAAAATTCCGATTGTTTGAAATAGAAAGAAAAAAATATAATTTTTCAGAATTTTTTACTGAAAAACAAATTATTAACCTAGTGAAAGAATCGCGTTTCCTTCACTAGGTTAATAAACATTCTAAGGTATTTAGTCATAGTTAGTTTTTCCTTTACATACTCAGTTCACAACAAAATAAACCAAGTATGTTTTTCACCCCCACTAATGATTAAAAGCACCGAATAAAATCTAGTTAGAACATACAAAAAAATATGGGGGGAGGGACATATGAATCAACAAGTAGAACAAGCAGAATTAAAATACCGCACACCACTTTATCCAATAGTTCAAATCGTAGCTTTCTCACTCAATTTCCTTACATTTGTTAGTTTAGCTTTCATTCCAGATCAGAGAATTGCTCTTTATTGCTGGGTTCCATTTATGATCATTTGTTACATTTTATACCGAGTTAAAGTTTCGGAAAGTTGTCACATTTGAGCAAAAAAGAAATATAACTTAGGTAACATACTGAATATATTAAAAATTCAGTATTTTTCCTTATGATAAGATAATTTTTTTCTATTTATTGGGTATGTTGGTATAACTTTATTTATCTTAAAATTCCCACAATCACGTTTTTATCTGGAAAATAGTTTACAATGTTATCAAGTTACAAATGATATTCACCTTAAAAAGCGTGCATTTGTGTCTATTTTTTAACAATATAACAAAAACTATTGCCATCTATAAATTAATAGGTTTATATTGTTTTATTGGCATAGTTTCAATCCAAGGAGAAAGGAGATTTTCAATCGTGCAACTAAAGAAAGCATTTTGGAAGTTGGCTTCGCTTCTTCCGTTATCATTACTTCTGTTCCTCGGTGGCTGTGATAAAAAACTCGCAGTATTAAATCCGCAAGGACCTGTTGCAAAAGCACAGTATGATTTAATTGTTTGGTCATTCTTGCTTATGTCATTAATTATCGCAATTGTATTCATCTTGTTTACAGTCATCTTGATTCGTTATCGTGAAAAACCAGAGAATATGGACTATGAGCCACCTGATCAACATGGTAACACATTATTAGAAATCATTTGGACAATTATTCCTGTTATTATCGTTATCGCATTATCGATTCCAACAGTTAAAGCAACTTATGCTTCGGAAGAGGTTCCGCAAGAGTCCAAACATATTAAACCAGTTGAAATTTATGTTACATCTGCAAACTGGAAATGGTTATTTAGTTACCCGGAGGAAAAAATTGAAACCGTTAACTATTTAAACATCCCAGCTGGTGTACCAATTCAATTTAAACTGACTTCTGTAGGTCCAATGAATGCTTTCTGGGTACCAGAACTTGGTGGTATGAAGTATACAATGGATGGCATGATCATGGACTTATATTTACAAGCTGACAAACCAGGTTCTTACCTAGGTCGTAGCTCGAACTTCTCTGGTGAAGGATTTACTCACATGGAATTCGAAGTTGAAGCAAAAACTAAAGAGAAATATGATAAGTGGGTAAAAGAAGTACAAGAAACTGCCCCTAAATTATCAGAAAAGAAATATAACGAAATTATTAAACCTGGTGTAGTGGGGCGTATGACGTTCTCTAGTCACCACTTAAGTTATGTAGATCCAAAATCACTTGAATATTGTGATTACAACTACTACAAAAACAAAAAATAATAGCTATTATTCCAACAGATTGGAGTGAACACAGTGAAGCTTGATGAATTTTTTGTCACAGGTGACCCGATTATTTACGGAGCTGACGCTTCTATCGTTCTTGTGACATTAGCGATTCTTTTCGTACTAACAAAGTACAAAAAATGGAGATGGCTTTGGGATGAGTGGTTGACAACTGTTGACCATAAAAAAATAGGGACCATGTATATTATCTCTGCCGTTATAATGTTATTCCGTGGTGGTATGGATGGTTTAATGATTCGTGCCCAGTTAACATTCCCGGAAACAACTTATTTAAACGCTGAACACTATAACGGAATCTTTACAACACATGGTACGGTAATGATTCTTTTCATGGCAATGCCATTCGTTATGGGATTAATGAACCTTGTAGTACCATTACAAATTGGTGCTCGTGACGTTGCATATCCGTTCTTAAATGCTTTAAGTTTCTGGTTATTCTTTGTCGGAGCAATGTTATTCAACATCGCTTTCGTAATCGGTGGTTCTCCAGACGCTGGGTGGACTTCTTACTTCCCAATGGCAGGTACAGAGTTTACTTCTGGTGTAGGAAATAACTACTACGCAATTGCATTACAGATTTCAGGTCTCGGTACGCTGATGACGGGTATTAACTTCCTTGTTACTATCTTAAAAATGCGTACGCCTGGTATGAAATTAATGAGAATGCCAATGTTTACTTGGTCAATCTTAATTACAACAATTATCATTATTTTCGCTTTCCCAGTATTAACAGTTGCTCTTGCATTAATGACATTTGACCGTCTATTCGATGCTCACTTCTTTACGATGGCGAGCGGCGGTATGCCAATGTTATGGGCCAACCTATTCTGGGTATGGGGTCACCCTGAAGTATATATTGTTATTTTACCGGCATTCGGTATTTTCTCTGAAATCATTAGTACATTCTCACGTAAACGTCTATTCGGTTACAGTGCGATGGTGTACTCGATGGTTGCAATTTCTTTACTAAGTTTCGTCGTATGGCTTCACCATTTCTTCACTATGGGTGCAGGTCCAGCGGTTAACTCATTCTTCTCGATTTCGACAATGGCGATTTCGATTCCAACCGGTGTTAAGATCTTTAACTGGTTGTTTACACTGTATAAAGGACGTATTCGTTTTACAGTTCCAATGCTTTGGTCATTGGCATTTATTCCAAACTTCGTAGTTGGTGGAGTTACAGGGGTTATGCTTGGAATGGCAGCAGCTGATTATCAATACCATAACAGCTACTTCCTAATTGCTCACTTCCACTACGTATTAATCGCAGGTACAGTATTCGCTATGCTTGCTGGATTCACATACTGGTATCCAAAAATGACAGGTCATATGTTAAATGAACGCCTAGGTAAATGGACATTCTGGATCTTTATGAGCGGATTTAACATCTGTTTCTTCCCAATGTACTTCTTAGGTTTAGACGGTATGACTCGTCGTATGTACACTTACTCTGAAAGTCTTGGATGGGGCTGGCTAAACCAAATCGCATCTGTTGGTGCTGTAATGATGGCTATCGGCTTCCTAATCCTTTGCTATAACGTAATTTGGAGTGCACGTCACGGTGAGCGTGACACAACTGGAGATCCATGGGACGGCCGTACACTTGAATGGGCAACTCAATCTCCTGTACAACATTACAACTTCGCGAAACTTCCTGAAATTAAAGAAGCTGATGCTTTCTGGTTCATGAAAAAACGTGGAGAAACAATTACACCAACAGCAGATGAATTAAAACCAATTCACATGCCAAGTAATTCTGGTGTGCCTATTATTGCGTCTTTATTCTTCGGTCTTGCAGGTTTTGCATTAGTATTTAGCTGGTTCTGGATTGCAGCAATCGGTGGTATTGGTATTTTAGGTTGCTTAATCTATCGTTCATTCGATTATGATGATGGCTACTACGTAAGCGTTGATGAAATTAAAGAAACAGAACATATAGCATGAGAGGTGAAATGACATGGCGGCTTTAGATAAAAGCTTACCTTTGGAATATCAATCCGAGCAAAGCAGATTGAATATCCTAGGATTCTGGATTTTTCTTGGGGCTGAAATTATGCTGTTCGCAACACTTTTCGCCTCTTATCTAGTCCTTGCTGGTCGTACGGCTGATGGCCCAACACCAGCGCAATTGTTTGAAGTTAAAACACTTTTAATTCAAACACTGTTACTTTTAACAAGTAGCTTTACATGTGGGATCGCAATTCACGAAATGCGTAAACACAATCAAAAAGGAATGTTAGCTTGGTTTATCCTGACTTTACTTTTAGGTGCAGGCTTCCTATTCTTTGAAATTGAAGAATTCATTTTGTACGTTGGTGAAGGTGCAACGATTCAAACAAGTGCTTTCTTATCGGCATTCTTCGTTCTTCTTGGAACGCATGGTGCCCACGTAACAGGTGGTATCATCTGGGCAACTTGTGTTATTATCCAAATTTTAAAACGAGGTTTAACACCAGTTACAGCTCGTAAAGTATTTATTATCAGCTTATACTGGCATTTCCTTGATCTTGTTTGGGTCTTTATTTACACACTAGTTTACTTGAACGGGATGGTGGCGTAAATGGGTCAAAATAACAACCAAGCAAACGGGCATGGGCATAGCGGATTCCCATGGTCACACGTTTTCGGATTTATTTTATCGCTTGCACTAACGTTTCTAGCGTTATACGTGGCACTTTACACAAACCTGCCACTTTCAACGATATTAACAACTATCATCATAATGGCAGTTGCGCAAGCGTTATTACAATTAATTATGTTCATGCACTTAAAAGAAGGAGAAGGAAGAATTCAAGTTCTTACAATGATATACAGTTTCTTCGTTGCAACTGCAACAGTTGGTCTTACTGTATGGATCTTCTTCTCAATGTAATTTGCATGAAAAAGACTGCTGGGATTCCTCAGCAGTCTTTTTTTATCCCCTATTAACGAGCAGTAAGACCCCCACTGATTAAAGTTTCACTTTATCCCCTCCCCTATTACATCCACATTACGGAATTAACAACAAAATCATGAAAAATATACTTATTATGACAAATGTTAAGAAAACTCTTTCTTTATGAAATCGAAACCATATCCGTTGCTTTTCTTCCTATTATATGGCTAAATAGTTACTATATTTATTTGAAGGGAGAGAACGCAATGGAACATCATTCTTCTGTTCTATCACTTATGGTTGTCGTCGCAATCGCGTTTTTCGTTCCCCTTTTGTTACAGCGCTTTAAATTAAACGCACTTCCTGTCGTTGTTGCAGAAATTATCGCAGGAATCTTTGTAGGTAAAAGTGGATTTAACATCATTGAGCCAGACATGTGGCTTCAAGTCTTATCAACACTAGGGTTTATCTTCCTAATGTTTTTAAGTGGTTTAGAAATTGACTTTTCGACCTTTAAACAAAAAGGGAAAAAGAATACGACAAACGAACCGGACACATTCCAAGCAGCAAGCATTATCTTCTTGTTTATTTTCATTTTATCTTATGCCCTATCATTACTATTCGTATGGCTAGGATTCGTAGACAATGCAATGTTCATGACTTTAATTATTTCAACTATTTCTTTAGGTGTTGTCGTACCAACATTGAAAGAAAATAACTTAGGAAAAACCGCAATCGGGCAAATCATTTTATTAGTCGCTGTTATTGCAGACTTAGTTACAATGATTTTACTCGCTGTATTCGTCGGATTAAATTCCGAAAGTGGCCAAAGCATGTGGCTTCTACTTCTTCTATTCGGTGCTGGTATTGTAATTTACTTTGTCGCAAGACGGTTTAAAAATATTCCATACCTAGAAAGCTTAAAAGCCGGTAGTGTACAAATTGATACACGAGCTGTTTTTGCACTCATCTTAATATTAGTTGGATTATCTGAATCTGTTGGGGCAGAAAATATTTTGGGAGCCTTTTTAGCAGGTGTACTCGTATCTTTATTATCACCAAATGAAGATATGGTTGAAAAACTTGATTCCATCGGATATGGCTTCTTCATTCCTATTTTCTTCGTAATGGTTGGTGTAAATCTAGAAGTATGGTCTATTTTTAACGAGCCTTCTAGTATGCTAATGATCCCAATTCTAATTGTGGGACTCTTTATTTCAAAACTGTTGCCATCACTCGTCTTACGAAAATGGTACCCACGCAATATCGTACTCGGAAGTGCTATTTTGTTAACATCAACACTTTCTTTAGTTATTGCGGCTGCACAAATCGGTGAAAAGCTAGGCATCATTAGCCCAAGTTTATCAGCATCTCTTATTTTAAGTGCAGTTATTACTTGTATTTTTGCACCTATATTATTTAAAAAGATGTTTCCAAAAGTGGAAACACCAAAACCGAAAGTATCTATTATTGGTGCAAGCAGAATTACCCTTCCTTTATCACTTGATTTAAAACGTGAAGATTATGACGTAACACTATATATGATACGTCAAAATAAAATAAATGATGAGGAAGCGAAATCTCATGACTTCCCTATTGTAAAATTAGATGAGATTACTATTCAATCTTTAATGGGGCAAAAAGCTTTCGAAGCAGACCGTGTTGTTGTTGCGACAAGTGACGATGAACAAAACTTATTATTAGCAGAACACGCAAAAGAATTAGGTGTTGAACACGTCATTGCAAGTGTAGAAGATCCCCTTCTACAAGAAAAAGCGACTCAAGAACATATCGCTGTATTCTCGACTATTAACTCTACACGTATTTTATTACGTGCACTTATTGATAAACCGAGTCTCGTTCGCTTGATTACAACAGCAAATGAAACGGTGCGTGAGGTTGAACTACGAAGTAATAAATATAACGGCTTAGCACTTCGTCGTCTTCCGTTTCTAGGTGATGTACTTGTCATTCAAATTTACCGTGGTAATAAAGCATTAATACCACATGGTGATACGAAGTTACAGCATGGCGATACTTTACTTGTAACGGGTTCAAAAGAACATATTGATACAATGAAAAACATATTAGAATAGAAAATGCCCCTCACATAAATGAGGGGCATTTTTTCAATTTCATATGGTAAAATGTTACTATCACATATTATGGGGATGGATCACATTATGTCTATTTCAACTTTAGCTCTCTTATTATTAGCAGAAGTACTCGTCGCCATTATTCTCATCGGTATTAGCATTGAAATTTGTAGTTATGGATGGAAAAAATCGAATGGAATTAAGTACTTTTGTCTCTTAATTTCACTCCTTCTCGGAACAGCTAGCATACTAGGACTTCTCGTTGCACCCGCATATTTCTTCTTACAACTTATAGAAAAAGGCTTATAAGAAAGGGCGATATTATGATTACAGTGAAACATATTGATGCATCTGAAACATACTTATTACGTCAAAAGGTTTTGCGTCCCAATCAATCATTAGAAGATTGTAAATACGATTCAGATTACGAAACAGACGCCTTTCATTTAGGTGCATTTTTATATGATGAACTTGTTAGTATCGCCTCTTTCTCTAAAGAAATACATCCTGATTTACAAGCTGGTACCCACTATCGTCTACGAGGAATGACAACATTACCTAATTTCCGAAACCAGCATGCTGGCAGCTCCTTAATCCGTAAAGCTGAACAATTCCTCCAAGAACGCGAAGCAAATATTCTATGGTGTAATGCCCGAATTACCGTAGCGGATTATTACAAACGATTAGACTTCCATGAGCATGGTGAAATCTTCGAGATTGATCCAATAGGACTACATAAAGTAATGTATAAAGAAATATAAGAAAAGCTTTCTGCATATTGCAGAAAGCTTTTCTTATATTTCATTTTCACTTTTTATTTTTTTCATATATATGTATATAAACAAACTAGGAATTAAAAAACAAGCAAACATAATAAGTCCTGTTATACCAATTTCCTTTATCGAAATATCCGGTGTTACAATGATACAAATAGCTAAAATCCCAATAACAATCCCTACTGGAATTAATAATAGTTTCATGAAATAACTACGAGATACTCCCCCTGTATGCTCATACACTTCCACCGAATTTTTTAAGTTTAAAAAGTTAATAACTATTATCCCGCCCATAAATACCATTAATAAATCCGAAACACTTTCATACCCTGCCCCTTGCAAGACGTAACGGTAAAAAACAATGCCTAGTATGACGACATTTTGTAAGATGAAAGCCAATCTAATATGTTTTAATCCCTCAATCATTAAACGTTCATCTTTCACGATTTTCACCCTATCACTCCTTTTCCTCCCAAAACAAATCATTCAATGTTTTATCTACTGCATAACAAATTTTCAAACATAAATCTAAAGATGGATTGTATTTCCCCTTCTCAATTAAACTAATTGTTTGCCTTGTGACGCCTACTTTTTCTGCTAATTGTTGTTGTGTTAAATCTAACTGAACACGTGCGACTTTTATTTTACTTACAGCCATTCATGTTCCTCCTCCGCCTTTATTGTAACATATATATTCCATTAAGTAATTTATATTTTACGTAATTGATTTGTTTTTTTCACTTTATTATACACAAAAAAGGAGCCTCTCATAAGAAGCCCCCTTTCCTATCTCTATACTATAAGAATAAATGACATCCAAATAAAATTGTAAATAAATATAGTAACGGATGTACTTCCATCCCTTTCCCCTTCACAATTTTTAATACTGGATACACTAAAAATCCAATTGCAATTCCATTTGCAATACTAGACGTTAACGGAATACCAACGAAAATTAAAAATGCTGGTAATGCATCTTCAAATTCATTCCAATTAATATCACGAATGCTTTGTGCCATTAAACTACCTACAATAATTAATGAAGGAGCTGTAATAGCAGCTACACTTGATAAAGACGCGATAACAGGGCTGAAAAATGCCGTTATAATCGTTAGACCAACAACTACAATACCTGTTAATCCAGTTTTACCACCTGCAGCAATACCAGCTGACGATTCAATCGTTGCTGCTGTTGGGCTTGTTCCGAAGATAGAACCTGTCGTTCCGCCAATCGCATCTGCAATAAACGCTTTGCCAAAACGTTTCTCTGTATTATCTGTAATTAAACCAGCTTGTTTAATTAAACCGAGTAATGCACCTGTCGTATCAAATAAAAGTACAAGTAAAAATGAAAATACAACACCATATAATCCATACTGAATTACATCTGAAAAAGCATTGATTGGATTTGAAACGATAATACCCTCTGGTAAATGAGGCATCGCTACAATTTTATCCTCAAACTTCAGTTGCCCCGTAAAGAAGGCGATAATTCCTGTCACAATCATACTAATAAATAATGCACCACTCACACGTAATACCATTAATACTGCCGCTAAAATTAAACCAATTAAAGTTAAAATAACGGCTGGAGAATGAAAATCACCAATCGTAACTAAGTTAGAAGGATGATCCACGATAATTCCAGATAGACGTAATCCAATAAAAGCAATAAATAGTCCAATTCCACCTGCAATTGCATGTTTTAAACTGTCAGGAATTGCGATAATTAGCTTTTGCCTAAATGAAGTGACAGATAATAAAAGAAAAATGATACCTGTTACAAATACTGCCGAAAACGCAATGACATACGTAATCCCCTCTGCCTGTTGAACGACAGAATAAGCAAAATATGCATTCATCCCCATAGCTGGAGCAATAACAATTGGATAGTTAGCTAAAAACGCCATACATAGCGTCCCAATAACTGTCGCAATAATAGTTGCCGTAAACGCTTGATCAAATGGTACACCTGCATCAGATAATATTTTCGGATTGATGACAAGAATATACGCAAATGTAAAAAAAGTTGTGATGCCCGCTAAAAGCTCTTGCTTCACAGAAGTGTTATATTTTTGTAATTGAAACATGGCTATGTACCCTTCCTACACCTGAATTATTATCACACATTCTTTTCTTACTAGTATGTGAGAAAATATAATACTTAATCTTAACAATCAATAAAAAGAAGAGTCAATATATTCTCTAATAGTGAGAATTTTAAGTTTAAGTCTGACAAGTTCAGATGTAGTACAGTTCATTTTGATTATTTTTGTAGCATAACAGATAGAAATGTTTTATAATTTGAAATAGTTAAATATTTAGGTAGCTCATTCTACAAGGGGGATTCTTCTTATGCAGCACACAAACAAATCTGGAACTTTAAATCGAGGTTTAAAAGAACGACATATTACTTTAATGTCACTCGGTTCGGCTATTGGCGTTGGGCTATTTTTAGGATCTGCTTCTGCTATTAAACTAGCTGGTCCTTCCATCTTACTAGGTTATATGATCGCTGGACTCGTTATTTTTTTCATTATGCGAGCGCTCGGAGAAATGGCAATTGAACAACCGGTTGCCGGCTCTTTTAGTAAATATGCTAATGATTATATCGGCCCACTTGCTGGCTATATTACTGGTTGGAACTACTGGTTCTTATGGGTTGTTACTTGTATGGCTGAAATTACGGCGGCTGGAATTTACATGCAGTACTGGTTCCCAGATATCCCGCGCTGGACTTGGGCACTACTCGCTCTATTATTAATGAGCGCTTTCAACTTCTTATCAGTAAAAGTATTTGGAGAACTTGAGTTTTGGTTTGCTCTCATTAAAATTGTCACAATTATCTGTATGATAGTGATTGGCTTTGGTATTATTCTATTTGGATTTGGAAATGGCGGCGTTGCAACTGGTATTTCAAATCTTTGGGAACATGGGGGCTGGTTCCCAAATGGCTTCTCTGGATTATTGCTTTCCTTACAAATGGTATTATTCGCTTATTTAGGCGTTGAACTAATTGGTGTTACAGCTGGTGAAGCTCAAAACCCGAAGAAAACACTCGCAAAAGCTATCGATAACGTATTTTGGAGAATCCTAATCTTTTACGTCGGGGCATTATTCGTTATGATGGCAATTTATCCATGGAACGAACTTGGCGAGAAAGGAAGTCCATTCGTATTAACATTCCAACAAATCGGCATTGCAAAAGCAGCAGGTATTATTAACTTTGTTGTATTAACAGCTGCACTTTCTTCTTGTAACGGTGGTTTATTTAGTACAGGGCGTATGCTATTTACACTAGCACAACAAAAGAAAGCACCTGAACGATTTGG
This sequence comes from Bacillus sp. TH19, assembly GCF_016651075.1. Taxonomy (NCBI): domain Bacteria; kingdom Bacillati; phylum Bacillota; class Bacilli; order Caryophanales; family Bacillaceae; genus Bacillus; species Bacillus sp. TH19. Next base: position 397,444 of record NZ_JAEKEO010000010.1, on the reverse strand, counting down.
ACGTTTAAATAAAAATGGCATTCCAAGTCAAGGTATTATAGCAACTGCGATTGTTTTACTCGTTGGCGTTATATTAAACTATCTCGTTCCTGCAAAAGTGTTTACATGGCTAACTAGTATTTCAACTTTCGGGGCAATTTGGACTTGGGGTATAATATTAGTCGCTCAAATTAAATTCCGTAAAGGATTACCAACTGAGAAAAAAGACAAGCTAACGTATAAAATGCCTTTACATCCATTAAGCTCTTACTTCTCACTTGGCTTCCTCGCACTTGTACTAGGTATTATGGCGTATTCAGAAGATACACGAATTGCATTAATCATTGGCCCAATTTGGCTTATCGGCTTAGCTATCGTGTATTACATGAAAGGGTTTCATAAGATCGATGAAACACCTAATTCAAAAATTAGTTAAACAAGCTATCCCTTCCTTATTAATTGGAAGGGATTTTTTATTGTCTATATAAATATTTCTCAACAAAATTCACGGTATTTTTACAATTTTTTAATATTTTTTACGTTTTCTGTCTTTATTTTTTCAGAAAAATAAATTACATTATTAAAGCACATATATTTATTATTAGGGGGATTCTTCTATGAAGAATAAAAAATGGATTACATTTTCTTTAGCAACAGCAATTACACTTAGTATGGGGAGTTCGTTCATACCGTCTACTTATGCCGAAAGCTCTGTAGACCCAGCTCCTGAAATTGCTGCAAAGGTTGTAAATCAAAACAATGGGAAGAAAGTATTATTTGATAATACGCACGGTCAAACGGCCGGGACAGCTGATTGGGTTATTGATGGCGGTTTTTCTGATTTCGGAAACGGCATTGCCCAAAACGGATATCATGTAAAAGAACTGCGTAAATCAACACCTATTACATACGACGACTTAAAAAATTACAACGTGTTTATCGTTCCAGAGGCAAATATTCCTTACAAAAAATCTGAACAAGATGCAATGTTACAATACGTAAAAAATGGCGGAAGTATCTTCTTCATTGCCGATCATTATAATGCAGATCGTAATAAAAACCGCTGGGACTCCTCAGAAGTGTTCAATGGATATAGACGCGGGGCATGGGATAATCCAGCAAAGGGAATGTCTAATGAAGAAACAACTTCACAAGCTATGCAAGGAGTAGAAAGCTCTGATTGGCTATCCGATAATTTCGGTATTCGCTTCCGTTACAATGCACTTGGTGATGTTTCAGCTAAAAATATTGTCTCACCTGCGCAATCATTCGGAATTACAACTGGCGTTTCATCTGTAGCAATGCATGCCGGCTCTACCCTTGCGATTACAAATCCAAAACTAGCGAAAGGCCTTGTATATCTTCCAGAAAATCCATCAAAATGGAATAACGCTGTTGATAGCGGCGTTTATAACGGTGGTGGCGTTGCAGAGGGGCCTTATGCTGCTATTTCGAAAGTTGGTCTTGGAAAAGCTGCCTTTATTGGTGATTCTTCTCCTGTTGAAGATGCCTCGCCAAAATATGTTCGCGAAGACTCAGGTCAAACAAAGAAAACTTATGATGGTTATAAAGAAGAAAACGATGCTGTTCTATTAGAAAACATCGTGAATTGGTTAGCGAAACAAGAAACATTTACAAGCTTAGATCAAGTGAGTGGTTTACAGCTTGATGCACCTACAGCTCTACAAACATTTGAACAACCAAGTTTATCAACAGAACCACAACCAGAACCTTGGAGCGCACCAAGTCAAGGTTACCAGTGGTTCAATACAAATACTTTCAAACCAGGTTCATACGGCTATAACGGTGCAGTGACAACGAGTGATTACGTAATTACGCACCCTAGCATTCTACCAAACAATGAAGTGTTCCAAATGAAGATTCAAGTAAATAACTTATTACCAAATACAACGTACAATAATTATTCTTTAGGTATATTCACAACTGGCGGAACACAGGTGGCAAAAGTTCAAAATACAAATGGCACTTGGCCATCTTCTTTCGGATATAGCAGTGCATTCTCTTTCATCACAAATAACCAAGGATTTGCTGAAAAAATTGTGAATGTACAACTTGATCCAAATACAACTGGACAAGCAACACTTCGTCTACGTCAAAATACGACAGCGAAATATAGTGAAACTGTAACGATTAATAAAAAATAATGAAAAAGGCAATCCGGATATGGATTGCCTTCTTTTCACTTCTCTTCTTTTGAGAAAAACATTCTTGAAATAACGATACCTATACTACCAACGATTAAGAATAACACCGCCCTGATCATCATCGACACCTCTGGTAAGTCGAGAAGGAATAACTTCCCTACTGTTACTACTAATACGACTAAGCCAGCATATAATATTTCGTTCATCTGTCTATAACGGCCAAACCAAACTGCAAATAACGCATATACCATCCATAATAACGATACAGATACGCTAATTATACTTCCATCTGTAGAAAGAACTTCACCGATTCTAGTAATTGTAATAAATACAATAACCATTAACGAGTAGAGCGCTATAGAATAAACATATTTACCTAAACTCGCTAACACTTCTTTTGCTTGTATCATGCAATAATAGAACGTTCCTATTAAAATAATATGAGCGACAAACCCTGCTGAAATGAACTCATCAAACGGGCTAAAAATCGTCTGTACCATTCCAATCGCATAAATCGTTGCACCTACATACAACTTAATATTTTGCTTTACTTTAATAGCAGTAACCATACCGAGGAAACCTTGTAACAATAATACGATCGCTGCATTCACCAAACTATACTCGTATAAAATCGCTAAACTAAATGATCCCATTGCAAAGCCAAATATTAGATTTGAAAATACCGAATGTTTATTCTTCCTATATTCAAGTACAAACATAACAGCATGCACAAATGAACTTATAACTAATCCCCACGTTGTAAATTCAGGAATTTGAGAAATGGCTAAAATAAAGAAAACTGCATTCGCACTAAATATCGCCAATCGTGCTTCTTGTATAAACCTTCTCTCCGAAAACATATGCCAAAATAATAGTAAATGAATTGCACCGTATACAACTGTTAACTGTACTTGCACATTCTCTACTAATATTGACATAACAACAAAGAAGACAAATAGGACAATTGCCGCAACAACATAAGAAATCATATACAAGTACTTATAAAGGTTTCTCAATGCATACCATAATAGGCTAATTGTTAATATCGTCTCATAACTAAAGAAAATATACGTATTAGGAGTCGTACTATTTAACAAGAAAGGAACAAAAAATGCTCCCACCGCCACGAAAATAGCGAGATATTCCGATCTATATCTTTTCGCTAAATAAATCCCTAAAACAACCCATATAATGTTGCAAACAAACGCAATACTTGCAGGAATAAACTCATATAAATAATGTGCCGCAAACGTTGTTAAAACAATTCCCGTAATACTTCCTCCAGCTAATACTAACCCTAACGCTTGCCGCTCTCTTTTAATTTGTATATCTCCTACGTAATACAAACCGACAGATAGTACTATACCAAACACAACCCGTATCGCTGGTGTCAATAATCCGGCATCTACCCCTGCTTTGAATAACCAAATAACGCCAAGTAGCATAATACCGACAAATATGCGTGGTAACCACGTTTGACAAAACTTTATAATATTAAATGGTTCTGGTTTAAATGCAGATATATCTACTTGTTTCACCTCTGGCTCTTGCATGGACTTCCTCGTCTTAACTACATCTTCTTGTAACTTTTCATTACTTACCGCTTCAATATATTCTTTCTTTTCCTTATTAACATTTTGTTGAACTTTATCTACTTCTATTTTTCTTTGTTTCGCTTTCAATTCATAAAGTGCCTCTTGCATCGTTTCAATTGCCGTTTCGAGTGCTTCTATTTTCTTATTCAAATCCTCCTTCATACGCTCCCCCCTCATCATTCATGTAAAACCTATATATTACCAATTACCTTTATCATACTCTTAGTCTATTCATTTTCAATACTATTTTTCCAAAAAAGAAAGGTGTTTTCCGAAATAGGAAAACACCTCTTACTTATTTATTCTTATTTATAGCAATACTAACAATTACACCGAGGCAGACACCTACAAATGCCGGAACAATCCAACCTACACCTTCTGAATAAAACGGAAGCATTTTTAGTAGTGGTGTCCATTTATTCATCAGTACACTTTTGTTTAAAATATCAATCGCACTAAATACCGCTACGAGTCCAATCGTTACCGAATATACGTATACATACTTTCCAATATACTTATGGAATAACCCTAAAATAATAAGCGTTAGTGCAACTGGATAAATAAATCCAAGAATCGGTACCGATACTTTTAAAATTTGCGTTAATCCTAAATTAGCTAAAACCATACTAACAAAACTTAATATAAATGCCCAAACTTTATAAGATACTTTCGGAAATACACTTGCAAAAAACTGACTACAAGACGTAACCAGCCCAATTGAAACACATAAACATGCGATAGTAAAAATAAGGCCTAATAATACTACTCCGCCTTGTCCAAATAATGTCGTCATAACTTGTGCTAACACTTTCGCACCGTTATCAAATGTACCCAATGAACCACTAATTGAACCAACATATCCAAGAATGACATAAATAATAGATAATAAAAGCCCTGCTCCAATACCAGCAATACTCATATATTTCGCTAAACCTTTATCATCCGCTACACCTTTTGCACGCAGAGCATTTGCAATAACAATCCCAAATATTAAAGCTGCTAACGCATCCATCGTTAAATATCCATCTAAAAATCCTTGGAACATAGGAGCTTGTCCATAATTTCCTGCAGGCTCTTTCACACCGCCTACTGATGTAAACATACTTTTTATAAATATAATAGCAATCATACATAATAATAAAGGCGTTAACACCTTTCCAAACAAGCCCATTAATTTAGACGGTGATAAACTTAACCAGTAAACAATACTAAAGAAAATAGCCGTGTACAATAACAAAACTACGCTACCCGCTTCTGGGAACAACTGGCCTGGCCCCATTTCAAAAGCTAAACTTCCTGCACGTGGTATACCAAGACCTGGTCCAATAAATAAGTACACAATACACGGAAAAATAATTGCAAATGAAGAATGAACCCTGCCCGCTAACGTTTGAAAACTCCCTGCTTTCGCAATAGCGATAACACCTAATATAGGAAGCCCTGTTGCTGATATAATAAAACCTAACAATGCAATCCATACATGTTCTCCTGCTTCATATCCAAGGAAAGGTGGAAATATAAGATTTCCGGCCCCAAAGAACATAGAGAATAACATAAGACTAATAAGCAAAATTTCTTTTTTCTGTAACAATTTCATTTCTTTCTCCTTCTTCAATTTCACCTTACATGAAATCAATTCCACAAATAAAAAAATGCGGTAATCCGCTTCCTTACAAAGAAAACATAGTCCATAGTCTATCACAAAAGAAACACCCATTCTATAGCTATTTCCCTTTTCAAATTTCTTCTGAAAAATCAACCTTTATTGACTTATAATAGTTAATAAGGTAAAATATTAATCATATAATACTATTAACTTTGTTTTTTGCTTGTGTCAGGAGGAAAATATTATGGAATCAGCGATACAACTAGAAAGAGAACAACAAAGAAAAAAGAAACATCCTCCAGGTTTATACTTACTCTTCTTTACAGAAATGTGGGAAAGATTTAGTTACTATGGATTACGAGGATTATTAACATTATATTTAACAACAGCTTTAGTAAGTGGTGGTCTTGGGTTTAGTCCCGCTTGGGCACTCTCTATTTACGGATTTTATACTGGTGCTTGTTACTTCACACCATTGATCGGTGGATACTTAACGGACCGTTTTCTAGGCAAACGAAAAGCCATCACAATTGGTGGTATAACAATGGCAATCGGTAACCTTACACTATTTGCCTTGCAAAACCAAATCGGTCTATACCTCGGATTAGCGCTTATTATTATCGGTAATGGATTCTTCAAACCGAATATCTCTACACTTGTTGGAGAATTATACGAAGAAAATGATCCAAAACGTGATAGTGCATTTACAATTTTCTATATGGGTATTAACGTTGGTTCATTTTTAGCTCCACTCGTTTGCGGGTTTTTATCAGAAAATTTATTCAAAACAACAGTAGATGGCGTTGCTCATTTCGGATTCCGTTACGGTTTCTTAGCCGCTTCAATCGGAATGATCATTGGACAAATTTTATTTACAACACTATCAAATCGCTTCCTTGGTGATATCGGTAAAAAACCAACTCGCGATTTGCAAACGGATGCTGGACAACAAACAATAGGAAATACACCGTTAACAAAAAAAGAAAAACAACGTACAACAGTTATCGTCATTTTAACATGCTTCGTTGTCTTCTTCTGGGCTGGATTTGAACAAGCTGGTAGTTCGTTAACATTATATACAAACAAATTTGTAGACCGCTCTGTGTTCGGATGGGAAGTTCCAACATCTTGGTTCCAATCGGTCAATCCGTTATTTATTATTTTACTTGCACCAGCTATTTCAGCATTATGGGCGAAACTGGCAACTAGAAAAAATGGTGACATGAAAATCCCAACAAAAATGGGACTTGGTATGATCTTACTCGGTATCGGTTATATTGTTCTTGTTATCGCTACATTAAAAACAGGCAGTGACGAACATAACATTACAGAAAAAGCAAACTTACTATTTATCGTCTTTACGTATCTTTTCCATACGTTAGGTGAGCTATTCTTATCACCTGTCGGGCTATCAATGGTTAGTGCTCTCGCTCCAGTAAAACTAGCCTCTTTATTAATGGGCGTATGGTTAGCAAGCTCAGGTATTGCTAATATTTTAGGCGGACAGCTTGCAAGCTTCACAACTTCACTTGGATATGCTGAAGTATTCACAGTTATTGGCGCTGTGGCGATCGTTTTAGGTTGTGTTTTATTATCAATTTCTAAGAAATTAGTGAAATGGATGGATTAAAAAAAGATGAGGAATTTTCCTCATCTTTTTTTACGCTTTCTTTCCCTTTTCTATTGCTTGTTCATACAAGCCTTTATGTTCTTTATATTCACTTGGCACGAAACTCTTATAGAAGAACGAAAGCCAGCTGTCTCCTTTTTTATATCCTTCTTCTCGAATTTCCGCTGCCTTTTTATTTGATTTAAATCCTTCAGTAAACCATTTCTTTAATGTTTCATTCTTTTCATACTTAGCAGGAACTTTTAAATCATAATTTTCAAATGCATATGTATATCCAGCTTTTTCCGCTGCCTTTTTGGCAGACTTATATCCCTTTTCATACGCGGTTTCATATACTTTCACATATGTATCCTTTTCAGTATTTCCAGGTTTCTTTTCAGCTAATTCTTTACCAGCATTTTCACCGAGTTCTGCTTGCTCTTTTTCAATTTTTGCTGTTCTCTCTTTATTCCCTACTTGGAAACCTTCTGCAAAGTTCCCCTTAAACTCAGGAGTAATTTGACTATCGTCCATTGCCTCTTGTGTTACCCCTTGCTCTTTACCTTTTTCAAAATGTGCTTTTTTCTGTTCTTCTAAAGACCATGCCGCAGCATACGCAGTTGTAAATGCTTGTTTATATGCGTCTGACTTTCCAGCTACATGTCCTTCTGCATTATTCTTTCCTGCTTTAAAATCTGTCTCTCCACTTTTTTGACCTTCAAGCTGCCCTTTTTCCATGTCAGCTTGACGCTGGGCTTCCTCTTGCTTACGTGCCTCTTCTGCTTTTCTTTGCTCTTCGGCTACACGTTGTCTCTCTTCTTCAGCTTTGCGTTGTTCTTCTGCAGCACGCTGTCTCTCTTCCTCTGCTTTACGCTGTGCTTCTGCAGCACGTTGTTTTTCAGCCTCAGCATTGCGCTGCGCTTCTGCTTGTCTTTCAGCTTCTACAGCACCATTATTATTTTGACTAGGCGCAGGGCTTGTTGTTCCGCCGCTAGAAGCTGGTTTATTGTGATAATGATATTCCCCGTACTGCAATCCCCATTTTTCACAATTTGTACGACACGTATGTCCACCATTAGCATCTGTACGTCCTGGATGTGCATAAGCAGAAATTGGCGCTACCAATAACGCTACACTTGTTGTTAAAAGAAGTCTTTTTACTTGCTGTTTCACTTTTGTTCCTCCCAAAATCTAGAATCATTACCTTATTATATAAGAATAGAAAAATATTTAAATACCAACTAAAATATTCTTTTATTTCTCAACATTGGATAAAAAAAGAAGGTTCACTCTTTAAAGAGTGAACCTTCTTTTTTCTTTATTTCTTAGCCTTTGTTCCTACTAAATCACCCGTAATAACAAAACGCTTAGAATTATCCTTAACAGATACACATGTAATAAGTGTTATCTCATCTTTCCCATGATCCTCTACAACTTCCCATTTATCAGGAGTCACTTCAGATACACCGGTAACAGCATACTCATACTCATTTGCATTGTCATACAAATAAATTTTATCGTTCTTCTTTAAAGTTGATACATCACTAAATAAAACACCTTTTTTTGACATATTATGCCCTGCAAGTGCATAATTCCCTTGCCCCATTACTTGATTTTCTCTTACAGTTGCCGCACCTGATAATAAATTCTTTTCAGTCGACGCTTTTAAAACAGGAAGTTCTAATGAGATGCTCGGAATTGAAATACGACCGATTACTTGTTTTTTATCTAACGATGCACTCGCTACTTCTGCCAAGTCTGGTTGATTAATTTTTGAAGCATCTACAAATTCTGTATCATGCTTTTCATATTCCATCTTTTGAACAGCTTGTACATTCGCTGTCTGCTTCTTCTCTGCATTATATCCATCATAAAATGGCTTTCCGATTAATACACCACCTACAACAAATAGAAGGATTGCTACTATACTATAAATTCTTTGCTTATTCATATACAATTCCTTTCCGTTACAAAATCTTACTCTATATAAAATGATAAGACAATATTGCTATATGTACAAGTGTAAGCTGAAAAGAAACCTTCTTGCACGTGCAAGAAGGTTTCTTTCTAAGCTAATTTATTTCTGTATAGTGATACGTGGAATACTGTCATTTGAATAAAGAAAATAGAAAATAGGATATACAGTGGGTATCCAGGAAGATATTCATTAATAATAGGCGAAAAAGTTAAAAATCCAACTGCACAGGGTAACACATACCATAACGAAACAAAAGTTGTTCGACAAGCTTTCTCCGTAATCGCTTTTTCACGTTCATCTTCTAGTGGAAATAATAATGGATACATCCAAAAGGATAAATTCTTGTATTTTTTCTTTTGAATTCTATAAAAAATTGTAACTATAATAGCTCCAATAAATAATAAAACAAGTGGGACTCCATTAAACCATACTTCAAATGGGAATTTCTCGTTTTTAATTATATCTGCGAGCTCTGTGACCACATTATAAAATTCAAGAAATGTCCAGCATGCTAACCCAGTATAAAGCACATTTACGATATAAGAAAAACCAATTCTATTCATCCTCTTCCCCCTCCTTATTTAAAATGAACACATCTTCCATCTTTAACTGGAACACATCACAAATTGTAAGTGCTAATAACAACGAAGGAACGTAATCCCCTTTTTCAATTGCAGCGATTGTTTGCCTCGTCACTCCAACCTTTTCTGCTAATACACTTTGCGTAAAATTAAAGCGGGCTCTTAATTCCTTCACTCTATTTAAAATGGTCAAATTTACCACCTCTCACTATTATTGTATGCTACTATTAACAAAATGTAAACTCAACTTAACATTATTTTTACAAAAAAATCCAACTTTACGTATTGTAAAGTTGGATTACGTGTTAGTTTAAAATTGTAACTTTAACACTTCTTCTGCCCCAATTATTAGCTGTAGCTGAATCTGGCATTAATAAATCAATTATATGACCTTTAATCGCACTACCAGTATCTCCAGCAATCGCCGTACCATAATTTTCCACATACACAGTAGAACCTAATGGAATCACAGCTGGATCTACAGCAATTAGTTTCATGTTTGGATTTGCAGTCAAATTATGTCCTAACTTAGACTTTACAGTTTCACCCGGTTTATAGCCATTTTCAGATGGATCAGCTGTATAAGCAGTTGCTGTTACATAAAATTCTTTTCCACCTTGAGCTGGTTTTGGATCCGGCTTAGCTGGTGTTGTATCTTTAGCTACAGGCTCTGCCGGCTTAGCTGCCTGTTCTTCTTTTTGCTTAGCTGCTGCTGCCTTCGCTTTTGCCAACTCTTCTTGCTCAGCCTTTGCAGCTGCTTCCGCTTTTGCACGCTCTTCCGCTGCAATTCTTGCTGCTTCTTGTTCACGAGCAATTGTTTCTTGTACTGCCTTCATATTTGATTCAATTTTAGCCTTTTCTTCTGCTGCTAAATTAAGTTGGCTTGCAACCTGATTATATTTAGCTTGAACTGTTTGTAAGTTATCTTGACGTTTTTTCAAGTTATCTTGCAAATCAGCTTGTGCTTTTGCTAATTTTTGTTTATCTACTACTAAAGATGCTTCTTTTTCATCAATCTCTTTTTTATCTTCTTCAATTTGACGAAGATCTTGTTCTTGTAGACGTAAAATTTCTTTATCTGCTTCTAGAATAGTTGTAACTGCGTTCATACGTTGTATGAAATCTGCAAAGTTTTTTGATTCTACAACAACTTCTACTACTAAACTCGTATTTGAGCTATTTTGAACAGAAACCATACGTTTTTTCATAATATCCTTACGAGCAAGGACTTTATCTTCTAAAACGACAATTTCGTTCTTTTTTTGTTCAATCTGCTTATGTGTTTCATCGATTTTACGTTGAATAGCAGCTTGATCCTCTTTATTTTTTGCAATTGTATTATTTAAATTATGTAGTTCATTTTCGATACCTTGAATTTCTTTACTAACAGCTTGCTTCTCTTGCTCTTTCTTCTGCATATCTGCATCGTTTTGCTGCAATTGCTGTTGCATATTGTTAAGTTTCTCGTCGTTTGACTCTGCTTTTACAGCGACTGTACTAGAAAGAACGATAATTCCTGCTAATACTAGACTACTGATTCGCTTAAAATAGTTCATAATCCGACTCCCTTCTTATACAGTTATACATGATTTATTTTACAGTTTGTTTACAGAACCATTAAATACAGTTTATTTTTCATGACAAAAAAAGGGAATTATGAATAAAATGTAATAGATTCTTAAATATTTAACAATTCCTATATTTAAAAATTATAAAAGATGCTAAAATCCAAATATAGAGAAAATATAACTTCTAAAGGCGGTTGAGATAAATACATGTTTACTCAAAAGAAAGCACTCCAACATAAAATTGATCAATTAGAAAATCGTATACAAGAGCTAGAAACAGAATTAAAACAAAAAGATATTGAAAGCCAAGAGACTATTTCTTCTATCCACGACCGTGTACAAAGCGTTGTTCAAGAGCATCAACTTGTAAATAACCAGCACCATACACTCCAAAATTTAATTCAACAATTAAACTCATGTTTTGAAAATGTTTCAACACGTACGACACATTCCAATGAATTAAATAGTGAAATGTTACAAAAAGAACAAAGCTTAATTCAGTCTATTGAAGAAATTATCGATTGCTCTAATGAAGGAAAAGAATCTGTTCACCGTTTACTTATTGTAATTAATAAATTAGGTGAACAATCTCAGCGCACGTCTAATAGTATGAATCATTTAAGTGAACGCTCAAAAGAAATCGAGCAAATTGTAGAAGTAATTCAAAACATTGCTGCGCAAACAAATTTATTAGCGTTAAATGCAAGTATTGAAGCTGCACGTGCTGGAGAGCATGGAAAAGGATTCGCTGTTGTTGCCAATGAAGTAAGAAAACTAGCAGAAAGCACAGCGGAGAGTACAAAAAACATTGGCAATTTAACGAAAAAAATCCAAGAGGAAATTGAAAAAGCGTACGAAAATACAAAAGATAATTTACATTTAGTTGATGAAGGTGTAGAAATGAGCGCCGATACTAACGCTAGAATTGAAAATATTTTAATAATGATTCAAACATTACAAAGTGGCGCTACAAATGTTATTAAAGCTATCGAAAACCAAAAATCTTGTAATGATGATATATTAAGAGAATTTGCAAACACTCAACAAATGTTCCAAAAATTAAATACTACTATTATGAGCCATATTCATGATGCTGAAAAAGTCGATGTTCAATTGACTAAAGGTCTTCAAGAAACAGTATCTTCTCATTAACAATAAAAACCCCTTATATCGCTATAAGGGGTTTTTATTATATTTCGAATATTTATCCCTTCTCAATATTCATCTATATCTTTGTTATAATGGAAAAGTTATTTCTTTCGACTAATACACAAGGAGGATGTTATGGAACAATTTTATTACATTTTGAAGTATTTAATTCTTGGTCTATTCCAAGGACTAACAGAACCAATTCCGATTTCTTCAAGCGGTCATCTCGTTTTAGCACAGCATTTGCTAGGACTAAAAATAGAAGGGTTTAGCTTTGAGCTACTTGTTAATTCAGCTTCATTATTAGCTGTACTACTTATTTATAGAAATGACTTAATTCGTCTAACAAAGAATGGTCTATCTTATATATTCACAAGAGCAGAAGATGCAAAATCAGATTTCTTCTTTATTATTTACCTTGTTATTGCAACCATTCCAGCAGGTGTAATTGGAGTTTTATTTAAAGATTATATCGACCACTATTTAAAAGGCGTTAAAATGGTTGGGATTTCCCTTCTTATTACTGCTATCGGCCTTTGGATTATTCGAAACTTACGTGGACGTAAAAATGATGGCGACCTTTCTATGAAAGATGCAATCATTATTGGTCTAGCACAAGCTTGCGCACTAATTCCTGGTATAAGCAGGTCAGGTGCTACAATCGTAGCAGCAATGTTACTTGGTATGAAGCAAGAAACAGCTCTTCGTTTCTCATTCTTACTATACATCCCTGTTAGCTTAGGTGGTTTATTGTTAAGTATTACAGACATTGCAAACGATCCAAATTTAGATACATTATTTGTACCTTATATTGTTGCTTTCATCGCAACATTTGTCATGACATATATTTCATTAAAATGGTTTATGAACATTATGGCGAAAGGAAATTTAAAATATTTCTCTTTCTACTGTATTATCGTAGGTGTGCTAACTATCATTTTCTTATAAAGTGAAACTTTAATCAGTGGGGGTTTTGTTCATCTCCAACTGAATTTTGAGGTGGGAGTTTTACTTCCCACAAATAGCGGGATAAAAAACCTCTTACTGCCCTCATACAGTAAGAGGTTTTTCCTTATGCATAAACTTTCTTTTCCTGACAATACAAGCGAATAACATGTGTATTTTTTTGAAATAAATCATGTGTTAAGCGAATAATAATAAAATTTCGTTTTGTATTATCATCATGAACAAAAATCTGTTCTCCCTCTTGAAAACGCCACGCGCTTTCAAAAGTTGTAATATGATCCCCACTTACAGAAAAAAGCTCATATCGCATGTCTTGTCCCCTCTCTCAACTTATAATAATCATAATATCCTTATATTAAATTTAGTATAACTTAATTTCGATAAAATTTGTAATTCTTTCTATTTCGAAATATTTTAACTTTGTTTTAAACTCCTTTTAGCGCTATAATGATAAACGAATTTTCATTGAAAGGAGTTTCATTTTGACTGCATATTTATTTCCAGTAAAAACAGCATTTATTTTATTTCCTATTTTAGCAATGTTTCTCTTAATCCCTTTTTTAATATTTAATTATCGAAAATACGGTTATTTAAATAAATGGCGTTCATTTATTTTGTATTCATTACTACTCTATTTATTAAATGCCTATTTTCTTGTTATTTTGCCGTTACCACAAACGTATGATACTTGTAGCCTACAACCCGCTAATACACAGCATATGCAACTCTCACCATTTTATTTCATACAAGAGATTAGTAATCATACATCGGCAATTTTAACGAAACCTACTACTTATTTCTTGTTATTAAAAGAATCTGCATTTTTACAAGTTGCTTTTAACGTTCTATTAACCGTTCCATTCGGTATTTACTTACGTTATTATTTCCGACGTAGTTTCTTCCAAACAGTGTGCATTTCTTTTTGCCTTTCACTGTTCTTTGAATTAACACAAGTAACTGGATTATATGGTATTTATAATTGTGCATATCGCTTATTCGATATCGACGATCTGTTTTTAAACACACTAGGCGGCGTAATCGGTTTTATCATTGCACCAATATTTACGTACTTCCTGCCAAAAACAAGCGAATTAGATAGTCATATTGATTTGGAAACGAAACCAGTCGGATTCGTTCGTCGTCTCATCGCTATGCAAATTGATTGGATCTTCTTATCTATCGTTGTACCTTTCATTAAAAACAAAGGAAACTCACTATTTATTTCTAACATCCAATCTTATACAAATGTATACGAACTCCTTTTCATCGCATGTTCAATCTTAATTTACTTTATTATCATCCCATACTTTACAAATGGAAGAACAATAGGGAAAGCGTTGCTTCGTATTTACATTAAAGGACAAGCAGAGCGTATTACACTAAAAGAATTATTCATTCGTTACGGTATATTCTATTTCATTTTAGGTGGAATCAATTACATTCTTTCTAGTAGCTCTATTTTAAATCATACAGAGCCTTTAGTATTACTAGTTATACTGTTATTCCAATTTGTAATTAACGGGCTATTTATTATTCATGTTTTATTACATTTATTTAGTAGTGATAAATTACTATTTTACGAGCGTATTAGTCATACAAGAAATGCAATTACACTTAAAAAAGCTGACAAATACTAATTTGTCAGCTTTTTTTCATAATCGTAAATAACTTTTCTGTATAAGGGCTTAAAAATATTCCTGTTTCATCTAGTGACTTCCTCACTTTTAGAAACGAATGCAATTCTGGATATATATTTTGCAATTTTTCGTACGTTAACGTATGCATTTTCCCCCAATGTGGGCGCCCTTCATACTTTAGAAAAATTTTCTCCACCTCACCAAAATAAGCGGCATACTTCATACCTTTATACATATGAACAGCTATATACGCTGAATCTCTTCCATATGCTGGACTGAGCCATATATCATCACCTCTCACGTAGCGGCATTCAATCGGGAAGTGCACCTTATACTTTTTCTTTTCAATAAGATTTGAAATTTCTTCTACAACAGCCCTCATATACTTTGAAGGGACACTGTACTCCATTTCATAAAATGGAACTGTACGTGATGTAGCGAATACTTCATAGCTTGGTCCAATTATTTTCGTGTTCGGTACAGCCTTAGCTGATAATCGGCTTACTCCTTTACTTATAGAAGGAAACCATTTACACCCTTTAGATAATAAAGAGAACATCCTATTTTCAAGTAACTCCACCTTTAGTTTATGCCATTTCAAATCACTTTCTTTACTCGTTGTTTCGTTTGTAAATTTCACTTGCACTTCATCTGAATAAGGAAAAACGAAAAATTCAAAATGACGATTCTTCTTATATTCTTCTAGTTTGTTCATTACAGTAGACAATGATTGTTTTTCACTTTCATAAACAAGCGAATACGCTGGGATAACCTTCAATTTTATCTTTACAATGATACCTAGCATTCCAAGCGACAACTGAAATGCTTTCCAATATTCGGCGTTCTCGGTTTCTGAACAAACTATACTCTCACCTGTTGATAAAACTGCCGTGATCTCTATAACTTGTGTTGATAAACTCCCAAATGTAACACCCGTCCCATGAGTCCCCGTACTAATCGCTCCTGCAATAGATTGTGAATCAATATCTCCTAAATTTTCTTGCGCATAACCTTTTTCCTGAAGTAACTTCCCTAAATCATGTAACTTTGTTCCCGCCCATACTTCGGCAACCATCTTCTCTGCATCAATATTCACAATGCCCTTCAATTCATCTAAAGAAACTAAAATTTCTTCCGTTTGCACAAGAGGTGTAAACGAATGACCTGAACCGACAACACGAATTTTCTTTCCTTTTTTTCGTGCAAGCCCCACAACTTCTACTACATCTTGTATACTTTTTGGATACATCGTATAATGCGGCGTTCCTTCTACATTCCCTGTCCAATTTCTCCATTTTTGTCCCTTTATAGAAAGCATTGTCCATCCCCCCGATATGTTGAATACTCTCCAACAATTTCCCCTTGTTTAATGCGATATAAAATAGGAAAACGCTCACATAACTCCCCAGCTTTACTATGGCGAAACAAGATAGAATCTCCTATATCCACTCGTTCCTCGCCGTTATAAAAAATTGGTGTTTGCACTTCACCAGCACCTTCTAAAGCTAATAGTTTTGCACCATGCGGCATCCAAACCTCAGGCTCTTTATCTTTACCAACTGCACCTGAGGCAATATATCCGCCACCTAGGCAAGTATAAATAAAAGGATCCGGTTTACGTACAACTGGTAAAGCAAATCCGGCAGCTGGCTGAAATTTTACTTCTTTATAATAGTCAAACAGTTTAGGAGAGTAAAAGGCGGATCCTACAGTAATCTCTGAAACTGAGTTATCTTGCTCAGTTGTTTTTATACTTCCTGTTCCTCCCCCATTTACAAATCTTAGTTCAATACCAAGGTTTTGTATTTCTTTTACGATACGTTCTCTTCTTTCTTTAACCTCTAACACTGATTTCTTCTTTAAATACGAAACAGCTTTACTTTTCATCCATTGATTCGGTATATGATCCCCCACCCCGGCAATTTGAGCTTCATATCCCATTACACCATCTAGTATTAAATATGATGAGCCCTTCACCTTTTCTACTATTTTCAAAGCGCTCTGCACATCTTTTACCGGGGATCTTTTTACACCAAAATGAAATTTCAAAAAACGACTACTCATATCAATATCCAAACAAACGCGAAAACACCCTTTAGACTTCTCAGCAATCTTTTCTAAATAAGTAATATGGTCTTCACAATCTACCATACAAGTTATAATGTGCCCTTGCTTTGTTAGCAAACTAATTTCATGTAAAGCTCTTTCATCATAAACAGGATATCCGAGCAATAAATCATTAAACCCTTGTTCAATTAAAAACAAAGCTTCTCTAGGAGAAAAACACATAATACCTTGAAACCGATTATTTGCAGCTAAAATCTTTTTCATAACTGGAACAGAGCGTAATGATTTACTCGCTATACGAATTTTCTTATCTCCACTTAACTCTATAATTGATTGAATATTCCTCTCTAAAGCCACTTCATCTAAAAATGCACACGGTAATGGAACTTCCTTAAAAATTCCTCTATCCACATTTTTCTCTCCTCTTCTATATATGTCTTATACATATTGGAAAGAAAAAATGATTTTCCTGTTTTCAAATAAAAAAAGTTTCTTCTTCACGAAGAAACTTTTTTAAGACTACTCTACTTCATAGAAATAGTCGCCTCTACTGGATAATGATCAGAATAATCATCATACGTATATTTTTTGAACCATGATGTAACAGACCACTTTGGAGATTTCACTTGTAATACGTTATTCTCTACGAATGATGGATTCGCATGATCTTTACTCGCAATAATATAATCTAAATGTTCAGCAGGTGCATCTGGATAATTGTATTTCGCAATACTGTTTGTCGTCGCATCCCAAGTTGCTGCATGTCCTGTATAAGATGGAACAGACGCATGTAATGTTTTAAACATCGATGCATACTCTGAATTGCTATTATTCTCAGCATTTATTTTATTTACATTCATATCACCACCAATTAACACATACTCGTTATTTGGTATATTTTTATCTTTAATAAACTCTTGAATTTCTTGTAGCTGTTTTGTACGTACAGATGCTGGCGAAGTATTTCCACACATACTATCTTCAGCTTGTAAATGAGTCCCAATCACATGTACAAAACGATCATTTTTCTTAACTTTTGTGTATACAAATCCTTTATTTGATAAGTTATCTGGTCCACAGCCTTTTTCAAATACATATTGAATCTTTTCAACAATTGGCCATTTACTCACAATCGCTACACCTCCATCTTCAGGAGTCGAAGATGAATAGTTTCCTAACGTCTTATCCCACTCGCTTCCACTACTACGACCTAATACTGCCGTTTGATTTGGATATTCTTTCTTCAAATTTCCTAATAAGCGATTTGAAGCACTATTATCAAACACTTCATTTAATATAACAACATCCTGATTCTTTATATAATCTGCCGCTCCAATTAAATCAGCACGCTGACTTTGTCCCCAGTTCGGATATAGGTTTGTTGATAGCATGTATACATTATGCGTCATAACTTTTAATGTATTATTTTGATTTATAGACATTTCTGCTTGAGCTGAAGATCCACTATATAAAGCTCCTAAACCAATACCAAAGCTTAGTACACCTTTTAGCAATTTACCTTTCACGTTTCATACCTCCATGTACTGTGTAGTGATAAAAAGGCCAAATACTCTATTCTGAGATTTGACCTTTTTCAAATATTTAACGATTTCCGTACGTATCAAACCAAAGCTGAATGTATCCAGCAGTAACACGTTGTGCATCCATTAATCTCGTACCTGTCATTGGTGTAACTTCAGCGCGCCATTTATCTGCATATTCTTGTGATACAGCTGCTTTCACGAACCAATCTTTCGTATTATCATTTACAATGCCAGAGTAATCTTGTTTCGCAGCTACTGCCGCTCCATGAATCCAATCTTCTGGATTTGTACCTTTCCAGTTCCAATATCCATTTCCATCTGTTACTTTATAATTATCTTTTATCGTATCTACAAAGTTTTCATATTTAGAATGGAACCCTTGTGGATAAGAAAGATTTGTAAAGTTTGCCGCATGCATCGGTTGATTTACATCCCCTAAATAATGAAGAGATAACCCCAAATAGAAGAATGCTTGTTTCATATCTTTATTTTTGTATGACTCACCTGCTAATTTAAAATATTTAGCTCCAGTTTCCTTTGCCTGCTTTGCAAATGGAATATAAGTTTTTCCATTGTCAGGGTCATAGAAGTGTGAAGCAAATGTGCTATTATCATAATAAGGATTTTCATAGTCAGCAGCATAAATACCGTTCTCTAACTCCGTACGCCATTCATTTAATAGTGCAACCTGATCTTGTTTTACAAGTGTTGTATTACGAGACATAATATCCATTGCACGGTTTACAATCCATAAATGAGAGTTTACGCCTTCTTTATGCTTATCTTCAGCAGACCAGCGGTGAACTATATTTATTCTACTTCCCCCATCATTTTCATGAGCAAATGCAACACTTTGTAACGGAGCTACTAATGTAATAGCCGCTGCTAAAGCAAGTACTTTCTTTTTCATATAAAATCCTCCATTTTTTAATTGAATTATTGTAAACTTTTTGTTAGGATCCTATGATATCGTCTGGTTAACCTATGACTAGAATATCCCACCTTTCATGAAATTTCTATCAATAAATTAAAATATGTAAATGTTCATATCATTATAACTTTATACATAGTGAATATAATGAATGAATACACTTACATTGTAATAAAGTATTGTTAAGCTACTGCAAATGATTGTCTAAACTAATGTAAAAAAAGAGTAAAGCATCCACATGCTTTACTCTTTTTTTCTTTTCGATAATATACTTGGCAGCTGTACATTAACTGCCAACTTATGAATAAATCCAAACACTAATCCAATCCCGATAAATATGTATAAGATCGTAAATACCTTTCCGAAATCAGTTTGCGGACTAAAATTCCCATCACCGACAGTCGTCAACGTGACCACACTAAAATATAGGGCGTCAAGAGGACGTAATCCTTCAACTGTACTATAAAAAATCGTACCAGATGTTAATGTTAAAAATGTTAATACGAATAATACTTGAAATTCTTTATCTTTCCACGCTCGTAAACAAGCTTTTAGCATCCGTTTCAATGTCAACATAAATGAAAGCATTAGACTTCCCCTTCCAAACAAAATACCTGTAGTTAAAGGAAAGTCTATCACCTTTCTGTATAGAAAAAAAGTAGCCCTCTTCTATTTCTAGAAAAGGGCTACTTTTTACTATTCTCTATTATTTAGGTGAAACAAGAATTTTCACTTGTGTTTTATCTTTTACAAGTGCTTCAAATCCTTCTTCAACAACTTGATCCACTGTGATTTTTTTCGTAATTAATTTCTCTGCTTGAATTTGGCCAGAGCTAATTAATTTAATAACAGCTGGGAAGATATGACGGTATCCAAGAATACCGATAACTTCTTTTTCTTTTAGTACAAGGTTGTTTGGCGTAATTGTCGCATCTTTTTCCCACACACTAACAATTACAGTTTGTCCTTCAAAACTTGTACTTTCAATCGCTTGACGAAGTACTACTTCGACACCTGTTACTTCAAAGCTCACATTTACACCTAAACCATTTGTTAAGTTACGAATTTCTGCTAGTACATCTTGAGTTGCTGGATTTAATACGTAATCAGCACCTGCTAATTTAGCTAGCTCTTGACGTTCTTTAGAAAGTTCCACTGCGATAACAGGAGTTGCTCCTGCTGCTTTTGCTGCTTGGATTACAAGAAGCCCAATCGGACCACAACCAAATACCGCTACAGCTTCTCCCTCTTTTAATTTACTTTGACGTACTGCATGAACTGCTACTGCTGCTGGTTCTACAAGTGCACCTTGTTCATACGTCATTTCATCAGGAATATGGTGGACCATATCTTCTGGTACTACTGTATATTCAGAGAAACCGCCGCCTTCTCCGCCAAGACCGTGGAAAACAAGTTGTTCACAAACATTGTAATGTCCGTGTTTACAAGCTTCACATTTACCACAAGAATAAATTGGTTCTACAACGACGCGATCTCCCACTTTATGAGAAGTAACGCCTTCACCGATTTCAACTACCTCACCACTAAACTCATGACCTAAAATAACCGGTGCTTTTACGTGTGTTAATGGGTGCTCTTCTGTTGGAATAAAAATAGGTCCTGCTAAATATTCATGCAAGTCTGTTCCGCAGATACCACACCATTTAACTTTAATCTTAACTGCTCCTGGTCTTACAGTTGGTTCTGGTACTTCTTCTACTCGTACATCACGTTGATTATGCCAAAGTAGTGCTTTCATTTTATACATCCCTCTCTACGTATATACTTAACCTGGTGAAGTTTACAATTCTATTATAATACTTCCATCCATATATTTCAAAAAAACAATCTCATTTCCACTAAATTTTAACAAATAACGTTCAATATTTTGTCACTTTGTACTTTTTTCCACATCTGTTAATGCTAATTTCATTGCGGTTGAAATTAGCATTATGCCATAATAGCAGAGGAGAGGTGAATATGGCTTGAAATATTTTATTTACTTTATTGTTATCGTAGCGTTTTTAGATACATTTTCACAATTACCTATTATGAGTACTTTCGCTCAAAGTCTTGGAGGAACCCCTCTTGTTATCGGGCTAGTTATCGGTATGTACTCATTCGCTAATATGATCGGTAATATTATCGCTGGAGCCGCTGTCGATAAATTTGGTGCAAAAAAAATCCTTTATATAAGCATGGGAATTACGAGTTTCATAGTCTTGTTATACACCGTTGTTCAAAGTGGTGAACAACTATTAGTTGTGCGCTTTATGCACGGTTTTAGTGACGGATTTTTAATTCCTGCTGCCTTTACGTTTTTATCAAAGCAAACGAATTCAGCAAGGCAAGGTAAAGCAATGGCTCTATCTGGTGCCGCTGTTGGAACAGCTGCAATCGTAGGACCTGCTTTCAGCGGCATTATGAAAGCAACAGCTGGTATAGAGTGGGTGTTCATTACTATTTCTATTTTAATGGTCCTTGGTACAATCGTATCTCTATTTTTCTTACCAAATAACGTATCAAGAAAAGATACATCAAGAACACAAATGATGAACAAAGAAGATATGATTGAACTATTGAAATCAGAACCGTTATTACAAGCATATATTGGTGCTTTCACACTAATGTTTTCACAAGGGATTGTCACTTATATGTTACCAGTAAAAGTTGAGGCATTAGCACTTAAAGCATCTACAACAGGCATGATGTTAAGTGTATTCGGAATTACCGCTATCCTCTTCTTCTTACTGCCAACAAATCGTATTTACGATCGATTTAATCGTTCCAAACTAATGCTAATCGGGATTGCAGTAATGGCACTAGCGTTATCTTTACTCGGATTATTTGCAACAAAAGGCATGCTCTTTATCGTTATGATAATTTATGGAATTGGATTCGCTATCCTCTTCCCAGCAATTAATGCTTTACTTGTTGAAAATACAACAGATAGTAACCGAGGGAAAGCATTCGGATTGTTTTATGCATTCTTCTCGTTAGGAGTTGTTGCTGGCTCCTTTACAGTCGGAGCAATCGGAGCATCACCTAGCGCTAGCTTCGTTATCGGAACTGCATTCTTGTTAACATTTGCTGGAATGATTTTTGTAAGAAGCAAAGTAAAAAAGACAATGATGGGTTAATTCCATCATTGTCTTTTTTAAAATGCATATTGATATAACCCGTAATATAATGGCAGCGTTGGGATAATACCAATTAATTTGAATATAAAAGGTAGCGGGTCATCCTTCTCTTCATATAAACGTAAAACAAAAACTGCAGTTAAAGTCCAAATGATGCTAAATACGAAGATGCATTGCCAAACGATCGGCGTCAATATTTGTACATCAAAAACAAATCCAAATAGTCCTATCCATGTAATAATAGTCACCACAAAATCAAACTTTTGAATTAGTGTTTGAAACATGCCTCTTACTAGCGAAGTTATAGTTAATATCGCTATAATTACTAAATAAACTTTCCACAACATAATGATAAGCTCCTATTCAACTTTTGACTTTCAACAAGCCGTATTTAATAAACAATATGGCATTATATTTTTCATAAAGATAATACAACGGATAACAAAATAAGAAGAAAATAAGTACAGTTGGTACATCATCTATAATAGAAAAATATTTTACTAGTAATTCCTTAATACTCTCTCCAATCATGATAAACAGTGGAATTATACAAATTGCCGCTAATATTAAACATGGTGTGATCCTCATTTCTTTTAATTTCACCTTACAGTGTGGACACCTGAATGAAAAAGGATGCGGAAGATCAATAATATGTTGTGCAGTAATATTCCCTTCACACTGTGGACATTCAATTATTTCTTTCATTTAGTTCACTCCTTTCTATCCATAAAAAAGAGCCCTATCGAATAGAGCTCTTTGATTGCCGAATATATCACTTTTGTGTATAGCCAAATAACAATGTAAATAAATTAAACTGTACAGGCAATACTACATTTCTTCTTCTACAAAGAAAGTGTATAAATACCGACGATACTTCGACAATTTCCTCGGAAATATTTCCTTTACCCACATAATTTGATACACTACATATGAACAGACAATTGTATTACATAAGCTAAAATAATAACTTAATGTACAAATTAAAAAGCACACTCTTCATATGAAGAATGTGCTTTTATGTTATTAACGTTTAATCCAAACAGCGCCTGCCGATTTATCCTCTGCCTGTCCAACAACTTGGAATTTAAGTCCAAGGTTTGGAACTTTTCTTCCCGCGTCTGCAATTTGTTTGTTACTATATACTTTTGAATCATCAAAAGTTGTAACACCTTGTAATCCAGAATAGTTAAACTGTCCACGTGTTAATGAATTTGCACTCCATGCGGGTGTTCGATCAAATGAAAAGGCAGCGTCTGCAATTTGCATGCCTGTATTACCATACGCTGGTTTCCCGTTTAAATTACCAACAAACGCTTCTGGATGAGAGTCTACAACACCAAGGAAGCCTTCACCTGGATGTACCCCAACCCAGTTATCTTTGAAACTATCATCTGCATACCAAACGACAAGACCAGTATTATACACCGGACCTTTTCCTGCTTTTAATCCATTATCTGATCCAGCATAGTTTCTCCACTCTAAATAATAATAATGTTGTTTCTTCTCTGTCCCATCAGAAACAACGAATCCATTTAACTGCATTTTAGATGTTCCTTCTGCGTCATCTGAAAATACTACTTGTCCATCAACTGTTACATTTACATTATCCATTGCGAAACCTTTATATGTTAAAGCTGGATCTGTAATATAGTCGAATTGTAGTTTAACTTTCTTCCCTTTAAATTGACTTAAATCGTATGATTTATCAATCCATTTTCCATCTGTTGTATCTTTATCTTCTTGGACTATGTTTTCTCCCAATCTATCAATTAATGTTTTCGTTCCATCTTCAGTTACAGCATGTACTTCGATGAAATCACAATCTGCTTCTAGTTCATAATTCGCTTTATAATCAAATTTCGCATTTGTTCCTTTTGTTAAATCAAAGAATGGTGTTTCTAATGTCGTATGCATATCATCTCCTCTTGTACTATAATATGCATGCTTTCCAAACTCCGGTTTAATTGTTTCAACACTTTTACCTGGTAAGTTAACACGTACAACGCCTGGACGATTGGATTTCGTAACACTTTGATCAATATATGTAGGAACTCCTACACCACTCTTAATTTTATCGTAATCTACTTCTAAAATTTTCGCCCAGTTTCCACCCATATTCTTTTGTAAGAAGTCTTTATTTTGTGGTGAAAAACTAGTTGGCTCTGTTCCTGCGATTTTTCCTGTCCAGCTACCTCCACTCATTAATGACCACGCTTCAACAGGTGAACCAGTTCCAGTATATTTCGTGTCATATTCATCCGGTAAGCCAAGGTCATGTCCAAATTCATGTGCAAACACACCTACTGCACCGTCTTCTGGTTCAATTGTGTAATCATGAGCCGCTACTTTTCCACCAAAGTAATCTACCTTTGATTTTGTACCTTCAATCGCTACTGGATCTGTTGCTAATTTTGAACGATGTGACCAAATCGCATCATCACCTAATTTACCGCCACCAGCTTCTTGACCAACACCAGCATGGATTACCATTAAATGATCAATTACACCATCAGGTTCATTTGGATTTCCATCACCATTTGTATCATATCTATCAAATTGATCAAATTGAGATAAATCTAACCCTTTCTCAGCAGCTGCATGTAAAGCTTCTTTCACTAAATCACGTGCACCTTTTGGTCCTTTATTATCGTGACCACTACTACCATCAGCACCGTAGTCAGACGCTTTCCCTGGCACAGTTAGCCATTCGGTTACATATCCATCCGTCGTATAACTACCGCCAGACTGCTCTTCATAATATTGTTTAAACGTTTTTACTTTCGAACCATCAAATAGCTTGTACGGCTCATTACCAAATAACATTTTTTGATAATGCTCTCTACTAAAGTCTTTCGAATACATATACCCTGGAGTTTGATCAATATTATTATGTTTATAATCACTAAATTCAACGAGTAATACTAATACTTTATCATTTCGAACCGGTCCATTATATGGCGCTTGCTTTGCTTTAGAAGTTGGAACTTGCCCATTCAATTGATTTTTATTTGGTTCCGGTTTTTGCTCAGGGCTAACATTTTTTTCAGGTTTCTTTACCTTCTCCTTTTCTTCCATTTTTTTCTCTTTTACTTTTTTCACAAAATCAGATGCCTCTTTAGCAGTATCCGCTGGAAGAATTTCTTTATTTGCCTGATCCCCTTGTTTCTTTTCAATATATTGCTCTACGGCCTTTTTTGTCTGTTCTTTAGACGATGCTGGATTAATTGTTCCTCTTTCTTTCAGCGCTTCCGCTAAACGATCTTCTTGAATTAAGTTATGATCAATTGGCGTTGTAGACACACTTTCTTTTGCTGACGTTTCTGCATATGCTAACGGAGCACTCATTACAGCTGAGCATCCGATGAGTGTCGCGATCGTTAACGATGACAACACTTTAAATGGCGCTTTTTTTCTCATTTTACTCATCCCCTTGTATCAATCTTAAACTTCAGATAAAAATATGTAATCCATCCTCCCTTGTATAATAAAAGACATGATTCTATAAGAAATAAGCTTTCTGTTATAGAATCATGCCCTCCAGTTTTCTGGTCAGACCCTCTATCTTTTTATGTCGAAATGTGAAAAATAAAGAGTGATTTGTATATATTAAATAGCTTATATTAAAAATTTAAAAGACAATATGCACAATTGCATGAAAATTCTTTCAAACAAAAAAAAGAACCCAAGTTAATTAAACTTGGGTTCTCCATTTCGTATTATTTCTCTTGTGTTTTTTTCCAATCAGCTAAGAATTTCTCAATTCCTTGATCTGTTAATGGATGCTTCACTAATGAAGCGATTACGTTTGCTGGGATTGTTGCAATATGTGAACCATTTAATGCTGCTTCTGTTACGTGAACACTATGACGTACAGATGCTGCAATGATTTCTGTTTCAATGCCGTGAATTGCAAAGATTTCTGCGATTTGGCGAATTAAGTCCATACCGTTATGACCGATATCATCTAGGCGACCTAAGAACGGTGAAACGTATGTCGCACCAGCGCGAGCTGCAAGTAATGCTTGCACTGCTGAGAATACTAATGTAACGTTTGTACGAATTCCTAAATCTGAGAATGCTTTTACTGCTTTTAAGCCTTCTGTTGTCATTGGAACTTTTACAACAACGTTTGGAGCGATTTTTGCTAACTCTTTTCCTTCTTCAATCATTTTGTCAGCTTCTAAGCTAATTACTTCTGCGCTTACAGGTCCTTCAATAAAGCTGCAAATTTCACGAATACGCTCATGGAAATCTACGCCTTCTTTTGCTACAAGTGATGGGTTTGTCGTTACTCCAGCTACTACGCCTAATGCATTTGCCTCTTTAATTTCGTTAATGTTTGCTGTATCAATAAAAAATTTCATTTGTTATTCTTCCTTCCTAATTTTCATTTTATATTTATTTATTTTTTCTTAATAAGCTCTAATTCAATCGGAATAAATTTGTCCACTTTTTTACCTTGTGTTATCTCTTTCGCTGTTTCCATCGCCTTCTCTCCGATTAATTCCGGTTTTTGAGCGACTGTTGCTGCCATACGCCCATCTTTAACCGCTTTTACAGCATCATCCGTTGCATCAAATCCAACAACGACTACATCCGTTTTACCAGCAGATTTTAATGCCTCAATTGCGCCTAATGCCATTTCATCATTATGAGCAAATACCGCTTTAATATCGCTATTTGCTTGCAAAATATTTTCCATAACGGATAACCCTTTTGCACGATCGAAATCAGCTGCTTGTTTTGCTACTACTTTTAAAGACTTATCAGCTACGTTATGGAATCCTTTCCCACGCTCACGAGCAGCAGACGATCCAGGGATTCCTTCTAACTCAGCGACATTTGTTCCTTCACCAACTACTTCCCGAATGTAATCACTAGCCATTTGACCACCTTCTACATTGTTGGAAGCAATGTGAGAAACAACTTTACCTGAATTCGCAACTCGGTCTACTGTAATAACAGGCACATTGGCTGCATTAGCTGCACTTACCGCTGAAGCAACGGCATCTGAGTCAGTTGGATTAATAACAACTACATCGACACCTTTTTGAATTAAATCTTCAACATCGTTTGTTTGCTTCGCTGCATCATTTTGTGCATCAACAGCAATTAGTTCAATGCCACTATCTTTTGCTTTCTTTTCTGCACCTTTTTTCAACGTGACGAAAAATGGATTATTTAAAGTGGAAACAGAAAATCCAACTTTAATAGTTTTATTTCGACCTTTATCGCTAGAATCCTTTGCCCATTCTGGTGGTTCCATTGAACAACCAGCAGTAACTACCATGATGCATGCAACGAGTATCAGTAACCATTTTTTCATGAATTGCCCCTCCATTACGCTTCTTTTCGACGATCAATTAGTACAGCTAGTAAGATTACAAGTCCTTTTACAACTTGTTGGAAGAAAGAAGATACACCTAATAAATTTAAACCGTTATTTAGTACGCCAATAATAAGCACACCGATGAATGTACCAACAATCCATCCTCTTCCACCTGAAAGACTCGTTCCGCCTAACACAACTGCAGCAATTGCATCTAATTCGTAAGAAGTACCAGCAGTCGGCTGTGCAGAATCTAACCTTGATGTTAAGACAATACCTGCAAGCGCTGCCAAAATTCCGGAAAGACCGTAAATCATTACTTTAATTCTCGTAACATTAATACCTGATAAAGCTGCCGCTTCTTCATTTCCACCAATCGCAAACGTACGGCGACCAAACGTTGTTTTCTTTAAAATAAAGTACAGTACTGCAAAAGCGATCATCATTGTAACGGCTGGCACAGGAATACCAAGGAAATAACCACGGCCAAACATTTGGAACATTAAATGATCACCAAGACCAGTGATCGGACGTCCGTCCATATAAACAAGCGTCAACCCGCGAAAAATAGTCATTGTTGCTAAAGTTGCAATAAACGGAGCTACTTTTCCCTTCGCAATAATGATACCGTTTACAATCCCCATTGCAAGACCTGCTAATAATCCAACTACCATTGCAAGGAACGGATCCATGCCACTTGCCATCATTCCGGCAACAAGTGCACTTGATAATGCTAAAATAGAACCTACCGATAAGTCAATACCCCCTGTTAAAATAACGAAGGTCATTCCAAATGCAATGAGTGCATTAATCGATACTTGGCGCAGTATATTAAATAAATTTGGAATTTCAATAAATGCTGGATTTAAAGCTGTAATTACTACGATAATTAATACTAATCCAATTAAAGAACCAAGTTGTTGTAATACATTCCCCTTCTTAGCCATATCTTACTCTCCCCCTGTAGCTAGTGCCATAATAGACTCTTGCGATGCCTGATCTTTCTCTAAAATACCACCGATTTTCCCTTCATGAATGACGAGAACTCGATCACTCATGCCTAAAACTTCTGGAAGCTCAGACGATACCATAATAACGGCATCTCCTTGCTCGGTAAGCTTATTCATAATAGAGTAAATTTCTTTTTTAGCCCCAACATCTACACCTCTCGTTGGTTCATCTAAAATGAGTAACTGTGGATGAATACCTAACCATTTTGCAATTACAATCTTTTGCTGATTTCCACCAGAAAGAGATTTTACAGCTTGCTCTCCGTTTGCTGCTTTCACATTAAGAAGCTTCATCATATCCTCTGTAAATTGCTGTTCTAAACCTTTATTAACAACGCTTCCCTTTGAAAGACTCTCTAAATTTGGTAAAGCTAAATTTTCACGAATCGAAAAATCTAACACAAGCCCTTCAGATTTTCTATCCTCTGTAATAAAGGCAATTCGTTGTCTAATCGCATCAATTGGACTATCAATTTTTACTTCTTGTCCATTCATAAAAATTTGTCCTGAATCAAGCGGTTCATATCCAAATATTGCTTTCATAATATCCGTGCGACCAGCTCCCATCAAGCCCGCAACACCAAGGATTTCACCTTTTCTAACTTGAAACGAAACATTTTCAAATTTCCCCTTTTTCGTTCCGTTACGCATTTCAAAAATCACTTCGCCAATTTGACTATTTCGTTCTGGATAACGTTCACCAATACTTCGGCCTACCATCATGCTAACTACTTCATCAAATGACGTTTCCGGAATTAACCTTTTCCCTACATATTCTCCATCACGTAAAATCGTAATGGCATCACATATTGAAAAAATTTCTTCCATTCGGTGTGAAATATAAACGAATGAAACGCCCTCTTTACGTAATTTATTAATAACAATAAACAGTGTTTCAATTTCGCGATCTGTTAATGCCGCTGTAGGCTCATCCATAATAATAACGCTTGCATTTGTCATTAATGCTTTAGCAATTTCAATAATTTGCTGTTGTCCAACCGATAGTTCACCTGCTAGCATAGCACCTCTCACATGTAGACCAAGATCTGCCAATTGTTGCTGGGCAATCGCATTCATTTGACGCGTACGTAAAATGCCCGTTTTCCCATACATTAACTCTTTTCCAAGAAACATATTTTCAGCTACCGTTAAATTCGGTAATATGTTCAACTCTTGATGGATAAATGCAATACCGTACTCTTCCGCTTCTTTCGCATTTTTAAAAGTTCGTTCTTGTCCATCAATTGTGACTGTTCCACTGTCTTTTTTATATACACCTGTTAGAATCTTCATGAGCGTCGATTTCCCCGCTCCATTTTCCCCCATCAATGCATGGACTTCTCCTGTTTCAATCATAAACTGTGCGTTTTTTAGAACAGGATTACCACTGAACGCTTTTGAAATGTTCTTCATTTCAATATGCATTCTCATCACATCCCTTTATTAAAAAATCACGCCTGCATGTAAAATAACATTCGCATAAGGCGTTGCTTCTCCTGTACGAATAATCGCCTTCGCTCTCTTTGTATGCTCTTTAAATTCCTTATGAGACACATATTCAAATGCTGGCTCTATTAATCGCATCTCAACTTCTTTATTTACCTCTGCATTATTCATAATAACGTCTTCTGCTAACGTCACTTTTTCAATTGCCATATCATCAGCAACAACTTGTAATACGTCTAAAAAACTAGGTTTTCCGATTTCAACTGCTAAATCAATTCGTTTTACTCCATCAGGAATAGGTAACCCACAATCAGCAATTACAATCGTATCTGTATGTCCAAGTGAAGCAAGGACTGCTGCGATTTCACTATTTAATACACCGTGCTTTTTCATCCAACAATCACCTGCACTTCACGTACTCTATCTCTCGTTGGCATACCGCCCTGTGCCCCAAGTTTCGTTACGGAAAGACCACCAGCAATATTTGCAAAACGAATTGCCTTTTGAAGTGCTACTCCTTCAGAAAGCGCAACTGCTAACGCACCGTTAAATGTGTCACCTGCTCCAGTCGTATCTACTACATCTACAGCGATACTTGGAACTTGAACAACTTCCGTTCCATTATGGAATCGAACACCGTTAGACCCTTCCGTCATCAATAGCTTATTTGGATATTTCGCAAGTAACTCTTCAATTGGTGATGTGAAATCATTTAATACGATGCGACATTCATGTTCATTCGGTGTAATATAAGTCGCTTTTTCTAAAATATCTTCTGATAAAAATTGTGCTGGAGCCGGATTCAACATAACTGGAATTTTATGCTCCTCACAAATAGACAGAACGTATTTTACTGTTTCAAGCGGAATCTCTAGTTGAAGAACAACCATATCAGCTTTTACAAGAAGGTCTTTTGAACGATCTACAACCGATTCATTTACAAGAGCATTTGCCCCTTGCACAACAACAATACTGTTATCCTCTTCTGCTAAAACGATATGAGCAATTCCTGTCGTTCTATCTGTAACCGGTACCACATAGTCGATAAAAACGCGTTCGTTCTCTAAATTTTTTCTAACTACTGTTCCGTAATCATCATTGCCTACTGCACCAACCATCGCTACATTTGCTCCTAATCTAGCTGCAGCAACTGCTTGGTTCGCCCCTTTCCCTCCTGGGATCGTATGAAACGCTTCACCAATTACCGTTTCTCCGGCTTTCGGCCGTATTTTTGAAACAGCCACTAAGTCCATTGAAATACTACCTACTACTGCAATATTTGGCATCTGTCTCATCTCCTTACTTCGTTGTATTTCGTTCTATAATTTCAATCGGTAAACGATAGTGTTTCTCTTCTAATGGATTTCCTTCCATCTGCTCTAACAACAATTCTGTTGCAATTTTCCCCATTTCATAAATTGGCTGTGCAACAGTCGTAATAGATGGATACATCATTTCAGTTAAAGAAATTCCATCGAATCCAATAATTTGTAAATCGTTTGGAATAGAAATTCCCTTTTGAAGTGCAGCCTTTACAATACCAATTGCAATTAAATCATTCCCAGCAACAATTCCATCAATATGCGGATATTCTTCTAATAATTCCACCGCTACCCGTTCACTATTAGCTGGATCGAATGTACTCTCTGCAATCATATAAGAAAGATTATTTTGCGTAATAACGTCTACGAAACCTTCAAAACGTTCATTAGCTGTGCTCACATCACGCGGTCCACGAATATGTGCAATATGTTTACACCCTTTGTCTATTAATAACTTTGTCGCCGCCTGACTCCCTGCATAGTTATCTGCATATACAGTAGGAATGCGCTCATTAAACATACGGTCAATCGCAACAACTGGAATAGACAAATTCATGTAATTAACACTATTTTGTGGATTCGTTGCTACAATAAATCCGTCCACATTATTTTGTCTAAGCACATCAATGTATTGCTTCTCTTTTTCTAAATTTTCATCAGAGTTACAAAGTACAACTGTGTAACCTTGCTTATGTGCTACATCTTCTACGGCACGTGCAACTTCTGGAAAGAATGGATTCACGATATTTGGAACAACTAATCCAATTAAACGAGATTTTTTATTGTATAAAGAACGTGCTACTGTACTAGGTTTATAATCTAGCATTTCAATTGCTCGCTCTACTTTTTTTAATGTATCCTCATGAACATATCCATTTTTATTTAACACTCTGGAAACGGTCGCAACAGATACCCCTGCTAATTTTGCAACGTCTTTAATCGTACTCATTCTCTTTTCTCCTCATTTCATGTAACCGTTTACAGAAAATAATATAACTCATTTATAAAAATACGTCAATCATTTCTCACTAAAAAGCTTTTAAGGTTATACTCAAAAAAGCATCGCCATAAGGCGATGCTTTTTTATTACGAATATGATACAGTTTTTTCCTTTTCTTCTACAGCAGGCTCTTCAGCACCTTTTTTACGATCAGCCAGTTTAATTTTCTGTAAGAAAATCGTAAAGATAGCACCTACTACGATAAATACCAATCCTGTTAAGAATACAGTATGAAGTGAGTCCACTAAAGAGCTTTTCAAAATTGGTACGATGCTATTAGAAAATGCTTCTGGCATTTGCTTTAATGCCTCTGGACTAAATAGCATAGAATATAAACTTTGTGGATCTGTATGAATCATATCTTTAAATTTTGTTACCATTTGTCCCGCTTCTTTTGGGAATGTGTCTAATACAGGTACTAATTTATTTGTTAACGTTGTACCTGAAGTGTTATTCATAATTGATCCTAAAATTGTAATACCGAATGTTCCACCGATTTGACGGAAGAATTGACTTGATGATGTTACAACGCCAAGATCTTTTTTCGGGAAGCTTTCTTGTAATGCTAATGTTAATATCGGCATAACAAGACCCATTCCTAAACCGATAACCATCATATAAGAAGTAGCAGTAAGCTTAGTTGTGTGCATATCCATCGTTGTTAATAACCAGAAACCACTAGCCATAATAAGCATCCCTGTAATAATTTGTGGTTTCACACCAATTTTTAATACAAGCTGACCACCAATAATACTCATAACGATCATTGTAATCATCATCGGTGTCATAATCGTTCCTGATTCAGCAGCACTTACGCCTACAATTCCTTGCATAAAGAACGGTACGAACATAATTGCTCCAAACATTCCGATACTCATAAAGAAACCGATCGCATTCAGTAGTGTAAATGTACGGTTTTTAAAGAAGTGCATCGGTAAAATTGGTTCTTCAGCCTTCGTTTCAACGATAACAAAGCTAACAATACCAATGGCAGCTAGTGCAAATAACCCGATAATTTGCCAAGAACCCCATGCATAATCTTTCCCGCCAAACGTTAACGCAAGTAATAAACTTACAACACCGAGAATCATCGTGAAGATTCCAGCGATATCAATTTTAATTGGTCCTGTTTGTTTATGTGCTTTTAATCCCATTGCAATGAAGATTGTCGCTAAAATACCAACTGGTAAGTTAATATAGAATACCCATCTCCAGTTCACTGCGTCTACAATCCAACCACCAACTTGTGGTCCAATTACAGAGGCAAGACCGTATAGAGCTCCAAAAATACCTTGCCATTTAGCACGTTCTTTTCCCGTGAACATATCTCCGATAATAATCATAGCCATTGGCATCATAATACCGCCACCAAGACCTTGAATACCACGGAAAATAATTAATTCTGTCATACCGTTTGCCATACCACATAACGCTGAACCAACCATAAAGATAATTAATCCTGCTATATATACGTTACGACGCCCAAGTAAATCCGCTAATTTACCTGCAATCGGTACAACCGTTGTTGATGTTAACATGTAAGCTGTTGTTAACCATGTCATTAAACTTAATCCACCTAGTTCACCGACGATACGCGGCATTGCTGTACCAACGATTGTTCCGTCCAATGCAGCAAATAGCATTGCGATTACTAAACCGATTAACAACAACTTTCTATTCTGATTTTCTTGTTGCTCCATGTAATCTCCTCAATTCCTCTTAGTTTTTCTCTTTTTTCTCTTTTTTCTCTTTTTTCTCTGGTTTCCCGCAAATAATTGTTTCTAGCTTTTCAAAGAGGCGCAACAAATCTTCCCTCTCTTGTAATTCTAAGTGTGAGAAGTATTTTGCAATATGCTCATTACGAGCCGCCATCGCTTCTTCTACTGTAGTTTTCCCCTTCTTCGTTAGCTCAATGACAACAACGCGGCGATCATTATCGTCGTGATAGCGCTCTACTAACCCATGATCAATTAAACGATCAGTCATTACTGTAATCGCGCTCGGTTTCACGTACATTTTCTCCGCCAATTGTGTCGCTCTTGAAGCTCCGTAATGATCTAAAATCTTTAAAATATAAAACTGCGGTGGTGTAAGTCCTGATGCTTGCATTTGTTCTAATAGCTCTGTTTGCATTTTCTTTCCTATAGCGAATGTAAGAGCTTGAATCTTATCAATATGAGTCATATCATTTGGCATGTTATCCACCTCTTATTTAAGCAATAAAATATTTAACGTATTTAAATATTAATCCCACAAACAAAATACGTCAACAACTTTCTTTATAAAAACGTTTACATTCTTGTCACAAAGTTGTATAATTTTCGTCGAAGTTAATATTGACAGTCACGGAGAATCGGAGTATATGGCTATGAATCATAAAAAAGGGAACTTTTTTATATTTCATAGCCTTTTTGTATTCTCTCTGTCTTAAAACGCTTCCAATTAATTAGGGGAGGATTTTCATTTTATGTTTTTCACACAATTATTTAAACCTGCGCCCCACGCAGAACGCTTACCAGCTGATCGCACTGATAGCGAATACCGCAAATTGCGTTTGCAAGTATTCTTAGGCATCTTCATCGGTTATGCGGGTTACTACTTTGTTCGAAAAAACTTTTCACTCGCAATGCCATACTTAATCGAACAAGGCTTTAGTAAAGGGGAACTTGGGGTTATCCTTTCAGCAGTATCTATCGCTTACGGATTAAGTAAATTTCTTATGGGTATCGTATCCGATCGTTGTAATCCTCGCTACTTTTTAGCAGCTGGGCTATTTTTATCCGGTATCATTAATATTATTTTCGGCTCATTTTCTTTCATTACAACGAGCATTATACTTATGTTTGTACTTCAGTTTTTAAATGGATGGGTACAAGGTATGGGATGGCCTCCTTGTGGTCGTACGATGGTTCACTGGTTCTCCGTTAGTGAACGTGGTACAAAAATGTCTATTTGGAACGTCGCTCATAATGTCGGCGGCGCGCTTATGCCTTCTCTCGTTACATTAGGCTTATATTTCTTTGCAAATGACTGGAAAAGTATATTTTACTTCCCAGGTATTCTTTCAATTTTAGTGGGGATTTATGTATTAATTACGATGAGAGATACACCTCAATCTTGCGGATTACCTTCTATTGAAGAACATACTGGGGAATATCCATCAGATGAAAAAGTAGCGGACCGTGAACGCGAACTTTCGGTAAAGGAAATTTTATTCAAATACGTATTAAACAATAAGTTTTTATGGTACATCGCTATCGCTAACGTTTTTGTTTATTTCGTTCGTTACGGCGTTGTAGACTGGGCTCCTACTTATTTAGTTGAAGAAAAAAGCTTTACTCATAGTAGCTCACGTACAGCTTATGCTCTATATGAATGGGCTGGTATTCCAGGTACGCTTCTTTGCGGATGGATGAGTGATAAACTATTTAAAGGACGCCGTGCACCTGCTGGTATTTTATTTATGGTCGGTGTATTTATCGCAGTTCTTGTTTACTGGCTAAACCCTCCTGGTAATCCAATGGTTGATAGCATCGCACTTGTCGCAATTGGATTTTTAATTTACGGACCTGTTATGTTAATTGGCCTACACGCTCTTGACTTAGCACCAAAGAAAGCTGCTGGAACTGCCGCTGGGTTAACTGGGTTCTTCGGTTACCTAGGGGGAGCTACTTTTGCTAGCGCAGCTATGGGCTTTATCGTAGATGCATTCGGATGGGATGGCGGATTCATCTTATTACTTGTATCTTGCGTACTTGCAATGTTCTTCCTTGCTCTTACTTTAAATACAGGATCTACAAAACAAAAACAAGCTTAAACAATAATATTATACTTACAAAAAAAAGAGAGACAGTTCTTTCCAGAACACCTCTCTTTTTCTACATATACTACTTTTTTATTACAAATAATTTATCAATCCACCCCATAATTGTGAGCGTTTTAAAAGGGTTTTTATCCTTATATTACTGCATCTCATCTCTATATAAAAAGATTTTTGAATATTTACTCTTGTCAAACATTGTCACTTTATATTAAAATAGCAACAACATAC
The DNA here is from genome assembly GCF_016651075.1 of Bacillus sp. TH19. Taxonomy (NCBI): domain Bacteria; kingdom Bacillati; phylum Bacillota; class Bacilli; order Caryophanales; family Bacillaceae; genus Bacillus; species Bacillus sp. TH19. Next base: position 360,771 of record NZ_JAEKEO010000010.1, on the reverse strand, counting down.
TAAATATTTAGTCTTTTCAGAAAAGATGGAGGGATAACCATGAAGAATCCACTTCTTCGCATTGAAAACTTACAGACTTCCTTTCGCATACAAGATCAATATCATGCAGCAGTTGATAACGTTTCGTTAACTGTCCATGAAAATGAAATTGTCGCGATAGTTGGTGAATCCGGTTGCGGAAAAAGTGCACTTGCCCTTTCCATTATGCGACTGCATAATGAAGCAAATACAAAATTACAAGGGCAACTTAACTATAGAGATAAGGATTTACTTACTATGTCGACCGCAGAGATGAATAAAGTACGCGGATCAAACATCGGTATGATTTTCCAGGAACCTCTTACAGCACTCGATCCTCTTATGACAGTTGGAAAACAAATCGAAGAAAACTTAGACTACCACACAAACCTTTCGAAAGCAGAAAAGAAAGAACGCACCTTAGAACTACTCCATCAAGTTGGTATTCCAAAACCAGAACTTACATATAAACAATACCCTCACGAATTATCTGGCGGAATGAGACAAAGAATTGTTATCGCGATTGCGATTGCTTGTAACCCAGCACTCATTATTGCGGATGAGCCAACAACGGCTCTTGACGTAACCATCCAAGCACAAATTTTAGACTTACTAAAATCTATTCAAGAACAAACGAAAATGGGCATCATTTTAATTACACATGATTTAAGCGTTGTTGCCGAAACAGCTGATCGTATTGTCGTTATGTATGCAGGACAAGTTGTAGAAACAGGAACAGTAGAAGAGATTTTTAATAACCCGCTTCACCCATATACTCGTTCTCTATTAAACTCAATTCCATCTGCGTATGCGGAAAAAGAAAAATTGCATGTAATTCAAGGCGTGGTTCCTTCGTTAGCGAAGCTTCCTCGCACTGGATGTCGATTCCAAGCCCGAATCCCTTGGGTTAGACCAGATCAACATGAGGAAAATCCTGTTTTACATGAAGTAAAACCAGACCATTGGGTACGTTGTACTTGCTACAAGCACTTCAACTTCCAACATAAGAAAGGAGATGACGTAACTCATGGCACTGCTTAAAGTAGAAGATTTAAAAGTACACTTTCCAATTAAGGGTGGTTTCTTCGGACGTACATTAGATTACGTACGAGCAGTTGATGGCGTAAGTTTTGAATTGCAGCCTGGTGAAACATATGGAATCGTTGGTGAATCAGGTAGCGGCAAATCAACAACTGGTAAAGCAATTATGCACTTAACGAAAGCTACAGGCGGTAACATTCATTTTAATAATAGAGATTTAACGAAATTAAGTCGCTCTGAGTTAAGAGAACAACGAAAAGATATCCAAATGATTTTCCAAGATCCGTATTCATCATTGAATCCCAAGAAACGTGTTATCGATATTATTGCCGAACCACTTCGGAATTTTGAAAAGCTCTCACCCGATGAAGAGCGTCGAGCAGTTCAAGAATACCTTGATAAAGTTGGGTTAAATCCAGAGTCTATTTATAAATACCCACATGAATTTTCCGGTGGACAGAGACAGCGAATTGGTATTGCACGCGCTCTTACATTAAAACCAAAACTTATTATCGCGGATGAACCAGTATCTGCACTTGACGTGTCGGTACAAGCGCAAGTTTTAAACTTCTTACAAGATTTACAATCTGAACTTGGATTAACGTACCTATTCATAAGTCACGATTTAGGCGTAATTCGTCATATGTGTGATCGCATCGGTGTAATGTATCGCGGGCGCATTGTCGAAGAAGCAACTAGTGCAGAAATTTATAATAATCCACAGCACATCTATACGAAACGCCTAATATCAGCTATTCCTGATATTCGTCCAGAAAACCGCGAACAACAACGTAAATTACGTCAACAAGTAAGTTCTGAGTACGAAAAATCATACGAAAAGTATTTCAATGAAAACGGTCGTGCTTACGATTTAAAACCAATCTCACCAACTCACCGGGTGGCATTACCTTAAGGGAGTGATAAAACATGTGGAAATTTATATTACGCCGGGTTTTAGTTATGATACCGCAATTATTCATATTAAGCGTACTCGTCTTTACACTGGCTAAGGCAATGCCAGGTGATGCATTAAGTGGCGCTGAACTAGCAAATCCAAAAGCCGATCCAAAAGTGATTGAAGAACAACGTGAAAAACTAGGTTTAAACGATCCTATTCCCACTCAATATGTAAGGTGGATTTCAAATGCCGTGCAAGGGGATTTCGGTATTTCTTACGCACATAAAATAAAAGTAACGGATATTATTGGGGAACGTCTTGGCAATACAATACTGTTAGCTCTTTTTATTCTTATTCTTACTTACTTAATTGCTATTCCACTTGGAGTTATAAGTGGACGTTGGAATGATACGTGGGCTGATCGACTCATTACGCTATATAACTTTTTAGGATTCGGTACACCACTGTTTATTTTCGGATTAGTAATGTTATTCTTATTCGGCTTTTTATATCCAATTTTCCCTACGAGTGGTAGCGTTGACCCACAAGTTGCAACCGGATCATTTGATTACTATTTAAGTAAATTAAATCATATGATTTTACCAGCTTTATCTGGGGCATTAATTGGAACTGTAGGAACTGTCCAATATTTACGAAGTGAAATTATCGATACGAAACATAAAGATTTTGTACGCACGGTAAAGGCAAAAGGTGTACCAGAATCTAAAGTATATTCCAGACATATTTTACGAAATTCATTTTTACCAATCGCAGCATTTTTAGGATATGAAATTACAGGTTTAGTTGGGGGCTCTATTATTCTAGAAAACATTTTCGGCTACCCAGGAATTGGACAACTATTTTTCCAATCTATCACTCAACGTGATTTCAGTGTCGTAACTGCTCTTGTATTATTTACTGGATTCGCAACGCTACTCGGGACTCTTCTTTCCGATATTATTCTAAGCATCGTTGATCCACGTATTCGTATTGATTAATGGAGGTGAAGAAACGTTATGTTAGCAAATCCTGAAAAACAAATTGAAGTCATTCATTACGAAAAGAGCCCTTCTGGTTTCTCCATTATGTGGCGAGAATTTCGTAAAGATAAACTAGCAATGTTTTCTCTATTCTTTTTAGCTTTAATATTAATAGCCGTTTATGCAACTTCATTTATTATGAAGCAAGAAGATATCGTCCGAGTCGATCTGTTCGCCATTTATGATCCTCCTTCTGCTGAACATTGGTTAGGAACTGATTATGGAGGTCGCGATATTTTCGGACAATTAATTATTGGTACACGTAACTCCTTTACAGTTGGTTTAGCTATCACTCTTTTATCAACCCTTATCGGTCTTACTATGGGACTAATTGCTGGCTATTTTGGAGGAGTTGTCGATAACATCATTATGCGTTTTATCGACTTTATGATGATTTTACCATTCTTAATGATTGTTATCGTGTTTATCTCACTCGTTCCAACTTTCAATATTACGACATTTATTCTCATAATGACCGCTTTCTTATGGGTCGGAAAAGCAAGGCTGATACGTTCTAAAGTATTGACTGAGAAAGAACTTGATTACGTATCTGCATCAAAAACGTTAGGAACACCAAATTGGAAAATAATCTTCCAGCAAATATTACCTAATTTAAGTTCTATTATCATCGTAAATATTACATTAAATCTTGCTGGTAACATCGGAATTGAATCTAGTTTAACTTACTTAGGCTTCGGTCTACCAGAGAGCACACCAAGTCTTGGTACACTTGTAAGTTACGCAACTAACCCAGATGTATTGCAAGAAAAGTGGTGGATTTGGTTACCCGCATCAATCATGATTTTAGTGTTGATGCTGTGTATAAATTTTATTGGTCAAGCGTTAAAGCGTGCGGCTGATGCTAGACAAAGAAAAGGATAAGGGGTGGAGAAGTTATGAACAAACCAAAACTGTACAAAGTATTAAGCACACTTGCTGCTTCAGCATTATTACTATCTGCATGTGGGGGTGCTGATAGCGGTAGTAAAAAAGCAAATACAAAAAAAGTAGAAACAAATAAATTTAGTGCTACTGTAAAAAATGACGGTAAAGAAATTAAAGACGGATCATTAACTTATGGACTCGTTTCAAATTCACCTTTCTCTGGTGTTTTAAGTAGGGTATTGTATGAAGTTGCTCCAGATTCAGAAATTATGGATTTCTTTGATGAACAATTATTAGCTACAGATAAAAACTGGGAAATTACAAATGAAGGTGCTGCAACTTATACAATTTCTGAAGATAAAAAAACAATTACAATTAAAATTAAAGATAATGTAAAATGGCATGATGGTAACCCTTTAACGGCTGAGGATTTAGAATATTCTTACTTAGTTATCGGTAATAGTAAATATACAGGTATTCGTTACGATACACAAATGCAAATGATTGAGGGTATGGAAGAATATCACACTGGAAAAGCTGACAAAATTTCTGGTATTAAAGTAGTCGATCCAAAAACAATTTCCATTACTTATAAAGAAGTAAACCCTTCACTGAAAACTGGTATTTGGACATATCCTACACCTAAAAAATATTTAGGTGATGTACCAATTGAAAAACTAGCTGAATCAGATAAAATCCGTCAAAATCCAATTGGATTCGGTCCATTTAAAGTGAAGAAAATCGTTCCTGGTGAATCAGTTGAGTATGAGCGCTTTGATGATTACTGGGGTGGCAAACCTAAGCTGAAAAATGTAACATTAAAAGTTGTAAATCCATCTATTGTTAGTGCATCTCTGAAAAAAGGTGATATTGATATTGCATCAATTACTGCTGATCAATATCCGAACGTAAGTAAATTAAAAAACACACAACTAATTGGTAAAACTGACCTTGCTTACACTTATATCGGATTTAAGTTCGGACATATGGACAAAGCAAAGAATGAAGCTGTAATGGATAACGATAAGTTCAAAGACGTTCGTTTACGTCAAGCGATGGCATATGCAATTGATAGAGAAAAATTAGGAGAAAAAGTATATCACGGACTTCGTGTTCCAGCTAACTCTCCAATTCCACCATCTATGCCAAAGTACCATAATAACAGTGTTGGCGCATATAACTTAGATGTAGATAAAGCGAAAAAACTATTAGATGAAGCTGGCTATAAAGACAAGAATGGTGATGGATTCCGTGAGGATCCAAAAGGTAATGAATTTAAAATTAACTTCCTAGCTAGTAACGGTAGTGAGACAAGTGAACCACTTGCAAAATTCTATATTCAATCTTGGAAAGATATCGGCTTAAAAGTAGAACTTCTTGATGGACGCTTACACGAATTTAATGCTATGCGTGATATGATTAAAAAAGATGATCCGAAGGTTGATATTTTCTCTGGTGCTTGGAATACTGGCTCTGACCCTGACCTTTCTGGCCTATGGGGCAAAAATGCCGGATTCAACTACCAGCGCTGGGTAAATGATGAAAATACGAAGTTATTAGACGCAGGATTATCAGAAAAAGCTACTGATGAAAAATATCGTAAAGAAATATACGATAAATGGCAAAAATTAATTCATGACGAAGCACCGATGATTCCAATTCATTACACATTTGATTTAACAGGTGTTAATAAGCGCGTAAAAAATTATGATGTCAACACTGAAGTAAATCAAATAACTTCACATTGGAAAGACGTTACTGTAACAAGTGAGAAGCCAGAAGTAGAAAAATAATCATAAAAATAGCTCTTAGCATCTACATACATGCTAAGAGCTATTTTTTATTTACAATCCTTTTCTTACTATTTATAACAACCAATTCCTTCCCTACTCTAAAATTAAAAGATTTGATGAACCATCTTTATTAAAATAGCTAACGTAACAGATGCAGCAAATCCGCCTAAACAAATTAAGCTTACCCCTTGACTATATGATAAATTTTGCAATGATTTCATTACTTCCATCCTCCCTATCTCCCCTTTGATACTCTTATTTTACCAATGGGAAAAATTTCATAACATCGATTTTTCTGACAACAAACTTACAAATTTGTAAGTTAACGATTTCCCTTTAAACTTATATCTAGTATTTCCATAATCTCCCCCCTCTATACATCAAAAAAGACCTCGAATTATATCAAGGTCCTGCTTACACTACATAATATCTCACTCAACTTATTTTATCCCGCTATTCGCCGGGCAGTAAGATCCCCACCTCAAAATTCAGTGAAAGCAAAGAAGTTAGGTCGGGGATGAACAAAACCCCCACTGATTAAAGCTTCACTTTATAATCATCACCGGGCATTTCACACGCTTTGCTATTTTATGACTTACACTACCAAGCACCATCTCTTGCAGTGTATTTAGCCCTCTACTCCCAGCAATAATAAGATCTATATCTCCTGTATTTACATATTGAACAATCGTATCTCCTGGATCGCCATGTAGAATCGTAATTTTGTAGGAAATGTTCTCTTTCTTTAATAAACCCTCAATCTCTTTTAATTTATCTTTTCGACTAGCTGATATTGTTTCTAAATCCGTTTGTCCTTGTATAATATCTGACTTTGCCGTTCTATTATCTACTACGTACACAACTTCAACATGTGTTTCTTCGCTAAATTTCGCAATATATGTTGCATGCTCGGCTGCTCGAAGTGCATGTTCAGAACCATCGCATGCTAATAAAATTTGTTTGTACATATGCTGAATCCCCTTTTCGTTATCCTACCCGTATTATATAATAAAGCCCCCTAAAAAGGAGGCTTCTAACTAGCAATTCTCTTATTATAAGTAGCTAAATTCGCAACGAGCCTCGAGCTACGTTCATTTAACCCTGTGATCCTTACTTTCACACCGTTCTGTTCATATTTCATGATAACTTTATCAATTGCCGCTACTGCTGAATCATCCCATACGTGTGCGTTAGTAAAGTTCATCTCAATTTCTTTCACATCTTCATTGTATGAAAAAGCATTTATATACTCTGCCGTAGATGCGAAGAATAGTTGGCCGTGAATTTCGTATATTTTCTTATTTTCAATATACAAATGTTTCACGTGAATCTTTGCCATATTAAATGCAAATAAAACTGCACTAATTATCGTTCCGATAATTACACCTAATCCTAAATTATGTGTAATTAGGACAATCACAACTGTTACGATCATAACAAATGCGTTTCCTTTTGGTACTTTATGAATTGTCGCTACAGAGTTCCAATCAAACGTCCCAATCGAAACCATAATCATAACTGCAACTAAAGCTGCCATCGGAATATGAACAACGTAATCACCTAAAACAAATAGCAATACGATTAAAAAACCACCGGCTACAAACGTCGATAATCTCCCGCGACCACCTGATTTAATGTTAATAACAGATTGTCCAATCATTGCACATCCTGCCATTCCTCCGAAGAAACCAGCAACAACGTTCGCAATCCCTTGTCCACGTGCCTCTTTATGCTTATTACTTTCCGTATGTGTCATATCGTCTAAAACCGACGCCGTTAATAATGACTCTAGTAAACCTATAACCGCTAGCATAACTGAATACGGTAAAATAATTGCTAATGTCTCAAGTGTAAATGGAACATCAGGAATACTAAAGAACGGTAATTCTTTCGGTAAGCTTCCCATATCCCCTACTGTTTTTAACTGTAATCCGCTCATAAGTGCAATGCTTGTCACAATAATAATTGAAATAAGTGTAGACGGAACAGCCGTCGTAATACGTGGAAATAAATATATAATCGCAAGTCCTAATGCGACAAGTGCATACATTTCCCAAGTTGCATTTTTAAAATGCGGCAATTGCGCTGTAAAAACTAAAATTCCAAGTGAATTTAAAAAACCACTCATAACGGATTTAGGAACAAACTTCATAAATGAGCTCAGCTTGAACACTCCAAAAATAATTTGAACAATACCTGTTACTATTGTCACAGCAAATAAATATTGCAAACCGTGATCCTTCACAAGAGTGACCATTAATAATGCCATCGCACCCGTTGCCGCCGAGATCATCCCTGGTCTTCCGCCGACAAACGAAATTGTAACCGCAATACAAAAAGCGGCGTATAACCCAACGGTCGGATCTACACCTGCAATAACAGAAAAAGCTATCGCTTCAGGAATTAATGCTAAAGCAACGACAATTCCTGATAGTACGTCCCCTTTCACATTAGAAAACCATTCATTTTTTATCTTTTGAAACAAGCTACCACCCTCTACTCTTTTATCATTTGCTTTTCTCCATAAGAAAATCAAGGCCGACTGCACGAAGGCTATTATATAACGAGCAAAGGATGTTGTGCTATGTAAAAGTTTCCTAAAGAAAAGACGCTACCTTAGCAGCGTCTTTTCTCATTTCATTAATGTCCACCGTGACCTTGACCACTTTCCTGAACAATCTCTAACCTCTCATCTAATATCCCTTGTGTTTCAAATGAGATATCACTAGTACTTCCTAATAGGAAACCATGGTTATACGGTCCAAGTGTTGGGTCATCCTTAAACTTCGGCTGAATAGTAGCAAGGAAGTCATAAACTGGTTGTTTTGCTTTTCCTTCCTCAAGCAAAACAACAGGGGCATGTTTACCCATATGTGAAAACGGTGCTCCCGCAATTGCTAAGTCTGGTGTTTTGCTTGAAACAAATGACAAACCGTGACCTGGTTTTGTGAATCCCCAGCCAAATTTCGTTTTTTCATCTTTAAATTTCGCAAATGCAACCGAATTTTCTGTTGGAGTCTCCCCACTAATACGCGTTACTTTTCCGTATTTACTTAACTCTTTTTCTACTTCTTTCGAAACGATTTTTTCTGGTCCTAACACATATATATTAGCTTTATCTTTTCTCGTCTTTAATGCCTCTATTGTCGCTTCTGGCACTTTATTTTTTTCAGTATATAGAAGAGGTTCTGGCATATGAGAAATCCAATTTACAGCTGGTGTTGTATATAAACGTCCTTCTTCTTCAGACGAACCGATAATAACGCTATTTGGATAATTTCCTGTTATATCGGCATATTCTTTATCAACATCTTTAGCAAATTTAGCTGGGTCCGTTTCTTTTATTTGCTTTACTTTATATTCTTTTAATTGCTCTAAGGTAGATGCACCAACATCCCCCATTACCATAATTTGCGTTCCATCTTTCGTTCCGAGCGGATTTAATCGTTTTATTTCTTTTAACGTCATTTCGGGTACATTTTCTTTTTCTATAAATAAAATTGGCCCGTTATTCGGGTGGTGAATAAGATCCGCACTCGCAATACCTAATTGCCACTCGTTTACTGGTACTAAAATAATAGCGCCTGGCTGATTCTCTTTATGCGTTGCTGGCCATATCGTTTGCGAAGTTAATACTGCCATTTGCAGAGGATCATTTGTATTTAATCTCGTTACATTTTTTAAACTTGTCGTTAATAAATCATTCGATGCACCTTGATTCATTTCTTTCGGCGCAGTTACCTCCTGATTCATTTCCTTTTTCTCTGTTTTCTTCTCTTCTTTAGATTCATGATTTTTATGATCTGTATTCGTTTGTCCACACGCCGCAAGACCAACCGCCGCAATTATTGTTATCCCGAGAATTCGGATCATCTTTTTCACTATATCGCCTCCGCATTATTCGTTTTCGAGCCAATATTATTACCTAAAATGGAATTTCAACTTTACAATAACAAGCAATTCTGAAGAAATTATGCAGATGCATTATAATCTGCACCATTTCTTCATGATTTTGACTTACAATTTAAGTAATAACTACAAATGCGGAGGTACTCTATGATCGATATACTACTCGTAGATGATGAACCGAGAATGCTTGAATTATTAACGCTTTATCTTACTCCAATCGGATATAACTGCGTATGTGCAGTATCCGGAGAAAAAGCTATTTCACATATAGAAAATCGAAACTTCAAATTTGTTTTACTCGATATTATGATGCCAAAGATGGATGGGTGGGAAACTTGCAAAAGAATTCGATCATTTAGTAACGTTCCTATCATTATGGTAACTGCTCGTGATCAAACGGTAGATGTCGTTCAAGGGTTAAAACTTGGAGCAGATGATTACGTGACGAAACCATTCCACGAAGAGGAGCTCTTCGCAAGAATTGAAGCTGTTTTACGCCGAACCAATCAACATGCACAAATCCAATATCACGGCATTTTATGGGATGAGGCCAAGCATTTCATTTCTGTCCATAATGAAGAACTTCTTCTCACCCCAATCGAATTCTCTTTACTCGGATTATTTTTACGTCATGTGAACTACGTATTAAGCCGTGATCAGCTCATTGAACGAATTTGGGGATTAAATACAAATACAGAAGATAGAACAGTCGATTCACATATTCGTAATTTACGTGATAAATTACGAAAAGTAAATTTCCCCATTGATCACCATTTAAAAACTGTTTACGGAGTAGGATATCGATGGATTGATATTGAAAACTAAGGAGCAAAACGATGAAGCGAATTTCTATTCAACTCGGATTTTATTTTCTAATTGTTACACTTTTAATCGAAAGTGTTCTATTTGTCTTGCTCTATTATAGCCTTGTAAACAATAGAGTGAATGAAGAAATGACTGCTTTATTAAAGCGTGGAAATAGTCACCGAGATGTCCTTGAAAAATATTTTGACAGGCAAACAATCTCCCATGTTGCTTTAATGGAATCCGAAGCTGAAACAACTGTTATTATTACAAATGCAAATAAGGAAATACTAGCTAAATCCAACGAAATAAATACTACTATAAAAAAACATATTGAAGGAATGCAAACACGAACAGATCATGATGGAGCAATTATAGAGAATCATTGGAAAACATCTAATTATATATGTACAGTTAGCCCAATTGTAGTGGCAGGAAAAACGGAAGGCTATGTATATATGTTTCTCGGAACGGAATCAATCGAAGAAATGGTTAACGGGCTAACAAGACAATTCATTATCGCAGGAGTCATTACTTTTCTATTAACAGCCATCACCATTTTTCTATTATCACGTTTGTTAACAAAACCATTGTTACACATGAAACAAGCGACTGAAAAAATGAGCAAGGGCGATTTATCCGTTTCATTAACAACTACTCGAAATGACGAAATTGGTGAACTAGCACAATCTATCCAAACTCTCGCAAATGATTTACATTATATGAAAACAGAGCGAAGTGAATTTCTAGCAAGTGTTGCTCACGAATTACGAACACCATTAACGTACGTAAGAGGTTATGCTGACATTGCATTAAAAGAAAACACACCCCCAGAGCAACGTTTACGATACTTATCCATTATAAAAGACGAGTCTGATTATATTACAAACTTAGTTCAAGATTTATTTTCACTCGCTCAAATGGAAAAGCATAACTTTTTCATTCAAGTACAGGAAGTGCATTTACACACCTTCCTTACTCGCATCACTGAAAAAATAAATGTGATGTACGGAGAAAAACAAATTAAAGTTGTTTTCACATGTCCTTCCTCACTCTTAGTAAAGCTAGATGAGCAACGCTTTGAACAAGTTATGGCTAACATTTTAAATAACGCGTATAGACATTCAAAAGAACATTCTCATATTAATATTTCTGTTACAGAAGAACATAAACATATTTCCATCAAAATTAAGGACAAGGGAGAAGGTATTCCCCCTGAAGACCTCCCTCACATTTTCGATCGCTTTTACCGTGTTGATAAAGCGCGCTCTAGAGCTACAGGAGGCACTGGTTTAGGGCTCTCCATCGTAAAAGAAATCGTAGAACTACACGGCGGGAATATTACTGTCACAAGTGAAATTGATCACGGATCTTGCTTTACAATTTCATTGCCATCTATATAGAAACACGACTATCATCAATAGTCGTGTTTTCTTATCCTTTAGGACTTTACTTTATAATATAAATTTACGAATTGGCCAAAACGTTTCGTATCCGTTAAAGTTAAATGAATTTCCGGGTTCTTTTCTTTAAATAACGGAACTCCAGAACCTAATATGTGAGGTGTAATCGTAACAACATATTCATCAATTAAATTATTCTTAAAAAATCCTCTCAGTAGACTCCCTCCACCGACCATCCATATTTTGGATCCTCCCTGCTCTTTCAACCTTTTTGTAAACTCTAATACATCTTCATTTACAAACTCTACATGTTCGTTTGAACCTTTTTCTGAATTAGAAAAAACATAACATTTTTTATCTAGGTACGGGAATGTTTCCGTATGCTCTACCACATAATCGTACGTTCTCTTTCCCATAATTATGGTATCAATTGTTTCGTACATTTCTGTATAACCGTTGTCTCCCTCACCTTCTGTTTCCATTAACCACTCTAAATCATCATCTTCTTTCGCGATAAATCCATCTAAACTCGCTGCAATAAATAAAACAATTTCACGTGACATATCTTTTCCTCCTTACAGCTTCTATTGATAAAATCATCTTATAAGCACTATACTAACCATAAAACATGACAACTTATGTCATGTTAAAAAAGAAAAAGGTGATATCCTTGTCAAAAGCAAAACGTTTACTAGACATTCTTATATTTGCTTCTACGAAAAAAACATTTACAGCTCAAGAAATAGCTGATGAATTTAATATTTCCGTTCGTACGGTCCATAGATATATTTTAGATTTAAGTGATATGGGATTACCCATTTACGCTGAACAAGGTCGTAATGGGGGATATAAAGTATTAACAAGCAGCATGCTTCCCCCCATTTTATTTACCGAAGAAGAAGCGGTCTCCATCTTTTTTGCTTTCCAATCTTTAGGCTACTATCGTAACTTGCCTTTTAATACAGAAATCAATTCTGTTACTCATAAACTGTATAGCTCTCTACAAAATGATGCGAAAGCTAAAGTTGATAAAATACGTTCTTATATCGCTTTTTGGAATCCGAAGAGAACAATTGAGACAACTTTTTTAAACGAAGTATTAACAGCGGCTATTGAAAATAAAAACTTACACTTTCAATACGAGTCTAAATCGGGGATTAAAACAAAACATGTTCATCCTATCGGTGTATATGCCCACGATGGTTTATGGTACTTGCCATCCTATGACTATAGTCGAAACAAAGTATTACTGTATCGCGTGGATCGTATTCTTTCCATATTATCGACCGAAGAAAATAAAGATAAGTTTATGAATTTAGAAGAATGGTTCGCCTCTAACTCTAACGTAATAAACATTCCTACTCGGTTACATGTTTTACTAACGACAGAGGGTGTGCGCCAATGCAAAAGCGTTCCTTACCTTGAAGAATTCGTTGTAGTAGACGAAGATGGGACAGGATATATAAATTCAACAATTGATAAAGGTGAAATTAACTTTATTACTCCTTTATTTTATAGACTTGGAAAAGATGCAAGAGTTTTAGAACCGAAAGAATTGATAAATGGTTTACGTATACGTGCAAAAGAGGTTTTACATATGTATGAAGACGAAAAAAGCTGCTAAATATAAGCAGCTTTTTGTGTATTTGTTCCTATTATGTTTACGATTGACGAATATCGAACCACCAACGATTTTTCTCATTCATATTCTCAGTTCCACTAGAACCACTGTAACGGAAAGCTTCAAGGAAAAGTGAACCTAATTTATCCTCATCTACAAAATAACCTAATTTAACATTTACCGTTTGTCCTGGTCGGATACTGCCAATATTATAAAAGCTTTTTCCATCTCCGTGAGGTTCTAAATAATCAACTTCGCCTGTCATAATATTTTTTTCCTCAATTCCATCTCTTTCAGCGTAGTTCCATGCATTACCTTCAGATTTAAGCAACTTTATGGATGGATGCATATAGATTTCTTTTGTCGACTTTTTACCACTATTTTTCACTGTTGTTGTTAAGTAAACAAATTTAGGATTAACTAATTTTGATTCTACTAATTTATCAATTGAATCTTTACCATTTCCGAGTTTATATTCATCCCGTCTGTATGGTAGCAATTCTCCCATCTGATTTAAAGCCTTATTCTCGCTTAGTATTTCTAAGCCAAGTTCATTAAAGTTTTCTTGTTTAAAATCTTTGATTGAATCAAAGACTTCAACTTTTTCTATTACATATTCAATTTGGCTGTTATCCATGATTATAGTTACTGGAACCTTTTGTCCTATATGAAATAGTCGTTTGCTATCTTTTTTCAAAGGAATAACCTTAGTTTTTTTAGGTTCATCTGCTTTGCTAAAACGATTTTCATCATAATCTACTATATGTGATGCCTTTTCTTTTGACGTAGGCTCAAGTGAAATGTTCCCTAACACATCCATCATTTGTTCTTCGTTTACATCGGATCCAATATAACTTTCTAACATAATCCCTTCTTTCTCAAAAAAGAGAAAGACCTTTCTATCAAACATTACATTGTTGTTTCCTGTTTCTTTATGGACAATTACTGCTTTCCTACCATTTATCTCTTTTTCTTCGTAACTTTTCGAGTACAGAGTTTGAAAATCTGTATTCTCCCCTACTCTCCGAAGAGCGAATGAAAATCCCCCCTTTGCATAGTTATCTTTAAAGGAATATTTCATAGCAGAGTCATCAATTGCTTCCATATTTTCTGGTAATTTATCGATTTTCAACTTATACCACTTATCAGCCTTTTTCGAGCCCTTGTTTGTTACCGAAACATTTACTTCGTAATTTTGTTTTTGGACAATCATATTGTAGACTTTTACTGCACCAAAAACAGTTGTAGGCATGCCAATCAATAAGCAAGCAGCAGCGATTAACATACGATGTCTTTTACGCTTCGTCTGTGGTTGCTCGCCTTTCAGCTTCATTTCCTCCATAAACAATTTCTTTTTGCGCGTATATGTATGTGAAAATTCATGTTGTTCATCCAGTTTATCAAAATCATCTAAAGCAATTTTTTCAGCAAGGTCATACATTTCTTTGGAGTTCTTTGAATTCGTCATTTTGTATACCTCCTATAATACTTTGTACTCGTTTTCGAGCGCGCTCAAATTGCTTGCGGACATTAGCCTCTGTTATCCCCATTACACTTGAAATTTCTTGATACGTTAAGTTATAGAAGACTTTGTACTTAAACACTTGTCTGTTAGATTCATTTAGCTCTTTTAGCAATGTATCAATCTGAACCTCAGACATTAGACGTTTTTCCCACTCTTCAATATTTTCATCTACTACGTCTGTTGATTCTCGTTGATATTCTTCTAAAAATGTTTCATGTCGTTTATTTTTCCGGTAGCTATCAATCGCTTTGTTTTTCGCAATCCTCAAAATATACCGTTTAAGCTCTTCAGTGTTCAAACTATGAAGCTTTTTCAAATTTTTATAAAGAGTAATAAACGTCTCTTGAACTGCATCTTCAGCCTGCTGAATATTATTTAAAATAGAATAAGCTACATAATAAATTTTTTGTTCATACAACTCGTATAGCTCTTCCATCTTTTCGTAATCTTTGTTTGTAACTTTCATATAATTCCTCCTCTCATTCTATATAACGAATGAGCGATATACTTTGTGACACTGCAGAATTCTTTAATAGATAAAATCGAATAATAGAATAAGGAAAAGCCCAATTTCTCTATTTTAACTGAGAAATTGGGCTTTTTAATATTAATATTTTCCTGACTGTTCCCTTAAGAACATCCCTCTTATGCCTTTTTAGTAAGTAATATTTTCTCTATTGATTCTCGTAACAAATGCTTTGTCTCTTCAAAGTTATGATTCTGTTTTTCTCCCGATTGTACCATATAAAACTCAGCAAACGAGCGCTCTTTATATCTTGGTACGACATGCATATGATAGTGTGTTAGCTCGTTAAAGATTCCACCATTTTGACAAATTGTAATTCCGTCTGGTTTATATAATGCCTTAATCGCTTTTGCAATAAGCTTAGAAGCATCCATAATCGATTTCGCTACAACATCATCTAATTCGTCCACTTCTAAAACATGCTTCTTTGGCACAATTAAAGTATGTCCTGGGTAGAAAGGCGCATGGTCTAAAAAACAAGTTACATAATCATCTTCATACACTTTATATATAATTTCTTCTTCATTTGCTAATTTACAACCTAAACATTCCATCATGCTTCCCCCTCTGCCAAAAACATAAAAACGTGAGCGCCCTATTCTCACGTTTTTATGTTTCACTTTACTAATTCAATTGTTTCTGTAACTTTTATACTATCCTTTACAGATTGAACAATTGTGCAATTTTTCACTGCAAGTTGCAGCGCCTTGTCTAATTGTTCTTCTGTAATGTTTTGCGCTTTAATTTTATAGTGCAAATGAACACTTTCAACTGGTTTTGATAAAGCTTCACTTCTACCAATTTCAGTTTCAATTGTAAACGTATCGTATGTAATACGTTTCTTTTCTAAAATTGTTCGGAAGACAATTGCACTACATCCTGCGATAGAAGACACGAGTAATTGTAACGGTGAATATCCGTTTTCTTTTCCAATCGCTAATTGACCATACGATAAATCCGCCTGTATATCATCGTGTTTGATTGTTAGTTTCATTTGGTGTCTCCATCTCCACTTTCATCGGTTTCTGCCGTTTCTTATTTATATAATAATATATGTAGCAGAAAATGATAAATGGAATACCACAATATAACGCCATTCGTTGTTCTGGAATAAACGCTAAACTAATAACAACGATGCTATTTGTAATTAAAGCTAAAATTGGAACAAGCGGGTATAGTGGTGTTCTATACTTTAAGTCCTCTAATTTTCCTCCGCCTTTTAAATACTGACTTCTAAAGCGAAGTTGTGATAAAGCAATAATGATCCAACTTGAAACAGCCGATAAACCAGCTATAGATAATAAATACATATATACTGTATCTTCTGCAAGGAAACTTGTTAATAAAGATAACGCCGCTACAGCAATCGTTACGACTAACGCTGTAATCGGAATACCACGTTTATTTACTTTCTTGAAAGAAGTTGGTGCCATTCCTTCATTTGCAAGTGACCATAGTATACGCGTTGCTGCATATAACCCTGAGTTCGCTACAGATAGAAGAGCTGTAATAATAACGAAGTTCATAATATCAGCTGCATATGGAATACCGATTTTATCAAATACAACTACGAATGGGCTTTCAATTATCCCTGCTTCTTTCCAAGAAATTAACCCTACTAAAATTGTCATTGTTAAAATGAAGAATAACATAATGCGCCATACTGTATTACGAATCGCACGTGGAATTGTTTTTTCAGGATTCTGACTCTCTCCTGCTGCAATCCCGATTAACTCTGTTCCTTGGAAGGAAAAGTTAACTGTAATCATCGTAAGAAGCACTGCAGCTAGTCCATTTGGGAATAGCCCACCATCACTTACAAAGTTAGAGAAAAGAGGCGCTGCTTCTTTTCCATCGTATGGTAAGAATCCTAGTAATGCGCTACCACCAAGTAGAATGAATGCAATAATTGTAACTACTTTAATACTAGAGAACCAAAACTCTAATTCAGCATAACTCTTCGCTGATATTGCATTTGAAGCATATAAAATAACTCCGAATACGAGACACCATACCCAAACATCAACATTCGGAAACCATCTTTTCATCATTAAACCGATCGATGTTAATTCTAATCCTACTGTTACTGCCCATCCAATCCAGTATAGCCAACCGATCATAAATCCAGTTCCTGGTCCAATAAACTTCGTCGCATACTTTTGGAAAGATCCTGAAACTGGCATTGCTACCGTTAGCTCTCCAAGACAAAGCATTGTTAAATACATAATAAATCCGCCTACTAAATATGAAAGGATGGCTCCCCCTGGTCCAGCCTGATTAATGGTGTAACCTGAACCTAGAAAAAAACCAGTTCCGATTACACCACCTAGTGCGATCATAAATAAATGTCTACTCTTCATCGTACGATGTAATTGCTCATTCGTTGTTTGCTGCATCTTAATCCTCCCCCTACAAGTACCCCTATCTCTTTTTAAAATTTTCTGATAATAAAAATATACACGAAAGCGATTACAATTTCTATATAAAATTAAAACTTTTCTGATAAAACAATATAAAAATTCAACTATTAAGAGCTCGAGATACTAATTTGAGGCAAAAAAAGGATTTATAAGGAAAAAACTCTTACATTTTTTGTAAGAGTTAACGTATTTCTAATCTTCTAGATAAAATTGATAAACCGTAGTTTACAACAAAATACATACAAGCTACTACTATAAACGTTGGAATCATATAATTTACATTCTGCCCGCTAATAATTTGAGCATTATGCATAAGCTCTGGCAGTGATATACCAACTGCTAATGATGTATCTTTCAGCAATGAAATAAACTGACTGACAAGCGGCGGGACCATTCTTCTTAATGCTTGTGGTAAAATGATATGCCACAGTGCTTGAACATACGTTAATCCTGAAGATCTTGCGGCCTCAATCTGTCCTTTTTCAATCGATAATAGACCACTTCGAACAATTTCAGATATCATTGCTGCTTCAAATATTGTTAAAGCAACAATTACAGCTGTTATAATCTCTAATTTCAAGCCTGCTTCTGGAAGCGCAAAATATGTGAAAAATATAATTAAAAGTAGTGGTAAGTTTCGAATCACTTCAACGATAATTCCTAATACTTGTGAGACGACAGGTATTTTCATGTAGCGCAATATCCCTATTACACTACCAATAATAAAGCTAAGTACAATTGCTACGAGCGCTACCTCTAACGTTATGAGTAATCCTTTTAATAAAAAGAGGATATGATCACCTGTTATCGCTCCTTTAAAATCCATTTATACCGCCTCCTTTGCCAAGCGTTTTTCTAAATAACGCACTAGCATACTTAGCGGTATTGTTAATATTAAATAAAACATCCCGACAAATATATATACATCAAACGTAACGAACGTCTTCGTTGAAATTAAGTCCCCTTGATACATTAAATCCGTTCCAGCAATAATTCCGAGTATTGAAGAGTTTTTTACTAAATTGAGAAATTGATTTCCTAGAGGAGGAATGACGATTTTCATCGCTTGAGGTAAGACGACATGATACATCGCTTGCGTATAAGTTAATCCTGAAGAACGTGCTGCTTCCATTTGACCTTTCGCGACTGATAAAATACCAGCACGAATTACTTCCGCAATAAAAGCCGCTGTATAAACTGTAAGCGCAACTGTCCCTGCTACAAAACCGTTGAAAGTAATTCCTATTACAGGCAAAGCAAAATAGAAAATGAATGCAATTAATACGAGTGGAATATTTCTAACAAACTCTACATAGGCAGAGCCAATCCAATTCAAAATACGAATAGGTGAAATTCGCATCACTGCCATAACAATTCCTAAAACAAAACTTCCTATTAGCGCAACTACACTAGACATAACCGTATATTTAAATCCTTCTAAATACATATCAATGTTATTCGTTAATATAGAAAAATCAGGCACATATTCTCCCCTCTTTCTTTACAAGAAGAGGATGAGTACTCTCATCCTCTCACTCTTACTATTTATCACGAGAAATAAAGTTTCATTTTACTTCTCTTGTTTTTGACCAATCCATTTTTCATACAATTTATCGTATTCTCCATTCGCTTTCATATCTTTTAATAAACTATTAATCTCTTTCGTTAAATCGTCTGCACCTTTTTGTACTGCGATTCCATACGGTTCATCCGTGAAAATTTTCCCTACAACTTCATAATTAGAATCTTGTTTTGCCATTCCGTAAAGAATCGCATTATCTGTCGTTAATACATCGCCTTTACCTGCTTTTAACGCTGTAAATGCCTCACTGTAATTTTCAAATTCTAATACAGTCGATTCTGGTGATTTTTGACGAATATTATTTGTAGACGTTGAACCTTTTACCGCTAACACTTTCACACCCTTTTTCACATCATCAATACTTTTAATATCGCTTCCTTTTTTCACAAGTAACGATTGCCCTGCTTTAAAATATACATCTGAAAAATCTACTTCTTTTTTACGTTCTTCCGTAATTGTCATTGTCGCGATAATTGCATCAATATCACCATTTTTCAGTAGTGGAATACGCGTTTTAGACGTTACTTCTTTTAATTCTAATTTCTTTTCATCTCCAAGGATTTTTTTCGCAAGCGCCTTTGCGATATCAACATCAAACCCTTCTACCTGTCCTGTCGAAGGATTTTTCAAGCCAAATAAGTTCGTATCATTCTTCACCCCAACTACTAGTTTCCCGCGCTTTTTAATTTGCTCAACAGCCCCGCCTTGTTTCGTATTCGTTTCTTTCGTCTCATCTTTTTTACTTCCGCATCCAGCAACGACAAGTACGAATAAACATGAAAATACGATTAACGTAAACAACTTTTTCATTTTAAGCATAAAACTCCCCCTTTAATGATTTAACACTCTTCTTAAAAATAGACGTGCTCTTTCTTGTTCAGGATTTGCAAAAAATTGTGATGGTGTTGTATCTTCGATAATTTGACCGTCATCCATAAATAAAATTCTATCTGCTACCTCACGTGCGAATCCCATCTCATGTGTGACGACGACCATCGTCATTCCTTCTTTAGCCAGCGCTTTCATAACATCAAGCACCTCTCCGATCATCTCTGGATCAAGAGCGGACGTAGGCTCATCAAATAGCATAATTTCCGGCTGCATTGCGAGCCCCCTAGCGATCGCTACCCTTTGCTGCTGACCTCCGGATAATTGATGAGGATATACACCTGCCTTCTCCGGGATTCCTACTTTCTCTAAATAAACCATCGCTGTTTTTTCTGCTTCTTCTTTTGAAGTTTTATTTACTTTAATTGGTGCTAGTGTAATATTTTGCAGAACTGTTTTATGTGGGTATAAGTAAAAATGCTGGAAGACCATACCAATATTTCGGCGTAATTCATTCATATCTGTTTTTTTATTGTGTACGTCTGTATTTTGTACGATTAATTCTCCATCGGTAATCGCCTCTAACTGATTTATACACCGAAGCAATGTACTTTTTCCTGATCCTGAAGGACCAACAACTACTACCACTTCACCTTTTTTCACTTGCACATTAATATTTTTCAAAACTTGGAAGTTACCATAATATTTATTTACATTACGAAACTCTATCACCATACTCCCCCCTCCCCTAAACAAAGCATGTACATTCTTTTTATATTCAAAAATAGGCAAAAAAATAACTTTCATCTTCATTTTGTCCATAAAAAAGAGCAAAGGGATCTCCCTTTGCTCCTTCATTTCTATTCTCTTAAGATACTTCTTCTTTCTTGTCTTTCCCGTATTCATGCTCCCAGAAATCAGCATTTTTAATTCCTAGTTTCTGCGGATCGAACACTGGATCTTTTCCTTCTTTTTTCTGCTTTTCATAATCCTTTAATGCGATCAATGCCGGTTTTTGTAATAATAGAATCGCAATAATGTTAACCCATGCCATAATTCCTACACCAATATCCCCTAAAGCCCATGCTGTTTCTGCTGTTTTTACACAACCGTAGAATACAACTCCTAAGAATACAAACTTTAGTACGATAGACATCCAAGGACGGTCTTTATCACGATTTAAGTAAGCTATATTCGTTTCTGCAATGTAGTAATAAGCCATAATTGTTGTAAATGCGAAGAATAGTAAAGAGATTGCTACGAAACCGTTTCCAAATCCAGGGAAAACAGATTCTACTGCTGCCTGTGTATAACCAGGACCTGGCTGTGCACCATTTAATTTATTGACGATAAAGTTTTTTCCGCTTGCATCAAATACGTTATACATGCCTGTAATAATCATCATAAATGCTGTTGCTGAACAAACAAATAATGTATCAATGTAAACGGAAAATGCTTGTACTAACCCTTGTTTAGCTGGATGCGATACTTCAGCAGCTGCTGCTGCATGGGCCCCAGTTC
The DNA here is from genome assembly GCF_016651075.1 of Bacillus sp. TH19. Lineage (NCBI taxonomy): Bacteria > Bacillati > Bacillota > Bacilli > Caryophanales > Bacillaceae > Bacillus > Bacillus sp. TH19. Next base: position 338,957 of record NZ_JAEKEO010000010.1, on the reverse strand, counting down.
CTTGCCCTGCTTCGTTTGAATAAATACCACGTTTTACACCCCAAGAAATTGCTAAACCAATAATCCCGCCAAAAGCTGCTTCTAATGCAAATGCACTTTTTAAAATTAACATGAAAGCGTCTGGTAATTTTTCAATATTCATAGCTACAATTACACAAGCTACTAAAATATAGCCAAGCGCCATAAACGGTACTACAACTTGCGCTACGTTAACAATTCGCTTAACTCCACCAAATATAATAAGTGCTAATGCCGCTACTAATACCGCTCCTGATACAGAAGTATTAATACCAAAAGCTGTTTCTAAACTTACAGCAATACTATTCGCCTGAACACCCGGTAACAGCATCCCCGTCGCAAGAATTGTCGCTGCAACGAATACTAAAGCATACCATTTAACACCTAGTCCTTTTTCAATGTAATAAGCAGGACCACCGCGGAATTGCCCTTGATGCTTCGTCTTATATATTTGTGCAAGCGTCGATTCTACATATGCAGAACCAGCTCCTAGAAAGGCTACCGCCCACATCCAAAATACAGCTCCTGGCCCACCGAATGCAACAGCCGTTGCAACACCTGCAATATTTCCTGTTCCAACGCGCCCTGATAATGAAAGTGCTAAAGCTTGGAATGAAGAAACACCCGCATCCGATTTTTCCCCTTGAAATGTAAGTTTCACCATTTCTCCTACATGTCTTACTTGTAAAAACCTTGTTCGAATGGAAAAATATAGACCTACTCCTAAACATAAATAGACAAGTGCTGGACTCCAAACAATATTATTTATCCAACTTACGATAGCTTCCAACTTTCCCCCTCCTTCTTTATAAAGAATATTCAGAATATATATAAAATTATAAGTGTATACCGAATCTATAACAATATTATTTTAATAAAGTAAACATATTTTGTATAAAAAAACAAAGTATACATTTATTTTGTATACTTTGTTTCGATATGAATGTATTATATATTCACAATTGCTTCTTTCTTTATAATTCTTTCATAGAGTTGTTCCGCTAATTCTATGAAATGATTTGGCATATCTTTCCCTTTAAACTTCTTTTGAAGCGTACCGTATAAACCAATATCACGTAGACGCAAAAATAACGGTAACGATTCATACCAACTATCCGCCAGTCTGTGCTCATATTCATAACCTTTTCGTAACACTTGTAACTGTTTGCAAGCAAATTCTTTCCTCTCTTCTGTAGTCCACGGTGTAAAAAGAACAGAGTAATAAAGAACCATTGCCAAATCATGAATGAAGTAATTATAGGCAGCGTCATCAAAATCAAAGATTGTTAGCCCTTTTCCATCATAATGAAAATTACCTGGATGAATATCGCCATGCATAAGGCCAAACGTTTCTCTTTCAATTGGAAGAGCCTTTATTTCATCCATTAATACAGTGGCAATCCCTTTCACCTTCTCATCTTCTAATCCATTAACAATGCTACTTTCATCCTCTTCCCACGTATCACGGTAGTTTGTTTTAGGATAATCCATTGTAAGGCGGTGCAGTTGTCCAATCGCTTTTCCCCACGCTTCAAAGTAAGCATCTCCCCAATAAGGCGATTCTTCTCCTTTTACTTGCTCACCTTGTGCATATGTAAATAAAGACGCGAAAAAGAAAGTGCCCTCTTCCGCTCCAATTTCTTCTACAAGGTTTTGAGATATTGAATTACGAGGTCCCGCCACTTTTGCCCCATGCTCTGCAACATACCGTAAAAAATCTAGTTCGGCCTCTACCTCTTTTTTAGACCGATGAGAAGAATGAGTTAAGCGTAATACGTAATCTTCATTATTTTTACCCTTCGCCTTAAAAATATAATTTTCAAAATCACCAAGTGGCTTTTCTTCTACTTTCACATTAAATATCTTTGCAGCTTCTGCTAAAATCTCATGTGTAAAAACTCGTTCCACAGCTATTTCCATATTTATTCCCTCCTATATGTACCCTCTAATTAATTCGACATGAATGTGAGAAGTACTGCTATGAAATTGAATAATGCGTGGGCAATCATAGCCGATAAAATAGAATTTGTTTTCTCATATAACCACGCAAATACTACTCCGCTTAAAAAATTCACCGGTAATGTGTTATATGTCGGGATATGAACAATAGTAAATATTATTGAACTTATAAGCATACCGCCCCATATACCATACCTATCACGAAAAAATGTATAAAAAACACCTCGATATAAAATTTCTTCATAGATTGGTGATATAACTGCTGCTCCAATTACCGCGATACAGAACGCATATATTGATTTATCATTTTGGATCGTCTCCGTTTTACTATTTTCAAAAGAAATCCCCAGTTTCTCCATTATCATTAATACACCAATACTAACTACAATCAAAGAAATAACCGCTACAAATGTCCACAATAAATCTTTCCATGAAAGCTTCCGAATTCCAATATCTTTCCACGACAGTTTATATCTTTTTATGCAAAAAAGATAAACTACAAACGTAAATATCACTGCCATTATAAGTCCCATTAATACTCCAGCATATAATGAGTTCCCTAGTATTTTTAAAGCATAATCATAAAAAAGAGATTCAATCATTACTGGTACAATCAGAAATACGAAAACAAATAAATATAAAATTTCTTTCCATCCCCACATACATTTTAAAGTCATCTACACCATCCCCCTATATCCTATTTTCTTTAGTATAAAAGATGACGTAACGTAACTTTCAAGCTACTTTTTTTCAAATAATCTAAGCATAATTTTCTCACAAAATAAAAAAAGGTTGATTCACTCAATCAACCTTTACACTATTAAAAATTCTATTCTTCAATTCCTCATCAATTCATTCTCATATATAATATTTATCTTTATTTCTCTTCACCTTTTGTCTGCATTGAGTTGAAGGTCCAATTTAACTTCAATGAATCTCCTTGAAATACATTTTGCTCTTCATCGTTATCTACAAATGTGAACATTACGTAGAAAGTATCATCATCACCAGGAGCAAGTCCATTTCCTTCTCGGTCTACAACACCTTTTTGTACAAGATCAGGAATACTTCCGTTTTGCGTAGCTACCTTTAATTCAGATAATGTAGTAGACCAAATTGGAACCTCATTTTTATCCAAATTCCACAAGAAATCAACACGGATATGATCACCAAAATCAGCATTTCCATTATCTCCTTTAGCATCGATTACACTGTAATCTGTCAGAAGTTTCACATCTCCTATTGCTAAGGTTCCTTTGTTTACTAATTGAAAACCACGTTCCATTTCATCACCTGGTTTAATATTGTCGACATTAATAACAACTTCAGGATTAACACTCAAATCTAAAGTACCCGCTGCAAACGTGTTTTGTGATACTTCCTTATCACTAAAATACGCATATGTTCCCCCGCTAATTAAAGATAAGCCAAGCGCTGCAGTTACAACACCCATACCAAGTTTTTTCTTAATACTCATTTCACAAGTCCCCCTATTTTTAAAGTTTAGACTACAAACCTTATTTCCATCCCACAAACAATAATAATTAAGCAACTACCTTGTCCCACAACGAAAGCGAACTAACTTTAAACTAGTTACTTCATGTACCCAAGCGATTATTACCTTTAAAATAACCGGTAATTTTACCATAAATCATTACCGGTTATTTGTTAGCCAATCTCATTTAATTTTATATTCATTGTCCTATTGCTTTATTTACTCTAGAAGTTTGTCCACTTATTTTTTTGGTTCTAAACCAATAGAGCGTAAGATTTTATCTAACGTCACTGGCCCTACATTTTCTTTCGGCTTCTGATTTTCTTTAGCATCTCGACCCTTTTTCAAGAAATTCTTCTCGATAAAACGAATATCTGTTTCATTTACAACACCATCTTGATTGACATCTCCATCTTTTGCAGCCACTTTTCCTTTTTCATATGAAAGAGCTGCTATTCTAGCATCTTGAATATCCACCATTTTATCGCCGTTTACATCACCTGCAAGGTTGTCATCCATATCGGCTCTAAAGTTTTGTCCCACTAATTCTCCATCTTGCATTTCCCCTATTTTTGTAGTTAATTTACTATTTAAATGACCCGGCATTTCTACGAAAATATCATATTCTTTATCGCTTACAGGAACACTATGAATTTCAAATTGCCCATTATCATTAATCGTTCCTGTATATTTCTTTCCATCCTTGCCAACTGCGTACACTTTTGCTCCTAGTTTTGTGTAATCATTCTTACCTAAATACCCCTCTTCATTCAAGAAAGCTTCTGGACCAATATATCCTGTAACTGTTGAATGCTTCGAAACAATAGCAAAAGATTTATCTTTAAACACAGGAATCTCAGTACCTTCTGATGCACCAGCTTTTATATAAGAGAACTTATCTGCTCCAAATGCAGTTAAATTATTAAAATATTCATCGCTCGTCATTTCGAATGTAACATCTAAAAATGGTGTATCTCCATCTAATCCTTTAAATTCTTTTCCTTCCAATGATGCGCCAACTTTCACCTTGTTTTCCCAAGTTCCTTCTGTATTTATAGCCGGATCTTCTAATGTCAAGTTTAATCCATGTTGTTTTGCATATTCCGTAAGCGCTGAATTTGGTTTCACATCTGTAAATTTAAATAGCTGCTTATCATAAGGGATTTCAAATGTACCTGCCGTAAGTTGTTTTACATTATTGAGATTTAAAGTTAACGTAATTTTTTCTCCTAATTTTATTTTATCTTTGTTATAACTTGGAACAGCGTATTCTGTCCCTTCTTTTACAAAGACGTAATCTTTATATCCAGTTGCCATATTCCCTGCAGTTGCGAGGTCATATCCAAATAATTTTAAATTTAACGGTTCATTTATTTCTTCTGGAAGTACTCCAAATTTAAAGTCACCATTGGCCTGAATTGTATTCAGCCAACCTGATGGAAAGGCCGAGTTCTGATAATATACAATTTGATTAGCTTTTTGGTCATACTGCAGGCCTTTTGCCTTTAATGCATCCACTGTAGAATCATAAACATTACCATGCACCCATAATGCCCGCTGGCCATCTTCTTCTTTGAACATAGAATCATTTACTTCATGAATACCAGGTTGTACATCCGTAAATTTCATTTCAGGTATGACATTATCAATGATAATGCTATCGCCTTTTGTATAAGATTTCCCTTCTTTATCATATCCAACGAAGTTCAATTCGTAATCTCCATCAGGCAACACAACAGGTTTATCTCCAATTGGATGGGCAGGATCTCCTGTGAACGGAAATACATACCCTCCCATACCAGAAAACATCATATATTCAACATTCGGTGTTAGACTACTTGCATTAAGTGTGCCAACGATTCCTAATGCCTTTCCTGTTTTTCGATCCTTCACAACCGCATCAATGGTTTCAAGAGGACTATTCAATTTAAATGTCAACGGCGAACTTGGTCTTTCCATAAACGGATGGAAGTTAGATCCATCTGTTGCCATTGCGTCTCTCAGCAAATCTACAGACTCAATCCCTTTTTCTGTGAATTTAACTGCAAACGGTACTTGATATACTTCTTTTTCATTGTTTTTATTTGAAATATGAATATACCCCTCATATCTACCGAATTCTGCGTTTTCTGGGATGATAATTTCAGGGCTAATTTCCCCTGATGTACCAGAAGCCACTTTAATAGAATCTTGTACGTTCAGCTTCACACCATTCTTCACTGCATCCTGCACACCTACACTTGTTGGTGAAAACTCTACTTCTAATTTGAACTCTTTTCCGTCTGTTTTACTGTTGTTCTTAATTAGGACTTTTCGACTATCTTTAATTGGTCCATTTCCCAATTGATTTTTATATCCAAATGCAATAGAACCTGTTTTTTCTTCAATTTCTACTTCTTCATCATTTACAACGTTCGATGTTTTATCGATAACCTCGATAGATGTATCTGCATGAACTGCACGATACGCATCAATTCGGCCTGATCCCACCTCAAATACAGAGCGTTCTTCTTTTAAGTCAACTGCAGTATTCATAAGCGCTTCTTTTACTTCAAACGGACTATAGTTTGGATGTTCTTGTAAAATGAGTGCTACTACCCCCGCCGTATGAGGAGTTGCCATAGATGTACCTGACATACGTCCATACGCTACCGGATAATTTTCTCCATCCTTTGGATCATTAATATATTCAGGAACAGTAGAGAAAATAGACACACCTGGCGCTACAATATCCGGCTTAATATCATCTGTTTTAGTTGCAGGACCACGAGAGCTGAAATCGGCTAAATGATCTCCCTCTGTTTTTATATTACTAAGTTCTCCAAACGCTAAAGACACATCTCCTTGTCCAGCTTTTACTTGTAATTTCTCACCATCTACTTTCGCTAAGCGGAACGATGGAATAGATGACGTACTTTCTCCAAGATAACTTGTGATTTCACCATCAACATTGTTATATACAATTACGGCCTTTGCACCTGCTTCTTTCGCATTCTTAATCTTTTCATCAAATGTAATCTCACCGCGTTGGATGAGCGCTAATTTTCCTTTTACGTCTTTCCCCTTAAAATCATCTGATTTCCCAAGTCCTGCATATATAACCGATAAGGATTGACCTTTTAAGTCTTCAAGCTTATCAGTAAAGCTCTTTCCAAGTAGCATCATCTTATCCACATGTAAATCACCTGCATCGGCAGAAAATGTCGGGATAGACATCGCAGCGTCACTTGCTCCAACTGTAATTGGAAGTGCCGCCGCACTAGGTGATCCAATAGTACCTTCTCCAGGACCACTATTACCTGCCGCTACTACTGTAACAACACCAGCTAACATGGCATTATTCACTGCCACAGAAGTTGGATATAAAGGATCATTAATAGCTGCACCTAATGATAAATTGATAACATCCATATCGTCTTTCACTGCTTTATCAATCGCAGCAAGAATACCGCTTGTTTGACCACTTCCATATGGTCCTAATACACGATATGAATATAAATCTACATCTGGAGCGACTCCCTTAACCGCATAATCCACATTATTCTTTTTGTCTGCAGCAATTGTCCCAGCTACATGAGTGCCATGGGATGTATAATATGCACTTCCATCATAAATTTCAGGATATCCTCCAGAATTTTGCCAATCCTTATACGTTGTCTCCATTGGATCAGCATCATTATTAACAAAATCCCATCCTTTTATTGAGTTCGGATCTATTTTGCTTGGATCTTCCCCCTGCTCTGCACGATATCCTTTATATGCATCTTTCAAATCAGGGTGGTTATAATCAATACCTGTGTCCAGTACCCCCACCTTAATTCCTTTACCTGTTATTTTTTCAGCATGCAGCTTGTCCACACCAATTTGTGGTACACTATCAGCCATTTTTGGTTCGACAGCCGTTTTAGCTGTTTCTTTCGGTAAATCAATTTTGACCTCACTATCTTCCCATACGCGCTTAACAATACCAGTGCGAACTAAGTCTTCAATCATATTCGCAGGTAACGAAATTGCTACACCATTAAAAGCATTCTTATATTCTCTTGTTATTTTGGCAGATTTAAAATTCGTCCCTTTATCTTTATTCTTTTGAAGCTGTTCAAACTCTGATTTAAATTCTTTATGAGATGCTTCTACCTTTTGTTCCGCAGTTGAAAGAGCTATTTTTTTCCCTTTAGCTGCTTGTTTTAACATCTCGATTTTGCTAGGTGCTTGCTTAAACTCTACAATCACATTCACATTATCAGGACTTGCTATATTGATGCCTGGTGAAATAACAAAACCTGGTTTTGTATCTAACGTTTTTAAGGCATTACGTTGTTCCTTTGTAAGACCTTTCAATATAGCGTTTGCATCATCAATCCCAGTTAAAGTAGTTGTATTTACCTCTTCTGCCAATACGTTATATGGAATTCCTTGAGACATTAACATACCAACAGTTAGCGTTCCGATAAGTATTTTTCCGAATTTCCCCTTCTTCATAGCGCATCTCCTTATTATTAAAATTATTTTTTCTAAAATAAATCCTCCGAGCTCCTATTTAGCATTGGCAATTCTATCAACCTTGAATCTATTTAAAATAATCGAGAATCTCCAACACTACTACCGCCATCCCCACACTTCTAATCTTCTTTCTATAAAAGCCCCCATAAATTGTTTCCAACTACAATGATTTACAACATGAATTATTAGTAGCGTTAAGCAATAATTCTATTTTTATTATTTCACATTTTGATTTTTCTGAATATTGAACAAAAGGAGTAATTTTTTTCTAATGATTCTATGCCCAAATAGTACAAAAGAACTACCTTGCCCTTTATTCTTTGTAATATAGAATAAAGAAACACGATAGTTCTTTTAAACATCTCTTATTTAATCCAACGGAACCAATTGATTTCGAACAGCATAAATCACCGCTTGCGATCGACTTTTTACATTTAGTTTTTTAAAAATTTTATTGATGTGAATTTTAACTGTTTTATCACTAATATATAGAGCTTCAGCAATTTCTTTATTACTAAGTCCTTTTACTAATTCAAAAAGAATTTCCTTTTCACGTTCCGTCAGTTCATTTTCATTTGATTCTAATTTCATTTTTTGCTGATGATATGTAATTAATTTTTTAGTCATACGCGGATGAATAACTGAATCGCCTCGATATAACATTCGAATTGCTGCTATTACCTGCTCCGATGATGAATCCTTCAATAAATAACCATCAGCACCAGCCTGGAGTGCATCCATTAAATACTCATCATGTTCATACATTGTAAACACAAGCACTCGGCAATTTGGATAATTTTTTTTTACTAACTCTGTGGCTTCAATCCCATTTTTCCCTGGAAGATTAATATCCATCAAAATACAATCTGGTCTGCATTCTTCTACTTTTCCCAATACTCCGTCCCCAGAGCTAGCTTCTCCAACCACTTTCATATCAGATTCATCCTCTAGTATGCTCCGAATTGCGTCTCGTAAAAAAGCATGATCATCCACTACTAATATTTTAATCATTTTACGCACCCCTTGTTTGTGAATCTGGAATTAATAGTGTAATTTCTGTCCCTTTCCCTACAGAACTATCAATCTGTAAAGTAGCCCCTAATTGTTCAGCTTGTTCATTCATATGTAATATACCATAATGTGGCTCATTCTTCGTTTTAACCATAGACTCAAATAGTGAAAAGCCGACTCCATTATCCTTAACCCTTAAAAGCACGTGCTCACTTTGATAGCTAAGTAAAACATCAGTCTTTTCTGCTTGTGCATGTTTTACAATGTTTTGCAAACTCTCTTGTAATGTATCAAAAATAACTCTTTCTTTTGAAAAGCTGAGTGCACGTGCATGACCTCTTTCATGATATGTAATATCTAGTTCATATTCTTGTTTTAAAGATTTTATTTTACTTGCTATCGCCTGCTTAAGCCCTAATTGTTGTGTCGGATATGGTTTTAAAGCATAAATAGAATAACGAACTTCTCCTAGGCTTCCTCTTAAATCTTTTATACTTTTCTCTACTATTTGCTGCATATCTATTGGTTTATCACGGTATTTTTTCTGCGCGGATTCTAGTTGGTATATCACCCCGGCCAATGTTTGTGCAATACCATCGTGAATTTCGCGTGCGATTCTATTTCTTTCTTCTAAAATCATTCTTTTTTCCTGTTCAGAAATCAATATTCTTGTTTTAACTACGTTAGCTAATTGGTTAGAAAACGTAGCTAACGACTGTACATCTTCCGGAAAAAAACCCGCAGTTCTACTTTTCCCTGCAACAAACATTCCGACTAGTTCATCATTTACAATAAGAGGAAAATATACAAGCGAGCGTATGACGCTATCAAATATTTCATCTCCAGGAGCCGTACCAGTTTTCCAATCATGAAACACAAGATTTTTAGAGATTCCCTCAAACGCCTTGGATATTTCTGAATGATCAGAAATATCCAGACGAACTTTCCCATCTTTTAATAGAAGATTCCAGTTCCCATCATCTTTTGTCCATATTACATATGCTTGTATGCCAAAAAAGCCTTTAAGCGCTTGTTTAATATGTTTCAAGTTTCCTCCGGTTAGTCCACGACTAATTTCTGTCGTAATAAGAAACAGCTCATATAATCGTTCCTTCTCCATCCTTATCCGTACAGAAAAAGAACTAATAACTGAAATTGCTACAAGTGGAAAAAAGAAAAACAGTACTGTAATCTCGTTTATTTCCACACTATATGTACTAATTAATACATGCATCAGGGACGCATAAGAGAAACCAAAAGTTTCGCAAAGAAATACCGTTACAGTTTTTTTATACCACTGATAGATTGAATATGGCTGCGGAAGAATTATCATTAACAAATCGTAAAAGCGGTTGTTGAAGAAGCCAAAAAACACGCAAAATAACAACAAAGATATTAAATTTTCATATAGAACTGACATATCTATCTTGTTAATTAATAAAGACATACATTTATTTGAAAACCATTCGGCCAAGATCAAACTAAGCGCATGCTGAGTACTATTAAATAACATTCTTTGTATCGGTGAACGACGATGCAGGTGAATAATTAGCGTTACGAGTACAATAGCAATAATAGTCATATGGATTCCAAACTGCCAACTCATAGCGTAAATTATCGGAAAGGTAAGCGAGCTAGTTCCTCTCCAAAATCGTACAGGAAAATACTCTGCAATCCCCATAAATATTAATAACAATATTAATATCGTTGGATAAGAAGGGATTTTAATATCAAGTAAAGATATGGTTATAGTAATCAAGCCAAGAAAAGAAATAAAATAAAGATAAGAACTAGCAATCTTTTCTCTCATAAAGATAGAATTTACATCCTTCAAAACAACACCTTCTTTCTTTATAAAACTTCATTTTCTCTATTATCCAACAAAAAACCGGCACTGGCAAAATGGAAAAACCTCCACTAGCCAATCACCGGCTGTGTACTACACCTAAAAAGGCAAGACACAATATTAGTATAAATCGATTCTCATAAATTTCCTATTCATCAAACGATGTAATTATGCATACCGCTAGGCTTATCCTCTATAGTACAAAAGATATATATTAATATCGCTAATCTAATATACGCTTTCTTTCCATCCCCTATATCCTATTTTCTTTAGTATAAAAGATGACGTAACGTAACCTTCAAGCTACTTTTTTCAAATAATCCAAGCATAATTTTCTCACAAACAACAAAAATTAACAGAAACAATTTCAATGTAAAGGAGATGGAAATTATGGCCGAACAGAAAAATTCACAACAAGATAATAAAAAAAAGCATATGTTTCCATCACTTCCGGAAAATATTAATTACATTGAAAATAAGCTCTGTCATTCAGATGATATAAAAAAATTAGATGTCCCTTTCCAAAATGGAAAAGGAACAATCTTATATATCGAATCTTTAGCAGACCCAAATTTAATTCATCAATTAGCTCTTGAACCATTATTAACTCGATCGGATCTGTCTTTAGATAAAGCTTTTGCCACATTAAATATGAAAAAAGAAACAAATTTAAATTATGGTGTGCAGCTTTTATTACAAGGTAAATCTTTATATTTTCATGAACACGTCGACAGTTTTTGTATTTTCGAAACAGCTCTATCTTTAAAGAGAGATATAACAGAACCTGATAATGAAGGGATTGTCCGTGGACCGCATACTGGTTTAGTAGAAGATTTAGCAACCAATTTAGCTTCTATTCGTAAACTCATAAAAAGTCCACATGTCGTCGTTAAATATTTCACACTCGGTGAAGAAATGCATACGAAAGTGGCAATTGCTTATATGCAAAACATAGCTAATGACGATCTAGTTACAGAAGTAAAAAGAAGGTTAGAAACGATTAAGACAGATGCACTTATGCCTCCAGGATATATACAAGAATTTATAGAGGATACGTCTTTCTCACCCTTTCCGCAACAATTAAATACAGAGCGTCCAGATAGAGTCGCAGCAAATTTAATGGAAGGACGAGTTGCTATTTTATCTGATGGAGATCCAACTGCACTTATCGTTCCTGTTACGTTATTTGCTTTCTATCAATCACCAGATGATTATAATAACCGCTGGATTGTCGGTTCTTTCATCCGAATGATTCGCTTAGTCAGTTTCTTGATTGCCTTTCTCTTGCCCGCTATATATATCGCAACAGTTGCTTTTCATCCTGATGTGTTGCCGCTCGAACTTGTTTATACGATTAAAGCTTCATTAGAAAAAGTGCCACTTCCTCCTATTTTTGAAGCTCTCTTAATGGAATTAATCTTTGAATTATTACGGGAAGCTGGTATTCGCTTGCCAAGCCGAGTTGGACAAACAATCGGTATTGTAGGTGGTTTAGTAATTGGTGATGCAATTGTAAAAGCCGGTCTCGTTTCTTATACAATGATTATCGTTGTAGCTTTAACTGCAATCTCATCTTTTCTTGTTCCATCAAATGATATGAGTTCCGCAGTTCGGATTCTTCGTTTTCCGTTAATGCTCCTTGCTGCCATATTCGGCTATGTAGGAATATCATTCGGTCTCATTATAACTTTCGTTCATTTATGCCAGTTACATTCATTTCATACCCCCTATCTTTCTCCTGTTGCTCCGATGCGGATAAAAGATATGAAAGACTCTTTTGTACGACTACCAATTTGGTCGTTTTGGGAACGACCACATGATTCAAAACCGAAAAAAATGCAACGACAACATGTAACGAGAGAGGATGAGAACGGTGACAAACACGCAAAGTAAAATTTCACTTGTTCAATTTACCTTTTTCGTTATTCAATGCCAAATCGGAGTTGGTATACTTTCTCTACCAAACCGTCTTCACCCAATAGCGAAAGGTGGCGGATGGATTTCTGCTCTCATCGCTGGTCTTGCAATTCAACTTATTATTTTACTTATGTGGCTTTTCTTAAAACGATTTCCTGATGCAGATATGTATGAAAGTGTTTGTATGCTATTTGGGAATAAGTTTGGAAAACTATTAGGTTTTGCTTATGTTTTTTATTTTACCCTTATCGGTATGACGGTTATGTTAAATGCTTGTAATGTCATTAAAGTTTGGATATTACAAGCAACTCCTTGGTATGCCACCCTCATGCTATTTACAATAGCTTGTTGTTACATAGCTTATAATACGTTCAAAGTCATCGTACGGTTTTACGTCATGGCTTCTATTCTCATTTTACCAATGGCTCTTTTAATTGCCCTAGGGCTTACACGAGCTGATTTTTCTTACATTTTTCCAATTACAGAAGCCGGATGGTGGAATATTATTCAAGCATCAAAAGAAACCATTACAGCTATGTATGGTTTTGAGATTATTCTTATCGCTTTCCCAAAAGTAAACGGGAGTTCTGTGGCAAAACTGAAAGCAATTTCTATCGCTAATGGATTTGTAACTCTTTTTTATACTTTTACTGTTTGGATTTGCTTTATCGTATTTAGTCCAAAACAAGTTGAACTTATTCCAGAGCCAGTTGCTTACTTATTGCGTTCTCTGCATATTGGGATTATAGACCGAACCGATTTACTATTCATCCCAATATGGATGATAACTGTTGTAGCTTCTATTGCTAGTTATTACTGTGCTGCTTCTATAGGAATTGGACATATCTTCAATCTGGCTAATCATAAAAAGGCTGTTCCAATCGTTGGTATTATTGCTTTTAGTGTAGCCCTATTTATAGATACACCTGAAGAATTAAAAGTAATTGCAACTTTTACTGATAAGTTCACGTATATTTTCATAGTTGTCCTCCCTCTTTTATTTCTACTTTATTCAGTAATAAGGAATAAGAAAGGAGAACAGTATGTTCAAAAAAAGAGTTAAATTACTTTTTATATTATGTACTAGTGCATTCCTTTCTGGCTGTTGGGATCAAGAACCATTAAGAGAAGCGAGATTAGCTTATAGCATTGGATATGATATTACGGAAGAAAATAAACTTCAGCAAACGCTTGAACTCGTAAAAAGTTCAAGCGGAGAGCAATCTTCATTCGAGAATGAAATACATTCAGCAAACGGGCATAACATAAGGGATACAAGCGATGCCCTAAAAAAAAATGTGACTGGGAATATTCGCTATTTTAAATATGGTGTTCAATTACTAGGAACCAAAATTCTAAAAAAGGGTATACTCCCCTATTTAGATGTCAGCTTTCGGGACCCAACAAACCCAACTGCTTTAGTAAAACTTATTGCAGTAGATGGTGAAACATCCGAGATACTAGAAAAAAAGAAGGTAGGAAATTTACTAATTGGAGATTTTCTAAAGAAAAAAGTGAAAAGCTTAGAAGATATGAGTGTATTTCCAAAAGAAACTTTAGAAACAGCTGCTACAAAAATGTTAGATCCCGGTAAAGACTTTACCCTCCCTTCTATAAAAATAAAAGGAAAAGAAGTAATTACAAACGGGTTAGCTTTATTTAACAACGATAAATTAACTGGGCATTTACCTTTGAAACAATCTGTTCTATTCGTGTTATTAACCGGAAAAATGGGAACAAGTGCCCGTATAACCCAAAAACTTACTAGCGATGAATCAGAGAAGACATCTGATTATTTAACAATGGAAGTGAGCAATCGGAAACTAAAAAGAGACTTGAATATAACGACTGACAAAAAAGGAAATGTTTACGCTCATCTAAAACTAAAGCTACAAGTAATCGCTCTTGAAGCACCGAGAGATAATCTTTATAAAATGGGAGAAAGAAAAAAACTAAACAAAGAATTATCTAAGCAGCTCACAAAAGAAGCAAAACAAATAACGAAAAAGCTACAAAAAGCAAATTGTGACGCTTTCGGTATAGGTAGAAATCTTATCGCTTATCATCCAGAGTTATGGAAGAAAAAGAATTGGAATAAAGATTATGCAAAGGTAAAATTTAAACCGGAAGTAGAAGTAAAGATTTTATATAGTGGCGTCTTAAAATAAAAAGGTTGGATGCCAAGCCGGCATCCAACCTTTTATTTCATATAACGATATACAATTGACTCATACGGTCTTAAGTTAAGATTGGTAATATCTTTACTTGAATCTTTGTAATTTGATAATAATACTTCTTGTTTCATTCCATCCAATTGAACATTCACTGGTGCAGAATATGTTATTTCTTCTCCGTAGAAGTTATTGATAACAAGTAATACTTCATTATTTACAGTACGTGTATACGCCCAAATGCTAGGATGATTTCCATCTAAAATAGCATATTTCCCTTCTGTAAGGACATCGTATTTTTTTCTAAGTTCAATTAGCTTTTTATAATGATAAAATACAGATTCTCTATCTTCTAATGCCTTCTCTACATTTATTTCTTTAAAGTTTTCAGCCACAGAAATCCAAGGTGTACTTGTTGTAAAACCACTATTCACCTCTTCATTCCACTGCATCGGAGTACGGGAATTGTCACGAGATTTTTGTTTTAAAATCCCGATAATCTCTTTTTTTGATAATCCTTCTTCTAGCTTTATATCATATATATTTAACGATTCTACATCACGATATTGCTCGATGGACTCGAATTTAGGATTCGTCATACCGATTTCTTCACCTTGGTAAATGTAAGGCGTTCCTTGCAACATATGCATAGCTGTCGCTAACATTTTCGCAGATTCATTTCGGTACTTCTCATCATCACCAAACCGTGAAACGATACGAGGCTGGTCATGATTACACCAGAATAACGCATTCCATCCTCCGCCCTTTTGCATTTCAATTTGCCAATTAGACATAATTTCTTTTAATTTAATGAAATCAAAATCAGCTTTCGTCCACTTATCACCATTCGGATAATCTACTTTTAAATGATGGAAACTAAACGTCATGCTTAGTTCATTGCGCTCAGGATTCGAATATTTAATACAATTATCAATTGTCGTAGATGACATTTCTCCAACTGTAATTACATCTTTCCCTTCAAAAACATTTTGGCTCATCTCTTGTAAATATTCATGGACGCGTGGACCATCTGTGTAATATTTACGCCCATCACTTGTAGCAGTGGTGCCTTCATCACTTAAAAATCTTTGATCTTTTGAAATTAAGTTAATAACATCAAGGCGGAATCCTTTTACACCTTTATCGAGCCAAAAGCGCATCATATCGTACACTTCTTCACGAAGCTTTTCATTTTCCCAGTTTAAATCAGCTTGCGTCTCATCAAATAGATGTAAAAAATATTGCCCTGTTTTCTCATCATATTTCCAAGCAGATCCTCCAAATTTAGACTGCCAATTATTCTTTTCATCACGCCAAATATAATAATTTCGATACGGACTATTCTTATCTTCTTTTGCTTCTTTAAACCACTTATGCTCCGTTGAACTATGATTTACAACGATATCAAGCATGATTTCAATGTCACGTACTTTCGCTTCTTTTAAAAGCTCTTCAAACTCTTCCATCGTCCCGTAAGATGGATCAATGCTGTAATAATCACTTACATCGTATCCATTGTCATTTTGTGGTGATCGGTATATCGGTGTTAACCAAATATAATCCACTCCAAGTTCCTTTAAATAATCTAATTTCTCTGTAACTCCCTTTATATCACCGGTTTCTTTATTATAGTAACTATTAAAGCTCTTCGGATAAATTTGATAGACTACACTTTTATGCCAATCTTTCATGCTTAATTTCCTCCTACTTCTGTTTTACTCGTTTCGCAAATAACCATGTTAATGTAAATGGAATTACTACTGCGATTATCATCCCTACAATAAACATTGGAATCGATTTCGGAATGATAGAAATAAATGCTGGCAATCCGCCAATTCCGATTGCTGGTGCTAATACACCATTTAATGTAATAAATATCGCTGCTATAGCAGACCCAATAATCGCTGCATAGAACGGGAATTTATTTCTTAAATTCACACCGAACATCGCTGGCTCTGTAATACCGAAGTACGCTGAGATTGCTGATGTTGATGCCATACTTTTATCATTTTGATTTTTAGAAATCCAGAACATCGCTAGTGCCGCACTACCTTGTGCAATGTTAGAAAGAGCAATCATCGGCCAAATAAATGTACCGCCGTGCTGTGCAATTAGCTGTAAATCAATTGCAATAAACATATGATGCATTCCTGTAATTACGAGCGGTGCATATAATGCTCCAAATAATACTGCTCCAAGTACTGGTACCGTTTCATATACGCCAACTAATCCAGCCGTTAATAAATCGCCAATATGACGTGTAACTGGACCGATAATTCCTAACGCTAACACACCCGTTACAACGATTGTTGTAATTGGTACAACTAATAATTGAATTGCGTTTGGCACATGTTTCTTTAAGAAGATTTCAACTTTACTTAATACGAATGCTGCTACTAAAATGGGTAAAATTTGGCCTTGATATCCTACCTTTTCAATTTGGAATAGCCCTAAAATATCGAAGTACTCAATCTTTTGTCCCTCTAAACCAGTCGCTGCTTTTCCATAATCCCACGCGTTTAATAAGGCCGGATGCACAAGCATTAATCCCATAACAATCCCTAGTATTGGACTACCACCAAAGCGCTTCGTTGCTGACCAACCAACAAGTGCCGGTAAGAATACGAATGCTGTATTGGCCATCATATTAATTAAATCCCAAAGCCCACCTAAGTTCGGATATACTTCTAATAAATTTTTCCCATCAAAAAATAAGTCCTTTGCCCCTAACAGGTTATTAATCCCCATTAGTAAACCTGCCGTAATAATTGCTGGCAAAATCGGCATAAATACATCTGAAAATACTTTTACAAACTTTTGAACTGGATTTAATTTTTTATCCCCTGAACCTTTTACGTCAGCTACTGTCGATTCTTCCATACCTGCAAGCGTTATCAATTCAGCGTATACTCGATCGACATCACCTGGACCAATTACAATTTGAAATACCCCAGCGTTATGAAACGCTCCCTTTACTAATGAAACAGACTGTAATTTATCATTATCTATTTTATTTTCATCTTTTAAAGCGATACGTAGCCTCGTTACACAGTGCGCAGCTTGTTCAATATTGTCTTTCCCACCAATATACTGCAACACTTCTTTTGCTGTTTTACGATAGTCTTTCCCCATATTCCCGTCCCTCTTTTCTTTTTTTGATACCGTTTACACTTACATATTAACTCGTATATATAAGTTAGTCAACACTCATATATATAAGTTGGTGATTTTTTATAAATAAAGAGATGGAACGATTATTTCGCTCCATCTCTTTATTTTCTTCGCGCCACATCCGAAAAGTGAAAAATATCTAAACGGTGACGTGATTCCGTATATTCGAACTGACTCCCATCGTATAAATGAGTAAAGTTTTTTACAACGACAACATAGTCTGTTCCATTTAAATCCAAATACTTTCGGTCATCCTCTGTACATGGTTGCACTTCAATTACCCGCTGTGAATAGCTAATATGTAGCCCTAATTCTTTCTCAATGTATTTATAAATCGATGCAGTTGCAATTTCTCTCGTTAATCCTGGAATATATTCCGATACAAAATGGTTTATATCTAAAATTACTTTTTCTCCATCAATATTTCGTACACGTTTAATATGATTTATTTCCGTTTTTTCTTTCACGTTTAATAACTTTGCTACATCTTGTGTCGCTTTCATTTTCTCTATTTCCACGACTTCTGTAATACAATGACGTCCTAAACGTTCATTTTCTTCTTGAAAACTTACAATACCACCAAAGTTAAATTCAATGTTTTTGCGCTTTAATACAAAAACACCTTTTCCGTGTATTTTTTGAACATATCCACGCTCTTGCAATAAATCTACAGCTTTTCTTACAGTACCCCTACTTGCCTCATACTGCTTCATTAATTCCGTTTCTGATGGGATTTTACATCCTTCTTTTAATTGTTTATTATCAATAGACTTGCTGATTTCTGTATAAATTTGTTCATACTTACTCATCATCTACAATAGCCCCTTGTCACCTTCTAGTTCTATATATATTATACCACGCTATACTCTTCTGCCAATCTCTCACTTATTTTCCAGTACAAGAAAACTATAGGTAAATATTTAGTCTCTAAAACGTATTTTTATAAATTTTTCTTTTCATTCAAAAAAACATGTAGTATACTAACTTCAAAATCAGAGGAGAAAGGGAGCAAGGAACTATGCTTACTTATACAACTGTAGTTACATTTGCACAAAAACATCATCATCATACTTAACCCTTGAAACCTAGCGGAAAAATTACGCGTAGGTACAAGGGTTATTCCCGTTGTACCTACGCTTTGGCAAAGAGCCATGTAGGTATTTTTTATCTACATGGCTCTTTTTTTATTGCCAAAAATGCTAGTAAAAAATGATGTTTAAGCAAAACTTACTACAAAGGAGTTAACAAAAATGGAAACGAAAAAATGGGGATTATGGATTTTAACAGCTTTTGTTATCGGGAATATGGTTGGCGGTGGCGTATTTATGCTCCCAGCAAATTTAGCACACGTATCAGGTCCAATGGGATCTACACTGGCATGGAGTATTACAGGACTTGGTGTATTTATGATTGCACTCGTATTTGGAAATTTAGCAATTCGTAAACCAGAATTAAAAGCAGGACCACAAAGTTACGCCCAAGCAATGTTTACTTCTCAAAAGACAGGTAAAGTTGCAGGATATAGTATGGCTTGGGGATACTGGGCTGCTAACTGGGCTGCTACAGCATCTGTAATTATTTCCTTTGCAGGATATTTATCAACATTCTTCCCAGTTTTACAAAGTAAGCAAATTCTCTTTTCAACAAACGGATTTTCATTAGAACTTGGAAAAGCTTTAACCTTCATAGTATGTAGTATGATGCTATGGGGAATTCAATATATTCTTTCTCAAAATATTGATAGAGCCGGAAATATGAACCTTCTGGCAACAATCGCAAAAATCATCGGATTTACAATGTTTATTGTAATCACATTATTCATTTTCAATGCCTCTAATTTCGGGGACGGTCAAACATTTATGAATGAAGCTGGACAACCTATTTCGTTGGGTGGACAAATAAATTCCGCTGCTATTGCAACACTTTGGGCTTTTATCGGTATTGAGTCAGCAGTTATGCTCTCTAACCGTGCAAAATCTCAGCACGATGTTAAGAAAGCTACGATTTTCGGATTAATCATCGCTCTTCTTATTTACATGGCAATTACTCTACTAACAATGGGCGCTCTTCCACAAGACGCTTTAAAAGAGTCTCAAAAACCATTAGTAGATGCATTAAATTTAGCAATTGGTACTAAAGGTGCTTATATAATGGCCTTACTTGCACTCGTATCTTTATTCGGCTCTACTGTAGGATGGATCGTTGTTAGCTCAGAAGTACCTTACCAGGCTGCTAAAAATGGCCTTTTCCCTAAGTTTTTCAGTAAAACAAATAAAAAAGGTAGTCCTTCAAAATCATTATTTATTACAAATGTGATGACGCAAATTTTCTTATTCTCAACGATTTCTGGTACTGTTTCAGAAGCATATAATTTCGCTATTGTTGTAGCGACATTAGCATATTTAATCCCGTACCTTGTTTCTACCTTGTATCAGTTAAAATTAGTTATTACGGGGGAAACGTATGATATAATGCCGGGATCTCGAATAAAAGATGGAATCATTACTGCATTAGCATTTTTATATTCCATATGGGTTATTAAAACGGGAACTGCTGATTTAAAAACATTCTTCTTAGGCATTGGTTTGTTTGTATTAGGTCTTATTCTTTATCCAGTTTTAATGAAAGATTCACAAAAAAAACAATAAAAAAGAGAAGCTTTTCGCTTCTCTTTTTTTATTAAAAATCAGTTAATAACTTTTCTTTTAGTTCCCCTATATCTAACGGTTTCGCATAATAAAAACCTTGTACAAAGTCGCAACTCATTGATTTTAATAAACTTTCTTGTTCTACCGTTTCTACCCCTTCAGCAACCACTAATAAATTTAAACTATGGGCGATTTCAATAACCGATTTTACAATCGTTCGCTCTGGTTGTGCATGATCATAATGAAACTCACGAATAAAATTACGATCAATTTTCACAATATCAAGTGGTAGTTGTTTTAAATAATATAATGAGGAATACCCTGTTCCGAAATCGTCTAAAGCGATTAAAATTCCCATACTTCTTAATTCTTGTAATGTAGCAATAATATAATCAAAATGACGTACAGCTATACTTTCTGTTATTTCTAATATTAAACGATTTGGCGGAAACCCTGTTCGCTTCAATATACTACGAACAGATAAAATAAATCGCTTTTGCATCAATTGTTGTATTGATAAATTAACAGATAACTTCAGTCCCTCTTGATAATCTGGTAAAGTTTTAAACAGTCGACATGACTTTTCTAGTACCCAGTCTCCTAGTTTTATAATAAGTCCACACTCTTCAGCTACAGGGATAAATTCACTTGGTGAAATAGGACCTTCTTCTGTCTTACAGCGTACTAAAGCCTCAATACCAGTACATTTCTTTGTTTTCAAATCAATAATGGGTTGTAATGCCACTTTTAATTCTTCGTCACGAATCGCTTTTTGCAAAGCAAATTCTATTTTCATTCTACGGTTTATTTTCGCACGTAATTCATCTGTAAAGAAGCACGCCGCATTTCTTCCTTGCTCTTTCGCACTATACATGGCTAAATCCGAATTTTTTAATAACGTTTCAACGTCTTTTCCATCTTGCGGATAGGAACAAAGTCCTAGACTAGCTGAAATATATACTTCATGACCTTCAAGCATAAATGGCGCTTGAAAGCATGACAACACGGATGTCGCTAACTGCCTCATCTCATCATGTGTATGAGTTTTTGTTAACAGCACAAATTCGTCGCCACCAAGCCTAGCCAGAACATCTTTCTCTCCTAGCACATAATGCAACCGTGAAGCAACTTCGCTTAAAAGTAAATCTCCTATCATATGACCTAACGTATCATTCACTAATTTAAAACGATCTAAATCAAAGTAAATCATGCCAAACTCTATTTTCTCTGCAATCATCTTATTTACAGTCGTAATTAACTGTAAACGGTTCGGTAAACTTGTTAACGCATCATGATAAGCAAGTTCCCTATAACGACTTTCGCTTAATCGTAATCTTTGTTCTGCTTCTTTCCTACTACTTATATCATTTCGAATTGCAATAAATTGATAAGGTTCTCCCTTTTCATTTAAAAATGGAACAATTGTTGTTTTAACCCAATAATACGTACCATCTTTTGCTTGATTTCGAATTTCCCCTGTCCAGACTTTTCCACTCAAAATACGCTTCCATAGGATTTGAAAAAATGCTTTCGGATGATATCCGGAATTTAAAATACGGTGATCTTTTCCTATTAACTCTTCTCTTTTATATTTTGAGATTTTACAAAATTTATCATTCACATATGTAATAAGACCATTTCGGTCTGTAATAGCAACAATTGAAGACTCATCTAATGCTAATTTTAAATCTTGCAATGAAGAGTCATATAATGCATGACCTCTTTGTTCTAGCATGCGCACCTCTCCTTGCTTCCTATCTGACTAAAACACAACTCGTTTCTCTTCATAGAAATAGAGATATTTCATTTTCTAACAATACGCTTTTACATAAAATGAAACTTTAATCAGTGGGGGTTGTCCATCCCCCACTGATTATTAGCCTTCACCAATCGGGCTTTTATCTCCCACCTAACTTCCTCACATTCACCGAATTTTGAGGTGGGAGTCTTACTGCCCGTTAATGCGGGATAAATCACAATTTTTTTCTAAATAGGCCGATTAAAATAACATAATATTATTTATAAAAAAAAGCAATATGGTGCTGTTTTAATTATAGTAGAAGCTTCTCATCTCTCTACTTATCTAAGCTTATTATACAGTATTCTCTTACATTCTTTGAATTTGTAAAGTGACAATTTCATCACTATTAGCCTCTGCTCCCTACTAATACGACCTCACACCTAACCTCTTTTATTTCATTAAATGTTAAGATGTAAATCTAACTGCCGATACATAATGAAATAGAGATTAATATACAAAATGCAACGATTCACGAATAATAATATAAAGTGAAACTTTAATCAGTGGGGGTTTGTTCATCCCAACTGATCACCAATCGGGCTTTTACGGGTAGCAGGGCTTCCACCTAACTTCTTTGTTCCAGCTGAATTTTGAGGTGGGGGTTTTACTGCCCACAAATAGCGGGATAAAGCCAAAATTTGCATTTAACATATTGAATTATAATAACAAAATATTAACATATTTTCACCTTGTTTTTGGAAATATTTTATAAATAAATTATTAAACTAAAAAAGAGGATATCCTCTTTTTTAGTTTAATACTGATATGGTATTTGCTGATAACCCGGGTATGGCATTGGATATGGTGCTGGGTATGTTACTGGGTACGGTGCTGGATAGTAGCCTCCACCTGCCGCACCCGTTAATGCGCCAGCTGTAAGCCCACCTAACATGCCTCCAGCAAAACTTCCTGGGAAAAATCCTCCGCCCCACGAGCCACCACCCCAGCCCCATCCACCACCGTGATGATGATGATCATAATGATTGTGTCCTCCATGGTGATTATGCCCTCCATGGTGATTATGCCCTCCCCCACCATGATGATTACGATAATATCCTCCGTGATTTAGCATATAGTTCATTTTTCTTCCTCTCCTTTTCAATTTCCCTACTTTAATATGTGTTGTATGAATAGTAAGGATACTGTTAATAATCCGTATAGTATGGATAGCAATATCCGCCATAACCAAACGCAGGACTAAGTAAAGCCCCTTCTAGGAAAGAATCCTCCTCCTAAAAATGGAGAATGTACAAATCCACCAAATGGAAGATCGTACATTTTATTCATCCCCTTTTCTATATAAAAATGTAATAATATACTGTATGTAGGACAAATGCGGAAAGCATGGGGAAAATGTCTATATTTTGTAAAAAAAACAAAACACTTTATAATAAGAATGTCAGATTACACCTTTTATATAAGAAGTCTATATTTAAGAAAGATTTGAGGAATTTTATAGAAATGAAGAAACCTATCGTTCAATTATTATTAATATTTACAATCGTATCTATCGTTCTTTTTCTATTAAATACATCGGTTATTTCGTTATATACGTTTGTTGGTGCTCTATGGTCCATCACAATCGTAGGAATTTCATTCGTTATTTTTATCGAAAATAGATCACCCCAAAGTACCTTAGCGTGGTTTTTAGTATTAGCACTTCTTCCTGTTGTAGGTGTACTTTTATACTCTATTTTCGGGCGTAGCCGTTGGAGAAGAAAAAAACATCTTCATCGTTCAGAAGAACAAAGAAAGTTATTCCGCGAAATATTAGAAGGAAGACGACTAGAATTATCACTCACAGTCCCATTACATGAACGTTCTATACATTTAACAGAAGTCGTACAAAAATTCGGAGGCGGGCCTGCCGCAGATAGAACGACAACAAAACTTTTAACAAACGGTGATCAAACCTTTTCAGAAATTTTGAACGCAATCGAGAATGCAAAACATCACATACATATTCAATACTATATTTATAAATCTGATGAGATTGGTACAAAAGTACGAGATGCTTTAATACAAAAAGCAAAAGATGGTGTTATTGTACGCTTCCTTTATGATGGACTCGGAAGTAATACGTTAAGACGACGATTTTTACAACCTATGAAAAAAGCTGGAATTGAAATTGTCGAATTTGACCCTATTTTTTCAGCTTGGTTACTCGAGACCGTTAATTATCGTAATCACCGTAAAATCGTCATTGTAGATGGAGAAATTGGTTTTACCGGAGGGCTCAACGTCGGTGATGAATATCTTGGTCGCTCAAAAAAATTCCCTGTTTGGCGTGATAGTCATTTAAAAATAGAAGGAAAAGCATTGTATAAATTACAAGCCATCTTTCTAGAAGATTGGCTTTATGCGTCTAGTGGATTGAATACTTATTCTTGGGATCAATTTATGAATAGACACTACTTCCCAGGAAAAGAAATTCCGGATGCAGAAGGTGCGGTGCAAATTGTAGCAAGTGGACCAAGCTCAGATGATAAAAGTATTCGTAATACATTACTAGCTGTTATGGGCTCAGCCAAAAAATCTATTTGGATCGCTACACCATACTTTATTCCGGATCAAGAAACTTTAACATTATTACGCTTAAGTGCAATATCTGGCATAGATGTACGCATTTTATATCCTGGTAAGAGTGATAGTATTATTAGCGATCAAGCATCTCAATCCTATTTCACTCCACTTTTAAAAGCTGGTGCTTCTATTTACAGTTATAAAGA
The DNA here is from genome assembly GCF_016651075.1 of Bacillus sp. TH19. Lineage (NCBI taxonomy): Bacteria > Bacillati > Bacillota > Bacilli > Caryophanales > Bacillaceae > Bacillus > Bacillus sp. TH19. Next base: position 313,688 of record NZ_JAEKEO010000010.1, on the reverse strand, counting down.
TGGATTTATGCACGCAAAGATTGTACTCGTTGACGATAAAATTGCAACAATCGGAACAGCAAATATGGATGTACGTAGCTTTGAATTGAATTATGAAATTATTAGCGTACTATATGAATCAGAAACCGTTCATGATATTAAACGCGATTTTGAAGAAGACTTTAAACACTCCACTGAAATTAAATGGAACTCGTTCCAAAAAAGAAGTATCAAAAAACGAATATTAGAGTCCTTTATGCGACTCATTTCTCCTTTACTATAAGCAATCAATGTGATATTGATTGCTTTTTCTTTTATATTTCCCCCTTCTCCTTTTCTTTGCATACCATATTAAAACAAGTTATCATAAGATGTATTACTTTATGAAAATAATGTTAGGTGGGAAATACATGTTAGAACAATTTCATATACATTCTGATTTAAAACAGCAGCTTTCTACAATTCATGAAAAGAATAAACAAGAAGCTGGTGAAAATGCACATTTAATTGGCAAGAAAATATATAAAGCATCTGATAACAGCATTATTGAAGATGCCATTACAGCACTTTTACTTGGTAAAAACATTCTATTAAAAGGACCAACTGGTAGTGGTAAAACAGTACTAGCGGAAACTCTTTCTTCTTTATTCCAAAAACCAATGCATAGCATTAACTGTTCTGTCGACTTAGATGTAGAAGGTATTTTAGGATACAACACATTACAAACAAAAGACGGCGCATCTGAAGTTACGTTCGTTAACGGTCCTCTTATGAAGGCAATGAAAAACGGTCATTTCCTTTATATTGATGAAATCAATATGGCAAAACCTGAAACGTTACCACTTCTTCATGGTGCGTTAGATTACCGTAAAATGATTACAAACCCATTTACACAAGAAGTTGTATACGGTGATGACGAATATCGCGTAATTGCTGCGATTAACGAAGGTTATGTTGGGACAAGTGAACTAAACGAAGCGTTAAAAAACCGTTTCGTTATTATTGAAGTTCCTTACATTCAAGGTGATACATTAAAAGAACTATTACTATCTGAATCAAAATTAAATGATGTTGCAACAATTGAAAAGTTCGTTGCATTCGCAAGCGATCTTATGCCTTTAGCTCGTGATGGGCGCGTAAGTGAAGAAGCAGCTAGTATTCGTGGCATTATCGATGCATGTGATTTAGGTGTATATATTCCTGTTATGCGTGCAATTGAACGTAGTATTATCGCAAAATTAAACGATGAAACAGAACAAATGACTGTCCGTGAATTAGCAGAAAGTTATTTCTTTGAGGGATAATTCATGAGACAAATTTTTAGTGACAAAAAAATTGATGCGTCGCTGTTTCTACAAATGGAAAACTTAATGTATGCTCTTCTAAAAGAAGACGATGCCTATCTTGAGTATGGCTATAAAGCATACTACGACGAAATTGAAAAAAAGGTTGTCATTAGTCACTTTTGGGATGATCGAAAAGAAGAGGATACAGTAATCGGATTAAAAAGCGAAGTGTTCTTAAAGGCACTTGGTAATAAACATTACTCGGACATGACTTTAATTCGTTCTTATGCGATTGAGTTACAAGAATCGCCTCTAAAAAAGTTTTTAACACAATTATTTGTTCTATTAGAAGATTTACGTGTTGAGGAAATCGTCAAAAATTTACGTCCTGGCACAAAACATATTTTTAAACGCCGAAAAGAAATGTATCGCAATTACTTTGGCTCACAAAATGAAATAAATCGTGTTCGTAACTATCACGGTGATCGTCTATTTTGTCTATGCTATCTTTCATTAACGAGTGATAAATATGAAATGTTTAATAATGAATATTTCGAGCTAATTGAATCAATTTTGCATGAAACATTCCAAGCTCGTAATACGGAAGATATTATGTATATTGTTGAGAAAATTCGCTATCGTTTAGAAGGACTTCTTGAAAGTGATATGCTTAATAATTATTTCGGACATGCACCGCTTTATTTATCTGTGATTGCAGATGAGAAAGACAGTCGCGGTGAAAAATTAGCAAATGATGATACGCAGCTCCTAGATGACGATGATAACAAAAACAAAATGGATGAAAGCTTCTCGACATGGCACCGTGAAAATAAAAACAATGAAAACGAGAACTTTTTACGCTTTGATTTAGAAAGCGGAACAAAAACAAATATGATGGGTGATACTGCTCGTGAATCAGAAGATGGTGACCAAGCACTTGGTTCTGTACAAGGTACTTCCAAAAAAAGTACACAATCTAACTTTGATGGTGCTGATACAGAGGAAGCAAGAGCGTCTCATGCTTCTAGCCAAAACGACGGTGCATACGGCAAGTATAATGTGGGAGCTTCTCATACATTTAAAGAAGCTCGCAAATCGAATCCTGATGAGAAAAAAGATTACCAAGCTATCAAATCAGTCGTTAATAAAGATGTAAAAGAATTAAAGAAAATTATCGAAAAAACAATTGAAAACAAAACGAATGCAAACAGTGATAAATATTACGGAAGGCTTCGTAAGAAATTCCTTCGTATTTATACTGAAAAGCAGCCGCGTATGTTTTATAAAAAAGGACAAGAATCACAAGAGCTCGACGTTGCATTCCAACTATTAGTGGACTGCTCTGGTTCTATGTATAACAAAATGGAAGAAACGAAGAAGAGTGTGGTTCTATTCCATGAAGCTTTAAAATCTTTAAAAATCCCGCACGCTATTAGTGGATTTTGGGAAGATGCTTCTAGTGCTAAACCTGAAGATAAACCGAACGTTATCCATGAAGTTGTTACGTATAAAAACTCAACGTTACCAAACGTCGGTCCAGAAATTATGCAACTTCGCGAAGAAGAAGATAACCGCGACGGGTATATTATTCGTATCGTTTCCGAAAAGCTTGCGAAAAGACCAGAAAAACATAAATTCTTACTTGTCTTTACAGACGGTGAACCTTCTGCACTAGACTATCAACAAGACGGAATTTTAGATACGCACGAAGCAGTCAAACTTGCTCGTAAAAGTGGTATGGAAGTAATCGGCATCTTTATCGAAGAAGGCGAAGCGAAAGAAGCGACTTATCAACTAATGAAAAACATTTATAACCATCACTTCTTAGTTGCAAATCATGCTGAAGATTTACGCCTGAAGATTAAACCATTGTTGAAGAAACTATTACTGAAGACGATTGAATAGAAAAACAGGAGCCTCGTGGCTCCTGTTTTTCTTCGTTAACTTACTTTGTTTCTGGTTGAAACTTGTATGGAATGGAAACTTCTAATAATAATTCGAACCCTCCATCGTAGTATGGGAATCGCTCATTCGCGATTTTTCTATCTACCCACTCGATTGCGGAAATTTCTCCTTCATCTTCTGCACCAAGTTCACCTGTTACAACATTTGCTCGGAATGTAAAAAATAATGCATGATGTCCCTTCTCTTCAAAAAACTTCTCATTTATTGCAACAAGTCCACTGAGTGTAGCAGTTAAACCTATCTCTTCTTTCACTTCTCTTACTAGTGCTTGCTCTAACGTTTCACCTTTTTCAACAGCCCCGCCCGGCAGTGACCAAACGTTTTGTTCTACATTATGTACCATTAATATTTTATCTTTTTCGCTATCGTGTATTAGTGCATATACAACATCAACTCTTTGCATGTTGCTTTTCTCCCTTCCTAAAATAAGTAAGAGCCAATTCCTAAGAATCGGCTCTTACTATTAATTCGTCACTAACTCAGCTGCAAGCTTTTTTTTTAACTTAGCAAGCATATCAGTTGTCATTTTGTCTAAATCATATTCTGATTTAAAGCCCCACTCTTTCATTGCTGCTGTTGCGTCAATAGAGTTTGGCCAGCTATCAGCGATTGTTTGACGAGCTGGATCTACAGCGTAATCCATTGTAAAGTTCGGAATGTGTTTACGAATTGACGCTGCGATTTGCTCTGGTTCAAAGCTCATTGCTGTAATGTTAAATGCATTTCTATGCACGAGTTTACTTGAATCAGCTTCCATTAATGAAATGATCGCTTGTAAAGCATCTGGCATATACATCATATCCATGTATGTTCCTTCAGCAATGTATGAGGTGTATGTACCTTTTTTAATCGCCTCATAATAAATTTCAACTGCATAATCAGTTGTTCCGCCTCCTGGAGGAGCTACGTAAGAAACTAAGCCTGGGAAACGTACGCCGCGCGTATCAACGCCGAACTTTTGATGATAATAATCACATAGTAATTCTCCTGCTACTTTGTTTACCCCATACATTGTAGTAGGACGTTGAATTGTATCTTGTGGTGTATTATCTTTTGGCGTTGATGGACCAAATGCACCGATAGAACTTGGCGTGAAAAACTTACAGTTTAATTCACGTGCTGCTTCTAATGCATTTACAAGTCCGCCCATATTTAAATTCCAAGCAAATAACGGATTTTTTTCTGCAGTTGCTGAAAGTAAAGCCGCTAAATGAATAATTGTATCTACTTCATTACGCTTTGCAATATCATGTAATTTTTGTCCATCTGTTACATCTAACGTTTCAAATGGACCAGACGTTACCACTTCACTATCTGTTTCACGAATATCTGTTGCAATAACATTTGATGCGCCGTATACATCACGAAGTTTCATTACTAGTTCAGAACCAATTTGCCCTAAAGAACCGGTTACTAGAATTTTTTTCATTTTTCCCACTCCTCATTTGCAAGCTATTCAAAAGATGTCGTTAATTAAATGATACCCATTTCTTTCCCTACTTTTTCATACTTACGAATTGCTTCATCTAACATTTCTTTCGTATGAGCTGCTGTAGGCATATTACGAACGCGTCCCATTCCTTTTGCTACGGTTGGGAATACGATAGATTTTGCGTATACGCCTTCTTCATTTAGACGTTTACTAAATTCTTGCGTTAATACTTCATCACCAATAATACAAGGTGTAATAGGTGTTTCACTTTCTCCAATGTTAAAGCCAAGTTCTTTTAACCCTTGTTTTAAATAGCGACCATTTTCCCATAAACGATCGTGTAACTCTGTGCTTTCCATTAGAATTTCAATTGATCTCATACAAGCAGCTGCATCAGCTGGTGTTAAAGCTGTTGAGAATAAGAATGGACGTGAACGCACTTTTAACCAATCGATTAAGTTTTGTTTTCCAGCTACATATCCACCAATTACCCCAATTGCTTTTGATAATGTACCAATTTGGAAATCAACTTTATCAGAAAGACCGAAATGTTTTACAGTACCTGCACCTTTGCCAAGTACACCTGAACCGTGTGCATCATCTACATATGTCATTAAATCCAGCTCTTCTGCAATTTCAACAATCTCTGGTAATTTTGCAATATCTCCATCCATTGAGAAAACACCGTCTGTAATAACCATTAATTTATTATAAAGACCTGATTCTTTTGCCTCGATTGCTTTTTTGCGTAAATCTTCCATATCAGAATGCTTATAAACGATGATTTTCGCTCTTGATAGACGACTACCATCAATAATAGATGCATGGTTTAATTCATCTGAAAGAATCGCATCATTTTTATCCATAACAGCTGAAATCGCTGCCATATTACAGTTAAATCCTGATTGATAAGCAATTGCTGCTTCTGTATGTTTAAACTTTGCAATTGTTTCTTCTAATTTGATATGCAAATCTAAAGTACCGTTAATTGTACGAACAGCTCCTGCTCCAACGCCGTACTTATGAATTGCACCAATTGCTGCTTCTTGTAAGCGATTATCAGTCGCTAATCCAAGATAGTTGTTTGAAGATAAGTTAATATATTCTTTTCCGCCAATTGTAATAATCGGTCCATTTGGACTTTCAAGCGGATCAATTACGTTATAAAGCCCCTTTGATTTTAAATCCTCTAAATTTTCTTCTAAAAAGTTTGCAAGTGTTTTACTAGACATTGTGAAGCCTCCCATCGTTCATGTAAGCGAATTATTGTCTTAATAGTTCTAATAATCCCTCTACTAGCTTAACACGTTTTCAGAATTTATTATAGAAAAATAGTTTAAAGAAACCGCTTACAATTTTTAGATTATATACGATTCATTACAAGAAATCTATTATTTACTTTTCATATTTGATAGAATGAAAAAAATATTCAAGGGGGCTTCAAACATGGCATTTACAGAATCTGATGTATATAATAACGAATCGTTTTTAGAACAATATATGAAGCGAAGATATCGAGAAAATAGTCCAAACGAATCCCTTGAAAAACCAGCATTCTTTCAGCTCATTGGTGATGTACAAGGAAAACAAATTCTCGATTTAGGTTGTGGTGACGCTAAATTTGGCGAGGAATTATTAGAAAATGGTTGCCACTCTTACACTGGCATTGAAGGCTCCGAGCTCATGTATGAAAAAGCTAGTAAGCACCTAGAAAATAAAAATGGATCTGTTCATTTTATAAACCTCAAAGACTATACCTATCCTCCTTCTACTTTTGATTTAGTAACATCTAGACTCGCCTTACATTATATTGAACATCTTGATATCATTTTTCAAAATGTGTTTCAAACTTTAAAAACAAACGGGACCTTTACCTTTAGCGTTCAACATCCCGTTATTACCTCTTCGTGTGCAAGCTTACAAACAAGTTGTAAAAGAACTAGCTCGCTCGTCGATGATTATTTCAAAACGGGGAAACGAGTTGAGCCGTGGATTGATCAAGAAGTTATTAAATATCATCGGACAACGGAAGAATATTTTACATTATTACAACAAGCCGGATTTACCATTACAAACTTAAAAGAAGCCACACCAAATCAAAAATATTTTCAGGGTAAAGAAGAATATGAACGTCGCTTACGTATTCCCCTTTTCCTACTATTTTCTTGCAAAAAATAAAAAAAACGATGAATTATTCATCGTTTTTTTTATTATCTCATCGCCTGAACAGCTTCTTTACGTACACGTCTTCCTCTTCCATGCGGGATACAGAGCGGTGTCCCAAATAACGGATCAGCGCTTATTTGACACTCCATACGGAATACATCCCGAACTAACTTCTGGTCAATAACTTCTTCTGGTTTACCTTGCGCATATATTTGTTTATCTTGAATAGCTACAATGTTGTCTGCATAACGACATGCCAAATTTAAATCGTGTAATACCATAACAATCGTTCTTTGCTCTGTTTCATTTAATTCGAATAATAAATCTAACACTTCAATTTGGTGCGTCATATCTAAATATGTAGTCGGTTCATCAAGCAAAATAATATCTGTATCTTGTGCAAGGGTCATTGCAATCCAAGCACGTTGACGTTGTCCACCTGAAAGGGCATGAACATCACGCTCAGCAAATTCTGTCATACCCGTTGCAGCAAGCGCTTTTTGTACCATTTCCTCATCTTTTTCGGACCATTGCTTCAGCCATGTTTGATATGGATAACGTCCTTGCTTTACAAGTTGTAATACCGTAAGTCCTTCCGGTGCTTGTGGCCCTTGCGGTAAAATCGCCATTTGACGAGCGATTTGCTTCGTTTGCATACTTTGAATTGCTTGATTATCTAACAAAATGTCACCGGTTGTTGGCTTTAATAATCTAGCTAGTGAACGTAATAAAGTTGATTTTCCACAACCGTTAGAACCGATGAAGATTGTAATTTCCCCTTTTGGAATTTCTAAATTCAGCTCATCAATAATAATCGTTTCACCATACGACAGCGTCAAGCGTTTCGTCTCCAATGCTTTTTGCATATTCATCTCCCTTTATGAATTCCGACTTTTATAAAGTAAATAAATAAAATAAGGTGCACCAATTGCTGATGTAAATACCCCTGCTGGAATTTCAAGTGGTGCGAAAACTGTACGCCCAATTAAATCTGCAGCGAGTACTAGAATTGCACCGATAATCGCCGCAACTGGGAGCAATGCACCGTAGAAAGAGCCAACTAATCTTCGCGAAATATGAGGTGCCATTAAACCAACAAATCCAATTCCTCCTGCAAAGGCAACTGCCCCGCCAATTAAAGCTGTACTAAGTAATAACATGAATACGCGTGACTTCGTTAAAGGAACACCCAGTCCTACCGCAATATCATCCCCTAACTCTTGAGCATTTAAATGTCTAGCCGCTATAAATGATATTACCGTTAAAATAAGAACCCACGGCGCAAGTATCATAACGTTTTGCCACGAAGAGCCATAAACAGTACCTGTGATCCATACATTCGCTTGACTTGCTTGATAAATTGGTGCTAACAACATAAATAAAGTTGTTGCTGCTTTCGTTAATGCCCAAAATCCAACACCAATTAAAACAAGACTAATCGGTGATAATCCATCATTTTTCCAGGCAAATAAATATACAAAAAACGCTACAATTGTTGCCCCAGCAAAAGCTGCTAGCGGCATATAATGAATGCTTACTGTTAACGCATTGTTTTTATCACTAAATATAGCTAAAAAGAGTACAACTGCAACACTTGCCCCGCCCGTAATTCCGATGATATCAGGAGAAGCAAGTGGGTTTCGAACGAGCCCTTGTAAAATACAGCCCGCTACCGCAAGCGCAATTCCTACGAGGATAGCAATTAAAATACGCGGCATACGAAATTTATTTACAACCATATTTGACATCGCATCACCATTTCCGGTAATCGCTTGCCATACGTCATAAGGAGCAATTTTCATATCCCCCATACCTGCACTCGCAAAAAATAATCCTATTAAAACAACTAGTAAACTCAATAAGACGAGACAAGCTCGTTTATACATTAAAAACGAGAGCTCGCCTTTTCCAATACGAAACGGAATATACTTCTTCATTTGCTAAGCCCTCTCTTACGTGCAATATAAATAAAGAATGGGGCCCCGATAAATGCTGTCATAACCCCTACTGGTACTTCTTGTGGCATAATGACATATCTTGCTGCTATATCAGCCAAGATTAATAGTATTGCACCTAACAATCCGCTATAGGGTACTCTCCATCTGTGATCTACCCCAACAAGAGCTCTTGCGAAATGAGGAGTAACGATGCCAATAAATCCAATTGGACCAGCAACCGCAACTGAACCACCAGACAACAGTACAATAATAAGTAACACGAATGATTTCATTAAAATCGTTCGTTGTCCGAGCCCCTTTGCGACATCTTCCCCCATCATTAATGTATTTACTTTCCCTGCCATCATAAAAGATGCAATCCAGCCTATTAATAAATACGGGAATACAGATTGTAAAATCTCTAACTTTCTTCCTTGCACAGATCCGGCAAGCCAAAATAACACTTCTTCAAATGCTTTTTCATTTAATACAAGTAACCCTTGTGTTAATGATGAAAATAAAGCGCTTATCGCTACACCTGCTAATGTTAACTTAAGAGGCGTTGTCCCTTCTTTTCCTAAAGAACTAGAGGCAAATACAAGTACTGCTGCAACTGCCGCTCCTAAAAAGGCAATCCATGTGAAAGCTGATAATGATGTCACGGAAAAGAGTACAATTGCTACAACTATAAAGAACGCAGCGCCTGAATTTAATCCAATAAAATCTGGAGAAGCAAGCGGGTTCTTTGTTAAAGTTTGCATTAAACAACCCGCAATGGCTAAACTAGCACCAACACTTGCTGCAATTAACGCCCTTGGTAGACGCACATTTTGAATAATAATATGCTCATTTGAACCATTAAAATGGAAAAAAGCATCTAAAGCTAATTTCCAACTCGTATTTGTATATCCGAAAATAATGCTTCCCCAAATACAAATAACGACTGCAATGATTCCAACAAGTAATCCAATCCATTTTGCTTGATTTGTTTTTAATAACATGCAGCGTTTCCCCTTCAATGTATAATGATACGTTGTAAGTGTATTTCAACTTAATTCTCATTGTCAACGATAATGAGAACTATTTTCAGTAATATATATTGACAATCAAAAGATAAAGGCTTAATATCATGCTTGCAATTGAAAAATATTCTCAACATGTAGGAGGTACATAATGAATTTCATGCAAAAGAAATCGTTTACAGTATTTGTATTTCTATTAACTTTTTCACTGCTTTTAAGCGCTTGTGGAAAGTCAAATAACAAAGAAGAAGCAACAAAAGAAGATAATAAAAAAGAAATGATTACGGTTGAACACGCAATGGGTAAAACAGAAGTTCCTGCTAATCCAAAACGTGTAGTTATTTTAACGAATGAAGGAACTGAAGCTTTACTTGAATTAGGTGTGAAACCAGTTGGTGCTGTAAAGTCTTGGACTGGTGATCCGTGGTATCCACATATTAAGGACAAAATGAAAGATGTAAAAGTTGTTGGGGACGAAGGACAAGTTAACGTTGAAACAATTGCTTCTTTAAAACCAGATTTAATTATCGGTAACAAAATGCGTCACGAAAAAGTATATGAGCAACTAAAAGCAATCGCACCTACTGTTTTCTCTGAAACATTACGCGGTGAATGGAAAGATAACTTCAAATTTTATGCGAAAGCATTAAATAAAGAAAAAGAAGGTCAAAAGGTTTTAACTGATTACGAATCACGTATGAAAGATTTAAAAGGCAAACTTGGCGATAAAGTAAATCAAGAAATTTCTATGGTACGTTTTATGCCTGGTGATGTTCGTATTTATCATGGTGATACATTCTCTGGTGTTATTTTAAAAGAACTTGGATTTAAACGTCCTGGAGATCAAAACAAAGATGATTTCGCAGAACGCAATGTATCTAAAGAGCGTATTTCTGCAATGGATGGTGATGTATTATTCTACTTCACATTCGATAAAGGCAACGAGAAAAAAGGCTCTGAACTAGAAAAAGAATATATAAACGATCCTCTATTTAAAAACTTAAATGCAGTAAAGAATGGAAAAGCATACAAAGTTGACGACGTTATTTGGAATACAGCTGGTGGTGTAATGGCTGCTAACTTACTACTAGATGATATTGAAAAACGCTTTGTTAAATAATTTTATTCTAACCAGCTCCCTCTTTTATGGAGCTGGTTTTTTCATTTCACTGAAGTGTCACATTATTTCATTTTGTATTTTTATTACCGATATGTTATATTGTAAAAGTAAATATAGTTTATTTTCTCTATATCAGAATAAATATTTTAATCTAAATTTTCTGATTTGTCACTATTTTACTTCCTTTTAGAATTCAATTACTACATTTGAAAACGCTTATTATCTTGTTTTCAGGGAAAAATACAATAACGGTTGAAGAAAAATAGATTTTTTCAGAAATTTTCTTGCTATTTCCATATAATTCTATTGACTTCTAAATATTTTGTGAATTAAAATAATTACATAAATATCCGTTATACAGGATTAGGGGGAAACAAACATGGATGCAGCTTTAAAATTAGACAAAGCTGGAGAGCAACAATCACCAAAAAAACATCCACCAGGATTATATTTGTTGTTCTTTACAGAAGCATGGGAAAGATTTAGTTATTACGGAATGCGTGGCTTATTAGTTCTTTATTTAACAACGAGCTTAGTAAGTGGCGGTTTAGGATTTGATAAAGCAGTTGCAGTTCAAATTTACGGTATTTTCACAATGCTTGTATATTTCACACCGATTATTGGTGGCTGGCTAACTGACCATTTCATTACGAAACGACATGCCATTACCATCGGCGGTATCATTATGGCGATTGGTAACTTCGTACTATTTTCAATGAATACGAAAACTGGACTATTTTTAGGATTAGGATTATTAGTTATCGGTAACGGATTCTTCAAACCAAATATCTCGACTTTACTAGGTCAATTATATAGCGACAACGATTCTCGTCGTGATAGTGCCTTCACTATCTTCTACATGGGAATTAACTTAGGAGCTCTTATCGCTCCATTCATTTGTGGTTACTTCACAGATTATAGATACGGTTTCTTAACAGCTTGTATCGGTATGATTATTGGACAGATTGCCTTTAATTTCTTAGCACCTCGTTACTTAGGGTCTATCGGAACAACTGTTGTCGGTAAAAAATCTAAAGAACAAAATGCAAAACCTATTGAGAAAAAACCTTTAACAACACAAGAGAAAAAGCGTACAACTGCAATTTTAATTTTAACTTGTTTCGTTGTATTCTTCTGGGCAGGATTTGAACAAGCTGGTAGTTCTTTAACACTTTACACAGATAAGTTCGTGGATCGTACAATTGGTGGATTTACAATTCCAACACCTTGGTTCCAATCTGTAAACCCACTATTCATTATCTTACTAGCATTACCAGTTTCTGCATTATGGATTAAACTTTCAAAAACAAAAAATGGTGATTTAAAAATCCCTACAAAAATGGCTTTTGGTATGATTTTACTAGGAATCGGGTACTTAGTTTTAACTTTAGCTGTTCTAAAAACTGGTAGCGATGAAGGTAACATTACAATGAAAGCAAACTTACTATTCATTGTATTCACTTACATGTTCCACACAATCGGTGAATTATTCTTATCACCAATCGGATTATCTATGGTAAGTGCAATCGCACCTCTTAAATTAGCATCTTTATTAATGGGTGTATGGTTAGCTGGTACTGGCTTTGCAAACTTATTAGCAGGACAATTAGCTGCTTTCACTCAATCTTTAGGATATTTAGAAGTATTCGCAAGCATCGGTGTTATCGTAATCGTGCTAGGATTAGTACTTCTTATGTTCTCTAAGAAAATTGCACATATGATGGAATAGTGAATAAAAAAGACGCTTCTACAATTAGAAGCGTCTTTTCTATTACATCTCTTCTAAAGCCGTCACATCCACGTGAACGCTCTCTCCTGGGTTGGATACGTCATACACTTGAGCACTACCCTTCTGCTCATCACAGCTCTCAATCCATACGGGGACTCCCTCGTATGTAACATCAATTCTACTTGAAGAAGATAATATCTGTTTCACACGTTTTACATCCATTATATTATTCCTCCTTTAGCTTACAACACTCCTTTCTATCTTTTCATATCCCTTCAGAATATATTCCGTCAATTTAGTACTTCAACCGATAGTTTGTTTCTTTCTAACGCGCTAATATATACGCTCTCAAATCTTCCTATTATTAGATCCTTTCCAAATAAAAAAAGACGTATATTTCACACGTCTTCTTTCCATAATATTCAAAAATTAAGAAAATAATGTTTTTACTACTTCACTTACTTTATCGTTATGAATTTGATAGTACACTTCTAACCCGCGTCTCTCAAAGCGTACTACTTTATTTTGTTTTAATTTCGTTAAATGCTGCGAAACAGTTGATTGCGGAATTTCTAATACCTCTTGTAATTGTGTTACATTACATGTTCCACGCTGCATCAGTTCCATTACTAAACGTAGACGAAGTGGATGAGCTAATGCTCTTAACATCTGTACGTCTTCTTCTGAAATACGACAGTCAAATTGGTTTTGGTTCATAAAATTCCCCTCATTTTCATTTTTTATTTTCTCTTTATTTATTTATATATCTGTTCTTATATTTCCTGTTACGACATAACTTTATCAACCTATAATGCTAAGAAAATTTTCCGACTTTTATCAGCACACAGTTCAAGAAAAAATCCCACCTGATTTTGAATATTATACTATATGATACAATAAAAAAGCAAAACAAAGGGCTAGCAATACTTTGCTTACAAACGTTGTTTTATCAGGCTTTTTGTTATATTTTCACCTTACTGAAATGTACAGTAATGATATTGTAAAATATCGTCCATAATTGATAACCTATCGTAAAGTAATTTGACCATATTTAACCACTTTGTTACGATAAAAAGGAAATTTAAGTAAGGAGGATGATGTAATATTAAAAAATGGTTTATTTTTGCGTTAATTAGCATTGCGGTTGGCTGGACCATTATCAATCACTTCCTATACAAAAAAGAAGATATAGCTTCAAAATCAAACATCCCCATTGGAACTGAAGTTGGCAATGCTGCCCTCGATTTCCTTCTGGAAACAACCACTGGTCAAGAAGTTCGTCTTACAGACTATAAAGGAAAAAAAGTAATATTGAATTTTTGGGCAAGCTGGTGTGGTCCATGCAAAATAGAAATGCCTGATATGGAAAAGTTTTATCACGATACTAAAGATATGGGGATTGAAATTGTTGCTGTAAATGCGACAGCTACTGAAAAAGACCCGAATAATGTAAAACAATTTCTTGAAGAAAACAAATATACCTTCCCCGTCCTATTAGATCAGAAAGGCCAGGCAAGTGCCACATATCAAATCATCAGCATTCCAACATCTTTTGTCATCGATACAAACGGTGTCATTCAATATAAGCATGTAGGACCAATGACATATGAAAAAATGAAAGAATATATAAATAATTTATAGAAGCGTAATCAAATCAATTTGATTACGCTTTTTGTCTACTTTATGAACAAAATGTTACTTTTAATACTATTATGGAATAATTATACTTTTTCACGTTGACAATAGTGTTGAAGGAGAATATACTAAGCATGTAAGTTGATTGTGAATAGTTTCACAAATAATGTGAATTTCTTCACATATAATAGATAGGAGTTGTCATTATTATGAGTACTTGGACACAAATTTATGACCCATTAAACAATATTTGGTTATCTGCACTAATCGCAGCACTCCCAATTTTTTGCTTCATTATTTGTTTAGTGGGATTCAAAATGAAAGGTTACATGGCTGGGCTTTATAGTGTGATCGTCGCTATTATTCTTGCTATATTTGTTTATAAAATGCCCGCAACTGTAGCTGTAGCATCTGCCGGATTCGGTGTTTTATCTGGATTTTATCCAATTTGTACTATCGTTATCGCAGCTATCTTCCTTTACAAATTAACTGTTAAAACAGAACAATTCAATGTCATTCGTGATAGCATTTCAAGTATTACAAATGATCAGCGTTTACAAGTATTATTAATCGCTTATTCTTTCGGTGCTTTCTTAGAAGGCGCAGCTGGTTTCGGTGTTCCAGTTGCTATTACAGCTGCATTACTTGTAGGTATGGGCTTTAATCCATTAAAAGCAGCAGGTATTTGCTTAGTAGCTAATATCGCTGGTGGTGCTATGGGTGCTATGGGTATTCCAGTTACAGTACCTGCACAATTAACTGGGATAGATGCATTAACTGTCGGTCGTCAAGCTGTTTACATTTTGCCATTCATTAGCATTGTTTTACCGTTCTTACTTGTTTCAATGGTAGATGGATTTAAAGGCATTAAAGAAACTTGGCAAGGTATTCTTGTAAGTGGTGTTTCTTTCGCAATTACTCAGTTCCTTGTGACTTACTTCTTAGGCGCTGAACTTACTAATATTTTCGCAGCCGTTGTAAGTATGGTCGCTCTTACATTATTCTTACGTGTTTGGCAACCAAAATCTTCTGCTAAAGAAGAAAAACAAGAAGAAAAAGAATCTCATACATTCAATCAAATTTTATATGCTTGGTCCCCATTCGTATTCTTAACTGCATTCGTAACAATCTTTAATTTAAAACCAATTAAAGCTTTATTTGCTCCGGATGGTCCATTGGCAAACTTAGTATTTAACATTCAATTCCCTGGTCTTCATAATGCGGTTATGAAAACTGCACCAATTACAAAGGCTGATACACCTTTCGCAGCGATTTTCAAACTAGATGTATTCTCTTCTACAACTACTGCGATTGTATTAGCAATCATCGTTTCACTTATCGTCTACCGTGTAAACGGCAAAATGATTAAAGAATTAATGATCGAAACAATAAAAGAACTAAAAGTTCCAGTATATACAATTTGTAGCGTTATCGCTTTAGCTTACGTAGAAAACTACTCTGGTATGTCATCTACACTTGGACTTGCATTCTCTTCTACAGGAAATGCATTCCCAGTTCTTTCTCCAATCTTAGGATGGATTGGCGTATTCATTACAGGTTCAGTCGTATCAAGTGGTTCATTATTCGCACCACTTCAAGCAGTAACTGCCGATCAGTTAAACATCGTACCATCTACTCTCGTTTCATTAAACGTAGTTGGTGGTACAATCGCAAAAATGGTTTCACCACAATCTGTAGCAGTTGCTTGTGCAGCAGTTGGACTAGTTGGTCAAGAATCTGCTCTATTTAAAATAGTAATGAAATATAGTTTAATCTTCTTAGCTATTATTAGCTTACTTCAACTTAACTCTGTATTTAATATCTTCTAAAAAAAGCACCGATCCAAATGGATCGGTGCTTTTTACATTACATTTTTTTATTCTTTAATAAAGAAGCACCAGCAATTTCGGGATGCGTCATTTCATATGGATCCAAAATAATATCAAGCTCTTCTGCTGTAAGTACACCATGTTCTAAACATAGCTCCCTAACAGATTTTCCTGTCGCAATTGCTTCACGTGCAATGCGAGAAGCTGCTTCATAACCAATATGAGGATTCACTGCTGTAATAACTCCAACACTTTTTTCAACATATTGCTTAAGCAACTCTTCATTCGCTGTAATTCCCTTTATACAGTATTCACGGAATACACGGAAACCGTTATTCATAATACTGATGGATTGAATTAAATTAAATACTAATACCGGCTCCATTACATTTAACTCTAATTGTCCAGCTTCTGACGCTAAGCAAATTGTATGGTCATTTCCAATTACTTGGAAAGCAACTTGGTTAATTACTTCTGCCATAACTGGATTTACTTTACCCGGCATAATAGATGAACCTGGTTGACGAGCTGGTAATTGAATTTCCGCCAACCCAACACGTGGACCAGACGCCATAATACGAAGGTCATTTGCAATTTTAGACATATTCATCATACATACTTTTAGTGCTGCAGATACTTCTGTATATGCATCTGTGTTTTGCGTCGCATCAACTAAGTGCTCTGCACCAACAAGAGGGAAACCACTAAAAGTTCGTAAATGCTTCACAACTTGTTCTATATAAGTAGGGTTTGCATTTAATCCCGTACCGACAGCTGTCGCACCCATATTAACTTCGTATAAATGTTGACGAGACTGTTTAATTCTTTTTATATCACGCTCTAGCACTCTGCTATATGCTTCAAATTCTTGCCCAAGGCGAATTGGAACTGCATCTTGCAAATGCGTACGCCCCATTTTAATAACGTGATCAAACTCTTTTGCTTTATCATGAAAAGCAGAGTGAAGTTCTTCCATTGTAACAAGAAGTTCTTCCAGCATCATAAGAGTTGCTATATGAATCCCAGTTGGGAACGCATCATTTGTTGATTGGGCCATGTTCACATGAGTGTTTGGGCTAATTTTCGCATATTCACCTTTTTCGTATCCCATACGTTCCAAGGCTCTATTTGCAATTACTTCATTAGTATTCATATTAATTGAAGTACCTGCTCCGCCTTGAATCGGGTCTACGATAAATTGATCATGGAACTTTCCATCAACAATCTCTTGTGCCGCTTCTGCAATTTCTTGTCCGATATCTTTAGCTAAGTAACCTGTATCTATATTCGCAAGCGCTGCCGCTTTTTTTACAATTGCCATTGCCGTAATGAGTGACGGATGAATGCGGTATCCTGTAATAGGAAAGTTTTCTACGGCACGTAATGTTTGTACACCATAATAAGCTACACTCGGTACTTCCTTTTCACCTAAAAAATCTTTTTCTATACGTATATCCTTCGTTGCTATCATTTTTCATCACCTATACTTTTCATTCTAAATCCTTATCTAAAGAATTCGCCCTATAAAATACGAGTATCATTAAATGAATTCTTCAGTATCCACTTTCACTATATAGCACCTTTTTTGAAAGCGCAAACATTTATTTTTCTATATATACTTTTTATTAAAGTTTATATAATAGAAAATCCATTCATTCTTCTACTTTCTTTATTTCAACTCGCTTAATTTGATGCATATCCTTTTCAAGAACTTTAAAAGAAAAGCCGTGTTTCTCAATAATATCCCCCTCAGCAACGATCTGTTTTTGTACCATAATCCAACCACCAATTGTATCAACATCATCAGCGACCAAATGTATGCCAAATAAATCATTTACTTCGCTAATAAGCACTTTCCCCTCTACAATTTTACACACTTCACTTATATGTTCTATAGGCGGGTGTTCATCTTCATCGTATTCATCTCGGATTTCTCCAACAATTTCTTCTAAAATATCTTCTAGTGTAACGATCCCCGCTGTACCACCATATTCATCATATAATACAGCTAATGGAATTCGTTTTCTTTGCATTTGTAATAGCAAATCATGAATAGGGATATTTTCTAACACTTCAATAACTGGCCTTGTATATGGCGTAATCGAGCACCCCTCTTCTCGATTACCATCCATATAACGAATAAATAAATCCTTTACATTAACCATCCCAATAATTTCATCTTTATCTTCACCAAATACGGGATATCTCGTGTACTTTTCTTGTGCGATTATTTTAATATGTGTTTCAAATGGTTCGTCCTCATATAAACCTACAACTTCCGTACGAGGTACCATAATTTCCTTTGCGACTCTATTATCGAATTCAAAAATATTATTTACATATTTAAATTCCCTTTGATTAATCTCTCCACTCTCATAACTCTCAGATAAGATTAATCGTAATTCTTCCTCCGAATGAGCTACTTCATGTTCAGAAGCCGGATGTAATCCGAATAACCCTGTTACAAGCCTTGCAGAACCATTTAAAGCCCAAATAAACGGATACATTACTCGGTAAAAGTAAATAATTGGCTTCGATAATAATAAGCTAACTTGCTCTGCCCTTTGTATAGCGAGCGTCTTCGGAGCAAGTTCACCAATGACAACATGTAAAAACGTAATAACTGCAAAGGCAATAATAAATGAAACTGTACTTGCAATTGCAGGAGATAGGTGTAGTTTTAAAAACAACGGCTCGAGTATATGTTTTATAGTGGGCTCTCCTAACCACCCAAGCCCTAAAGCAGTAATTGTAATACCTAACTGACATGCTGATAAATACTCATCTAAATTCGAAGTTACTTTTTTAGCTGCCAATGCTCCTCGTCGTTTTTCACTAACGAGTTGATCAATACGACTGCTACGCACCTTAATAATTGCAAACTCAACAGCCACAAAAAATGCTGTTAACGCAATAAGGATGGCTACCATCAGTAATTTTAAAATATCCACATATGTCCTTTAGCTTTCTTAGCTAAAGTTACACCTCCTTTAAAAAAGAAGTTTCACTTTAGTTTCTTCATTTATTTGAAAGCAACCCTATATAAAATTCACCAATTTCAAGCCTCATACAATTCTAAAGGCAAGCCATCAGGATCTTGGAAAAAGACAAATTTTTTATCCGTAATTTCATCCATACGTATCGCTTCAGTCTCCACACCGCATTGTTTTAAATGGTTTACAGCTTCTTCTATATTTGTAACAGCAAATGCTAAATGTCTAAGTCCAGCTGCTTCTGGAAAACTTGGGCGCTCAGGTGGACTAGGAAATGAAAATAATTCAATTTGATATTCTTCCCCTACACATAAATCTAACTTATAAGAATCTCGTTCTTTTCTATATACTTCATTTATCGCTTTAAAACCTAATATCCGAGTATAAAAATCCTTTGACAGTTCATAATTCGAACAAATAATTGCAACGTGGTGCACTCTACATATATTCATGCTCTCTCTATTCCTTTCTTTACCAAAGATGCATATTCTCCCTTGAAATGAAAAACATATATAGCAGAATATCTCTTTTAGGGGGCTTACTATGAAATTTATTACTTTTTTCGTGGGACTTATCGTTGTTTTCTTCCTTGCTTATATTGCTAGCAACAATAAGAAACATATTAAATTTAAACCAATTTTTATCATGCTTATTATACAATTAATTTTAACCTATTTATTATTAAATACAGAAATTGGTCTCATACTTATTACGGTAATTTCTAGCCTGTTTACGAGGCTACTTGAGTATGCTGCCAGTGGTATAAACTTTGTATTTGGCGGTCTTGCAAATAAAGGGGAAATGCCATTTTTCCTTAACGTATTATTACCGATTGTCTTTATCTCCGTCTTAATTGGTATATTACAACATTTCAAAATACTACCATTCTTTATTCGTTGGATTGGTTTCTTTCTTAGTAAAATAAACGGTCTTGGGAAATTAGAATCTTACAACGCCATCGCTTCCGCTATTGTCGGCCAATCAGAAGTTTTTATTACGGTTAAAAAACAATTAGCCCAAATTCCAAAACATCGACTATATACACTTTGCGCCTCTGCTATGTCAACAGTATCTATGTCCATTGTCGGTGCCTATATGACAATGATTGAACCAAAATATGTAGTAACCGCACTCGTTCTCAATTTATTTAGTGGTTTTATTATCGTACTCATTATTAACCCTTACGACGTTAACGATGATGAAGACATTTTGGTAATAAAAGGGGAAAAACAAAGTTTCTTTGAAATGCTTGGAGAATACATTCTTGATGGTTTTCGTGTAGCAATTGTCGTCGGTGCTATGCTCATTGGATTCGTCGCATTAATGAGTTGCATTAATGACCTATTCCTCATTATATTCGGCATTACTTTCCAACAATTAATAGGCTATGTATTCGCCCCTATTGCATTTCTTATCGGCGTACCAAGTTCTGAAATTGTCACAGCGGGTAGCATTATGGCAACAAAGCTTGTAACAAATGAATTTGTAGCAATGATGGATCTTAGTAAAATTTCCAGCACTCTCTCTATCCGTACAGTTGGTATTATTTCTGTCTTCCTCGTTTCTTTTGCCAACTTTTCTTCCATTGGAATTATTTCCGGTGCGGTAAAAGGGTTAAACGAAGAACAAGGAAATGTTGTTGCCCGCTTCGGCCTAAAATTACTATACGGCGCTACTCTTGTTAGTATTTTATCTGCGATTATTGTAAGTATTATGCTTTAATTAGGTAAAATTTTATCATTTTCTTATCCCTGTCTTTTGTATACAATAACGAATAGATGTCTTATAAAGTGAAACTTTAATCAGAGGAGGCTATCCCCCACTGATTATTAGCCCTCACCAATCGGGCATTTACGGGCAGTTATCTCCCACCTAACTTCCTTGCATTCGCTGGACTTTGAGGTGGGAGTTTTACTGCCCGTTAATGCGGGATAAATAATCAATACATCTATTTTTTATACATGTACAATACCTTTTATTTAGCGTAAAATATTTTTTATGTGTTTTAATACGTTTCTAGATGTATACACTTTGATTGTTTTAAAGGAGAAAAAATGATGAAATCCGACATTAACAACGAAACTCGAGCCAAAAAAGGACGCTCAAAGAAAAAGCGCCTACTTTGGTTCATTCTTATTCCCTTACTTATTGTAGCAATGGGAGCAGGAGGCTATTCCTTCCATATATACAGTAAAGCAAAATCCGTCTTAAGCAACGCTTATTCTGAACTCGGCCGAGGAGATAAATCCAGCAAACGTGAAAAAGCTGTTAAACCTATGACTGATAATATTTCTGTCCTGATCATGGGTGTTGATGAAAGTGATATCAGGGAAAAAGGTTACGGAAAAGCGACTCGTACAGATGCATTACTACTTGCAACAATTAATAAAAATGATAAATCTGTTAAACTAGTCAGCATTCCACGTGATTCACGCGTCTTCATTAAATCACGTGATAAATATGATAAAATTACACATGCACATGTATTTGGTGGTGTAGACAGCACAATTGATACAGTAGAAAAATTTTTAGATGTACCAGTTGATTACTATGTAAAATTTAATTTCAAATCCTTTATCAAGATTGTTGATTCTCTAGGTGGTATAACTGTCGACGTTCCAGTTGAGTTCACAGAACAAAATAGTAGCGACGAAGCAGATGCAATTCACCTAAAAAAAGGGCGTCAACATTTAAATGGAGAAGAAGCACTTGCACTAGCTAGAACGCGTCATATTGATAGTGATTATATGCGTGGTCAACGACAACAACTTGTTTTAGAGGCTATTGCTGAAAAAGCCCTATCTCTCAATTCCATTAATAAAATCGGAAGCCTATTAGATGCTGTCGATACAGACTTAAAAACAAATTTAACTTTTGATGATATGATGACTATTGCAAAAAATTCAATGGATTCAAATTTAAAAATGGATAAATTGCAAGTGGAAGGTACTGATAAATATATAGGTGGTATTTATTATTACGTTCCAAACGAAAAGAGTGTTAATGATATATCGACAACACTTCAAGAACATCTCGGTGTTACGAATAAAAATGAGCATAAAAAATTATAATAAAAAGGCTGCTAGATTTTTCTAAGCAGCCTTTTTATTATAATTTTCAACATATTTCTCATGCATATTGTGACAAAAAGAGACAATTATTACAACAGTGTAACATTTTTTATGAAAACATTACACACGTAGTGAAAATAATAGTATACTAGGACGTACATAATGTTATTTTCATCATTTTTATACAAAAAATGTAATACATATATTTATACAAATTTTTCTGGGGGAAATAAATGAAGCTAAGCAAAATACTGATTGGTTCCGCTATTGCTGGTGGCATATTACTTTGTGTTGGTGGTATTGGTGGATATCAATATGTATCCAAATTAAATAATCAACTAAATACAACTGCACTACCAAACACTACATTTGAAGGTATTTCTCTTGATGGAAAAAATAAAGCAGATATTCAAGCCCTTGTTAATCAAAAGATAAATGAATTAAATCAAAAATCGCTTAACTACGTATTCCAAAATGATAAGCAAAATTACACGTGGAAAGATTTGGGAGTAGATTATAAAGAGAAGGATATTGTCGACAATATCTTTAAAGAACAAGAAGGGAACGTAATGAATCGTTACAACATGCGTAAGCAAGCTGAAAACGGTGAAGTAAAACGTGACTATAAATTAGCACCACAATTAAATACAACAACTTATGAAACCTTTATAAAGGATAAATATAATGAAACATTAAAAAATCCTGTCAACGCCGAATTAAGTGTTGAAGGCTCTACAGTAAATATTAGCCAAAGTCAAAATGGAGAAAAAATTGATAAAGGAAAATTAACCGATTTAACAAGCGCAGCTATTACTTCTGGCACACCCGATGTTGTATTACCAGTTACACTAATAAAACCTGAACGTTCTACAGAAGATATACAACAAATGGGGATTAAAGAAGTGATTGCTGAATACTCTACCCCAATGGCTGGCCGTAATGGAAATCAATCCTATAACGTAAATAAGTCAGCTAATACGTTAAGTGGAGTTATTGTAGCACCTGATGAAACGTTTAGTTTTAATGGCCGTGTTGGCGTAACTGATGCTGCACATGGTTATAAATCCGCAGCAGTATATTCACAAGGTAAAGTTATACAAAGTGCAGGTGGAGGCGTTTGCCAAGTAAGTAGTACTTTATACAGCGCAGCTTTAAGGGCAGATTTAGGAATTGTTTCTCGAAGCAATCATTCTATGCCCGTAAATTATTTACCACTTGGGCAGGATGCAGCAGTGGCAGATTATGGTCCGGATTTAAAATTTAAAAACAATACAGGTAAGCATATTTACATTCAAGCATTTTCAAATGGCGGTAGTATTACTACACGTATTTTCGGTACAAATACTGGTAAAAATGTTGAAGTTTCTTCTCAAGTAATTAGTAATACTGGTGATAAAATAACAGCGGTTACGTATAAAAAAGTAACACAAAACGGTGAAGTACTCTCAAATGGACAAATTTCAAAAAGCGTATATAAAAGTGCCCCAAAACAATGAGATAATATCAAACGGACAAATTTCAAAAAGCGTATACAAAAAGGCGTGATCTACTCACGCCTTTTTCTTTTGCAATAATAGTGAAAAAATTTCCAGATGATCTTTCGTTTCTTCTAAAGACCACACACGATTGCCTTGCTTCGCAGCTAATACGCACGCTTCTTCCCACGCGTTCTTTTTCTTCATATTTACTAATTCATCGCGTAATTTCAAAACAATCTCTTCGTCCTCTTGCTCTATAAACTCTTCCATCACGCTTACTATTTCATCCTCACGAATACTTAACGTACAGTACGATTTAAGAAAGTATTGTAATGTTGGATACATATATACTCCCCCCTTTATTTATCTGATGGATAAGAAGTAATAATCTTAAATCCTAGATTTCCTGATTTATCTCTCGCTAAAACAGTAACAGTCTTCACTAGTTTGTCTTTTACATTCATATTTTTCTTTATTACTGTTTTTCCAACTGGGAATGAATGAGTTGTATTCAATACAAGACGAGCCTCTTTAGAGTTTTTCAACCAATCCTGAATTTCTTTATCATGTTGTTTTAAACTATCTTTCACAGCCTTTGTCGCTGTTTCCTTATCATAGTATGTACTTGCCGCTGAAACTTTATCTGTCTTCAAACGATTCTTCAAATCCTCTTCTGATTTGCCTACATGCCTTTCAATCGTATGACCATTTTTAGGTGGCCCTTCCATTTCATCTAAAATATTATCACTAATTTTTTCTACTGATGTAGAATGATCCTCTTTTGGTTTTTCTGTTTTTTGTTCTTTTCCTGCACATCCACTTAAAATCAGCATTAGTGCCAATAAACTACTCAAGAAAAGACTACTTAATCGTTTCATCGTATCACCTCTTCCATGATTATTATCGTAACTCCACTAAAAGTCAATTTCACAAAGAAAAAATGTATACAGTTTTAAAATCCTCATTCATTTTGCTATATTTTCCACCCCCCTTTCATCAAATTACTATTTTTCGCCCTTTTTAAAATATACCCCCATGTTTTTATAATTATTTCCCAGATTAAAACACCAATCGAAACACTCCATAAACCCTTTAAACACAGGATTCACGAAGTGTTTTTCAAACAAACTAAATATACCCCTACTTTCATATACCCAATACCTATATAAGGTATATAAATACCTTTCTATCAACTGTTTTTTACATTATGTAAATTTGTACTTGCCTATACAATGTAAATATGGTGTAATGCAAAAAAAGATAAAGGATTTTAAAGAATGGCTGAAACAATTCAAAACTTCTTAACAGACTATTATTCAATCGCAATTCCACTTAGTATATTAATCAACATCATCATCAGTCTTTTAGGTTTTATCCCTAGTATTTTTTTGACCGCTATTAATATACAACTCTTCGGTGTAACAAATGGTACAATCATTTCGATCACAGGTGAGGCATTAGGGGCTATTATCTCGTTTTATATTTATCGTATAGGCCTTCAAAGGTTCACTCACGATAAAGTAAATAAGTATCCAAAGGTAGAGCGCCTTCTTTACGTAGAAGGCAGAGAGGCATTTCTACTCGTCCTATCTTTTCGTTTTATTCCTTTCATTCCGTCCAGTATCGTTACTTTATTTGCAGCTCTAGGCAAGATGTCATTACTCTCTTTCAGTATTGCCAGCACAATAGGGAAAATACCGGCCTTATTGATTGAAGTATATTCTGCATATCATGTCATAAACGGAACAAATGAAGCGAAGTGGATTATAACAATCGCGGGTTGTGTTGGATTATTTTATTTGTGGAAAAAATGGAGAAAAAAATAAAGAAGGAGCCTATGCTCCTTCTTTATGTTCGAGGTATTTTATTAATAACTATCCCTTAAAGCCTTAGTTTACACCAACAGCACTAAATGATTGCTTAACTGCTGTTACTTCTGCAGAGCTAGCACCATATAAATCAGCTGCAGCTTGTACTGCACCAGCACGAGCTTGACTAAATGTAGTAGATTGCGTGAAATACTGTGTATTTGCACGGTAGTAAATCGCACCTAATTTATCTTTACCGATACCAGTTACAGTTACACCAGAATGCGTACCACCATTTGCTAATAAATAAGCTTGTTTGTTAATAATACCACTGTTTGTATGAACGCCACCGTTATCACTTGAACCAGTGTAACGCTTAGAATAATGGTCTGGGTCACCATATTTCGCTGGATCACTCATAGAACGAAGTGCATCTCCCGCCTTACCAGGTGTATAAATATCTTCACCAATCTCCCAATCTGGGTTACGGTTATCATAGAATTCTACTAAAGTACCAAAAATATCAGAAATTGCTTCATTTAATGCTCCTGATTCATTTTGATAAATTAAATTCGAGCTATTTTCCGTAACTGCAT
Organism: Bacillus sp. TH19; assembly: GCF_016651075.1. Classification (NCBI taxonomy): domain Bacteria; kingdom Bacillati; phylum Bacillota; class Bacilli; order Caryophanales; family Bacillaceae; genus Bacillus; species Bacillus sp. TH19. The sequence continues at coordinate 287,642 of NZ_JAEKEO010000010.1, read as the reverse complement.
GCGTTAATTCGTGACCAATTACGTCAATACCACCAGATAATGAAGTGAATGTTACACCATCACCATCTCCGTATACCATTTGTGAACCGTTCCAGAATGCATTATTATACTTACTTCCGTAATGAACAGTTGATTTTAATGGTGCTCCTGCATCATTAATAGAATTTCGGTTAAATGTATCTTTATAGTAATCATATGTTTTACCTGCATAGTAATGAGCATCTACTGCTGCTGCATCATACGCTGCATTGAAAACATTATCTGCATCTGCCCATAATGTTCCTGGTAACGTCGAACGATTTTTCGCATCATATGTGAAAATTGTTGCTCCGCGCGTATTATCTTGCAAGTAGTAAGATGATCCAGATAACGTTGTATTAAGCGATTTCGTATCTCCTAATACACCTTTACCAGTTCCTACTTTATTCGTTCCTGTTACAGGCTTTATAACCGCTTTCACATCCTGTTTAGGAGCATCTTGTTTAACAGGAGACTTATCATCATTTGTTACATGATCAATTGTATTAAACTTATTTAATACTTTACCGCTTTCCGCCTCAATGAAATAGTAGTAATTTCCTGGGCTTGGATCTAAGAAGTTTAGATTTACAACGTATGCATATGTCGTTTCTTCACCGTTTTGATATACATATAAGTCCGCTTTTGGTTCTACCTCATATTTAGGTGTTACTCCTAAATCTTGCTGCGCGATTTCAATTGCTTTTGCGCCTTCAATCTTATTTTTGTTTTTTAACTTTTCCTTTTTGTCTAAATCAGGCGCAACTGTTCCAGACAATACCTTTAAAGAACCATCTTTACTTACGTGAGCTACTTGAGTAGACCCCCATACAGGTACTCCCTCGTAAACTTGTTGCATACGTACTACTGTTGAATCAGTTACAGCATCTTTTTTCACTTGTTTTACTTTGAAAGAATCTTGCGCACTCTTTTCCCCTAGCTTATAATCACCTTTTGCCGCGTTTAAGTAATCAAACACAACAGATTCCGCTTTCTTACCAGTCGCTCCAGTTAGATCACCAGAAATAAACTCCGGTGACTGTACCGTCTCATTGTACTTCTTAGTAGAGAGTACATTTTTAGAATCCGCAAATGCAGAGCCTGTCCCTCCGAACGTAGTAACTGCCATTCCTGCCGCTAACACTAACGCTAAACTCTTCTTTTTCATCTAACATTCCCCCTAATAAAAAATTTTTGAAAAAGAGTAGTTTCATATTATCATTATGTTTCCACTATTAATATACTAAAAATTCAATTAATTTCTTTCTCAAGTGTTGTAGAATTTTGAGGAACAAATATTGAAAAAAAACCCTTTCCGTTGGGAAAGGGTTTTTTTTATAAATTAATTTGTTCAACTGTTTTAGCTTCTTGCCCTAGAGTATCCGGCTTCCAAGCATACTGAATATCCAATACTACAGCTGCAATTGCCATAACCACAAATGTTCCTGCAATTAACTTTTTCATACTATCCCTCCTCTTTACTCTTCTAATAAAGTAATCGCTAATTTATAATAGCGATTACTTTCTTTAAAATCTGAGCATTCTTCTAAGTATTCAGCTAGTTCTAAGTATACTTTCTTTAAATCTTTTATATTTTCCTCTGTTTTAAAGAAAGGAACTACTTCTGTTTCTAGAAATTTTTTATAGAGGTCTCTTTCTTCAAAATATTTATATCTTAAATTTAACAATAAATATAACATCCCTTTGTATCTATCATCTTTCCTTGCAGCAAGGATACCTTTTTCAATCCATTCAGCCGCTTCCTCAAGTTCTCCTAATTGAATACACTGTAATGAGAGCTCATACATGGCATCAATATAATTCATATCCTCTTCTTTTTTATACTTTAAGCATTCTATATAATACTCTTTCGCCTTGGCATAATTTTTTTGTCGGTAGTACAGATAACCAATATTATTTAAAGCAATAGAAAGAATATTATCTTTATCAGCAAAAGAAGTTGCTTCTCTTATGATATGATTATAGATTTCCATAGCTTCATTATATTGTTTTTTTCTAGTATAACTAAACGCAATTAAAAACTTACAATTAATTATATTTCTAAATTTATATTCACTTTTAAAACCTTCTAATGCCACATTAGCAAAATATAATGTCATATGGTCTATTTCCATCTGACTATATGTCAATGCCAAATTATAATATATTCCTGTTTCATAATATCCTAACTCTTTCGCCATCGATTCCGTCTTTAACAGATATTCTAATGCCTGCGTATATTTGTACTGCACAGAATATAATAATGCCTTATTATACGTATATAACATCTTCTGAAAAGGCGAGTATTTCTTATACACTTTCTTCAATCCGTCCAATTCTTCTTCAACAGCAGGGAGATCCCGCTTCATCATTAAATAACGTGTATACAGCAGTTTATAATAATTTATAATTTCAAAATCCAACACATGCTTCATTTCACCTTGCAACTCTTCGTATATGCGCTCTACTTGTTGCTTGTCCAAATGAACTAATGCATTCAACCACTCGTCCAACTTCACTTTCACATCTTCTTCTACATCTCTCAAATCCGTCACAGCAATTTCTAGTCTTGTGCAGAGCAATTGTAGAATTTCTTCTGATGCTTCAATCTTTCCATTTTCGATCTTACTTAAGTATGAGACAGAACAAATGCCCTGACATAATTCTTCTTGTGTCATTTTTTGCTGTAGCCGTTTATAAAAAACTTGCTTGCCTATTTTTTCTAATGTTTGTTGCATTGTCCTCCTCCATTCTCATTACCCCCACTACTCTAATAATACATAAAATCTAGAGAAATATAAATTGATAAATGTAAATTTTCTAAAAAATATGCATTATTTCATTTTTTTCTCTCTTGACTTCAATCCCCTATTACTTCTTTGCTACGAAAGGGGAAAAATTGGTATACTATAACCAAATTACGGAGGTGTTTTCGCAATGAATCATTATAAAGACGATAGTTACGCCTTACATACAGATTTATATCAAATCAACATGGCTTATACATATTGGAAAGATGGTATTCATACTCGCCGTTCTGTTTTTGATCTATACTTTCGAAAGCTTCCATTCGAAAACGGCTATGCTGTTTTTGCTGGTCTTGAAAAAATTGTAGAGTACATAGAAAATTTCAGCTTTACCGAAAGTGACATCGCTTATTTAGCAGAGCTGCAATTTGAAGAAGACTTCCTTCATTATTTACAAAACATGAAATTTACTGGCACGATTCGTAGTATGCAAGAAGGCGAAGTTGTTTTTAATAACGAACCATTATTACGTGTTGATGCACCGCTTGGCGAGGCACAAATAATTGAAACTGCCCTCTTAAATATTGTAAATTACCAAACATTAATTGCTACAAAAGCTGCACGTATGAAGCACGCTGCAAATAATGATGAGCTTTTAGAGTTCGGTACAAGACGCGCTCATGAGTTTGATGCTGCCCTTTGGGGAACACGAGCTGCCTTTATTGGTGGTTTTTCATCTACAAGTAACGTTCGCGCTGGGAAACGATTCGGCATCCCTGTAGCTGGCACACATGCCCATTCTTTCGTTCAAGCATATCGCGATGAATATGTTGCATTTAAAAAATATGCTGAAACACATAAAAAATGTGTATTTCTTGTCGATACATACGACACATTAAAATCTGGTGTTCCAAATGCGATTCGTGTTGCAAAAGAGTTCGGAGATCGTATCGATTTTTATGGCATTCGCCTTGATAGTGGTGATATGGCATATTTATCAAAGGAGGCCCGAAAACAACTTGATGCAGCTGGATTTACAAACACAAAAATTATCGCTTCTAGCGATTTAGATGAATATACGATTATGCACTTGAAATCTCAAGGGGCAAAAATTGATGTATGGGGTGTTGGTACAAAGCTGATTACATCCTTTGAGCAGCCAGCATTAGGGGCTGTTTATAAACTAGTCGCTATTGAAGATACTGACGGAAAATTAAATGATACGATTAAGATTTCATCTAATCCTGAAAAAATTACAACCCCAGGACTTAAACGAATTTATCGTATTATTAACCGTGTTAACGATCATGCAGAGGGCGATTATATTGCTTTAGAGTCAGAAGAACCCGGAAAAGAAGAGCGTTTAAAAATGTTTCATCCAGTTCATACATATATAAGTAAATTCGTAACAAGCTTTGAAGCACGCGAACTGCATCAAGATATTTTCATTAACGGTAAAAGAGCGTATGAATTACCTAATATATTAGATATTCAAAAGTATAATGAACGCAGCCTCTCACTATTTTGGGAAGAGTATATGCGAACTTTAAACCCTGAAGAGTACCCTGTCGATTTAAGCCAAGAATGTTGGGATCATAAAATGAATTATATTCAAACTGTTCGAGAACAGGTTGAAAAAAACATACAAAAATAAAGTGAAGCTTTAATCAGTGGGGTTTTGTCCCTCCCCCACTTCTCCATTTTTCAATACTATATGGATATTTGTAAAAAATATATTAAAATAATAAGAAAAATATTATATTTTTGTAAATTTATATATTAAATTATTAAAAAACAAAATAATATTTGATATTATTTTCTTGAGTCAATTTCAACAAAATAACCAATAAAAAAGAGGACGCAATTGCGTCCTCTTTTTTATAAATCTTTTACTCGTAGTACACGCATTGCATTTAATACTGCAAGTAACGTCACACCAACATCTGAGAAGACTGCTTCCCACATTGTTGCAATACCAAAGGCGCCGAGTAATAACACTAACCCTTTTACCCCTAATGCAAATATAATATTTTGCCATACGATGCTACGTGTACGTTTTGCAATTTTTACTGCTGTCACAATTTTTGAAGGCTCATCAGTCATAATAACGATGTCAGCAGCTTCAATTGCTGCATCTGACCCTAAGCCGCCCATCGCAATACCAACGTCTGCCCTTGCTAGTACTGGCGTATCATTAATACCATCACCGACGAATGCAATCTTTTCTTTACCGCGTTTTGCTGCATCAATCTTTTCGATTTCTTCTACTTTTTGGTGTGGTAATAATTCGGCATGAACTTCATCTAAACCTAATTCTTTACCAACAGCTTCCCCGACTGATTTTGCATCACCAGTTAACATGACTGTCTTCTTAATACCTAGTTCTTTTAACTTTTGAATTGCTTGTTTTGAATCCTCTTTTACCTCATCAGAGATAACAATATAACCTGCATATTTACCATCTACAGCAACATGAACTAGTGTACCTACTGTATTTGGTTGCTTAAATGTAATGTTTTCTTTGCTCATTAATTTAGCATTACCTGCGAAAATTTCTTTTCCTTGTACTTTTACAACCGTACCATGACCAGAAATTTCACTATAGTCTTCAATAGCATTTTCATCGATTGATTTTCCATATGCATTTCGAATAGATTGTGCAATCGGATGATTTGAATATACTTCTGCAAATGCTGCATATTCTAATAGCTCTTCAGCTGTGATACCTTCACTAGGCTCCATCTTCGTAACTTTAAAGACACCTTTTGTTAATGTTCCTGTTTTATCAAAAACGATATATTTCACATCATTCAATGCTTCTAAATAGTTACTTCCTTTTACTAAAATACCACTTTTAGATGCCCCACCAATACCGCCAAAGAATCCAAGAGGAATCGATACAACGAGCGCACATGGACAAGAGATTACTAAGAACACTAAAGCTCTATAAATCCAATCGGAGAATGTAGCACCCTCTAAAATAAGTGGTGGAATAAATGCCATTATTGCTGCTGTTATAACTACAACAGGAGTATAATAACGTGCAAACTTTGTAATAAAGTTTTCTGTTGGCGCTTTTTTGCTACTTGCATTTTGTACTAAGTCTAAAATTTTCGATACAGTGGATTCACCGAACTCTTTTGTAACTTCGACAATTAATACACCATTTTGGTTTACAAAACCACTTAATACGTCATTACCAACTTCTACTTCCCTCGGTACAGACTCACCTGTTAACGCTGAAGTATCCATCATTGATGTTCCCTCAACTACTTTCCCGTCTAACGGTACTTTTTCACCTGGTTTTACGATAATATACTCACCAATTTGCACATCTTCTGGTGATACTTGTTTCGTTTCGTTTCCAACTTTCACATTCGCATAGTCAGGACGAATATCCATTAATGACGTAATTGATTTTCGAGAACGATTTACTGCAATACTTTGGAACAGTTCCCCTACTTGGTAAAATAGCATAACTGCTACCGCTTCTGGATATTGTTGAATCGCGAAAGCTCCTAAAGTTGCAATTGCCATTAAAAAGTTTTCATCGAACACTTGGCCGCGAGTTATGTTTCTTACCGCTCTCCAAACGATATCTCCACCTATTAATAAATAAGCAAGGACGAATAATGGAATTGTTATCATTTGCGGTAATCCGGCTAACGCAGCAATTCCTGTCAAAATTCCACCGACTACTAATCTTCCTATCATCTTTTTCACATTTCCATCACCATGATCATGGTCGTGTCCTTTTTCCTCTTCACGAACAACTTTTACATCAGGCTCTAATTTTTGAACAACATTTTTTATATTTTGTACAGTCGATTCAAGTTCTCGTTTATTTGCAACTTCTACTCGTAATTTCTTTGATACGAAATCAACAGTCGCTTCTGAAATTGTTGGCATTTCCTTTACCTTATTTTCAATCTTCATTGCACAATTTGCACAGTCTAAGCCTTCTAATACAAATACTTCTTTTACTGATTTTGTTTTTTGCTCTTCTTGCACTTTAATATGTGGCTCTAATTTTGTAACAAGTTGCTTCGCTTCCGTAACAACTTGATTTTCTTTATTTTGCGGTGTTTCTAAAAGCATCGTTTTTGTTGCAAAGTTTACGGAACAAGATGTTACCCCTTCTATATTCCCAACACCTTTTTCAATTTTTATTGCACAATTTGCACAATCTAAACCTTCTAGCATAAGTTTCTTTTTCACTAATGCTTCTGCCATCGTTCTCCCTCCTCGCTTTTTTATTCTTCCTCGTTTACGTGTTCAAACGCTTGCTCGAAGATATGAATTACGTGTTGATCAGCTAATGAGTAATAAACTACCTTTCCTTCTTTACGGTTCTTTACAAGCTTTGCTTGCTTTAATACACGAAGCTGATGTGAGATTGAAGATTGCGTCATTCCTAATAAATAAGCTAAATCACAAACACACATTTCAGCTTCAAATAATGCATGTAATATTCTCGTACGTGTACGGTCACCTAATACTTTAAATAATTCTGCTACTTTACTTAAACTTTCATCAGTCGGAATTGTTTGTTTTACTTGATCCACGATTTCCTCGTGAATTACCGTTTGAGAACATGCTTCCTGTTGCGTTTCTACTTTATTTTCAGCCATCACAGCTCACCTCTTCATTTGAACATATGAACAACTATTCATATGTCTTATACCTTTATTATATGAGCGTTCATTCATATGTGTCAATGAATTCTCATACATTTTTTAAAACATTTCGTTCACATTTCAAAATAAACATATAAATATTCTCCGCATCTATCATGCTCTTCATACAAAAAGGATGCACGAAAACTACCGTGCATCCCTTCTTATTTATTAACTTTTACTGCATCCACAATTAACGAAGCAAATCCTAATTTACCATCTTGATTTCTATGATCAAAACGTTTCGATCGATAAATAAATCCACCGTTCTCTTCCCAATCACTATAATGAAACTGGCCATTCTCATCACAGTATTCTAAAAGCTTTACTTGAAAACCTGCTGCTTCAAACATAGATATAATCGTTTTGTAGTTATGTACAATTTTATGGCTTGCAGCTGGATGATCTAATGGGCCAGGTCCTCCCACTTGCACACCACGCTGATACTCTTCATTTGGGAAAAATGCATCCGGCACTGCGCAGCGAATATATCCACTATCTTCTAAAAACTCATAGCATATTTTAGCTGCTTCTATACCTTCTTCATACGATAAATGTTCCCATACGTGCTCAGCCAAAATTACTGATAAAGAATTAGTCTGAAATTTATTAATCCACGTTTCTCTTCTTAATAAATTTAATTCATCCCCATTTGTATGTAACCAACCTGGGTTATTATTATACCCCTCTGCTCCAACGACAACTTTCCTCTCCATCTTTCCACCCCATTTTCATATTCCGACATAAAAATTCGACAAAATAACATAGGTCCCCTTTATTTGCACAAAAAAACCTTGCGCGCTCCCTAGACGCACAAGGCTTACTAACTTTATATCCCTTTAATTAGCTTTTTCTAAACTATCTTGCGAACTTCCATCGTCTTTTAAATGACTATGTTTTTTCGAATAAACAAAGTATACAACCACTCCGATTGCTAACCAAACACCGAAGTATATCCATGTTTTTAACGGTAGATTTACCATTAAGAATAGACAGCTTGCAACTGAAATAATCGGTAAGATTGGTACAAGTGGTACCATAAATCCACGTTGTAATTTCGGATGCGTTTTACGAAGAATGATGACAGTTACACCAACCATCGCAAATGTTAATAACGCTCCAATATTCGCTAAATTCGACAATTCTTTTAAATCGATAAATCCGGCAATTAAAGCACTACCAATTCCTGTTAACCAAACTGAAAATGTTGGTGCTTCTGTCTTCTTGTTAATTTTCGCAAAAGATTTTGGCAATAAACCGTCACGGCTCATAGCGAAGAATACACGTGTCGTAGCGTAGATGTATGCGAAAATTACAGCCATAATACCAATTACAGCTCCAATAGCGATTACACCAGCCACTTTATCTTGTCCTACAACTTCTAATACATAGGCCATCGCTTCAGGTACATCTAATTCCTTATAAGAAACCATACCTGTCATAACGAGACAAACTACAACATAAATGATTGTACAAATGACTAATGAAGCAATAATACCAATCGGTAAATCACGTTGTGGATTTTTCACTTCTTCAGCAGAAGTTGCTAATGCATCAAATCCTAAGAAAGCGAAGAATACTGCTGCTCCTCCGGCAAAGACTCCACTTAAGCCGTACGGTGCAAATGGTATCCAGTTTTCTGGTTTCACGTAGAATACACCAACTGCAATGAATAAAACAACAATACCAATTTTAATTAATACCATTATGTTATTCACACGCTTACTTTCTTTTGTACCTCGTGATAATAACCAAGTTATCACCAACGTAACGATAACTGCGGGTAAGTTCACCATACCACCTTGCGATGGAATCGTTAACAACGCTTTTGGAATTTCAAGTCCCAATCCACTCACTAAATTATTGAAATAACCTGTCCATCCGCCAGCTACCGCGGCAGTCGTTACGACATATACGGATAGCAATGTCCATCCCATTAAATGGGCAACAAACTCACCAATTGTTGCATATGAATATGTGTACACACTACCTGAAACAGGAAGTGCAGATGCAACCTCTGCATAACATAAAGCTGCAAATCCACAAACAATTGCTGCAATCATGAATGAAAAAATAACTGCTGGACCAGCATCTCTTGCTGCTACTAATCCCGTTAATACTAGAACTCCTGTACCAATTATCGCACCAATCCCTAGCATTGTTAGGTCAAATGCCCCTAGCGTTTTCGTCAAAGTTTTACTTTTACTTTCCCCTAACAATTGCGTAACGGATTTCTTTTTAAATAGGTTGGCCACGATGAATGCCCCCTTTTACCAAGAAGAGCTAAGAGGTATTATCTCTTAGCTCTTATCATGTTGTTTTATATATTGTTCGATTTTGTTTTGTATAATGCTTCTATTAGCAAGATACTGTTTCTGCTTCTAATAATTCTTTAGCACCTTTGTACTCTACACCGTGAGCTTCTGCAACTGCTTCGAATGTTACGTAGCCTTCTAATGTATTAATACCTTTTAATAATGCAGTATTGCCTAGGCAAGCTTCTTTGTAGCCTTTGTTAGCAATTTGTACTGCATATGGTACTGTTACGTTTGTTAATGCAAGAGTTGATGTACGTGGAACCGCACCTGGCATATTTGCAACTGCATAATGAACAACGCCGTGTTTTTCATAAGTTGGGTTATCATGAGTTGTAATACGGTCAGTTGTTTCGAAAATACCACCTTGGTCAATCGCGATATCTACAACAACAGAACCTTGTTCCATTGATTTAATCATTTCTTCTGTTACAAGTTTTGGCGCTTTTGCACCTGGGATTAATACTGCACCGATTACAAGATCAGATTCTTTTACAGCTTCTGCAATGTTGTACGGGTTAGACATTAAAGTTTTTACTTGGTTTCCGAAAATGTCATCTAATTGACGAAGACGTTCTGCACTTAAGTCGATGATTGTTACATCCGCACCTAGTCCAACTGCAATTTTAGCAGCATTTGTACCAGCTTGTCCACCACCGATAATTGTTACTTTACCACGTTTAACTCCTGGAACACCTGCAAGTAAGATACCTTTACCGCCTTTGTTTTTCTCAAGGAATTGCGCACCGATTTGTGCAGCCATACGACCAGCTACTTCACTCATAGGTGCAAGTAATGGTAATGAACGGTTTTCTAATTGTACTGTTTCATATGCGATAGCAACAACTTTCTTTTCAATTAACGCTTTTGTTAATTCTGGTTCTGGAGCTAAGTGTAAGTATGTGAATAAGATTAAACCTTCGCTGAAGTGTTTGTATTCGCTTTCAACTGGTTCCTTAACTTTCATAACCATTTCCATGTTCCAAGCTTCTTCAGCCGTATCAACAATTTTCGCTCCCGCTTCAACATACTGAGCATCTGTGAAACCAGATCCTACACCTGCGTCCTTTTGAATGAATACTTCGTGATTGTTACGAACTAAATGTACAACACCTGCTGGTGTCATTGCCACACGGTTTTCGTTGTTTTTAATTTCTGCTGGTACCCCAATACGCATAATGAAATGCCCCCTTATAATTAACAGAAAAAAGGAATTCTTTTTTCTTTTTTAAATAATTAATAACTTATGTCCTTATTCTAGCATAACTTAAAAGTTATGAAAACGCTAACATACTATTTTTTTAAAGTTTATATATTTAGAATAGTGTAAATATATAAAACATTGATTTTATTGGGTTCTTCGTACCACTCCATCATCTATTACTCTATTTTTATTATATCCATTCAAAATGCATAGTAATTATTTATTATTTGACAATAATTTAACAATGTAAAAAAACTAAGCAATGACGTATACATATACACTTATTACTTTGTTCAATACTTTAGAAATATATTCTTTTCACAAAAAAACAGCTACTGGCATTTAGCCAGCAGCTGAGTAAATCATAAATAACTTCGAAAATAAATCTTCTGTCGTTTCAGTAATTTTATCAAACATATCACTTTCACGATCTTCTTGCTCTTTTAACATCTTAATTGTTTCACGTGCTTCTTCAGGGTAATCGGTAATGATACCATCCACGTTTAACTTATAATATGCCTTTAAACTTTCCATATCATTTACTGTCCATACGTAAATTGGCTTGTTTAACTTCCTTGCTTCTTTTACTAATTTCTTATTTAACATGTATTCTTCTGCTACATAAAAATCAGCCTTCACATTCTTTAAGTTAGCTCTACTCGCATACAGTATATATCCTACTTTTATATTTGGATTTGCACGTTTAAACTCTTTAATAAGCGGATAGTGTAACGTTTGAATGACACATTGCTTCTCAAATTCATTATCTTTAATCGCTTTTAATACTTTGTTTACGAAATCTTTTTCGCCACCATGAAGCTTCACTTCAATATTAAGTTTGATTTTTCCTTTTGCCAGCTTAATGATCTCATCAAGTGTACTTATTTGTCCTGAAAACCCATCTTGACTAAGGGTAAGCTGTCTTAACTCCTCCATCGTTAAATCTGACACGTGAACATTAGCATTCGCAAGACGTTTTAGCTTCAAATCATGTATAACTGCTAGTTCACCGTCTTTTGTTTGCAGTACATCAATTTCAGCGTAGTCTGCTTTGGCATCAATAGCCCCCTGCAGAGCTTCTTTCGTATTCTCTACACCTTTTGAAATATAACCACGATGAGCCATAATAATTGGTTCTTTATATGAATTTGAAATAAACGTTACAATGAAGGCAACGACCATTCCGGCAGTAATAATTCCTACAATATATACACCAATAAATTTCCAACGATGTTTTTGGAAGAAACATTTATCTGCTTTTGTTTTCGAATAATCTAATCCTTCTTCTAATAAAACATCTTCAACCGGAACCTTTTGTAAATACAATCGTGTTATTGCCATAATATAAAATGGCGTCACGATAAAACTAAATAAATACAATGTACTCGTTAAAAATACAGACATTGTTGATTCTGCTAATAATGCAAATGTTCCCTGTGGATTTGTAAATTCATACATGCCCCATAGACACAATAAATACATTCCAAAAAATACACCGTACACAATCCCTATTGAAATAAAAAATCCTACTAAAAAGAATAGTACTTTAAAAAAACTTTCTTTTACTAACGTTGCACTTTTACGTGCTGCTGTGCGAAACGGCTTTTGCTCTAAAACAACAATAGGTAGAACAAAAATCCAGCGAAGGTTCAAATACGCAACTACAGCAAAGAACGTGTAATAACCAACTTGTCCCATCGTTGTCTTAAACAGTTCTCCTGTAATAAAGTTAGGAATTTGAATTTGCGGAATTAATGCCGTTTCATATCCAAGATTTAAAAGAGGTAACAATACGACAGCATATAAAATAAATCCTGGTAAGCAATATGTGAAAAGAGTAGGTAAATACGTTACGGTTTTATATAAAATCGGACGTAATTTCACCTTTTGTCTTTTATGAGCGAAGTACGAAATGATAATAAGCACCGCAAATTCCGTAAAGATAAGAAACAGTGCTAACAATGATAAAATTACGATTGCCAAAATGCCGTATGGTGTCTTTAAAAACGCTAATAATTCATCATTCGTCGCATTTGCATAACCACCAAAATACAATAACTTATTAAAAATGATCCCAAATAGCGGGACAAATACAATCGCTGCTAATAATTTATAAGCAAGTTGAAAGGTTAATACATTCCAAAAAGCAAATCTAACTGTTTGAAAGGAATGTCCCATTACCCCTGGTATAGATAGTCTTTTACGGTGTTGCATATATTCCTCCACATTCTAAAACGATATTTGAGATGGATTCCACATTTCCATTTCCAACCCATCTTTTTAATAATAATATATTCCGCTTAACATGAACACTCTTATACATACAATGAAAAAGTGATGGCTACTTGCCATCACTTTTTCATTTACTCTATTTTTTCTCTAACCCTTGACCAAATGCTTTCAAGAAGCTAAAACCGAATGTAATTGCTCTATTGATATCTGGATCTTTTAACACTTTAAAGAAATCCATCACTTTTGTTTTCTTTCCGTTTTTCAGCTCATCCGTTGCAAATTGTAATCCAGTGACTAAACTAGATGTTATTTGTTTCGTTATTTCTGGGTCCACTGAAGATAATGCCTCTCCTGCCCCCATCATATTGTTTAATGCGTTTTTTACTGGTTCACGATTCAATTGTTCAACAGCTATTTTGGAAACATCTTCTTTTGCAGCAAGTAAACTAATTGCTGCATCTAAAATTCCAGCTTTTTGCAACTGCGCTAATAGCTGCATCGTCTCTTCTACTGCTTCTCTATTTTCAGCTAGATCATTTAACAACTCATCTGTTACTTGCTGTTTTTTTTCTTCTTCTGTTACAATCTTCTTTTTAATTAAAGTAATCTCTTTTGCCATTATCTCCGCCCCCTAATTCTGGTCCACAAGTGATACGTATTGTTTTCTTTGCCACTTTCGCTCGATTTCAACACCATTTTGCGGATGACGTTTTTTATCTCTCGGGTTTGAAGATGGTAACGGACGATTTCCTTTTTCACGTAATACGCGCAGTTTCACCATTGTTTGTTTATAAGCTGGTGTACACGTATAAATGTCTGTTGCTGTTCCTGTTAAAATATTGATTGCCTCTTCATTTACTGTCGCATGCATCGGCAAATATAACTCATTTCCAGTTACACGATCTGTAACAAGCGCTTGTACTTTGATTTTTCCAAATGGTGATGCTAACTCTACAAGACCACCATCTTTCACATTGCGTTCTTTAGCAAGTTCAGGTGAAATTTCAACAAATACTTCAGACACTTTAGATAAAATACCAGCCGACTTATTCGTCATATTCCCTTCATGGAAATGCTCTAGCATACGGCCATTATTTAATAGTAAATCATACTCATCTGGTGCTATAACTGGCGGAACCCATTCATCTAGTGATAAACGTGCTAGTTTGTCTGGGAAGTTAAATCCATCTACATATAATAATGGTGTATCACTACCATCATGGCTACCCCAACATAAACTATTCCAGCCTTCTAGACGGTCGTACGTCGCTTGAGAGTATAACGGTGCAAGCGATGCAATTTCGTCCATAATTTCACTTGGACTTCCATAATTCCAGTCTCCGCCCAGTGCACGAGCTACTTTTTGTAAAATCCACCAATCTGGTTTTGAATCACCAAGCGGTTTCAATACTTCGTATAATCTTTGAATACGGCGCTCTGTATTCGTAAACGTTCCTTCTTTTTCTAAGCTTGGTGCTGCTGGTAAAATAACATCGGCGAAACGAGCTGTTTTCGATAAGAACATATCTTGAACAACAAGGAAGTCTAAATTCGCTAAAATATGTTGTACATGGTTGGCATTTGAATCTACTAAAGCCATTTCTTCTCCCATAACATACATACCACGCAGTTTTCCTTCTTCGGCCGCAAGTAACATTGCGATATTATTTAATCCCGGTTCTTTCGGAATGGTAGTACCGTATGCTTTTTCAAATTTCGCACGATGCACATCATCTGAAACAGCTTGGTAACCCGGAAGCCAGTTCGGTAATGTCGCCATATCACAAGCACCTTGTACGTTATTATGCCCGCGTAACGGATACGCACCGGCACCAGGACGACGGTAGTTACCTGTAACGAGAAGTAAATTTGAAATTGCTGCTGACGTTGTACTTCCTCCTGTATTTTGAGTTACACCCATTCCCCAAAGTACACAAGTACCATCTGCTTCATATACCATACGAGCCATTTCTTTTAACTGAGCTTTAGAAATCCCTGTAATTCCCTCAGTATAATCAAGCGTATATTTTTCTAGCATTTTGCTATATTCATCAAAATTCTTTACATTTTCAGCTATGAACTTTTTATCGTGCCAATCTTGATCGATAATGTATTTCGTTATCCCAGCAAGCCATACATAATCCGTCCCTTGACTCGGGTGAACAAATATATCAGCACGCTCCGCCATTTCATGTTTACGAAGGTCTGCGACAATTAGTTTTTGTTCATGTAATTTATGAGCACGCTTCACTCTAGTTGCAAGTACAGGATGTCCTTCTGTTGGATTTGCCCCAACAATAATAACAAGACCTGCCTCAGCAATATCTTTCACTGTTCCAGCATCTCCGCCCATACCGACAGTTTTAAATAAACCGTCTGTTGCTGGAGATTGGCAATAACGGGAGCAGTTATCTACATTATTTGTTCCATATATTTGACGAGCTAGTTTTTGCATAAGATAGTTTTCTTCATTTGTTACTTTCGAAGAAGAAATAAACCCAAACGCATCGCTACCATACTCTGATTTAATATGTTGCATATTAGATGTAACAACTTCAAGAGCCTCTTCCCATGAAGCCTCAACAAACATATCCCCTTGGCGAATTAACGGCTTTGTAATACGCTCTTCACTGTTCACAAAGTCCCATCCGAATTTTCCTTTTACACATGTGGAAATACCATTAACCGGTGCATCTGAAACAGGTTGCACTTTTAAAATTTGACGATCTTTCGTCCATACTTCAAATGAACAACCTACACCACAAAATGTACAAACTGTTTTTGTCTTATTAATTTTCGTCTTACGCATCGCGGACTCTACTTCTGAAACTGCTAAAATACTGCTATATCCAGGCTCTACATCTTTTACAAAATCAATCATTGGATTAAGCACATCTGGTTTTAAACCAGTCATAAATCCAGCTTCTCCTAGCATCGTTTTTTCCATTAATGCATTACAAGGACAAACTGTTACACATTGCCCACAGCTAACACAAGACGAGTCATTTATACTCACACCATTGTCCCAAATAACACGTGGACGGTCTAAACTCCAATCAATCGATAAAGTTTCATTTACTTGTAAATTTTGGCATACTTCTACACACTGCCCACAAGCAATACATTGATTTGGATCGTATCGATAGAATGGATGCGACGTATCCACTTCGCATGCACTTACTTTCGGTTCATATGGATATTTCTGTTCTTCAATCTCCATCATATGTACTGTATTATGGACTTTACAGTTACCATTATTGTTATCACATACTGTACAATACAATAAATGATTCTCTAATATTCGATCCATCGCTTCAGTTTGTGCTTCCTTTGCACGTTCCGATTGCCTCTCAATATGCATGCCATCTTCCAACTTCGTCGAACAGGCACGTAGTAAACTTCCATTCACTTCTACAATACATGTATCACAAGTTTGAATAGGATCTACCTCTGGTACATGACAAATTTGAGGATGTTCTAAATTACTTTCGTTAAACAATTGGAGTATCGTCTTTTCACCTGATACGAAAAATTCTTTACCATCAACGGTTACACGGACTGTCTGTTCTGTCATAGTTTTCCCTCTCCTTACAACTAACTGTACAACACAATTATGAATCCGTTTTCATAATTGTGTTGTACATATTTTTGAAGCGCCCTGTTGAAATACTTTCCTTTGGAAGTCGATTCTAGATGTTATAAGGTATAACTACGAAAGCTTGAAAATGTCGCTATTCTACAAATCTATTATATCGTACATATACAATAATAACCAAAATAATCTGCCATCTTCTTGTTAGTAGATGCTTTTGTTTTTTCGATGTTTTATGATAAATATGGAGAAAAATACATATAAAGGGGAATTTAATATGGGGCCTATTCAAGAAACATATACAATTGTACGTTATCAATCTGGTACATTTTCAAAACAAACCGATGAGGTTGTTACGGAATCTCCTATTACAATTAAATTAAATAGCGAAGAATACGTAACAGTTGTATGCACTCCTAATTACATTGAAGATATGGTAACCGGTTTTTTAATTTCTGAAGGAATTATTTCTTCTTATAAAGATATTGAAGAATTATGGATCCAAAAAGAAAACGGAATTGTCCATGTAAAATCATCAAAAATTAATCCGCTCTATCAAACTTTATATAATAAACGGTACGTAACTTCTTGTTGCGGGAAAAGTAGACAAGGCTTTGTTTTCGTCAACGATGCAGCAAAAGCAAAAAAGTTACATGATATACATATAACTATTACTCCGGAAGAATGTTTTCACCTAATGACTTCCTTACAACAATCTTCAACTACATTTCGCCAAACGGGTGGTGTGCATAATACCGCTTTATGTGATCGAAATAACATTCTTTTATCAAGAATGGATATCGGAAGACATAATGCGCTAGATAAAATATACGGTCATTGTTTACGAAACAATATCTCTGTTCAAGGGAAAATCATTGCGTTTAGCGGACGCATCTCATCTGAAATTTTGTTAAAGGTTTCAAAAATAGGTTGCGAAATTGTTCTATCTAAATCAGCTCCAACTAAACTAGCTCTGCAACTCGCCCACGATTTAGGTATTACCGTAGTAGGATTTATTCGAAATGGATCTTGCAATATTTATACACATCCGGAACGAATCGATGGCTACAAAATAAACGATTGAATACGTAAAAGAAAGTGAAAATTTAATCAGTGGAGGGTTTTTCCCTCCTCACTGATTATTAGCCCAACCAATCGGGCTTTTACGGGCAATCCGACTCCCACGAATAGTTGGATAAAAATGACTCCTTTACAAAGCGGGAATTTTAGTTATAAAAATGTAACATATTAAAACCTTGAATAGTTAATAAAGTTAATATATAATTTCATTACATAAAGTGAAACTATAATCAGTGGGGGTGTTCATCCCCCACTGATTATTAGCCTTCACCAATCGGGCTTTTACGGGCAGCCCGACTCCCACCTAACTTCTTTGCTCCAGCCGAATTTTGAGGTAGGAGTTTTACTGCCCGCAAATAGCGGGATAAATAAAATGAAAACATAGTAGCATAATCTTTTCATTCTTTTACAAATTAAGAAAGAATAGTCACAGAATACATTTAACTAAACTTAATCTTACAAAGTTAATGAATTAAATTTGAATCAATCTAGGAGGTTACAACTATGGAAATTCGCTTATTAACAACAGAGGATGCAGAAATTTATTTGAAAGTGTGTATGGAAGGTTTAATGAAAAACCCTGAGGCTTTTAGCTCTTCTTATGAAGATGTTCTTAAACAGGAAAACCCTGTCGCTGCTATGGCAAAGCGATTAAGCAATCCGGATAAGTATACTCTAGGTGTCTTCAAAGATAATGATTTAATCGGTATTGCTACTCTAGAAACAAAGCCATTTATTAAGCAAGAGCATAAGGCAAAAATCGGCTCCGTTTTTGTTTCTCCAAAAGCGCGTGGCCTCGGTGCAGGACGAGCTTTAATTAAAGCGATTATTGAAAATGCCGATAAATTACATGTAGAACAGCTTATGCTTGATGTTGTCGCTGATAACACTGCTGCAAAAAAATTATATGAGTCCCTCGGCTTCCAAACTTACGGTGTGCAAGAACGGTCCTTAAAACATAATGGCCAATATTGGGACGAAGAGCATATGGTTTTATTCTTAAATAATTAACATTTAAATATAATTTTTCAAAAGCATCTTCTTATTAATTAAGATGCTTTTTTCATTACAACAATGTAATCTTCATGTCACCTTTATCGATCGTTCCAATCCTTTCCATTCGTTATACTAAAAATATAAAGTGAAACTTCACTCAGCGAGGAGGATCCGTCTCCCGCTAATTATTAAATGAACGTATAGCATGCAATTGATATGTGGAGGAGAATGTAACATGAAACAAAACAAACAAGCTATCTTTTTAATATTTGCTACAGCAATTGTAACTTCTGGACTGGCAATTCTACCTTGGTTTATTATATAGAACACATTAAAAAAGCTTATTGCTTCTTAAGAAGCAATAAGCTTTTTTTCTATTATAAAATCCCGAAAAATTTATTTACACAACTTATCATAATAAGCATAGATACCGCAACACACATTACAATCGCATTACGATCTTGCTTTTCTTTTTGTAAAAGTTCTACTTTTTTACTCATGTGTACAATCCCCTTTATATTAAAAAAAGTGTGAGATAGGAAATTTTTCTTATCCGATGCGAGGTGAATACGAAAACCCTCTCTATCTCACATACACAATAGAATGGAATTGTCATTTTATAAATAAAATGACATGACGTTATGTCGCAACATAGGGTATTTGTGTCGCTACGTTTTCTATTATAAAAAATAGTTGTGCAAAACTAGTGCATTTTTTATGTCAATTGCCCTGATTGAAAAAATCAGCCATCCATTCAATCACATAAAAAGAGTTTTTTATTATTTTCATGTAAACTATACAAGTAGAATGAATAGTTTGGGGTGCACAAGATTATGGTGAAAATTTTATTAGTAGACGATGAAGAACGTATGTTACGATTGTTAGATCTGTTCTTAAGCCCTCGTGGCTATTTTTGTATGAAAGCTACTTCTGGCCTTGAGGCGCTAGAATTAATCGAACAAAAGGACTTCGATATTATTTTATTAGATGTTATGATGCCGAATATGGATGGGTGGGATACTTGCTATCAAATCCGTCAAATTTCCAACGTTCCAATTATTATGCTAACAGCTCGCAACCAAAATTATGATATGGTCAAAGGCCTGACCATGGGAGCAGATGACTATATTACAAAACCATTTGATGAGCATGTATTAGTTGCACGAATTGAGGCCATATTACGCCGTACGAAGAAAGACGGATTTGTTAGCTTCAATGGTATTGAGTGGGATAAAACGAAACATACTGTTACCGTTTATGGTGAAAGAATCTCACTAACTCCTATTGAATTCTCGTTACTTGGACTCTTTTTACAAAATACAAACCGTGCTTACAGCCGTGATGATTTAATTGAAAAAATTTGGGGATATCAAACAGACATCGAATACAGAACTATCGATTCACATATTCGTAATATCCGTGATAAATTACGCAAAAAAGAATTTCCAGTTGAAGATTACTTAGAAACCGTCTATAAAGTCGGATATAAATGGAAAAGTGAATAATTACTTTAATCAGTGGGGATGGATAAAACCCCACTGATTAAAGTTTCACTCTATATGAAATAAGGTATGGTGAGAAAATGAGCAAACTTTCCCTTAAAGTTGGGACATACTTTTTAATATTAGCTTTATGTATTGAGACAATCGCTTTCGTATCTTTTTATAAGAACCTTTCAAACATACGCATTGAAGAGGAAACTCTTGCTCTTTTAGAGAAAGGAAATCGCTATAGTAAAATGATTAAAAACCGCGCGAAGTGGGGTGCATATTCTAAAGAAAAGAAACTCACAGAAAGCGCTGAACACAGTAAACGGCCTAAACGTGCTGTGTACCCCGAGTTTGATATCAACACTGCGGCTGAACACTTAGTTGAATCAGAATTAATTGCTAACTCTGATATAGCTATCATTATAACAGACAATAACGGCAAAATTATTTCTACCTCAGAACCCGTAACGAAAGAAATGCAAAAACAACTTACTTGTAAAACAGAGACTATCCCAGAAGGTGGATTAATCGTTGAAAAAAACTGGAAAAAATCAAAATTCATCTCAACAGTAAGCCCGCTGGAAATTCAAGAATTTCAAGGTAAGTTATATATGTTATTAAAGACATCTTTCTTAGAAAATATGTTACTTAAACTCATGAATCAATTTCTTATCATTAGTGTTTTGACAATTATTTTAACTACTATTTCTGTCTTTGTTTTTTCTCGTGTTATTACAGAACCGCTTATAAAAATGAAGCGGGCGACAGAAAAAATGTCGAAATTAAATAAGCCGATTCAATTAGGAATTAAACGAAATGATGAACTTGGAAGCTTAGCAAAAACGATTGAAGATTTATCTAGTGAACTTACGTATATGAAAAAAGAACGAAACGAATTTCTCGCTAGTGTAGCGCATGAATTACTAACCCCATTAACCTATATGAAAGGTTATGCAAAGGTAGCAAAAAGAGATTCTCTAACGAAAGAAGAACGTGAAGAATACTTACAAATCATTGAAGACGAAACGGATAGTGTAACTGATCTCGTACAAGATTTATTTATGCTCGTACAATTAGAGCAACATCAATTCGTTATTAAAAAACAAAAAATGCTCCTGAGGCCATTTTTAGAACGCATGGTTGAAAAAACAAAAACAACATTAACGAACAAACAAATGCAAATTCATGTATACTGTAAAAATGATTTAGAAGTTTGTATAGATGAAAGGCGTATGGAACAAGTGATGTTAAATTTATTGCATAATGCTTATCAACATTCGCTAGAAAACACTTCTATAACAATACGTGTACTAGCCAGTGCGAATACTTTTACAATAAGTATACAAGATGAAGGTGAAGGTATTCCTGAAGAAGATATCCCACACATTTTCGATCGCTTTTATCGTGTCGATAAATCTAGAACACGAGCTACAGGTGGAAAAGGTATCGGGCTGGCTGTTGCAAAAGAAATTGTAGAACTTCATAATGGTTCTATTGAAGTTAAAAGCGAAGTAGAAGTCGGAACAGAATTTATAATTGAATTACCATTTGAATAATATATGCGTAAAATCACCAGTAGTCAACACTACTGGTGCTATTTTATTTATAAAACCAACTATTATAAGCTAAGCTTTTGAAATTATTCTTATTTCAATATAAAATATAGGTATAACTGTCAAAGATTTGGAGGGTGATACAATTGGATATCCATGTATTAACAAAAGACGAAGCAGAAATTTACTTAGAACTTCGAGTAGAAGGATTAAAACAAAATCCGGAAGCTTTCAGCTCTTCTTATGAAGATATTATTAATAAAGAGTGTGCTATTGAATATAAAGCCCAAAAATTAGCACAAGATGAGAACTATACACTAGGTGCATTTAAAGATGGCACTTTAATCGGAGTTGCAACACTGGAAACGAAACCATATGTAAAACAAGAACATAAAGCAAAAATCGGTTCAGTATACGTGTCTCCAAAAGCACGCGGACTTGGAGCGGGAAAAGCACTTATTAAAGAATGTCTTGAGCTTGCTAAATCTTTAGAAGTAGAGCAAGTTATGCTTGATGTTGTTGTCGGAAACGATGGTGCAAAAAAACTTTATGAGTCATTAGGCTTTAAAACATTTGGCGTGCAAGAACGTTCATTAAAATATAACGGACAATATTGGGATGAAGAGCATATGGTTCTTTTCCTAGATGAAGAAAAATAATAAAAAAACATCCTCCATTTATGAGGATGTTTTTTTACTTTCTTGTAAACCATGCTGTATATAATAATTGAATGGCCTCTTCAATTTCTTCCTCTAATAAAGTCGCAAATCCAAGCAATACTGTACTTTTGGGAGAAGTCCCTTCCTTATAATATATCGAAGCAGGATACACTTTAATACTCCTTTCAGCTGCAGCTTCCATTAATTCTTTCTCTTCCATCCCATTATGCACTTTTAATAAAATATGTAGGCCGGAATCTTCCCCTATTACTTCAATGCGATTAGAAAAATATTTTTCTAATACCGAAACAAGACGGTCTCTCTTCTTTCGGTACACAACACGCATTTTATGAATATGTTTTTCCCAATGCCCGTCATTTAAAAATTTCCTAATGATCTCTTGATCCATTCTTGAAACGCTTTGTGTGTAAAATAAATATTGCTCCTGATACTGCTTAATGAGCGGTTTTGGCAACACCATATAACTCATTCGTAATGATGGCAATAGCGCTTTAGACAGCGTCCCCATATAAATTACTTTCCCATCTCTATCTAACCCTTGCAGCGCTGGAATCGGCTTTCCTGAATAACGGAATTCACTATCATAATCATCTTCAATAATATATCTTCCTTCATCTTTTTTTGACCATTGTAAGAGCTGCATCCTTCTCGTAATCGGCATAATCATCCCATATGGAAACTGATGAGAAGGTGTAACAAACACAATATTAGCTGAACTATTTTCTAACTCTGAAATACAAATACCATCTTTATCTAAAGATAACATTTGAACATTTTGTTCACCCTGCTCGAAAACAACCATCTTTCGGTGGTAGCCTGGATTTTCAACTGCATAACCACTTCCTTTTAACAATTGAAATAACAACTTCACTAATATTTGCGTACCAGCTCCGATTACAATTTGACTAGCCGAACATCGCACACCTCTTGATTCATATATATAGCTCGCTATTTCTTCACGCAAGCTCACTTCACCTTGTGGATGTCCAAGAAAAAGTAATTCTTTATTCTCTAATTGCCATACCTCGTTCGTAATTTTTCGATATACATGAAACGGAAAAGTATTAGTATCCACACCCGTTTGAGTGAAATCAAATTTATACTCCTTATCTTGAAAAGGTGCTTCTCCTATTACCTCTTCGCTGCCTTCCACATGAATCATTTGCTCGATTTCACATACAAAATAACCTTTTCTAGAAATCGACTCAATATATCCTTCGGCAAGAAGTTGCTCATAAGCAGCTTCAACTGTATTTTTACTCACTTGTAAATATGTCGCCAGCTTCCTCTTAGCCGGTAATTTCGTAAGGGCCGAAATCGTTCCATCTTTAATCTCTTTTTTTATATATTCATACAATTGTACATACAATGCCGTCTTACTATTTGCATTCAAATTAGGCGTTAATTCTAACACAATAACTGACCCCTTTCAAAAACACATAACTGATACTTTTTACAGTATCAGAAGTTCTATATAATTCCTTTTATCATGTAACGCATTAATAATCAAATACTAGAGAGGAGATGCATGATAATGAACAAAAGTAGACGTATTGGACTCATTATGATTATTACAGGAGCCACATTATGGGGATTATCTGGACCGATGATTCAATGGCTATTTCAACATACGAACGTATCATCACTTGATTTTTTAACAATTCGCTTGTTGCTTGCAGGAATATTTATTTTGTCTTTCTTACTAATAAAGAAACAAAACATATTTCAAATTTGGAAACACCCTAGACATTCTATACAGCTTATTATTTTCTCTATTCTTGGCATGCTTGGTGCGCAGTATGCTTTTATCGAAACAGTTCATATTAGTAATGCGGTCACAGCAACACTCTTTCAATTTCTAGGCCCTGTTCTTATTACAATGTATGTTGCATTTGAGCAAAGAAAATTCCCTGCTTCTATGCAAATACTCGCAATTATAACTGCGCTAACAGGAACATACTTTATTATTACAAATGGCTCAATCGAAAATATTGTTTTATCTAAAGCAGCCATTATTTTCGGACTATTAACGGCAATAGGATTTGCATTTTATACCCTTCATCCAGCTTCTCTCATTAAAGAATGCGGAACAACTGTAGTAATTGGCTGGGGGATGTCAATTGGAGGGATTGCACTGCTTATTTGTAATCGTTCTTTTGGATGGAATCAGATTTCGCAAACTTTCACACTTCAAACTTTTTCTATGCTTATTCTTATCATTATAAGCGGCACTCTTTCTTTCCTTCTTTATATCGGTAGTCTTAAATATTTAGCAGCAACAGAAACAAGTATTTTATCTAGCATTGAACCACTTGTAGCTGCCATCGTTTCAATCGCTTGGCTTAATGAGTCTTTTGGAGCATATCAATTATTAGGCGGAGTATGTATTGTTCTTTCTGTTATTTTCTTAACAATGCCTCAAAAAGAGAGAGAACCAACCTTTTCAACTGAACAAATATAAAGTGAAACTTTAATCAGTGGGGAGGTTCCATCCCCCACTGATTATTAGTTGAACCAATCGGGCTTTTACGGGCAGCCCGACTCCCACCTAACTTCCTCGCATTCGCCGAATTTCGAGGTGGGAGTCTTACTGCCCGCAAATAGCGGGATAGAAAATGTCAAAAGAGGTCGTACAAAACTTACGACCTCTTTTTATGATTTAAAGGAATTGTCCCGCCTGCTAGCAAATACAATTACACTAACAATAAAAATTAGGAGTGTGGCACCATGAAAAAAATCGGAACTATGCTACTTTTCTCCTTCCTCATTACTGGCTGCGCGCAAATGCAACCCGATTCAAATGTACCTAAAAAAGAAGTACTAGAAACATCATCCTCTCAAATTAACGCACCTTCCTTTTTTCACCTTAGTGTCTTAAAAGATGTAAATTGGGAAGAAGCACCATCATTCGTAGAAGGAAAAATACCGTTAAAAGGCATTGAAAGAAAAATTGCAATGGCTGATAGCTCTATTATCGCAAATGAGCAAAATGAAATAATGTGGTTCTTCCTGGATCCTGAAATGCCAACTGGAAAACTATCTATTATTGCGTTAAAACAAGGAACTACAACTCCAACACCAGTACTCTTTCAAAAAGAAACCTCCAAACAAACTTGGACTACTTCAAATACAGTCGATACAACCGTAAAGGAACTCCCTCTCGTAATGTCACTACCTTCATCTGGATTATGGGTATTAAACATATATGTGAATGAAAGATATTATGATCAATTTGTAATCAATGCCGAATAAAGTGACAAAACTGAAACACTTCCTTACAACAATGTAATTTCTACGTCACGTACTTCGATAGGTGGATTATCTCTCTTCTCTTATACTTAAAGTAAGAAATGACGCGAGGAGAGATGAGAGATGAAAAAAATGATAGAAGTGATCGTAGCAATAACTGAGGTTTTAATAAATGGTAAACAAGTTGCAATGGAGTTAAATAAATAATGAAAGGGGCTTGAATAAATTTACACTTCTTCATTATTTTGATTTCTTATCTCAAAAAAAGCAGTGCCTTTTTAAGGCGCTGCTTTTGACTATTTATAACTTGGCATTTTCGTAATTTGTGCCACACCTGAATCAATGGCTGCTTTCGCTACTACTTCTGCAACACTTGGAACAACTCTTTTATCTAATGGATTTGGAATTACATAATTCGCATTACGCTCTTCGTCCGTAATTATGTTAGCGATCCCATATGCTGCTGCTAATTTCATCTCTTCTGTAATATCAGTCGCGCGTACGTCTAATGCACCACGGAATATACCAGGGAACGCTAATACATTATTTACTTGATTTGAATAATCAGAACGACCAGTTCCAACTACAGCAGCTCCAGCTTCTAATGCATCTTCTGGGAATATTTCTGGAATTGGATTCGCCATTGCAAACACAATCGCTTTCTCATTCATCGTCTGTACAAGTTCTTTCGTTAATACGTTAGGAGCAGATACGCCAATGAAAATATCAGCCTGATGAATCGCTTCTTTTAATGTTCCACGCACATATTCACGATTTGTCTTCTTTGAAACTTCGATTTGTGCTTCGTTCATCCATGTTTCACCTTCACAAACAATACCTTCTAAGCTAACTAACGTAATATGTTTTGCGCCAGCTTTTAATAATAATTTCCCAATTGCAATTCCTGCCGAACCCGCACCGTTAATAACAATTTTCACATCATCCATTTGCTTACTTACAACTTTTAATGCATTAATAACGGCTGCTAAAACGACAATAGCCGTCCCATGCTGATCATCATGAAATACAGGAATATTCGTTTCTTCTTTTAATCGTCTTTCAATTTCAAAGCAACGTGGTGCTGCAATATCTTCTAAATTAATTCCTGCAAATGTAGGCTCTAAATTTTTAACAAGGGTAACGATTTCATCCACATCAGTCGTCCCTAAACATAACGGGAAAGCATCTACATTCGCAAATTTCTTAAATAAAATACTTTTCCCTTCCATAACAGGCATAGCCGCTTTCGGTCCAATATTCCCTAAACCAAGTACTGCAGTTCCATCTGAAACAACTGCAACCATATTACCACGTGCTGTATAGTCATAAGCTGTTTCCTCATCTGCCGCAATTGCTTTACAAGACTCTGCTACCCCCGGTGTATAAGTCAAACTTAAATCGTCCGCTGTATTCACTTCTACTTTACTTGTAATTTCAATTTTCCCTACTAACTCTTTATGCAATAACAATGATCTTTCATTAATTTGTTTTTCTAACATACTTATAATCTCCCCTTAATTTGACAAGCTAGCTATATGAATATAGCTAGCTTGTTTGATCATGAAAACATTTTTAATAAAATTGTCGCTGTTACGACCATTGCAGCCCCACCTAAACGCGTTGAAATTTGTGCGAACGGCATTAATTCCATACGATTTGAAGCTGATAAAATAGCAACATCTCCAGTTCCACCTAAACCGCTATGACATCCAGTTACAATCGCTGATTCAACTGGATACATTTTCATCACTTTTCCTATAAGAAAACCTGACGCTACCATTGTAAGAACAACCGATGCACAAACAACAACATATCCTACAGAAAGAACTGCCGCTACGTCTTTTAACGGAATATATAGCAATCCTAAACCGACCATTAGCGGCCAAGTTAAATTCTTTGAAATAAATTTATATAAATGGAATGCTCCTTGTTCCATTTTTGCTGGCATTAATTTAAAGTATTTCACAAGTGCCGCTGAGAAAATCATAATGATTGCTCCTGGAATACCGATGAACTTAGAAGCAAATCCTCCAAAGATGAAGAACGTACACGCAATTAATAAACCTGCTCCCATTAATGAGAAGTCAATTGGCTTCTCTGTATTTTGTTCTTTTAATAACTCTGCTTGATTATCTGTTTTCACTAATACACCGTTACCACTAAGCTCAGGTCTCTTCTCACCTAAACGCTTCATATACCCTGCACTCACGATTGCAAACATATTCCCAATAATAGCTGCCGGAATAAGCTGTGATACAAACGTTGCTGATGATTCATTTAAAATATCACTATAAGCTAGCGACAATGGTAAAATCCCTTCTCCGATACCACCACTCACAATTGGTACGATGATAAAGAAAAATGTCTGCTTCATTTCAAATCCAAATAGTGAACCGACTAATAAGCCCACTGCTACAGAAGCTAACGTCCCTACTACTAAAGGAATAAACATACGAACGAAACCTTGTACTAATACTTTACGGTTCATTCCTAAAATACTTCCAACTACTAAACAAGAAATATATAAATATAAAAAGTTCGATTTTTTCATTAACATGGTCGCAGCTTCCATTGAAGCTGGATTCATCCAGTTAAAAAATACAAGTAACGATGGAATAAATAATGAGAGAATTGCTGGACCACCGATATTTTTTAATATTGGAATTCTCATCCCAATGTCACCTAAGAAAATACCCATGATCATAATAACTGCAAAACCACCAATCATATCTGCTGGTAATTTATTATATACAGATGCTCCATAAATAATAGCAGCCAATACTACGTATAACGGTAAAGGTATAACACCGATTTTAACGTTCATAATTTTAGAAGCGAAAGATTCACTTTTCAATTCATTGCCTTCAGAAAATGATACCGCTTCCACATTCTTTTGAATTCCCATATGGCACCCCCTTGTTTTCTTAATAACAATATTAAAACGCTTTCAATAGTAAAAATAGTTTTTGTAAGTTTTGTAATTGATTTTGTAATTAAAAAAAGTATAAGCGACCTATAATAAGTCGCTTATACGTAAAAGTCTATTTTATTCCGGTCAATACACCTTAATTTACTCACCGGTCTTCCCACATTTTGATACACCATTTCATTCTCTAATACTCCGATTTCAGTCAAAAACATTACATACTTTCGAATAGAAACTCTCGAAACCCCTACTAATTGCGCCATTTCATCAGTTGTAAATGCTTGTCCATTAAGCGATGCGATTTTCTGCCAAATGAGTTGCAATGTTTGCTTTGTTAATCCTTTCGGAAGCTCTTTAGTGACAGTTGGCTCTCTTCTTTCTTTTTGCAAAATTAATGAATCTAATTCCGATTGACTAATTTTTTGTTGTTCTTTCATGAAAGTAAATTTTTCTCGATATACAGTTAACGCCTCTTTAAATCGTTCAAATGTAAAGGGTTTAATTAAATAATCTACAACCCCGTATTGTAATGCTTTTTTGATACTTCCCATATCATGCACAGCTGAAATCATCATAATATCAATTTCTTTTTCTTGATTTCGAATATACATTAACAGCTCAAATCCAGTCTCCTCAGGCATAAAAATATCAAGTAATATGAAGTCTACCCGTGACTTCTCTAATACTTCTATCGCTTCTTTAACTGAGTTAACTGCATGAACAAGTTCAAATCCTCCCACTTGCTCTAAATAATGTGTATTTAACATTGCCACCATCGGATCATCTTCTACAATTAAAACTTTAATCATCTTTACCTCTCATCCCTACTATTAGGTATTTCAATTGTTATCGTTGTTCCTTCTCCTACCAATGAATGAATATGAATTTCCCCATTTATTCGCTTTATACTTTCTTTTACAAGATACAAACCATAACCGCGATTATCTCCCTTTGTGGAATAACCTTTTGTAAATAATGCATCCATCTCCTCTTCTTGTATACCTTTCCCCGCATCTTGTACTGTAATAGTTAATGTGTCTGTGTCCCCATACTGTATACCAACTTCAACTTGCTTCTTTTTACAATTCGCTACCGCATCTAACGCATTATCAATTAAGTTTCCGACAATCGTAATAAGTTCATGAATCATACTTTCATCATATATTTCTGGTAAATAAGAGCCTTCACTTATAATTAACTTTATATTTTTCTCTCTAGCATAGCTAAGTTTACCTAATAAAAAACCAGCAAATACTGGGCTTTGAATTTTTTTCATAATCCCCCCAATTTCATATTGATGCTCTGATACCATACTACTTACATATTTCTGCAATTCTTCATACTGTTTCATATGTGTTAGCCCTAATACGACATGCATTTTATTCATAAATTCATGAGATTGTGCCCGTAATGCTTCCGCATATAGCCTAATACCAGTTAATTCTTCTGCCAATTTTCTGATTTCTGTTTTATCACGAAATGTTGCAATCGCACCAACTATTTCTCCTTTTACATATAAAGGAACACGATTCGTAACAATCGTAATCCCATAAATTTTTTGTTCTTCGTTTAATTGTACCTCTCCTGTTTGCAACACTTCTTTTATACGTGAATTCGGCATATACAATTCAACATCTTTACCAATAAAGTCTTCTTCAAGTCCACTTTTCTTAAATAGCCGTTTTGCTTCATTATTAATTAACGTTACTTTCGCTTCTTTATCTACAGCAATAATACCTTCTTTCACCGAAAGCAACATCGTATTTCTTTCTTCAAGAATTTTTGCTATCCTATGCGGCTCAAGACCAAATAAACTTTTCTTTATATGTCTAGCTAGCAATATTGCTCCTATAATCCCAACTAATACTCCAACTCCGACACCAATATAAATAATATGTCTACTTTGCTTAACTCTTTCTTTTACATTATCTGCTGAAATACCGACAGCTACTGCTCCAAGCTGTTCACCTGTTTCAGAAAATATTGGTACAAACACTCGCATTGAAATACCTAAAGTTCCTTCTGCTAGCGATACATGTTCCTTCCCTTTCAATGCAGGTCCTTCATCTCCCCCAATAAAATGATGACCTATTTTTTGAGGATTTGGATGAGATTTTCTTATTCCATCCATATCCATAACTACAATAAATTGAACACCTGTATTTTTTAATATCCTATTTGTATACGTTTGGATTGCTGAAGTATCTGCTTTCCCAATCAAACCATTGATTACAACTGAATCATTCGCCACAATATGTGCAATTGTTTTCGCTTTCTCTGCCTGGCTATCCTCCGTTGTCCGCTCTACATTATGACTAATTAATATATCTGTAACAAGTAAAGAAAAAATTACAACCGTACAAACTAACAATGTAATCGTTTTCCATAAATTCCATAGTCTTTTTCTTTTTTTCATCCCGTTAATGACTCCCCTAATTACTGAATATAAAAATAAGTAAGGTGATATTATTTTCACCTTACTTATTTGCTGTTATTATACTTTAAATTTACTAGTCATTGCTTGTAGTTCTTCGGCCATCTCAGCTAAGTTTTGCGAAGCCGAACTAATTTCTTCCATCGAATTTACTTGTTCTTCTGTTGAAGCTGCAACACTTTGCATACTAGCTGTATTTTCTTCTGCCGCCGCTGCAATTTCATCAATAGCATTTGTTACTTCGTTTGCATCTCCAGCTATACTCTTCGTTGTTTCTACCATTTGATTAACTTGAGAAACAATATGAGTAGTAGAACTTAAAATTTCTGTAAAACTTACTTTCGTTTTTGTTACAACATCTAAGCCTTGTTGAACTTCCCCACTCACATTATCCATTGCCTTAACAGTATGTTCAATATCAGCCTTAATTTCCGTAATTAAATTCGCGATTTCTCCGGATGACTCTCCTGATTGCTCTGCTAACTTTCTTACTTCATCTGCTACAATAGCAAAGCCTCGGCCCTGTTCCCCTGCTCTTGCCGCTTCAATAGCTGCATTTAAAGCTAATAAGTTCGTTTGAGTAGCAATGTTTTGAATTGCTTCAGAAATAGCTCCTACCTGCTTTGATTTCTCATCAAGAAGTTTAATAATAGCATCTGACTCGGATACCGACCTAGAAATAGACTGCATTTGTTTTGCGGTTTGTTCAACTAAATCTTCTCCCTCTTCAGCTCTTTCTCGCGCATGTAATGAGGAAATAGAAATTGACTCTGCGCTTCCAGTTACATCTTGAATTGCTGTATTTACTTGTTGTAATGTAGCCGCGCCTTCTTCAACACCTTGGCTTTGTGATTCAGCCCCACCTGATACTTGTTCCATTGCAATTGTAATTTGATCTGTCGCATCATTCGCTTGCTGTACGCTCGCTGTTAACTCTTCTGCCGATGCTGCAACATGTTCTGCTGAAAAGCTAATTTGGGTGATCACATCTTGTAAAGACGTAGACATTTCATTAAATGCATTCCCTAGTTTCCCTATATCATCCTTGGAATGGATTGTAATTTTTTCTGTTAAATCTCCCTTACTAATTTTATGTGCCGATTCAGCTATTTGTCGTAATGGCCTTGTAATAGAATTTGTAATGAAATAAATTAATACACTACCAAATGCAATAGCGATAGCTATGACAATCAAAGTCTTATAAAACACTGGACTGGCAGCTTGCATAATTTCTTCGTCAAACATAACTCCAACTATTTTCCATCCTGTTTTCTCATTTGTTGTAAAGATTAAATTCTTTTTATCATCTTGTTCTGTATAAGATACATTTCCTTGTTTGTCTTCATAAATTGGTTTAATCCAAGGATCAGTAACCTTTGAACCTGGCTTTCTAGACGGATGACTAACAATTTGCTTATTTTGATCTAAAATAACTGCATAGCCTTTTTCACCAATATTAATCATTTTTGAAACCTTGAGGATGTTATCCAAATTCAAGTTAATACCTATAACACCTTTACCATCTTTTACTTCTTTAGCAATTGTCACTACCATATTTTTTGTAGATGCTGATTGATACGGTGCAGTAACAATTACCTTTCCTTTATTTTCATGCGCTTCTTTATACCATGATCTATCTGTTGGGTTATAGCCATCAGACATTTGAATAAATGGTTCTCTTATAAACTTACCCGTCTGCGTTCCAATATAAATACCTTCTACTTCTGGATGAAGCTTTATATATTGTGCTAACTTCGTTCTTACTATTTCTTCTTGTCCATTTGGATATGTATCCTCTGTTAAGATGTCTGAAAAGTACGTCGCATCAACAAATTTCTCTTCTATATTTTGAGAAATAACAGTATTTAAAACTGAAATATTCTCCTTTGCTTTATCGGTCATTTGATGTTCAAAATTTGTTTTGGCAGTTTGATATGAAACACCACCGATAATAAGTCCTGGTATAGTTAAAATAATAAAAAATGAAATGATTAATTTTTTCTTGATACTCATACTTTTAACCCAGTTAAATATATTTTGCATAATAAGCCTCCTTTATGTAATAGAACACTTGTGTAATTTTATACAATCAACATGTATAAAACAATATATAATGATAACATGTAATTTTTTCGTCAATTATGCATTTTTACATATCCACTTCTCCTAAACATTTTAATCCTAAAAAATAAGAGAACTTTAGCATATATAATAAGCTAAAGTTCTCTTATTTCTTAACAGCTTCTCTTCAAAAAAAAATCTGCAAAACTTCTCTTACAATTCCTTAAATCTTTATCCTTCATCTTATAGTTATATAGTTCATGCTCTTCTTCCTAATTTATTTGGAGTTATTTACATAGCTAATTGCCTGACTCCCCATCTGCACCCATGCCTGTTCAAAGTTTCCTCTTGGCACTTTTACATCTAAGCTATCATCGAGGGGATCTCGAATATATACAGATTCCTTATCGTACCCAACAAGTACAACACAATGTTCATTATACGTAATAGAAACATCCCCACTATTTGTTTCCCATGTAGTAAATTCATCTTCATCTAAAGGAGCATATGTTGCATTCGTAATCATGACTACCGGGTGCCCTGCTTTTACACTCTTATAAATTTCTTCTATACTCTTCCCTGTTAAGTCCACAGCTTTATTCGGTAAATATTTTTTTGCTAACTGAAAAAGTGGTCCGTGATATACACCGTATCCGGATTCAGAAAAGGTATAAATATTCCCTACAAATCCTTCATTCGGATTCCCACGTACACCATCTTCCATAAAATTAACTTTTTTTATTTCATTTGCTAATTTCATCTTATCTACAGAAACACCTGCGTATTGTAACATCATCGCTAAACTTGTTACTTCGCAGCCTCTATCTAACTCTGGTAATTGCTGAATTAAAGGCACATTTGATAACATGACTTTTTCATCGTTATTACTAAACTCTATTCGTTTTTGACTTTGTACACTTGAAAATAGTACCCCCTTTACTTTCTCCACATACTTTGTAATTCCATTTGTATATGCACCCCATACCCCTATACATAGTAAGGCCATACATATATACCACTTCCATTTTCGTATCACTCTCACGCCCTTTTTAATTCGTTAAATACGAATAAAACGCATCAGCATCTGTTTGAACCATAGGAACAAACTTAAGCTCTTTTCCCTTTTCAGGTTGTTCAAGATTTATCTTCTCCGCTAAATCTTGAATCTTCAAATTCGTTCTATCCATACCTAGCTCATCTGCTATTTCTATTACCTTTTGCTCATTTATTTCTCTTAATACTTGATATATATCTTTGCCATATAAATCAATATGATATTTTTTTGCTTCTTCCTGTACTTTTTGTTCGTACACTTCTTGTGCTAACTCTTCCATCTCTTTTCCTTGTTGAGCAATACCTAGCTTTTCTGCTTCTTCTCTAACTTTCGTTCCGTAGATTTCTTCCTCAATCTCTTCTATTTCTTTTCCTTCAGTTGAAACACCAAGCTTTTCTGCTTCATTATTAATTTTAATCTTATTAATTTGATCAATTAAACTTACAATCGACGTATTCTCTATAGATATTCCTAGTTTCAACGCTTCTTTCCTCACTTTTGTTTCATAAATTTCTTCTGAAAGAATTCCAACATCTTTCCCTTCTGCCGAGATACCTAATTGATTAGCTTCTCTTCCTACTTCCGTCTCATGAATTTCTTTTTCTAACGTAATTTGTTCTTTCCCATCCGTTTCAATGCCTAACTTTTCCGCTTTTTCTTCCGTATGCATTGCATGTATTTTCCCATCATTTAATTGTTCTTTACTACGCTGCGTGTAATCTGTCTTTCCTTTTGTCATTCCAGAAGGGGAGGCACCCCCTAATATACTTAAACTCATTACTCCAATAGTGAATACCGTCATCATTTTCTTTTTCAAGACTTCTTCCTCCCTCTCACGCTTTCTTTTTCCAGCTTTCCCATAATTTTTTTTTATACTATACATAAACTTCATCTCTGTTAGAAATAACCTTATGATTTATCCAGTTCATTCAAAAAAACTTACATCTTTTCTTTCCATCACAAGTTTCCATTATGTAATACATGCTACAAGTTATTCCTTAACTTTCCCTTAAAAAAGACGACCTTGTAAAAACAAGGTCGTCTTCTCACTTATAATCTTTGATTTTTTGGGAAAATCACTTCAAAACAAGTTCCTTCTCCCCATTTGCTCTCTACCGATATTTTTCCATAATGCTTTTCTACAATCCAATTAGCGATTGAAAGACCTAACCCAGCTCCTTCTGACATACTTCTTGCTTTGTCTCCTTGATAAAAACGATCAAATAAATTTGGAATATCTTCTTCTTTAACTCCTATCCCATTATCTTTCACCCGTATACGAATTGAATTACTCGTTTGTGTGCAATCAATTTGAATCTGCCCATCTTCATTCGTATACTTCATCGCATTATCTAACAATATGACCATCATTTGATGGATTCTCTCTCTATCACCCATAAACGTTATATCACGTTCTACTTTTAATATCATCGCTTTTTCTTGATAAGAGGCAATTTCTTTATATGGATTTATAATTTCTTCTAACAACTTATCCAGTTCAAATGTTTTCTTATCCATCTCAATTTGATTAGAATCCGAACGTGCTAACAACAATAAATTGCTAACGAGTTTCGATAGCCGCCTACATTCTTTTGAAATTGTAGAGATATCCACGGCTTTTTCTTCTATCGTAGCGGATGGGGACTGGAATAATACATCCGTTTTTGATTGAATAACTGCAAGCGGTGTTCTTAATTCATGTGATGCATCGGAAACGAATTGCTGCTGTTTCTCCCATGAATTTTGAATAGGTATGAGTGCCCTGCCAGCTAGGAAAAAACCGATACCTATTGCACATAGACTGCCTATGCTACAACCTATTATGAGAATTAAAAATAAAGTATTTAGCATTTCTTCTTCAGCTGTTGTATCACGTACAATTTGAACTATTTTTCCATCTTCTTGAAACGCAAACGTTCTAAAATATCGTCCTTGCACTTCAATATCTTGCAAATCCCCTACCTTTTTTGGAGAAAACTTTTCCAAATCCCCTTCAAAGTTAGAGCGAAATTTATGGTTATCGCCTTCTATCTCCACTATTTTTCCATTCCAAGTTATTATAGTTATCCGTGGGTCTCGAATTTTGATATTCTCTATACGTTTTCTTGGTGGTGGCATTTTAACATCAAATTTTTCTCTATACTGAGTTATCATTTTTATAGATTGATCCACTTCATTATAAGTACGCTTGTATGTGTACGAATAAATAATACTACCTAATACACCTATTAATAGGATAAATACTAACGAATTCAATATAGTTAGACGAATACGTGTCTTTTGAAACATGCTTCCCTTTCTCATTGTTCTTTTAATATATATCCAATACCACGAACGGTTTGAATATCTTTCTGATAACCGAATGGTTCTAATTTTTTACGTAAATGATGTACATACACTTCTACAATTGCTACTGTCGTATCAGAATCAAATCCCCAAACACGATCAAAAATTTGTTCACGCATTAAAATCTTCCCGCTATTTTGAATGAGATACTCTAGTAGCTCATATTGTTTTAATGTCAGCTTAATACCTTGTCCATCTACTTGAATGTCTTTATCTTTTCCGAACAATTCAATCCCTTTATAGCGAATGGTCTGCTGTGTTGTTAAACTACCACTTCTGCGTAGTAATGCACGAATTCTCGCTTTTAATTCAGGGGCCTGAAACGGTTTAACAATATAATCATCTCCACCAAAGTCCAATCCTTTCACTCGATCTTCTAAAGAATCCCTCGCTGTCAAAAACAGGACTGGCGTTTCAATCTTTTCATCACGTATTTTTTGAATCACTTCAAATCCGTCCATTTCTGGCATCATCACATCAAGCAAAATTGCATCATAAATGTTTTGCAGCGCCAAAAACAAGCCGTCTTCCCCATTCATTGCCGTATCCACTTCAAATTCATCACGTAAAATTTGTACGATAGACTCTAATAACGAGGCATTATCTTCTACTACAAGTAAGCGCATATTCTCACCTTCCACAATCTATTTCAACTCTCTTTATTATTGCATCTCTTCTCTTCATAACGAAATAATGTAATCATATTATGTAATTTCATTTTCAACTATTTCCTTCTAAAGTTTTGCTCGATATAAAATTTTGAACCTTTATTATAAAGGCTCTTTCTTAAATTTTGCTTAATAAAAAATTGAAAGAAATAAGATTCCTCTTATCTCTTTCAATTTTTTACTACATATACCTTTTTACTTGGCAACTCCAAACAATTTAACTGACCACCATACACAGCCCCACCATCAATTCCAATAATACGATTACTACCAAAATACACTCCGCAATTCTCACTACCATGAAGCATTTTTGTTTCCGTATGGCCAAATACAACAACCTTTTCGCCGCTATATCCATTATGAAATTCATTACGGATCCACATTAATGTATATGGTTCAGATTCAGAAACTCGGTTCATCGGCTCAACACCAGCATGTACAAAGATATACTCTTCTGTTTCAATGTAATGATCTAATTCTTGAATAAACGTTACATGTTCCTCTAATATATGAGATTGTAAAATCGGTTTTTGGAAGTTTTCCTCATTAACCGCAATGTCTTCTTCTACAAATCCATAGCTATATAACGTTTTATCTCCACCATTCCTTTTTACCCAATGGTTCCATGAACGTTCCTCATCAGTCGTTAACGCCTTGATCATCATATCTTCATGATTGCCCTTTAGAACGAGGGCTCCCGCTTCTTTTAACTCTTTTACCTTTTCAATTACTGCACGCGCATTTGGACCACGATCTACATAATCCCCTAATAAAATCAATTGATCCTGTCTTGCATCGTATTGAGCTTCTTCCAATAACTGTTCGAACTTTTCTATTTCTCCATGAATATCACTAATAACAAGTATTCTCTTCATTTCTTCCCCTTCTTTCTAAACCATTCTCTTTCTAATTATAGATTAAAACGACAGAAATTTCTGAATCATAATCCGAAATAGCATTTATTACAAATAAAACTATTATCCTTACAACAATGTAAGTCTCTTGTCATCCAATTCGATGGTTGCAATTACTGCATTTCCTTATACTAAAAGTAAGAAATGAAACAAAAAACAAGGAGAGATGAGATATGAAAAAAGTGATGGAAGTTGTAGTAGCGGTGGCAGAGGTTTTCGTAAATGGGAAACAAGTTGCAATGGAGTTAAACAAATAATGAAAAAGACAAAATTCATTCTAGACCCTTTACTCATATAAACGAGATAAGACTTCATCATTTCTTTGATCCCTTATCTCCCAATAAAGAAAGCCGCATCCTGAAAAAGGATGCGGCTTTCTCTTATTTTTGACTCGTACGAGCTGAAATACTAATTGCTCTATCTGTTGCTTTTGCAGCTTCATCTAAAGCTTCTTTACTATTCTTTCCGTCATACATTGCTTCTAATGCTTTTACAACTGCATCTCTTGATTCTGGGAATACACTAATTAATGCCCCTTGAGTTGCTGGAGATTGCTTCGTTGCTTGTAATTGCTCTACCGTTACTTTTAACTGCGGATACTTTTCATACTGCTCTTTTACTAACGGCTCATTATATGCATCTGGATTAATTGAGAAATATCCTGTTGCAGTATGCCATTTTGCTTGTACATCTGGCTTCGTTAAATATTTCATAAAGTCCCAAGCACCTTGCTGCGTTTCTTCTGAAACCATATTCGTCATCCATAATGATGCACCGCCAATAACAACACCATTTTGTTTCGAATCTTCTGGATACGGAATATACGAAACGCCTACATTAAACTTAGATGCATCAATTAAATCACGAACACCAGCTGAAGAATCTAAATACATAGCAACTTGTCCAGACTGGAACGCAGCACGAATATCATCCCAACTTGCTCCATACTTTCCAAGTGCACCAGCTTTATTTAATTCATCTAACATCCCAAATACTTTTTGACCTTCTTTTCCGTTAAATACCGCTTTCTTTGCAGCATCTTTACGGCCATTTTCGTTGTCTACATATAAAGCACCTTGTGTCGCTAACAACTCTTCAAAGAACCAACCATAATTCAGCATTGAAAATCCATACTGCTTTACATTTCCGCCTTCTTTAATCGTTAACTTTTTCGCCGCTTCTTTTAACTCATCATATGTTTGCGGAGCTTTCTCTGGATCTAATCCAGCCTTCGCGAAAGCATCCTTATTATAAATTAATACTGGTGTAGATGAATTAAACGGCATAGAATACATTTTTTCATCAACTGAATAATAGTTCGTAATTGCTTTTTCTAATTTTGATGTATCGTACTTATCTTTTTTAATCCAGCTATCGATAGGCGTAATCTTTTTGCTATCAATCATATACTTCGTTGTAATTTCACTCGATTGAACAAGAGCTGGCGCTTCTTTCGTTGCAGACATCGTTTTAAATTTCGTTAAAGACTCTTCGTATGTTCCTTGGAACTCTGCCTTTATCTCGTATTTATTCTGCGACTTATTATAGTCTGCAACAAGCCCATCTAGTACACCTTGTGTTTTTCCACCCATTGCATGCCAGAAACGAATTACAGTTTTATCACCATTCTTTTCAACTGGAGCTACTTTTGCCTGTGCTTCAGGTTTCCCCTCTGTTTTACTATTTGAACAAGCTGCGCCGGTTAATGCCATTGTGGCTGCCATTAAAAGAGCAGCACTTTTTTTCAATAAACTCATCTCAATCCCACCTTTTCCTATGTATGCTTATTTAATTGCACCTTTTGTTAATCCTTTTTGTAATTGCTTTTGCCCTAAAAATAGTAAAATCAACGTTGGAATGACGATAACCGTAACACCGGCCATTACACTGCCCCAATCAGTTGCAACTTCTTGAGATTGAAGCTGCTTTACACCAATTTGAACCGTTCTTACTTTTTCATCAGTGGTTACTAAGAGCGGCCACAAATACATATTCCACGTTGTTAAAAAGCTATATACTCCAAGCGTAATAAAACTCGTTTTACAATACGGAATTACAACACTGAATAAAAACCTTACATTTCCAATCCCTTCAATAAAAGCAGCTTCTTTCAGTTCATTCGGAAGTGTCATAAAATGTTGACGTAGTAAGAAAATACCGAAAGCTGTTGCAAAAAATGGCACCGTCATCCCAGCAAAACTATTAATCCATCCGAAGTTTTGAATCGTTAAAAAGTTCGGTACCATCGTTGCTTCCCACGGAATAAGCATTGTTGAAATAAACAAGAAGAAAATTAAGTTTCTGCCTTTAAACTGAAGAAAAACAAAAGCATAAGCTGCTAAACTGGATACGATAAGTTGTCCAAGCATAACAACTGTCGATACAATTAAACTGTTATATAAGTATGTAAAAAGAGGTACTTTTTGAAAAATATTAATGAAATTATCAAAAGTAAATTGAGTTGGAAATAACCTTCTCATTTGAATATCGTCTGGTGTCATAAAGCTTATTAAAAACGCATACAGTACAGGAAAAAACACCATTACTGCACTAATAATGAGCAGCATGTATAATAGGAAATTTTGTTTCCACTGTTTAACGATCATTTATAATGCACCTTTCTCTCAGCAAACTTAAATTGAATCAATGTAGCAATAAAAATGAAAATAAATAATACCATCGCTTGTGCACTTGCTGTTCCAAATTGATGATTCACAAATGCCTCTTTATAAATCGAGTACACAATTAAATTCGTTGCATCATTCGGTCCACCG
Organism: Bacillus sp. TH19; assembly: GCF_016651075.1. NCBI lineage: Bacteria > Bacillati > Bacillota > Bacilli > Caryophanales > Bacillaceae > Bacillus > Bacillus sp. TH19. Next base: position 246,633 of record NZ_JAEKEO010000010.1, on the reverse strand, counting down.
TGCGTTAAAATATCAATTTGTCCAAAGCTTTGGAATGCACTAATTAACGTTACTGTCACGATAAAAAATAAAGTTGGTGATAGCATCGGTAATGTAACGCGGCGAAGCTTATATAAATAACTAGCACCATCTATAGATGCACTCTCATATAAAGACGTATCAATATTTTGTAAACCACCTAATATAACTAAAAATGCAAATCCTGTATTCACCCAAACCGTTGTAACCGATACAGAAAACAGTGCCCATTCTGGACTCGTTAACCATGCGATTGCAGGAAGATTCATAGAGGCTAATATATTATTAAATAACCCTACACTTGGATGAAATAAAAATAGCCAAATCACTGCACTAGCAGCTACTGATATTCCCATCGTTGAAGAAAACAGTACTCGGAATAACCCGATCCCTCTTACTTTTTCATTTGCAATTAATGCAAGAAATAAGGCGAATACAATGCTAGTAGGAACTGTATATAAAACAAATAATAAAGTTGACTTTATACTTTTGTAGAAAGCAGGATCCGAAAATAAATATTGATAATTTTCTAAGCCAACGAAAAGATTAGCTTCTCCGTGTATATCTGTTAAATAAAAGCTATAGTAGATCGTCCTAAACAATGGATAGAAAAGAAAAATTGAAAATAACAAAATAGATGGCGCCAAAAACAATAATCCTATTCTTAAATCTTTCGTTCTGCCCCATAAACTCTTCTTTTTTGACACTGTTGTTTGAACTGGTAACTTACCTACTTCAATCATTATTTCGCCACCACTTTCAACTCTTCTTCAGCCACCACTTTTAATCGTTCATTCTTATTTTGATGAAAGAAGCATAGTTTTTCTTGCGAGAATAATAATTTTACTTTGTCACCTTTGTTCAGGAGTAACTGTCCGATGACTTTCGCACTCCAAGTTGTTCCATTTACCGCAAAGTTTAATATAGATTCATTCCCTAATACTTCTACAGATTGCAGCGTCACTTCTTGTCCTTCCTCAGACAGTGCAATATGCTCAGGACGCATACCTATTCGAATAGTTCCTTCTGGTAATTGCTTTAGCTGTCCAATAGATAATGGGATTTGCAATTGCCCTATATGTAATATGCCTTTTTCTTTATCCACTTCCCCATCATTTATATTCATAGAAGGAGAACCTATAAAACTTGCAACAAATTCGTTTGCTGGTTCGTTATATATATCAAGCGGTGTTCCAACTTGTTGTATACTTCCTTTATTTAAAACCATAATACGATCTCCCATAGTCATTGCTTCTATTTGATCGTGAGTAACGTAAATCATCGTAATTCCTAATCGTTGCTGAATTTCTCTAATTTCAATCCTCATCTGTGCACGTAATTTCGCATCTAAATTCGAAAGTGGTTCATCCATTAAACAAATCGGTGCTTGACTGACGATGGCCCTAGCAAGTGCAACACGCTGTCTTTGCCCGCCTGATAATTGGCCCGGTTTCATTTTCACATACTCTTTCAGTCCTACCATTTCAATAGCTTCCATTAATCGCTTTTGTCGCTCTTCTTTTTGTACCTTCCTTACCTTAAGTCCAAATAAAATATTTTCTTCTACAGTTAGGTGTGGGTATAATGCATAATTTTGAAATACCATTGATAGATTACGGTCTTTCGGCTCTAAATCATTTGCAACATGTTCATTAATAATTAAATCTCCCGAAGAAATTTCTTCTAAACCAGCCAGCATTCGTAATAATGTACTTTTTCCACATCCAGAAGGTCCAACTAAAACAAAAAATTCTCCTCTTTTAATATGAACTGATACGTCTTTAACTGCTGTCTCTTCCGCATTTTTATATACCTTTGAAACATTTTTCAATTCAATCACAAGGTTGCACTCCTTTTTTCTTCTTGTATCCACACTTCATAATGACTCGTTGAAATTGCACTTGCTCCTGCACGAATTGCGATTTCTGCATCCTCTCGCGTTTGAATCAGCCCACCTGCAATAATAGGGAATTTTATTTCCTCCGCTAGCTGTTTAATAATAGAAGGCATAATGCCAGGCATAATCTCTACTGCATTCGGTTTAGTCGTTTTACAATTTTCAATTGATTTTGTAAGAGATAAAGTATCAACAATAAAAATGCGTTGAATCGTTTTCAATCCAATTTTATTGGCATTTCGAATTGTCGATCCCTTTGTCGAAATAATACCTTGTGCTCCGATAACATCTTGAATATATAAAAGTGCTTCCTCTGTGTTCGTATTTAAGCCTTGTATAAAATCACAATGAAGAAATACATCGTGTCCATGTTTCTGTAGTTCATATACACGCTCTGGTAACTCCAGCATTGAACCAGTCATAAGAAAAACTGTTTTCGGTAATTTTTTGTATGTTTTGTACCCTTCCCAATCCTTTATCATCGCAATATAAGGTTCTTTAAACATTTATTCCACCTAGCTTTTCTATTTTTATCCAAACTAAAAACACCTACTTACATAGAACACCTTTCTCCTTATTTGAACTCTAGGGAATAGAGCACACTTAAGAAAGCGGCACGTTATATGTAAGCGGGTGTTCTCAAATGTTCTCTACCCTAGTTATTTTGTTACCTTTACTATATTACGCATTTATTAAGTCAGTTTTGATAAATTGTTAATTAGATGTTAATCGAATGTTAACATTCACCATATTACTTTTACAATAATCTAGATATACGAATAAACCCCAACAGAATACAACAATGTTTAAAATTCAATCAATGTGTAAATTCATTCCATAGTTAATGAGTTTTAGTTTTCTCGCCACTGCTTGCGAAGCAAAGTTATCCCAAGAAGTACTATAAAGCGGAATGCGCTTTTCCTCTTGTATTGATAGTGCCCAGGCTGTAACGACATCAGCACCATATCCATTCCCTTGAAACTCCACTAAAGTTTCTACACTTGCCTCAGCAGCTACGGGCGTACTTCTGGCACTGCAACATATAGAAACTACCTTTTCATTTTTTACAATTGCAAAATAAGGTCGCCTCCATTCCATCTGTTCTATTAGATTAGAAAAATTTTCTCGCAAAAGCTCTTTATTCTTCTCTATTATTTGTATTGTTCTAGTTGGCTTATGTAAATTATTAGGAAACATGAAAGCAGGACCCACCCAAATATTCTCCACCGTTCTCTCTTAATTTAATACTTTAATAATCTTTGCTATCTCAATGTGATTTGAGCATACTCGAATTAATTTCTCAATCTTACTTATCATTTCACCATGCAGTTTATAATGATACCTCGTTATATTCCCTTCACGAGTTCTGCTAAGAAAAAAACGTGGTGCTTTCAGATTTCCATTTTCATTTACACACTTTATTCTTCCTACTTGATTATGAACAAATAAAACTTCTGCCTGAATTGCTATTAACTCAAGTTCTGAAAATCGCATTTATACCCTCCTTAACTACTATTTGTAGCCTTCTCGATATAGCATCCATCCATTTTTTCAAAACAAAAATCCCATTTAAATACACATTACTGAATCCATCATACTAAAATGACTTCTTCATTCTGTCTATCTAAATGGGATTATCTCGTGCTTTTTATTTCTTCAGCTTGTTATTCTGCCAGTTGTGGTTGCGGCTGTACTACTTCATTCGCTCCAGCTATCCTCAACATATTCGCAATATCTTTAAAACCTCTTTTTTCAGCATATTGCAGCGGCGTAATATTTTCCTTATTGGCCATATTTACATCTGCCCCGTGGTCAATAAGCATTTGAATTACTTTCTTATGACTTTCACTACCATTTCCTAATACAATTGCTTCTAATAAAGCTGTTCCACCACGTTCATTCTTATAATTCACATCAATATCTGTATGCTCTAATAATTCTTTAACAACCTCTACATGGCCACGCTCAGATGCAGAAATAAGTGCTGTTCCACCTGACTTAGTCGTTTCCTTCGTATTAACTCCTGCATTAATTAATACTTTTACAATATCCGTATATCCTTCTCTACTTGCATAAAGAAATGGATTACTTTGTTTTTCGTCTTGAATTTCAATATCAGCACCCGCATCAATTAATGCTTTAACTGTCTCTACATGATTTTGATACGTCGCTGCAAGGACAGGCGTTTCTCCGTTGTCACCTTCTACATTGATATTCGCTCCATCTTGGATCAGCTTCATAGCTGTTTCTGTGTCTCCAAGCGTCGCAGAAAGTAGCAACTGTTTGTCCATTAAATTTATACTTTTTTCTTCTTTAGATTCTTCCTGTTCTTTATGCTTTTCTTTTTTCTTTTCGTTTTTCACATGAACCGGTTTTGATTCTGGCTCCTCTTGCTTATCGCAAGCCACTACCGTCATTAAAAGTCCTAATAACATACATAATAAAATTTTTTGTTTTCTCACAACTACAGCTCCTATGAAAGATAATGTTTTCTTAACCATTCCTCCATCACATACAATAACTCTTCTTGAGTACATTTATCCATAAGCCCTTTAGATTCCTTCTTTAATCGGATTATCTTAAACTTATACTATGTTTCTCAACCTATTGGAATGATACGCCTGATGGCCTCATCATTAACATTATGAAGCAATTAGTTTAGCACGTTTTTACCGCATTTGTATATATTTCTAAAAAGTACATAAATGATTGCTTTAGGTTACTATATTCCATTGTAACCGTTCTTCTAAAATTTTTACACCTTTTCTATATTTGCACCTGAGTAATAATAGAAAAAGACAACTATATAGTTGCCTTTTTCTATTATTAATGATGCCCACCGTGATTCCCTGTTTTCGGTTTCCCCATCATCTCTTTATTCATTTCCCATTTATGCTCTGATAGCTCTTTATACGAAAGAACTTTCCCCTTATAGTTAGATACAAAACTCTCTGCATCTTTTTTATTTTTAAATGAAATGACATTATAAGCCATCGGTGTCGTTATTGTTTTATCATATACGTAAGTAGCATCTTCCAACGAAACCCAATCTTTCGAATCATAATCTCGAACAAATTTTTCTTTCGTCTTTTCACCTGAATTGATCTCCATCCATTTATACATGCAACCAATATCATCAAACTTTAATGCTTTTCCATTTTCTAAAATAATTTCGGTTGCGAATTGATTATCGATTACCCCAATTTGGCAAATGTCACACTTATCATTTTTCTCATTAATCGCAACAGCTGTTAGTTCTTTTTTCCCACATCCTACTATCGTAAATATGAAACATAAACATATAACAAGTACGACATATTTTACCCTCATCAATATTCCTCCCTAGAAACCGTATACTCCACGAAAAGAATACCAAAAGGTTGTGTGAGATTTGTGAAAAAACAATGTTCTTTTTGTAATATATGGAACAAAAAAGAGATGTGCAGTTATTTCTACACATCTCTCATCATTCACAACCAGTAATTAATAAATCATCTTCTAACTTAACTAATAATGTATCCGCATCAATTTCCTGTCCAACTTCTACATTTACTAATCTTATATTTCCACTGATCCCTACTGCGATGTCTTCAATCTCACCGTCATTTTTTCGGATCATCATTAACTTTTCCCATTCATATACGTAAGAGGATTCATTAATAAAAATCTCCTCTACTTTTCCTTTACACGAACTATAAATTTCTTCTATTCTTGTTTCCATTCAAAATCTACTCCCTACTTCACGCTTCGCTATTTCCATCTTATTCTATCATTCTTGTACGAAGGCATTTATCTTTTTAAAAATTCAAAATTACCCTGTGAACAAAATGATCAAAATAAAGATTATGCTTCTAATGATGTTATTTTTCAAATTATTTACCATTCCAATTGAACCTTTTATTATAAACAAAAAACCTTTTATCTGAATTTTTATTTTATTTTGAAAGCGTAATCATTTTTTTGGAGGGGGAGATTACATGTTAGCATTACTCGGATTTACAATGGTATTTGTCTTTATGTTTTTGATTATGACGAAACGTATGTCTGCACTAGTAGCATTAATATTAGTTCCAATTATTTTCGCATTAATTGGTGGCTTTTATGCCAATATGGGCCCGATGATGTTAGAAGGAATTCAAAAGCTAGCACCTACTGGTATTATGCTTATGTTCGCCATTTTATATTTTGGGATTATGATTGATAGTGGTTTATTTGATCCTGTTATTAGTAAAATTTTAAAATTTGTAAAAGGTGATCCTTTAAAAATTGTTGTTGGTACAGCTATTCTTACTATTATCGTTTCATTAGATGGGGACGGAACAACAACATATATGATTACAGTTTCCGCAATGTATCCACTATATAAACGTCTTGGAATGAATCCACTTATATTAGCTGGGGTTGTTATGTTAGGAGCAGGTGTGACAAATCTTACACCTTGGGGTGGACCAACTGCTCGGGTTATGAGTGCTCTTGGACTTGATGCATCAGAGCTCTTCACACCACTTATACCAGGAATGATTGCTGGTGCAATTTGGGTAGTTTTCGTTGCCTACTATCTTGGAAAAAAAGAAAGAAAACGTTTAGGAATTATGGATGTACAATACTTAAAACACATGCAAACAATGGATGAGCAAGCTGCGACAGTTGAAGCTGAAATACATAAACGCCCGAAACTGCTATGGATTAACTTTTTATTAACTGTTGCCCTACTCGTCTGTCTCATACTAGAAATTATGCCGTTACCTGTGTTATTTACAGTCGCTTTTGCTATTGCGGTGATGATTAATTATCCAAGCTTGGAACAACAAAAAGAACGTATTGCTTCTCACGCTGGAAACGTATTAGCTGTTGTTTCTCTCGTATTTGCCGCTGGAATTTTCACTGGTATTCTATCAGGGACAAAAATGGTAGATGCAATGGCTCAAAGTGTAGTGACTCTTATACCAGATGCTCTTGGACCACAACTACCAATTATTACAGCTCTTCTTAGTATGCCGTTCACATTTTTCATGTCCAATGATGCTTTTTACTTCGGTGTACTACCCATTTTAACAAAAGCTGCCGCTGCTTACGGAATTAGTGCAGCAGAAATGGGACGTGCTTCGTTACTCGGTCAACCTGTTCACTTACTGAGTCCCCTCGTTGCTTCCACTTATTTATTAGTCGGAATGGCCAAGGTTGATTTTGGTGAACACCAACGATTCACTTTACTTTGGGCTGTTGGAACGACAATGGTTATGTTGATTACTGGAATTGTAATTGGAATTATTCCAATATAAGATGAAACTAGAAAAAACAGTAGAGGAAATGTAATAATCCTCTACTGTTTTTATTGTTGTAAAAATCCCCTATGAAGAAACGTGGAAATACCTTCTTTCTGGCCTTCCCACACTTCCATATATAAGCTCCGCATGCACTTTCTTTCCAGAGATCAAATACTCTAAATAGCGCCTAGCAGTTGATCGGCTTACACCTACCATTGAACTTAGTATCTCTGCAGTAATTCCCTCTTCATTAATAGTTAGCATATGCTTTTTTATTTTTGCTAACGTTAAAGGGTCGATTCCTTTTGGCGCATATTCTATTGGATTTGCCTGCACCCCTCTTTGGGACCATAGATGTTCAATCTGTTCTGAAGATAATTGAGCATTTTTCTTTAACTTCGTAATCTTCTTTTGATAACTTTCTAAACTTGTTTTAAACCGATCAAATGTAAGTGGCTTTACGATATAATCTGTTACCCCGCCTCGTAAAGCATGCCGCACTACATCCGTCTCTGATGCGGCTGTGATCATAATAATATCTGTATCATGCAAATTATGCCTAATATATGTGACGAGTTCTGTCCCTTGCATGTCAGGTAAATATACATCTAATAAAACGAGTTGTGGCTTTACAAACTCTAACCATTCTTTCGCCTGTTCCCCAGTCGTTGCTGTTCCAATTACTTTAAACCCCTCAATTTTTTCAGTAAAACGACGATGAATTTCCGCAATCCGAATATCATCTTCTACAATCAATACTTCAATCCCCTCATTCATTACAATTCGCCTCTCTCTTTCGGTAATGCAATGATAAATAAAGCACCACCTAAATCCCCTTTTTCAATCGCAATACTTCCATTTAAATCTTCCACTAACTCTTTCACTTTCGCTAATCCATATCCACGTTTTTCGCCCACCTTCGTCGAAAAACCTTTATAGAATATGCTTGTAATTATTTCATCATTAACACCTTGTCCTGAATCTTCCACTTCAATTAATATTTCTTTGCCAATGTCTGTTACAAACATTCTTACTTTCTTATTATGCTCGTGATTTCTTTCAATTGCTTCAAATGCATTCGTAATCAAATTCCCTAAAATAGAAACAACGTAATTACTCTCAATATGCGGACTTAACTCTTCTAAACTACTTTCCCGATCTAACATAAAATCAATCTTCAACTCTCGCGCCCTATTATAAAATCCAATTAAAATTCCACCTAACCATGGATTTTGAATTCGTTTCATAATAAATTGAACGAACTCTTGATATACTGCCGTTTCCTTATGAATAAGCTCTAAAGCATCTTCATAAGACTCTAATTGAATAAGACCTGAAAGCGTATACAATAAATTGTTATATTCGTGTGTTTGCGCCCGTAATGCCTCTGTATATTGCCGTGTTTGAGATAATTCCGCTGTTAATTGATCCATCTCAGATTTCAAGCGCAAGCTGGATACTACACCAGTTACTTTATGATTAACTTTAATAGGTAGACGATTAGCAATAACATCCTGCCCCTTTATATTTAATTGGCGATCAAATTGTTCTTCTCCGGTTTGAAGTACATCCAGTATCGATGAATTAGGAATAACATCTAAAATAAATTTCCCTATTATATTTTGTTGTTTATCTAAAGAAAGGATATCGTATGCCGCTTGATTTACTAAACTAACCATACCATTTTTATCGATTACTACAATTCCTTCACGTACAGATTGAATAACTGTACTATGCTCCTCGTATAAAGATGAAATTTCTTCTGGCTCCATTCCAAACATCATCCGCTTAATACTTTTAGCTAAATATACAGAGCCAATTATCCCAATTAACAGACCTGTTATTGTAATCCAAAACACACGCTTTCCATACACTTCTATCGCTCCATGAATATCATCCATGGAAAAACCAACAGATACTACACCAATAATTTCATTATCCTGATTACGAATTGGGACTTTTCCACGTAATGAAGGCCCTAATGATCCCGTTGCTTTCGAAACGTAAGATTTCCCTTCTAATAGAACCCCTTTGTTATCTCCGCCCACCATAGCTTCGCCTATTTTATCTCGCTTAGGATGTGCATAACGAATACCATCTTTATTTCCAACTACAATAAAGTCAGCATCTGTTTCGATTCGAATTTTTTCTGCAATTGGCTGAATAATAGAAGCTGGATTTTCTTTTTGAAAAGCTTCCTGGATTTCCGGTATAGCAGCAACTGTTTTCGCAACATGCAACGCTCTTTTTCCGATTTGGTCTTCTACCGTTTCAGATAATATGTAGTAAAATAAATAACTCGTTAACAGAAGCACAGCAAGAATAAGTGTACTAATAGTTAATGTAATTCTCGGTTGTAGTTTCAATTTCTTCAATTTCAAAATCATTCCCCTAACATGGCTAAAGATAGAATTTAAAGAAAATACAGTTTTTTTTAATTATCACCTTTTATCATAACACGGTTACTATATATTTCTTTATCTTTATCTTCATAAAGTGAAACTTTAATCAGTGGGGGTTTTGTTCATCCCCCACTGATTATTAGCCTTCACCAATCGGGCATCTACGGGCCGCCCGACTCCCACCTAACTTCTTTGCTCCAGCCGAATTATGAGGTGGGAGTTTTACTGCCCACAAATAGCGGGATAAAAAAAGAAACGAAGTAAAATTACTACCTCGTTTCTTAATGCTTGTTAATACACTTTAAATTTACCAATCATCTCTTGTAATTCTTCAGCCATTCGCGATAAGTGAACTGCTGCTGAATTTATTTCTTCTACTGAAGCTACTTGTTCTTCAGAGGAGCCAGCAATATTTTGAACGCTTGCTGCATTTTCTTCAATCGTTGCTGCAATTTCATTAATAGATGCACTTACTTGTTTTGTATCTATCGTCATTCGCTTCGCTACATCTACCATACTATCAATTTGTACAACTGTATCATTTGTAGATTTCAATATTTCTACAAAGCTTTGCTTCGCCTCATTTGCAACTACAAGCCCTGATTGTACCTCTGTCCCAACTTGATTCATAGAACTTACAGTTTCTTTTATATCAAATTGTATCTCTTTCACTAACTTTCCAATTTCCGTAGAAGACTGTCCCGATTGTTCCGCTAGTTTACGTACTTCATCTGCTACAATTGCAAAACCTCTTCCTTGCTCTCCAGCTCTTGCAGCCTCAATTGCAGCATTTAATGCTAATAAGTTTGTCTGCTGTGCAATATGTTGAATCACTTCTAGAATAGCTCCAATTTGCTTCGACTTATCATCTAATAAAGAAATGACTTCGTCTGACCGTGACACAGACTCATGAATTAATTGCATTTGATTCACAGTTTGTTCAACTAACTTTCCACCATCTTCAGCTTTTTGCTTCGTATACATAGAGGCTGTGGATACTAATGAAGAGCTATCCGCAACACGCTGAATTCCTTCTGTAACTTCTTCTAACAGAGTCGCTCCTTCTTCAACTTCCCGCGTTTGTATTTCTGCCCCACTCGATACTTGTTCCATCGCCCTTGTAATTTGTTCCGTCGCTTCACTTGCTTGCTTCATACTAGCCGTTAATTCTTCCGAAGAAGCTGCTACATGACCAGCTGAAGTATTAATATTTGAAATTACATCATGTAATGATGCCGCCATCTCATTAAAACTTTCACCTAACTGTCCAATTTCATCCCTCGAACGAACAGCAATTGATTCCGTTAAGTCACCTTCGCTAATTTTCCTCGCTGATATAACAAGTTGCTTTAACGGTTTAATAATAGAAGCGATTATGAAGTAAATTATAATTCCACCAATTATTAACGAGATACCAATAACAGTTAATGTTTTATAGAAAATAGGTTCAGCCGCTTCAATTATTTCTTTTGAAGGCATAATTCCTGCTATTTTCCATCCAGTTTGCTTATTTGTTTTAAAGGTAATATTACGATCCTCACCATCTAATGAGAATTTAAAATCACCTATTTCCTGCTTGTACAGCTCTTTTTCAAGTTTCTCTTCTACCTTCTCCCCCGGCTTTAACGCTGGATGTGCTACTACATTTTTATCTTGATCAAAAATTGCAACATACCCTTCTTTACCGATATTAACCATTTTTGAAGTATTTACAATATCATTAATAATTAAATCAATACCGAGAACGCCACTTTTATCTTCATTTTGTTTTGCTATTGTAACAACAATATTTCCTGTCGTTTTTGATTTATATGGAGCTGTGATAATTACTTCACCACTTTTTTTCACTGCCTCTTTATACCAATCTCTTTCTGTAGGATTATACCCTTCTGGCATTTGAAGTACCGGTGATTGAATAAATTGTCCATTACTAGATCCAGTATAGATTGCTTCCATTTCTGGATGTAATTTATTATATTCTTCTAATTTATTTTGCACGTTTTGAAGCTGATCTGCTTGATAGCTCGCTCCAGTGAATAATTTTGTAAAATATGCTGCGTCTACTTTCTTACTATCTAACTCTTTATTAATTACATTATTTAAAACCTTCACGTTATCTTTTGCTGATTGCAAAATTGTCTCATTAAAATTTTTCTTCGCCTGCTGATAAGACGTCCAACCAATTACAATACTTGGAAGAATTAAAATAATAATAAATGATACAAGTAATTTTGTTTTTAAGCTTCTACTCCTTAATTTTCCTTGAAACATATTCCTACCCCTCCATACCGTTTTAAATGCAATCATTTTACATTTAATCTCTTTATACAAATCATACGATTTAAATGTATTGATGAGACCCTCTTTCTCTTTTCCCTCATCTTTCTCTACATTTAAAGTATTGTTACATACCTTTTTCATTCTATAGAATTTAAATAATTAAAACAATATATAAAAATGTACATTATTCGAAATATTACATTTCACGAAAGAACCTCTAGTATCCCATTTACTAGAGGTTCTTTTCATCTTGCTATTCTTTATCTTTGTTTATTTCTTTCTTCTCATCTTCTACTACTGATACTACAGGTTTATCGTTTGATAGTTGCTGCACGGCACCTTTTCCAGCGAATCCTTCTAGTAATTCTTTTAAATCAATACCAGAAGAGGCTTTTAAAGTTTCTTGCATTGTTGCCATTAAATCTGTCGCATACCCTGCAACTTTTCCGGCGCCGCTATTCTTTCCACCACCGCCTGTATCAACGACTGTAATTTTATCAATGTTGCTAAGCGGACTCGCAATTTCTTTCGCATAACTCGGAAGCATTTTAAGAACCATATCCATAATCGCGGCTTGCCCATATAATTCAAATGCTTCTGCAATTTTTTGTTTCGCTTCTGCTTCTGCTAAACCTTTTAACCTAATAACATCTGCTTCCGCTGTACCTTGCGCTTTTTGTACTTCCGCTTTCGCTTGACCTTGCGCTTTTTCAATTTCTGCTTTTGCTAAACCTTCTACACGTACTTCTTCTGCACGTGCTCTTGCTTCTGCTTCAATTTTATATTGATCCGCATCTGCTTTTTTCATTTGTTTTACTTTTTCCGCTTCGGCTGATTGTTCAACAGCATAGCGATCTGCATCTGCCTTTTTCTTTACTTCTGCATCGTATTGCTTTTCACGACGCGCAATCTCTTTTTCTTCTAACTCAATTTGCTTTTCACGCTCAATGATTTTAACTCGCATTTGCTCTTCTGTAACACCTTGTTGCGCTTTCGCTTGTTGTAATTCATAAGAAAGATCTGCATCTGCGCGAGCTTGTTCTTGGTCTCTCTTATAAGATTGTACTTTTAATTCCTTATGCTTTTCAGCTTCAGCAATTTGTGCATCACGTTGATATTCTGCTTCTTTTGCTTCTTTCTCAGCACGAGCTTTTTCAATTCGTGCTTCTTTTTCACGCTCTGCATTTGCAACTGTTGCATCACGCTTAACCATTGCAATTTGCGGCTGACCAAGTGCATCTAAGTAGCCGTTTTTATCCATTATTTCTTTAATTGTAAAGGAAACGATGCGAAGTCCCATCTTCTTCAAATCAGTAGAAGCCACTTCATGCACCTTTTGTGCGAATTGCTCTCTATTACTATACGCATCTTCTACTGTCATAGAAGATAAAATAGCACGTAAATGCCCTTCTAAAACTTCTTTTGCTTCTATTTTCAACTCTTCTGTTTCTTTTCCTAAATATTGTTCAGCCGCTGTAGAAACTTCTTCAATTGTCGATCCTACTTTAATAATAGAAACACCGTTTACTGTAATCGGTACACCTTGCTTCGTATACGTATCACGTGTACCAACTTCTAATTTGTAGTTTAGTAAGCTAAGAGGTTCTCCCCTTTGCATAATTGGAACTACGAAAGTACCGCCACCGCGAATAATCTTAATCTTCTTTCCGTCATCAGTGATAACAACATTCTTTCCACCACCAAGCCAGTTCCCTGTCACAATTAATGCTTCATCTGGGCCAACTGTTCGATACTTCGTAATGAATACTAAAATAAGTAGAATTAAAATTGCGAGTAAAACTCCACCGATAATTAATGGAATCGTCATGTAAATTCCCCCTTATAATTTTGGTTTTTTTAAAGAATAAGCGATGTTCTGTACAAGTAAAACACCATCTTGAACTCCCTCAATAATGACCTCGGTTCCTTGTGAAATATCTTTCTTTCCAATTGTTTTCGCTGGTATTGCATTACTTCCAAATGGAGAAGAGATTAACACTTCTCCAAATCCTTCTGTAGGAATTGTCGTAATGACTTCTCCCTTGCGACCAATGAATTCATCCATACGTTGCACCGTATTTTGTTCTGCTTCTGCAATCGGTTTTAAAATTAATATTTTCATTATGAAAACACCGATAAAAGATATAGCAAATGAACCAGCAAAAATAATAGTACTATTAAAGGAAAATAAATATTCTCCTATATAACTAAGTCCACATAACATGGCGAAGAAACTAAGTAGTAAAGTAACAACGGATACAGATCCGCCCCCAAAACTAAATATTGATTCAAATATATCTCCAAAGAAAATATAAATAACAGTGAGTATAGTAGCAATAATAAATCCATATAAATAAATTGTTTCAAGTGGATAACCAAACAAGACCATTTCTTATCCCCCTTTCTTAAACAATCCCTTTTTTGTTATATGTATGCCCCACCTCTTTCAAAGATTATCGTTCTTAATTTTCAGTTATTTACCTTTTAAAGAAAAGCCTGTAAGACAGGCCTCTAAAAAAGAACAGGAGAAACCTATTGTGACAGGCTCCTCCTAGTAAATAACCGATATATTGTATATCTATATAATATACTATTTTCCACAAAAAGTAAAGTTAAACATACATTGGAAAAGCACTTATTTTACTGATAATGCGTACGCTCCATCGCCATTATCATATTTATATACATACAAGTAATACTTACCTGGTTTTGCATTAAATTTTGCTTCTATATGATTTCCATTAGCTTGACCGTAAGCTGCGTAATTTTGCATATCTGATTCATGGTGAAGTACCCATGTCATCCCGATTCCATACTCATTTAAAACAGAAATATCGATATCTTTCGCTGATGCGACATTAAATGTATAAACATCGGTGTGATCCCCACCGATAAGGCTACCTTTTATAGTAGTGTTTAACCCAATACGATTTGCTTCTTCTGGACGATTATTTGGTTCTGATTCTGTTACACTTCCATCTTTAATTGTAACAGTTGTTTCGCTTCTACTCTCTTTCCCTTTATCGTCTTTTACTACTAACGCTACTTTATAAGTTCCTTCTCTTTCATATGCATGTACTGGATTAACTTCTTTACTTGTTCTGCCGTCTCCAAAATCCCATAAATAAGAAACGATTTTTCCATCTTCGTCTTTTGATCCATCACTTTTGAATTGAATTCCTTCTTTTACAAACCCATTATAAGGTCCGTTTACATTAACCGTCGGAGCTTTATTTTCTCTGTCATCTTTTGCGATACCATGGAAGACTACATCATATTCAAATTCATTTGAACTATTCACACGATAATTAACGAAGTATGCTGTAACCGTTTTGTAGCCACTCCATTCTTTTTGCGTCAATTGTTCTAAAGCCTCATTTACTCTTTTACTCATTGCTTTCCAGTCTTCTGACTCACCTTTTGTTACACTACCTGTAAACGTGCCTTCTAATGTAAATGTATTAAAGAATTGAGATGTATGCTTTGTCATTTTTGTATCTTTCATAGACAACGTTTCACTAATTTCTTTCTTCACTTCTGTTAGTGCTTTTGGTGCATGTTCAGCTAAATAATCATCTGCTACTTCCGGCACATTGTACTTATCTTGATTATCAATTAACTGCTGCATATACTCTTGATACTCTTTATTTAACTTAGAATCTTTACTTAAAGTCTCACGATACGTATCATAATTTCCCACATCATTCGCACGAATTAAATCTTGAATTTTATCAAACGTTTCAAACTGATGCGTATATAAGTAAGACTGCAATGCGAACGAGTAGTTATAGAAATCCCAAGAACCATATTTAGCAAATAGTGTACGCTCTGCTGTATAACGGCTTGCAGGATCAGATGATAATCCACTAATGATGCTCTTTCTTGGTACAACGTTATTTGTACGAGTAGATCCTGCGAAAAATTCTGCATTCCCTTCTTGGAACCAAGTTAATCTTTCATTTTGATACATATCTCCTCTTCCAAATAAACCGGGAACTTCATATCTCCCTTGAAGATAATGAGTAAACTCATGACGGAATAACTCTTCTAAACTATAAATACTTTGCTCTGGCGTACGCTCATATGTAAAGAATGTCCCTGTCTCTTCAATATAAATTCCACCGTTGTTTGTTTCATATCCATACAATTGTCTATTTAACTGGTATTCGTCTGGAGTATTATAGATTACTATCGTTAATACGTCGTCTGCATTACCTTGTTCTAAAGCTTTGTCATTTCCGATCACACGGTGATATTGCGCTTTTACTTCCTTCGCAGCCCAATATAATCTCTTAATTTTTTCTTCTGACACTTTATCCCCAGTTTTAAATACAATAGATCCATCATCGAATGTATACGTTTTTGGTAAGTATTGCTCTTTTCCTTCTTTACGTATCTTCTCTAAATCTACCGTATTCCCGCTATAATCTTTCCCATTATAGTTTGTTGTAATTTGTTCTACTGCAACAAAATACGGCTCACTTAAACGCGGGTACATATGCATTGCCTGTGTAACAACCTCTAATCCTTTATTTGGATTACTATGAAACTTACCTAAACGACTAGCAAAATAAATTCCATTATTAACGAGCCATTTATTTTCTGGCGTTACTTCATTTAGAAGAGCAATACGATTTATTTCATTAATAAACCCATCTACTTTTCCAAACCACATCGTTTCATTCGCTTCTTTACGAGCCTCATTTAAGTAAGACTGTATATCATAATCAATGCCTTGCATCATATCGTATACAGCTTGTCCTTTCATACGATCGTCTACATATGCATTAAAATTATCATTATATTGTTTTAAAATATTCGATGCGTATTGCACCGTTTCAACATCACTTGATGCATTACTAATTAATTTTCCGTATGCAGATACGACTGTATCTTGCTCATTTGTTCCAAGCTTAAAGTTGGGATTTTTCGCAATAGCTTTTAACGCTGGTAAACATTTGTCCTGGAAGCTTCTTTCATTTAAGTCGCTTAATTCATTATTATAAAATGCAAGATAAAAAGCTGAACGTAACACTTCAGTAAACGTTTGAATTCCTTTTGAATCATCTTTCGTAAATGTACTACCTCTATGAGCTAATTCGTCTATAATTACTTGCATTTTTCCGTTATCTTTATAAAAGGCTTTTGCATCTTCATTAAACTGGAATAAATCTGTAATTTGGTGCCACTTAATACTGCCTAACGTTTCAATTAATTCTTGATCATTCATTTTGTTTAAATCAGCCATTGAATAGCTTTCTTTAGCTTGCTTTACTGCCGAGTTCTTCGTAATAGATGCTGGTCGCTGTGAAAAATCTCCTACTTTTAAACGTTCTTGAAATGATAATGTTTCCTCGGCTTTAGAAGCGTGTCCGATCTCATCTACTGGTTTTTCAATTCCAACTGGTTTCGAATGCAATACATTATACGGTACCTTTTCTTCTGCTGATACATTCGTTTGAATTGCTCCGAGCGATAGCGCCATTGTACTAATACTAAGCAACACTTTATTGATCTTTGATTGCTTGTTCATATTATTGCCCTCCTATTTATATATTCCATTCAAGAAATTAACATATTATCTGGATGAAATGATATAAAATGCAATATTTCATATTATTTCTTCATACATTTTGAACATATAGTGAACGAAAGGGACTTACAGTTTCCGCTACAGTTGCTCCATTATTTAAGCAATCGAAACATCCTCGTATTAATATCCTTCCCCTATTCAAAAAGACCTTATCATAAGCATATTTCAACATGAAATTGCTATAATAAGGTCTTCTCAAAAACTTATATAATCATTTTGTATAATAATAAGATAAAACGTTATTTATTTCTTAAATAATCTCTTTCTAAATACAAACATACTTAATGCTGAAAGAACAAGTGCTAATCCAGAAAGTAAGGTCGGTGTGTTAGCTTGACCACCAGTTGCTGCTAAAGACTTCTGATTTTCCTCTTGCTTATTAGCATGTCGTTTATTTGAATCTTTTTCTTTCGCACTCTCTTGTCCTACCACTTTTACTGGACCAACTTGATTATTCCCTTTTGGCTCTTGATCCAATCCAGTTGCTGATTCTTTTACTTCTTCTTTTGTTTCTTCAACTTCTTTTATCGGCTCTTTTACTTCTTCTTTTATTTCTTCAACTTCTTTTACCGGCTCTTTTACTTCTTCTTTTATTTCTTCAACTTCTTTTACCGGCTCTTTTACTTCTTCAACTTCTTTTGTTGGTTCTGTCACTTCTTCTTTTTCAACTATATTCTGGATAACTGTTCCATTAAAGCTTATACTAGTTTCATCCGAATCTAAATCAAATTTATATACCTTTTCACCTGGAGTACTCCATTTCATTACTCCGTTATTAAACGCTCCACCCTCACTTGTTAGTTTAATATTCTCAATAGTTTCTCCTTCTAAGTCATATACCGGAACTTGAATTTCTTCATTTACTCTCGCTTCATTTAAAATGATTTTTTGTCTTCCGGCATCAATTGAAAACCATTGACCTAATTGTATTAACGGCCTTACATCACGAATCTCATTTCCGGCTAATTTTAAACTAAATAAGTCTAGCATAGAACCAATAACCATTACATCTTTAATATGATTATCCGCAAGATTTAACCAATGTAAACTTTTTAATGAAGATAGTGGTGTTATATCTTCAATCTGATTATGAGATACATTTACATCGTTCAACTTTTCTAAGTTTGAGATAAATTCAATATTCTTCAAACCTACTCCTTCTAAAGTAAGTTTTTCTAAGTTCATCATGTATTCTAAACCTGTTATATCTTTTATCTCTTTTCCTTTTTCTTTAAATATCTCTAATGTTTTAATCTGTAATAAATCTTCTTTTGTTATAGGGGCATTTAGATTCTCTCTACCAAAATTCTTTTTATTAATATGTTGTTGTAAATTTTTATCAAGAATTACATTTTTACTTTCTGTTTGTTTTTCAACTATACTTTGTATAACCGTCCCATTAAATCTTATTTTACTTTCAGCAGGATTCGTATCTAGTTTAAATTCATATATTTTTTCTCCAGGACTATTCCATTTTATAAATCCGTTACTCAGCGTAGCCCCCTCACTTTTCAATTTAATATTTTGAAGTGGCTCTCCTTTAAAATTGTATACTGGAATTTTTATTTCTTCATCTACGCTTGCTTCATCTAAAAAGATTTTTTGTCTTTGAATATCTATTGAAGTTCGCTTACCCAATTCCTCAACAGACTTTATGTCAGAAATTTCATTCGCTCCAAGATTTATCTCATGTAAATTTGTTAAATTACTCAGTGGCGATATATCAGAGATATAATTCTCTTCTAAATTCAATACTTGTATTTTTACTAATTTAGATAATGATGATATATCTTTTATTTCACTATCAGCAATTTCTAGTTCAATAAGATTACTCATTTTACTAATAGGCTCAACATCACTAATTTTATTATTTCCTATCCATAATAGATTCACATTCTTTAACTTCTCAATACCCAAAAGATTACTAATTTGATTATTTGCTAAGTATACTTCTTCTAACGATAACACTGTAAATAATGGTGTAAGATCCTTTATATTATTACCAATTAAATCTAATATTTTAATCTTTTTCATTTGACTTAACGGTGTAAGATCTGTAATTTTGTTATCTCTTAAAAAGAGCATGTCAAGATTCTCTAGCTTAGAAACGGGTTGAATGCTTTCAATTGGATTAGAGGATAAATCTAAATATTTCAAATGTCTCAATCCCGAGATAACAGATATGTCTGTTACATTAGACTCTCTTAATGTCAACTTCTCTAAGTTTGTCATATATTCTAAACCAGCTATTTCATTTATCCCCTCACCTGAGTATATGGATAATGTTTTAATTTGTAATAAATCTTCCTTCGTTATAGGTTCATTTATATTTTTTCTCTCTAAATTATTTTTATTAATATGCTGTTGTAATTTCTTATCAACTATTACATTTGCACTTTCATCTTGTTGATCCACTTTATCCTCTTTATTTTCCTTTTGTTCTTCTGGAACATTGTTCTCTAAATTTAATGCATTTACTTCAAACTGTACTTGATACTTATTGTCATAAGCCATCGTCGGAATATAAATATGCATTTGCATATTATATCTTTTTCCTAATTCTCCAACTTCAAATTGAATAACCTTCGTCCCATTTTTCTTTTTATCCTCTGATATGACTTTTACATCATGGAATACACCAGGAGTATCAATATCCTCTGTTTTCAAGTATTCGAAGAAATCACTATCACTTAACGTTGCCGTTACAATTTTCTTCCCATTCTCAATTGTTAATTTAGGATCTTTTATATAAACAGCTGCCATAGACTCTTCATTCGTTTTATCTTTATACGCTTTAATAACAGCATCATATGTACCATCTTCTAAAGCATGTCCAGTTTTGTTCGCCTCAATTACTACAGCTGCTAAAGCAGGCGTTGAATACGTAGCAAATGGAAGCGATAACGCCGCAGCGATAATCATCGCATTTATATGTTTTCTTTTATTTCTTTCCAACTTTACATCTCCTCCAAAATATATAAATCAAAATATAATCATTTCTCGAATGAATGATAATGATTTTCATTATCATTGTCAACTAAAAAAATAAAAAGTTTACAAAAAATAACCCCTTTACAAGGGGTTATGCCATTCTTTCTCCTGATTCTTCTTTAAAAAAGCTCTTCATCGCATGAAATACATCTGCTTTTTGCTTTAAAATATAATATCTGAAATTCTCGTCTTTAATATTTTTATATGCTGACATAAGCGTACTGTGGCGGTTGTACTGATTCACTTCCCCATACCCAAACATATTACACTTCTTCATCAACTCTTCCACAAGCTTTACGCATCTAGCATTATCCGAAGTTAAATTATCACCGTCTGAAAAATGGAATGGATAAATATTATAACGGTCTGGTGAATATTTATTATCGATTAACTCAAGTGCTTTTTTGTATACAGAAGAACAGATCGTTCCGCCACTTTCCCCTTTTGAGAAAAACTCTTCTTCTGTGACGACCTTCGCTTCCGTATGGTGAGCAATAAACTCAATGTCTACGGTTTCATACTTTGTGCGTAAAAATCTTGTCATCCAGAAAAAGAAGCTACGTGCCATATACTTCTCCCATATTCCCATCGATCCACTCGTATCCATCATCGCTAATACAACAGCTTTTGAATCTGGCTTTAACACTTCATTCCAAGTACGGAACTTTAAATCTTCTTGGTGAATTGGATGGAAAGATGCTTTACCACGCATTGCATTTCGTTTATATGCAGATATCATCGTCCGTTTCTTATCAATATTTCCCCATAATCCTGTTTTTCTAATATCATTAAATTCAATATGTTCAATCCGGTTTTCATCTATTTCTTTTCTCTTTAAATTAGGCAGCTCTAACTCTTTGAAAAACGCTTGCTCCAATTCTAAAATTGAGACTTCTGCTTCATAATAATCTTCTCCAGCTGCATCTCCTGCCCCTTGCCCTTTTCCTGGTCCCTTCTGCTTTTGACCACCTGATCCATCTCTTGCAACAACATCACCAACTTTACTGTCACCGTTTCCTTGCCCAACGTGTTTGTTTTTATCATAATTGTATCTAATCTTATATTCATCTAAAGAACGAATGGGTATTTTCACAACATCCTTGCCATTAGACATAACTATACTTTCTTCTGTTACAAGGTCTGGTAAATTATTTTTGATTGCCTCCTGCACTTTTTCTTGATGGCGTTGTTGGTCGTCATATCCTTTGCGATGGAGGGACCAGTTTTCCTGTGAAATCGTGTAATTTGGTTGGTTTTCTTCGCTCATTCCTTTCCCTCCTTACTGTAATTGTCTTCCCCTATGAACAGCAATCTATAATTTTGTTTTCTAGTGTGCGTAACTAGAATATTTGAAAAATAACTGTTCATCGAAAATCATCCCATAAACATATATAGCGTTTTTCATACAATACTCCGAGCATCCTAAACAAAATTTTGCCACTCACATAATAGAAAGAAACATTCAGCCGTTGATAAGAAAGAAACACAATGCATTGTTGCACACATTTTCGTTTTGCAACATATTGTATTGTGTTGGCTTTTTTGTATGAATGGTTGGTTACTCTATCATATGCATATTGTAAAAATAATTGACAAGAAATTCATAAAATCGCATCTTAATTTATTATATTCGGACAAGCTATGACATTTTTTACAAATATCAATAGATAACAAAACGCCGTCCCAAGAATAAGAGACAGCGTTTTGTTATCAAACTATCGATTTAACAAACTACCTACATATCGTAACAATTCATTCGCAGATGAAGAATTATAGCCATGCTCATCAATTAAGCGTGCAACAACATCATTGATTTTCTTAAGCTGATTTTCGTCTGGTGTTTTCGTTGATGTTGTAATTTTCACTATATCTTTTAAATCGGCAAATAGTTTTTTCTGAATCGCTTCACGAAGACGTTCGTGTGAATTATAATCAAAGCGTTTTCCTTTACGTGCATAAGCAGAAATGCGAATTAAAATTTCTTCACGGAATGCCTTTTTAGCATTTTCTGAAATTCCAATTTGCTCTTCAATCGAACGCATAAGTTTTTCATCTGGGCTCATTTCTTCACCAGTTAACGGATCACGTAATTTTGATTTATTGCAGTATGCTTCGACGTTATCTAAGTAATTATCCATAAGTGTCTTAGCTGATTCTTCGTATGAATAAACAAATGCTTTTTGTACTTCTTTCTTAGCAATTTCATCGTATTCTTTTCTCGCTAATGAGATGAAATTCATATAGCGCTCTCGGTCCTCACTACTAATTGACGGGTGCTGATCCAATCCGTCTTTTAACGATCTCAGTACATCTAGTGCATTAATAGATGGTACCTCTTTTCGAATAATTGTAGAAGAAATTCGGTTAATGACATAACGAGGGTCAATCCCCTTCATACCTTCATCTTGATATTCGCGTTGCAGTTCCTCTACATCAATCGTATTATATCCTTCTACCGTTTCTCCATCATATAAACGCATCTTTTTAATTAAATCAATATCTGGACGCTTCGGATCTTTTAAACGAGTTAAAATAGTGAACATTGCTGCAACGCGAAGTGTATGCGGTGCAATATGAACATTGGACACATCACTTTCACGAATCATTTTTTCATAAATATGTTCTTCTTCACTAACCCGTAAATTATATGGAACCGGCATTACAATAATTCGTGAATGCAATGCTTCATTTTTCTTATTTGCTATGAAGGAACGATACTCTGTTTCATTTGTATGCGCTACAATTAATTCATCTGCTGAAATAAGCGCAAATCTTCCTGCTTTAAAATTCCCTTCTTGTGTAAGCGATAGTAAATGCCATAAAAATTTCTCATCACATTTTAACATCTCTTGGAATTCCATCATGCCGCGGTTCGCCTTATTTAATTCTCCATCAAATCGATATGCACGAGGATCTGATTCCGAACCGTATTCTGCAATTGTAGAAAAGTCTAGACTACCTGTTAAATCGGCAATATCTTGTGATTTTGGATCAGAAGGACTAAATGTACCAATTCCTGTACGGCGATCTTCAGAGAAGAAAATACGCTCTACAACTACATCCTCAATTCTTGACCCATATTCTTGCTCTAGACGCATAACATTTAATGGTGATAAATTCCCTTCAATCCTTACTCCATATTCATCAAAGAAATCATTCCGTAAATGTTGCGGAATTAAATGAAGTGGATCTTCATGCATTGGGCATCCTTTTATTGCAAAAATCGCTCCACGATCTGTTCGTGAATATGTTTCTAATCCTCGTTTCAACATCGTAACTAATGTTGATTTCCCCCCACTAACAGGCCCCATTAATAACAAAATACGTTTCCTAACATCTAATCGTTTTGCAGATGGATGAAAATATTCTTCCACAAGGCGTTCTAAAGCATCCTCTAATCCAAATAGCTGATTACTAAAGAAGTTATATTTTCTTCTACCATCAACTTCTTCAATTCCAGCATCTTTTATCATATTGTAAATGCGAGAGTGTGCTGTTTGAGCCACCCATGGTCTTTCTTTCACAAGCTCCAAATACTCCGCAAACGTACCTTCCCATTGTAAACGTTCCTCTGCTTCCCGATATTGTTCAATTTTCTTTAGAATATCCATTATAGCTCCTCCCCCATCTCCTTGTTCAATCGGATTATTATAAAAGGTATGCTAGGATGTCCTTAAACATTCTTTAAATCAAAACGAAATATATAATAGCGCGATAAAATTCTCTCCAAAATTCAAAGAAAATTCTGTATAATAAAGGTATTAAAGTTTTCACGCTGCTATTCATTGTAAATAAATTCTTTTCTTCTGGGAACCTTACATACATTTCGATTCACAAATAGGATTCGTAAACCGAAAAAGTAAGGGGGAAATTAGTATGAAGTTATTATTAATTTTAGGTGTATCACTCACATTTCTTACAGCTATTTTCACATCTGGTTATAACGATAAACCAGGTACACAAAAAAAGTGATGTGCTTTTCAGCACATCACTTTTTTTCTTGTTTTTTATACACTATTTAAAATAAATATTTTCCACATCGTATATCGATAAAGGGCGATTATAAAAATAACCTTGTACGATTTTCACATTCTTTTCCTTTAAGAACTGTATTTGTTCCGCCTTTTCTACTCCTTCTGCAATTACATTTAACCCTAGAGTATGTGCTAAATGAATAATTGCAGCCGTAATATTCGTATCTCTTTCATCTTTATATATACCTTCCATAAAAGAACGATCAATTTTTAACGTATCAATCGGATATGTTTTTAAATAACTTAAAGATGAATATCCCGTTCCAAAGTCATCTAAATGAATCTTTAAATTTTGTTCTTTTAACTGCAATAACACTCTTTTTGATACATCTTTATGTATAAGAGCCCCTTCTGTAACTTCTATTGCTAATAAATGAGGGGGAACGTTGTACTTATTTAAAGCACGTGTAATCATCTCTATTAATGTAATAGAACGAAAATGTCTAGCTGAAATATTAACTGCGATTGGTACAACCTCATATCCTTTATTTAACCATTCACGTATCTGTTCACAAACTTGATGTACTACCCATTCATCAAGTTTAATAATAAACCCTGTTCTTTCAGCAAGTGGGATAAATTGATTTGGCGAGACAAAACCTAGCTCCTTATTCTCCCACCTTATTAAGGCTTCCATACTGGCCATCTTTCCCGTTTCAATATTAATTTGAGGTTGATAATAGAGGGAAAATTCATTTTTCTCTATAGCACCATGTAACTGATTTTCTATTATAAACCTTTGTTCACGTTCACAATCTAATCCACTACAATAAAAATGATAATACCCTTTTCCTTTTTCCTTTGCTTTTTCCAAAGCTGCGTCGACTCTTTGGAAAAGCATTTTTTCATCCATTCCATCTTCTGGGGCCATTACAATCCCAATTGATGCACTCAAATAAACATCCTCTTCTTCTATTACAAAATGCCCACTAATTTTCTTTAATATTGTTTGTGCAACTTCCTCTACGTATTCTCTCGTTATATTTTCTATTAACATAACAAATTGATCATCATGTTCTCTAAATAAATGCATATCTTCTATTTTTAGGTCTCGTAAGCATTCAGTAACTTTTTTTAAGACTTGATCCCCTTCTTTATGACCAAATGTATCATTAATAAGATGAAATTCATCCAAATCTATAAAAACCAATGCGAATTCTTTATTCTCAGCTAAAAATTCATTTAGCTTATTTGTACATGATATTCTATTCATTAACCCCGTTAACTGATCAAAGTAAGCCGAATATTCTGTTTTCATCTCATTTAATACTTGCCTCGTAACATCCCTCGTAACAATGTACACCCCGACGATTTCACTATTCACAATAATGGGGATTGTCCTCACGGAAATATAAAGTTCATATCCTTCTTTATGAATATATTTCTTTGCAACAATTTGTTTTGCTCTTCCCTGTAAAGCATTTTTAAATATAATTTGAAAAGTTTTTTCATATTCTTTATTTATAAACTGAAAAATAAATTGGTCCTTTAACTCTTCATATCGATACCCAAAAATTTCATAAGTCGCTGGATTTGCATATGTAATTCTTCCAATAGAATCTACAGATATAATGGAATCATTATTATATTCTAGTAATGACTTAAATAACATTTGTTTTTCTTCTATTTCCACTTTTTTCTTAACCTGTGCTGTAATATCTCTAGTAATACAAATAATAAACTGACATGTTCCATTTACATCGCATACTGGATTAAGTGAAGATTCATAATGTATATCACCAGTTGGCAAACTAATTACATCACAAAATGTAATTGCTCTCGCTTCTCTCATTACTTTTGCATAGTGTCCTTGCAATAACCTTGCCGTATCTTCTGGTAATACTTCTGCAAAAGTTTTCCCATAACATTCTTTCCCTAGCCTGGCGTGATTCATTCCTATTTTATTCACATAAATATATTTAAAAGTTTCATCATCAATAACTTTCACAATAAACACTAAATCTTGAATAGCATGTAACAATCCCTGTCTTACTAAATCCATATCTATCATACTTAAAAAGGTATTTTGATTATTATATTGTTCCTTCATATTTATCTCAACCCGTCTTATCTATTTTTATTCATATATCTCATTCTATATGAATATGTACCTTTTTTAAAATGTATGATTACATATTTTTTAAAAAATAAAAAAGCCGCCAAATGGCGACTTTTAATACACGATTTCTAAATCTAATCCTGGATAATTTTGTTGACGGAACGCTTCATAAATTAAAATTGCTGCTGTATTAGATAAATTTAATGACCGTACTTTATCCGTCATTGGAATACGTAAACAATGATCGAAGTTTTCTTCAATTACATTAGCTGGTAATCCATTTGTTTCTCTTCCAAATACGAAATAGTAATCCTTCTCACGTTTGCTATAATTAAATGCTGTATGAGCTTTCTCGCCATACTTTGTTAAATAAAAGAATTCACCATCTTTATTTTTCTCATAAAATTCTTCGATTGAATCATAATACGTAACTTTTACGTGCTGCCAATAATCTAATCCTGCACGCTTTAACATTTTGTCATCCGTTGAAAATCCAAGCGGTCTAATCAAATGTAATTCTGTTCCAGTTGCTGCACAAGTACGTGCAATATTTCCTGTATTTGCTGGAATTTCTGGTTGATATAAAACAACATGTACTCCCACGCGATATTCACCTCTATTTTTTATCTACTACGTATTATACCACTTGAACGAAAAATCTCTACCCATTAATAATATGAAAGAATTTATATTTCATTTGTGGTGTATATTTACTAGAATCTTCATAGTTCCAATAACGCCTGCGGCTATTCGCTGAATGTGCATTTACAAGCGGCATACCATCTGCGTCTTTTGCTACTACAATTGTCGTATGATTCCACCTACCATCATCCTCAAAATCATACGCAATTACATCGCCAAGAATAAGGTCTTCTGGCCTTTCTACTGCTTCTGCTCGAAGCCCTGTTGTAGCACCTGACAAATACCAATAAAAAGAGTGTGCTACAGCCCAGCTCCAACTCCACTGGTTTCCCCTTTGCCACCACCCTTTACGAATGTTAGGATGTCCATTCATTGGTACTTCTCCAGTATGCAGACATTGTGAAATGAAATTTGTACAATTATCCGGAAAATTACGGTATGCAGAATTGCGATCATCCCACCAACGCTCTGCATATTTCACTGCCTCTAAACGATTATATTGATATGAACCGTATTTTTCTTTCGTGACTT
This sequence comes from Bacillus sp. TH19, assembly GCF_016651075.1. Lineage (NCBI taxonomy): Bacteria > Bacillati > Bacillota > Bacilli > Caryophanales > Bacillaceae > Bacillus > Bacillus sp. TH19. The sequence continues at coordinate 218,919 of NZ_JAEKEO010000010.1, read as the reverse complement.
CCCGTTCTAACGTTTCACCTATTCCTATTTCTTCTGACACTTCGAGAGCATAATCATCTATTATACAACTATTTTTTAAACAAACTCGTCGTTTTAATTGTTCCTCTTCGATATAAAATAATTCTTTATGCTTAATTAAATATTTCAAGTGTATTTGATAATCAATTTCTTGATGCTCATTACTATTTAATTGTCTAACGAAAGAAATATCTGCAGTTGCTTTCACTATATGTGCACTACGCTTTTGAAACAATTGTTTCTTTCTCTGTACCATTTGTAACAAATCTACTGCAATACCATCTACATCTGTTCGTTTCTCTGTTATATATGCTAAAAACTGTTGCACTTGCTTTTCAATATTCGCTTTTACAACCATTTCGTCTCCCTCCCATATTACAATATGAAAAAGGGAGATATTATCTACTCTTTTTTCTGTGCTAACAATTCAAGTCCACGATTCATTTCATGAAGAACCTCTTCATCTTTCTCACGTTCCATCGCTTTTTCAATCGCTTCTCCTACTCCATCTCCACCAATTTTCCCAAGTGCCCATGCTGCTGTTCCCCGAAGGACTGGTCTTGGATCATCTTTCATAACACCGATTAAATCAGGAATTGCTGCTGTTTCTTTAAAATGCGCAAGTGCTAAAATAGCATTTCGTTGCAATGGTTTTTTACCTCTCCATGAACCAGACATAATTCCATACTTCTCTTTAAAATCACGATTACTAATTGTTAAAAGTGGTGTTAATAACGGTTTAACTAACTCAAGGTCAGGCTCCATTTCAGGATGGTTATGAAAATCCATTCCTTTATTTTTCGGACAAACAGTCTGACACGTATCACATCCATATATACGGTTTCCTATTTTATCGCGATATTCTTCAGGCAGAAACCCTTTTGTCTGTGTTAAAAATGCAATACATTTCTTCGAGTCCAACTGCCCGCCTTGTACTAAAGCACCTGTAGGACAAATATCAATACATTTCGTACAACTTCCACATTGATCTTCTATTGGCCGATCAGGAGGGAATGGAACATTCGTAATCATTTCTCCTAAGTATACATACGAACCAAATTCCGGCGTAATAATAGCGCAGTTCTTACCACTCCATCCAATACCGGCACGCTCTGAAACAGCTCGATCACTTAGCTCCCCTGTATCAACCATTGATTTCACTTCTATATCCGGCAGCTTTTCGATTAAATATGCCTCTAACTTTTGCAAACGATCTCGTAGAACAAGGTGATAATCTTGGCCCCAAGAAGCACGGCAAAAAATCCCACGTCGTTCCCCTCGTTTACTTAATGGTGCATTTTTTAATTTTGAAGGGTATGCTAAAGCAATCGCAATAATTGATCTCGCACCAGGTAGCAATAGCTGTGGATTCGTTCTCTTCTCTATATCAGGCTCTTCGAATCCAGACTGATAATTCAATTGTTGTTGCTGGATTAGGCGCTGCTTTAATTCCTCAAATGGTGAAGCACTGGCAAAACCTATTTTATCTATACCAATCGTTTTACTATACGCAATTACATCTTGCTTTAATTGTTCAAAGTCCATTTTCAATCGCCTCCACCGATGAATCCATCCCTTATGTAACGACTATACTGGTTATCAATTCACTTTTGGAATAATATTCTTCACTTCTATTTTCGCATACAATTATGATTTTCAAACATTAAAAAACGCAATGCTTCGTTTATCTTAGAAACGAAACACTGCGTTGATCACAATTTATTAGAAAAACATTAAATAAAATTTGGAGCGGGTGAAGAGAATCGAACTCTCGACCAGAGCTTGGAAGGCTCTTGTTTTACCACTAAACTACACCCGCAAATATGAAAAAAATATAAGATATTGAAATAACTTATGTAAAGTAGTATAGCATGTAAAAAAAATCGAAGCAAGAAATTTATCGAAAAAAGTCGAAAAAGTGATGAGATACCTCATCACTTTTTCAATTCTTTATCAATCGCCTTCTTCATACTATCGAAATCAGGGTTTGCAAGATTCCCATTTATATATACTGAAGGAGCACCTTGAACTTTTAATTTTTGAGCACGATCTGAATCTTTACGTACTTTGTCTTTCATTTCTTTACTGTGTAAATCTTTTTTAAACTGTTCTACATTAATTTTCGGAAGCTTTTCTTTCACAATATTAAGAAGTAATTCTTCTGTAATCCATTCTTCCGTATCTTTCTTTTGATTTTGATAAATCTCATCATAGAAAATCCAGAATGAATCTTGATCTTGTTTATAAATTGCTTCACCGGCAGCTGCACCTAAATCAGAGTCTTTTCCGATAAACGGGAAGTTAATAAAATATAACTGCACTTTACCTTTATCAATATACTCTTCTTTTAATCGTGGTAATACTGTTACATCCCAAGTACGACAAGCTGGACATTTAAAGTCTCCAAATTCAACTACCTTAACTGGAGCATCATCTTTTCCTAAAGATTGTTGCGTAGAATAAGCAAACATCTCATTCCCTTTATCTTTCTTGTCATTTATGATGCTATACACAATCGTCCCGATTACAATCAATACTGCGATAGAAAAAACTATACCAAGAGCCATGAGTTTGTTTGATGATTTCATATACATTCCTCTTTAATTTCATATTCTGTATACATCATTGTACACAATACACATAATATCAATACTTACATAGGTCACGCAATGAACACGCTCACATAAATTACAAAAATACAACGTTTGTGACAATATTGTGTCGCCTTTTGTCACAAATTATTAAAAAAAGAAGCTCCTATGTAGGAACTTCTTTTAACTTACTGCTTTTTCACGGGCATTTTTTAACATGGATTGCTCTGTTTTTATATCATGGCGAATTACTAATTTCTCACTAACTGCTTGCACATATTCATCATGATTTATATACCCTTCTTTCTCCATTAGCCTTAAAACTACATTCCGTCTCTCAACTGCTTTATCATAATTTTGTGCAGGTGAGTAATAAGCCGGTGCTTTTACTATAGCAGCCATCATTGCACTTTCAGCCAGTGTTAATTGATCCACTTTTTTACCGAAGTAAAGGTTTGCTGCTTTTTCAATCCCCCATGCGCCTTCTCCGTAGTAAATATTACTTACATACAATTTTAATATCTCATCCTTTGTGAATGTACGTTCAATCTTTTTCGTATAAAAAATTTCTTTCCACTTACGGGAAAATGTACGTTCATTAGATAAGAAAGCATTTTTAGATAACTGCTGTGTAATCGTGCTTCCTCCTTGCACAACACCACCAGCTTTTATATTCTCAATAGACGCCCTGATAATCGCTATATAGTCTAAACCGTTATGATGATAAAATCTTTTATCTTCCGTCGCAATAAATGCGTGTGTTAATGATTCTGGCACCTCTAAATTAGCAGGTACATGTAATTTACTAATATCACTTCGCTCAATCATTACATTTCCAACGAATAATAATGCAAAACTTAACAATAATAATAATATAATGGCTTTATAAAGAAATTTAGTTAATGGATTTAATGCAACTTTTTGATGATAGTTCACTCTAGATAATACTCGTTCTTTCATCTCGAACACCTCTTTTCCACACAGCATATAACTCTTAATTTAAGAATACCTTGTTATAAAAGAATATCCCATCGATTTCTCTTACACCTACCTTACAACATTGTAAGGTGTAAAAATGTATTGTATCACAGTCCCTTTTTATCTACTATTCATATGAAATATTGAATATACATTTATTTATCACACTATTTATAGGAAGTAGGACTCTCCTTAATTTCACTTTATTCTTTTATTATATCAGTTTATACATTTATGCTTTTAAACATCTAGCAATCTAATTATATACGATATATCACCATTATACAGAACAAACGTTCTATAAATCAATACTAGCTTTCGGATTATCTCGCTATTTGTGTGCAGTAAGAATTCTCCCTCAAAACTTGGCTAAAGCTAGGAAATTAGGTGGTAGTCCTGCTTCCTCCACTAATTATTAGCCTACACTTTATTATTGTGACCTTTTTCTGAAACAGTATACATAAAGAAAAGGTTAGCAATTTGAGCTGTCCTCAAATAACTAACCAAAACTTTACAACCTTCCTATAAGATTATATGGCTGAACTTCCCATGTTTCGTATGGAATGAAATGCATTGCTTTCATCGCATCAAGTGTCCTTGATTTCATATGAGGACGCGTTATATACTCATCAATGTTCTCTTCGTTTAAAGCAACAAATTTAGCCTCTTGTATTTCTTCAGATTGAATTTTTATTTCACCACTAACATATGCTACTTTAAAAACAACAGCTACAATATGCATAGAAGCATTATAATAAATCCCTGTAACTCCGATAGGCTTCACAGTTAATCCTGTTTCCTCCATTATTTCTCTGCAAACAGCTTGATCGAGCGCTTCCCCTTCTTCTACCTGTCCTCCAGGCATTTCCCACGTATCTGCTCGCCAGTGCACTTTCGTTAAAAGCACCTCATTCTTTTCATTTGTTAAATAACCTGCTACGGCAACAATATGCTTTGGTGTTTTATGCTCCACAGAAATACCTCCTAGAAATATGATTATTTAAAATACAAACCTATAACCATATTCCCTAGCAGCTACAAAATACCTTTAATACTTTACCACCTTAATTAACTCCATAAAAAAAGACCCTATCCGTTAAAGGAAAGGGTCTTCTATCTTATATTATTCCCCTAAGTCTACGTTGTGGTAAACTTGCTGTACATCTTCTAAATCTTCTAATGCATCAACCATTTTTTCAAATTGCACTTGAGCATCTTCAGGAAGTTCTACATCACTTTGTGCAAGCATTGTTAATTCTGCAACTGTAAATTCTTCAACACCAGCACCTTTAAGTGCAGATTGTACTGAATGGAACTGATCAGGTTCAGCATAAACGATAACAGAATCTTCTTCTTCTAGAATGTCACGTGCATCTACATCTGCTTCCATTAAGATTTCAAGAACTTCATCTGATGTTTTACCTTCAAGACCGATAACAGCTGTCGCATCAAACATGTAAGCGACAGAACCGTTTACACCCATGTTACCACTGTTTTTGCTAAATGCAGCTCGTACATCTGCTGCAGTACGGTTTACGTTATTTGTCAGTGTATCTACAATTACCATAGATCCGTTTGGTCCAAAGCCTTCATAACGAAGCTCGTCATAGTTTTCTTCTGAACCGCCTTTTGCCTTTTCAATCGCACGGTCAATAATTGTTCTTGGCACGTTGTATGTTTTCGCACGTTCTAATACAACTCTTAACGTTTGGTTTGATTCTGGATCTGGCTCGCCTTGTTTTGCTGCCACATAAATTTCACGTCCAAATTTCGCGTATATACGGCTTGTATTTGCATCTTTTGATGCTTTTTTTTCTTTAATATTGTTCCATTTACGGCCCATACTTTCCACTCTCTTTCCCATTTTAAATCTACATAAAAATATTAATATGAAATATAATGTGTATTCAACACATTTTTAAAAGAAATATAAAAAGTTCATTTTTGATTCATATTACAGACATAATATAAATCACTATCATTTTGTTCTTTCGACAAGTTATATTATACATGAATTCCTAAGTTTATTACGAATTTTAGAATCACATAGCATAATTTAACAAAAAAAACCTAACATTTCTGTTAGGGTCTTTTTAGGTGACATTTATATAGAGTGCTACCCTTAAAATCCTTTATTTTAAAGCATTTTAAAAATTTTGAGCTTCTTTAAACATGATAAATTAAAATGAAACGGAGCCAAAATGGAATCATATTAAATAACTGACACCTTTTACTTTCATTTCTCTCCCTTGATTAAATTTATCATATTTCATTTATTACTGTGATGATTTATTTTATTATTTCTCGCTAAACAATAAGAAACAGGGCAAAGTTGCCATGTCCTTTTAAAGATTTGTTATGTAGTATGTTATGAACTATTCATTATCAAACTAAAGTTATTCCTTTTCATTCCTCTACTAATCCCATAATATTTCCTTAATTACTTTCTATTGCTGTATAATTAAAATAGGAAAAAATTTGAAGGAAAGATAGGGGGAGAATTATGACACATTCAAATGAGAAAAAATCACATGGTTTTAAAGGAATAGGAGAGAAGTTAAACTCAACTATCTATCAAGTGAGATTCATAAAATTGGATGGTCCAATTCACTTTGATTCGTTCCCTAAATTAAAGGAATTAGGGGACTGGTTGAGTACTTCAACACAAATATGGTCGTGTCACTCAACTATGTACAAGTACAACAGAGAAGAGTTTGAAAAGAAGTTTTTCAAAATTACGAAATTACCAGCTGATAATTTCGTAATTTCAACTGGTGGTATCGGATTTAACTTCATGTCACCAGGGTGGAGAGATTCTCTCTAGAGTGCTCGAAAAAATTCTTGTATATGTAATATTCTACTGAAATTTTATCCTTTTAATACTTCATAGTTTTTTCCAACTGTATCTAAAGTTCGTCACTTACTCACCGCACACTACCCCAACGCACTATTAGTGCTTATTTTGTAGTGTGAAAAAAACACAAAAAAACTCTACACAATTAGTGTAGAGCCTTGATGTTACGCCGTTCGTGATACCGATGGTCGGGGTCGAACCGACACTCCCGAAGGAACACGATTTTGAGTCGTGCGCGTCTGCCAATTCCGCCACATCGGCATAAAAGAAAGGCGGCAACCGGATTTGAACCGGTGGTAAAGGTTTTGCAGACCTCTGCCTTACCACTTGGCTATGCCGCCATATGAAGTTAAAATGGAGCGGAAGACGGGATTCGAACCCGCGACCCCAACCTTGGCAAGGTTGTATTCTACCACTGAACTACTTCCGCAAAAATGGCTGGGCTAGCTGGATTCGAACCAGCGCATGACGGAGTCAAAGTCCGTTGCCTTACCGCTTGGCTATAGCCCACCGAAGTTTTACTTAATTATATGTAAGTATCCATTAATTTATTTGTAATTTTTTAAAAAATAAAAATGGGGCGACTGATGGGAATTGAACCCACGAATGCCGGAGCCACAATCCGGTGCGTTAACCACTTCGCCACAACCGCCATGTTGTGTTTATATATTTGGCAGGGGCAGTAGGAATTGAACCCACACTGGAGGTTTTGGAGACCTCAGTTCTACCTTTAAACTATGCCCCTATGTAAAATGGTGGAGGGGGGCAGATTCGAACTGCCGAACCCGAAGGAGCGGATTTACAGTCCGCCGCGTTTAGCCACTTCGCTACCCCTCCGAAACTTACATGGTGCCGGCTAGAGGACTTGAACCCCCAACCTACTGATTACAAGTCAGTTGCTCTACCAATTGAGCTAAGCCGGCATATTTTATTAAAATGGTGGCTCGGGACGGAATCGAACCGCCGACACGAGGATTTTCAGTCCTCTGCTCTACCGACTGAGCTACCGAGCCTTATTAAAATGGCGGTCCCGACCGGGGTCGAACCGGCGATCTCCTGCGTGACAGGCAGGCATGTTAACCACTACACCACGGGACCATTTGGTTGCGGGGACAGGATTTGAACCTGCGACCTTCGGGTTATGAGCCCGACGAGCTACCGTACTGCTCCACCCCGCGACAATATTATTCATATAATTTATATGGTGGAGGATGACGGGATCGAACCGCCGACCCCCTGCTTGTAAGGCAGGTGCTCTCCCAGCTGAGCTAATCCTCCAAAAGTGGTGACCCGTACGGGATTCGAACCCGTGTTACCGCCGTGAAAGGGCGGTGTCTTAACCACTTGACCAACGGGCCAAATATTATAAATTCCTTATGGCGGAGAGCAAGGGATTCGAACCCTTGATACGCTTGTGACGTATACACGATTTCCAATCGTGCTCCTTCGGCCAACTCGGACAGCTCTCCAATGGCTCCGCAGGTAGGAATCGAACCTACGACCGATCGGTTAACAGCCGATAGCTCTACCGCTGAGCTACTGCGGAATAATATTGCCTGGCAACGTCCTACTCTCACAGGGACAAGGTCCCAACTACCATCGGCGCTAGAGAGCTTAACTTCCGTGTTCGGTATGGGAACGGGTGTGACCTCTCTGCCATCATTACCAGACATTATTCTTTTGAGACAATCATTATTATAACTTATTCACTCTGAAAGTCAATAAGTTTTTTATATTCTCTCAAAACTAGATAACGTTGCTTCATATTATATGGTTAAGTCCTCGATCTATTAGTATTCGTCAGCTCCACATGTCACCATGCTTCCACCTCGAACCTATCAACCTGATCATCTTTCAGGGATCTTACTAGCTTACGCTATGGGAAATCTCATCTTGAGGGGGGCTTCATGCTTAGATGCTTTCAGCACTTATCCCTTCCGCACATAGCTACCCAGCTATGCCCTTGGCAGAACAACTGGTACACCAGCGGTGCGTCCATCCCGGTCCTCTCGTACTAAGGACAGCTCCTCTCAAATTTCCTGCGCCCACGACGGATAGGGACCGAACTGTCTCACGACGTTCTGAACCCAGCTCGCGTACCGCTTTAATGGGCGAACAGCCCAACCCTTGGGACCGACTACAGCCCCAGGATGCGATGAGCCGACATCGAGGTGCCAAACCTCCCCGTCGATGTGGACTCTTGGGGGAGATAAGCCTGTTATCCCCGGGGTAGCTTTTATCCGTTGAGCGATGGCCCTTCCATGCGGAACCACCGGATCACTAAGCCCGACTTTCGTCCCTGCTCGACTTGTAGGTCTCGCAGTCAAGCTCCCTTATGCCTTTGCACTCTACGAATGATTTCCAACCATTCTGAGGGAACCTTTGGGCGCCTCCGTTACACTTTAGGAGGCGACCGCCCCAGTCAAACTGCCCACCTGACACTGTCTCCCGGGTCGATAAGACCCGTAGGTTAGAATTTCAATACAGTCAGGGCGGTATCCCACCAGCGCCTCCACCGAAGCTAGCGCTCCGGTTTCAATGGCTCCCGCCTATCCTGTACAAACTGTACCAAAATTCAATATCAGGCTACAGTAAAGCTCCACGGGGTCTTTCCGTCCTGTCGCGGGTAACCTGCATCTTCACAGGTACTATAATTTCACCGAGTCTCTGGTTGAGACAGTGCCCAAATCGTTACACCTTTCGTGCGGGTCGGAACTTACCCGACAAGGAATTTCGCTACCTTAGGACCGTTATAGTTACGGCCGCCGTTTACTGGGGCTTCAGTTCAGAGCTTCGCTTACGCTAACCCCTCTCCTTAACCTTCCAGCACCGGGCAGGTGTCAGCCCCTATACTTCGCCTTACGGCTTCGCAGAGACCTGTGTTTTTGCTAAACAGTCGCTTGGGCCTATTCACTGCGGCTTTCCGTTAAGAAAGCACCCCTTCTCCCGAAGTTACGGGGTCATTTTGCCGAGTTCCTTAACCAGAGTTCTCTCGCACACCTTAGGATTCTCTCCTCGCCTACCTGTGTCGGTTTGCGGTACAGGCACCTTTTATCTCGCTAGAAGCTTTTCTTGGCAGCGGGGAATCAAAGACTTCGCTCCATAAGGAGCTTCCCCATCACAGCTCAGCCTTCACGATAAGCGGATTTGCCTACTTATCAGCCTAACTGCTTGGACGTGCACAACCAATCGCACGCTTCTTCTATCCTTCTGCGTCCCTCCATTGCTCAAACGATAAAGAGGTGGTACAGGAATATCAACCTGTTGTCCATCGCCTACGCCTGTCGGCCTCGGCTTAGGTCCTGACTAACCCTGAGCGGACGAGCCTTCCTCAGGAAACCTTAGGCATTCGGTGGACGGGATTCTCACCCGTCTTTCGCTACTCATACCGGCATTCTCACTTCTAAGCGCTCCACCAGTCCTTCCGGTCTGACTTCACTGCACTTAGAACGCTCCCCTACCACTGATACCATTGGTATCAATTCGCAGCTTCGGTGGTGTATTTAGCCCCGGTACATTTTCGGCGCAGAGTCACTCGACTAGTGAGCTATTACGCACTCTTTAAATGGTGGCTGCTTCTGAGCCAACATCCTAGTTGTCTAAGCAACTCCACATCCTTTTCCACTTAATACACACTTTGGGACCTTAGCTGGCGATCTGGGCTGTTTCCCTCTTGACTACGGATCTTATCACTCGCAGTCTGACTCCTAAGGATAAGTCATTGGCATTCGGAGTTTGACTGAATTCGGTAATCCGATGAGGACCCCTAGTTCAATCAGTGCTCTACCTCCAAGACTCTTACACTTAAGGCTAGCCCTAAAGCTATTTCGGGGAGAACCAGCTATCTCCAGGTTCGATTGGAATTTCTCCGCTACCCACACCTCATCCCCGCACTTTTCAACGTGCGTGGGTTCGGGCCTCCATTCAGTGTTACCTGAACTTCACCCTGGACATGGGTAGATCACCTGGTTTCGGGTCTACGACCACGTACTAAACGCCCTATTCAGACTCGCTTTCGCTGCGGCTCCGCCTCTTCAGCTTAACCTCGCACGGGATCGTAACTCGCCGGTTCATTCTACAAAAGGCACGCCATCACCCATTAACGGGCTCTGACTATTTGTAGGCACACGGTTTCAGGATCTCTTTCACTCCCCTTCCGGGGTGCTTTTCACCTTTCCCTCACGGTACTGGTTCACTATCGATCACTAGGGAGTATTTAGCCTTGGGAGATGGTCCTCCCAGATTCCGACGGAATTTCACGTGTTCCGCCGTACTCAGGATACATTCAAGAGAGAACGAAGTTTCGACTACGGGGTTATTACCCTCTGTGACGGACCTTTCCAGGTCGCTTCGTCTACCTCGTTCCTTTGTAACTCCGTATAGAATGTCCTACAACCCCAAGAGGCAAGCCTCTTGGTTTGGGCTAGATTCCGTTTCGCTCGCCGCTACTCAGGAAATCGCATTTGCTTTCTCTTCCTCCAGGTACTTAGATGTTTCAGTTCCCTGGGTCTGTCTTCCATACCCTATGTATTCAGGTAAGGATACCATACCATTACGTATAGTGGGTTTCCCCATTCGGAAATCTTCGGATCAAAGCTTACTTACAGCTCCCCGAAGCATATCGGCGTTAGTCCCGTCCTTCATCGACTCCTAGTGTCAAGGCATCCACCGTGCGCCCTTTCTAACTTAACCAAACTAAAATTAAAAAAATATGAGCTACACTGTTATCTAGTTTTCAAAGAACATACATTTAAACTTGAGAGATAGTTCTCTCAAAACTGAACGAAACAAAACAAGTCAACGTTTATTGATGAACTGCGTTCATCAATTCTCCATAGAAAGGAGGTGATCCAGCCGCACCTTCCGATACGGCTACCTTGTTACGACTTCACCCCAATCATCTGTCCCACCTTAGGCGGCTGGCTCCATAAAGGTTACCCCACCGACTTCGGGTGTTACAAACTCTCGTGGTGTGACGGGCGGTGTGTACAAGGCCCGGGAACGTATTCACCGCGGCATGCTGATCCGCGATTACTAGCGATTCCAGCTTCATGTAGGCGAGTTGCAGCCTACAATCCGAACTGAGAACGGTTTTATGAGATTAGCTCCACCTCGCGGTCTTGCAGCTCTTTGTACCGTCCATTGTAGCACGTGTGTAGCCCAGGTCATAAGGGGCATGATGATTTGACGTCATCCCCACCTTCCTCCGGTTTGTCACCGGCAGTCACCTTAGAGTGCCCAACTTAATGATGGCAACTAAGATCAAGGGTTGCGCTCGTTGCGGGACTTAACCCAACATCTCACGACACGAGCTGACGACAACCATGCACCACCTGTCACTCTGCTCCCGAAGGAGAAGCTCTATCTCTAGAGTTTTCAGAGGATGTCAAGACCTGGTAAGGTTCTTCGCGTTGCTTCGAATTAAACCACATGCTCCACCGCTTGTGCGGGCCCCCGTCAATTCCTTTGAGTTTCAGCCTTGCGGCCGTACTCCCCAGGCGGAGTGCTTAATGCGTTAACTTCAGCACTAAAGGGCGGAAACCCTCTAACACTTAGCACTCATCGTTTACGGCGTGGACTACCAGGGTATCTAATCCTGTTTGCTCCCCACGCTTTCGCGCCTCAGTGTCAGTTACAGACCAGAAAGTCGCCTTCGCCACTGGTGTTCCTCCATATCTCTACGCATTTCACCGCTACACATGGAATTCCACTTTCCTCTTCTGCACTCAAGTCTCCCAGTTTCCAATGACCCTCCACGGTTGAGCCGTGGGCTTTCACATCAGACTTAAGAAACCACCTGCGCGCGCTTTACGCCCAATAATTCCGGATAACGCTTGCCACCTACGTATTACCGCGGCTGCTGGCACGTAGTTAGCCGTGGCTTTCTGGTTAGGTACCGTCAAGGTGCCAGCTTATTCAACTAGCACTTGTTCTTCCCTAACAACAGAGTTTTACGACCCGAAAGCCTTCATCACTCACGCGGCGTTGCTCCGTCAGACTTTCGTCCATTGCGGAAGATTCCCTACTGCTGCCTCCCGTAGGAGTCTGGGCCGTGTCTCAGTCCCAGTGTGGCCGATCACCCTCTCAGGTCGGCTACGCATCGTCGCCTTGGTGAGCCGTTACCTCACCAACTAGCTAATGCGACGCGGGTCCATCCATAAGTGACAGCCGAAGCCGCCTTTCAATTTCGAACTATGCAGTTCAAAATATTATCCGGTATTAGCCCCGGTTTCCCGGAGTTATCCCAGTCTTATGGGTAGGTTACCCACGTGTTACTCACCCGTCCGCCGCTAACTTCATAAGAGCAAGCTCTTAATCCATTCGCTCGACTTGCATGTATTAGGCACGCCGCCAGCGTTCATCCTGAGCCAGGATCAAACTCTCCAATAAAGTTAGTTTGTCTAGCATCTAAAAATAAAAATTGACGTTTACGTTGTTTGTTTCGTTCAGTTTTCAAAGAACTACTTCGCCGCTCAATTGCGACTTCCTTATGTTAACATCTTCGTTTTTCGATGTCAACTAAGTTTTTCAAATTTCTTTTTTGTCGTTTACTGCGTTTCCGCATCAGCGACGTTTATTAATATATCACGCAGTATATATAGGGTCAATACTTTTTCCGAAAAAATTTCACATCCCGTTAAAAAACTAAATTAACTATAGAAAAAAATTACTACTCCTCTTTTATAGACATGCTCCTTCCACCTAATCTCTTTCTGTATTGCATCTTAAAAGAAAGCACTACTGTTCTTTAATAAGTGATAAATTTAATCATCACCTTCGTTTTCGTAAAATATTCTAAATTGTGTGTTATATTATTCCTATAGGAGTGTGGTGGGAATGGGTATTAAATATTCGAACAAAATTAATAAAATCCGAACCTTTGCATTGAGTTTAGTATTTATCGGCCTCTTCATTGCATACTTAGGTGTCTTTTTTCGCGAAAACATCATTATTATGACAACCTTTATGATGGTTGGTTTTTTAGCTGTCATCGCTAGCACTGTTGTTTACTTTTGGATTGGTATGTTATCTACAAAAACGATACAAATTATTTGTCCAAGGTGCGATAAACCAACAAAAATGCTCGGTCGTGTCGACGCATGTATGCATTGCAATCAACCTTTAACACTGGATCCGAGTTTAGAAGGAAAAGAATTTAATGAGAAGTACAATAAAAAAAGCTATAAAGGATAACACGTACTTTCACTTTAGTATTTTTTCATCCCTATATAATAAAGAAAGAGAGTGACGATTAAGTCACTCTCTTTCTTTATTATATATTACGCCTTATGACACTCTGGACAAACGCCATAAATTTCTAAGCGATGACTATTAATAATGAATCCTGTCGTTTTCGCAGCTTCCTCTTCAAGCTGTTCCAAACCTCCATAAGGAAAATCAACAATCTTACCACATTTTTCGCAAATCACATGATAATGTTGACTTGTAACATAATCAAATCTACTTGAAGCGTCCCCATAAGTTAATTCCTTTACAAGTCCAACTTCTTTAAACACACGTAAGTTATTATAGACAGTTGCAACACTCATATTTGGAAACTTACCTTCTAATGCTTTATAAATGTCATCCGCTGTTGGGTGCGTCATAGATTCCACAAGGTACTCTAAAATAGCATGACGCTGTGGAGTAATGCGTACACCCGTATTTTTCAGCATTTCTAGCGCTTCTTTTAATTCTTCTTTGACCACCGTCATGCACCCCGATTCTATACGGATTATTATTTTATAATTCTTATAAAGAGTGTACTCCTTTTCTTATAAATCGTCAATATTTCTACTATAAGTATGTGGTTTATTTTTGTATATAGCCTTATTCTTATGTAACTTCCCGTATTTCCTATACATTTACATAGAAAAAAGTGCGACATAATCGCACTTGGAATACTATCATCTGAGGAGGTATGCCCTACACTTTCACTTTATGTATCGCAAGAAAATATGTATAGACGCATGCCTTACATATGTATTTTTTCTCCTCATTAATATAGATTTATTTTATATAAGAAAGAACATCCTCAATATGCCCTTTCACTTTCACTTTACGCCACTCATTTACAAGCTCACCGTCTTTATTAATAAGGAATGTAGAACGCTCGATTCCCATGTACTCTTTTCCAAAGTTCTTTTTCAACTTCCAAACATCGTACAATTCTGCTACTTTATGATCTTCATCTACTAAAAGTACAAATGGAAGCTCATGCTTCTCGATGAATTTCATATGTCTGTTCACCGAATCAGGACTTACGCCAAGGATGACCGTGTCCTTCTCTTGGAATAATCCATATGCATCACGAAAATCACATGCTTCGGTTGTACACCCTGGAGTCATATCTTTCGGGTAAAAATATAAAACTACATTTTTACCGCGAAAGTCAGCTAAGCGAATTTGTTCTCCGTTACTTCCTTCCAATGTAAATTCTGGTGCCATTTCTCCTACTGTAATCATTGTTATCACTCCTTCTCTTTTCTTTTACTATATCAAATGCGACCTTATTTTTCATTGTCTATTACAGATCTCATCACAAAGGCAAACGGTAATGTATATCCAATTAGCGCTTCTCCAATTGCAATCCATCTTCCGATTCCAATCGGAGCTATATCACCATATCCAACGGACAATAAAGTAACCGCGCTAAAATATAAACATATTTCAACGAGCTGAAAGGAATGAGCACTTAACCTATCCCCATCTTCTTTCAAAACTGCAAAACCCATTTCCTCTAGCACAACATAACTTAATCCAAACGCAATCAGTACCGTTGTATAAATCAAAAACAACGTAGCTAAATTGTACAGCGAAAAGAAACGATTGGAATTTGAACATGAACTCCATAATAATTGGACACTTCTCAAAATAGCGATTGCTGCAATTAATAGAATAAATCCCCATAACATGTCCTCCACCTCGTTTTATATGTATGAGGACTGTAGCTGATTTATCCCTTAGAAACGAACAAGCTTCTATAATTAATTTCCTGCACCACGATATCGTTTAACCCCTTGATTCCAGAGGGTAATTGCAATAGTAAAACAGATAACACCAACAATTGGAGTTGCGAAAGCATAGCTATTCCACTCTGTTTTTCTTAAAAAGTATGCTGCTGGATATACCCCAACAAATGCAAACGGTAAAACAAACGTTAAAACAAAGCCAATAACACGGTTATAAATATCAACAGGATAGCGTCCATAATTCCCTATGTTATACATAAGCGGCATAATGGAACTTTTCGCATCCGACCAAAAGCCAAGACTTGCAAGCGTAACAAATATCCCGCCGTACACAAGTGCCCCTCCCCCTACCATAAGTAGGAATAAGAAGAAATCATACCAGTAAAAAGATAATTGCAGCTCCATTGCTGCATAACCCATCACAATAATCCCCGTAATGGCTCCAATTAAAGATTCAAGTTCCATTCTTTCTAATATAATTTGAAATAAACTATGAATCGGTCTCGTTAATATACGATCCATTTCTCCTTTAATAATGTAACGATCATTAAAATCCCATATATTAAAGAAAGCCGAAAAAATGGCAAACGGTACTAAAAAGAAACCATAAATAAAGATTACTTCTTCTCGGCTCCACCCTTTTAGTGCTTGGGTATGCCCAAACACAACGAGAATGAAGATTAAATTAACAGCTTGTAGTGATAAATCTGAAAGTAATCCGACGATAAAATCGCCACGATACTCCAATTTTGTTTTTATATATTGACTTGCATATTGCAAAAATAATTTTATATATATCATCTCGTCATCCCCCTTGTACGATTAGACGTTTTCTCGCCGTTTTCCACATCAGTACAATTGGAATAATAAGTATAATTGCCCAAATCACTTGAAATAATAAAGCTTCATATAACTTATTTCCTTGTATACCTTCAGAGAAAATCATACTCGGAATATAACTAATTGCTTGAAACGGTAAAAACACCATTGCTTTTTGGGCCCATAACGGATAAAAACTAATCGGTAATAATAAACCAGAAAATAAATCGATAACAACACGTTTCGCATACATAATTCCACTATTATTAAATAAGAAGAATGTAAGCATTCCTGTCATTAAATTTATTTGTGTATTAATGATAAAACTAAATATTAAAGATAAGAAGAAATATAACCACGTTTGAAAATTTGTTGTAATTTGTAATGAAAATAATAACGTAACAATAACCATACCCGGAATTGAAAAGAAAGCAAAACGAAATATCCCTTCTCCAAGCCCTTGCATAACTTTCATACCTAAATAGTTATATGGACGAATTAGCTCTACCGCCACACGTCCTTCTTGAATTTCCATCGCAATTTCTCTATCTATATTATTGAAATAAAAAGCGCGTGCCATCCATGCGATCGCAATATACGTAGTCATTTGCGAAATAGATAAACTTTCAATATTCTCTTTCCCGCTATAAATTGCTTGCCATAAAAAATAATACGCACCAATGTTAATCGTATAAATTAAAATCCCGCTGTAATAATTTGTACGATAAGCAAGCATCATTAAAAAGCGAATCCGAATCATTTCAATATACTTACCCATGCATAATACCTTCTTCATAAATGTTACGAATAATTTCCTCTGTAGACACTTCGTTAATTTTCAAATCTTTAATTTGAAAGGCTTGTACTACTTTAGAAATCAACATAGAAATGATAACTTCTTCATTCGGTATTTTTGCAACCCATGCGTTTTCTTCTTTCGCTTTTAACCAAACAACATGGCTATCTGGCATAACCATTGATAACTCCTGGTATGAAACTGGGGCAACAAACTGAAAATGTATTTCCTTCTCTACTCCCCACTGCGTACGAAGATTATCTAAAGATCCGTCATACATAATATTCCCTTCATCAAGCATGATGACGCGTTCACATAAAGCTTCAATATCAGTAATATCATGTGTCGTTAATAAAATTGTTGTTTTATAACGTTCATTCATCTCTTTTAAGAATTCTCGTATTTTCAATTTCACAAGAACATCTAGTCCAATTGTTGGCTCATCTAAAAATAATAACGGCGGATTATGAATTAACGCCGCTGCCAATTCACAACGCATTCTTTGACCAAGAGATAATTTCCGTACCGGTTTATCTAACAAAGGACCGATATCTAACGTTTCAATAACATGTTCCATATGTTCCTTATACTGAGCGTCTGATACACCGTACACTTTCTTCAATAAACGAAATGATTCTTGTACAGCAATATCCCACCAAAGCTGGGAACGCTGACCAAACACAACGCCGATTGTTCTTACAAATTCTTCTCTCTGTTTGTGTGGATTCATTCCATTCACTGTAATTTGTCCTGATGTCGGAGTCAAAATCCCTGTAAGCATTTTAATCGTCGTTGATTTACCAGCACCATTCTCACCAATATAACCAACCATTTCACCTTGCTTTACAGTAAAAGAAACATCATTTACTGCTGGTACTATTTTATAATTACGATTTAATAAATCGCGAAATGCACCCTTTAATCCCGGACGACTTGAATAGGCTGTAAACTCTTTACGTAACCCTTGTACCTCAATTACCGATTTCATAATCGGACCCCCTTCCTAAATGTCACAACGAATAGTTTACCCAACTGCTCCTTCTATCACAAACAATACGTCTTTTCAAAAAACATGTTAGAATAATACATAGATTTTTGTAAGGAGATGAATTGTAGTGAATTTCACAAAATCAGAAGCGTTACATAAAGAAGCTTTAGAACATATCGTTGGTGGTGTTAATAGTCCTTCCCGTTCTTTTAAAGCAGTTGGAGGCGGTTCTCCTGTTGCAATGGAACGCGGAAAAGGTGCTTATTTCTGGGATGTAGATGGAAATAAATATATCGACTATTTAGCAGCGTATGGCCCTATTATTACTGGGCATGCTCACCCACACGTAACAGAAGCAATTAAAACAGCGGCTGAAAACGGTGTACTATACGGTACTCCAACAGCATTAGAAGTAAAATTCGCAAAAATGTTAAAAGAAGCAATGCCCGCTTTAGATAAAGTTCGCTTCGTGAACTCTGGTACAGAATCCGTTATGACAACCATTCGTGTTGCCCGTGCTTACACTGGCCGCACAAAAATTATGAAATTCGCTGGTTGTTACCACGGTCATTCCGATTTAGTACTTGTAGCAGCTGGCTCTGGTCCTTCTACTCTTGGAATTCCTGATTCAGCGGGTGTGCCACAAAGTATCGCTCAAGAAGTTATTACTGTTCCATTTAATAATGTAGAAACTTTAAAAGAAGCGTTAGATAAATGGGGACATGAAGTAGCAGCTATCCTTGTAGAGCCAATCGTTGGAAACTTCGGTATTGTTGAGCCAAAACCTGGCTTCCTTGAAAAAGTTAATGAACTTGTTCACGAAGCTGGTGCACTAGTAATTTATGATGAAGTTATTACTGCTTTCCGCTTTATGTATGGCGGCGCTCAAGACTTACTTGGCGTAACCCCAGATTTAACAGCACTTGGTAAAGTTATCGGCGGCGGACTTCCAATTGGTGCTTACGGTGGTAAGAAAGAAATTATGGAACAAGTTGCACCGCTCGGCCCTGCATACCAAGCTGGTACAATGGCTGGGAACCCTGCTTCTATGGCATCAGGGATTGCCTGTCTAGAAGTACTTCAACAAGAAGGCGTATACGAGAAATTAGATGCACTTGGCGCAATGCTTGAAAAAGGAATTTTAGATCAAGCTACAAAACATAACATCGATATTACAGTAAACCGTCTAAAGGGTGCATTAACTGTATACTTCACAACAAATACAATTGAAGATTACGATGCAGCCAAAAATACAGATGGTGAAATGTTCGGTAGATTCTTCAAGCTGATGCTTCAAGAAGGTATTAATTTAGCACCTTCTAAATATGAAGCATGGTTCTTAACGACAGAACATACAAAAGAAGATATTGAATATACAATTGAAGCTGTTGGCAGAGCATTTTCTACCCTAGCGAACAATAAATAATCTCTTCATTACAAAAGGAAAAAAGAAAGCCCATCTTTCTTTTTTCCTTTTTTCTATTTCATAAATCCCTCATTAATAGTATAATTATTCATAATTATCTGTTTTATATTCTTTTATATCCTTACTATCCATGTATACAAGGCAGTTCACGCCTTAAATAGTAAGATTATTCAAAATTCATTTTCCAGAGGGGGGATTGACGGATGCTCAACAAAAAAAATAAATGGACACCGTCTTTATTTCGGAATTATAAAAATGCAGAACACGATGCGTGTGGAATCGTTTCCGTTATGGAAAAACGAAGAATTCCTACAAAAGAAAACATCGATCTTTGTATACAATCGCTAGTCAAAATGAATCATAGAGCTGGTTTCATTAATGGCGAAGGAGATGGTATCGGAATTCATATCGACATGCCAAAAGCACTTTGGAACGAAAAACTGAAAAGTAGCGGATATAATCCAACGATTGTGGATCATCCCCACTTTATCGTTGGACATTTTTTTCTAAACAAAAAAGAAAACATTGCTGAGTTAAAAGATTACATTCGTACGCAACTAAACAATGAAAGCTTTACAATTGTTCTCGAAAATGATGATGTAATAAACTCAGATGCACTCGGTCCTCTTGGTAAACAAGAAGAACCTTTATTTTGGCAAATTGCCCTTATCGCCGAAAGTGAAGTTAAAAATATTGAACAAACATTATTTTCTGTAACAATAAAAATCGAAGAAAATGAAGCAATTCATGTTGCCTCATTAAGTCATGAACATGTTGTATATAAAGTTCTCGGTGCTGGCGATACACTCGTTGCTTATTACAATGATTTACAACACCCACTTATCGCTTCAACTATGACACTAGGACATAATCGCTATTCTACTAATACGTTATCTAATTTTTTTCGTGTACAACCATTTAGCATTCTCGGACATAATGGCGAAATTAACACGATTGCAAAATTACGCGATCAAGCTGAAATGATTAATGTACCACTTACTGCCGGGGGCAGTGATTCCCAAGATTTAAACCGCACCTTAGAAACCCTTCTCGTTCAGTATAACTACAGTTTATTTGAAGCAATGGATATATTATTTCCACCAATTATTAATGAAATAAAACTTTACGAAACAAACTTACAAAACTTATACACTTATATACGTGAGGCTTGGGGGCATTTCGCACAAGGTCCAGCTGGTATTATTTCACGTTATAAAGATGAAGCTGTTTTCAGTGTCGATTCCCTTGGATTACGCCCAGTTTGGAAAGTAGAGACAGAGAGCTCCTATATTTTCTCTTCTGAACCTGGAGTTGTATCACCAACTGAATATGTAGCAGAGCCGAAACCACTCGCTCCTGGAGAAAAAGTTGGATTAAAATGGAATCAACAAGATGAGCTCGTTCTCTATGAATACGACAATTATCAAATTGAAGTATATAACCGTTTTAAGAAACGAATCGATGTTACCAATTATCATGTAAACTTATCTATCCCTGAAACGAAAGAAACTGAGGGATTATGTGATTCGGTTCAAGTTGAAACGAATCAATACGTCGCTTTTGGCTGGGATCGAGAACATATTCAGCTCCTTGAACAAATGGCGACAAAAGGCGTCGAACCAATTCGGTCACTTGGGCATGACTCACCACTTGCCGCACTTGATACAGATAGACGAAATATTGCTGATTTCATTAAGGAAAGTGTAGCCGTTGTTACAAATCCAGCAATCGATCGCGATCGAGAAGTTGAACACTTCTCCACACGTACTGTACTCGGAGAGCGTCCGGGTTTATTAGATAACTCTAAACAACCATTTGTAATCGAGATGCTTTCACCCATTATTTTAGAAGGGCATTTAGCTCAATCTATCGCGGCAGACTTACACACGATTACGTACGAACAACTTATACAGCTATTCATTACTCATAGCTCTGTCTCTACAATTTCTATTACATTTAGTCCATCAGAAACTCTACAAATCGCATTAAATCGAATTAGTTTCGAAGCGATAGCAGCCGTTAAAAATGGTGCTTCCCTACTATTATTAGATGATGCTAAATCTCATCAAAATGAACTGTTATGGATTGACCCACATTTAGTTACTGCTAAAGTACATCAAGCATTAACTGAAAATAAATTACGCCGGAAATGCTCTCTCGTTATACGTTCCGGTGCCCTTCGCTCCTTACACGATATCGTCACGCTATACGGATTAGGGGCAGATGGTATTAATCCATATTTATTGTTCGCAACGGTAAATGATGAAACAAAAGTACCAATTACTAATTTGTATACCGCACTTAATAAAGGACTAGAGAAAGTAATTTCAACGATTGGAATTCATGAATTACGCGGTTACGGTCGCCTCTTCTCCTCTATTGGATTACATGAGGAAATCGCAAATATATTACAAATTACAAACTTCTGCGGTTCAAATAATTTAGCTTTTTCACTTGAATCACTTGCTGAAGATGCAAAAATTCGAGCTGAGGATTTTAACAATCCAAAAGTTAGAATGCGAAAATCATTTCATATATTCCCGCGGATTTGGAAAGCAATTGGTGATGTTGCAAAAGGAAACTCTTATGATGATTACCGCGACAAGTTAAGTGAATTAGAAGAAAACACTCCCATCGCAATTAGGCACCTTGTTCAAACAAAACAAGCACAGCATGTAGTTCCGACTGAAGAAGTGTCCATCGGCATTCACAATCATGATTTACCATTTATTATTAGTTCTATGTCATTTGGTTCTCAAAATGAAATTGCCTTTCGCGCGTATGCAGAAGCTGCCGATCAGCTAAATATGATTAGTTTGAACGGTGAAGGCGGCGAAATTAAAGATATGATTGGTAAGTACCCACATACACGCGGACAACAAGTTGCATCTGGCCGATTTGGAGTAAACGCTGAACTACTAAATTCATCAAATTTAATTGAAATTAAAATAGGTCAAGGAGCAAAGCCTGGTGAAGGTGGACATTTGCCTGGTTCAAAAGTGACTGCCAAAATTGCGGAAGCACGTAATGCTACAATTGGTTCGGATTTAATTTCACCTTCTAACAACCATGATATTTATTCAATTGAAGACTTGGCTCAAATGATTACAGAAATTAAAACGGCTAATCATCTTGCAAAAGTAGCTGTAAAAGTTCCTGTCGTTCCTAACATCGGAACAATTGCTGTCGGTATCGCAAAAGCTGGCGCTGACTTTATTAACATTAGTGGATTTGATGGCGGAACAGGTGCTGCGCGTATTCACGCATTGCAACATGTTGGTCTTCCTGTAGAGATTGGTGTTAAAGCTGCTCACAATGCGTTACTAGAAGCAAATATGAGACATAAAGTAGAGATTTGGGCAGATGGCGGTATTCGAAGTGTAAATGACGCCTTAAAAATCATGCTCCTCGGAGCAAACCGGATCGGATTTGGCACATTATCAATGATTGCAATTGGCTGTACAACTTGCCGTGGTTGTCATCTTGATACGTGCCACGTCGGAATTGCAACACAAATTGAATCTGAAGCTCAAGCGAAAGAACATGGACTGCGCCGTTTCGTTCCACGTGAATTAGAAAGCGCAGTTACAGGGCTATTAAGCTTATTCACTACTTTCGGTACAGAATTGAAACGTTTAACAGGGCAGCTCGGTTACACAAACTTACAAGATATTATCGGACGATCGGATTTATTAGAACAAACTCGAGGCAAGGACTTATTAGACTTACGTAATTTAATACAAACGATAGAAGATTCATCTGTGAAAATAATGGCATCTGTACAAGAAAAACAATTTGAAACAACAAATTCTCTCCAGTCAAAAGAATTAGTAAGCGTCGGCGTAGAGCAACGCGTAATGGGCGGTCTAGAATCCTGTTATCGTATTCGTAGCAAATTATATGAAAACACTCATCTTGAACCACTTACATTAAAGTATACAAACGGATCTGTTCCTGGAAACGGATTAGGCGCGTACAATAGCGAGAACTTATTTATACACGTAAATGGTGGCGCGCAAGATGGAATTGGAAAAACTTCATTTGGCGGTGGCATTTATATAACTAAAGCAAAAGGAACAGATGGAACATATTATAACGGTTCTGTCGGAAAAGGATTTGGATACGGTGCTCAAAAAGGTGCATTATACGTGCAAGGTAACGCTGATGCTCGTGCTGGCATTCGCCTTTCTGGAGCAGATATGATAATTGGAGGCAGAATTACAAAACCACTCCGCGAAAAAGAACAAGGAAATATCGGAGTATATTCTAATATAAAAGGATTTGCTTTTGAATATATGACAAATGGTCGCGCTCTTGTTTTAGGAGATCCTGGTCCATGGATTTGTGCCGGCATGACTGGTGGTGTTGTTTATTTACATCATGAGCCAAACTTAGGTTTAACAGAGCACGCTTTAAAAAGAAGAATTGCTAAAGGTGCAAATGTAACATTGCAGCCAATTAGTAAAAATGGTTTGCAAGATGTGAATGAATTATTATTAGACTACATTCGTGTATTAAATGAGCACGAACAATATGAAGAAGTCGCTTTGTTAACACCATTATTAGATGATATCCAGCTTCACTTCTATGAAATTATCCCGAAAAAAGAACAGGCGGATCCATCTATTTCAACTGAATGATATGTACAATATTTATTTTCATAAAAAAATTGACGAAGCGAGCATCGCATAGTAATCTAGAATAACAATTTGAAACCTGCTGAAATTCAGCAGGTTTTTTTATTAAAGAATAGATGTTTAAAGAGAATTTGGAGAAATTATAAATTGATTGTAATTTATTTATTAAACTTTTTAACGTCACTAAAATATCACTTGCTAACATATTGTAATGAATGTATAGTATCATGTTGTACATTCATTATGACAAGAGAAAGGATATCAATAAGGGTATGAAACTTGGTGCTCGCATTTTAAAAACGGGTATTGCCATTACATTAGCTTTATTTGCTTGTATTTTACTTCAATTACCGAGTCCTGTATTTGCGGGAATCTCAGCTATCTTTGCTGTTCAACCGTCTGTATACCGCTCGTATTTAACTGCTCTTGAGCAAATTCAAGCAAACGTAATTGGTGCTGTATTCGCTATCGTATTTGCTACTGCTTTTGGACATAATCCTTTTATTATTGGATTAACGTGTATATTAGTAATTGCTCTTACTTTACAATTACGCTTAGAAAAAACAATATCACTCGCTTTAGTAACAGTTATCGCCATTATGGAGTATCAAGGCGAAGATTTCTTTAATTTTGCCTTACTTCGATTCGCGACGATTATGATTGGAATTATTGCGGCTTCGCTTGTAAATTTAGTATTTATGCCGCCAAAATATGAAACAAAACTTTACCATCGCATCGTTGATAATACAGAGGAAATTGTTAAATGGATTCGTATGAACAGTAGGCAAGCTTCTGATTTTACAACGCTAAAAACCGATATTGATCGCATGAAAGAAAAAATGATTAAACTAAATCATTACTATTTGCTGTATAAAGAAGAAAGAAGCTATACGAAAAAAATACAATTCGCGAAAATTCGTAAGCTCGTTTTATTCAGACAAATGTTAGCGACAACAAGCCGCGCTTTAAGCACGTTAAAATCATTACATCGCACCGAAAATGAACTGCGCTATATGCCAGAAGAGTTTCAGGAATCTATTCAAAACGAACTTGATTCATTAACGCATTATCACGAACAAGTGTTATTAAAATTTATTGGTAAAGCAAAGAAACAACAATCCGTTGAGATGCTTGATGAAGTTGAAACCGGTAAACAAGAATTGATTGATATCTTTATGGATTATCAAAATAAAGACGATGAGGAAGCATATAAAATATGGTTACACCTCTTCCCTCTTATTTCTTCAATTATTAACTACAGTGAGGAAGTAGAGCATTTAGATTTACTTGTGGATAGCTTCTACACATACCATAAACCAGAAAGCGAACTCCAAATCGAAGATAAAAAAGAAGACGAATAAAAAACAGCTCCTTTTACGCTAAAGGAGCTGTTTCTGTTATATGCTGAAGTTGATATAGATTGTAATAAAATCCCCTCTTTTTCATTAACTCTTCATGAGAACCCTTTTCTTTTATTTCACCATCTTCAACATAAATAATTGTATCAACATGCGTAATCGTCGCTAATCGATGTGCAATAATAATTGTTGTCCGATCTGCAGCTAACGTTTGCAGTGCCTCTTGAATATATCGTTCATTTTCTAAATCTAAAGCGGAAGTTGCTTCATCTAATATAAGTAAAGACGGATTCTTTAGAAAAACCCGTGCGATTGCTACACGCTGTCTTTGTCCACCAGATAATTTCACACCACGTTCCCCAACGACAGTATCATAGCCCTCTGGCAACTCTGTAATAAAATTATGAATTTGTGCAGCTTTGGCAGCTGAAATCACTTCCGCCTCTGTAGCTTTCGGATTGCCATATAAAATATTAGCCCCGATTGTATCGCTAAATAATAAATTATCTTGTAGCACAATTCCAATATGACTACGTAAATTTCTCATATTATACTTTCTTACATCTATCCCGTCTATATAAACTGCACCTTCAGAAACATCGTAAAAACGCGGAATTAAACTAGCAAGAGATGACTTTCCTCCTCCGCTTGCCCCTACAAGCGCAACCTTCTCTCCCGGGCGCATAGTTAATGACAGATTATGCAATATTTCTTTTTCATCCGCATTATAACGAAAAGAAACATTATCAAATATAACTTCCCCATCTAGCCTTTTCGTTTGCACCGCATTTGGCACATTAACAATATCGTATTTTTCATCCAACAATTCAAACACTCGATCCATCGAGGCGAAAGACTGTGTTAATGTTGTAGATGAATTAACAAGGCGACGAAGCGGACTATATAAACTATCCATATATCCAACAAAAGCAACCATCGTACCCAGTGTTAACGACCCTTGAATTACCTCATATGCCGCAAAACCAATAACAAGTAACGGCCCTAAATCCGTTAACGTATTCACTACCGAAAACGTTCTCGCTGTCCAACTCGTATGAGTTAGTGCTTTCGTTAAAAATTCATTATTTCTCTTTTCAAACTGTCCTCTTTCATACTCTTCTAATGCAAAACTACGTGTCACTTGCATCCCTTGAATACGTTCATGTAAATACCCTTGCATAGTTGCTAACGCTTGCGAGCGCTCTTTCGTCAATTTTCGAAGGCGCCCGAAAAAATATTTCACTGCAACTACATAAATAGGTAAGATTAATAAAGCAACAAAGGTTAATTTTATATTCATAGAAAACATAACGATAATGGCAATAACAATTGTTGCAGTATCTAACCAGACATTCATAAGACCAGTAATTACAAAGTCCTTCGTTTGTTCTACATCATGGATTACACGTGAAATAAGCTCCCCTGTTTTTGTGTTCGAATAATAACGTAAGCTCAATTTTTGCAAGTGCCCAAAAATGTATTTTCGTAAATCGTATAGTATTGTATTGGCAATGCGCTGCGCGAAATATTGACGATAATATTCTATCGGCGGTCTTACTACTGCAAAAATAAAAAAAGCAATCCCAATTGCGGTTATTAATTGAGACGTTTTTTCTTGAAGCGATCCCGTGCCTTGAATAACATCATCAATAATATACTTTAATAACCATGGCATAATAAGCGGGATACCGAACTTCACAAGACCAATAATAATTGTAATAGCAATAAGCCATCGATATGGTTTAACAAATTGTAAATATCTTTTTATACCTTGCACATAATCCCCCCTCTAATAGGACAAACCTGCCGGGAAATTCCCTGCAGGTTTGTTTTAATTTCTGTACATTAAATATCTTTCGTACCACATATCTACGAAATCCGGTGCGAATGGACCTTTTCTTTGATGAATCCACTGTGTTAAATGTGCTACATTTCGTTTTAAAATTGTATCGATAACAGGTGGATACTGCATGATTTGACTATGCTTTTCATACTCATCTTCATCCAAAAGTGTATATGTCATATCTGGATACACTTTAATGTCTAAGTCGTAATCAATATACTTTAATGCTTCAGAGTCATATGCAAAAGGAGAACTTAAATTACAATAATAATATACTCCTTCTTCTCTCAGCATTCCAATTACATTAAACCAATAATTAGCATGGAAGTAACAAATCGCAGGTTCGCGAGTAACCCATGTTCGACCATCTGATTCTGTAACTACTGTACGATCATTTGCTCCGATCACAAGGCTCTGCGTCCCTTTTAAAATTGTTGTCTCTTCCCACATTCTATGAATGGAGCCATTATGTTTATAACTATGTATTTGTACCTTTTCTCCTTCTTTGGGAAATCCCATATATGCTCCCTTCTTTCAACCGCAAATGCTTTTCTTAAGTTGTCTTAACTACCCCTTGAACTGCATTCACTTTTTTTCTATTATAACTTTTTTGTCAAAATTTTAAAACTAAAGCGATAGGACACTTGTTTTCATGAGGAATATAATGAAGTTTGTATTATTGAATACCACATCACTAACCCTTTTAACGAAGGAACATTTCCTATGAATTAGCAATACGTATTTTAGAAGATTAAACGAAGATATAACAAAAAGAAAAGCCCCCTCACCTCTGTTTAAGAAAGGACTTTTCACCTAAAATCAACAACATATCTCACCCTTAATTTGAAATTATTTTTTCGATTTCAAAAGATTGAATCACATTATTCGTTTGCTGTTCAAATTTTTCATGTAAAAGTTTTAATGCTATTTCTGTTCTGTATATTTCTTGACGGATAAAATGCAATTCTTTTTTATCGCACGTATCCCTTCCACTCATTTCAATTTGCTGATACTTCTCTAAATGTGATTGTAACTTTAAAAGCTCATCCATCGTTTCCAACTGCTCTCCTACCAACTTATCAAAATCGTTCATCACTTACCCCCTTTTTGATTCATTCGCCATTTATAATTCCTATTACATATTTCTAATCGTGAACTTCTTTCTCCTTTGACTACATTTGTTGACTTATTAGAAGTTATGTCGTTCCCTTTATTTTCATTACAGTGACACGCACACAAAGAAAACACTTCTCTCGAATTGGAGAAGTGTTTTTCTTTCATTACTCGTTTGAACTAGAAGATTGTGATTGTTTTGCAGCTGATTGTGCATTTTGTTTTTTCACTGCATGCACATCTGTTTCAGTTGCAAACTCTGTACCATAACTAGCATTTGCACTTTGAGCAGCAGAAGCTTGTGCTTTCTGTGCCTCTGATTGTGCGTTCGCTTGTTTTACTGCTTGTACATTCGTTTCAGTTGCAAACTCTGTACCATAGCTAGCATTTGTACTTTGAATGCTAGCACCAGAAGTTGCCTTATTATAACCTTGTTGTTTTTTACTCATCTTTCTCACCTCCACAATCAATAATGTAACCAATTCACTTAGAAGTTATCCCTAATTTTCTTTTTGAAAATTCACGTATATATCTCTTATCACTCATTCAAACTACATATGATGGAGGTGGGAATATGTATACTGGACGTGATATGACTGAGCTAACTATGATTTCCAAAAATGAATGGAAAGAGGATGAATTAGCTTATTTTCATCATTCATTTCAGCAAATTATGCCTTATCTAAATGTAGAGGGACAAACGATTTATAAAGAAGTTGTGAAAGAAATCGAGTCACGGGGCCGATTATAAACGCGTGGATTTTCAACCTCAAAATACAAATTTATTTTCAATATAAAAAAACGTGTTCCAAAGTTCTGGAACACGTTTTTTATTATTTATCCCGCTATTTGCCGGGCAGTAAGACCCCACCTCAAAATGCAGCGAAAGCAAAGAAGTTAGGTTGGGGCCTTGCTGCCCATAAAAGCCCGATTGGTGAGGGCTAATAATCAGTGGGGGATGAAGAAAACCCCCACTGATTAAAGTTTCACTTTACTGCATTGTAATTTTCTCAACACACTTTTCGTAAATTGTACGATGTGATTTCGAGAAAGGTAACTGTTCAAACGCTTCTTTCGATACAAACTTTAATGTATCCGTTTCGACAATATTACCTGTTACTTTTCCGTAAAATATGAAGATATCCCAAGTACGATGTGTAAAAGTATGTTGTACATTCATCGCGTATTCATCAATAGAAACAGAGAGATCAAAGCTCTCCTTCATATAATCCGTAAGCTGTTGTTTTTGATTACGAATACCTTCACTTAGTTCAATATTCGGGAACTCCCACATATTAGCCAGTAATCCCGTACTTGGGCGTTTATTAATTACGTAACGGCCATCTTCAGTTTGAAGTACTCCCGCAACGAGCGGTACCATTGTAGGTGCTTTCGCTTTACTCTTCACTGGTAGTTCTTTTTGAACACCTTCAGCATACCCTCTGCAATGTTCACGTACAGGACAAAGTAAACAAGATGGATTTTTCGGTATACAAATTAATGCCCCTAATTCCATCAAACCTTGGTTAAAATAAGATGGATTTTCTATAGAAATAATTTCACGCACAATCTCTTCAAAAACTTTTCTCGTTTTCGGTTTTGCAATATCATCCCACACTGATAAAATACGAGATAATACGCGCATAACATTTCCATCAACCGCTGGCTCTGGTATGCCATATGCAATACTTAAAATGGCACCTTTTGTATATGGTCCCACTCCTTTTAATTTTTCAATTTTCTTTACATCGCTCGGTACTGTCCCGCCGTATACTTCTTTTACCTCTTTTACTGCAGCATGTAAATTTCGTGCTCTAGAATAATAACCTAAGCCTTCCCATGCTTTTAATACTTCTTCATCATCGGCAGTTGCTAGCGCTTCAAGCGTAGGAAACTTCCCCATAAAATTTGCGTAATATGGTTTTACAGCCTCTACCCTTGTTTGCTGTAACATAATTTCTGAAACCCAAACACGGTATGGATCTTTATTTTTTCGCCACGGTAAATCACGTTGTTCTTTTTCAAACCAACCAATTAAATCATTTTGAAACTGTTCTATGTTAAACTCATTTAATATTTCAAGTGTCAAACTTGATCCCCCTCATTTTTTTGCATATACGTACTATTATAAAGATTTTAGGAAAAAATTTAAGTAAGATGACATAGGAAATAGAAGGCAAAGGACTTGAGGTATCGAATAAAAAGAGTTACATTAATAAAAAACGGAGGTGGATTTCTATGGACACAGCCACTCACCTTGTTATGGGCGTTACTCTAGGCAGTTTGGCAACATTAGATCCAGCTATAGCACAAAGTGATATTGGGCCACAAGCAGTGATGCTTGCAACAATTGCCGGTTCCAATATTCCTGACATCGATACAGTTTTAAAATTGCGTAATAACGCTAAATATATAAGAAATCATCGCGGGATTACTCATTCCATCCCTGCAGTGATCCTTTGGTCACTCCTTATAAGTGGCATCTCTTTCGCCTTCTTTTCAGACGCTCCCTATCTGCATCTACTACTTTGGTCATTTATTGCCGTCTTTCTTCATGTCTTTGTGGATATTTTCAATGCCTATGGTACACAGGCATTAAGGCCCTTCACAAAAAAATGGGTAGCGCTCGGCATAATTAATACGTTTGATACTGTCATTTTCTTTATCCATATACTTGCTATCGCCTGTATGCTTGTCGGAGCACATAAAGGCTATACTGCTTTAGCAGCGTATATATTAATGTTTGTTTACTACATTGGCCGCATTATGATGCATCGAAATATTAAAAGTGTAGTATACAAACGTTTCAAAAATGTAGAGAAAGTAATTATTTCTCCTTCTTACAAATTTTATCATTATCATTTAGCCGTCGTTACAACTGAATATTACTACGTAGCAAGATGGCACCGCGGTAACATCCTTGTATACGATAAATTTAATCGCGTGCCGTTCCCGAATACCGCCATTATGCAAGCCGCTGTGCGAGATGAAAATATATCTGCTTTCTTATCTTTCTCGCCTGTATATCGCTGGGATATTTTCGATTATGATAACTATTATGAAGTTCGATTTATTGATTTGCGGTATCGAAGTAAAGATTATTATCCATTCGTCGCAATCGTTCAGCTCGATCAAAATTTAAATATTATTAGTTCATATACAGGATGGATTTTCAGCGAAGAGAAACTTCGAAAGAAACTGGAATTGCTTCCACATTAAAAAAAGCGACCTACGTCGCTTTTTTTAATGTTTCAAATGATCTTCTTGATTGATTAAATGGCTATACTTCGGATTATTTGTACGCATTTCATGAAGGCGCCCTCCATGATTATTAACCCATGTTCGTACCACTTGTTCAGTCATTTCCTCACCTTGGTAACGACCTGATTTAGCATAAGTTGTTCGGAAGTCTTCCCACAGTAATTCAACCCATGCACGAGCTTGGGCGTAAGAAAGGTTGTCATTTTTATCTAATAATTCTTTCGTTAATGTTTCATAAATATCATTCATGTTCTATTCTCCTTTTACCTATTTATTCCCTTAATTTCTAAAGGATAGTTTCTTCTATTTTGCACATTCTATAAGTGATACTTCTTAAAGGGGTATCGACTGATAGTGAGGGGGCGTTCTTAATGGGTAGACAAGCCGAATTTTGGTCTGAGTCAAAAAACAACAGCAAAATCGACGGTCAACCGAAAGCGAAATCACGCTTCGCTTCGAAACGACCTAACGGCACAATTAACACGCACCCACAAGAGCGTATGCGTGCTGCAAATCAGCAGGAAGAGTAGTACAAATTAAATTCCTACACGAGGTGATAAAGATGAGCTACCGTGACCATTTAGATCGTCGTTCTGAATTATTTAACCATACGTGGACTCGTCCAAAACATGCGAAAGCGCAAGTTAATGGACAGACGCAACAAACCCAGTCTCTCATTATACTGGCAAACGAATGTAAAAAACGCCAATTTTAGAATCTCCTATCTCCTTTAACGCCTACCAAAGATGAAAACCAGAGAGATATTCACTCTCTGGTTTTTATTTTTCCTGCAGCAAGGAAATTGGTATTCCAATCTCTTCATTATCATTTTGCTTATATCCCCAAGCAAATACCCCATTGAAATACGTAATTTTAAATACCACACCAGGTTCTTCTACTAATTCATATGTCTCACCAATATGGAATTTATTTATATCTATCATATAAGCACGAGCCATAGCCATTTTTCTCATTAATACATCGAATTCATTTACAATTCCAAGTTGCTCAGCCTTTACTGCTTGCTCCTTCAAAACCCCAATTTCTTCCCTTAACTCATGTGGTGTCATTTCACTGTAGCGTTTTGGCGTACCCATCTTATTTCCTCATCCCTCTTCACGTTTCATTTGTAAAAATATATCTATCTCATCAATAGAGAATCCTTTTCGATATAACGCTTGCTTCACCTTATTTTCGAATGTCCAACCATCATACTTCTTATATTTCTCATAATATTTATTCCCATGATAGTGTAACGCTTCTTGTTGCTGTTCGTCATCTTTTTCGTCTTTCAATTCTTCCAAGCAAATTTGAATCACATCTCTAGAATATCCTTTACGAACAAGCATTTCATCTAACTTTAGCTTCATTTGTAAAAATGAATGCTTTTGATAAGATTTTTTCTTCTTTTCTATAAGAAACAAAGCATTCTCCATTTGCTTCTCCTTTGGATACTCTTGTAAACTATGTGTAATGATTAAATCCTGAACACCTTTACTTAATAGCCCTCTCCTAATAACAGTTGGACCTTTTTGATTCACATTACTTTGCGTTCGCACGTATGAAATAGCGTACTCTTTATCATTAATATATCGATCATGTAATAATTTCGAAACGACTTCAGAGATGATGGCCTGTCCCACTTCTTTTTTTCGTAAGAAATCTTCTATTTCTTGTTTTGTTCTCATTTGATAGGATAAATAGGAAATCGCTTGTAAATATGCTTTTTGTACCTCTTCATTGTACAAAATATTCCCTAACGCTACTTCATCAATTTCTAAGCCTTTTTGTAACCCATGTTTCATTAAGATTGATTGATTCACACTAAACCCGTACTCTTCGCCTTGACCTTTATCAATATAAATATTAAATCGTTCTTTCGATCGTTTTTGCACTTCTATTTTTGTAATGACAGTCATACTCTCACCTCTCTATTATTTTAACATAGTCAAGGAACGTTTTTTCTTTTCAAGAATATATATAATGAGGAGGAAATAATTGTGAAAATCGCAATTTCTGGTGGCTCTGGCTTTATAGGCAAATCCCTTTCTAGTTTTTTTATTCAAAAGGGATTTACTGTTTACATTCTTACTCGAAAAAAAATTACTGAAACTTCACACACTAACCTTCAATACGTACAGTGGACACCGGATTTACAGACCTTCCCTCTCTCATCTATCGATGTAGTTATTAATCTAGCTGGAGAATCTATTAATAGTAGATGGACAAAAAAACAAAAAGAATCAATTTTAAACAGTAGAATTCAAACAACAAAAGGACTCATTAAACAATTACAAACCCTTGAAACAAAGCCACACACATTTATTAATGCAAGTGCCATTGGATACTATGGGACATCTGAAACCGAATCTTTTACAGAACAGCAAGAGACTCCAGGAGATGACTTTTTAGCAAACACAGTATATTTGTGGGAGCAAGAAGCATCTAAAGCCCGCTCCATTGGAATAAGAACTGTCTACACAAGATTTGGAGTCGTATTGGGCGCAGATGGAGGAGCTCTTCCAAAAATGCTACTCCCCTATCAATTATATATCGGCGGTACACTTGGATCTGGAAACCAATGGTTATCATGGATTCATATAGACGATGTCGTTCGCATGATTGATTTCATCATTCACAAAAAAGAAATTGACGGACCTTTTAATATTACAGCGCCAACGCCAATACGGATGAAAGAGTTCGGTGAAATTATTGCCACTATAACTAGGCGACCTCATTGGCTACCTGTTCCTTCATTTGTACTTCGCGCTTTACTCGGTGAGATGAGTATACTTGTATTAGAAGGGCAACATGTATTACCCAATAAAGCTATTAAACATGGATATCAATACACATTTCCAACAGTTAACCATGCATTACAAAATATCCTCTTGCATACAATGTAGTACTTTTAAAATACAGTTTTACGGGTAGTCTATCTCTTCCAAGACTTCTTACTTTTTAAACACCGGAGCATTACTACACGAAAAACCTTTCAGTTACTTTGTCTAAACCTATTCTACACATTACAAGGTGACGGAAATGAGGTCTCTATGAAAATATTGCTCAAACAAGCCATTGTATATCCTATTACATCCCAAAAGTTTCAAGGAGATGTACTCGTTATAGGAGAACGCATTGCCGCGGTCAAACCTCATATTGATACTACTCAGGATATGACCGTTATAGATGCACGAGCTCTTCATCTCTTGCCTGGATTTATTGATGTTCATACTCACCTTGGCCTCTACGATGAAGGTACTGGTTGGGCTGGTAATGATGCAAATGAAACATCCGAAGTTTCAACACCACATATCCGTTCTTTAGACGGGATTCATCCTTTTGATATTGCATTTCAAGACGCTGTACAAAATGGTGTTACGACTGTTCACGTGATGCCCGGAAGCCAAAACATTATCGGCGGTACTACTTGCGTAATAAAAACTGCTGGAACTTGTATTGATCATATGATTATTCAGGAACCTGCTGGTTTAAAAATTGCCTTTGGAGAAAATCCTAAAAAGTTCCATAGCAACGGCACAAAAGAATCAATAACACGTATGGGAATTATGGGGTTACTTCGTGAATCATTCTATGACGCACAACACTACGGGCATGAAGCTGATTTTCGAATGCTACCTATTTTAAAAGCACTCCGCCGAGAAATACCGGTACGTATCCACGCTCACCGCGCAGATGATATCACTTCAGCCTTACGCTTTGCGACAGAATTCAATCTTGATTTACGTATTGAACATTGTACAGAAGGGCACTTTATTGTTGAAGAGCTTTCGAAACACAATTTAAAAGTTTCAGTTGGACCTACTCTTACGCGACGTTCGAAAATCGAACTTAAAAACAAAACGTGGGATACTTATCATATTTTATCGAAAAATGGAGTAGAAGTTTCTATTACAACCGACCACCCTTATACACCCATTCAATATTTAAATGTTTGCGCTGCCATTGCAGTAAGAGAAGGATTAGATGAGAAAACAGCGTTGGAAGGAATCACTATTTTCCCAGCTCGAAATTTACGTTTGGAGGATAGAATTGGAAGCATTGATGTTGGAAAAGATGCTGACCTCGTGTTATGGACACATCATCCTTTCCATTATTTAGCCAAGCCTGTACTCACTATGATTGACGGAAAAATAATTTACAAAAAAAATAAAAAAAACTAGTTTATTTTTTTGACTAGATACAGTATTATACGATTATAAACTGAATGAAACCATAATCAATTTGTGTCGTGATTATCATTTTCAAATTGATGAATGGGGAAGGCAAATGGTGCGCCACCAGCGTTAGAAACTGGTTCTAGTGGGTTCGATTCCCACCCCGAAATTTTTTAAAGATTGATATAAAAATTTCGAGGGTGGGTGCTTTTTCGTCATGCTACCCTCGTGTGAGGAGGAGTTAGTGTGTTGAAAAAACGCGACTTACACGACAGCCACGTTCTATACGAATTAATGGTGGATCCTGCTGTCTTCCCTTTTGTGCGTCAAAAGGCCTATTCTTATGAAGAATATTTATTTTTAACGAAACAAACAATCGAAGCCGAAGAGCGTGGAGAATTAATCTCACGCACAATTTTAGATGAATGGGGTAACCCCATCGGCACAATTACTTTATTTGATGTGCAAGAAAAAGCTGGATTCCTCGGAACTTGGCTTGGCAAACCATATCATGGTAAAGGATATAATAAATTGGCGAAAGATTCATTTTTTAGCGAACTTTTCTATGAATTAGATATTGAAACGATTTTTATGCGTATTCGTAAAATAAATATTCGGTCTATTAAAGCTGCCGAAAAACTACAATATGTAAATCTAGCAAACGAAACAAGAAAAGCCGTTTATGATGAAATTAACGCGCATGAAGAAGTATATAATTTATATGAAATTCCAAAAGATCAGTATACACTTGCAACAATGCGAGATACAACATTCCAAGAAGCACACCAATTAAAAGAAGCGTAATCTAAAAATTCAGAAATGATAATTAATCATTACTAGTTTGACATATATGTATATCACCCCATGTCTTTGGAAACGATAGATAGTGACTTTAGGACACGAGGTGATTTGTAATGGATAAAAGGAAACGTGATAAAGCAAAAAACACATTATCTAGTACACAAGAAGTTCTCTATCAGCGAGAATTTCGAAAAGCAGATCGTGCAGCGGGCTATCGCTCAAAAAGTATTTAAAGTGAAACTGAATAATTAGAAGGTTTCCCCCCTAATTATTCAGTTTCATTACATAAGATTTTCCAATGAATTAGTAAAAAAGGTTCCTTATTTATAAGGAACCTTTTTTTGTGGACAACCTTATCCACAAAAAACGTAGAATTGTGCATAAATTACAAAAGTATTTTACGAATTCATTTATTTAAATGAATTCGTAACGTGAGAATTGTGGATAATTTTCTAAAAATTGTGGATTATGTGGATATAGCTGTTAATATTCCGATTTTACTGTCTAATGAAGGCGTAATCCCTTGTGGATAAAGTGAAACTTTAATCAGTCGGAGTTTTGTTTATCCCCACTGATTATTAGCCCTCACCAATCGGGCTTTTGCGGGATAAGTTAATAATTCACGTTTATTTTTTTACAACAATAAAAAAAACCCTCTTTAAATGCTTAAAAGAGGGTTTCATATTAAGTAAAAGATTCGGCAAGAACTGGTGATTTAATAGGTATATGATTCGGCTCTGCATGATTTTCTGCCAAAATTGTATCCACAATATGACCAGCTGGCTCAGGACGATAAATACTTTTCATTGCTTCTTTCATCTGAAGAAGCTTCATATCATCTTTTAATAACGCCTCTGTTTTTGCAAAAACTTCACTATCATCACGAATTACAACTGCAGCCCCTTTTTTTTCAAAATACAACGCATTTTCATTCTCTTGTCCTGGGACAGGTTTATATAAAATGACGGGTACTTGTAATGCTGCTGCTTCGCTTAATGTAATACCACCTGGCTTCGTAATCATACAAGAAGTAACACGGAACAATTCATCAATGTTTTCAACATAACCAAATACTTTTAAAGCATCAGAACTTTGTTCCTGTAGTTCCATTAAATCCTGCTTTAAAGCTTCGTTTTTCCCACAAACGACAACTACTTGTAAGTTTGGTACTGACATAAATGACTGGCATAGCTCTTTTACACTCCCTAGCACACCATGAGCACCTGCTACAATTAGTAACATCTTTTTATCCTTACATAACTGATATTTATTATATATAATTGCTGGATTTATCTTTAGCTCAAAACTGCTACGAATCGGAATCCCTGTTTCAACAATTTGTTCTGCAGGTACACCGATATCAACCATCACTTTTTTCACATGATCGGTTGCTACAAAATAACGATCTACTTCTCGATGGATCCATATTTTATGCACGCAAAAATCCGTTAATACGTTATAAACAGGAATAGAAATACCTATTTGCTTTTTCAATTCTGGTACAGCGATGATTGGAAAGGTATTAATAACAATATCCGGTTTCTCCACCTGTAATAGCGTCTTCAAACGCTTTCTCCCAAAATTCGCATACCAAGATGCTATTTTTTTATCATAAATTTTCTCTACACCATAATAAAACAAACGATATAATTCTTTTCCTACCGTATAGCTTTTTAAATATAAATATTTTGTAATATCGGTTATAACTGGATGTGATTCTCCAAACAAGTCGCATACAATTACATCTTCGATTCCTTTTTGGCGAAATGTTTGTTCTAATGTTTTTGCCACTTGCACATGACCGTTACCGTAATGTGCAGTTAATATTAAAACCTTGGGGTTTTTTATCAAACAAATCCACTCCTAGCTTTTTGTTTCTCCATATTGCATATACGACAATAGGAAAAACATTTTCCTTAAAAACTACATACTCGGATTCTAATACTTTCCTGTTAGCTATGTATCTGTCGTGGATATGCAAAGCATATAAGATTGACCCCTTAATCCTATCTGTGCTCATATCTTTACATTATACTTTCCTATAAGAGCTTTCGCAATAACTTACAAATGTTCTATATTCCATAATACTCACTCTTTTACTTCTTAATTCTTTTTACTATTTTGATTTCCCTTTACAATTATGTAAATTTCTCCGCTTATTCTTTACAAAAATATGGATATTCCCTTTTCAGTATACTCTTTTCTAAATATATACTCTAGATTTTATTATGAAGAAACAAAAAGCCTAACCAAATGTTTAGGTTAGACTGCTTGTAAAATATGTTTTGCATGTTCAACATTTTCTTCTGTCGGTGGATTCACATCCGCAAGTGGATACTTATGTCCAAGTGCCTCCCATTTATAAACACCGAGCTTATGATATGGTAGCACTTCCACTTTCTTAACATTAGATAGACTTTGAATAAAGTTTGATAATTTTTGCAAATCCTCTTCACCATCGGTAACACCGGGAACCAATACATGTCTTACCCAAATTGGTTTCTTTATATCCGATAAATAACGAGCAAATTGTAAAATGTGTTCATTTGGTTTCCCTGTTAATTTACGATGTTTCTTTGAATCAATATGCTTCAAATCCAATAAAACTAAATCTGTATACTCCATTAAAATATCTAGCTTATTTTGGAATTCTGGTTCTTCAGAATAACAACCGCCAGAAGAATCGATTGTTGTATGGATACCAGCTTCTTTGCACTTTTTAAACAACTGGGTTAAGAAGTCTAGCTGTAATAGTGGCTCTCCACCGCTAACTGTTATACCGCCTCCAGAAGCTTCAATAAATGGAAGGTAACATGTCACATCCTGCATCACTTCTTCAACTGTTATTTCTTTACCTTTACCGATTTCCCATGTATCAACATTATGACAATATTGACAACGTAATAAACACCCTTGTGTAAATATGACATAACGAATCCCTGGGCCATCAACAGTACCACAAGACTCTACAGAATGTATTCTTCCTTTTACCATGTTACTTCCTCCTTTATTGAAACAGCCTCCCTCCGCTATATATTAAAAGCAGAGGGACACTTTTTTCACTTACATGCTTTCATGCATTGTACGGTTTATTACATCAATTTGTTGTTCACGAGTTAATTTAATAAAGTTAACAGCGTAACCAGATACACGAATTGTTAATTGTGGATATTTTTCAGGATGCTCCATTGCATCCATTAATGTTTCACGGTTAAATACGTTAATATTTAAGTGGTGTCCTTCTTTTATTGCATATCCATCAAGCATAGATACTAAGTTGCGTACTTGTACATCATCTTCTTTACCAAGTGCTTTTGGAATAATAGAGAATGTATTTGAAATACCATCTTGTGCATCTTCATATGGTAATTTAGCTACAGATAATAATGATGCTAATGCACCTTTTGTATCACGGCCATGCATTGGGTTTGCGCCCGGTGCAAATGGTTCTCCAGTACGACGTCCATCTGGAGTGTTACCAGTTTTCTTACCGTATACAACGTTAGATGTGATTGTTAAGATTGACATTGTATGAACAGAATTACGGTATGTTTTATGTTTGCGAATCTTGTTCATAAATGTTTTCACAAGATTTACTGCGATTTCATCTACACGATCATCATTGTTACCGTATTTAGGGAAATCTCCCTCAATTTCGAAATCAACTGCAATACCATTTTCATCACGAA
This sequence comes from Bacillus sp. TH19, assembly GCF_016651075.1. NCBI lineage: Bacteria > Bacillati > Bacillota > Bacilli > Caryophanales > Bacillaceae > Bacillus > Bacillus sp. TH19. The sequence continues at coordinate 178,597 of NZ_JAEKEO010000010.1, read as the reverse complement.
TTGGTTTTACTTGTGCATATTTAATTGCACTTAAAGAGTCTGCTACTACAGATAATCCAGCGATACCTGTTGCCATTGTACGAAGAACATTTGTATCGTGAAGTGCCATTTCAATACGTTCATAGCTATATTTATCGTGCATATAGTGAATTACATTTAATGTATTTAAGTATAGACCAGCTAACCATTCCATTGTCATATCGAATTTACGCATAACTTCTTCATAATCTAATACTTCAGAAGTAATTGGTGCGTATTCAGGACCAACTTGTGCTTTTGACTTTTCATCTTTACCACCGTTAACCGCATATAGTAATGCTTTCGCTAAGTTTGCACGTGCTCCGAAGAACTGCATTTGTTTACCAATTCTCATTGCTGATACACAACAAGCAATACCGTAGTCATCACCGTAGTCAGCACGCATAATGTCATCATTTTCGTATTGAATTGCTGATGTTTTAATAGACATTTTTGCACAGTAGTTTTTAAAGTTCTCTGGTAATTGTTTAGACCAAAGAACTGTTAAGTTTGGTTCTGGTGCTGGTCCTAAATTATCTAATGTATGCAAGAAACGGAATGAGTTTTTTGTTACTAACGGACGACCGTCTAACGCCATACCACCGATAGATTCAGTTACCCAAGTTGGATCTCCAGAGAATAGTTCATTATAATCAGGTGTTCTTGCAAATTTCACAAGACGTAATTTCATAATGAAATGGTCAACAATTTCTTGTGCTTTTTCTTCTGTTAAAGTACCATTTGCTAAATCTCTTTCAATGTAAACATCTAAGAATGTAGAGGTACGTCCAAGGCTCATTGCTGCCCCGTTTTGCTCTTTAATTGCTGCAAGATAAGCAAAGTATAACCATTGGAAGGCCTCTTGTGCATTTGTAGCTGGCTTAGAAATATCGAATCCATGAGAAGCAGCCATCTGTTTTAACTCTTGAAGTGCACGCATTTGCTCAGATAATTCTTCACGTAAACGCATTGTATCTTCGCTCATTACACCGCCAGTTAAATTATAATCCGCTTTTTTCGCTTCAATTAAATGATCTATACCATATAGCGCTACGCGGCGATAGTCACCGATAATACGTCCACGTCCATACGCATCTGGAAGACCCGTAATAACACCTGATTTACGAGCCGCTTTCATTTCTGGTGTGTATGCATCAAATACACCTTGATTATGAGTTTTACGCCAGTCTCTGAAAATCTTGCTAAGTTCTTTATCCATTTCATATCCATACGCTTCACAAGCTTGTTCTGCCATACGAATACCACCATATGGTTGTAAAGAACGTTTAAATGGTTTATCAGTTTGGAAACCGACCACTTTTTCAATATCTTTATTTAAATATCCTGGTTCATGTGATGTAATAGAAGAAACAATTTTTGTATCCATATCAAGAACGCCACCGTTTTCACGTTCCTTTGTTGTTAAATCCATTACTTGATCCCAAAGTTGTTTCGTTGCTTCAGTTGCTTCCGCTAAGAAAGAGTCTTCTCCCTCGTAAACGTTTACATTATTTAAAATGAAATCGCGAACATCAATCTCTGCTTTCCATTTTTCACCTTTAAAGTTTTCCCACGCGCTTTTTACATTTTCTAATACTTGAGTCATCCTAATCTCCTCCATTTTTGATTAGTACAGGACTACGTTTTTTTATATAACAGCTTACACACTTAGAATACTACTTTTTTTCGGAAGTGGACGAAATAGTTGTGACATGTTTGTGAAATGTTGAGCAAACTACTACATACATAGTGTTAACCTCACATAAAACTCTTTAGAATTAACCCTTTCTTTAATTGTATTTTTTTGGTATTCTTATATACGAGTCCTATTTTGTAATATAAGAACGATACCCATTGTAGAGCTGTAATACTCTTATCTCCTAATCTGTTATAGTTTTTATAACAGAGCAAAAAAGTGTACATACGTTGTACACTTTTTTTGTTACCACTATAAAACATCTCTTTTTCTATTTCCATCGTAAAATCCACCACGACTGTTTGTTAATGCAATTAATTGCTCTAATCCTTCTATATGATCACCAATAATTCGAAGGACAGCTGGAGGATGACCTATTTTTGCGAAATGTTCACTGGGACGAATACGGTTCATCTTATCAACATCGACACGACTTACACAAGCGATTTCAAAACCTGAAAGTACAGCTTTAACTTGTGCTACACAAGGTGACAATAATGATTTATACCCTATTTCCTTCAAACAAGTACGACTAAACGCATTAGGTACAGCAATAAGAGAGCCTACTCCTAGATCTTTTCTATCACAAGCTAAATTTAATGCATATTTAAATGCTGTTACAAGATGAAGTGGTACTCTCAAATCTAAATAATGATTTAAATCATTTAATGCGACATCCGTTCCATCTGCAATAGCTTTTGCAAAGGGATATAGCTCACTAGCTGGAATAACAAAATCACCGTCTATAAATAAAACAATTTCTCCTTTTGCAAAATAAGTTCCAAGCGAACGCCCCACATCGTTTCCAAGTGCTTCTTTATACACAATTGTTGTTGCTCCCTTGTCTTTTGCAATTGTTGCCGTTTTATCGGACGAACCATTTACAACAACGATGATTTCAAAAGGTTCAATTTTGCGAAGCTCTTCTATAACGTTTCCAATTGTTTTCTCTTCATTTTGTACAGGAATAATTACCGATAATTGCTCTCCTTTATACAAATTAGATGTAACGCCCCATCCTTGATAAAAATCTTCAAAATTTAGAGTATGATAGACACTCTCTCTTTTCCTATTTCCATCATAATATCCTCCGCGCCCATCGCTGCCTAATATCCGCTCTGCTACAGCTTCTATATGATCACCTATCATTCGTTTTTCAGATTGAGAAAGATCCGTGCCATATGCAGCATGCTCGAATGGACGAAATTTATTTGGCGTAATAACGTCAATTGCACAATGACGACTAATTCTCCATTTACTTTGTGCTAGGCGTAGATGAGCCACAATAGGATTAACAAAACATTCGTCTCCAATACTTTGCACAAATTCCTTCGTCAGCGCATGAGGTACAGATAATAAAGAATCAATTTTTAATTCTTCACGCTCTAACATTGCATTTAATATCTGGCGCCATACTGTCACGGAGTGCGGTTTTTGTTTCTTTAAAAATAATGCGTCCAAATTATTTAAAACGATGTCCGCCTGATCATGTAAAATCGGATTAAGGAATAATTGTAATTTTGAAGTTTGAATAGCAAAATCTCCATCTACAAACAGTAATACATCACCTATCGCATGTTTTGCACCAACTGCGCGTCCAACGTCGTTACCAAGTGACTCTTTATGCTGGATTACTGTACATCCTAAGCTCTCAGCAATCGCTTCTGTACCATCATTACAACCATTTGCTACTACAATAATCTCTACTGGATTCAATGGTTTTACCGATTGAACCACATCTGAAATCGTATCCACTTCATTACATACGGGAATAATAACTGATAACGACTTAGCCATTGTTTTCTTCACGAAACCATTTAATAGTTTCTTTCAATCCTTGTTCCCACGTTACTTTCGCTTGAAACTGAACGAGTTCTCTTAATTTCGTTACGTCTGGTCTTCTATTTGGAATCTCTTCAAATCCATGTGGATATACTTCCTCAAATGGAACGTGCACAATTTTGGAAATAGACTTCGTTAATTTTTTTATATCTTCCGCTACTATCCTTATATTTTTTTCATTCTCAGAACCTATATTAATAATTTCACCATTTACCTTCTCATCCATTGCACGAATTGTTGCCTCGACCGCATCACTTACATACGTAAAGCAGCGTGTCTGCTTTCCATCTCCATACACGAGAATATCGTCACCTTGCAAAGCCGCACGAATAAATCGTGGAATTACTCCTGCGTACGGACCATCTTTCGCTCTTGGACCATAAATATTAAAATAACGAACAATCGTTACAGGTAAACCTTCTAATGCGTACCCTAAACATAATGTTTCCTCTAACGTTTTACAAATTGCATAACTCCAACGTATTTTGGAAGTTGCACCGTATAAACGATCTCCTTCTTCAGAGAATGGCGGCTCTCCCTTTCCATATACTTCAGAAGTAGATGCAAATACTACTTTCTTCTTCCCTTTTAACGCTGCTTGTAAAATATTTCTCGTTCCATCGAAATTTGTTTCAATAAGCTCTACACTTTTTTCCATTGTAGTTTTGACTCCCAAAATTGCAGCTAAATGAAACACCACATCATGTTGATTCACTAATTCATAAATTGAATTTTTATCTAAAACGCTTATTGGAATAACCCGGAGCTCTTTCATTAACTCATTATGATATTTATTTTTTCCTTTATAGAAGTTATCCACAATAGTAACTTCATAACCTCTTTTCACCAACTCTTCAGCTAAATGCGAACCAATAAATCCTGCTCCACCTGTAATTAAACATTTTTCACTCATACACTCACCTTCTTTACGATTCCACGTGTATCTATTAATCGCTCAATCCCTTTAAAAAGATTCCAATCGATGCTAGAGTGATCCGTTACAATTAAAATACAATTTGCTTGTTTAATTCTTTGTTCATCTAATGGAACAGATTGATATAGTGTATCTCCAATTTTCGCTGTAGAAATATACGGATCATGATATTCTATCTTGTATCCTTCTTTTATTAATAATTGAATAATTGGCAACGCCGGTGATTCTCTCAAATCATTTACATCTTTCTTATATGCAATCCCTACTATTAAAACCGTTGCGGGTGATTGCACCACACCTTTTACTTTCCCGATTATTTTCGCTGGCATTTCTTCATTAATTACATGTGCTGCCTCAATTAATTGACTAATTGCTCCAGCCTTTCTTATTCTCCATTGAAAATATAAAGGATCTACCGGAATACAGTGTCCTCCTATTCCTGGTCCTGGCCAATACGGAGTAAATCCAAACGGTTTTGTAGATGCCGCTTCAAGCACCTCATAAAAATTAATATTCAAACTTTCACAAAGTATATTTAACTCATTTACTAATGAAATATTAACTAAGCGCTGAATGTTTTCAAATAGCTTACACATCTCCGCTACTTTCGGAGAACTAACTGGAACAACTACATCAAATATAGTGCTATACAAATCCTGTACTTTTTGTTTACACTGCTCGGTTTGTCCACTAATAACTTTTGGAATTGTTTCAACTGAATACTGGCTATTCGCTGGATCAATTCGCTCTGGAGAATACCCAATATAATAATCTTCTCCTACCTTTTTACCTGTTTGAGAAATAATAGGAATGATAACTTCCTCCAGTGTACCTGGATATGTGGAGCTTTCAAAAATGAAGGTTTGTCCTTCTTGAAGGTGTTGTTGTATATAATGGGAGGCTGAAACGAGTGCACTTAAATCGGGTTCTTTATTCTCATTAATTGGCGTAGGCACAGTCACAATAACATACTCACTATTTTGGAACTCCGCAAAACCTTTATCTGGTGTATTTACTATTAATTTTCTCTCGTTCAATAAATTTTGTAATACGTTAGAAGAAACATCAGGAATATAACTTTCTCCTTTAATTATTGATTCTATCTTCCTATTATCTTTATCTAATCCAAGTACAGCATGTCCTCTTTCTGCAAAAAGGACCGCTAAAGGAAGGCCAACATATCCTAATCCAATAATGGTTACTTTACTACTAGCATTCATCTATATTCTCTTCTTCCCTTCTCAATTGTAGTATTATATCTCTATCCCTTTCTCCGTCTGTAAAACTCCCGCGCCCATTCGTATGTTGTAATAAATAAGCAATCGCCTCAAGCTGATCACCGAAAATACGATCGAATGCAGGAATTCTTCCATTTACAAACCCATGTTGCTCTGGACGTACTCGATTTGTTTTTATAACATCTACAAATTCCACTGCTGTAATAGAGCATTCTTCTAAAATAGCTTTCATTTGAGCTAATGGTGGAATGATAAGGGAATCATATCCAATTTTCTCTATTACCTTTTTATGCATAGCATGTGGCACTGCCGTTAATGAGTTGTTCCATAAATCTGGTCGTTTCGCTACCAAATTCACGAAATATTTCCCCATACTAATTGGATCTGCCGGGTGAAACATATCTAACAAACATTGCAAATCATTTAACGCCACATCATTTCCGTCTTCAATAGCATGCAAAAATGGAATTAGCTTTTTTGCCGGAATAGCAAAATCACCATCAACAAATAAACAAATATCTGCCGTAGCATGCATAGCCCCTATCGCTCGTGCTACATTATGTCCAAGTGCCTTCGCGAATTCAACTACAATAACATTCTCTAGCTTTGCTTGTTTAATTGTCTCGGTATCTGCTCCATTCGCAACAACTATAATTTCATCTACACCTGCCTTTTTCACTTCCTGTATGACAGATCTTATAGTCATTTTTTCTTCTGATACGGGTATAATAGCACTGTATTTCGCTTTTTCCTTTTGTAATAAAACTGGTTTATACTTCCCTATAAACTCTCTATCCCTGTTTCCCTCCGAAAAACCGCCACGTTTACCATATGTTTCGATTACGTATTGCAAAGCACACAAATGATCACCCATAATACGACTAGTCGCATTCGGATAAGGAGAACCAGGTGATGTACCCGTATGCACAGGACGAACCTTATTCGTATGAATTACATCGACCGAAGCCATATCGGCAATATCTACTCCTCTAGACATCGCCATCGCTTGAAATAGTGCTGGATCTGCTAAATTCCACCACCCAAGATTCTCAATAACATCCCGATTCATCGCATGTGGAATTGCGATTAAAGAACCAACAACAAGCTCTTTTTTATTCAAATAACGATTCAACATGAATTTTCCAACTGTCGTATAGTGTGGTCTCATCTTTAAATAAACAGACCATGTTAAATTATTCACAACAATTTGATGCCCTTGCTGAACTCCTTTCACGAAACGTTGTAGCTCTTTACTCTCAATAACGATGTCACCATCTAAAAATAATACAATTTCACCTTTTGCTTCTCTAGCTCCAATTGCCCTTCCTACATCATTACCAAGAGAATGTTTATAATAAATTACATGGCAACTATGCTGTAATGCGACTTCATTCGTTCCATCTGTCGATCCATTATCTACTACAATAATTTCATACGGCTTCAGCTTCTCCACTTCTACTAAAACTTGTGATAAAGTACTTGCTTCATTATGCGCTGGAATAACAACTGATATTCTCATACTTGTATCACTCTTACCCTTCCAAGCGAACATAAGCAATAATAGGAATACGCACAAGTACATCTTCAGGTGGTCCATAAGAAGGAGATGTACGAACACTTACTGCCCCGTCCGTAACAGATAAAAGAATACCTGCAACAATTTCGACCGCTGTCACAACTTGCACTAATTCACCAACATGGTTACGCAATTCATCAGTAAATAACATATATAAGTCTCCTTTCTTACACTTCTTTCATTGATATAATACTTGTAAATGGTAATAAAACTTCAGTTCCTATTCCTTCTTGCAGCGTTAAGAAATCGTCACCAACTGCTACAATAACACCTGTTAACTGTCCAACTGTCACAGTAATTTCTACGTTTTTACCTAAATATTGCTTTGCAATTTCCTTAAAAGGTGATGTATTGCATTCTTTTAAAATGTTACAAATAATAGATTGAAATTGACTTGATTCTATAAACTCTTCCGTAGCTTGCTTAGAATTTCTTTGAATAAATCTCGCAAAGTTTTGTGAAAATAAAAGTCGTTCCACAGCAGGCAGTAACTTGTCATCTAAAAAATAGCCTAATTGTCTATTAAACAGTCTGGATAATTTATGCCAATATTTTCTGAACAGACACATATGCTTCTCCTCCTATTATTTTTAAAGTATAAAAATTTACATCCATACATCTTAATTTATACAAAGCAGACTTTTTTTGTGATAGGTAAGGCATACATTTTCTAAAAGAAATAATTGTTTCAGAGCATAAAAAAAGATCGATAGTTTCCCATCTATCTTTATATATATATTAATTTTCAATTGTCACAATGGCAGCTACACCGTAATACACAAAATTCGTTTCGCATTGCGTGCATTATGCTTATGTATACTCATAAACCTCCCATTTTCCATTTATTTCATCATCGAACCGCACATATATTTCCTCAATACAAAAAAGACTATCCAAAAAGATAGCCTCTTACACTTCAATATTCCGCAACATCGTATAAATGTCGTTATTCACTTTACCAAATGATTTAATATTATTTTGAATGTTAGATAATAAAACCACATATACACTACCATTTTTACTAAAACCATTTAAGCAATTCCAACCTGGCATTACACCGTGATTTGAATAGCTTCCTGGATCTACATACCAGCCAAATCCATAATCCTTTTTCACGGCTGTAAACATTTGACTATAACTCTCTTTTGAAATTAATTTTCCAGAAAAGAGTGCTTCATTAAATAAATATAAATCATGCGCGCTCGTATATATATCACCACAACCATATAGTTGTGACATGCTTGGAATATTAGGTGTTGTCATATTGTTATTCACTATTTTATAACCCGTTGATGGGAATCTTGTTTGTTCCAACGCTGTACCGAAACCAGAATGTTTCATACCCGCAGTCGCAAAAATATGTTGTTTTATATATTCTTCGAGCGACTGTCCACTTACCTTCTCAGCAATGTAAGCAAGTATAGAGTAGTTCGAATCGGAATACTTCCATTTCTCTCCTGGACTCCCGATACGCTTTTGATTTCCTATCCGCTTTATCAGTTCTTCATGAGAAATATCCTCTTTTCCCTGCTCATATTCCGGAATGCCTGATGTATGTGTTAATAGATGTTTTAACTGAATGCTATTACCTTGAGGAAAGTCTGGAATATACTTTGCAACTGTATCCTCTACTTGTAACTTATTTTGATCTTTTAATTGCATAATAGCAGTCGCCACAAATGCTTTTGAAATAGAACCAATATAAAAGGTCGTCTCTGAATTATTCGGCACTTGCTTCTCTTTATTAGCCATGCCGTATCCTTTATTCACAAGAACTTTCCCATTCTTCACAATAACAGCTGTCCCACTAAATCCCATGCTCTGTAAATATTGATCCAATTGAGCGTTTTCATTAATTTCTTGAGGCGGTCCCTCAGCAGGTTTCTCTATAACTTGCGCCTGTTTTATCTGTTTTATCTGTTTTATCTGTTCTTCCTGTTCTTTTTGTTTTCTTTGTTTTTCAGCTTCTTGCCTTTTCACTTCTTCTATCTTTTTTATCTCTTCTTGCTTCTTCATTTCTGCTGCTGCTTTTAAAGTTTCCTCTTTTTTATTATGCGCAACAATTTTTGTATACATGAAATATACAAGTGAAAATAGTAGGGCGAGAATGATTGTTCTTTTTATGTATACAATCGGACGACGTACTTTCCCATTAACAGTATTTTTTTCCTGATCCATGATTACCTTTTTCCCCTTATTTACCGATAATTTAATTCATCTACACAAGACTTTCTCCAAATCATTTCAGTAGATTATAGACATTCCATTCTATGTCATCCCTACTTTATCATGCGCTGAACATATTACCAACCTATATGTATAAAAAAGAAAAAGAAAATTTACAAAAGTAAGATTCCCTTTAAAATTTCAACATAATAAAAGAGGATATCCTGTAAAAGACTGGTGTTATCAATCTTTTTGGATATCCTCTTATCTAACTATTTATACGTGTTTTTTCATATCATCGGCAACAGATTCAACATTTGTACCTACGATAACTTGTACACTTGTGTTACTTAATTTCATAACGCCTTTTGCACCTGCGCGTTTTAATGCTGGTTCATTTACTAAACCTGCATCTTTCACTTGTAAGCGTAAACGCGTTGCACAGTTATCAATAACTGTTAAGTTTTCTTTTCCGCCTAAAGCTGCTACGTAAGTTTCACCAATTGAACCTGCAACTGGTGCATCACCCTCTTCAGCTAACTCATCGTCATCTTCACGACCAGGAGTTTTTAAGTCGAACTTCTTAATTAAGAAGTAGAATACTGCGAAGTAAATTGCTGCGTAAATTAAACCGATTCCTGCTAGTAACACTGGTTTTGTTGCAATACCGAAGTTTAAAACGTAATCGATTGCACCGGCACTAAATGAGAAACCATCATGAATGCCAAGTGTTGTTGTAATGAATAAAGAAAGACCTGTTAATACTGCATGAATACCATATAGTACTGGAGATAAGAACATGAATGAGAATTCAATTGGTTCTGTAATACCAGTTAAGAATGAAGTTAATGCTAGGCCACCTAACATACCTGTAACCATTTTACGTTTTTCTGGTTTCGCAGCCGCAATCATTGCGAAACATGCTGCCGGTAAACCGAACATCATGATTGGGAAGAAACCAGTCATAAACATACCTGCTGATGGATCTTTTGCGAAGAAGCGTGCAATATCACCATGAACGATATCACCAGCTGCGTTTGTAAAGTCACCAAGTACAAACCAGAAGTATGTATTCATTACGTGGTGTAAACCGATTGGAATTAATAAACGGTTTAATAATCCGAATAAACCAGCACCAACTGAACCTAAGTTTACGATACCGTGCGCTACTGAATCAATACCACTTTGAATTGTTGGCCAAATTTGACCGAATACTAATCCTAAAAGAAGCATTACAATTGAAGTAATGATTGGTACGAAACGTTTTCCAGCAAAGAATCCTAACCATTCTGGTAGTTTAATCTTATGGAATTTGTTGTATAGTAATCCAGCAACAACCCCAGCAATAATACCACCGAGTATGGCCATATTTATTTTTGGCGTTAACGCCGCTGCTTTTGAAACTTTTGTCATTGTATCTGCTAATTTAGTTGGATCTGCTGAACCGACTAAATCCTGAACACTTTTTAATTTATCATTCAGCTCTGCTGCTGAATATGCCTTACTTAGAGCGTTCGTTGTATTTTGTAAAACAAGATATCCAATTGCCCCAGCAAGTCCTGCTGCTCCACTACCATCAATAGACAAACCGATTGCAACACCAATTGCAAAAATAAGTGCTAAATTATCAAAAATTGCTGCACCGGCCTGTGCCATAACAGGAATATTAAATACATCTTCTTGTCCTAAACGAAGCAATAATCCTGCTGCTGGTAGTACGGCGATTGGAAGCATTAACGCTTTACCAATACGTTGTAGAAACTGCAACATTTTAATTCCCCCTATCAAATTTATGAAATCGTTATCATTATAAGTACGCTTTAGAAAACGCTTTCTATTTACATAACCATAATAACATATAGTTGTATAGATGTGTAGTTTTTATTTCTGAACTTTTTATGGATAAATCTCCTATTTCCAAACTGTTATATAAAAGGAAAATTTTCCTTTTATAACACGGAATAATCGAAACTGAAGACTCACTATAGAACATTCAACTTTCGTTTTATCATTCCACTTTTTCATGTTATTATTTATTTCCGAGCATATCGGGAAAAGTAAACTTAGCTAATTCGAAATAGGAGCGTTGGTACTATGCAGTGCATTGAAACAAACAACTTACAGCAGTTGTTAGAACAAGTAAAACCATATACGAAAAAAGGAAAACTTGCTACTTATATCCCCGAACTAGGAAATGCAAATCCAAATGATCTAGGGATTGCCATTTTCCATAAAGAAACAGAATATATCCATGCTGGTAACTCACAAACACTATTTACTCTTCAAAGTATTTCTAAAGTAATTACACTTGCTCTTGCCCTTTTAGACCGTGGTGAAGAATATGTATTTTCTAAAGTTGGAATGGAACCAACTGGTGACCCATTTAATTCTATTATTAAGCTTGAAACAACAAGTTCTTCCAAGCCTCTTAATCCAATGATTAATGCGGGTGCATTAGCTATTACAAGTATGCTAGCTGGTAATGATAACGAGGAGAAGATGGAACGCATTCTTCAATTTGTGCGTGATATAACAGACAATCCTACTATTAGTTATTCTTCTAAAGTTGCCACTTCTGAATTAGAAACAGCTTACTTAAACCGTTCACTTTGTTACTATATGAAACAAAATGGCATCATCGATAACGATATTGAAGAACTTATGGATTTATATACGCGTCAATGTGCAATTGAGGTTAACTGTATCGACCTAGCACGTATTGGTTTAATCTTTGCAATGGATGGATATGATCCTTATAAAAAGAAACAGATCATCCCTAAACATATTACGAAAATTTGTAAAACATTTATGGTTACTTGCGGGATGTATAATGAATCTGGTGAATTTGCAATTCGTGTTGGAATCCCTGCAAAAAGTGGTGTAGCGGGCGGCATTTTCGGCTGCGTAAAAGGCGAAATGGGAATCGGTATTTTCGGACCAGCTTTAGATGCAAACGGAAATAGTATCGCTGGTTTTAAAATTCTTGAATTACTTTCTGCCCAAGAAGGTTGGAGTATGTTTTAATTTAGAAGTTATCCTGCTATATTGGCAGGATTTTTTATTTCACAAAAATCCGTTCTACTAGGCATCAACACAATTCAAAAAACAGTAATAAAAGTTCTCTTTATTATGCATATTTGCTCCCCCCTCCTGAATAATATAGTACAACCTAGCGCTGTATGTGGAGGTGTAAAAGATGAAACTCATATTTCAAATGGAGAAACAACCTGTTCTCGAAAAAACAATTCTTCTTTTCATATTGAGTATTGTAGAAAGTTTGAAACTAAAAGTTGTTTCACTCGATGAAGCTCACCGATACATATTCAATTTAGAAGTGCTTGAACTATTAATGGATCGGAACATCGATGATCAAGTACTAGAACTTATTCATTTCGGAATGGGACTTGAAGACATTTACCATGTACTTCCCGAAGAACTTGAGCATAGTATTGAAGAACTGAAATGGCTTTGTATTCAAGTTTTAAGTGAGTACAGTATGCATGATGAAGAATGTGCACAACTAATTGAAGATATACGCTAAAAAGCACCTATACAGGTGCTTTTACTTTTTTAAACCTTTTTACACCAAAAATTTGTATAATACTTACAATCTTTCATTACCGTGAAAAGATTTCACGTCGATATATGCAATTTCTTAGTGTATTTCCAAGGAAATACTCGAATACTGTTTTCCCTATCCTTCTTACAACAATTGATCAATTCCAATAAGAATTAATAACACACCTGCAATTATAGTTGCCCATTTCCCTAAGTATTCAGCTAAAAATCTTTTACCAACATACGTAAAACCACTAATACAAATAAAACTAAAAACTCCAGAAATACATGCCGTAAGCCAAAGATTTAAATTTGTTACTCCAGCATCAAATCCACCTGCAATATTGTTTATGGACAATGCAACTCCTAAAACAATTGCTTCAGAAAAACTAATTGTTTTAGAACCATCAAAATCTGCTTTTTCTGGATTACGTAAAACCCCCATAAGTACACTACTATCTTTAGATTCTACGGTATCTTTTTGACTCAAGAAAGGCTGACATAAAATAAACACCCCGATTATTCCTAAAACGACTGCTCCAATAATGTTTGCTGTGAACTCTGAAATAAATAATGCGATCCAATTCCCAAAAAATCCAGCTAGTAAAGTAAATAAAAATCCAAAAAATGCGATGATAAAATTGTTAAGCCACGAAATTCGAATTTTACGAATGCCATATGCAATCCCAACACCTGCATTATCTAAATTAGACGCAATCCCGATTAAAAAAATTGAAAATAAACCTGCCGTACTCATCGTACAGTCACCCCTTTTCTCACTTTTCGTTGCATATTATGAAAATGTTGAGCAACTGTGCCTGTCTGTTTCATATACTTGTAATAAATGCTCAACATTTTTTCAACGATAGACAATAGAAAAGGAGTGCCTACATTATGCCCAATGGAAATCCAAATGAGCGGCTCGGTAAATTAATAAAGAAACTGTTAAAGGAGCGCGCTCTATCTATGCGCCAACTAGGAACACTTACAAATATTGATCCTGCAACAATTTCAAGAATAATTAATGGCAAACAACAACCGAAGCAAAACCATTTACAAAAATTCGCAAACTGTCTACAAGTTCCACCGCAATTATTACTTGATGAAATGTACCCTAACTCTCCACACATAAATAAGGAAAAAGCAGATATGTACACATCTCTCGATACAATTCAACAAACATTACAATCCTCTAACCTATTCGACTTCGAATACACAACAACTCGTGTAAAACAAGAACTTGAAAATTACGAGCGCTATGCTCAAACTACTGAAGGCGAAAAACGTATTCACGAGAGTTTCAAAAGTAAAATAGAACAAATTGATAGTGCTGGTCCTTTCATTGAGCAATTAACAAATATGTACCAACAATTTTGTACAGAAACCATTTCAACCGAAGAGCGTGCAATTATTGGGGGTGCCTTACTATATTTCATTTTATCAACAGACATTATCCCCGATTATCTTTTTCCAATCGGCTATTTAGATGATGCGATTGCCGTTGAATTAGCTAAAGAGAAATTAATTGAAATAAAACGAAAAACATAGAAAAATAAAGAACTATTTCAGTTGTTTATGTTCAACTCTGAAATAGTTCACTAAAAAAGCGTACAAGTACATACCTGTACAATTTCAATATACTAATCTATTTTTTTGTATGACACCATTCATATATGAACGCTGTTATTACTTTTGTAAATTCAATTAACTGCTCAACTTCAACTTTCTCATTTATTGAATGAGCTTCTTCTAATGTACCTGGTCCGTAAATAACAGCTGGAATGTTAAACTCACTAAACCATCCGCCATCAGTTACCGTTGCTGACATATTTAAAATTGCATTTTTAGATATAATAGATTCATGTACTGAACTTAGCGTTTTGACAGCAACATGTTCGCTATCTACTTCTAAAGAAGGAAAAATTTCGCCACGATCCACAATCATTGATTCTCCGCCCCACTTAAATTGTGGTGGGTTCTCTCTTAACCATGGATCTGCTGCTGCCACTTTTCCTAAATACTCTTCTATTTCTTCTATTATTTGTTCATGCGTTTCATTTGGATAAAAATGTACGGTTATCCACAATCGGCACTCATCCGCAATAAATGCCGCATGACGTCCTCCTTCAATAACAGCTGGATTAATTGTTGTTGTTCCAGATGGATAGCCTTCATATGTTTTCATGACTGCCCAATGACGCTCTAATTCTTGTAAGCTTTGGACAATCTTCATCATTTTCTCAATCGCACTCGCTCCAAATAGACGTCCTCCAGCATGGATCATTTGTCTACGTGTTGCATCATGAAACGTTTGCGGGCTTTTCACTGTAATCCATCCAGTAATTACGCCGCCCTGCCCTTGCATATGTAAATTACTTGTATCAACTACTACTGCAAAATCAGCATCATAACCACGCTTACAACATTGAAGTGTCCCTGCTTCTCCTACTTCTTCGCCAATTACCGATTGAAAAATTAAATCTCCAGGTAATTCAATCCCCACTTCTTCTAAAAGCTGAATAGCAAATAAGGCTCCAGCTAGTCCACCTTTCATATCTGCTGCGCCTCTCCCAACTAACCAACCATCTTTTATAAACGGCTCAAACGGCTTTGTTTCCCACGGTTCGTCCTTTGATACTTCTGCAACATCTATATGTCCATTAATAATGAGACTTTTATGTGACTCACTTGCTGTCCCCTTTTTCACTCCAACAACATTCGGATCATTTGGATATACATCCCACTTATCAATACTAAAATTTCGTTTTTTTAGAAATTCCGCAACAAATTCTTGCGCCTCATTTGTATTTCTTGCTGGTGGTGCTGGTGTTTCAAAACGAATTAAAGTTTTTGTAAGTTCTAGTAGCTCCTCTTTTCGTAAATCAATCTGTTCTAATAGCTGTGAAACTTCTTGATTCATTGCTAATTCCCCTTTGCATACGTAGTATGTTTCCAAATTTATTTTCACAAAAAAAGAGACTGTTTACAATCTTACAGTCTCCAAATTAATCACTATTATAAACTTTCTAATTCGGTTGTATTTGTCTTTTCAATATGTTCTACTTTACTTCTCTTATTTCTAGTAGCACGATAAAACAGTAAACAAACAATCATAAATGGAATACCACAATACAATGCCATTCTTTGTTCTGGAATAAAAGCCATAGCTACAATTACTGTTAAATTTAACACTAAAGCAAGAATTGGAACAAATGGATACAGTGGTGTTTTAAATTTCAAATCCTTAATATCTCCCCCTTGCTTCACGTATGTCCTTCTAGCTAATAGGTTAGATAAAGCAATAGATGCCCAAACTAATATCGCTCCAAACCCAGCAATAGAAAGAAGCCATAAATAAACTGTATCTTCCGCATAAATACCTGATAGTAATGAGAGACACCCTACAAACGTACTTACAATCAATGCATAAATAGGAACACCGTTTTTAGATAACTTACCAAAAATCGGGCTAATCATTCCTTGATTAGACATAGACCATAGCATACGGGAAGTTGCATATAATCCTGAATTCGCAACTGATAGTACAGCTGTAATAATAACAAAATTTATAATATCAGCCGCATAAGGAATACCAATTTTATCAAATACAACTACGAATGGACTTTCTATCACTCCTGCTTGCTGCCAAGGAAATAGTCCCGCAAGAATAAAAATAGATAGTACAAAGAAAATAAGTATGCGCCAAACTGTATTATTAATTGCCTTCGGGATAGTTTTCTCTGGATTTTCACTCTCACCAGCTGCAATACCAACTAGTTCTGTTCCTTGGAAGGAAAAATTAACTGCAATCATCGTAATTAAAATGGCTGATAACCCATTTGGGAACAATCCACCATAATCAGTAAAGCTAGAAAACATCGGCGCTGGTTCATTTCCTTTCATATCTAGAAAACCAAACATTGCTGCCCCGCCCAAAATGATAAATGCAATAATTGTAATTACTTTAATACTTGCAAACCAGAATTCAACCTCCGCAAAACTTTTTGAAGATAACGCATTAATAACAAAGAGCAATACGGCAAACACTACGCACCAAATCCATGATGATACATCTGGAAACCAACGTTTCATTAATATACTAACTGCAATTAATTCAATGCCTATCGTAGCCGTCCAGTTTAGCCACGACATCCATCCCACTACATAACCCGCTGCAGGTGAAATATGTTTTGTAGCATATGTTTGATACGATCCTGCATCAGGCATCGCAACCGCTAACTCTCCAAGACAGAGCATCGTTAAATACATAACAAATCCACCGACAAGATACGCTACAATCGCTCCTCCAGGTCCAGCTTCATGAATTGTATAACTGGATCCTAAAAAAAGCCCAGTACCAATAACCCCTCCGAGTGCAATCATAAATATGTGCCGACTTTTCAATTCTCTTTTTAATCCTTGGTTTTGATCCATCATATAAATCCCCCCTTTTCACTTTGCAAACCCATTTAATGTAAGCGTTTTTAAAATTCTTCATAGTAAAAATAATTATTTAAAAGAGCAAAATACATATTACTACTATTAATCACTACCTGTTATTAAAAGGTCATCCCTCACTGTTATTAATAGTTTTTGATCAGCGATAGCTTGTCCTTCTACCACTTCTAATGATTCGATATAACCACTGATTCCCACTTTAATTTCCACCTGCTGCTTATCTATTGTTTCAATTAACGCTAATTTTTCCCACTCATATACGTAAGAACTTTCAGTAACAAATAATTTCTCTACTTTCCCGTAACAAGGACTATACACGCCTTCTATAACCGTCTTCACTTTATAAATTCCTCCCTCTTATTAATTGAAACTGAAACGTTGCATACACTATAAAGATTCATAATCCCCCTACTCTTTAAATTTAGAGATCTTAACTACTATTCATGCAAAATACGTACCAACCTCAATACCTATGTAAAATTAGGATTTCTTACGAAAAAAATCTGCATAACCGCAAAAATTTTCTATCATTTGAAAATTTTTAAGAGAAAATAGTAAAAAAATTTTGCGATTTTATAAGAATTTTAATAAAATTATAAAAAGTCAGTCTTCATAGGGTATAACGAGGAGAAGATAATACATGCATACAGAAGAAATCAATTTTAAAAAGATTATTGAAATGAATGTGCTATACGAAACTTTACTCAATGAACTAGATATTGGGATCCATATTATTAATGAGGAAAGTAAAACGATTATCTATAACCGTAAAATGATGGAAATTGAATCAATGGATCGCTTAGATGTGCTAGATAAAAATCCTTTAGAAGTATTTGCATTTGAAGAAAATAAAAATAGTACTCTTATAGAGGCTTTAAAACTTGGAAAAACAAACAAAAATATAAAACAAACGTATTTTAACAATAAAGGACAAGAGATTACGACGATTAACGATACTTTTCCTATAATAGAAAATGGAAAAATTAAAGGCGCTATTGAAATTTCAAAAGAGATTAGTCATTTAAAACAAACAATGAAAACGAACCTTTCTCGAAAACAAAATACTAAGTTTACCTTTGATCACATAATTGGTGATTCTAGAGCTATTCAATCGGTCATTACAGAAGCAAAGAGAGTAATACGTACGCCATCCTCCATACTTATAATCGGGGAAACAGGGACCGGTAAAGAGCTATTTGCGCAAAGCATCCATAATGAAAGCCAGCGTTCAACAAAACCATTTATTTCGCAAAACTGTGCCGCTATACCAGAAACCTTAATGGAAAGTTTACTATTTGGTACAAATCGAGGTGCTTTTACAGGGGCAATAGATAAACCTGGTTTATTTGAAGAGGCAAATGGGGGAACTTTGTTATTAGATGAAATCAACTCATTAAGCCCAGCACTTCAAGCTAAATTGCTGCGGGCTATACAAGAAAAAACAATACGAAGAATCGGAGGCACACAAGAAAAAGAAATTGATGTTCGTATTATAGCAACTATTAATGAAGATCCTCTTGAAGCCATAGCACACAATCGATTAAGACAAGACTTATATTACCGATTAAGCGTTGTTACTTTATGTCTTCCACCTTTACGGGAACGAAAAGAAGATATTGCATATCTTGTTCAACACTTTATTGAAAAATACAATATCCAATTTGATCTTAGCGTAAAAGATGTAGATTTAAACGTAAATAACTTCTTCTATAAATACGATTGGCCTGGTAATGTGAGAGAACTAGAACATATAATTGAAGGCTCCATGAACTTAATAGAAGATGAAGATATCATTACAGCGTTCCATATGCCAACGCACTTTCGCGAACTAGCAAAAAAGGAACTGAATATGCAGACTCTGCTAACTAGTCACAATACTGATACGCCACAAACTTTAAAACGTATAATCGAAGAAATGGAAAAGAAATATATCCATCAAATTCTTAAAGAAAATAAAGGTAATATCTCACAAGCCGCAAAATTTTTAGGATTGAGTAGACAAAACTTACAATATCGAATTAAAAAATTGCACTTGCACATATGAAATGAACCTTTCTCCAAGTGTAAAGAAACTGGTAAAATATGTTATAATAAACGCATAATATGCTAGAAAGGGGCAATGTATATGAGTAATGATAAGAAGTTGAAGTTATTACACTACTTAGGTCTTTTCCCTACCATTCTATGTATAATGCTATTCATTGATATGAGCAGCTTTCCTCATGCAAAGCTCTTAGGCACAATTAGCGGCTCCTTTGCAGCTATTATGCTTGCTGCTTTTTGGAATTTGAAGCTACGTATGAAGAAAGAGAAATCTTCTTAATTTCAGAGTGCAAAAAAATCGAGCCTTATCAGCTCGATTTTTTACTTATTATTAAAATTCAACATTCTCCAAATACAATCCACTCGCCTCAGCAAGACAATTAATTTGATTACGTTGTTTTTCCTCTAAAATGTTTGGAATTGCGTCCGCCTCTAATTGCCCTAATCCAACTTCAATTAATGCTCCAACAATTTTCCGCACCATGTTATGAAGGAATCCGTTACCACTTACTCTAATTTGTACAAATCCTGATTCTTCGGAAACATCAAGTGTATACACTTCTCGAACCATAGATTTTTTCTTAGACTTTGCATTTGAAAAGGCAGTGAAGTCATGTGAACCAACTAAATGTTTCGCAGCTTCTTTCATGCTTTTCACATTTAATTGTTTATTCACGTGCATGCTGTATTTACGCATAAATGGGTTCGTATGCTCTTCATTCCAAATTTTATAAAGATATGTTTTTGCTTTAGAATTGTAACGAGCATGGAAACGATCTGGTACTTCTTCTACACTCGTAATACTAATATCATTTGGTAAATATTGATTTAAATACTTTTTTACTTTATGTTCTACTAACTTCTCATCACTTTGAAAGTTAGCTACTTGATTCAAAGCGTGTACACCAGCATCCGTTCTACTACAGCCGATAATTTCAATTTCTTTTCCGACCATTTCAGATATTATACTTTCGATTTTCCCCTGAATCGTATTGTCATTATTACCAAGACGTTGCCACCCTTTATAACGCGCACCATCATATTGAATCGTCAATTTATAATTGTTCATTATATTCTCCTTACTTCCATTCGCTAAATAAAATATACCCTCACATAGCTCCTGCTTTGTGAGGGACATATCCTTATTGAATGTTACTTTCTAACAAGTTTCACTACATTTTCTACATGCGCAGTATGCGGGAACATATCAACTGGTTGTACATACTCCACTTCATAGCTCTCCATTAATGTTTCCACATCACGTGCTAATGAGGACGGGTTACAAGACACGTAAACAACTTGTTTCGGTTTCACTTTTAAAATCGTTTCAAGTAATTTATCATCACAACCTGTACGCGGTGGGTCGACAACAATGACATCTGGACGCCAGCCTTCTTTTACCCACTTTGGTAACCATTGTTCCGCTTTACCAGCTTCATACTTTGCATTTGTGAATCCGTGGCGTTTTGCATTTTTCTTTGCATCTTCAATCGCTTCTGGAATTACATCCATACCACGTACTTCCGCTGCATCATTCGCAAGCCAAAGTCCAATCGTACCGACACCACAATACGCATCCACAATCTTCTCGTTTCCTGTTAAAGCAGCTGCTTTTTTCGCTTCATCGTATAAAACAACTGTTTGTTCTGGATTTAATTGGAAGAATGCGCGTGCTGATAATTCAAATGATAAATCACCTAGTGTTTCTTGAATTACTTCTTTTCCAGCTAATTTAAATGTTTTATCACCGAAAATAACAGATGTTTTACGCCAGTTTACGTTTTGCATAATTGATTTAACACTTGGCATTTGTTTTTGCACTTCTGCGATAAATTGATCTTTATTTGGTAATTCTTCTTTTGTTGTAATAAGTGTGACTTGCACTTCTCCTGTTTGAACTGCAGTACGTGTCACAATTGTGCGTACTAAACCTTTTTGTTTTTTCTCATTGTAAATAGAAACATTTAATTTTTCTAATATACGTCTTACAACTTTTGTCGCTTCATTCGTTGCTTTATGCTGAATCATGCAATGAGAAATATCAATTAACTGATGTGAGTTTTGCTTATATAACCCTGTAATAACCTTTTCGTCTTTACGCCCCACTTGCAATTGACTTTTATTACGATAATGCCATGGATTTTCCATACCAAGCGTCGGACGAATTTTCTCTTCCAGACTGTTATTCATGTACTTCTCAAATGCTTGTACAACGATATCACGCTTTTGATTTAATTGTTCTTTATAATCTAAATGCTGCAATTGACAGCCACCACACTCCTCATATACTGAACATGGTGCTTTCACACGATGTGGTGAGGATTTACGAACTTTTTTCACTTTCGCTTCAGCGAAGCCACGCTGAATTTTCGTTGCTTCAGCAACAACTTCTTCTCCTGGTAATGCCCCTGGAATGAAAACAACTTGTCTCTTAAAATAACCAACGCCTTCTCCGTTAATCCCAAGACGTTTAATTGTCACAGGAAACGTTTGACCAACTTCCAACTTACTCTCTTGTTGCTTTTGTATCATTATTACACCTCTACTCTATACTTTTCCATAAATATAACGCTGCATAACTGCAATATGGTTCACACTCTTGTTTCACTTTTTCTAAAAATGCATCATCAGGCTTATTATCTAATTGAAATACACCTTGCACTGCGCGCTGAATTCCAATGTCTGCTTTTGGAAACATATTTTTCCGACCAAGCCCAAACATTAAAAAGTTTTGCACTGTCCATGC
The DNA here is from genome assembly GCF_016651075.1 of Bacillus sp. TH19. NCBI lineage: Bacteria > Bacillati > Bacillota > Bacilli > Caryophanales > Bacillaceae > Bacillus > Bacillus sp. TH19. The sequence continues at coordinate 156,322 of NZ_JAEKEO010000010.1, read as the reverse complement.
TCCAATACCCCTTATTGGTAACAATTGTGCCGATACTTCTTCTTCTGTTTCGTTTTGTATCCTTGCTAAATCTAATTTACCGCCTACAATATGTTTTGCTAATCCTACTATATATTCGGCTTTTCGCTGACTAAACTTCTGCTCTCTCAATTCTTCTATTGAAATGTTTGCTACTCTTTCTGGTGTTGGGAAAAAGAAAACGCCGTTCTTCTCTGTCCCATATCGTTTTACAAATTGATCTGTTAGCACAGTAGCAAATTTCAAATTTATTTGTTGATGAATAATACAGCGAAGAAGACAAGCGAAATAATCAAATTCTAAAATAATTGGAGTATAAGCATATGTTTCAAATAGTGGACGTAATGATGTGTTTAAAAAATGATTTTGTATATTTTGAAACGGTTCATTCCAGTGAAAAATGGATCTCATTCGTTTCATTACTTTCTCTTGATCTCCTGCCTGACTAGAGATCCAAAACTGTGGATTTTGAACAGTACCAATCCCTTGCAAACGAACAACAATCTGTTCTTCGTCTATAAAAACCGGGACATAAATTACTTTCTCGTCTAATTGAATAACGTTTAACGGGTCGAAAGATAAACGCTTTAGTACTTCCTCAAAATGGTACGGATATTCTAACGTAACATGTTCGCTCCACATACGTTTCCCCATCCTTTTTACACATCATTATAGCATGAGAAAACCGCAAGCATACATGCTTACGGTTGATTGCTTTTTACTAAATCATCTAGGCTTTTAAAATGATACCCTTTCTCGCGCAAATCATCAATGATTTTCGCAAGTGCTTCTGCATTATCTTTTGATATTGCATGAAGTAACAAAACAGATCCTGGATGAATCATAGTCATTACATTATTATGAGCGTATTGCCATCCTCTTTGCTGATCTACTTTCCAATCAAGAAATGCAAGCGACCAAAACACGTTATAATATCCCATGTCTTTCGTAAGCGCTAGCGTTCTTTCACTAAACACGCCTCGCGGAGGGCGTACATATTTCACTTCTTTTTGCCTAGTAACTTTTTTAATCTCTTCCGTTACGCTCGTTAATTCTTCACGAAGTTTTGCATCATTTACTGTTGTAAAATCTGGATGACTCCAAGAATGATTACCAATAATATGTCCTTCATTTTTCATTCTTAATAATAAATCTTTTTGTGTTTTTATATAATGTCCCGTCACAAAGAAAGTTGCTGGTACTTTTTTCTCCTTCAGTACATCTAAAATCTTTCCTGTATATCCATTTTCGTATCCATTATCAAATGTTAAATAAATATCTTTTTTCTTCGTATCTCCTAAATAAAACCCACCATTTTTTTGTAGTAATTCTGTATATAGTTTCCCTGCATCTGGCACCGTTTCATTTTTAGGACGTGGGATTCCCCAGTTATGTGGTGTATTCGTATAAGCAAATGTTGAAACTGGAACAAGTGCCATCATAATTGAAAAAATGAGACCTATATATAACCATTTATATTTCATAAATAGTCTCCTTTCCATATATAATCGTACCTGTAGTTTCTGTTTCCCTGCTTTCTTTCATGCTGAACATGTTTTTCTATATATACCAAAAAAATGCACCTCGAATAATTCGAGATGCACTTCTCTTTACTTAAATACAGGTTCTTTAAAGCTGGCCAATTTTTCAAGTGATGTTTTATCAACATCAGCATGTAGACTTTTACCATGAGAATCCATCGTTACAACTGCTTTAAAACCATCGATACGTAAATGCCACATTGCCTCTGGGATACCGAATTGTAAGAAATCAACATCTTTCACTTCTTTAATACATTCAGCATAATATTGCGCTGCACCACCAATTGCATTTAAGTACACACCACCGTGTTCTTCTAAAGCTGCTAATGTTTTAGCACCCATACCGCCTTTACCAATTACAGCACGAATACCGAACTTTTTCATAATATCGCCTTGATATGGCTCTTCACGAATACTTGTCGTTGGACCTGCCGCTTTAATTTGCCAATTATCATTTTCATCTTTCACTACAACTGGACCACAATGATAAATAATTTGTCCCTTTAAATCTACTGGACAATCGTTATCCATTAAATGTTTATGAATCGCATCACGTCCTGTATACATCATGCCGTTAATTGTAACAACATCACCAACACGAAGTTCACGAATTTGCTCTTCTGTAATTGGAGCTTGTAATACGATTTCACGCTGCTCTGCTTGTTCTTGCGCAGCATCTTGCTGAAGTGTATCTTCACCTTCCTGGTACAACCAATCCATAATTTCACCTGTTTCAGGATGAATTGTTACACCAAGACGACGATATGCCCAACAATTATACGCAACAGATACGTAGAAGCTCGCTGGCAAACGATTATATACTCCAATTTTGCAACCTAATAAAGTTGTTTCTCCGCCAAATCCCATCGTACCAATGCCAAGCTTATTCGCATTCTCTAATACGTACTCTTCAAGTTTGTGTAATTCTGGAACTGGATTTACATCATCTAATGTACGGAATAATTGATTTTTTGCTAATTCGTAACCTGATGTGCGGTCTCCCCCGATACCGACGCCGATTACTCCTGCGCTACACCCTTGACCTTGCGCTTGATATACTGCATGAAGAAGGCATTTACGAATTCCTTCTAAATCACGCCCAGCTCGTCCAAGTCCTTCTATTTCACAAGGCAGGCTATATTGAATATTTTTATTCTCACAACCGCCGCCCTTTAAAATTAAACGTGCATCAATGTAATCTTTTTCCCATTGTTCAAACTTAATAACAGGTGTACCTGGTCCTAAATTGTTTCCGCTATTGTCTCCAAAAAGAGAATCAACAGAGTTTGGACGAAGTTTACCATCTTTTGTCGCCCGCTCAAGCGCACTATAGATAGCTTCCTTCAGTTTTAATTGATTCACACCAACTGGTGTATAAATTTTAAACGTTGGCATCCCTGTATCTTGGCAAATTGGCGAGATATTATCATCTGCCATTTTAATGTTATTCGTAATTGTGCCAAGTGCCATCGCCGAACGAGTTCCTGCATTTTCTCGTTCTTTCGCTTGTTGAATTGCGCGACGAACATCTTTCGGTAAGTTCGTTGACGTTTCAACAATTAGTTGATACATGCTTTCTTGAAGCTTTTCCATTGTTACTTCCCCCTCAATTGTGAACGCTACCAAAACGTTATGAAATGAAAATTCCATTGTTATACTCTTCAGCTGTTTATTTATTTCACGCCATTAAAGGTTAAATGAAATTTTTCACAACTTGATTATACCTTTTTTTCTATATTCCTTCTATTATCCGCACAGAAAAAGGCTGCCAATTTTGTAGTGGCAGCCTTTTTAATATATTATTCGTCTTTTTTAAATTGCTCACATTTCAGTTCTAATTCATCTAACATTGCAAGAAGACGATCTACATCTTCTAATTCTACCTCTTCTGGTTCAATCGTATCAATTACTTCAATGAACATATTTAAACGTTCTTTCAAATATACTAGTTGTGAATCTTTACCTTGAATTGCTTTTCCCATGAAGGCACTCTCCTTTTAATTCGAGTTGCTTTTATTATACCGCAAAAATGATTGCTATGGGCATGTAATTTCATCAATTTCGTCACAGTAATTCATTATAATGTAAGCCCTCTCTCTTTTTTCACAAAAAAGTTTCACTTTATAAAAAGCTCATATTCTTCTATTATAGAGAATGGACAAATTGTTATTTCAATAGTCAAAGGAGTATTTCATATGACGATATCACAAATAATGAAGCCGATTACTCCTTCTTACGATCCATGGGAAGCGTATATGGACCTTGAAGAGTACGGCAAACTACTATTAACAAACGTTGAGTTTACGACGACGACGTTATGCAATATGCGTTGCGAGCATTGCGCTGTTGGTTACACATTACAGCCGAAAGATCCAAACCCGCTTCCGATGGAGCTTTTATTAAAACGATTAGATGAGATTCCTCATTTACGTTCTTTAAGTATTACAGGCGGAGAACCTATGCTTTCAAAAAAATCCGTCGACAACTATGTAACACCACTCTTAAAATACGCCCATGAACGAGGCGTTCGCACTCAAATTAACTCAAACTTAACTATAGATTTAGCACGTTACGAACAAATTATTCCCTACTTAGATGTATTGCACATTTCACATAACTGGGGAACAATCGATGACTTCGTTGAAGGCGGATTTGCAATGATGGAGCGTAAGCCTACTTATGAACAGCGCGCTAAATTATTTGAAAGAATGATTACAAATAGTAAAGCTCTATCAGAGGCAGGTGTACTCGTATCAGCCGAAACTATGTTAAACAAACGAACTCTACCACATATTGAACATATTCACCGTCAAATCGTTGAAGAAATGGGCTGTAAACGTCATGAAGTGCACCCGATGTATCCGAGTGACTTCGCTAGCACACTTGAAATTTTAACAAAGGAAGAAATTCGAAATGCAGTTGAACATTTATTAGAGATCCGTGATGAAAATGTGTGGATGTTATTCGGAACATTACCTTTCTATGCATGTAGTGATAATGAACACGATTTAGCTACACTAAAGAAATTACATGAAAGTAAAAATGTAACTGTCCGCAATGATCCAGATGGTCGTTCTCGTTTGAACGTAAATATTTTCGATGGAAATATTATCGTGACCGACTTCGGTGATGTCCCGCTTCTAGGTAATGTACAAACAAATACACTACAAGAAGCTTACGACAAATGGTGTGACTCAAAAACAGCAAAATCATTAAGTTGCCATTGTCCTGCCGTGAAATGCCTTGGACCGAATGTTCTTGTAAAAAATAGCTACTATCCAAAAGAAGATTTCTTATCAAAAACATCAAACATTATGTTATAAATAAAAAACGTCAGCTTATAAGCTGACGTTTTTTATTTCATTGTGCATGCGATGAAGAAACAAATTTGAAAAATAAATGATCATGAATTGGAATAGCGGCTCCGATTCCTTGAGATGTAATATTTTTCACGACAAGCCTTTTTTGATTCCCTTTTAACACAAGGTAGACTTCTCCAAATGTTACTTTTCCTTTTTCATTTACTGCTGGTGTATACGCATATAAATATCCAAGTTGACTTGGACTAATATTATAAACACGCTCATGTCCAGTACCATAACCAATAGTTGTTTTAAATGAAAGTGGCAATTGTACTTTTTCAAGCGCTTTTAGAAGCATCATTTTTTTCACATCTGCAGCATCTTTCATATCTGCTGTTAAATCACCTTCGATTGTCTTTTGGGTTTCTTGCTTATAGCGAAGTGGGTATAAGCGATCTCCTCCGCGATTATCATATATATTTCGATTCACTTGCTTATATTCCCAATTAATCGATGTATCTATTGACTCATAATTTAATGCCCATTGACCTAAATAAATTTTCGCCCGGTACCCTACCGCAAGCGGTGCATTCGAAATTGTTGTTTCATTAAACATTCGAATTAAATCAGGATTTTCAATTTTGATATTTGCTGTTTTCAATAGTTCTTGAGCAAACTTACTTGGCTGTAAACGCGGTAAATCTTGTGCGTCATTTGGAAATGTATTATCCTTTGAAATATTTAAAACAGATGAAGGCATTTTTACTTCTACCGTTGTCTTTGCAAAACTACTGTTAGGAAATAATAAAATAAACGAGACCATGGTTGAAAGACATATGCTGTATACTCGTTTCACCTGTCTGGCTCCTTCCTATGTAAAGGTATATAAATTACTGTATTTAGTGTTTTCCCTCTGAAGCATTGTTATCCCTATTTTTCATAATAAATAAAAACCAATTCCCATAATGACATACGCAGCTAATAAAGTGCCTCCTTCAAACCAGTTTGTATCCCCATCATTTGAAATGGCGATAGTTAAGAAAACAGCTGTAATCATAGAAACAAGTTCTGGTATTGTAAATACTAGAGGCATCTTTTGTGCAAAAAGCATCGAAAGAAGTACTAACACAGGAGCAACAAACATGGCGATTTGTAATGTAGAACCTACTGCAATTTCAACGGCGATATTCACTTTGTTTTTATACGCCATAATAATTGCAGATGCATGTTCTGCTGCATTACCAACAATTGCAACGATAATAACCCCTATAAATAACTCTGACCAGCCAAATGACTTTGCAACCGTTTCAAAAGTATGTACGAGTGCCTCTGACACATAAGCTACCGCAATTGTTGCTATCGCTAAAACGAGTAGCGCTTTACCTTTCGACCACTCAGGCTCCTCCTCATGTACTTCTTCATCGCTCTTATGTTGATATACACCGCGGTGCGTAACTAACTTAAATAGCAATGCAGCAAGGTACATAATGATCATGATAATAGAAACACCAATACTTAATTGATACGTCTTTCCAGCATCCATCTTCATTGAAAAAATCTCTGGAATAACAAAGGCTACGACAACAGCAAATATTAATAAAGCTGAATTATGTCTTGCATCATAAACATTGAAACTTTGTCTTTTATACTTAAGGCCACCTATAAAGAAGGATAACCCTCCTACCAGTAATAAGTTTCCAAGTACAGAACCAGTTAAGGAAGCTAAAACAACTTCTGTTAATCCTGCCTGGAGTGCAAAAATTGAAATGATAAGTTCCACGGCATTACCGAAAGTTGCATTTAATAAACCACCTATCCGAGGCCCAGAAACAATTGCTAAACTTTCTGTCGCCCTCCCCATAAAACCAGCTAATGCAATAATAGTAATGCAGTATACAGCAAACATAATAGTTTGTGGCCAATGAAGTGTTTTTCCGATTACAGAAAGTGGTACACCTATAAGCGCTGCTATGAGAAATATTTTATTAAACATGCTTTTCATCCTTCCATCGTATGTATTTCTCCTCGATATTATTATTATTCATCTCCTAACTTGTCCGATTTCATCACAATTACGTTTAAAAAATCGGATTGAAGAAAACAGTATGAAAGATATTTAAATTATCTTGTCCAGACAGAAAAAATTATGAATTATGAAAAGAGGCTAAAAATATGCACTTAAAAGAAAAAATCGCAACTATTATTCAAGGTCAACGTACTGGTGTATTATCTACTGTACGTAACGATAAGCCACATAGCGCCTTTATGATGTTTTTCCACGAAGATTTTGTACTATATGTTGCAACAGATCGAAATTCAAAAAAGATAACAGATATTGAAAAAAACCCCAATGTACATGTACTACTTGGACGTGAAGGAAAGAAATTAGATGAGGATTACATTGAAGTTGAAGGTATAGCTTCCATCGAAGAAGATCAAACATTAAAAAACAAATTTTGGACTAATAGCTTAAAACGCTGGTTACTCGGTGCGGAAGACCCTAATTACGTACTAATAAAAATCAATCCCGATACAATTTATTACATCGATAGTGCTGGTACGACCGAGCCCGAGTTTTTACGACTATAAAATAAAAACAAGCCCCCCTTAGGTGGGCTTGTTTTGTCGAAAGGTTCTTCTGAAAAAAACAATAAAATAGGTGGAACTTTCTAAAGATTCTGTTATATAATAGCAGTAACTTAAATAAACTGTATTAAAACAGATTGAGGGGAGAAATTAAAATTGATGAAAAGAGAAGAACGAAAAAACATGATTGAGTTTATTGAAAAGAAAAAAGGGATTGAACGTGACGAATTATTATTTATGACGGATGATGAAGTAGAGCATATTTATAATGTAACGTACTTTTTATATGAAGAAATAGCAGAGTAGTATAATAAACCCCCACCTTATTAAAAATATAGGGCGGGGGTTTATTTCATTTTTATACATGAGAATGATTTTCATGTATAATAATGTAAGATTGGAGGAGTTTCACTATGAGTTCATGGCTATTATTCGCACTATTATCAGCAATTGCTGCTGCCCTCGTATCTATTTTCGGAAAGATTGGCTTAGATGGAATCAATGCCAACGTCGCAACAACGGTTCGCTCTATTATTATGGCATTATTTATGGTAGGAGTTATTATTATACAAGGTAAATTTCAAAATATCGGTGATGTCCTCCTAAATAAAAAAGCACTGCTATTTATCACATTAAGTGGAATCGCTGGTGCTTCTTCATGGCTATTTTATTTTCTTGCGTTAAAAACAGGAAAAGTTTCACAAGTAGCACCTATCGATAAATTAAGTGTAGTATTTTCCATTATTCTCGCGATGATTATATTAGGTGAAAAGTTAAACTTTATGACCGGTATTGGTGTAGTCTTCATTACAGCTGGTGTATTATTTATTGCTTTCAGCTAAAAAAACCGCTATTATTAGCGGTTTTTTCTTTTCCTTATGTAAATCCACACAATCAATATTACAATTGCCGAAACTAATAAAATCCATATTCCATAATGATGTAAACTATATTCAACAAAGCGCCACTTCTCTCCCAGTTTCCAACCTAAGCCAATAAAAACACTTATCCAAATTAGTGCACCACCGTAAGCATACAAACAAAATCGCCACAATGTTAAATTTGAAACTCCAGCAAAATATGCTGTTAAATGACGTACTCCCGGTATAAAGTAGCCAATCATTAAAAGAAATGGACCGTATTTTTCAAATAAAATATGTGTTTTTTCAATATGATGTTCCTTAATTCTAACTTTCGGACCATATTTTTTTAAAACAGGGAGCCCAAGTTTTAAACCTAATATGTAACTTAATGTAATGCCAAGCATTGCACCTGCCATTCCACTTAAAAAAGCAGCTGTTCCTGACATAACTCCTTTTGAAATGTTATATCCAATAAAAGTCAATAAAAACTCATCCGGTATAGGTAATCCAACAATCCCGCCAGCTAAAGCTATAATAATTCCAAAATATCCATAATGTGCGATTAACTCGCCAATATGTTGTTCCATTCGGAAGACACATCCTATACACGATCGTTATCCCATATTGTGCCCATTCTATCTTTAAGACAAACATGGTATACATATTCACTATACATTGTTTTTATAATGAACTCTACTTCTATTCCATTCCTTAAATAGAGATTTAATCAGTGGTTTTTTATCCATCCCCACTGATTATTAGCCTGAACCAATCGGGATTTTACGGGCAGCAGGGCTCCCACTTAACTTCCTTGCATTCGCTCAATTTTGGAGTAGGAGTCTTACTTCCTATAAATAGCGAGATAAAAAAATAAAAATTCATAGGCTTATTTTTTTGTTACAATAAAGGGAAGTTACTTTTTGCAACGGTTTAACTCTCAAGAAAAATGATATATCTAGCAAAAACATAGTTTGGTCTATATAATGCAACTTCTACCTATTAGAGTAACATGCACCCTTTTACATACAACATCATTTTTCTAAATTATACAGGGGGAACGAACATGACCATTGAAAAACAATTTATCCAAAAGATTTACTATAAAACATTTTTAACAGAAGACTCTTCCATTCCGGTAGCGGAAGTACTCGGTGAAGCATATATAAATGAATCAAAGAATGAATTCTCCAATATATCTAATGTTCGCTTTGCACAAGGTGAAGTTTATTTTCAAACTAACGACTTTGAAGCCGCTATATTCAAATGGGAGAAAGTAAATAATGAACTTGCTCTCTGGGCTATGAAGAATATTGCAGATGCTTATTTCGAATTAGATTTCTTGCCAAAAGCAGAAGAAATTTATACATCTATCCAAACAGAAGATACAACTCTTACAATGGAAGTCTCCCTACAACTTCTTTCTCTTTATATAGAGCAAAATCGTTTAGGACTAGCATTTAAGACGATTAGCGAGGCTGTTGCATTTCAACCAGACTATCCAAATATCACTGCAATCGCTCGATCGTTCTATGAAAAACAAGAAGATTGGAATAATGCTATTGAACTCGCTGTTCAAGAAGGAATTCGAACAAAATCATTACACTGGTTCGATACTTTAATCAATTATGTGAACAGAGGCTTTACTAAAAAAATTAAACCTGAGTATTTCTATGAATCTTTAAAAGCCTTATATACAATTGATCAAGTTCAATTTAAAGAGCTTGTTATCTCACTTTGGAACAGCTATGAAAATGAATCATTCCATCTACCTTGGATTCAAACAATAAATCACCTATTCTTACATGTTGAAGTAGATGCTCATGACGATTGGAATGAAATTTCTACTCGCTATCAAGAGACGTACTTCGAATTGATTACTGGACAACATTTCATGCACGAATTACAAGGACTTGTACCAGATTTATTAACAAATTGGTTTAGTTTAATGAAAGCGGAAGATTCTTTACTTGTCTCCGCAGCAGTATTAGCATGGAATGAAGTTTCACCGACAACTCTAGAATCATTACTCGTAAAAAGCGCAGGTGCCTTACTTTCAAATGCATCAGCTCATGCAAATGTTGATATGGCAGACGTATCAGCATTATTTGAAACGATTGCTGTATGGGCTGAGAAGAATGATGTAGATTTAGGTCATCAATTCACACTACTTGTTCGTGAGTTATACGATTTAACTGTTACACAACTTCTAGTAGCAGGAGCTAGCGATTATGATAAATCAGCCTTTATTAACTCTATACTAGGAGAAAATATATTAAATGAGGCTATAACAACTTCAATTACATTTAAAGATGATAGTCAAACTGAAATAACTGAGCTTACAGAACTAGATATACGAAATATACCAAACTTTGACGAACTTCATAACATACTAGCCGTACCTTCTCAGTCAAAACTAGAAAGAAAATGTATTGAAGTTAAATTACCAAGTAGATTTTTACGAAAAAATAAGTTTTCATTCCTTGTCACACCTACTGTGCATGGACAACTTGACAAAAACAGCTCTCACTTTGAATACTTACAGGCAGCAGATAGTCTCATCTATGTCCTAAATTCAGCTTCACCATTACATGATGAAGAGCTCGATACATTATTATATATTCGTGAGCAAGTACCAAATTTACAAATTAAATTCGTCTTACAAACAATTGATACGAATACTAGTGAAAATATCACGAACAGCATTAAAAAGAAAATACTCGTACATTTCCCAGAAGCACACTTTTTCCCTTACTCTCCTTCACAAGAGAGTAGTGAACAGCTAGGTAATGTAACAGACTCTATTCTTTCTAACCTTACTAAGCGTAACGTGGAAAAAGAACGCATTGAAAAATTATTATGGTTTATCCAAAAAACAATTGCATACCTTGTAAATGAACGTGTGGAATTAGAAAATACGTTAGTGAAATCCGTTCGCTGGAATAAACATATTTTAGTAAAACTTGATGGTTTTATTAATAATCTTACTGCCATTCAAAAAGATAAAATTCGTTCTATTACAGAATCTTATCTCTTAACGAAAGAAGAGATTACGCAGGATATACATTCTCAAATTCCTGAATTGTTGCAGAGTTGCTCTGACCTCGTTCAAGAAGATAGTGATTTCAAACTGGTCCATGAAGAACTAAATGTAGCAATGAATGAAAGAATTCAAAAACATGTACAGCAAGTGCTTCTTCCTAAATTTACTGGGTCTATTCAAGAATGGATTGAAACTGCTCATAATGAATTCATTCAAGCTCAGGCTTATTTAGATGAAATGAGTGATACCTTTAATAAGCTCTATGAGGAAGAGCGTATTAAACTTCCTTGTGATTTCAAATTACTAGATGACTGGGATAGAGATGTTGCAAGAATGACGAATAGAATTACAGTAGCTAACATCAATATTTTATTACGCTTTACACCGACACAATTCTTCTTAAAGAGTGCAGGGAAATTATTCGGTAATATGCAAAAAAATCAATCTATGCTATCAAATAAATATAAACAATATATTGAAACAGAAGATTATACAGAAGTTGCTCAGATGATTTCAAAACAATTCTTCCTTCAATTTGAAGTATTTGAAGGTGCGCTAGAACGGGATATCATGATGTTCTTTAAAGACCCTCTTAGCATATTGAAACAAACCGTAGAAGCGGCCCAACTTGAAATACAAGAAGATGAGCAAACATTAACAAAGCTAAGAACAAACCCAGAAACTTATCATGATCCTTTAACACTCTTTAAATTGCAATTGTTACAACGAAAATTCATGTTAAATATCGACCAAAATAATGAACATATTGCTTCACAAGAAACAATAAATAAAACACCGACTGTTTAAATAAGAAAAACCAAGCAACTAATTCGCTTGGTTTTTCTTATTTTTAATCTACAATTTTCACATGTTCAAATGGATAATATATCGCCATGAACTTTCCTAATACTTCTGTTCTATCAATGAGCCCTAAGCCGTTCCTACTATCCCTACTAACTAAACGATTATCTCCCATCACAAAAATTTTATTTTTAGGAATTGTAATCGGTCCAAAATCTTCAGTTAAATTGATAAGTAATTTTTCTGCCTGTTTTTTATTATTCTTTAAATACTCTTCATTTTTCACTTGATGATTAACATATAATTGATCATTCTTCATCTCAATTACATCTCCTGGTAATCCAATAACTCTCTTCACATAGAAATTATCTGTCTTCACGACAATAATATCCTCTCTCTCATAACTTTCAAATCTCTTTGCAAGTTTATTAATTATTACTTTATCTCCATCTTGTAACGTCGGCCTCATCGATGCTCCTTTTACAGTCGTAGGGAAAAACAAAAAGATTTTTGCCAAAAACACTAATAAACATGCAATTGCAATTATTCCAAAGAATTCACGCAAATGTTTTTTCTTTTGCATCATTCCACCATCTCATCATCTTTTTATTTTTATTATAAGTACTCCGACTGGTTAATTTCCACAAAATTCTGAATTATAACATTAGAATATTACAAATATAAAAATAATAATCCCTATAAATTCACTATTTTTATATACTATGTTTTCCATCTATCAAACAGGACTTTTCCTATGAAATTTATGCTTAGAAAGTATAAGATACTGCACAAATTAAACAAACAAATATAATAGCATAGCAATAAAAAAGATACTCTCAAAATAGTCTATCAACTATTTTTGAGAGTATCTTTTTATAATCCTACATATACAATACACATCTGCGCTGCGACATATGTAAACCAAATCCAAAGCGGTTCATACTTCAGTTTGCGCCCTCCGATATCTGTCACGCCGATAATAAAATCAGAAATCACAAACAGTAAACCACCAAGTGCTGGTATCCACCATATTCCTATATTCTCGTAATATAAGGCGAATGCAAAACATGCCATTCCTCCAACCCACAAACCGTAAATTAGAGCGCCTATTGTAAAAAGTTTGTCTTGTTTTTCATTTCGAATAAAGAAAAACCACCCTATAATTAGAAAGAGTCCGTATACGAATAAACCGATCCAAAAACCATTCCATGAAATACCTGTTTGTAAAAATGCTTTCACATAGAAACAATGTGCAAGAGCGAAAGTAACCATTCCTCCAATTAATCGATGACCAATTGGAATTAATCCTGCCATAAATAAATCCCCTACAGTTGATAAAGTCATACCGAGTGCAACCCACGTACTGTACTCAGCCGATGGATCTTGTAACCATATCCAAATTGCACTTCCTGTTAAAGAAAAACTAAGAATAAGACGAACTGCTAAAGGTAACGGCATATTATTTCTCGTTCTCTTCGTCTGTCCTATTGCATAAATTGCTCCCATTAAAAAAAGAATAATTTGCCCGACTAACACAATGTAAAGTACATTCATAATATGTTCTCCTCAATAAATGCTTTATTCTATCTTTTTTCGTTACATATATCACGTTCTCCTTTTTCTATGTAAAAAAAGAAGAACAATACTGTTCTTCCATTTTAATCGTTTTTCTGTTCTCTATGCTACTTGTTTTTCTTGCTCAACTTTCTTTTTAACCAGGTTACGATTTACTACAATAATTCCCGCTGCGACACATGCTAAACCAAATAGTACAAAGGAATGGATTGCTTCCCCTAAAATTAGACTTGATAGTAGCACACCAAACACTGGTATAAAGAACATATACATCGAGACTTTCCCTACTTTGTTATACTTCATAATTGTATTCCATATACAGAATCCAGCTGCTGATAAGAACGATAAATATATGAGCATAAGTATTGCATGTAGATTAAATGTGAATGGCATCATTCCAACTTGAAATGCACCTATACATAGCAACCCAATTGATCCGAAAATCATCTGATATGCTGTCATATACCCAATATCTAATGTTTTACTACCTTCTTTCGCTAATATGTTTCCATACGAATACATCATGGCTGCCCCAAGAAGTAATAAGCTACCTATTCCAAAATGAAATGATAAACTTCCATCACTCGGTACATTCACTAAAATCACACCGCAAAAACCGATAGCTACTCCAATTACTTTTCGCCTATTTAGAGCATCATCTTTATATAAAAAGTGTGCGAGTAAAATTTGAAAGAATGATGATGTTCCTGAAATAATCGCTCCTTCAATTCCTGAGCTATAACTCATTCCAATATAAAAACATATATATTGAAGAAAAGTTTGAAACAAGCCAATTTGAACTAACTGCTTTCCTGTTCCTTTTTTGAACTTCATATCTTTTCCTAACGCTTTAAAAAATAATAAGAGCATTACACCAGATAAGAAAAAGCGATAGCCAGCAAATAATATTTGTTCCCCGACTTCTTGTGGCTGAATTCCAAGTTCAGCATAGCTTAATTTAATAAAGGGAAATGCGCTTCCCCATAAAAATGTTGCTACTATTGCAGCAATAAACACGCCAATCGGATGGGTAAAAAATTTCTCTGTCTTCAACTTGATGTCTTCCTTTCCGACCTTTTTATGAACAATATTCATATATACCAAAGGAAATGCGAAAACACAAGTTTTCAGTTTATCCCGCTATTCGCCGGGCAGTAAAACTCCCACCTCCAAATTCGGCTGGGGCAAAGAAGTTAGGTGGGAGCCCTGTTGCCCGTAAAATCCCGATTGGCGAGGGCTAATAATCAGCGTGGGATGAACAAAACCACCACTAATTAAAGTTTCACTTTATACTAAAACAAAAACATATCATCTAAGAAAAACATATGCTATACTATAGAATAATTACAACATAATAACTATTAAAATCAGATTCAACAGAAATGCTGCTATCCATTATGGATGGCAGCTTTCGTCGTTTTATAGGGGTTTCGATTTTGATTCTTTTTCTCAATAAGAATTCGGAAGGAGCGAGTATTAATGAACGCAGAAGTAAAAACATTACAAGCACAAAAAGATATTTCTAATCCCTCTTTATGGGATACATTAAAGAAACATTATGAACTTATATTTGCAATCACATCTGGTATTTTTATTTTAGCTGGTTGGTTATTCACAAAAAATGATGCAATAAGTGCAGGTATTACTTTATATATCCTTGCTTATGTAATTGGAGGATTTGCAAAAGCGAAAGAAGGTATTGAAGACACAATTGAAGAGAAAGAGCTAAATGTTGAAATGCTCATGATTTTTGCAGCTATCGGTGCCGCAGTTATTGGTTACTGGGCAGAGGGTGCTATTTTAATCTTCATCTTTGCATTAAGCGGAGCAATGGAATCTTATACATTAAGTAAAAGCCAAAAAGAAATTTCAGCGCTTCTTGATCTACAACCTGAAGAAGCATTACGTATTTCAAACGGAACTCCGGAACGTGTTCCAGTTGAACAATTACAAATTAACGATATTATTTTAATTAAGCCAGGTGAGCGAGTTCCTGCTGATGGCACAATTCATACTGGTGAAACAAATATTGATGAAGCTGCTATTACAGGAGAACCCATTCCGAATGAAAAAAAATTCGGCGATGAAGTATTTGCCGGCACTGTAAATTTACGTGGTGCTATTGAAGTTAAAATTACGAAGCCGAGCGATCAAACATTATTCCAAAAGATTATTCGTCTCGTTCAAAGTGCACAAAGCGAAAAATCCCCATCACAACTATTTATCGAAAAATTTGAAGGAACATACGTAAAAGGTGTACTACTTGTTGTTGCGCTTATGATGTTTGTTCCTCATTTCTTACTTGATTGGAGTTGGAATGAAACGTTTTATCGCGCGATGATCTTACTTGTAGTCGCTTCTCCTTGTGCGCTAGTTGCAGCCATTACACCGGCAACTTTATCAGCAATTTCAAACGGAGCGAGAAACGGTATTCTCTTTAAAGGTGGTATTCATTTAGAACGTCTAGCTTCAGTAAAGGCGATTGCCTTTGATAAAACAGGAACATTAACACAAGGAAAACCTACTGTAACAGATGTATATGTTCGAGAAGGCATAGCAGAAAGTGAAGTACTTTCTATTACAGCAGCGATTGAAAGTCACTCTACACATCCTTTAGCAGAAGCGATTGTTAAATATGCAAAACATGCTTACGACATTACGATAAAAAAACCAGAAAACGTTGAAGATGTAACTGGTTTTGGATTAAAAGGAATATTAGAAAACAAATCTTATAAAATTGGTAAAGCTGATTTTATTGGAGAAGAAACAAAGACATTTCATAATGGCATTTCTGCTTCACTTGAAAAAGAGGGGAAAACTGTCGTTTATATTAGTGATGAGGATGGTATTCTTGGACTGATCGCTTTAAAAGATACCCTTCGCCACGAAACGATAGCGGCTATTCGTGATTTGCAAAGCATTGGTGTCGAAGCAATCATGATTACTGGTGATAATGAAGAAACAGCAAAAGCAATTGCCAATGAAAGTAATATAAAAGAATATTACGCATCATGTTTACCGGAAACAAAAGTTGAAACGATAAAGCAGTTAAAAGAAAAGTACGGCATAGTCGCCATGGTTGGAGATGGTATAAACGATGCACCTGCACTCGCTACTTCTAGTATTGGTGTTGCAATGGGTGAAGGAACAGACGTAGCATTAGAGACTGCAGACGTTGTTCTTATGAAAAACGAATTATCTCGTCTCTCTCAAGCAATCCGTTTATCAAAACGAATGAACCGTATTGTGAAGCAAAACGTTATCTTCTCTTTAGCTGTCATTGCAATGCTGATTTGTTCTAATTTCTTGCAGTTTTTAGCTCTTCCATTCGGTGTTATTGGACATGAAGGAAGTACCATTCTTGTAATCTTGAATGGCTTACGATTATTAAAAGGAAATAAGTAACGGGTCCCTGATAAAGGACCCGTTTTTTTTAATGGTAGCTATTGTGACCGTTCGCACTACTGCTCGTTTTATGCTTTGGATGCGAACTGCTCTTTTGTTTATTATTACTTTTATTATTGTGGTTCTTTTTATTATTACTCATGAAATATCCCCCCTGTTCCCTTTTATTATGGAACAAGAGCTCATTTTTCATTACGGGAATTATTGTCACCCGTTCTATAATGATGGAGTAAACCATTAATTTCACCGCCAAGTAAAATTACCCACGCAGTTAAGTAAAACCATAACATTAAAATAATGATACCACCGAGACCACCATATGTATTAGCGTAATTTGCAAATTTATCTACATAATAGGCAAATGAGTACGATACCACAATCCATCCTACAGTAGCAAATATTGCTCCCGATATGACTTCTCTTCGCTTTAATTTCCGATCAGGCGCAAATGTATATAAAAAGCTAAACAAAGCGATTAAGACAAAGAAACTTGCTACTAAACGCGTAATACTCCAAACATAAGAAAAACTATCCGATAAACCAATTGCTTTAAACACGGCTGCCCCAATCACTTGTCCAAATACTGGGACAATTAGTGCAAACACAATCATAAAAATTATCGCTAACGTGAACACGATAGATAAAGCTCTTGTTTTAATAAAGGAACGGGTTTCTGTTACATCATAAGCGCGGTTAAAAGCGTTCATAACCGCATTCACCCCGTTTGAAGCAAACCATAACATCGATAGTAAACCGAATGATAATAAACCACCATTTTGTTCGTTTACAACTTTATCTACGTTTACTTCAATTAAGTTCATCGCATCTTCTGGTACGTACGGTTCTAATAAATTGAGCACACTTTCTGTTTGAAGGTCAATAAAGCCAAGAAGCGTAATTAAGAAAACAAGCCCAGGGAAAATCGCAAGCAAGAAGAAATAAGCGAGCTGTGCTGCTAAGCCCGCTACATCATCGCGCATCGTCCGGTCATATAAATCTTTCCCAAACGAAAAGGTGCGATTTCTTTTTGCTTTTTCTAGAAATTTCCTCATATTTTTTAGACGCTTTTCTTCTCTTCTTTATTTTGCTTTAGCTCAATGTATGCTTCAGTTTTTTTTTCCTCTGCATTTGAGTCCTTCATAAATAATTCACGCGCTTCTTTCATACCACCATCTTCAGCTACTACTGGCTCTTCTTCTGCTTTAAGCTCATCTACCTTTGGAGATACAGCTTGAATTTCAATCGTTTCCGGCTTTTCTACTGGCACAACTTTTCTCTTACTAAAAATTTCTTTCGTCTCTTTTAACGTTTCTACAACAGACGGCGTCAATTTTTTGATTTCTGCTACTTTCGCTTTTACTACATTGAAATCAGCAAGTTCGCGTCCTTTATCTGTAACAGTTTGCACTTTTTCTTTTATCTTCGAATTTTCACCAATTTCAATCATCTTTGTTTTTGCTTTTTCTGCCGTGTTTTTTACTTTTTCACGGTTTTCTTTCTTTAACATAGATACAGCTACACCTGCAGCTACACCAATCGCAATGTTTCGAGCAATATTATTTTTCTTTGCCATATTCCTTCACCCTTTCATTTCTTATATTAGAAAGTATTACTTTCTAAGCTTCCTCATATTCCTTGTTCATTTCGAATGAAAGCTACTAGCTTTGCACACCCTTCTGTTACAAGGTCATACACTTCTTGGAAGTTCCCTGTAAAGTAAGGGTCAGGAACGTCTGTCCAGCCACCGTCTGGAACAAAATCGGACAGTCTACCAATATAGCCTTCAGTTTTACCAAAACTTTTTAAATCCGCTATATTCTTGTTGTCCATGGCAATAATATAATCAAACTTTGTTAAGTCTTCTTTTTCTACTTGCCGTGCTTTAATTCCTTCAAAAGAGACTTCATTTTCTTTTAAAATTTTTTTTGTTCCTTTATGTGGCGGATGACCAATATGCCAATCTCCAGTTCCTGCAGAATCAATGACAATTTTCTCTTCGAGTCCCTCTTTTACGACAAGATCCCGAAAAATTGCTTCTGCCATTGGAGAACGACAAATGTTCCCAAGACAAACAAACAATACTCGGACCATATTTTGTT
The DNA here is from genome assembly GCF_016651075.1 of Bacillus sp. TH19. NCBI lineage: Bacteria > Bacillati > Bacillota > Bacilli > Caryophanales > Bacillaceae > Bacillus > Bacillus sp. TH19. Next base: position 137,092 of record NZ_JAEKEO010000010.1, on the reverse strand, counting down.
TCTTCCCTTCTTGGTGCATTTCTTACTATATACTTATATAGTATAAACAACCAATTATTAATTATAAAGGAAATCCCTACTAATTTAATAGGATTGAAAAGTTTCATTAACGAAAATGATAAAAAAATGTTAAGATAACCTTATGTTATTTTAAAGGGGGACACTTCGGTGGATTTATCCGTAAAATCAGAAGCAAACGTTGAATATATGGTAGAAGCTATTAAAGAAAAATTACGCATGGTTAATGCTGGAGCAATGAGAGCTGCTAGTTTTAACGAAGAAATGTACGAGGACTTACGTGACATTTATGAGCACGTTATGAAACGTGAAACATTCAGTATTAGTGAAATGCAAGCTATTACTGAGGAATTAGGTACATTAATTAAAAAATGACAAAGAGCCTCACGTATTCGAGGCTCTTTTAATTTCAACAAATTCATGACAACTCTTCTCTTTTCCTCCTCTCATTCTAAATTATTGTACAATGAAAGTAGAACCTCACCTTAGATTTTTTCTCCATACATACTACTCTAAAAAAATTGCCACACTACCATTGCTAACTGTTTTTACTGGAGGTGCTTACTTATGAGCAATTGGTACAGTAAGACGAAAAATCAAACATTAATCGACCTAGAAACAAATGAACAACACGGTTTAACAGATAAAATCGTAAATGAACGTTTAAAGCAATATGGTTATAATGAATTAGCTACCAAACAAAAACGTACTTTATGGCAGCGCGTTTTCGCCCAAATTAATGACGTCCTCGTGTATGTCCTTATTATCGCTTCCCTTATTTCCGCCTTTGTAGGTGAATGGGCCGATGCAAGTATTATCGCGCTCGTTGTAGTTTTAAATGCTGTTATCGGTGTAATCCAAGAATCGAAAGCGGAACAGGCTTTAGAAGCATTGAAAAAGATGGCAACACCTAAAGCTATCGTAAAGCGAGATGGTGAACTAAAAGAGATTCCATCTGAGCACGTCGTTCCAGGTGATATCGTTATGCTTGATGCTGGGCGGTATATCCCCTGCGATTTACGACTTATCGAGACTGCGAATTTAAAAATTGAAGAATCTGCTCTAACTGGTGAATCTGTCCCTGTCGATAAAGATGCAGTCTACCACCCTTCCATGCAAAATGATGAGCAAGTACCATTAGGTGATCAAAAAAACATGGCCTTTATGTCGACGTTAGTAACATACGGACGTGGCGTCGGTGTTGCTGTTGAAACTGGGATGCATTCACAAATTGGCAAGATCGCTACCCTTTTACATGAAGCAGACGATGATATGACACCACTTCAAAAAAGCTTAGCACAAGTAGGAAAATATTTAGGATTTGTCGCTGTAGCTATTTGCACTACTATGTTTCTCATCGGTTTTTTACAGGGCCGGGATACGTTAGAAATGTTTATGACCGCAATTAGTTTAGCTGTTGCAGCCATTCCAGAAGGCTTACCAGCTATCGTTTCCATCGTTCTTGCAATTGGTGTTCAGCGTATGATTAAACAAAACGTTATCATTCGTAAACTACCAGCTGTTGAAGCTCTCGGTTCTGTCACAATTATTTGTTCAGATAAAACAGGTACATTAACTCAAAATAAAATGACCGTTACTCACTTTTATAGTGATCGCACATACGACCAGCTAGAAAATTTGAATGTAAATAATGATGCACACCGTCTATTATTAGAAAATATGGTTTTATGCAACGATGCCTCTTACGGTGCCGACTCACAAACAGGGGATCCTACAGAAATTGCCCTTCTTGTTGCCGGAAGCTCTTTTAACATTCAAAAAGATCATTTAGAAAATAAACATGAACGTGTTAACGAATTGCCTTTCGATTCTGATCGTAAAATGATGTCAACTGTACATACGTACGATGAAGGCTACTATAGCATGACGAAAGGTGCTATTGATAAACTTTTACCTCACTGTACCCATATCTTTATAAATAATAAACTTGAGGTCCTAAAAGATTCTGATAAAAATCAAATATTAGAAGCTGCCGGGTCAATGTCGCAAAAAGCATTAAGAGTACTTTCATTCGCATATAAACGATACGACTTAAACGATATGGATATAAATCATCTCGAAGAAAATCTCATCTTTATCGGTCTTGTTGGTATGATTGATCCACCACGTACAGAAGTAAAAGATTCAATTACAGAATGTAAAAAGGCTGGTATTCGCACAGTTATGATTACTGGCGATCATAAGGATACCGCCTTTGCAATTGCCAAAGAACTTGGCATTGCTGAAGAAATATCTGAAATCATGATTGGAACTGAATTAGATAACATTCCAGATACAGAACTAGCAAGTAAAATTAATCACTTAAATGTATTTGCTAGGGTCTCTCCAGAACATAAAGTGAAGATTATAAAAGCATTACGTGCTAAAGGAAATATCGTTTCCATGACTGGTGACGGTGTAAATGATGCTCCATCTTTAAAACAAGCAGATGTTGGAGTAGCAATGGGAATTACAGGAACAGATGTCGCAAAAGGCGCAGCAGATGTAGTTTTAACAGATGATAACTTCTCATCTATTGTGAAAGCTGTTGAAGAAGGAAGAAATATTTATCGTAATATTAAAAAGTCTATTCTCTTCCTACTTTCTTGTAACTTCGGCGAAATTATAGCTCTCTTTTTAGCTATTTTACTCGGCTGGGCAACACCACTACGCCCTATTCACATTTTGTGGGTAAATTTAATTACAGATACACTGCCTGCATTATCACTCGGTGTTGATCCTGAAGATCCAGATGTGATGAAGGAAAAACCACGACATGCGAAAGAAAGCTTATTTAGCGGCAGCGTTCCTTTTCTTATTTTCAATGGGGTTGTAATTGGACTTCTTACTTTAACAGCCTTTATCGTTGGGGCAAAGCTCTATACAGGAGATACAAATTTATTTCCTCTCTTCCCAGAGCAAATTGATGAAGACGCGCTATTACACGCTCAAACGATGGCATTTGTCGTTCTTAGTTTCTCTCAACTCGTTCATTCATTTAACTTACGTTCAAGAACGAAATCAATTTTTTCAATTGGGATATTTACAAATAAATATTTAGTCTTCTCACTTCTAATCGGTGTTCTTATGCAAGTGTGTATCATCTCCATCCCACCTCTTGCCAATATATTCGGTGTGCATGCATTAACAATGCGAGATTGGGGATTTGTTCTCTTGTTAAGTATCATTCCGCTTGTTGTGAATGAAATCATTAAATTATTTAAGAGAAACTAAAAGGCAATGAGGACTGTTCCTCATTGCCTTTTCTTTATCCTTGTAATTCTTTTTTGATGTTCTCTGTTAATGTAGCCATACGCTTACGACTTTCTTCACGCTCACGTTTATTTTGCTCTTCAATTTGTTGTGTTTCTTGCATACCTCTTGAAATAATGTTCCAAGTTTCCTCAAGTGTTTCCATCTTAATACTAGAAGAACCTGATAATCTCGCTACTTCCACACTTTGAGTTGCGATATTTTGTGCATTTTTCTTAAGTAATTCATTTGTACGGCGATCAAGTTCAGCCATAGAGTCCGCAACAAGCTTTTGACGTTTCGCATTTACCGCTTGAATGATACCATTTTTAAAGATAGGAATCGTTGTAATAAATGCCGTATTGATTTTACCGATTAATTTATTGTTACCGCGTTGAATCATACGAATTTGTGGTGCTGTTAATAGAGCAACCATACGTGCTTTTTCTAAATCATCAATACGCTGTTCTAAAATTTCAACAGAGTTTTTAAGCGATTCTAATTCAATACCCGCTAACTGATCATTATTACGTATGCGCTCTTCGTACATCGGAACTAACTCTGTATTTAAACGCTCTAATAACATTTCCCCTGCTACTACATATTTTTCTAAGTCTAAATAATACTTTAAGTTTTGCTCATATAAACCATCTAACGTACCAATTGATTTTTTCATTTCATCTTGATACTTCGTAATTTCTACGTATACTTTATCCATTTCGCGACCCATCGTCTGATACTTACTAAAGATTTGTTCAATCATTTTATCTGCTTTTTTGAACATACGTGAGAAGAAACCACTTTTCTCTTCCGCAAAGTCTTTACTATCAAATCTGTCCATAATTTTACCAAGCTGCTTTAATAATTCACCAGAGTCTTCTACTTTCGATAAAGACATTGTATGTAAAATTTGATCAGCGAAACGTGAAATTTCCATAGAAGGTTCTTTTCCGAGTTCAATTAATTCTAATTGATCTTTAATGTCTACTGCGTTATAAATACGTTGCACTTCTGCATCTTGTCTAAGTTGCAAGCGAACATCTTGTGCGGTTTGCTCATTCAATTCTGTTTTCGAATCTAGTACGACTGGGTTATTCATATGGTATTCTCCCTTTCCTTATAAAAATGGACGAAATAGTCCTTTTATTGTTTGTGATAAATTTTTATAGGCTGATGAACCATGAAATTCAAGATCGAAATTAACTTCTTCAAGCCAATGTGAATCAAATGCTCCTGATTCAATATACGGTTCAATATCGTTTCTCCCCGTTGGATTAAAGTGGAATACATCTACTCCAATTTGATTTAAAAATAGTAATAACACAGCATCAGAACGACTTAATTCTCCGCTCTTCTCATTATTAAATATAACAATTTTCGGTACTTCTTGCGAATAATCAAATTTCTCAAGTTGCTCTAAAATGTTCGGTGGTATTTGAGAGAGTTGTGCGAAAACATACAGCGCTACATCTTGTTTCGTCTCTTTCGCAATTGGTTTACACATTTCACTTTCACACGTATGGATCATTGCTTCTGCAATACCATGTTGTAATCCTTCTGGTAAACGCTTATGCGGCCACCAATGGCTGTTCATAATTAAATCCGGATGTAACTTTCCCCCGCGGTCCAATGCATCTCGATAATGATATTGGAAATTCGCTTTTTGTTCTTTCGTAAACGGGAATGTATTAATTAATAAACTGTTATCAAACGATGTAACAGCCTTTAATCGCTGAAAATATTCTTTATCATTCTTTGAAACGCCTGATATTTTTGCAAATAAAGAAGGAATATAAATATGCTTATTTTCAACAAAGAATGTTGGGCGTACAAATGCCTTTTCTTTCGTAATTAAAAAGAGTTCATCGTACGTTGTTTTGAGCGTACGGGCTACAGGTGTATACGAACGGAATTGCCACGGTTTGTATAATAATGAATTATCGTGGTGAAGTACTTGCTCGATTTCTTTTGAAGCTTGATAAGCTACCGTTGCGACGCGTTCACGACGCCGATCAGGAAATGGTTCCAATGAAATACGGCCTGAATGAGATACGACAAATGTCTTTCCTTCCTCATCTACACTCTCAAATCCATCTTTTCCTTCTGGGTGATAATAAAGCACATCACAGCCGAGCATAATAAGAAAGTATAAGAAATATATACGACTCTCCGTCGCATCACCGTACCAAACGATACGTGGCATTTGTTTCTTATAATTAATCGTAGAGAACCACTTCGCTACGTAATTTTCACTTAATTTAATCATATCGATTAAGAAACGCCGGAATCCTTCTGTTTTTAAAGATTGATTATGTTGTTTCTCATACAATTTCAATACAGAAATAAACGTCGTATGTATATAATGCTGTAAATCAGGATTGTCTACTTGCGGTAATAGTTGTTTTCCAGACAGATGGGCGACAAGCCTATTTACTGTAAGGCCATTCGGTGCTTCTTGATGTAATGTAAAAACCTCTTGAATATGGCGCAGTTTTTCGGGATCAATCACCTTATTTAAATTTTGTTCATGCAAAACCACGATCCCTTTCACTTCGCTATAATCAAATAGCTCATTAAAATATTCATCTACATCATTAGGAACACCAAGAATACGAGTTGCTATATAACTAAACTTCATCTCATTCTCTGTCAGTTCATATTGTGGGCGTTTTTCTAAAAGCGCTTCAAATTGCTTTAAATCTGATTCGTCTTTTAATGCACATGGTTGAAGTGTAAAACGTGAAAACACAACAGTTCACCTCCAAAAACATTTACTTTTTTTATAAAGTCTCTCTTCTATTATAAACTATTTTTAGTTATAAAAAATGGGCGCTCGCATAACGAGCAAACCCATTTCAATTATTTATGATTATTTTTAGTAGCTGCAACTTCTTCTTTAGCTTGTCCAGAATTCTTCATGTAGTGAAGTATAAACGTTGCTCCAAATGCTACAACTAAAATAATAAAGAATAGCGTATGGCTTACTTCAATATGAATAACAGACAGTAACATTTTTGCTGCAATAATTAAGATTAAAATATATGCTGTCGTTTCAAGTTCTGGAATACGCTCTAACAATTTTAAGAATACGCCAGCGATACCGCGCATCATTAAAATACCAAGCATTCCACCTAATAATAGAATCCAAACTTGATTTGATACACCAAATGCAGCAAGTACGCTATCTACAGAGAACGCGATATCCATTAATTCAACCATCGCAACTGTTCCCCAGAAGACACCAAACATTCTGAAGAGAATACTGTTTTGGTTCATACCATGAGCTTCCTCTTCTTCTGCATTACCTTTTCTTTTATCAATGAAGTATTTAACTGAAAGCCAAGCTAAGTAAAGTGCACCTAACACTTTTACCCATGCTAATTTAATTAAGAACATTCCAATTCCAATTGCAATAAAACGAAATACATAAGCTCCAATCAGTCCATAGAATAATGCTTTTTTTCGTTTTTCTTCTGGAAGATGTTTTACCATTACCGCTAGCACAAGTGCATTGTCAGCAGATAATAACCCTTCAAGTACAACAAGTGTACCTATTAACCCCCAAGATACTGGATCTTGTAACACTTTAATCCACATGTCCAAGTCGAAAAACTGAGCATACGTATCAAGGATTCCTTGCAAAATACTCATCTTACCTTTATCCCCTATTCTTTGCTAGATTTATAGAAAGGTCAAAAAAAGGAAACGAATGTCGTTTCCCTTCTTATGCATCCAAGCCATACGCTTTTACAAGCGCACCTAATCCACCTTGGAATCCGCTTCCTACTGCACTAAACTTCCACTGTCCATTATGACGATATAATTCACAAAAGACAACTGCTGTTTCAATGGAGAAATCTTCCCCTAAATCAAAACGAAGAACTTCTTCGTTTGTTTCTTCATTTGCTAAACGAACGAATGCATTTGCAACCTGTCCAAAGTTTTGATTACGGCCTTCACCATCATAAATTGTAACTGTAATAGCAATTTTATGAACATCTGCTGGAACCTTTTTCAAATCGACAACAAGTTGCTCATCATCACCGTCACCTGCACCTGTACGGTTATCTCCTGTATGTAAAACTGATTCACAAGGAGACTGTAAATTATTATAGAAAATAAAATCAGTTTCCTTCGTACATTTCCCGTTCGCATCTAATAAAAAGGCAGATGCATCTAAATCGAAATCAGATCCACCATCATAAGATTTAATATCCCATCCAAGACCAATTACTGCTCTTGATAAACCTGGGCTTGTTTTAGCTAAATCAATTTTCTGTCCTTTTTGCAATTGAATAACCATATATATTCACCTCTATATTTTAATTTTTAAAAATATATCCATCAGTAATTACGCGTTTCACTGATGGATATATAAATCTATTACTCTACATCTAAACCAAAGTTATTACATAGAGAACCTAATCCACCTTGGAATCCACTTCCGATTGCATTGAATTTCCATTCACCTGCGTGACGGTATAATTCGCTCACTACTACAGCTGTTTCAATAGAGAAATCTTCTCCTAAATCGTAACGAATTAATTCTGCATTCTTTTCTTCATCCATAATACGTACGAAAGAATTAGAAACTTGTCCGAAGTTTTGGCTGCGGCCTTCTCCATCATAAATTGTAATTGTGAAACAAATACGCTCAATGTTAGCAGGAACATTTTTTAAGTCTATTTTAATTGTTTCATCGTCGCCTTCACCTTCACCTGTACGGTTATCTCCTAAATGCTCTACAGCACCATTCGCACCTTTTGGATTATTATAGAAGACGAAATCCTCTGCACCTGAAACTTTACCGTTAGCACCTACTAAGAAGATACTAACATCTAAATCGAAATCATTTTGTCCGTCATAACGATTCGTATCCCAACCAAGTCCTACAAGAACTTTCGAAAGACCTGGATTTGTTTTTGTTAAGTCTACCTTTTGTCCTTTTTTCAATGAAATAGATGCCATATTATACTATTCCTCCTTGGTTTATTTTATTGGTAACGTGATACAATCTCACTTAAGTTTTTATCTTGTGTTCCTTCTCCCACTGCTGAAAACTTCCATTCGTTTCCGTCTCGGTACATTTCACCTGCAATTAAAGTCATTTTACCAGCATAATTATCTGACAAGTTATAACGCGCTAATTCTTCACCTGTTTGTGGGTTTTGAATACGAATATATGCATTGCGAATCATCCCAAAGTCTTGGCGACGATTTACACAGTCATAAATATTTACAACGAATACTAAACGATTAATACGGCTCGGAACTTTATGTAATTCTACGAAAATTGTTTCGTCGTCACCAGCGCCTTCACCTGTTAAATTATCTCCTGAATGAATAATACTACCACAAGTAGAAAGTTTGTTGCCGAAGTAAACTAGATCATTTTTGTTTAAAAAACGATCCCCTTCTAACATAACGACAGATGCATCACAATCTACACTTGGTTTACTTCCAAATAAAGAAGACAGAAACCCACCTGATTGCCCAATTGGATCCCAGCCTAAGCCAACCTGTAGTTTCGCTACTCTCGGTTGTCCTTTCGTTAAATCAATCTTTTGTCCTTTTTCTAAAATAATAGGCATGAAGTTTCTTCCTTTCTACAAAGCATTTTCCAACTCGGAAAACATTGTATTCTTCTCTTATATTGTAGCATTATTTATCTAATGAGAAAAAGGATAAATTCTCAATTATATGAAAACAGATACTATATTTATTTATACTGATGTAATAAGTGGTAAATAGAGCCAATCATTCCTGCACAATTACCGCTTTGCGCAAGTTTAATCTCACAATTACTATAAATCTCTTGATTTAAGTATGTTCCTATCTCTTCCTTCACTTCATGTAAGAAATCATCTCCTCTTTCAGTAATTCCCCCACCAATAATAATCATTTTCGGATTAAAAATATAAGTAAGATTGCTAATACCAATCGCCAAATGTTTAAAGAAAATCTTCACGGCTTGAGTAACACCGCTATCACCCTTATCATATAATTCGAAAATTGTTTTACCATCCCACTCCTTTTTACCTTTATATCTTCGTACGAGATGAATTAATCCCGAAATTGAGGCAACCTCCTCAAAAGTTTTCCCTTCTATTAACATGTTCCCCCATTCCCCAGCGCCAAACGAATGTCCACGGTATAACTCTCCATTTATAACAATTGCTCCACCAATGCCCGTTCCAAGCGTAAGCATAATAAAATCGCTTTCTCCCCTCCCTGTACCTTTCCATTTCTCACCTAAGGCTGCACAATTAACATCATTTTCAATAGATACAGGAACTTTTAATACTTCTTGTAATCTCTCAACAATAGAAATATTAGCATAACGTGGAATATGATCCACACCTCCCGTTATAACTCCTTTATCAATATCAACAATTCCCGCTGTACTAATACCAATTCCGGAAATAGTATGTTCAGTCATTAACTTTTTTGATAAACATATAAGTTTTTGAACAATTTGTTCCCCGCCCAAGTGAATTTCTGTTGGGACCTTTTTATGTATTAGTACTACCCCTATTTCTGAAACAATTCCATATTTAATTTGCGTACCACCAATATCAAATGCAATATATTCTTTCATCCGTTGCCACTTCCTCTACTGTTATGAGTGTAAATTCTCCATCACTCTACTATTTGCAAGGAATTTACATTAACTCTTTTCTTCCTTTAGAAATACACCACCTTTTTCTATATATAGTTTTTTTTGCATAAAACTCTTTTTCCTATGAAATATTACAAAGGGGTGTATTTTAGATGGAACAATAATTTTTTCTTCAGGAGGAAAACAATGACAAAAATCTTCATTCTAGCATCAACACTTTCTTTATCCTTTTTTAGCGGCTTAAATATTGGTAATGCTGCAACTGAAAACTTCCATCCAATAACAAACGCTATTGTACAAAATAACGATACTTTAGCAGAAGGTAATTCAAAAGATAATAATAAACCTCCAGGAAACAATGGTTCTCAGGACGATAGTGGTTCTGGTGGCAATGGTTCTGGTGGCAACGGTTCTGGTGGCAGTGGTTCTGGTGGCAGTGGTTCTGACGGCAACGGTTCTGGCGGCAGTGGTTCTGGCGGCAATGGTTCTGACGGCAGTGGTTCTGGCGGCAGTGGTTCTGGCGGCAGTGGTTCTGGTGGCAATGGTTCTGGTGACAATGGCTCTGGTGGCAACGGTTCTGGTGGCAACGGTTCTGGTGGCAACGGTTCTGGTGGCAACGGTTCTGGTGGCAGTGGTTCTGGCGGTAACGGCTCTGGTGGCAGTGGTTCTGGTGACAATGGCTCCGGTGGCAACGGTTCTGGTGGCAACGGTTCTGGTGGCAACGGTTCTGGTGGCAACGGTTCTGGTGGCAACGGTTCTGGTGGCAGTGGTTCTGGTGGCAACGGTTCTGGTGGCAGTGGTTCTGGCGGTAACGGCTCTGGTGGCAGTGGTTCTGGTGACAATGGCTCTGGTGGCAATGGCTCTGGTGGCAATGGCTCTGGTGGCAACGGTTCTGGTGGCAATGGCTCTGGTGGCAACGGTTCTGGCGGTAACGGCTCTGGCGGTAACGGCTCTGGTGGCAATGGTTCTGGTGGCAATGGTTCTGGTGGCAATGGCTCCGGTGGCAACGGTTCTGGTGGCAGTGGTTCTGGTGACAATGGCTCTGGTAGCAATGGTTCTGGTAGCAATGGTTCTGGCGGCAGTGGTTCTGGTGACAGTGGTTCTGGTGGCAGTGGTTCTGGTGGCAGTGGCTCTCAGGGCGGCAACCGTGTTAAAGGCGACAGCAGTTCTCAAGGTGGTAATGGCTCTCAGGGCGGCAACCGTGTTAAAGGCGATAGCGGCTCTCAAAGCGGTAACGCAAAAGATAATGCAACAAAACAAGGCAATAAATTGCCTAATACTGCAACGCATTATCCTGCATCTATTTTAATTGGTCTTTCGACATTCCTAATTGGTGTGTTACTATTTATTCGTCGTAAAAACGCAAAATAAAAAAATCATCCTTCCATCTAAAAATACATGAAACAGATTATAAAGTGAAACTTTAATCAGTGGGGATTTTGTTCATCCCCCACTGATTATTAGCCTTCACCAATCGGGCTTTTACGGGCAGCAGGGCTCCCACCTAACTTCTTAGCTCCAGTGGGAGTTTTACTACCTGGCAAATAGCGGGATAAAACTAAAAAGACTTTGATTGCATTTTATTATGCAATCAAAGTCCTTTTTGTCATCTAGTAGAAAGAGTATTAATACGCTTTTCCCCAATACACCATCTGCTTCGCTTTTTTACTACAGCAAATACATTCGTCAGCTAAACTTTCTTGTTCGAACGGAATACAACGTGAAGATACTCCAACTTCTTCTTTTAATTTTTCTTCACAAGCTAGTTCTCCACACCACATCGCTTTAATAAATCCTTGCTTTTCATCAGCCGCTTTTTTCATCTCTTCGAAATTCGTCACACTATACGTATTCTCATCGCGAAATACTTTTGCTTTACTAAATAAAGAATGGTGAATTTCCTCAAGTAGTGCTGGAATGCGTTCTTCTAATTGATCCATTGATATAAACTCTTTTTCTTTCGTATCTCGCCTTACAAGTACAACTTGATTCTTTTCAATATCCTTTGGACCAACTTCTAATCTAATTGGAACACCCTTCATTTCATACTCATTAAATTTCCAGCCAGGTGTTTTATTGCTAGCATCTATTTTTACACGTGCAACCTTCTGAATACGTCCTTGCAACTCTGTTGCTTTTTCTAACACACCTTCTTTGTGCTGAGCAATAGGAACGATAACAACTTGTACTGGAGCGACTTTCGGTGGCATTACAAGTCCGTTATTATCGCTATGAACCATAATAAGTCCACCTATCATTCTTGTTGATACACCCCAAGATGTTTGATGTACGTATTGCCATTTACCGTTACGGTCTAAAAACTTAATATCAAATGCTTCAGAGAAATTCGTTCCAAAGTTATGAGATGTTCCTGTTTGAAGTGCTTTTCCATCATGCATTAAACTTTCAATCGTATAAGTTGCCTTCGCTCCTGCAAACTTTTCTTTTTCTGTTTTTTGCCCTTTAATAACCGGAATCGCTAAATACTCTTCACAAAAAGCAGCATATAGATTTAAAATATTTAATGTTTCAATTTGAGATTCTTCTGCCGTTTCATGAATCGTATGACCTTCTTGCCATAAAAATTCAGTTGTACGAAGGAATGGTCTCGTCGTCTTCTCCCAACGAACTACTGAACACCACTGGTTATATAACTTTGGTAAATCATTATATGATTGAACAATTTTTGAAAAATGCTCACAGAATAGAGTTTCAGATGTAGGACGTATACAAAGTCTTTCTGCCAATTTCTCATCTCCGCCATGAGTAACCCATGCTACTTCAGGAGCAAATCCTTCAACATGATCTTTCTCTTTTTGTAATAAACTCTCTGGAATAAACATTGGCATGTACACATTTTCATGACCAGATTCTTTTAATTTTTCATCCATCACTTTCTGCATATTTTCCCATAATGCATAACCGTATGGACGTAAAATCATACAACCTTTCACACTTGAATAATCAACAAGCTCCGCTTTTTTTACAATATCGGTATACCACTGAGCAAAGTCTTCTTCCATTTTCGTAATGGCTTGTACTTGTTCTTTTACCATAGTTATTCTTCCTCCTTTAGAAAATAGAAAAAGCCCGCGTCCCCAAATAGGGACCGAGCTTTGTCGGCGTTACCACCCTGATTCATACACAAAAAAATTGAGTATGCTCTCTTTTTGATAACGGGAATTTCCCGCTGCATATGCAGAACTCAAAGGTAGGTTCCATATCGCCTCTTTAAGAATCTTCCAGCCAAAAGGATTCTCTCTCTGCAAAAAGGTAAGACATGTACTATTCCTTTTTCATCGTTATAACAAAATAAATTTGTTGAATATCATAATATAAATTTTATTTCAAAACAAGAGCCAATTTTCTTATTTTTATACATTATTTTCAATTATCACTGTTTTATACGTAACTTTTCCGAACTATTTTTACAAGTTGATGAGCAACCATACCAATTAGTGTACCAATTAAAACGAAGAAACAAATAAATCCGTATCCCATTCCTTCCCAACCACCAATAGCGATCATTGTTACAGGAAAGAAAGCTAAACAAAGAAGTACTAAACTAAGTGCAAATATAATATCAAACTGTTTATCTGGAAAACGTTTCTTTAGTAAATATGACATAAAAAATACAAGGAGAACGGTGACTCCACCAATGATGTAAAAGATACCAAATCCATCTAGCCAATCCATAGTATTCCCTCCTTCCATTCATTCCCTTATACTTATAATATGTTTAATTTTTCTGAAAATAAATAACGAAATTTTATTCGAAAATATATTTTTATTACCAGGTATTAATAGTAATATATAAGAATAGGTTTTATATAATCAGGAGGGAAACTTTATGGATAAAGCATTAACAAATCGCGTCATTATTTTATCTTTCGACTGCTTATCAGCTTTAGATTTTCCTATATTACAAAAACTACCTAATTTCCAAACTTTAATAAAAAAGGGCGCGATTGCGAAAAAAGTGGAGCCAATTTATCCTTCTGTAACATATCCAAGCCACTCAACAATCGTAACCGGTAATTATCCTAATAAGCATGGCGTTGTCAGCAATACATTACTTCAACCAGGACGTGATTCACCAGATTGGCATTGGTACCGAAAGTCCATTAAAGGAACAACTTTATATGATGAAGCACGCAAAGCAAATTTAACGACAGCAGCCCTTCTATGGCCTGTTACTGGAAGAGCAAATATCGATTACAATTTACCAGAAATTTTTCCAAATAGACCGTGGCAAAATCAAATTTTAGTTTCATTATTTAGCGGTAGCCCGCTATATCAATTAGATTTAAATCATCGTTTCGGCCATATACGAAATGGATTGTCACAGCCTGAGCTTGATAATTTCGTCCTTGCTTCTGCCCTACATACAATTCAGACAAAAAAGCCTAATGTTATGTTTGTACATTTTACTGATTTAGATACTCAAAGACATTACCATGGCTTCGAGTCTGAGGAAACAGTAGCTGCAATCCACAGACACGACGAACGCCTAGGTAAAATTATCCATACATTAAAAGAAAGTGGTATATACGAAGAAAGTACAATTATTGCACTTGGTGACCATAGCGCTTTAAGTGAAAACAAGGCAATCCAATTAAATGTCCTATTCTGTCAAAAAGGGCTTATATCCGTAAATAAACGTGGAAAAATACACGATTGGAAAGCTTATTGCCAAAGCTGTGATGGAGCTGCCTACGTACATGTAAAGGATAAAAATGATACTGAAACGATTAAAGAGATTCAACTTCTTCTTGAAGAGCTTCTTCAGGATAAACAAAATGGAATTGAATTTATTCTGCACGATGAAGATGCAAAAGAACGTGGCGCTGATGGTAATTGCTTATTTATGCTAGAGGCCATGGAAGGTTATTACTTCGTTGAAAATTATACAGGTGATTTCATAAAAGAAATTAATAAAGAAGATGTTAATTCTAGTAAGAAATATACATTTGGAACGCATGGATATTCCCCAACAAAACCTAACTATGAAACAATTTTTATGGCTGCTGGGAAAGGCATTCAAAGCGGCGTTACAATTCCGTATATGAGACTGATTGATGAAGGTCCGACTATCGCTAGGTTACTCGGCTTGCACTTAGGTGAAACAGACGGCGCAATTGTAGAGGATTTACTTCAATTGTAAAGAACTGTGTATATATGTAAAAGTTATGTAAAAATCATCACTGTTTCTCTTTTTATAATTTTTATTTTTGTACACTGTTAGTAGAACAAATTTAAGGGGGAACATTATATGAAAAAAATGTCCAGACAAGAAAAAAGCTGGATATTGTACGATTGGGCGAACTCGGTATATTCGCTCGTCATTACAACTGCATTATTTCCAATTTACTTTAAAGCAGCTGCAAAAGAAGCTGGACTATCTGGTGCAACTTCAACAGCCTATTGGGGATATGCAAACTCGTTCGCTACACTTTTAATTTCTATACTCGCTCCTATTCTCGGCACGGTTGCTGATTATAAGGGATTTAAAAAACGATTTTTCACATTCTTCTTTGGGCTTGGTATTATATTTACAAGTATGCTAGCAGTTGTTCCAACATCTCAGTGGTACTTATTACTAGGATGCTATATGCTCGCATTAGTTGGCTTTGCTGGAGCAAATATTTTTTATGATGCATTTTTAGTAGATGTTACCTCTGGAGATAGAATGGACCGAATTTCTACGCGAGGTTTTGCATTAGGTTATATTGGGAGCACAATTCCTTTTATCGGTTGTATTGCTCTTATTATTCTTGCTCAAAAAGGAACTATCCCCTTATCAGTCGGCATTGCTAGTCAAATTTCTTTCGCAATAACAGCTCTTTGGTGGGGACTATTTACAATTCCAATGCTAAAAAATGTAGAGCAAACACACTATATTGAACGCCATCCAAGACCAATTGCAATGAGCTTCAAGCGCCTTGCTAATACTTTTAAAAATATTAAAGAATATAAAACTGTATTTATGTTCCTAATAGCTTACTTTTTCTACATTGACGGGGTAGATACAATTATCACTATGTCTACTGCTTACGGAACAGATCTCGGTATTAGTGCAACTAATCTATTAGTCATCTTATTTGTAACACAAATTGTCGCTTGTCCATTCGCTTTATTATATGGAAAACTATCGGAAACATTTACCGGTAAAAAAATGCTATATGTCGGTATTATTATTTATATCATTATTTGCACATATGCTTATTTCTTAAAAACGACACTTGATTTCTGGATTTTAGCAATGCTAGTTGCCACTTCTCAAGGTGGTATTCAAGCACTTAGCCGTTCATATTTCGCAAAACTAGTACCGAAAGAATCTGCAAATGAATTCTTCGGATTTTATAATATCTTTGGTAAATTCGCAGCAATTATGGGTCCAGTATTAGTTGGTGTCACAACACAATTAACAGGAAAAACAAACGCTGGTGTCCTTAGTATTATTGTCTTATTTATTATCGGTGGATTCTTATTAACTAGAGTACCCGAAAATAATACGTCCGTTACACCACCTAATCCGAAAACTAAAACAATATAAGAAAAAGATCCTCTTCACATAAGAAGAGGATCTTTTCTTTACTTTTATCGATAGCGTCCCACAATTAAAGACGCTACATCTTATACAAAAATAGTTTATCCACAGTTGTTCCTAATACTTCCGCTAAACGAAAGGCTAATGCTAAGCTTGGATCATATTTATTATTCTCAATTGCATTTATCGTCTGTCTTGAAACTTTACACTTATCAGCTAATGCACCTTGTGAAATATTATTTTCAGTGCGTAATTCATAAATTTGATTTTTCACATCTTTTCTCCTAACATGTAAAATCGTTTTTACAATATTAGTATATAGTCGGTACATTTCATTGTCAAAAGATCGCCACAAAAATAGGGAGCAATGCCGCTTCCTTACAAGGTTTATTTTGAAGCTAACGAATTCGTCATTTCCTCTTTATTAGCAAGCTCTTCTTTTTTTATTTGCATACGTAGAACTGGCCCTATTGCCAATAAAATAAGTGACGTCGCTATACAAAATACAATAACTAGTGAAGTCATTTCCTTCAATCCTCCAGCTAGCGATGTTCCGATTAACATAGCACCCATAAATAATGGTAAAATTGTTCCATTTACTCTTCCAATCATGTTTTCTGGTACAAGCTGAATCATAAGCGTACCGACAACGATATTAACACAAGCTAAACAAATACCTGTTCCAAACCTCATGAAACTAGTAATCCAAAATGATGTAGATAGCCCTTCTACTAAAAATGACATCGCTAATATGCTCATACCGAATACAAACATCTTTTTCGGATTCACTTTTGAAGCGAAAACTGCAGCAACAATACCACCGATTAACATACCTATTCCATCAGCTGCGGCTAAATATTGAACTGCTTCTTTTTCCATTCCAAGCCGTTCTATTACAAGAAACACCTCTAACGGATTTGTTAGTCCAACTGCTAATCCCATAATGGTGAAAGTGATCGTAATCATGCGTAAATTTTTCGTATGAAGAACGTACTTCCAACCCTCTTTTATATCATTTTTTAATGAATCTCTCGCTACTTGCTCTTGTTCAACCCATTTTGGTAAAAATGAAAGAGCGATAGCAGATAACAAAAATAAAATGATTAAGCTATATAGTGACGTAAATAAACCAAGTTGTGTATACACAAGCGATCCTACCACTGGTCCAAAAATCATAAATAATGACTGTAATGTTTGGTTAAATGCAATCGCATTTGCCACCTGTTCTTCCTTTACATAGCGCTTAAATATACGCGAAGATGATGGCTGAGAAAACTGACCTACAATCGCGGAAATGAGTGTTGCAAAAAATATAGCCTGCCAATAATCCAGCTTTAACAACAAGACAATTCCTATAATAGACAGTACACTTAACACATCCCCAGCAACCATTGTTCTTTTCGGATTCCAGCGATCAGCTAGCGCACCACCAATAAACGAGAAAATAAAGATAGGTGCATATTCCATAACTGATAATAAAGAAACAGAAACCGGATCATTATTCGTTCGCTCCATTATGAAATATAAAAGAGCCATATTTCTGATCCAAATTGCAAATTGTTGTAAAATATCAGATGCCATAACGAGCATAAATGCTCGGTTTTTAAATAAAGCGTTCATTTTCATTCCTCCTTTATAAACCGACCGTTCGGTCTAATTTATTTTGTAAGAAAAGCTGCTGACTTATTATTCAGCTGCCATTCCTTTTAACAATACATCTATTGCCTTTTTATAAATACGTTTCAGCTCTTTATGATCTAACTCGTAGTAAAGTACTCCAAGCCCAGATAATAATCCATTCACAATATACATAAGATCGCGCGTATTATCTTCACGAAACTCTCCAGACTGTATGCCTGCTTCAATTAAGTTCTCAAACATAACATATGATTCTCTAGTTAAAGCTAACAGTTCATCCAGAATCTCTTTACTTACAACTTGGCTCATAGAGAATTCCTCTATTGCATTTGAAATTGGTTGCTGTATGTCCTCTACATAATATTCCGCGAGACCATATAGTTTTTCAGTACTCGTACTATACAACTTCTCTTTTTCATTCCATTTTTCAAGCCAATCATACGTATGCTGTTTTACTACAAATAAAAATAATTCTTCTTTACTTTTAAAGTGATAATAAATGCTTCCTTTACTTCGCTCTGTAATCTCACAAATCTCTTCCATAGATGTGGCTGCATAGCCCTTTTGTGAAAACAGACTTTCTGCTTTATATGCAATTTCTTTCTTTATCTCTTCTGCGCTTCTTCTCATATTCACACCTCTTTAAACCGACCGTTCAGTCTAATAATAACAAATAAAAAACCTCTATCGCAAGAGGCTATACTCCTTATTTAAGAAAACGTACTTTCAAACCACATTCGAATCATATGTATTATTCCAAATTTAAATCCTAATTTAGTAAGAAATACGGTTCCCTTTTCATTTCCCCTAGCATGTTAAAAATATTTAATCAAACGTTTGTTTAACTGTTTTTATGCATATGTAAGCCAACTAATCCAACGTTTGTTTAAAAAGAAATACGCCCCCTATAGGGCGTATTCTCATCAATCACCGCCGCCTCCACCACCGCAGCTACCTCCACTATCTCCACCAAAAGAACCTCCGCAATCATGTGAACCTCCATCGTGCGAGCTATCATTATCTGATCCAGCAAAGAAAAATAATGGTGATGAGCTGTTGGATGAATTATGAATGTTATTTTGTTTTGTAAGATTTACCTTCTTTTTGTTTGATCGAACTGCTGTTGCGATCGTTCCAACTACAACAAATAATAGTATGACAATAATAAATTCCATATAAAAGCCTCCCTTAATCTTCGAATAATTGAATGGTTCTCTCTAAATTTTCAAGTGAAATGAAGCGCGATTCACGAAGGATCTCTTTTCCAGTATAAAATAATAAAACTGTTGGCCCTGTAAATACTGCATATCGCCCCGCAATCTCTTGCATGTCTTGCAGTAATATTTCTACTTTCTCTACGTAATCATAATTCTCTAATACGCAATTTACTTTTCTTAACATAACATCACAAACACCACAATTTTCCGTTTTAATAAACAGCAGTACCAATTGTTGTCCTTCAATATATGTCGCTAATTCTTCTATCGTTTCAAATGTATTCATCTTATCCCTCTTAGCGTAATTTACGAAATACTTTATCCTGATACATACGAAAAGCCGAACAATCTTTAATCTTTCTCTTTTCCATTACCTGCTGAAAACGCAGCGTTTTTGCTGTTAACTCTTCTTGTAATTCTTTTCTCTCTATTTCATCATAACAGCACGCAATTAAGTCTTCTATTTTTAATATATCTTTTTGTAGTTCCATTTCTGGTGGAATCATACCTGCATTTTTCAAGATTTTATAACTCATTCTAAGTTCTGGAGGTACCATTGAAAGGTCTTCTAATTGTAGTGGTTTTCCTTTCCCCGGAATATGATCGAGATCACCATTCCGTATTGCTTGTCGAATTTTTTCTTCAGCAATGTTCAAAAAGACATCCACACCATTCGCTCCTTTACATATTTTCACTATTATTTTACATGATATTTTCTCATCTTGCTACGCTATTACAAATTGACTTTATACAATTTTTTCTCAAATTTAATTACAAGGAGCCTTTTCCTCCCTAATCAATATTTTATTTTCATGTGTAGTCTGTATTAGAGCCATTTAATATTGAGAAAATCTTTGCGAATCAAATAAAGCGTTTACACCAAATCTTGCATTTGCTACGATTTAATCACCCCCAGCTCCCTTGTATAGACTTCGTGATGTCTGATCATTTTTATCTAGACGTTTCATACGTCTAGATTCACTTTGGTTTATTGGCGCATGCCTTTAAATATATCTTTTATTTTGAAAGGAGAAATGACTATGAGATCAAAAAAATTCACGCTACTATTACTATCCCTACTACTTTTCTTACCTCTTTTTCTCACAAACTTTATTACTCCAAATTTCGCATTAGCAGATTCACCAAAGCAAGGTCAAAAAATTGTTGGGTATTTTCCTTCATGGGGCGTTTACGGACGTAATTATCAAGTTGCAGACATTGATGCATCAAAGCTAACTCATTTAAACTATGCTTTCGCTGATATTTGCTGGAATGGAAAACATGGAAACCCTTCTACTCACCCCGATAATCCAAATAAACAAACGTGGAACTGTAAAGAATCTGGTGTACCACTGCAAAATAAAGAGGTCCCTAATGGCACTCTCGTACTCGGTGAACCATGGGCTGATGTCACAAAATCTTATCCGGGATCGGGTACAACTTGGGAAGATTGTGATAAATATGCCCGCTGTGGAAATTTCGGAGAACTGAAACGATTAAAAGCTAAGTATCCTCACTTAAAAACAATTATTTCAGTTGGTGGCTGGACTTGGTCTAACCGCTTTTCTGATATGGCCGCTGATGAAAAAACAAGAAAAGTATTCGCTGAATCTACAGTAGCTTTTCTTCGCGAATATGGATTTGACGGCGTTGATTTAGACTGGGAATACCCGGGTGTTGAAACGATTCCTGGTGGTAGTTATCGTCCTGAAGATAAACAAAACTTCACCCTTCTGCTTCAAGATGTTCGAAATGCATTAACGAAAGCTGGTGCAGAAGATGGTAAACAATATTTACTAACAATCGCGTCAGGTGCAAGCCAACGTTATGCGGATCATACAGAGCTAAAGAAGATTTCTCAAATACTGGATTGGATTAATATTATGACATACGATTTCCACGGTGGGTGGGAAGCTACTTCTAACCATAATGCTGCACTATACAAAGATCCAAATGACCCCGCAGCGGATACGAAATTTTACGTAGATGGTTCGATAGACATTTATACAAATGAAGGGGTTCCAGCGGATAAACTCGTATTAGGTGTACCTTTTTACGGACGTGGATGGAAAAGTTGCGGAAAAGAAAATAATGGGCAATACCAACCTTGTAAACCAGGTAGTGACGGAAAGCTCGCTTCTAAAGGCACTTGGGATGATTATTCTACCGGTGACACAGGTGTGTACGATTATGGTGATTTAGCATCTAATTATGTGAATAAAAATGGTTTTGTTCGCGGATGGAACGATGTAGCGAAAGTACCTTATTTATATAATGCGACTACAGGAACCTTTATTAGCTATGATGACAATGAATCTATGAAATATAAAACAGACTATATAAAGACAAAGGGTTTAAGTGGCGCAATGTTTTGGGAACTAAGCGGGGATTGCCGTACAAGTCCAAAATATAGTTGTAGTGGACCAAAATTACTTGATACGCTAGTAAAAGAATTACTTGGTGGACCTATTACTCAAAAAGATACTGAACCACCAACAAACGTAAAAAATATTGCTGTTACAAATAAAAATTCAAACTCAGTTCAATTAAACTGGACTGCATCTACTGATAACGTAGGCGTTACTGAATATGAAATTACTGCCGGAGAAGAGAAATGGAGTACAACAACAAATAGCATTACAATTAAAAACTTGAAACCTAATACAGAATACACATTTTCAGTATTAGCAAAAGATGCTGCTGGTAACAAATCACAACCTACTTCTATTCTTATAAAAACAGATGATGCTAACACAACACCTCCTGTTGGAAATGGCAATGCTACCTTTTCAGTCACTTCAAATTGGGGAAGTGGTTACAACTTCTCAATTATAATTAAAAATAGCGGAACGACCCCTATTAAAAACTGGAAATTAGAATTTGATTATAACGGCAATTTAACACAAGTTTGGGATTCTAAAATTAGTAGTAAAATAAATAATCATTACGTAATTACGAATGCAGGATGGAATGGTGAAATTCCTCCTGGTGGATCAGTTACAATCGGAGGGGCAGGAACAGGCAATCCCGCCGAACTTGTAAATGCATCCATTAATGAAAACTAAACGTAACCTCCATTAATTATTTCACTAAAGTTTGAATTTAGGTTTGAGTGCTCTATCCTAAATTCAAACTTTTAATTTTATGAAAAATCACAATTTATATTATAATAACCTATTATAATTATATTTAGTTTCTAATATGAAGTTCGCGTGAAGTTCATCTGAATTTTACATGAATTTCCTTTAAGTTCTATTGTCTTCCCATACTAATCACATTATCCTTTACATATAGGAATCATTTCCATTCCATTTCAAACTATCTGTATATATAAAAAAGATAGTAGCCTATTAGGGAAAGGCATCTAGTATTATTATAAATATAACCAAAGAAAAAGAACTCTTATGGTGCGCTTATAAGCGCACCATAAGAGTTCTTTTTCTTACAATTCTCATTTGAGAGTTCTCGAAAATCATGTTAATCACAAAGAAAAGGCATTAGCTCATAAAAGCTAACGCCTTTTCTTTGTGATTATTGTTAAACGTTCCATTTTTCGATATTCCATATTTTCGTTATCCATGCTTCATAGAAAGAGGGCTCATGTGAAACAATTAAAACTGTACCTTTATATTGTTTTAACGCTTCCTGTAAATCCGTCTTAGTCTCTGTATCCAAATGGTTAGTTGGTTCATCTAAAATTAAAACATTGCTTTTAGTTACGATAAGTTCGCATAATCGTACTTTTGTTTGTTCTCCTCCACTTAATAACTGGATAGGTTTTAATACATGTTCTTCTTTCAATCCGCACTTTGCTAATGCTTGTCGGATTTCTTTTCTTGTCATATCTGGTCTCCCTGCCCATACTCTTTCTAGTGCAGTTATTTCTGAGGAAAATTCCTCTTGTGCAAAATAAGCGGGTTTTACTCGTTCCCCAACAGAAACTGAGCCGCCTAACGGTTTTATTTGTCCTAGTAATGTTTTTAACATTGTTGTTTTTCCAATCCCATTATGACCAATAATCGCAATCTTTTCCCCTTTTTTCACTTGAAAATCCAATTCTGGAAATAACGGTTCACCATAACCAATTTTCAGTTTCTCTACCTGTAATATACGACTCACTGGCTCAGTATAAACATTAAAATCAAAACGGGCGCGAGGTACATCGTTAACCTTTTCAACCTTTTTCATTTTCTCTAATACTTTTTCACGACTTTTCGCTTGTTTCGCTTTACGAATTTTATTTTTTTGAATAAAACCCTCTAAATGTGCAATTTCTTTTTGTTGTTTCGCATACGCCGCTTGTAATTGTTTCCTTTGTAATTGATAACTTTGCAAAAAGGTTTCATAATCTCCCGCATAGCGCTTAACCTTTCGTTCTTCTAGATGATAAATAACATTCGTAATATTGTTCAAAAATATTTCATCATGCGAAATGATAATATAAGCTTTTTCATACATTTGTAAATATGATTGCAACCATTCTATATGTGCTGTATCTAAATAGTTAGTTGGCTCATCTAATAATAAAACATCCGCTTTTTCTAAAAGGAGTTTCCCAAGTAACAACTTTGTCCGCTGACCACCACTTAACTTTGAAACATCCTTTTCCAATCCTATTTCAAACAAGCCTAAACCTGTTGCTACTTCCTCAATTTCTGTATGAATTTGATAAAAATTAGAATTCTCCAATATAGTTTGTAACTCTCCATACCTTACTAACAATTTCGCTACTTCTCCTGCTCCAGCCATCTCTTCTGTAAGTTTTAACATGTCACGTTCCAACTCATACAGGTTAGAAAACGCACTTTGCAAGTATTCTTCAATTGTTATGCCTTCTTGTAAATCTATATGCTGTTGCAAAAAGCCAATCTTCACATGTGGAAACCATTCAATGTTTCCATCATCATGTATAAGTTCTCCTGTTAACAAGCGTAATAATGTGGATTTTCCAATTCCATTTTTCCCTACTAGCCCAACATGTTCGCCCTTTAATAATCGAAAGCACGCATTATATAAAATGGTTTTCTCACCATATGAATGACTTACATTTTCTACTGTTAATATACTCATCTTTTTTCTCTCCTTTTCTTATGATCCATAAGCTAAATAGAGAGAACAACAGTATAAAGCCTTATTTAGTTATACATATAAAAATGGGTAAGGTGAATACACCTTACCCATTACATATTATAGTAAGAAAGGATTAAGGTTCTTTACCTGCTGTCTTCAATTTAGCTTATTTGTTAAAAATGGGCAGACTTCTCCCGTATCAAGCTAAAACCATTTGAAGAACAGTTGATAAAGTCATTTTATCCTTTCACTCCTTTAACATTTGTTATATTAAGAGTATAAACCACTCTGTTATATTCTATTCTCTACTTTTTCTTTTGTTCCTTCTTCCAATTTATCCGATGTTAATGAACCCACTATTTCCCCTATAGATTTCATCTTTCTCCTTCAATAGAAAAAAGCCTCTTAACAGCAATTATACAAAAAACTGTTAAAAGACTTTTTTCTATTTTTTCATGTAAGGAGCCAATACTCTTAAAATTTCTTCCTTATCCTTCTTTAACTCAAGAGATGTTAACATATCCATCGTTCGCGGCCTAGGTAATTCCACTTGGACCTCGCCAACTATTGATGCTGGTCTTTGAGATAAAATAAATACGCGATCAGAAAGTAAAATTGCCTCATCTAAGTCATGTGTAACCATAACAATTGTTTGCTTTTCTTGATGCCAAGAATTTAAAAGCCAACTGTGTACTTCCATTTTTGTAAATGCATCTAATTTTCCAAAAGGCTCATCCAGCAGCATAATTGGCTTTTCACATAAATACGTACGAAGGAAACTAATTCTTTGACGCATTCCACCTGATAATTCATCTGGATAATGATCTGCATATTCATCTAGCTCAAATTGCTTTAATGCTTCCATTCCTTCTGTCAGCCTTTGTTTTTTAGGCTTCCCTTCGATTTCCAATGGAAGAACGATATTTTGCAAAGCCGATCGCCACGGTAGTAATAAATCTTGTTGCGGCATATAACTAACAACATCTTGTTTTTTTACATACTCCTCGTTATAAAACACTTCTCCGCTCGTTGGCTCTTCAACACTTGCAATCATATTTAATAATGTACTTTTTCCACAACCACTCGGACCTACAAAAGAGACAAACTCTCCCTCTTGTATAGACGCACTAATATTTGCTAATACATTCTTTCCATCGAAAGCTTTTAAAATATCTTTTATTTGTAATCCACTCATTTTTCACTTGGAAGGAATTCATTTGTAAAGGCATCTTTTACATCGATTTTCTTTTTAATAACTTTGTTGTCATATAAGAAATTCATGTAATTTGTCCAAATCTCTTCCTTCTGTACTCCCCACGCTTTTGCATCATCTTGATACTTTGTACTTAACCACTTTTGGCTTTCTTGTACTAATTCTTTATTCACATCCGGAACAGCTTTAATTAAAATATCCGCAGCTTCTTTCGGTTCTTTAATTGCAAAATCATAACCTTCTGTCGTTGCCGTCATAAATTTTTTCACAAAATCTTTATCTTGCTTCGTATGTTTTTCACTTGTAATAATAACAGGACTATAGAAATCAAGCGCTGGATCTAAGTCTTTTACCATAATTGTATTTAACTCTTTTCCTTGACGCTTCGCTTCAATTCCATCCCATCCATAATAAATCCATTCAAAGTCTGCATCACGACCGATTGATTTAAAGAAATCTGTTTGTCCAAGAATAATTTTTTCAACTTTATTAAAATCAGCTTGATGTTTCTCCATAATCGTCTTTAACGTCGCTTCTTCTGCTGGTCCCCCCCAGCCGCCATAACGTTTACCTTCAAAATCTTTCGGTGACGTCATATTATCTTTTTTTAGAGATGCAAAAGCAGAGGTATTATGCTGAATAATTGCACCAACAGAAACAACTGGGATTCCTTCAACACGAGCTAATGTTACATTTTCTTGTGCGCTTATCGCAAAGTCTGCTTTCCCAGAAGCAATCATCTGCTCTGCCGTTACATTATCACCAGGCTGGATAATTTCTACATCAAGCCCTTGCTTTTTGTAATAATCTTTCGTTTGCGCTACATATAAGCCAGTATGATTCGTATTTGGAAACCAATCTAAAACGACTTTTACTTTTTTATCTTTACTTGAACTTTCTTCTTTCTTCGCCGGATTACATCCAGCAACAGTTACTGCTAATAATGCAGCTAACATAATTTTTAAACCTTTTTTCATTTTCTGCCGCCCTTTCTGTATATCCATGGTGCTGTTATTCTTGCCATAAATTCAACAATAAAGTACAGACATAATGTCACCATGACGATAATCGCTGCAACACCAAATACTCGAGCCGTTAAAAAGGATTTTGTTGCTCTTGTAAGCATAACTCCTAATCCTTCGCTGGCACCAAGCCATTCCCCAATAATTGCCCCCATCACACTATATGTAACAGCAATTTTTAAACCTGAGAAAAAGTATGGGAGTACTGCTGGAAACTTTACTTTCTGGTAAACTTGCCATTTCGTTGCCTTCATTGTTTGTAACAGTTTCAGCATATTTTTATCTACCGTTTGGAAACCTTCTAAAATGCTAAGCGCAATTGGGAAGAAGCAAACAAGAATAACAACCATTACTTTTGGCAACATTCCGTATCCAAACCAAATAATAAATAATGGTGCGAGCACAACGATTGGAATTGTTTGCGAAATAACGAGCAATGGATTCATTAAAATCCGAAATAAAGGGATGACATCCATAATGATAGCAATGCTCGTCCCAAGTAAAATTGCAAAAAACAACCCAATTATTACTTCCTGTAACGTTTGCACTGTATTCGGTAATAGTAAATCTTTCATTCCAATTAACTCTTGCACAATTGCAGACGGCTTCGGTAAAATCCACGGATCAATTTTAAATAATGAAACAGATCCTTCCCATATAGCAATGAGAAGGATAAGCCAAATTGTTGTGATTATTTTAGATCGCTTCTGGTTTTGCATATTCATCACGGTACTTCCAAACTTTTTCGTCAATCGTTACGCCTGTACTTGGACGATAGTGAATTTTAATAGAAGTGATTACTTCTTCTGCTCCAGCATCGACGCAAGCTTGTTGCGCGCGTTTAATGACGTCAAGAAGTACATCTAATTCTCCTTCCAACGTTGTTTCCATTGCCCCTACTTCATAACGAACTCCCGACTGTTGTACAACTTCAATTGCTTTATCAACAACGGAATACACATCTTTGTTCTTCGCTTGTGGTACTACTGAAAATGAAATTGTAACTTGTTGTGACATAATAAAATCCCCCTTACAAAATATGGTTTCGAAAAAAAGAAAAGGCTTTCCTACCATGTAGGAAAGCCTTGTATACAAGTTATTCTATAATAACTTATGCTACATCACTTTAAAGTAACTCCCTACGCTGGCATTATCCAGATCAGGTTGAGGGTCGATGTATACTTACATCCTCTCAGCCAATTGGCTCCCCGGTTCTTAATTCGTTTTCATTGTAGCATGATTTATTTTATTGAACAAACAAAAGCGTACATATCATTTCATTATTTTTGGAAAATATCCAACTTCTTCACCATGAGCTAATAATTGCTGAATAAATTCTTTATTAATCGCTGGCACTACCAGTTCTTTTTTCTTAATCCATTCATTCGTTCTACGAGTACCCATTACAATTTCAGATTGCTGTGCTCCATCTCCTGCAACTTGAGAAGCAATTAGCTCTGCTATTACTTCATTTCCCTTCGCTAATTCAAGCCCGGTATTTACATATTCCGAAAGTGGAACCATTTCAAGGTTGTATCCACATCTCTCAATTAGCTTTATAAAATGTTCAAATTCAACTTGATATGGGTGACAGATGTGTAACATTTCTCCAGCTATTTGTGAATCTTGTACATATGTTACAATCGATTTACTAGCAAAATCAATTGGTGTAAAATCAATTTTCCACTTTACATTCGGAGCTTGTCCAATAAGTAACATCGCTTTAATCAGGCGATAAAATGCATTTCCTTCAATATTTTGTTGGAACCTTCCTGTTTTTGAATGACAAGCTAAGTTACCCGCACGATAAATATTTCCTCGTACACCATCTTTTATCGCTTCACGAACAAGGTTTTCTGCCTGTAGTTTACTATTAGAATACAC
Source organism: Bacillus sp. TH19 (assembly GCF_016651075.1). NCBI lineage: Bacteria > Bacillati > Bacillota > Bacilli > Caryophanales > Bacillaceae > Bacillus > Bacillus sp. TH19. The sequence continues at coordinate 108,609 of NZ_JAEKEO010000010.1, read as the reverse complement.
ATTCTCCAACACCACATCGTAGTTAAAATCACCTGTTTTTTCATATATATCCCATTGATCCACCGCTAATTCTATCGGAATACCAATTGTTGAAACAAAGTGGAATGTCGCTCCTTCTTCAGTTAACGCTAGCATACGACCCGTTCCTTGCACATTCACATTTTCAAACTGAGCCACATCTCCAAAATGTCTTACATCTGCACCACAATGAATTACAGTATCAACCTTGGAACGAATGACTTTAAATTCTTCCTCACTCATACCAAGATTCTCTGCCCCAAGATCACCAGGTACTGCTGTTATACGCTGGAGCCATTCTTTCTTTATATTTTTAAAGTAATTTGTTAATGTATTAACAATTCTTTGTTGTATATCTTGCGTTGGTCTTACTAAGCAATAAATATGTGCTGTTGTATCTTTTAGTAATTCATATAATATGTGAGAACCTAAATAACCAGTAGCTCCTGTTAAAAAGATATTTGAAACTTTACCGCTTTTCACTTCTTTTATATGTGAAATTGTTGCTGGCTCATGAATTACTTTATATTCACGGAATACGTCTTCTTCCTCTACTTTTAATTCCCTTTGAATTTGCGATAACCTATATATTGTGCGTTCCTGGAAAAAGTCTTGAATTGTTAAATGCGGAAAATCCTCTTTCAACAGAGTTAAAACTCGTAATACCTTTAATGAATGCCCACCAACTGTAAAGAAGTCGTCATTGACACTAACTTTTGAGACACCTAATACATCAATCCAAGCTTTTGCTATTTTTTCTTCCGCTTCAGTGGATGGTGCGATATATTCTTGTGAACGAACTGGCTCATACTCTTCTTCCAGTTGTGCTAATCGCTTCACATCAACCTTTTTATTTGGTGTAAGTGGCAGTTCATTAATATAAATTAACTTAGATGGCACCATATAATCTGGTAATTGTTCTCTTAAATCGTGTATTAAGGTTTCCATAGCAACTTCATTAACAGTTGTATAGAAAGCAACTAAATAATGACTACCTTCTTCACTTTTCTTCGTAAATACAACGGCATCTTTTATCATTTCATATTTTGCAATTGTATTTTGGATTTCACCTAGTTCAATTCGGTGCCCTCTAATTTTCACTTGATTGTCTTTACGGTGTAGAAATTCAATATTTCCATCTTCCAATATTTTAACAACATCACCTGTTTTATATATCTTACTATCGTAATTTAAGGGGTGTGGAATAAACACTTCTTCTGTTTTCTCTGGCTTATTAAAGTAACCTTTCGCGATACCTACTGATTCTATATATAATTCTCCCGGAATACCAATTGGACAAACTTTCATATTGTCATTTAATATCCAAACTTTATAATTACCCGCTGGCTTCCCAATTGGAATACTAGCAAATTTATCATTTAACTCCTCTGGAATTGGATAAGTAGTTGTTGTAATTGTACATTCCGTCGGACCATATGCATTATTCAATTGAACATGAGTACCAATTCTCTGTCGCCATAATTTCACTACTTCAGCAGTAAGCATTTCTCCACCAACTGCAATTCTCTTTAATGAATCCAACTTATATTTACTTTCATCTGGAAGGTATGTTGCTACTTGTTGTAAGAAAATTGTAGCTAATCCTAAAATAGATGTTGCCTTTTCTTTATAAATTGCATTTGCAAAAGCATCGACTGAAAGTCTTTGCTCATCTAATAAAACATATACATTTCCACCACAGAACAATGAAGCAAATAACTCCCAAATAGACGCATCGAAACTAAATGATGGGAACTGTGCAAAAATATCTTCTTCAGTTAATTCATAATATCTTTGCATCCATGTACATAAATTAACTACCCCGCGGTGCGCAAGCATTGTTCCTTTCGGGTTTCCTGTAGAACCTGATGTGTAAATCATATATGCAATATCATCAAGATGAATTGACAATTTCACATCTGCATCTGAAAATTTTTCAAGATTATAAAGAGACAACTCTCGAATGCCTTCATACGGAATTTTTGTTTCTTTTGTTAGCACTAATTTCGATTGGCTATCCTCAATAATATACTGCACCCGATTGGCAGGATAATCTGGATCGATTGGAATATACGCAGCGCCTGCTTTTAAAACCGCTAATAAACTTACTACCGTATCAATACTTCGCTTCATAAAGATACCAACATAATCGCCTTGTTTCACTCCATTATGTAATAACATATGAGCGATTTGGTTACTTTTTTTATTTAGTTGTTCATATGTTAATGTTCCTTCTAACGAAGATAAAGCTATACGATTTGAAAACTTCCTTACTGTTTCATAAAACATATCGGAAATACTCTTATTCGGATATGGTACTTCTGTATGATTTATCTCTTTATATATTGCTAACTCTTCTTCTGGAATAATATCCATAGCTACAATACATTGCTTCTCGTTTGTAATTCCTTGCTGTAATACATACTCAATTTGCTCTATATAACGAGTCGCTGTTTTTTCTTCCAATTGCATTTTATTATAAGAAACCTCAAAGTAATTATTCTTTAATTCAATAAAGTTCAACTGACTATTTCTATTCTCTATTCCTACTGTAACTGCAGGTTCCCCCCATTTTCCCTCATCATATTGTAATAATACCTTTTGTACTTCTTCCATGTTTTCTAACTGCACAATTTGATTATTAATTTCTACTTTTAGCTCTTCATAAGAAAGTTCCTCTGAAATCGTAATACATAACGGATAACTACTCTGTTCCATATAATGAGGAATCACTATACATTTTTCATTACTAACATGATGCAACCATACAAAAGTAGCGACTATGATATCTAACTTACTATGTTCGATCGCTTGTATATCCTCAATTTTCATCTGCTTATATTCGTTTACTTGAAAATCCTTCGGTATCATAAGTGGTTCATAATTTTGTTGCAAAAATTGTTCATATCTCTCCACATATGAACGTTTTAAGAAAATACTCATACTGAATCCTCTCGCTCTCCATAAAATAAAGTAAAACTTTAATCAGTGGGGGTGTTCATCCCCCACTGATTAAAGTTTTACTTCTAACATCCTTAAATTTAGATATTAGACTATTAATTAAAGAAATAAAGGTGCAGATTATATCTACACCTTATATTTTTTATTAACTTTTAAATTCTCCAATCAACTCTTGTAACTCCTGTGAAAGCCAACTTAAAGATGTAGCTAATTCTGCAATATCTTGTACTGATATTTCTTGCTCCTTCATACTTTCTTCAACATTACTACTGCTATTCGCATAAGTATTCGCGATATGCGATAATTCATTTACGACTTGAACGATATTCTGGCTATTTTGTAAAATATCACCTGAGTTGCTAGAAACAGCCCTAACTTGATCTGTAACAGACTGTGCTGACTTTGAAATTTTCTCGAAGAACGCACCACTACTTTGAACAAGAGTAATTCCAGATTCTACTTCTTTTGAACCTTTCTGCATTGAAACTACAGCCTCTTCTGTTTCAGTCTGCGTTTCACTAATTAATTTCGCTATATCTTTCGCTGACGTTTCAGTTTGTTCTGCTAATTTGCGCACTTCATCAGCAACAACTGCAAACCCTCTTCCAGCTGCTCCAGCACGTGAAGCTTCAATAGAAGCGTTTAAGGCTAATAAATTTGTTTGATTTGAAATACCTGTAATTACAGTTACAATATCACTAATTTCTTTTGACCTTGTTTCTAACGAATAGATGATAGAAGATAAATCTTGTACTGCATTTTGGATTAAACTCATTTGATTAATGATTTGTCCAATGACTTCATTACCTTCAATTGAATGTTGCTCCATACCTTCTGAAGCAACTGCAACTTGTTTCGCAGCCCCAGTTATCTCTTCTACCTTATTTTCCATTCCATGTACAATTCCTAGGCATTGTTGTACTGAAGTTTCTTGAGATTGCGCTCCTACTCTTAAACCTTCAATAGAACTTGCAATCTCTTGAACTGCCATACTGTTTTCCTCTGTACTTGCCGACAATTCTTGTGAAGAAGAAGAAACTTGCTCAGCAGTCTGTCTTACTTTATCTATAATCCCTTTAAATTTATCAATCGTGTTATTGAAATATATATTAATAATTCCAATATCATCTGGTCTTTCTTTTAATTTAATACTTAAATCACCTTCACCAATCTTACGTAATCCCTCTCGTAAATCTTTTAATGGAGCTAACGAGTGACGTACGATAAAGAATTGAGTAATAGTTGCCATTGCTAATGAAATAATAATAAAGAGTATACCCTGTATCACAAAATTCTTCTTTGTACTAGGAACGATAGAAGCATCTAAGTCAGCCGCAACAATTGCAACAATATTGTTTTCTCCATCCGTAATTGGCTCTAATATTGTCACCCACGAACCTAATTCATCTTCATATACTTCTGTCATCTGAGCCTTTTTCGTATCCATCACTTTATCGTATGCATTCATCCAATGAGCGGGTTGTTCATAATAATCTCCCGGCTTTACAGGGACTGCATTTGTTAACTCTGTAGTCAAACCAACGAGTTGTAACTCTCGCTTTTCATTCGCTTTTGCTCCTGTAACATACGTTTGTCCAACACTTTTCAATTCTTTTGACACTTCATCTAATTGCCCTGTTAACTTTTCTTTTTTCACTCTTTCGGCTGTAGGATCTTTCGTCATGTCTCTAACTAATTCTACATCCAGTTTTTTTAGCACTATCTCTCCCGTTTCAATAGACTGTCTTTCAAATAAAGACATCATACTATTTTGAAACATGTTGAAGCTTAATGCACCCATACTTCCAACAAGCGTCAAAATAACTAAGACAGTTAATAAGACGTTCTTTTGAAGAAATGATAACTTATGCCAATACTTTTTCACTAATATTCACCTTCCTTAATTATCAAAATTAAAAACAAAAAAACAAAATATACGAATATTTTGTTTAGAAATGATTCTCAATATGTTCGAGAATAAAAAAAGACCAATGTAAAAGCATTGGCCAAGACCAACCCTATCCGTCCGGTAACTGGCTAGCATAGCCTTTCGACCTTAGCTCCTGTAGTTTTGCGTCCTCATGTTTCCATCAGTTTGCCTTTCTCGCTGAACGAGTTGAACGATATGGGAGTTCTATGAGAATTACAATATTCTCTTTCAAAGATTACAACATAAAAATTAAAATGTCCACCCATTTGTACATATAAATATAAAGTTTTAACGGATTATTTTTTCGAAATAATTTAACAAAGTACGTGAATGTTACATTTCTTGTGTTATATAATAAAAAATGTATATAAAATAAGGATTATCACGGATATTTATTTAATTTTCATTCAAATTAAATTATTCGAATATATCTTAACTTACGAATTTCGGAGGTAGTTTATCATGTTTTGGCTACAATTTCTTACGTTACTACTCTGCATTTTTATTGGCGCACGCCTAGGCGGAGTTGGTCTAGGAGTAATGGGTGGCGTTGGTATGGCAATACTTGTTTTCGTCTTCCACTTACAACCTACAGCCCCTCCTATTGATGTAATGCTTATGATTTTAGCAGTAATTACAGCTGCCGGTGCTTTGCAAGCTGCTGGAGGAATGGATTACCTTGTCTACCTTGCTGAGAAAGCATTACGAAAAAATCCAAAGCGTATTACATTTTTTGCTCCTATTGTTACTTATTTATTCACGCTATGCGCGGGAACTGGTCATGTCGCTTATTCTGTACTTCCCGTTATCGCCGAAGTATCTCGCGAATCAGGAATTAGACCTGAACGACCAATGTCAATTGCCGTTATCGCTTCCCAGCAGGCAATTACAGCTAGTCCAATATCGGCTGCAACAGTTGCACTTTTAGCAATGTTAGCCGACTATAAAATCACCTTGTTAGATATTTTAAAAGTCAGTATCCCTTCTACTTTTATTGCTTGTATGGTAGCTGCATTCGTTGCTAGTAAAATGGGAAAAGAATTAAATGAAGACCCTGAATACTTGAAGCGATTAAAAGAGGGAATGATCCCTAAACTTGAAGAGAAAAAAGAATTTGCGGGTGTAAAAGGCGCTAAATTATCAGTTATCCTTTTCCTAGTAGGAACTTTCCTTGTCGTACTTCTTGGTTCATTTGAAGCCCTTCGTCCGGGATGGATGGTTGACGGGAAGTTAGCTCGTCTTTCCATGCCAAACACAATTGAAATGGTCATGTTAACCATTGCTGCTCTCATTATTATTTTCTGTAAACCAAATGTGGAAAGCATTGTAACTGGTAACGTCTTTAAAGCAGGCGCAACAGCAGTTGTTGCTATTTTTGGTATCGCTTGGATGGGAGATACTTTCTTCAACGGAAACTTAAATATAATTCAAGGATCAATTCAACACTTAGTGACAAGTGCACCATGGCTATTTGCTATTGCACTATTCATTCTATCTATTTTACTGTATAGCCAAGCAGCAACAGTTCGTGCTTTAGTGCCACTTGGACTATCACTTGGTATTCCGCCGGCATTACTTATTGCGATGTTCCCTGCAGTAAATGGATATTTCTTCATTCCAAACTACGGGACAATCGTTGCTGCAATTAACTTTGACCGTACTGGTACAACAGGAATTGGTAAATATGTTTTAAATCATAGCTTTATGATTCCGGGCCTGATCGCAACCTTTACTTCTATTGGAATTGGAATGCTCTTAATTTCAATTATGTTTTAAAGAAAAAGCACAAACCTTTATTTAAAAAGGTTTGTGCTTTTTTAATCAAACGTTTGTTTAAACTTTTTTGGCAGTCTATTCCTCCATATAGCATTTAAAATATTACATAGGCTTTTTCTACAAACTCTTATTTACTTCCTCAACTAATTTCTTCGTACCTTCATACGCAGATTCCGCTAAGCTAATCGCTGAAATAACTGAAACACCATCCGCACCCGCTTCTATAACAGAAGCTGTATTTTCAATCGTAATCCCACCAATCCCAACGATCGGTATTGTAATCTCTTGTTCCCTAAAATACTTTAGACCTTTCGTTTCTTGAACCGCTTTTGTATCTTTTTTCGTACTCGTCGGAAAAATTGGACCAACTCCTAAATAATCGGCTCCATTTTCAATCGCCCAGCGTGCTTCTTCAATTGTATGTGTAGATACTCCAATAATTTTATCTCCCATTTTTTTACGAACAGATGTAATTCCTTCATCATCTTGTCCAACATGCACGCCATCTGCATCTAACTCGAGGGCTAGTTCCACATCATCATTTACGATGAATGGTACATCGTACTCCTTGCAAAGCGCTTGCAGTTCTTTCGCAAAATCAATACGTTTCTCTCCCGTTAAAGCCCCTTCTCCCTTTTCACGAAATTGAAAAATTGTTATACCGCCTTCAAGTGCATCTCTCAATACTTGTAGTGGCTCCTTCGTACAATTGTTACTTCCCATAATAAAATATACTCGTAATAACCTAGACATTTCATCCATTGTAATGCGCGACATCTAGTTCCCCTCCTTACTATATAAACTCAATCTTCCCATACTTCTCAATATCATCTGAAGTTGTATTTGCTAACTGATTTAAAAATTCAATTTGGAAACTACCAGGTCCCTTCTCCACTGTCTTAGCAGCTGCCAGTTCCGCAGCTACACCATAAAACGTTAATGCCGCTACTGCTGCCTTTACATAATCCTTTTCTACCGCTACAAATGCTCCTATTACAGAAGTTAGCAAACAACCTGTTCCAGTAACTTTCGTTAAAATAGGATGGCCATTTCGAATAAAAATAGTTCGCTCTCCATCTGTAACAACATCTTCTTGTCCAGTAATTACCGCAACTGTATTTAAGTCATCCGCTGCCTGTTTTGCAATATTTACAACATTACCGTTGCCAGTACCAGCTTCTACACCTTTAATTTCCCATTTCTCATTAATAACGTTAGCTATTTCAGCTGCATTTCCGCGAATAACAGCTAAATCGATTTCAGCTGGAATATATCTCGCAACTTCTGTTCGATAAGAAGTTGCTCCTGCCCCAACTGGATCAAACAATACTGGTACATCATTCGTATTTGCTGATTTACCAGCAAGTAACATCGCTTCTACCTCTTCAGGACGAAGTGTACCCATATTTAAAACAAGGGCTCCCGCAATGCTAGCCATTTCTGCTACTTCTTCTTTTGCATACGCCATTACAGGTGATGCTCCTAATGCTAACAAACCGTTTGCTGTAAAATTTGTTACAACAACATTTGTAATATTATGCACGAGTGGATTAGACTCTCTCACCAAATCCACTACTTTACTAATTTCTTTCATATTCATCCTTTTCATCTCCTAACTATAGTAATGGGAGATACACAAAAAGGCACTTTGCGCGTACGCAAAGTGCCTGAACATGTGCTTTTACACTCTCCCTACGCTGGCATTATCCAACAGGTTCAAATGGTCAATGACGGACTAGTCATACTCTCAGTTTGCATCCACAAACTCCCATGTGTTTATTATTCATCTACTTCAAAGTCTACTCTTATTCTAGTAAAATAACAAGTTCTTTACTTTTATAGAATGATAGAGATCAGAACTCTCTTGGTTCAACCATTCTTCGCCTTTATATAAGTAAAACTCTCACACGTATATTTCACCACAAATAACTCAAACCGTCAGCAAGACTGAATAGAACAAAGATGTATGCTATATTTAACGTATGGAAATTTGAAAGGATGTTTTTAAATATGGCAAAAAGTATTGTAATTGCTGAAAAACCTTCTGTTGCACGTGATATCGCACGTGTACTGAAATGTGATAAAAAAGGGAACGGCTATCTTGAAGGTAGTAAATATATTGTTACTTGGGCTTTAGGTCATCTCGTTACATTAGCTGATCCAGAAAGCTATGATGTGAAATATAAACAGTGGAATTTAGAAGATTTACCAATGCTACCGGAACGTTTAAAACTAACCGTTATTAAACAAACAGGGAAACAGTTTAACGCTGTAAAAAGTCAGCTTCTTAGAAAAGATGTAAATGAAATCATTATAGCTACTGACGCCGGTCGTGAGGGAGAGTTGGTCGCACGCTGGATTATCGATAAAGTTAAAATGCAGAAACCGATTAAACGTCTATGGATTTCATCTGTTACCGATAAAGCAATTAAAGATGGCTTCGCAAATTTAAAACCAGGAAAAGCATATGACAATCTATACGCTTCAGCTGTCGCACGTTCAGAGGCTGACTGGTATATCGGACTTAATGCGACTCGAGCATTAACTACTCGCTTTAATGCCCAACTAAATTGTGGTCGTGTTCAAACACCTACTGTAGCCATGATTGCAAGCCGTGAAGATGAAATCAAACATTTCAAAGCTCAAACTTACTATGGTATCGAAGCTCAAACAGCTGAGAGATTAAAGCTAACTTGGCAAGATACAAAAGGAAATAGCCGTAGCTTTAATAAAGAAAAAACTGATGCAATCGTGAACAAAATTAGTAAACAAAATGCTACTGTTGTAGACATTGATAAAAAACAAAAGAAATCGTTCGCTCCTGGTCTTTACGATTTAACTGAACTACAACGTGATGCGAATAAAATATTTGGTTACTCTGCGAAAGAAACATTAAACATTATGCAAAAATTATATGAACAGCATAAAGTTTTAACGTACCCTCGTACAGATTCACGCTATATTTCATCTGATATTGTCGGAACACTTCCAGAGCGTCTGAAGGCTTGCGGAGTTGGAGAATACCGTCCTTTAGCACATAAAGTATTGCAGAAACCTGTAAAATCTAATAAATCATTTGTTGATGATAGTAAAGTAAGTGATCATCACGCAATTATTCCAACAGAGAGCTATGTAAACTTCTCAGCTTTCACAGATAAAGAACGTAAAATTTATGACTTAGTTGTAAAACGTTTCTTAGCTGTTTTATTCCCGGCCTTTGAATATGAACAACTAACATTGCGCACGAAAATTGGTGACGAAACGTTCATCGCACGCGGAAAAACGATTTTACATGCTGGTTGGAAAGAGGTTTATGCAAATCGGTTTGAAGATGATGATGCAAGCGATGATGTAAAAGAACAAATCTTACCTCGCATCGAAAAAGGCGATACATTAAACATAAAACTAATTGTCCAAACATCAGGTCAAACGAAAGCACCTGCACGCTTTAATGAAGCAACATTACTTTCAGCAATGGAAAACCCAACAAAATACATGGATACGCAAAACAAACAACTTGCTGACACGTTAAAGTCAACTGGTGGATTAGGTACTGTAGCTACACGAGCTGATATTATCGACAAGTTATTCAATTCGTTCTTGCTTGAAAAACGTGGTAAAGATATTCACATTACTTCAAAAGGCCGTCAGTTACTTGATTTAGTGCCAGAAGAACTGAAATCTCCTACACTAACTGGTGAATGGGAGCAAAAGTTAGAAGCTATCGCTAAAGGAAAATTAAAGAAAGAAGTATTCATTTCAGAAATGAAGAACTATACGAAAGAAATTGTTGCTGAAATTAAATCGAGTGATAAGAAATATAAACACGACAACATTTCAACGAAGTCTTGTCCAGACTGTGGTAAACCAATGTTAGAAGTAAACGGTAAAAAAGGTAAAATGCTTGTATGCCAAGATCGCGAATGTGGTCACCGTAAAAATGTATCCCGCACTACAAATGCACGCTGTCCTCAGTGTAAAAAGAAACTAGAACTTCGTGGTGAAGGAGCAGGCCAAATTTTCGCATGTAAATGTGGCTATCGTGAGAAACTTTCTACATTCCAAGAGAGACGTAAAAAAGAATCCGGCAGCAAAGCTGATAAACGCGACGTTCAAAAATATATGAAACAGCAGAACAAAGAAGAAGAACCATTAAACAATCCATTCGCAGAAGCATTAAAGAAATTAAAATTTGATTAAACAAAAAGGTTCCTACCACTATCGGTAGGAACCTTTTATTTTTAATGAATAATTTTACTTCCTTTTGCGTTCTCAACAAACTTTTCACTTGATTTGTTAATTGGTGTTTTCAGTAATAATGCAGCCACAACCATGATTACTACGAAAGCACTTAACACAAGTAAATCTCTAGTTACTATATCCCAAAGCATTCCACCTACTGTTTCACGAATTGCACTAATAGCATATGTGAATGGCAAGAACGGATAAATCGCTTGGAAGAATGGTGGTGTCATTTGAATTGGGAACGTACCGCCCGATCCTGCTACTTGTAGTACAAGTAAAATAATCGCCATCGATTTCCCAACGTTTCCGAAAATAGAAACGAGTGAGTACACGATACAAACAAATACTCCCCCAATAAATAAACTAAATAACACAAACCAGAACTTATCGACTACGTACGTACCGAGTAAGAATATATCTCCCATTGATACGATAAACGCTTGTGAAAGACCTATCGTTAAGAATGTTAATAAACGTCCGAAGTAAACTTCATGGCTCTTATAATTCGCGCCCTCTTCGTGTACTTCTACCGTTAATAATGAAACCATTAATAATGCGCCTACCCATAATGCAAGCACTGTATAGAATGGTGACATTGCTGAACCGTAGTTCGGCATTGCAAATAATTTATTCTCTTTTAAATTTACTGGATTTGCAAAGTAGTCACTTTGCTTTTCAACATCATTCTTTAATAAGCGTATGATGTCTTTTATATCCTCTTCAGATTCAAAATCACGAATTTTATCTGCTAATTCTTTAATCTTTTTCTCAGTCTCCGGCATTTCAGCTTTAATGTCTGCTAATTTCTTTCTACCGTCTACTAAGCCTTTTGATGAATCTTCTAGTAATTTTTTAACATCTGGAAGCTTTTTGTCTGCATCATTTAAAATTTGAGTTGTATTTTTCGACATCTCTTTTGTACGAGCAATTGCTGTATTGAAGCCTGGTACAATTTCTGCATCATACGTCGATAATACATCTGCTAATTGAGCTGCTCCGCCTTTCGCAGCATTGTTAATACTTTCAATTACATCTTTTGTCGGTTTCTGGCCATTGTTAAGAAGTGTAATACCCTTATTCGTTGCCTCTACACCTTTTTGTAAACTGCTTTTCGCTTTATTTAATTTTGCAATTCCATTATTAAGGTTTTTATCACTATTTACATCTGCTAAAACCTTATTTGTGCTTTCTAGAACGGGAATCATATCATCAATTAAACCGATTCCAGATTGGAATTGACCATTCAAACTTTTTAAGGCTTCCTTCGAACCTTCTAAACCGTTAACGCCTCTATTTTGTACATCCTCTAGTGCTTTTTGGAAACTAGATTTAGTACTTTCAAAACCATTTTTCGCTTTATCGTAATCTGCTTTCGCATTATCATATAATTCATTTGCATCAGCTTTAGCTTGATCTACTGTGCTAACTGCTTTTTTATAATCTGCTACAAATGTTTCATTATAATCTTTTTCAGCTTGATCAATTAACGCATTTGCTGCATCTAATTTTTGATTAGCTACATCTGTTACATCTTTCTTTACTTCTTGTCCTGTACCAATAGCATTTACAATATCTTTAATACCGTTATTTGCATTTTCCATACCGCCTTTAAGCTTCGTCAGACGATCCACTCGTCCTTGGAAAAAGCTTTTACCAAAATCAGTCGTTACTGATTTCTGAAGTTCGGTAAATACATTAATAAGATACGAAATACCCTCTGTACGAGATTGCAATTGATCTGATACCGCATTTAAATCTTTCTTTGCTTGTTCCGGATCAAATTTTCCATTTTGCAATCCATTTACAACACTTTTCCCATAAGCCGTTCCTGCACGGGATGAACTTAAAACATTATTTACTGTTTGATTAATATTTTGCGCTATACTTTTGTAACCATCATTGTTCAACTTAGAAAGATCCGGTCTCGCCGGGAATTCAGGTAATCCATTCATTCCAGAAAAATCAGGGATATTTAAATCTACACCCGGATTCATTAAAAAGTCAGTAAATGCAGCTGCGCTATCCATAACACCTTTTGCTGCTACTAAATCATTTCTTATCGTTCCTGGAGCATTCTTTAATGTTTGATCTTGTCTTGCAAAGAACTTATCTAAATTTGCCAACGCTTCTTGCCCATCATTTATTACACTCTCTACAACAGGTAGATCTTTTTGTGCTACTTTCACGATATCTTCCGCTCGAGTCGCATCATCTAACGCCTTATCCATAAGTGTATTCATTTCTGGGAACTGCGCTTCTAATTTAAATACAAGATCTTTTACTTTCTCGATGCTTGGTAAGTTAGTTTCTAAATCGATTCCAAGGTCATTGAAGATTTCAAAAATCTCACCGTTTGCTGTTTTAACAAAGTTTTTACTAACCTCTTCTGTAAGACCCGATGCACCTTTAGCTGTAATTTTCGGTGCAATCGCATTTACTTTTTCATTTACATAGTAATCAAGTTCTGGTTTCTGTGGATTTTCATTCAAGACCGTTGCAATCTTTTCAGAAAAATCTTTTGGAATAGTAATACTTGCGGAATAATCTCCACGCTCTACTCCATAAATTGCTTGCTTTTCATCAACAAACTTCCACCCGAAATTTTTGTCCTTCTTAAGTGAATCTACAATTTCTTCCCCGATGTTAATATCTTTCCCTCTTAAATTTGATCCAACATCTTGGTTAGAAACTGCAATTTGGATTCCTTTCGTATTTCCGTAAGGATCCCAAGAAGCTTTAATGTTAAACCATGCATATAACGATGGTAAAATCATTAACCCTAAAACAATAACAATTGCAGCCCAATGTTTGGCTACATTCCGTAAATCTGTCTTATAAATACGCCAAATTTGTTTCATAAAAGTTATCACCTAATTATATATTTTTCCTTCTTTAGAAAATGATACATACATTTTGTAATTATATCACTTTCTACATCGTGGATTAAACGAAAACATACTATTTTTCCCATTAAATATTTCACTTACTTCATTATATAACGAAGTAAAAAAAGTATGCATACAAAATGACCAAATTAGTTTTACATTCAATAATAACAAATATATAGGAAATGTCATAAAAAATACAAGTATTTTCTCTTGGGAATACTTGTATTTATCAAAAAATCCTCACAGCTTTTCATTATCTGTGAGGATTTCTTCTATTATATATCTAATTGTACTTCTACACCGAAATGGTCAGAAATTACATTTCGATTTGTTCCATTAAAAATGACTTTTGAAGAATTAACTGTTTTACTTTGATTGCTTAATATTAGGTCGATTCGTAAGTTTTGTTTATTTTCATCCCAACCAGCAATCTCTCCTTGGACAGTTGTTCCTTCATCCTTCTCTATCGCTAGTTCATATGTGTCATATAAACCTTTTTGCATCATATACTCATAACCCTCTCCTTCCAAACGAGCATTGTTATTAAAATCACCCATTAAGAAGGAAAGTTCATTGCTATTTACACGCTCCATTAAACGATCAACTTGGTCTTTGAATGATTCTTCTTCATCATTCCACCAACCGAGATGGCAAGAATAAAACGTTATATTCTTATCATTATAAGCAATTGTTGCACTTACAATTTTGCGTGTTTTCCAATACGTTGTATCCTTATTTTCTGAGACAAAGAGCGTATCTTCCTTTACAATGTTGTGCTTTGTTATAATTGCTAATCCTTCTTCGTACACGTCATATCCAATATGAGAGAAATCCCAAATAATATTGTATTCTTTTACATTTAATGCTCTTAACTCTTCTAGCAGTAAAAGTCCAAAATTATCTTTTTTCTTGTTACCGCATACATTTTCAGCTTGTATAGACTGACTTACTTCTTGCAATGCGATCACATCATAATCTTCTTCTTGAATTGCTTTAGCAAGATACTTTATTTTTTCAATTTGATTCTCTTCTTGCCAAGAGTGACAATTTAAAGTTAGCAATTTCATATTATTACGCACCTAACATATCTTGAATATCTGACTTTAATACGTCAGCTTTCGGGCCATATACTGCTTGTACACCTTTATCTTTTACAATAAGTCCTAAAGCACCATTTTGTTTCCATTTTGCTTCTGGTGCAACGGCATCTAAATCTTTTACTGTTACACGTAAACGTGTCATACAAGCATCTACGTCAGCAATATTATCTTTTCCGCCCAATAAATCAATAACTTTTGTTGCTAATGAACCATCTTGTACATTTCCTGTTCCTTCTGTTGACTCATCTTCATTATCAATATAGTTACCTGCACGCCCTGGCGTTGGTAAATTGAATTTTTTAATTAAGAAGTTGAATAACGTAAAGTTAAGGCCGAAGAACACTAATGAAACAATGACAAAGTTGATTAAATCTCTCGTTAAACCTGCATTGATCATCATTGGTGTACGTGTAATTAACTCAATAAATCCAAATGCATGAACACGTAAATTAATTAAATCCGCTAATGCAAATGCAAGTCCTGTTGTAATTGCATACACAACATATAATACTGGTGCAATAAACATGAACATGAATTCAATTGGTTCTGTTACACCTGTTAAGAATACTGCTAATGCAGCTGATAAGAACATTGGTTTATATTTTGCACGTTTTTCTTTATCAACATTACGGAACATCGCAAACGCAATCCCCATTAACGCTGCCGTTGAGCCGATAACTTGTCCAGCTTTGAAACGAGCTGGTACAACGTTATTTAATAAATCGTTATATGCTTTCGTATCTCCATTTGCTAATAAATTATTTAAATCTGTAATCCATGCAAGCCATAACGGATCTTGTCCTGCTACAATTTGTCCAACCTTTGAGCCAGTTAACATCGTATATGTTCCGCCTAGCTCTGTGTAGTTCATCGGAATTGTTAACATATGATGTAATCCAAATGGCAATAATAAACGTTCTAACGTTCCATATACAAACGGTGCAATAACTGGTGCACTATCTTTAGATGCTGCAATCCAGCGACCAAATTCATTTAATCCACTTTGGATAAATGGCCATACAAGTGATAATAAAATCGCAGTGACTGTAGACCAAACAATTACAACGAATGGTACGAATCGTTTTCCATTAAAGAATGCTAATGCCTGTGGCAGTTTATTATAATTGTAGTATTTGTTATATAAAGTAGCTCCTAAGAAACCTGTGATAATCCCTACGAAAACTCCCATGTTTAATGCTGGTGCACCAAGTACAGAAGTAAAGTAATCTTTTACAAGTAAATCTCCTGCTAAAAATGAAGAAACTGTCGCTTTTGAATCCGTTAACATTTGAGCGTTTACGCCAAATATAGCTCCTGTAATTCTGTTTGTTAAGACGAATGCTAATAGTGCTGCAAATGCACCACCTGCTCGATCCTTCGCCCAAGATCCCCCAATTGCTACTGCGAATAAGATGTGTAGATTTGTAATAATTGCCCAACCGATGTCTTCCATTACTCGAGCAATTGTATGAACTGCGTTAATATCCCCAGCAGACATCCCAATTAACTTACCGATGGAAATCATTAAACCAGCTGCTGGCATTACAGCTACAACCACTAATAATGCTTTCCCGAACTTTTGCCAAAAATCAAAAGACGTAATTTTCATCTGTTCTTCCTCCCCTTTATTTATAACAACATAATGATTTAAATTATAATTTCTGTTTCTCTTATGAAAACGATTCCTTATGTTACTTTTTTCTCTTTACGCAACCGTTTTCATAAATCTATTTTAATAAAAGCGTTTTCACATTGCAATAGAAATTTATTTTTTTTCATAAAAAAAGATGCTCAAGGAGCATCCTTTTTCATTATGAAATGCGATAAACCCTTGTTTCATAAGGTTTTAACGTGATTGTAGTTATTTGTTCATGTTCCGCAACTTTATAGTTATTTAAAAGCAAACGTTTGCGTTCTAATGCGAATAAACTCGTATTATACACAGCTTCCTCTTTTGAGATATTACTAATTACAATGACTTTTTCATCCTGTAACGTACGTGTATATGCATAAATTTGTGGATCGTCTTCTAAAAGTAAATCGTACGTACCGTAGTTCAGTACATCGTGCTCTTTTTTCAAGGCAATCATTTTCTTATAGAAATTGAAAATAGAGTTCTCTTCATTTTTTTGCTTTTCAACATTAATTTCTTTGTAATTTGGATTCATGCTAAACCAAGGTGTACTTGTTGTGAAGCCAGCATTCATTTCATCATTCCACTGCATAGGTGTACGTGAATTATCGCGGCAAGAAGCCCATATAATTTCCATCATATCTTGATGTGATACGCCCTCTGCAATTTTCTCACGATATAAATTTTTAATTGCTACATCATCGTAATCTTCAATATTTGGGAACTGAACATTTGTCATACCAATTTCTTGTCCTTGATAAATAAACGGTGTGCCGTGCATAAAGAAATACATCGCTCCTAAAGCCGTTGCACTTTCACGCCAATATTCTTTATCATTTCCCCAAGTAGACACAATACGTGGCTTATCATGATTTTCAATATATAAAGCATTCCATCCCTTATTTTCTAAACCTTTTTGCCACTTTGTTAATACTTTTTTCAACTCAACAACATCAAGATCTTTCTTCTTTTCTGCATCCCATAAGCTTAAATGCTCAAATTGGAATACCATATTGAATTTACCATTCTCTTCTCCAACCCAAAGATCAGCATCTTCAACTTTCACACCATTTGCTTCTCCAACAGTCATAATATCGTATTTAGCAAATGTGTTTTCTTTTAATTCTTCTAGTAATGGCTGAATACCATTTACATTCATATGTTTGTCAAAAGAAGGCACATACTTTAACCCTTTTGGATTTGGCATATCCTTCAGACCATCTTCTTTTTTTATATGACTAATCGCATCGACGCGGAAACCATCAATACCTTTATCAAGCCACCAATTAACAGTATCATATAAAACTTCACGAACTTCTTTATTCTCCCAGTTCAAATCTGGTTGTTTACGCGAGAATAAATGTAAATAATATTGCTCTGTCACTTCATCATATTCCCATGCAGAACCATTAAAGATACTTTCCCAATTGTTTGGTTCCGCGCCGTCTTTACCATCCTGCCAAATATACCAATCACGCTTCGGATTGTCTTTAGAAGAACTTGATTCAATAAACCATGGATGTTCATCACTTGTATGATTAATAACTAAATCAATAATAAGCTTCATGTCACGCTTATGAACTTCATCTAGTAGCATATCAAAATCTTCCATCGTACCAAATTCATCCATAATATCTTGATAGTCACTAATATCATAACCATTATCGTCATTAGGTGATTTATACATTGGACAAATCCAAATTACATCTATACCTAAATCTTTTAAATAATCCAGCTTTGCAATAATCCCCTGTAAATCTCCAATACCATCACCATTTGAATCCATAAAGCTACGTGGATAAATTTGATAAGCGACAGCTTCTTTCCACCATGTCTTATTCATACTAATTCTCTCCTTTTGCATCCCATCGGATTTTTTATGCAAACGTTTTCGTAACACTATCATAACAAAATATGAATAGTTTGCAACTGTTTTCATTGAACTCTATGTAGTTTCCTTATTCTTATGCCTTATTTATTTCTCACAAAGATAAAGTGAAACTTTAATCGTTAAGGAGGTGTCCATTCCCCGCTGATTATTAGCCCTTACCAATCGAGATTTTACGAGCAGCCCTATCTCCTTTTTTTCAGCCGGATTGTCTTACCGCTCGCAAATAACGGGATAAATCTAACCCTTCTCTTCTTCTCGTCCATGCGTGTTAAATACACTCTTCATATACTAATACAAGCTCATATTATTTCAGAAAGGAGATATAAATTGAAACAAACAAAATTAACTGGTCGTATCGTCGTTCCCTCGGATCCTGGGTATGACATAGCCCGAATAAATTTAAATTTAAGCATTCCAAAATTTCCTTGTATTATTGTTTTTTGTCAAAATAAAAATGATGTGTGTAACGCCTTAAAATGGGCACGTGAGCGTCATATACCATTTCGCTTAAGAGGTGGACGACATAGCTACGAAAATTTCTCTCTTTTAAATGGCGGGCTTATTATTGATGTGAGTGAAATGAAGCAAATTACGGTTAGTACAGGAAAATTAACAGCAACAATTGAAGCGGGTGCAAATCTTGGCACTGTGTACAAAGAACTTTGGAAATATGGTGTTACAATACCAGCTGGCACAAGTGCAAGTGTCGGAATTGTGGGGTTAACACTCGGCGGTGGCATTGGCATGCTTTCACGCTTATTTGGACTAACATGTGATCAATTAGTAGAAGTCGAAATGGTACAAGCGTGCGGGAAATTTGGTGCAAAAATCATTCGTGCAAATGAACAAGAAAACCCTAACCTATTTTGGGCATGCCGTGGCGGTGGCGGTGGAAATTTCGGGATTATTACTTCCTTAACCTTTCGAGTCCACCCTATTAAAAACGTATCAATTTTCTCACTTACATGGGAATGGAAAGACTTTATTGCTGCATTTCAAGCTTGGCAAAACTGGGCACCTTATATAGATGAACGTCTCACTTCATCAATTGAATTATTCTCTAAACAACGAAATAAAATCGAGGTGAAAGGTGAATTTGTCGGCTCTCCTTCTGAACTCTATCATCTATTATCTCCTCTTCTTGAAACTGGTAATCCTTCTCTCTTTATAGATGAAGTCCCGTATATAAAGGCTGTTCAATTCTTTAATAGCGGCAATATTCCTGAAAAATTCAAACGCTCTGGTTCCTACGTATATAAACCTATCCCTCTTAAAGGTATTCAAATCTTACAATATTTTCTTTCTCATGCACCAAATAAAGATGCGAGTATTTGGCACCAATCACTCGTAGGTGCTGTAGAAAACATTTCGCCTAATGAAACAGCTTATTTCCACCGCAAGGCAATTATTGCTCAAGAATATATTACTTCTTGGAAATGCAACGATGAAGAAAATCGAAATATACGCTGGGTTAAAGATTTACGGGAAAGCTTAGATCCTTACACACTAGGAGATTATGTCAATTGGCCCGATATCGACATAAAAAATTGGCAAACTAGTTATTATGGCTCTAATTTTCAAAGGTTGCGTAAAGTGAAGACAGCATATGACCCTTGTAATGTTTTTCGTTTTCAACAAAGCATTCCTCCTTTCCATACGTAAAAAGGAAGAACAGAATTCTGTTCTTCCTTTTTACATTGAAAATCGTTCAATGGTTTGTTTCAAGTCCGCTGCTTGCTTCTCTAAATCCTTTAATAATTGATCGATTACTACCATATTTTTAGATTGTTGCAACGTCACACGTGCCACTTCTTGTGAACCAGCTGATGTTTCCTCAGCAATTGCTGCTACAGCCTTCGTCTGTGCTCCTGTTTGATGAATGTGACTCACTTGTTCGTTCATATAGCTACTAATTTGCTTAGTTGCATCGGCAACTTCCATAATACTCGATGACATTTCTTTTAAAATTAATTCAGTAGCTTCTCCTCGTTTTGCCTCTTCTTTAGCTGTTTTCACTTGCTCCGTCATTTTCAATGCGACTTGTTGCACTTCCTCTTGCATATTTCGTAATAACTGCGATATATTTCTTGCAGAATGATCGCTTTCATCAGCAAGTTTACGTACTTCTTCAGCTACAACTGCAAAGCCCCTTCCATGCTCTCCAGCACGAGCTGCCTCAATAGAAGCATTTAATGCTAATAAATTCGTTTGACTAGCAATCTCACTCACAACAGAAACAATATGTTCTACTTGTTTCATTCGTTCTTCTAACTTCTGTACATTTTGCATCGAATCTTCATTCTCTTTTGCCAATGTTTGAATGCCTTGAATTAAAGAAGTAAAGACACGTGTACTTTGTCCTAAAGCTTGAACCATTTCTAAAGACAACTCGTCGGACTGTTTTGCTTTTTCTTCTACTTCACTCGCAATAGAGGTTGTTGTATCGACAGTTGAAACAATCGCCTGAATGGAAGCTGCTGATTGCTCGGCGCCAGAAGAAATCTCTGCAAGAGTTTCAGACACACCGCGTGCTTGCTTTGTCGCTTCCCCTGTTTGTCTTCTAATTTGCTGAACTTGATTATTTGTATACGAAAATGTAGTATCAATATTTTTTACCATACCTCTTAAGTTCTCGAGCATCATATTAAATGCAACACTTAAAGATTTAATCTCATCATCTACTTTTGGCAACGGGACATCTTCACGAATATCACCATCAGCCGCTTTCCTTGCTGCTTCTTCCAACTTTCGAAGTGGTTTAATTAAAAATATTGCTGCCCCATACGCTAAAATTCCAGACCATACTACACCTAATAACATAACGATAATATTATAAACAGTTTGACTTACATAACTTTGAAAATAATCATATATAACGTAAATAAAAAATAAACTTGTTGAATATGTAATGAAAGCTAAAACTGTAGTGAATAGCATAAGTTGTGTACGTAAGCCAAAGGAAAATGTCTTCCTTTCTTTTTCCATCTCTTCTTTCCCCCTTCTTATAAGCAATATAAGTGCTACCTATATATCATTATCCATATTTTCGTTATAGAAAGATATAGAGATTTTAAAAATCATAATTCCCTTGAATATCAAATTCCGTCAAAAAAAATAAAGGATTCTGACAATTTATGACTAATAACAGAAATAAGGGGCAACATTTGTAAAATATATTTTTGACTGGGGGTTTTGTATGATTCAAGTTCGAAATCTAGTAAAATCATTTGGCTCACTTGATGTTTTAAAAGGAATTGATTTAGAAGTAAAAGAAAAAGAAGTTGTTGTTTTAATCGGTGCCAGTGGTTCCGGCAAAAGTACATTACTTCGCTGTCTTAACTTTTTAGAAATGTACGATGAAGGTGAAATTCACTTACAAGGTGAACGAATTGATCCGAAGCATTCAAATTTAAACAAAGTCCGTGAAAATGTCGGTATGGTTTTTCAACACTTTAACCTCTTTCCTCATATGACCTCACTAGAAAACATCATAGAAGCACCTATTCACGTAAAAAAATTGGAGACAGCAGACGCGAAGGATGTTGGGAATCAACTCCTACAAAAAGTCGGCCTACAAGATAAGGCGGATGTAACTCCTCACCTACTTTCAGGTGGTCAAAAACAACGCGTTGCGATTGCACGAGCTCTTGCTATGAATCCTAAAATTATGCTATTTGATGAACCTACCTCAGCCTTAGACCCTGAACTTGTTGGAGAAGTATTGCAAGTTATGAAAGAACTTGCTGAAGAAGGAATGACCATGATTATTGTTACTCATGAAATGAATTTCGCAAGAGATGTAGCTGATCGCGTCATATTTATGGATGACGGAAAGATTGTAGAGGACGCTCCGCCAGCACAATTCTTTTCAGCTCCATCACATGAACGAGCAAAACAATTTTTACGTAACGTTTTATAATGTAACTTCTGTTTCAAATGAAAAGAAATACATTCATACGGTGCACAACTAATTGTCCAAATAAAATATCTCAGTAACATACTTAAAACCATCCGTATGATCAATATATAGGAGGGGTTTTATGAAAAGAAAACTATTAACCATTGTTGCGAGTATTACATTATGTACATCCTTCATACTAGGAGCCTGTAGTAAGGAAAGTGCTACTACTTCTTCAAATGGTGAAAAAGAATTTCGTTATGCGATGAGTGGCTTATATAAACCTTTTAACTATAAAGAAAATGACGGAAAGCTTGCCGGTTTTGATGTGGAAATTGGTGAGGCACTTGCGAAAAAAATGAATATGAAACCCACTCCTATTACAAATCCATGGGAAACGCTAATTCAAGGTCTACAATCGAAAAAATATGATGCTATATTGGGCAGTATGGCAATTACAGAAGAACGCTTAAAAGCTGTTAGTTTCTCCAATCCTTATTATCGTTCTGGTGCCCAAATTTTTGTGGCTAAAAAGAATACATCTATCTCTTCTCCAGAAGATTTGAAAGGTAAGAAAATTGGTGTTGTAAAAGCTAGTACCTTTAAAGACCTTGTTGCAAAACATACAGATCAAATCACAGAATATGATAGCGATATTACTGCACTTATGGACTTAGAGCCTGGACGTATTGATGCAGTAATCACTGATCAAATGGTCGGTTTACGTATGATCAAAGAAGGTAAATCAAATATAAAAGAAGCTGGAAAACCATTAAATCTTGATGAAATGGGAATTGCTATTCGTAAAGATGATAAAGAAATGGTTGAGAAAGTAAATAAAGCTTTAGATGAAATCATTAAAGATGGTACGTATGAAAAGATCAGTAAAAAATGGTTTGGGCGTAATATTCTCGGTGAAGAGGAAAAAACGAAGTAAATTAGCTATTCAAATGTTTCATACATTATGCCCCACTTTTTATGTGGGGTATTTCATTCCCTACTAAAATCCATACAATATGAGGTGACACATATGTTTGAAATTTTTATGTCTACTTATCCCACACTCTTAAAGGCTACTATTGTCACATTACAATTAACACTAACATCCCTATTACTTGGTTCACTAATTGGATTACTATTCGCTTTTTTTCGAATCTCTAACAATAAGATTTTAAATAGTATTGCTCATGTATATATCGCCATTATTCGTGGTACACCTTTAATTGTTCAAATTGCCATTCTCTATTTCGGTATTACATCGATTATTGTCTTCACTCCTTTTTGGGCAGGAGCAATTGCTTTAGCAATCCATAACGGTGCATATATTACTGAAATTTTCCGCGGATCCATTCAGTCCGTTGACCGTGGACAATTGGAAGCTGCTCGCTCTTTAGGTATGCCTTACCCTTTAGCGATGCGCCGGATTATATTACCACAAGCATTTCGTCTGTCTCTTCCCCCTCTAGGGAACCAATTTATTATTGGATTAAAGGATTCTTCACTTGTCGCTTATGTAGGAATGTCCGAATTATGGGGATCCGGTTTATCAATTGCCGCAGGTAACTTCCAGCAATTAGATACATATATCATTGTTGGTGTATACTATCTCGCACTAGTTCTTCTATTTACTTATCTTGTTAGTCTTCTAGAAAAACGACTACAACGAAAAGAAAATAACTCTGTCCAGGTCAAGACGAAGAACAAGAAAGAAGTCTCTTTATAACAAAAAGCAAGCTCTAAGAGAGCTTGCTTTTTCATCGTAAGATATGTCTATTATTGATTTACTTTTTTTATAGTCTCTTTTTCCTCTATATGTTCCTCACGATATGAAATATTATGAGGATCCAATCCATTTCCTAAAGAACCATAGAAATGCTCCCTATGCGGATCAACTAATTCACTTCCGTGATAATACACACGTGGTGTATTCCAAAGTGCTGCCAAAGCTTTTGTCATCGGCATTTCGTGATAGCGTTCCGGCCACATTTCTTTAATTTTATCTTTTACTAATGGATAGTATTTAGAACTCATAGCAGGAAACAGATGATGTTCTGTATGGTATGAGAAATTGAAATGTAAAACGTCTACCCAGCGCGGTACTGTTACTGATAAACAGTTTGCTAAAGGATCATTTACTGGAACAATAGGATTTAAGCGGTGATTTGTTGCGATATACGCCATTACAATAAAGTTAGCAATTAACAACGGAATCACGTATGCAAAGAACCACTTTGTAGGTCCCATAATAAACAATAAACTAATCCAAACTGTCCAGGGCAAAAGAAGTTGAAGCCATACAGATTTTTGATTGGATGACTTAAATTCTTTTATAAAATGAAAGAACATTCGAGTCGAATGTAACGTAAATTGAATTGTTAGTGACAGGAAACTAAAGAATGAACGTACATGAAGAGGCATGCGATATACCCAACTCAAAAACTTACTCTTTTTCAGTTTCTCAAATGTCGGCCATGCATCTGGATCATTCTCTTCATGCTGTGTGTGAACATGATGCGTTGCATTATGCCACTTTCTCCAAAGTTTTGGGCCAGTTGATAATGGCATAAATGCTATCGCACCTAAAAAATCACGAAGCCATGCCTTTCTTACAACTGTTCCATGTAAAATTTCATGTCCTAAAAATCCAAGTGAAGCAAAACATAATCCAAGAACAATTGCAATTCCTAGATTTGCCCACACATTCAATTCAAATACACCGATCGTTATTAAACCAGCCAATGCCACAAGTAAATAAGCCAGTCCACCAAATAATCGATTAGGAACTGGTTTAAATGCTTTTTTCGGCAAATGTGGTGCTACACGTGCTGCATACCACCCAAACGTATGAAGCTCCTTCATCCTTTTGCCCCTTTCTTATGCCGCGCCCCGCGCAACTTGCATATATCAATTCTTGCTTCCAGATTGATTTTACTACGTGATCCAAAAAGCATTTATCATAAGGAAAATATACTCACTCTATCGTCACTTAATTTTCGCTTTTATTATCAATGAAAAACATTTCTCTCTTTACTCTCTATCAACCTTTCCACATGATGAATCATAACAATAGAATTTCTATATTGTCAACAACTTTTATGACCTAGTAATAAAAGTTGGTTATATTTTTATAATTATACTTTATTTCACTAAAGAAAAAGCATAGATTTCATAAGGCTTTATCAGCTATATATACATATCCACTTAAACAACATAGACTCTATCTTATTCAAGAACTCTCTATGTAATCAACAAATGGAATCACTTGAATTTATCTTTATATAAATCCTACTTCTTCATACTGCCCCAATAAAATAATTATATTAAAATATTTTTTCTTTCGTTTAGTAAAAATAGAACGCTACGAAAACAACATACATGAATTCCATATAATATGGAAATATTAAAAGGAAAATTGTTCTAATTTGGAGGTTTTCAAAATGACAGATGACACATTTCCGCAGTTACCATCATCCTATTGGATTGAATCTACTCAATTTCCTACTTTTCCTCATTTATCCGAAAATATAAAGACAGAAGTTGCTGTTATCGGTGCTGGTATTACAGGTATTACTACTGCCTATTTACTTGCAAAAGAAGGCATCGACGTTGTTTTAATTGATTCTGGTCTTATTTTAAACGGAACAACTGGGCATACAACAGCGAAAGTAACAGCACAACATGATCTTATTTACGACGAATTAATAAATCATTTCGGTGTGGAAAAGGCCAGGCTTTACTATGAATCAAATAATCATGCTCTACAATTCATAAATGAAACTGTTCAAACATATAAAATCGACTGTAATTTCTCAAATGAAGATTCCTATTTATATACAACTACCGATAACGGATTAAGAAATTTATCGAAAGAATATGAAGCTTATCAAAAATTAAATATACCTTGTGACTATGTTCAATCTCTATCGATTCCTATTCCAATACAATCTGCACTTGTAATGAAAAATCAAGCACAATTCCATCCCCTCCTTTATTTGAAAACACTTTTAGAAAAGTTTGTGGAGATGGGTGGCAAAGTTTATGAACAAACAACAGCTATGGATGTGGAAAAAGGAGATTATCCACAAGTAATTACAAAGGGTGACCATCGCATCACTTGTAAATATATTGTCTCTTGTTCACATTTTCCTTTTTATGATGCTAATAGCTTTTTCTTTACGCGAATGTACGCAGAACGCTCCTACGCCCTCGCAATAAAAGCAAAAACGGATTATCCAGGAGGCATGTATTTAAGTATCGATGATCCAAAACGCTCCATACGTTATACGACAAGCAATGGAGAAAAGTTGATATTGATTGGCGGAGAGAGCCATAAAACAGGCCAAGGAATTAATACGATGCTTCATTATGATGCACTATATTCCTTTGCTGAATCTACTTTTGGAGTAGATGAAATTCCTTATAGATGGTCAGCGCAAGATTTAATCACGCTAGATAAACTCCCTTATATCGGACATATTAACGAAAGGAATCCAAATATATTTGTGGCAACTGGATATCGTAAATGGGGAATGACGACTGGAACTGCAGCAGCTCATTTACTGAAGGACTCCATTCTAAAAGTCCACAGCCCATATAAAGAACTGTTTGCACCATCACGCTTTCATGCAAATCCGGATATAAAAACTTTCCTCTCTCAGAACATTGATGTTGCTAAACACTTAATTGAAGGAAAAATTGAAACCGCATTACGTAAGCCAGAAAATCTTGAAGTTGGCGAAGGTTCTGTTGTACATGTCAACGGTAAACGAGCAGGTGCTTATAAAGATAAAGAAGGAAAATTACATATCGTCGATACAACTTGCACACACCTCGGCTGTGAAGTTGAATGGAATAGCGGTGATTGTACTTGGGATTGCCCTTGTCACGGTTCCCGTTTTTCAATTGATGGGGATGTTATGGAAGGTCCAGCAGATCAACCATTAAAGCGAGTTGATAACGAATAATTACAGATTCAGCGTGAGTTTTCATTTACTCCCTTTTGTAAGAATAATCGTAACTAGCACCGTTTTCTTTATTCCTAAAACACAAAAAGAGCACAAACTCACTTGTGCTCTTTTTCATATACTTCAAACAACATATTTCGAAATAATGTATTCAAACTCTCAATATCAATCCCTAATCCCTTTTCAATCCCTTTCACGTATTGCTCATAATAATCAATTTGTTCTTCTAAAAATTGATTTAACACCTCAATTTTCAATCCAACATCTAATTCCGTACCTGCTTTTTTCTTTATTAACAACTTTTCAATTTCATCTAATACACTAGGCTCTACTGATAGTTCCATAATTAACCGGTCAAATTCTACTGGGGGCAATGTCCCTTTCTCTTCTAACCATTTGCAAGCTAAAATAGGACGTAGTACGTAAAAGTACTTTTTCAACTTTACATTTTCAACTTGCAAAAATTCACGATAATTTTTTGAAGCCATATGTAAGTAATGATATATCGTTGCTTTCGGATCAAAATTCTTTTCACTCTTTTGCTGAAGCTGTTCTGGAAAGTTAGAGTTTTTCGAATAAAAAATTGGTGATCGAATCCACTCAAGTAAAGCTGGATTTGACTTCGCGAATAGTTGCAATGCCTTTTTAATATCCCAACCACTTATGTCTAAATCATCACTAATTGGATATTCGATTACATCACGCTTATCATGAATTGATAAATACCATTCTACTGGATGTATATAAACAAACCTAACATCATAATCGCTATCTTTCGATGGGAATCCCCAAGCACGACTCCCTGATTCCACTGCAAATAAAATTTTCACATCATTCTCTTTTTCAATTCGTTCTAGTTCTAATTCAATTTTCTCTCTCATTTCATACCATCTCCATTTTTTGATTATTTCCCTGGTAATTCGACAAATATACGACTAATTTTACTATATACCAAAACAGCTGTCAGAAAATTTCTGACAGCTCAATAAAGCACTTATTTTTTCTTTTCCATTACAGTAGCCGCAATGCGTTCAAACTCATTTTGAATCTCCTCTTTATATGCATCCACTTTTGAAAAATCCATAGCAGCAATATAAATTCGTTCTAATTTATCACGAACTGATTTTGCTTTTGCTAAGAAAGACATTGCCTCATTCATTTTTGCTTTATATTGAATGGAAACGTCACGAATTTCTGTAGCATACTTCTCATCCGTCCCTGTTTTAACAATAAGAGTATACATATCTATAATCTCATCACCTTCGCGACTTGGAAAATATTCATGTGGTGCGGTACTATCAAAAATTGCAAATCCTAATTCTCTTACGATAACCATATCAAGACTATTCGGGTCAAATCCGCAATGATATACTTCAACGTCAAAACCTTTTTCTTCTGCTGCCTTCGATAACTTTTTAAGCATTGTTGATTTTCCAGAACCCGGGCGTCCTTTTATAAAATAACGATGTGGTAATCCTTCTGTTAAATTAGGAACAAAATCAACTGCTCCTTTCGGTGTAGCAGCTCCTAAAAAACGATGTTTCACAATCGATTGTTTTCCCTTTTTATCTGCAAATAATTTCTGAATTAGCTGATCTGTTAGTTCATTTGCTTTATTAAAATCAATGTTATTAATATATATTTTCTCCCACTCATCATGTATAACTAACGCCTCTTTAAAACATCCGTAAGCAGATTTGAAAGCCTTGCCCGCTTCTAATACAAACCGTTCAATTTCTAACTTCTGCTTTCTTAATTTATCTGAGTCCCAAGCAACTCCTAAATTTATATACTCTTCAATAACTCCTGGCATTTTCGGCTCAATAACATGCGGTGATGTTCCATCAACAATTCCTACTTTTAATTTCGGAATAATCACTCCATCAACTGACTTATTATCAGAAGAACAATGCAAAAGTTCAATATCATATCCTTTTTCAACCCATTCACGACCTATTGCCTTAATTAAAGAAGATTTTCCCGTTCCTGGGCCTCCCTTTAAAATAAACAACCTGTCTAGCCCCTTCAAATTCTCTTCGTATAAGCTGTGAAATCCTCTAGCTGTATTTCCACCGGCATAATAATTCAATACATTCCCTGTCACTGCACTCACTCCTTCGCAGCATTCTACTTACATAAGCTACAATATGCGAGCAACTTTATTTGGGTGAACACCTAATTTGTATTGCACGAAAAAAGGAAATGAATTACAATTTAAATATCACAAATATTCCGAATTTAAAACCGAATAAACCTTTATCAAGAGAGGCAGAGGGACCGGTCCTTTGAAGCCCAGCAACCTCAGTTTATGCAAACTGAATAGGTGCTAATTCCTGCAAAATGCATTGCATTTTGGAAGATAAAACTCAACTAGTATGTAAAGCTCATCTTTCTTGATTATGAAGGGTGGGCTTTTTATTATTTGAAAAAAATATATTGGAGGTATGTAAAATGAAAGTAATTGATCTATCACAAACGTTTGAAAATAATATGTCTCAATTTCCTGGAACACCAAAAATCCAACTAGAAGCCATTACAAGCGTTGAAGAAACAGGTTATCAAGTTACGAATTTTCATTCTGTCGTTCATGTTGGTACGCATTGTGATGCGCCTGCTCATTTCATTTCAGGCGCAACCACTATTGATCAATTACCCCTAAATCAATTTGTAGGCGAAGCTGTTCTTATCGATGTGACTCATGTTCAAGAGCGAAAATTACCTAAGGAAGTATTACATACTGTCGACATAAAAGAAGGCGATATTGTCATTTTCCATTCCAATCTATCTAATAAATGGAATACCGAAGCTTATGAGAAAGAAGCGTTTTATCTTTCCGAAGAATTAGCTGAAGAACTAGTTCAATTAAAAGTAAAATCTGTCGGTTTAGATTTTATTTCTCCTGATGAGGTAACGACAGAAACATCACCGATTCATCACATACTGTTAGGAAATAATATTTACTTAATTGAAAACTTAACAAACTTAGATGCCATTAAAGCGAAACGATTCTTTTTCTCAGCAGCACCTTTAAAAATTAAAAATAGTGACGGTGCTTTCGCAAGGGCATTCGCTGTTATTTTTTAAACATGGTCTACAAAAAAAGCAAAGATCACTTTTGACCTTTGCTTTTATATTTTTTATTTAAGTTAAAAAAGAATTGCTCCACCTTTGGTCGTATCCACGCTAAATAATCTTTATCTTTCTTCTTTGTACAAGCTATCTCTTCTCCATCTACCATTTCGACAAGTTCTAGCTCTAACAGTTGCCTCGTAAATGCTACCATATTTACTTCTTCTGCTGGATATTCTTCTTTTAATTTCTCCTCAATTTCTCCCAATAAAAAACCGTCACGCATCATTGCTAGTGCATCAATCCAAAGTGGCGGCATTTCATATGTCTCTCCTGTAATCGTATCTTTTACAATATAGTTCTTTTGCTCTTTTCGAAATTGAATCGTGTGTAAACATACAGTCGAATTTAATGTTAATTCCATCATACCACCCCTTTCATCATATCCGCATAGAAAAAAGGATGCGCGTGCACCCCTTCTTTTCTTTTCATAACACTACTGAACCGTTACATGAGCTAAAAGCTCTATGTCGATATTTTCCTCCATTATAAACGAAGTTTTTTATAAAAAAAACCCTTCTTGAAACATTTTATAAAATGTTTATATTTACACAACAAGAACACTTTTCTGAAAAGTAATTTCGTCTAATGCACTACACTGTTGGTAAATAAATTTCCACTTTCGTTCCTATCCCCATACTACTTTCAATCGCGATACTCCCTTGATGTTCTTCAATAATTTTATATGTAATCATTAATCCAAGACCTGTACCATTCTCTTTTGTTGTATAAAAAGCTTTTCCGATCTTTTCTATTTTCTCATTTTCTATCCCAAGACCTTGATCTTCAACAGAAATACACAAGTTCTCTCCAGCTTTTTCATATGCCAGAATCCGAATATTTCCGCCTCCTGGCATCGATTCAATTCCATTTTTGATGATGTTTAACAACACTTGTTTTAATTGCTTATCATCACCATTTATAACGGGTAAATTTCCATCTACTTGCAAATTAAATTTAACTTTATATTGAGTCGCATAGCTTTCCATTAACTGTACAACATATAAAAGGATTTCCCCTATATTACACCATTCATAATTTGTTGGTTTCGGTTTTCCTAATAACATCAATTCACTAACAAACCCATTAATTCTCTCAATTTCTTGCAGCATAATCTCATAGCTCATCGTATCTTCAGGATTTCTTTCTTTTTGAATTTGTGTAAATCCTTTTAAAGCTGTTAATGGATTTCGAATTTCATGAGCGATTGTTGTAGACATAGTCCCAATAACCGCTAAATTTTCTGTCTCTTTCATACTGTTCATCATCTCAACAACTGTCCTTACATAAGATTGAAATCTCTTTAATAAAGAATGCGAAATGATGAAAAAGAATATACATAATACAAGCGGAATCACAACTTTTACATCTTGTAATATCAAAGTAAAAAATACATATTTTCCAATTACACTACAGGAAACGAAATAAAAATATTTTCTGTTCACGAAAATCGGTGCAAATAAAATTAAAAATATTTCAACCATATTTCCATTTTCAAAAACACGATCACTGTGTAAATAAATCATTAAGTTATTAATAAGATCAATAAGCATGTACCCAATTAAAAATAAGTATTTCACAAAATATACATAACCTTGTTTTTGAAGATATATTGAAATAGGAAATAAAGATATTACTAATATATATACACCTATTCCCATACCACCTTCTGGCCACCCTACCCTTGCTTCATTAATATTCATAGCGGGATAAACAAAATAATAGATAACGTCATATAAAAAGAATATAATATAGAATAATAATATAAATACTTTTAAAGCTTCTCTTTCTTCATAAATCAAGCTCTTGTATTTGTTCATATAAAAACTCCTCTTGATCAATACAAAAAAACATTTCAAGTGTTATCTCTTTAAATTATAATTATGAAATTGCTTTCAGAGCAACATGTAACCTTCTAATACTAAAAGGAAGGAGATACAGCTCCTTCCTTTTCAGTTACAATTTATATCCATCTTACCCTATCATTTAGCAATCCATCTGTAAAATTATTATGTCCTACTACAAAATCCTTCATATATAAATTTAAATATTCCCCATACTTACTTTCAGTATTTAATAATAATTCTTCTACATAATAAGCGCCTTGTCCAAAAGTATCTAACAGTAAACTACATAAGCCAGCATAAATTCCACACCCTACTTGGAAGTACGTCGCATTTGTTTTATATTTTCGAAAAACTTGGCTACTATTCATTACATTATACATGTATGTCTCATTATGTTCATAAACGAGTAACACACCGACTAAATCTTCTCCTATAATATCATCTTCTGCTGGATTAAATACTTTACGATTCCAATTCCATAAATCTTCCACTTTGTCTAAGTTCTGTCTAATTAAGTTTGTTGTATACTCATTGATCCGATAAAGAAAACCCACTTCCATATTAAAAGATTTCCCTAAAATTAAAACTTCTTCATGTGGCATTAAGCAACCATAAAATTCTTTTTCACCTAACTTTACTTTATACTCTGAAGCATATACATCCTCATAAAAGTAAAGTGGGCGATGATGACTCATATACATAGGATAACTCCATATCGCTTCATCAAGAAAACGCTCAACTGCCCATGATGCATAAAGTGTATGAGGTTTTATAAGCTCTTTATCATTCAAAAATGAATTATCATGTTCTACAATATAGCATGCTCGCGGCTTTTCATTTGGACGTTCTTTCATAAGCTCAACAACCATCCATTGAACAACACCAGGATTCATACCTGAGCCTATAATCGCTCTTGTATTTGTAAATGTTTCTTTCTCCTTCTCAAACCTCGTATACCTTTCCGTAAGCTGAAAACCAAGTAAACTATCGTCTTGATCTACTGCCTCATTTTCCAAAGCCGAATTAATATAACAAATGCCAAGGTCATTACAACAACTCAGTACCCTAATTGTATCTGCACCTGAAACATCAATAACAACCTTCGTTCTTTTTTCCTTTAAATGATGTTTAAATTTGACTACATCTTGAAGGTTTATTTCATATAAAAAAAATTGCTCTTTCAAATTTGGAAACAACTCATCATAATAACTTTTCTCTTTTTGTTTTATATCCACCAAATGGAAGTTCACATTCTTTATCACTTCATAAATTGGATCTTTTTCATTTACTACCGCTTGATTCAAAATTGCTAACACTGCTTTTGCTGCTCCACCAGCACTGCCAAGTAATGTAATCGAAAACGAATCTGGAAACTGCTCCACAAACAAAACCCCTTTAATAAAGTAGTTGAGCAGCACTTCCTCAAAAGTGAGTTGAATACACAAAAAGGTAGCTCGTACACCTTTAGTACAAGATTGCCCCTTCAAAGATCACACTAACATACCTATATGATATTCAATTCATTTCCCCCTCATATCCAAATCGAATTAAACAAATAGGCTCGACCTTTTCTTCCCTATATATAAAAGAAAAAGCCAGCCCTTTCAACTAGCCTACGGACAATGGACAGATTTCACATGTTGAATATTCACGTACATTTTTGCGTCACGTGCTTTTAATATTTCAATATGCCCTTCATCAATTTTCGTCATCTTTCCGATTTTATTAGATTCCTCGCCTAAATCAAACACCATAATTTTCCCTGACATTTTAATAAGCTGTTCTTCAAAAGTTCTAGCTAGAGTAATATTTAATGGATTTACGGGGAGTTCATTTTTATTGAGGGAATAAGGCACTTGGTTCTCTTTATAAGGAATTAACCACTTCAAATGCTTTAAAGATATATATACAGTTTTGTAAACAGGGCTATAAAAAACAATATAATCGTTCATCACACTTGTAACATAACCGTGTATCGGAACATTTCCTGCCACATAAATTTCTGTAAAAATCCCTTTAGATGTGATTAATACTTTTCTCAAAGAAATTGAAGGTGATTCCCTCTTAATTACAGAGTCCACACCAGGCTTTAATATTTCTTCATCATGCTCTCTTAAAAATTTATAATACTGGATATGGTATAAAGATATATATACATAGTCTTGTCCATTGTAAAGAACTACAATATCATTTCCTACATCAATTAATACACCTTTAAATCTTTTTTCACCGATTAATTTAACGTATATATTTTCTCCAATATTTTTGTTTAACTCATTCATCTATATCCTCCTTTCTATAAAATACTACTTTTCCTGCCTTCCATTTCTAAAAAAATAATCAGGGCAATGTTCTGTCTTTTAATAGTAAGAGATCCTTTTCATATATCGTTCATAATTGTAGCGAACTATGAAATCGTTCTTTACTTCCAATCATAATGCCCCTCTTATTTATTAAACATTATTCATCTTCATTCTTTTTACATTTCACTATTTGACTCACACTCTTAATATGATAATTAATTATATAAATAACTTCATCACAGTTTACTAGTATAATACATTCTTCATGCACTTCACTTAATAAACCTTCTACACACTCTGGTCCACCGCGATTAATCTTTATCCACTTATACTTCAGATCTTTTAATACATCAAAAAAAGTATCTTCATCAGAATAGAAACATGAACCATAGTAATCGTCACATTTTGTTTCTTTCACTTTCTTGACTAGACTCTTTACATGTTTCAGCTGATAATACACTACTTCTCCATGAGGTAATTGTAGTGTAAGGTAATCTTTTCCTAACGATAACAGTACACCTACTCGACTTTCTGGTCCGCGCAGATTTACTTTTACATTCTCACCGACTAAACCTTTAATTTGATCACAGCATAATACGCTCTCCAAGTTCGTATCCTCCTTCCTTATTATCTTCCTCTACTTGATTGTCTTTGTGCACGAGTTCGACCTGAATTATTGCTTTCACTGTTGCTTTCACTGTTACTTTCTTCGCTCTCTCCGCACACTACTGGGCTATAACTAACACTCTTAATATGAGCTATTGAGATTAATATAACTTCTTCTTTTACAATTAATGTCACATAATCACAAGAAACATCTTGTAAAATACCTTCAATTTTTTCTGGGCCACCCCGATTAATTTTCACCCAGCGATATTTGAAGCTTTGAAGTAGCTTTTCAAAGTCATCTTCATATTCCAACCATCCATAATCGTCTGCTTCACAATCTTTCGTATTTTTTGTAACACTTTTTAGATGGCGAAGCTGATAGTAAGAAAGCTCTCCTTTTTCACTCTTTAATACAAAGTAATCCGAACATACTGCGACTATTATTCCTTTTTGAGATTCTGGACCACCTCTGTTTACTCTCACGTAAGATCCAATTAAGTCTTTCAAAAAATCACAATGAAATAAACTCACGAGAAAACCCCTTCCATTAATTTATAAGCTTTTGCACTGATAGTATATGTATCTGTACAGGTTATGTTCGCTATGTTTGTCCCCGCTATGAAAAAATATGCTTTTAACTAATAATACTAATCCCCATAAAATCTTCTTTCCCTTAAAGTAACTCTAGGATTTCGGATGACTTTTTCATCCCTTAATATAAAAAGCCCACGTATTAAGATACATTTCTGCATATCTTAATACGGGGGCTTTTTATAAATTTAATCTTCGTCTTTAACATCCATATCTTCTGGAATTGGTTCATTTAATATTTCTTCCACTAACTGCTTATATTTCTCCATTTGTTCTAAATGTGTATTAAACTGTTCCTTATTTATTAAATATTGCTCTCCATCAAACAATGCACGAACTTTCTTTTGCTGAATTAAGTCTTCAACATACGATTTTGGTAATTTCAAATACTCCGCAGCCTCTTCTATCGTTATATACAATGTGTTCATTCCTTTATTATTTTTTCATATACATAATGTATCTTACTTTATTTTTGTAAACAAATAAAAAAGATTTTGTAAATACAAATTAAAAAGCAGGTAGATGCATTCCATATATTGTATAATAGTATAGTAAGTATTTTTTTAAATATAGAATGGTATTACCCATTTACACAAAGGAGAGTTAACATATGGCTACTCGTCACATCATTACAATGTTAGAAAAAACATTACGAGTTGAAACAGAAAACACAATTTCTCATCTATCTAAGTCTTTATCCGATCGTATTCTTTCACAAAGTGCAGCAGTACATGAAAATAATTGTTATCATACGATTGGTGAATGGTACAAAAATCATTTCTTATTCCAACAAGATGATTTCCTTTGGGCTAAATACGTTTTCTATGATGCATATTGTGAAGCTATAAAAAAACAAGGCAATCTTACAAAACGCGTTCGTCAAATATTAGAATCATTAGCTCGACAACATGGAAAACAATATATTGTTTCTATACAAAATATCCCATTTCCTAATGAACAGGAAAAAGGGACAGCATAATTTAATAATGGTCCGCACAAACCAACTATAGATTCATTGTTTCCTAGAAAGATTTACAAATAAAATGTTCAAGTCTTTGTGTTCCCTTTTTATAGAAATACATTCATATGACATGAACTAATGAAAACGGTGTCATGAAAATGATTGAAAATATAGTAAACAGGAAAAACCCCATTTGTATCTCTCGTCCATAGAAATAGAGATGTAAATGGGGGTATACTTGTTCCTTTATTATTTCATCATCTGCTTAATCAATTCTCGATTTCTCTTCTTAAATACTTCATTATGGGAAGAAACCATTCCGTACTCACTTGCATCAGGTTGAATAAATTGTTTCGCTTTATTCACAGCATTTCCAGCATCTTGGAATGCCCCTGCAATTAAATGTAATTTTCCGTCATGCTTTAAAATATCTCCAGCGGCATATAATCCGTCTACCGAGGACTCACTATTTGCATTCCCTGCAATATAATAATTATCAACAATTGCAACATCTAGCTCACTATTTTCTAATAATGTTATATCGCGTTCATATCCATGATTAATAATAACTTCATCGATAGATAAATGAGAAACTTCTCCAGTTTCATGATTTGTTAATTCTACATATTCAATCGCTTCATGGTTATCACCAGCAATTAATTTTGTAATCGATGTATTAAAGAAACATTCTGCTGAACTGTTCATAAGTTGTTTTACTTGTGCTTCATGACCAGATAATTCTTCTTTTCTATATGTTAAATAAACTTTTTTCGCGATTGGTTCTAATTCGTTCGCCCAATCAATTGCGGAGTTCCCTCCGCCTGAAATAATTACCGTTTTATCTTTGAAACGTTTTAACGATTTAACTGTATAATTTAAATTTGAGACTTCGAATCTCTCAGCACCTTCAATTGATAACTTTTGTGGATTCAATATACCACTCCCAGTTGCGACGATCACTGTTTTTGAAAAATGTTCTTCCCCAGAGCTTGTTTTCAACGTAAAAATGCCATCCTGATTACGAATAATTGATTCTATTTTTGTATTCAATACAACTTCAGGCTGAAATGTTAATCCTTGTTGTACAAGTTGCTCAATTAATTTCTCACCAGTAACCGGTAATAATCCGCCGATATCCCAAATCATTTTTTCTGGATAAACATGTATTTTACCACCTAACTGTGGTTGAAATTCTATTATTTTCGTTTTCATCTCTCTTAGTCCGCTATAAAAAGCTGAATAAAGCCCTGCAGGTCCTCCGCCTATCACAGTTACATCAAACAATTCTTCTTGATTCATTCGTGTCACTCCTCAGCTACTAATAATTGATTATCATTCTCAATAAAATATAACTTGTTTTTATAAATTTTACAATCAAAATCACTATTGACAATACACCTATATAAAATTATAGTATTTAAAGAATCAATAGTGATAATCATTATCAATTTGTTAATTATTAGCAACTGTGAGATTACATCTTCTTCTATTACTATGGTGAATACTATATGGTAAAATCTCAAGTTCAAGATTGTTAATAAGACTTTTGTATTACCACTAACTTTTCAAAAGATCAAAGCTAAACAATTTATTGTATATCACATATCATCTATCTAAAGGAGAAAGACGATGAAAAAATTATTTATTTCACTAACAGTTCTGTTCGTCCTTGTTATGAGTGCTTGTAGCAACGGTTCAACAGACAAGAAGAACGACGCAAAAGGTAAGAAATCAGAAACAATTACATACCAATCTGAAAATGGTAAAGTAGAAGTTCCAGCAAATCCACAACGTGTTGTTGTCCTATCATCATTCGCTGGTAACGTAATGTCATTAGGTGTAAATCTTGTTGGGGTAGATTCATGGTCTAAACAAAACCCACGTTTCGATAGCAAACTGAAAAATGTCGCTGAAGTATCAGATGAGAATGTTGAAAAGATTGCTGAATTAAATCCAGATTTAATCATTGGTTTATCAAATATTAAAAATGTTGATAAGTTAAAGAAAATCGCTCCTACTGTAACATACACTTACGGAAAAGTTGATTACTTAACACAACACTTAGAAATCGGTAAATTATTAAATAAAGAAAAAGAAGCAAAAACTTGGGTTGATGATTTCAAGAAACGCGCACAAACAGCTGGAAAAGACATTAAAGCGAAGATCGGTGAAGATGCAACCGTTTCTGTTGTTGAAAACTTCAACAAACAGCTTTACGTATACGGCGAAAACTGGGGCCGCGGAACAGAAATTCTTTACCAAGAAATGAAATTAAAAATGCCTGAAAAAGTAAAAGAAAAAGCTTTAAAAGAAGGATACTACGCATTATCTACTGAGGTATTACCTGAGTTTGCTGGTGATTACTTAATCGTAAGTAAAAACAAAGATACTGATAACTCATTCCAAGAGACAGAATCATATAAAAACATTCCAGCAGTAAAAAATAATCGTGTATATGAAGCAAACATGATGGAATTCTATTTCAATGATCCACTTACATTAGATTTCCAACTAGACTTCTTCAAGAAGAGCTTTCTTGGTCAATAATACAAACATGAGGAATTCTTAATTTAAGAATTCCTCTTCCTTTATTCTATGAAAAGAAAAGATGTGAAACGAATGAAAAAAGAGCAAGACAACCTACGTTCCAACGCTTTTACATACAAATTAATTTTGAGTATCATTGCATTCTTTCTTATTTTTATGTTTGCAATGGTGTTAGGCGCTGCAGATACTTCTATAAAAGACGTATGGTTAGCACTTACTTCCTCTGCTAAAGGAGATAAGCTATCCATCCTTCGTGAAATACGTTTACCACGTGAAGTTGCTGCTATTTTTGTAGGAGCTGGACTCGCTGTTTCTGGTGCAATTATGCAAGGATTAACGCGAAACCCACTTGCCGATCCTGGATTACTTGGCCTAACTGGTGGCGCAAATGCTGCACTTGCACTAACACTTGCCTTCAATCCTTCTATAAGCTACCTTTACTTAACACTAGCTTGCTTTATCGGTGCTGCAATTGGCGCTATTATGGTATTTGGAATTGGCATGGTGAAAAAGGGCGGACTTTCCCCTCTTCGAATTGTATTAGCTGGTGCTGCTGTTTCAGCATTTCTACTTGCAATCTCAGAAGGTGTTGGCATTTACTTTAAAATTTCACAAGATGTATCAATGTGGACTGCCGGGGGAGTAATTGGAACGAGTTGGAGCCAATTAAAAATTATTATTCCGGTTATTTCAATAAGTATATTTCTCGCTATCTTACTTGCGAGAAAATTGACAGTCCTTAGTTTCAGTGAAGAAGTTGCTGTTGGACTCGGCCAAAAAATTATCGTCATTAAAACAATTTTATTTATCATTATTATCTTGCTTGCAGGTGCTTCTGTAGCGCTTGTCGGAAACATGGCATTTATCGGCTTAATGATACCTCATATGGTTCGTCCAATCGTTGGACCAGATTACCGTTTTGTTATACCGATGTCAGCGATCGCTGGTGCTTCCTTTATGCTGCTCGCAGATACAATCGGACGTACAATTAACGCTCCGTATGAAACACCAGTTGCTGCAATCGTCGCAATTGTAGGATTACCATTCTTCCTATTTATTGTACGTAAAGGAGGAAGAACTTTCTCATGATGCAATCTATTCTAAAGAAACAACGCCTTATCATACTTGCATTACTCATACTTACCATCACAACAATTGTAATTGGAATGGGACTCGGTTCTGCCGCTCTCTCCTATGACAGATTAATCCCAACACTTATGGGACAAGGTTCATTTAAAGAAGAATTCGTTTTATATTCTTTAAGGCTACCTAGAATCGT
Source organism: Bacillus sp. TH19 (assembly GCF_016651075.1). Classification (NCBI taxonomy): domain Bacteria; kingdom Bacillati; phylum Bacillota; class Bacilli; order Caryophanales; family Bacillaceae; genus Bacillus; species Bacillus sp. TH19. The sequence continues at coordinate 68,039 of NZ_JAEKEO010000010.1, read as the reverse complement.
CATTACATTATTAGCTGGTATGGCACTCGCTTTATCAGGTGCTGTATTACAAGGTATTACCCGAAACGATTTAGCTGAACCTGGTATTCTCGGCATTAACGCTGGTGCTGGTGTTGCAGTTGCTTTTTTCTTTCTATACTTCCCGATAGACGTAGGTTCATTCCTTTACCTACTACCAGTCGTTGGATTTATCGGTGCGTTTCTAACAGCTGTTCTAATTTACGTATTTTCATATAGCAAATCCACAGGCCTTCAGCCAATAAGATTAACATTAACCGGCATCGGTTTTTCCTTTGCACTATCTGGCGCGATGATTGTACTTATTTCATCTGCAGATCGTATGAAAGTAGACTTTATCGCTAAATGGATTGCCGGAAACATTTGGGGAGATGACTGGACATTTGTTTTAGCAATGCTTCCATGGCTAATCGTATTAATCCCATTTGTCTTCTATAAAGCAAATCGATTAAATATACTAGCATTAAACGAACCAGTAGCAATCGGTGTTGGAATTGAAATTGAAAAAGAACGAAGATACTTATTAATCGCAGCCGTTGCACTTGCTGCCGCTGCTGTTTCCGTAACAGGAGGCATTAGCTTTATCGGACTTATGGCTCCTCACATCGCCAAATCTTTAGTAGGTCCAAGACATCAAATATTCATCCCTATCGCCGTTTTAATCGGCGGATGGTTATTACTACTAGCGGATACAATTGGACGAAATATCGTCGAACCTAGCGGTATTCCAGCTGGTATTGTCGTTGCTTTAATTGGTGCACCTTACTTTATGTATTTGTTGCTTAAGAAAGTGTAAGAAACACCCTCAAGATTTTTTCTTGAGGGTGTTTTCATTTCATTTTACTGCTGTCCATACCCTTCAAACTTCTTCGACAAATTCTCCATCTCGTCTTCTGGCAATAATTTTGGTTCCCCAACACTTTTCGTTTGGTAATAGATTTGAGCACAAAACTCAATTTCTTCTGCAATAGTAAACGCCATTTTTATATTATTCGCTCCGGCCATTAAACCATGGTTCGCAAGTAAAACTGCACGGCGATCAATCATGCCCTCGAAAGCTGCCTCTGCTAATTGCTTCGTACCAAATGTTTCATATGGTGCACAGCGTACATTCGGGCCTGCGAAAGCAATTAAATATGATACAGCAGGAAGTTCCCATCCTAATGATGCGATTGTCTTGGCATAAGGAGAATGTGTATGTACAAGCGCATTTATATCTTCACGATTTCTATAATAGATAAGGTGCATATCTAATTCGCTTGATGGTTTTCTCTCTCCTTCTATCACTTCACCATCTAAATTCAATATAACTACATCTTCAGGCGTCGTTTCATAATAATCTAGACCACTTGGGCTAATTGCAACAAGACCTTGTTCACGATTAAAAATACTAATATTACCGCCAGTCCCCTTTGTTAAACCACTAGAAATCATTTTCTTTCCGTACGCTACAACTTCTTCTCTTTCTTTTTGCAGTAACATATACATCCCCCTAGTAAGAAACTTATGATGACTATTTTTCTAAAAACTATCTACTTATTGAAATAGCTTTTTTAAATTCTCCATAAACGGTGCTCTCACAATTCCCTTTTCCGTAATAATCGCTGTTACATTTTCATATGGCGTGACATCGAATGCCGGATTGTATACTTTACTTTCTTGAGGAGCAGAGTATTGTCCGAAACGATTGATCACTTCAGAAGCATCCCTTTCTTCAATTGGAATTTCTTTTCCTGTCAGTGTTTTCAAATCAATTGTCGGCGTTGGTGCTGCTACATAAAACGGAATGTTATAATATTTAGCCAAAATCGAAACACCTAATGTTCCAATTTTATTTGCTACATCCCCGTTTGCTGCTACACGATCACATCCAACGATTACTGCATCGATTTTCCCTTGTGACATGACCATTGCCGCCATATTATCTGTAATGACCGTTACATCAATTCCCGCTCGCTGCAGTTCTAATGCCGTTAACGTTGAACCTTGTAATCTAGGGCGTGTTTCATCGGAATAGATTTTTAAGTCCCATCCTTTTTCTTTCGCTAAGTACATTGGAGCTGTCGCAGTGCCATACTTAGTCGTTGCTAACGCACCTGCATTACAATGCGTTAATACCCCCATGCCATCATGGAATAATGTTAATGCATGTTCTCCAATTTGACGGTTAATTTCTTCATCTTCTCTATGAATCTCTTTTGCTTCTTCTAATAATCTATCTTTCAACTGCGCAATTGATAAGTGAGCATTCTCTTTCGCGACACTTTCCATTCTTTCAAGCGCCCAAAATAAATTTACTGCCGTCGGTCTTGATGTCGCTAAGTATGCACATACCTTTTTTACTTCCGCTATGAATTCTTCCGCCGAACTTTCCGCAACTTCCTTTACTCCTAAATACACACCGTAGGCTGCTGAAACACCTATTGCCGGCGCTCCTCGTACTTTCATTACTTGAATCGCATCCCACACACCCTCAGCCGTTTTAAAAGATTCATAGACTACTTCGTTCGGTAATACCGTTTGATCCAATAACACTAAAGCATCATCTTTCCACTGAATTGGTATTAATTGCTCTGCCATCATCTTCTCCCCTTATTTCGCACTATGCATTGACTGTTTTTTTAACGTTTCTACAAAGCTGCTACCTGTTTTATATTGATTCGCTTGTAAAATAAACTTCTTCGCTGTCTGAAGACAAATTCGCTCCGCTCTAGCACGCGCCTCTTCATTCTCAATACAAGTCATATCCTTTACCTTCGCTAGACCAACAATACGACGAATTAACTCAAGACCCGTCACTGCAGCTGTATCCTCTAATACAGATTGTAAATAAACTCGGTTAAAGCCTTCTTCCTTCGCCATAATCTCTGTCACATGAATATCCCAAGCATCTAAAAACTTCTTCTTAAATAAATCAATTACATCTATCATGGTAGATTCTATCCAGTTCATATATGTATCTTTCTCAATACCAGATTGCATCACTGCATCTGCATTCACCCATGCAAACATTAAATTCGCCATTATATTCCCAACGTCATATCCCATAGGTCCATAAAAAGCAAATTCAGGATCAATAACCTTTGTAGAATCACTTTTTACAAAAACAGAACCAGTATGTAAATCACCGTGAAGTAGCGCTTGTGCATTCGTCATAAACGAAAACTTAAGTTTTGCTACTTCCATACGAAGCTCTTTATCACTATAAATATACTCCCTAATCCATCCTTCATTTAATTGAAACAATTCGTTGCGTTTATTATGGTTTGTGAATGGCTCTGAATATACGAGGTCCTCTGTAATCTCACATAACTCAGGATTTATATAATTTTTCACGAGTTCCTTCTTCTCTTTATGATTCATTACAACATCTGATGTTAATAGAAGGGTATTTACCATAAAAGTAGTTAAATCATCAGCAAGCCTCGGAAACATTTGATGATTTATGAGTGCTGTACGCAATATTGTGTGATCTGATAAATCTTCCATCACGCAACAATTCATCACACTATCAAACAAATATACATTTGGCACGAGTCCAGATGCTAACTCTCCTTCTAATCGCAAAACATCTGATTCTATACGGATTCGATTCGTCGACAACTTAAACTCATCTGAAATACGCGCTGTATCCCCAGCTTGCTTTACAATGACAGAAATGTTCTTCTGTTCATCCCAAACGCGGAACACATAATTTAAATTACCATCACCTATTTCTTTACACTTTAGCCCCTTTGCATGCTCGAACTTAGGTAATTTCTCTTGCACATATGCAATCACATCTTTAGCTTCCATTAAAAAATACTTCGTGAACTTAGACATGGTTTCCCCTCCACACTAAATGTAAACGTTTTCTAAAAGCCGTAAAAAATAATAGACTGAAACTTTTTCAATCTATACTATATCTTCTCTATTGCAATACATATCTCGCTTTTATTATATCTTGTTAGAAATGAGCGTCAATGTTTCTATTTCTCATTGCAATATACTTCTTATTATATATATTTAAGATGACAATAATTGTTCACAAAGATTCCGATACATTTTGTTTTATTTATTGCACAATTCTTTGTAAAATAGAAGTAAGCAGTTCCTTTTCAAATCCACAACTTCTAAGAAATATTTCCTTCCTAAGAATTTATACTTACACCATGTCCTAACATACACACTACTCTTTCAAACACTCATTGAAAATTTATGACTTGAAAATTACCTTTTAATTCCCTAGCAGCCTTAATTGAGAATAAATATTAATTAAATTAGTATAAAGTTGGTTTATTCTCTTGACAAAATAACCACTTCTATATGATAATTAATATCGAATTAGAATTATTATAGTTAATTAAAAAATATATTTTATGAGCAAACTAATTTCCGATGCTCAAAACCAACCTTTAGGAGGAATTTTAATATGTTATTAATCGGCACAGAAGTAAAACCGTTTAAAGCTAATGCTTACCATAATGGAGAATTTATCCAAGTTACTGACGAAAGTTTAAAAGGAAAATGGAGCGTAGTTTGTTTCTACCCAGCAGACTTCACATTCGTTTGTCCAACTGAACTTGAAGACTTACAAAACCAATACGCAACTCTAAAAGACTTAGGCGTTGAAGTATACTCTGTATCTACAGACACTCACTTCACTCACAAAGCATGGCACGATAGCTCAGAAACTATCGGCAAAATCGAATACATTATGATTGGTGACCCAACTCGCACAATCACTACAAACTTCAACGTTTTAATGGAAGAAGAAGGTCTTGCTGCTCGTGGTACATTCATCATCGATCCAGACGGCGTTATCCAATCTATGGAAATCAATGCTGACGGTATCGGCCGTGACGCAAGCATCCTTGTTAACAAAATTAAAGCAGCTCAATACGTACGTAACAACCCAGGTGAAGTTTGCCCAGCTAAATGGCAAGAGGGTTCTGCAACACTTAAACCAAGCCTTGACCTTGTAGGCAAAATCTAAGGAGTTCGATCAAAATGATACTAGATGCAGATATAAAAACACAACTATCCCAATACCTTCAGTTAATGGAGAACGATATTTTACTTAAAGTAAGCGCAGGAGACGATAACGTATCTAAAGATATGTTATCTCTAGTAGATGAATTAGCTACTATGTCATCTAAGATTACAGTAGAAAAAGTTGAACTAGAGAGAACACCAAGCTTTAGCGTAAATCGCCCTGGTGAAGAAACTGGTGTCGTATTCGCTGGTATTCCATTAGGACACGAATTTACTTCATTAGTGTTAGCTTTACTACAAGTTAGTGGACGTGCTCCAAAAGTTGAACAAAAATTAATCGATCAAATCAAAAACATTCAAGGCGAATATCATTTTGAATCTTATATCAGCCTAAGTTGTCATAACTGTCCTGATGTTGTACAAGCTCTTAACGTAATGAGCGTTCTAAACTCTGGTATTACACATACTATGATTGATGGCGCTGCATTTAAAGAGGAAGTAGAAAGTAAAGACATCATGGCAGTACCAACTGTTTACCTAAATGGCGAATCTTTCGGAAGCGGTCGTATGACACTTGAAGAAATTTTAGCTAAAATGGGTAACGGTCCAGATGCATCAGAGCTTTCTGATAAAGATCCATACGATGTTCTTGTTGTTGGTGGCGGCCCAGCTGGTGCAAGTGCAGCAATTTATGCAGCACGTAAAGGCATCCGCACTGGTATCGTTGCTGAGCGCTTCGGTGGTCAAGTAATGGATACTATGGGTATTGAGAACTTCATCAGCGTAAAACGCACTGAAGGTCCTAAGCTAGTAGCAAGTCTTGAAGAGCACGTAAAAGAATACAACATCGATGTAATGAATCTACAACGTGCGAAACGTTTAGAGAAAAAAGAACTTATTGAAGTGGAACTTGAAAACGGCGCTATTCTGAAAAGTAAGAGCGTAATCGTTTCAACAGGTGCTCGCTGGCGTAATGTTGGTGTACCGGGTGAAGCTGAGTTCAAAAACAAAGGTGTAGCATACTGCCCACACTGTGACGGTCCATTATTCATCGGAAAAGATGTAGCGGTTATCGGCGGTGGTAACTCTGGTATTGAAGCAGCTATTGACTTAGCAGGTATTGTTAAGCACGTAACTGTTCTTGAATTCATGCCAGAATTAAAAGCTGATGCTGTATTACAAGAACGTCTTAACAGCTTACCTAACGTAACTGTTCTGAAAAACGTTCAAACGAAAGAAATTACTGGTACTGACAAAGTAAACGGTATTTCTTACATCGATCGTGAAACTGAAGAAGTACACCATGTTGAATTACAAGGTGTATTCGTTCAAATCGGTCTTGTGCCAAACACAGACTGGTTAGGCGAAACAGTTGAACGCGTTCGCGGTGAAATCGTAACAGACAAGCACGGCGCTACAAACGTACCAGGAGTGTTTGGTGCAGGTGACTGTACAAATAATCCGTACAAACAAATCATCATCTCTATGGGTTCAGGTGCGAATGCAGCTTTAGGTGCATTTGATTACTTAATCCGTAACTAATTATATAGACGTGAGTTTTAAAAAAGCAGGTGCCAAGGCACCTGCTTTTTTTATAATCCTAATGTATAAACTAAAAATCTCTCATTCCCATTCTTCTCATAAGCACCCGGCAATCTAACCTCTCTCTTCAATTCAAACGCAGTCTGGTTCTCTAAGAAGAAAATATAATCTTCAGAAGGATAGTATAAAATAATATCCACTTCCCTCTCTATTTCCTCTACCGAAAGCAAAATGTTATTCACTACGTTCATAAACACTTGTACAGAAAATGGATTGAAGAAATAAAACCGGTTATCACGTGGATCAATCTCATATTCCTGCGCTAAACAACATTCAAACCGAATTTTATCTTTACTGTTTCTCACTTTTCGCGCATAACGATCACGATTATCCATTGCTTCTTTATAAAACTCTTCATTCATTTCAATTCCAACCGCTAATGCATCGCACTTATGGTGCATGTAAAAATTCAATCTCCCTTTTCCGCACCCAAAGTCTACAATTCGATCGCTACTTGTTATTTCATATTGATTCAATAACTCATCTAATCCGCTATATGGCGTCGGTTCATAACGGTGATAATGCATAGACTTATTAAATCCTTTTTGCTCGCCGACAGTTTTTATATTTAATACAGCATCGTAATATTGTTCGTTCATTCGTTTGCTCCTATTAAGAAATATTACTATTATTATACACCACGTACTGAATGCTCATTTTTATCAAATCAATTGGTACGTGAAATTATATTATCGCGAAATCGAATATATCGACTTAACAACAAATTCCTACCAAAAAAACAGGAGCTTTCTAGCCCCTGTCTTCTAATACTTTCAATACAGTTTGTTTCAATATTTCTACTCCATCCATTATACAGCTATGATCAAACTTCATATACGGATGGTGTAATCCAGGTTGTAAGTTCGCCCCTAGTCCAAGCATGACAGCTTTTAAATGTGGTCTTTTCACTGTATAGTAATGGAAATCATCGCTTCCTGTCGTATACAGTGGTCCAGTACATCCCTCTTCCCCGTACACTTCAAGAATGCCTTTCCGCATGAAACGCTCAGCTTCTTCTGACACTTCAGCTCCTGGTGCGAGATCAATCCACTCATAAGAAAGTTTAGATCCCATTGATTCAGCTGACTGAATTACTTGCTCTATTTTTCGCTTCAATTCATCTAGTAATATGTTATTTTCTGCTCTTACATCTAAACTAAAGTGCCCGTTACCTGGAATAATATTTAGATTATCACCACCAGCTTGGCATCTCGTCATCTTAACAGAATAAGACGTCTGCGGCGGTAACCATATATTTTTCAATCCAATATTGATCATCGAAATGACATCAATTGCATTTATACCTTGATGTGGGCGTGCCCCGTGTGCATCATCTCCATGAATCATCCCTTCTAAAAATGCTGCAGCTCCGTGACGAATAGATGGGGCTGCTTGTTTCAAAGGCAGTTCTTCAATCGGCCTTAAATGAACACCAAATAAGAAATCAGCATCATCCACGGCGCCCTTCTCTACCATCTTTAAGGAACCATTTCCTTTTTCCTCTGCCGGCTGAAAAATAAATCTAACAGTACCACTATCCCATCTCATATTTTTCAATTGTAAAATAAGGCCCATCACAATTGTCATATGAGCATCGTGGCCGCACGAGTGATTCGCTTTAAATTCTCCGTCTACTTCTTGCCATAGTGCATCCATATCAGCACGAATCGCGATAACTGGATTCCCTCTTCCGATTTCAGCAATCACGCCAGGGCAATCATCAAATATTTTATATGAAATTCCTTCTTCTTTTAGAAAGTTAGTAATATAAGCTGTCGTTTCATATTCCTTCCAGCTTACTTCAGGGTTTTCATGTAAATGCTGAAAAATTTCAGTTAAACGCTCTTGTAGTTCTAATGTTTTCAAAGCTTCATTCTCCTTCCCCTAATTACAAACCATTCAGATTAATTATACTTATGAAAAACAGATGTTTTTATGAACATATTGAATTTTAAGAAAAAAGTCAATTGTTTATTTTTTAATACCGTTAATACCCGATTTCAACTCATCTTATAAAGATATCCATACAAATAGAAGATTCGATATTTTCTGTTTTTATATTGACGCTTACATCTATTTTTAGTTATTATAACTTAATAACGTCTATTTTGCGACAATTCTAAAAATACAAACATACATAATGAGGAGGCAGTTTATGAAAAGAGAAATACCTTTTGGCATAGCAATAATCCCTATTATCATTACAGTTGCAGTTATGATGGTTACAATTGTTGTATTAGAACAAAGCCCTCACGTCCCACTTATTATCGGTACAACCGTTGCTTCGATCGTCGCTTGGCGGTACGGTTACAAATGGAATGACATTGAAGAATCGATGTATAAAGGAATTCGCCTTGCATTACCCGCTATCGTTATCATTATTCTTGTAGGTTTAACGATCGGTGCTTGGATTGGCGGCGGAATAGTCGCTACTATGATTTATTACGGCTTAAAACTTTTAACTCCATCACTATTTTTAGTTTCAATTACAATTATTTGTTCTATCGTTGCATTAGCAATCGGTAGCTCTTGGTCTACAATGGGAACAATCGGTGTTGCTGGAATGGGAATTGGCCTAAGTATGGGAATCCCAGCTCCAATGGTTGCTGGCGCTATAATTTCCGGTTCTTATTTTGGCGATAAAATGTCACCGCTTTCAGACACGACAAACTTAGCAGCGGGATTAACAAATACAGATTTATTCACACATATTCGTCATATGTTATTTACTACAATTCCAGGTTTAATTATTACTCTTATCGTCTATGCTTTCTTAGGAAGAAGCTTCGGCGATAACAATATCGATGCAAAAAGCATCGATCAAACGTTACAAGTATTGCAACAAAACTTTGTTATTTCGCCTTTTCTATTAATTATACCCGTAGTCGTTATGGTATTGGTCGCTAAAAAAGTCCCTGCTATACCAGCTATTCTCGTAGGTGTTATTTTAGGATTCTTATCACAAGTCTTTATTCAAGGTGGCTCTGTCTCATCAGCTGTCGGTGCACTCCAAAGTGGATTTGTCATAGACACTGGAAACAAGCTAGTAGATGAACTATTTAACCGTGGTGGCTTAAGCTCTATGATGAATACAGTTTCTATGACAATTGTCGCTATGACTTTCGGCGGAGTACTAGAACATACTGGCATTCTTCGCTCAATTGTAAATCAAATTTTAAAATTAGCGACATCATCAAAAGGACTTATCGCTTCTACCATCGCATCTTGCTTTGCAACGAATCTTACTTGCTCTGAACAATATATTTCGATTGTTGTTCCTTCAAGAATGTATGCAAATGCGTACACAGAAAAAGGACTACATTCTAAAAATTTATCCAGAGCATTAGAAGATGGTGGAACATTAACTTCTGTTTTCGTACCTTGGAATACATGTGGTGTATTTATACTCGCAACACTTGGAGTCGGTGCATTCGAATATGCTCCTTATGCTATATTGAATTTCATCGTACCTATTATCTCAATCATTTATGGTATAACTGGCTTCACAATTACGAAGCTATCTGATATTGAAAAAGCAGACCTACTGAAAAAGCAAAAAGCACAACTAGAAGCTTAAAATTTTTGAAACGAATACAACGGTAAATTTAGCTCATATATTGCACGAGGGCGCCCTTGTTGATAGGGCATTTCCTCGCCGCAAATATTGGCATATCTGTAATCAACTAATTTCTTTAACAGCCTTTCCGTCGATCGCCGAGTCACTTGTAAGTACTCAGAAAGATCCGCCGCTGTAAATTTCAATGATGGATGCGATTGACTAAACTGAATAATTTTTGACAAGTTTGCAGGACTAAGCTTCGTTTCCTTCGCTATTTTCATTAATTCAGGATTATCGTTTTTTAAACTTTGTACTCTCTGTTCTTTCGGGAACGGACCAAATAATTCTTTATCACTTGTTAGTATATAAAAGCAGCTTTCTATCGGATTATTCTTTGCGAAACCTCGAGCGATTTTTGCATTTTGTTCCGCTTCATTTACTGTTTTTCCGTAACCAAATCCAATAGATACTGCGCCTTCTATATTCATAAATAAACGATCTATCGTATTTGTTTTTATACTCAATTCAATATCACCACGAGTTGTATACAAAATAAAAGTCATTTCATCAACTTGTTTAAATGAACCACGTAATTCTTTTGAAATTACATTTAATTGTTCAAGCGAGCTTTCTTGTAACTCTATAAAGGATATAATACAAGCACCAACAGTGGCTGAATGGCTTTTTGCTAACTCAGCTTTTATTTTTGCATCTTTTAACCCATGTATAATTGATTGCGTTGGATCTATCATACGCTCTGAAGGAATCCCTATTTTTTGAAGTTCATCGTAGACAGCGTGAATACTAGTTAAAGCTAAATCAACCTCTCCAGATTGATATTTAGCTAAATGAAAATCAATGATTCTCTTAATTTCATCATTACTCCATAACATATTTTCATAATCCATCACTTGCGGCGTTTCTTTTAGACCGATGTCATGGAACACATTTGTAATAAACGAACGATCTACTAAATCAATTGAAATTTTATGAGGTTGAATACTTTGATGGTATATTATAGAAAGGAGTGAAGATGCGACAGTTGTCTCGTCTTGCTGCAAATATACACTTGGAATTGGTAATTGTTCTCTTATTTCTTTTGCCATATAATAAGGTAGGGCACCCGAGAAAAAGATAGCATCACAAGGTTTTAAACGCTTTAATAGTTCAGAAGATTCTGCCGGATGAAGGTAAATATATGGATCAATCTCTATTTCTTCTAGTTTATGAGCAATAGGTAAAACATTCTCCATAAACTCTTTTGAACCGACAACTGCAATTTTTATCATCATTTTCTCTAACTCCTTATCATTAATTAACGACTATTTAACGTCAACTATATCAAATGTACAAAACCATTGTAAACAGGAAGGGGTCTTTATTCAATGAAAATTACAGCTATTCATCTTTACGCAATTCGTTTACCACTTCGCGATCCGTTTGTTATTAGTTATGGTTCTTATTCTGATATGCCTTCTATTATCGTCAAAATGGAAACAGATGAAGGCATTATTGGTTACGGTGAAGGCGTTGCTGATGATCACGTTACAGGTGAATCATGGGAAAGTACTTTCCATGTTTTAAAACATACACTAGCTCCTGCTCTAATTGGGAAAAATCCAATGAATATCGAGAAAATACACGATATGATGGACAATACAATTTACAGTGTTCCTACAGCGAAAGCTGCGATTGATATCGCTTGTTTTGATATAATGGGCAAAAAATTAAATCAACCTGTATATCAATTAATTGGCGGACGCTATCATGAAGAGTTTCCTGTCACTCACGTCTTAAGTATTGCAGATCCAGAAGACATGGCTGAAGAAGCTGCCTCTATGATTCTAAAAGGTTACCAATCTTTCAAAATGAAAGTCGGTACGAATGTAAAAGAAGATGTAAAACGAATTGAAGCTGTACGTGAACGTGTAGGAAATGATATCGCGATTCGTGTTGATGTAAACCAAGGATGGAAAAATAGCGCAAACACATTAACAGCACTTCGTTCATTAGGTCATTTAAACATCGACTGGATTGAACAACCTGTTGTAGCGGATGATATTGATGCAATGGCTCATATTCGTTCGAAAACAGATCTTCCGCTTATGATTGATGAAGGACTAAAAGGCTCTCGTGAAATGCGCCAAATTATTAAATTAGACGCAGCTGATAAAGTGAATATAAAACTAATGAAATGCGGCGGCATATATCCAGCTGTAAAACTCGCTCATCAAGCTGAAATGGCAGGCATTGAATGCCAAGTTGGATCCATGGTCGAATCATCTGTTGCCTCTTCCGCAGGATTCCATGTCGCTTTCTCAAAAAAAATCATTACTAGCGTCGAGCTAACGGGACCATTAAAATTCACGAAAGACATCGGAAACTTACATTACGACGTACCATTTATTCGCTTAAACGAAAAGCCGGGACTCGGCATTGAAATAAACGAAAATACATTACAAGAATTAACCGTCTTTCAAGACGTTGTACGCTAAAGGAGGACTAACACATGACGACTCTTTACGAAGGAAAATTAAAACAAAACAACGATCCATTTCACGTTACATTACTATCTTTAGAACATATGGAACAAATTTTATCATTACAAAACGTTGTAGTTGAAGCGCTAGAAGATAAAGGTCGTTTACAACCACTCTCGCTAGAAGAATTTCAATACATTCTAGAAGGAAACGGCATGATGATCGGGGCGTTTATACAAAACGAGCTCATCGCATTTCGTGCCCTACTAGTCCCTCCTATCGACGATGAACATTTAGGGCTTGATATTGGTCTACCAGAAAGTCAGCTACACCGCGTCATCTATCAAGAAATCTCAAACGTTCATCCAAACTGCCGAGGAAATGGCATGCAAAAAATATTAGCCACAGTCATCATGGATGAATTACAAAAAGAAGACAGCCAGTACGACTATGTTTGCTGCACCGTTGCACCTTTTAACATTCCTAGTTTAAAAGATAAGTTTGCGCAAGGGATGGAAATTGCTGCGCTGAAGGAGAAATATGGCGGTAGTATGCGGTATGTTTTTGTGAAGGAATTGCGTAAGGACACAGAAAGAGATTGGACGAATGTTAAAAGTGTTCCGATGAGTGATGTTAGTGAAAAGCAAGCGTTACTTTCAGAGGGGTATCGTGGGTATGCGATGGAAAGAATAGACGATACTTTCACTGTGAAGTTTGGACGATAATCTATGTACAAAGAGAACCCTAATTCATTAGGGTTCTACTTTATTTCATTCCACAATCTAAAGTAATAACTAAACCGTCATCTTCCAACTAGATAACGCTAACCAGTTTTCCATTTCCTTATAATCAGGCATTATCTTCCCGACAAGACGCCAAAAAGAGCGATCATGATTTAAATGAACCATATGACACATTTCATGAACGACTACATAGTCAATTACCCGCTGTGGTGCCATCGCTAGCTTCCAATTAAACGTTAGCTGTAGATTTGAATCACAAGTTCCCCACGTACGACTACTATCTGTAATACGAATAGAACGCGGTTTTGTTTTAAAGTTACTTTGATGCGCTTTAATACTCTTCTCTACTAAAGCCTTGCACTGCTTATAGTAAAATCGTTTTAAAGCCTGCTGGATTTTCTCATCCTTAAGCTCATTCACGTAAATATGTAGCTTATTCCCTTCAAATACTGCATTATCTTGTTCAATACTTGCATCTTGAGAAATCTGTATCGGATACGTATTCCCTAAATAGAGAAAACCCTCTCCTTGATCATAACCCTTTTCCTGTGGTCCAAGCGCTCGCTCCTGCATTTCCTTACGTGTTTTCTGAATCCAATCCCATTTCTCCTCTAACAATTTGACTAAGTATTCAACAGGCGTTCCTTTTGGAGCTTGCACTTCCACATTTCCGTACGAATCTACAAAAAGACGCACCGACTTTTTCTTCTTATAAGTTATATGAAAATTAATTGTCTCACCTAAATATGTATGTACCATTTCATCACCTAGTGTATTATTTTACAAATAAAAAAGAATAGGACACAAACGCCCTACTCTATCTATTATATCATTTACTGTTTCACCGAACTTATTATCCTCTGTACTTTACACCTAATCCCTTAATGAAATTCCTTGCGTATCTATCGCCGCACTCTTTGTAATGCTTATGGCCTTTCTTTCTTAATAAAGCGCCTAACTCTCCTTTTGTTACGATGACGCCCACGCTGTCTAATATATCAAGCACATCTTCACTCGTTAAAGATAGTGCTATTTTCATTTTCTTTAAAAGAAGGTTATTGGCACTCTCCTTGCTCTGTACAGGTGCCGGTTGGCCTGGTTTCGGATCTTGCTTCCCTCTTTTTAAAGTAATAAATCCATTTAAAAATGCCTCTAGCATCATCATGTTGCATGTTAATACGTACTCATCTTCGATTACATCATCATCTTCCGCTTCATGTTGTGGACTTCTCTTTACTTTTGTAAGCATATCAAGTACGTCCTCTTTCGTTACTTCCATCCCGCCAAGTTCAAAGATTTCTACCATATCTATATCTCTTATATCTAAAGCGTATCTTACTCTTTTTAATATATCGTTGTTGCTCATTGCCATTGTATTTCCTCCTGAAATGTTGATTATAGTAATGCTTTTAGCATGTATAAATTAATATCGTTAAGTTACTACTTTAACATTTTAGAGGTAGGTTTTGTAGTCTTAGGTGGATTAATGCTTTTGGGGATGATTTTAAAACAGCAAAAAAGGGTGGGATAATCGCGCAAAATTACGGATGGGGATTTACTATTAATTAACACACTTAAAAATGGACTAACCTGATATAGGTTAGTCCATTTCTTTTTATGCAACTCTAATTTAGTGGGCAACTCAAACATGAATGTTACGCAAAATTCAGGTGAAATATACTGATTATGTTTACTTAAGTTTTACTTTTTATTTGTGGCACGGTTCACCGTAACTAATCTAAATGAGGTTATTGTTCATTATTTTCATAATTAAATTTAACAAAAAAGGTAGTGCCTTCCGAGCCTGTTTGAATTTCTATTTTCGCATTATGCCGGGCAGCAATGGCATAACATATGCCTAATCCCAATCCAGTTCCATTATCTTTGGTCGTGTAAAATGGCGTACCCAGTTTCTCTAATACTTCAGGCCTGATACCTTTTCCTTGATCCCGCACTGCAAGCACCACACAATTTTGACATTCCTTGTAGGTGCTAATGGTTAGAACTTTCCCTGTGCTCATCGCTTCTAAGCCATTACGGTATAGGTTTATTAATAATTGTCGTATCTCATTACGATTTAAAAATAATTCCGGAATGTCATTTGTATCGACTTGAATAGATTTATTTTGATTATACGTATCAATCTTTATTAAAGGAATAATATCGTGGATAATTGAATTTAAATCTAACATCTGCAAATCCGATTTCCTTGTATTACCGATTGAGAGAAATTCAGTAATAATAGAATTGGCACGATCAAGTTCTTCAATCATTAAATTAAAGTACTTATTATGTTTCTCATAGGTGCGCTCTTCTTTTAATAACTGCAAAAATCCTCTTACTGTTGTCATTGGATTTCTAATCTCATGGCTGATACCTGCTGCCATTTGCCCTATTAAATCTATGTTGGATAACCTTTTCAATTCCTGCTCATATTGCTTTTTTTCCGTTATGTTTTTAAAAATACAACAAATACCATCATCATACGGATATGCAATAACTTCGTGCCAATATTCATCAGAGATAGAAAAAAATTCGAAATGAACTGTAATTCGCCCTGACATTGCACGATGAAATTCCTTATACATAACTGCGTCGACGCTACTCGGGAAGACCTCCCATATATTCTTACCTAATACATCTTTTGCTGTTTTTCTTTGTGGAAAATATTGATGCTTATTTACGTACGTGAATTCCCATTTATTATTCAAAGTAAAGAATCCATCCGTAATAATTTCAATCACACTTGTAACTTTTTCATTAGCAGCAGCTAGTTCTCTCGTTCGCTCTTCCACCATGCTTTCAAGTTGATCCATATATAACAAGTTTGAAAACGTAGGAGCTGTGGCATCAACGATAGATTTTGCCAGTTGAATTTGGGAATTATCGTAATTGTGAGCTTTTCCCTCTTTGCCAACGACGATTACCCCTAATACTTCTCCCAATGAAACCAATGGAATCATCAGTAGACCCTTACTATCTATATTTTTTGTTTGAATAACCTCTTGGATCTTGGCTTCATAGCTTTTCTCCATCCAATCCGCTTCTGTCCAATCACAGTCCTTGCTTAACTTCGTTGTTTTAATCGTTGTTTTGTCTAGCGGGTCTAAAAGGTGGGCAGCCATGTTTTTACTCTCTAAAATCTGTCCTAAGTAAAAAAAACATTTATCAAAACTCTCCTGTATCGAGGAACACATTGATAAATCACGGGTAACATCTAGTAACAGCTGCTTCTCGGCAATAAGGTTTTCCTTTTGTGTTAAATTATTTGCGTTTTGAATTGCGACCGCAGCCATATTTACATAAGCTTCAACACTTTGAATCTCTGAATCTGTTAAGTTCATTGGAACTCCATAATCAAATAAAAAAACCAGACCAAATAACTCTTGTCCAAATGAGATAGGCAGGGCTAATAAGGACTTAATTTTGAACGCATCAACTGGTCTTGGATCCGGCCGATGATCCTTTGAGGTATCAGGGATATAGATGGTTTTTTTTGTTTCAATAACTTCTTTTGCCAGTAAGTCTATTTCAGGATCAATTACCTGAGTATCGAGCGTTACGCCATTTATGGTCTCTGGTTTCCCTGCAAACCCTCTAAATGTTCCATCTTCCTGGGGTAAATAAATTCCAACAGCGTTGCACCTAACAATCTCCTCTGATATCGCCATTGTTACACGCTGTAATACTTCACGTAGTTCTAATTTTGTATTTATTATTTTTGTTATATTCGCGAGCCTAGAATATCTCGTCTGATCACTTAACATTCACATAGCCTCCAAGTTATAGGCATAATAAAATAAACATGATAATATCAGTGAAAATCAAGACCAACCTGCCATTTTCGATTTTCTTCTGTATTCTTTTCTTACCCTTGTTTTACATAGAATATCTCACGTACTTATGATATGGTTCACCTTAATTAAAATGAAACAAACACTCATAAAATCGCTACACCCCATCCCCTCTAACTTTCACAAGTTACACTGTTTCACTATCTCCATCCTTATCAACACTAGCCTCAAACTTATCAAGCAACGCACGCACTTCATCAGTCGATTTCGTGTTCATCAATTGATTTCTTAGTTCAGCAGCTCCAGGGAATCCTTTTACATAAATTTTGAAGAAGCGATGAAGCCCTGTGATTGAACGTGGTAGTACTTCTGCATATTGATCTTGAAGGTCAAGCTGCAGTCTTAGAAGATCAAGGTGTTCTTGACTGCTATGCTCTCTCGGTTCTTTTTCAAAGGCAAACGGATTTTTAAAGATTCCTCGTCCAATCATAACGCCATCAATACCGTATTTTTCAGCAAGTTCCATTCCAGTTTGACGGTCAGGAATGTCTCCATTGATTGTTATTAACGTATTTGGTGCGATACGGTCACGTAACTTTTTAATTTCCGGAATTAGTTCCCAGTGCGCATCTACTTGGCTCATTTCTTCTCTTGTACGTAAGTGAATAGAAAGGTTCGCAATATCTTGTTTGAAAATGTGCGTTAACCAATCTTCCCATTCGCTTAATTCTTTAAAGCCCAGTCGTGTTTTTACACTGACAGGTAGTCCACCCGCTTTTGCTGCTTGAATAAGTTCTGCCGCAACGTCTGGACGTAGAATAAGGCCACTACCTTTTCCTCTTGATGCTACATTCGGTACAGGGCAGCCCATATTAATATCGATACCTTTAAATCCTAGCTCTGCCATACCAATACTCATTTGGCGGAAATATTCAGGATTATCTCCCCAAATATGCGCCACTATCGGTTGCTCATCTTCTGTAAAAATTAAACGGCCACGTACACTTTTCATACCTTCTGGATGACAATAGCTATCCGAGTTTGTAAACTCTGTGAAAAATACATCTGGGCAACCAGCTTCACTTACTACGTGACGAAAAACAACATCTGTCACATCTTCCATTGGTGCAAGTACAAAAAACGGTCGTGGTAAATCATTCCAAAAATTATCTATCATTTCAAATTCAAATCCTCTCAATATGAATACAATTTCAAACTCTCAATTTAAAAATATAAAGCCAAATAGCAAAAGTACATTTGGACATTTATATTTTGTGAAAATCAGCAATACTCATTTTAACTAAAATCGTTGCTGAATGGTATTTTTATAAACCAAAAAGCAGATGGTATAGATTTTTCTATATCAACTGCTTTTTTATTATACCAACTTAAGCCAAGCCACACACTCCACATGAGTCGTATGCGGGAACATATCAACAGGCTGTACTTCCTGTGTTTTATATCCGCCTTCTTCTAGTACTTTTAAGTCGCGTGCTAATGTTGCTGGGTTACATGATACGTATACGACGCGCTTTGGCTTCATGTCGATGATTGTGTTTAGTAGTGCTTCGTCACAGCCTTTACGCGGTGGGTCTACGACCATTGTGTCGGCGATTACGCCTTCTTTGTACCATTTTGGAATGACTACTTCTGCTTCTCCTACGCCAAATTCAGCGTTTGTCATGTTGTTTAGTGCTGCGTTTCGGTTTGCGTCTTCGATTGCTTCTGGGACGATTTCAACGCCGTACACTTTTTTCGCTTTTTGTGCTAGGAATAAGGAGATTGATCCAATTCCGCAATAGGCATCAATTACTGTTTCGTTACCATTTAATTTTGCGTATTCTAACGTTTTATCGTATAGCACTTTCGTTTGTTCTGGGTTTACTTGATAGAATGAACGTGCTGAAATCGCAAATTTAATGTCACCGATAAAGTCATAAATATATTCTGATCCGTACAGTACTGTCGTTTTGTCTCCGAAAATAACGTTTGTACGTTTCGTGTTTACGTTTTGAACGATTGATTTTACTTCTGGGAATTTCGCTGCGATTTCTTCAATGATTGCTTCTTTATTTGGCAATTCAGCTGTACGTGTAATGAAGACAAGCATAATTTCCCCTGTTACTTGTCCGTAGCGAGCCATTACGTGGCGAAGTGTTCCTTTGTTACGCTCTTCATTGTAAGCCGAAATACCGTGCTTTTCACAAATACGTTTTACTTCTTGAATTAATGTATCGTTTTCTTCCGCCTGAATTAAGCATGATTCCATATTAATGATGTCATGCGTTCCTTGACGATAGAAACCAGCTACAAGTCCACCTTCACGTTCTCCAATTGGCACTTGTGCTTTATTGCGGTATACCCACGGGTTTTTCATGCCAAGTACAGGATGAACAGGAACATCACTTAGTCCGCCAATGCGCTGCATAACGTCACGTACTTGTTTTTCTTTCGCTTTTAATTGTCCTTCATATGTTAAGTGCTGAAGTTGACAACCTCCGCACTCGTTGTACACGGGGCATTCTGCATCTTTACGATATGGACTTTCTTGATGAAGCTTCATTAAACGACCGAACGCGAAGTTTTTCTTCACTTTAATAATTTTAATTTGCGCTTCCTCACCTGGTAATCCGTTTTTTACGAAAATAGGATATCCCTTCACTTTCGCAACACCGGCACCATCATGTGTTAAATCTTCAAACACTACATCTATAAACTCGTTTTTTTCAACTGGTGGCGTCATTTTTATACTCATTTTCCAACCTCTCTTTTTCATAACACTGCGTTACATTTTATCATACTTATATGGTCTATTTCTATTGGAAGAAAAAAAGCTATTGACGATAGTTCTCTAGTAATGTTACGCTACTACTAATTTAATACGGACGATGTTACCTCATATATAGTCGATAATATGGATCGAGAGTTTCTACCCGGCAACCTTAAATTGCTGGACTATGGGGAAAACTAATGAATATTAGCCTATGTATAAAAAAGACTCCTATTGATTAGCTTTCTCTCATAGATGAAAGTGAATCCATAGGGGTCTTTTTTTTATTTTTCAAAAAGGTCAGACATCTTACGTATGACATGAAACTTCCATTACTTTATTTTTAGTAATATAACGAGCGTTTTATGTAAAAACTTTATACGAACTTCTGAAAGGGGCAACTACATGCAATATGTAATGAGCATTATCGGTATTCTTGTCGTTTTAGGTTTATGCTTTGCTTTGTCAAACAATAGAAGTAAAATCAACTTCCGTGCAATTGCTATTATGATTAGTTTCCAAATTTTAATCGGTTGGTTTATGTTTGGCACAAAGATCGGACAGCAAATTATCATCTTCATTAGTAAAGTTTTCAACAAACTAATTAAACTTGGTACGACAGGTGTCGATTTTCTCTTTAATGGAATTCAAAGAGATTTTGTTTTTTTCTTAAACGTATTACTAATTATCGTATTTTTCTCAGCACTACTTTCTATCTTTAGTTATTTAGGTGTTTTACCATTCATCGTTCGTATTGTCGGCGGTGCACTTTCAAAAATTACTGGTTTACCACGCGTTGAATCATTCCACGCAGTAAATTCTGTATTCTTTGGTTCAAGTGAAGCGTTAATCGTTATTAAAAATGATTTACAACATTTTAATAAAAACCGTATGTTTATCATTTGTTGTTCTGCAATGAGCTCAGTTTCTGCCTCTGTAACAGCATCATACGTTATGATGTTAGATGCGAAATATGTATTAGCGGCTCTTCCGCTAAACTTATTCTCAAGCTTAATCGTTTGTTCATTATTAACACCAGTTGATACGAAAAAAGAAGACGAAGTGGTTCAAAAATTTGATAGAAACCTATTCGGAGATAGCCTTATCGGCGCTATGATTAACGGTGCGCTTGATGGTTTAAAAGTAGCTGGTATCGTTGCTGCGTTAATGATTGCCTTCATTGGTGTTATGGAAGTTGTAAACTACGTAATTAGCGCTGCTTCAGGTGCAATGGGATATGCTGTTACTTTACAACAAATCTTCGGTTATATACTTTCTCCATTCGCATTCTTAATGGGTATTCCAACTCAAGATATTATCCCAGCTGGTGGTATTATGGGTACGAAGATTGTATTAAACGAGTTTGTAGCAATCCTTGATTTAAAAGGCGCTACTGCAACATTAGCTCCACGTACAGTTGGAATCGTTACAGTATTCTTAATTAGCTTCGCAAGTATTAGCCAAATTGGTGCGATTGTTGGTACAATCCGTGCCCTTTCTGAAAAACAAGGAAGCATCGTATCAAAATTTGGTTGGAAAATGCTATTTGCATCAACACTTGCTTCTATTTTATCTGCAACAATCGCTGGATTGTTTATTTAATAAAAAATCACCTTACTTGTTTAAGTAAGGTGATTTTTTGATTCTTTATGAAACCGAGTGAAATTCGACCGCTTCTTCTGTATTGATAATCCTATCTTTATATATACCTTTTATTGAAATATAAATGATAGATTTGTTTATGTTTTTTAACTTTCCTAATGAAAAATGATAAAGTAATCCATCGCTTTTTAAGGTCCACATCTTCCCACTCCATGGCCCAGTAGCTTTTTGTTCATCCGATGCCTTTATTTCACCTTCATATTCACACTCTCCAAAAGGAGTTTTAATTGTATTCTTCTCTGTATCAATTCGAATATTTTTAATTAGTTTCAAATTCTCATCAGAGAGAATTTGAATTTCATGGTCTTTCTTTTTAAAAAAGAGTTTTCCGTCTTTTGTATTTATATATTCTGCATTATTCATTTCATCTATCATAAAATCATATTCTTCTTTTGTAATACCCAAGTTTTGATGATAAGGAAAAGTTTTTTTCGGGATAATTTCTTCTTCTGCATACTTCAAATACCAATCTAAATTATTTGTAATGCTAGCGCTCATCTTATTTCCGATTTTCTCCAATTTCTCTTTTATCCCATAAGGAAATTCTAGCGTCATAATATCCGCCGTAACTTCCGCATTCATAAGGCGTGATGGAATATACTCCTCCACACTATTCGCTTTACTCACTTCACTTTGACAACCGACTATGAATAGCGATATGAAAAGGATATATACTAGTTTTTTATATTTCATTTCTGTTCTCCACTCCGTACATCATTCTTACTTACATTTATAGCGGTTCTTATTATAGTCCAAGATCCTGATATTTTAATAGAAACTACTCTAAATATGCAAAATTGCATATTAATAAACCTTTCTCTTACTTTAAAATCAACTTAAATTATTTACCAAAATATACAAATTACAAATTTAAAATGTTATAATTTGTAAAAATATATTGGAGGATATTATGAAAGCTCACGCCCTTTTCGACTTCTTACACTTACTAGTTTTAAGCATGAAAAGCTATTATGTATGGGGAATGCCAATCTATGTATTCATTATCCCTCTTATTTTTGTAGTAGGTTATATCATTATCAAATCAAATAAGAAACGCAAGAATACCTCTATTCAAAGTCACTAACCTACCATTCACCTAAAAATGATATGATGAACAAGGGTAAATCCCCACCTCTCTTATAGCGGTGGGGATTTTAATGTAAGCATGCAACATAATACACAATAGAAGGTGATTTTATGAGAAAATACGCAGCGATTGCTTTATGTACATCTGCCATTCTAGCAGGATGTAATACTAGCAATGTAGAGCCTAAAAAAGAAAAACAGGTTCAAGAGGTTAAGAAACAAGAAGAGACGGTGCGGGAACAAGGTAAAATTTCTTATAATCCAATTACGCACGAATCTACAAACGCAAATATTCATATTACAGACATAAAAGATTCTTTAACCGAAGTACAATATAAAATTTGGCGCACTGCTGATGGAAAGGAAAGTGCTAAATCTTTTTCTTCTAAAGAGAAAGATCAACAATTTACACTTCCCTTTGATATAAAAGAATTTGAAGGAAAACGCGGTGAATATCAAATTGAAGCTACAGGAACAACAGAGGGCGGAAAAACTATTCCACTTACGAAATCTACTATTACTTTCGAGCAAAAAGTTCCTGTTCTTATGTACCATGCAATTGATGATTATCATGGACAAGGTATTAAAGATTTATTCGTATCGCCTGCTAACTTTGAAGCACAAATGAAGTATTTAAAAGAAAATGGTTATACTTTGTTAACGTTTGAACGCTGGGGCGATATAAATAAAGTAAACAAGCCGATTTTCGTTACATTTGATGACGGTATGAAAAATAATATGAATGCATTTCATGTTTTACAAAAACTAAAAGACGATACATTTAAACCAGCGGCAACAGAATATATGATTGTTGATAACGTTGATGTAGAAGGAGCTCTTTCTACATCTGAAATAAAAGAAATGGTTGATTCAGGTATTTTTTCTGTACAATCTCACACAGCAACACACGCAGACTTGCCGAAAATTACAAACTATGATGAAGAGTTAAAAGGATCAAAAGAAAAGCTAGAGAAAATAACAGGTAAGCCTGTTATCGCAATTGCTTATCCATTCGGTCATGTAGATGATAAAGTTGTCGCAGAAACAAAGAAACACTATCAATTTGCAACAACAACGAAGCCTGGACAATTCATTACGAAAGGTGAACCTGATGAGTTGTTAAAAATGAAGCGTGTTCGCATACACCATACAACGACTGTAGAACAATTTGCTTCTTCGATTAAATAACTATTAGAGCTCAATACATTTTGAGCTCTCTTTTTACGTTATATTTATATATATTTTTAGAATTTTCTTGTATTATATATAGTAAGAAATCTTTCAAACTAAAGGAGATTATACATATGTCATTTGAACAAACGTTAGAGAAATATGCTGCCCTTGCAGTCAATGTTGGTGTTAATATTCAACCCGGACAAACTTTATCAATCAGTGCACCTCTTGAGGCTGTACAGTTTGTACGCCTCGTTACAGAAAAAGCATATAAATCTGGTGCAAAACACGTATATGTTGATTGGAATGATGAGACGTTAACACGCTTAAAGTTCGATCTAGCTCCTGAAGAAGCTTTCTCTGAATTCCCTTCTTGGAAAGCAAATGCTCGTGAAGAATTAGCAAAAGAAGGCGCTGCATTTATGTCCATCTATGCAGAGAATCCTGATCTATTAAAAGGTGTAGAACCAAAGAAAATTGCAACAGCCCATAAAGTAGCTGGAGAAGCGATGAAAGTATACCGTGATTATGTACAAGCAGATAAAGTAAGCTGGTGCGTAATTTCTGTTCCTACGAAAGAATGGGCTGCAAAAGTATTCCCTGACGTAGCGCCAGAAGAACAAGAAACAAAGCTATGGGATGCTATCTTCAAAGCTACTCGTGCTGATTTAGAAAATCCTGTGGAAGCATGGAAAGAACATGATGAAACACTACATACAAAAGTAGATTACTTAAACGAAAAACATTATAAAGCTCTTCACTATACAGGCCCTGGAACAGACTTAACAATCGAACTTCCAGAGAAGCATGTATGGGCTGGTGCTGGTAGCTTAAATGAAAAGAACGTAGCATTTATGGCTAACATTCCAACTGAAGAAGTATTTACAATGCCTCTTAAAACAGGTGTGAACGGCCAAGTATCTAGCACAAAACCGTTAGCATTTGCAGGTAACATTATCGATAACTTCACGTTAACATTTGAAAACGGACGTATCGTAGACTATAAAGCTGAATCTGGTGAAGAGGCTTTAAAACATTTAGTAGAAACAGATGAAGGTTCTCACTTCTTAGGCGAAGTAGCTTTAGTACCTCATGATTCACCAATTTCAAACACAAATATTTTATTCTACAATACGCTATTTGATGAAAATGCATCTTGCCACCTTGCAATCGGAAATGCTTATGCATTTAACTTAGTTGGCGGAAAAACAATGTCTAAAGAAGAACTTGCTGAAAATGGCGCAAACGCTAGTATTACACACGAAGACTTCATGATTGGATCAGCTGAGCTTGATATCGACGGCATTACAGCTGATGGAAGACATGAGCCGATCTTCCGTAAAGGTAACTGGGCGTTTTAATAAAAATAAAAGGCTATCTTCCACGCCGGAAGATAGCCTTTTATGATGCCGATGACACTTTCAGTCCAATTACTCCTAAAACAATAAAGAGAATACAAAATGCTTGGAATAAATTAATATGCTCTTTAAAAAAGTACACACTAATGATTGTAATAAGTAGCGTTCCCACACCAGACCAAATTGCATAAGCAATGCTTAAATGAATCTTTTTAACAACGATAGCAAACACGCTGAAACAAATTCCATAGAATACGAAAATAAGTACACTTGGAACAAGCTTTGTTAAACCGTTCGATAACTTCATCGCAATCGTTCCAGCTACTTCAAAAATAATTGTTACGAGTAATAATAGCCAATATACCATACTAGAATCTCCTTCTCTGTTACCTTATAGAGATTCTAGTATACTACTTATAGTCCTAACGAAATATATTTAATTTCTAAATATTCCTCGATACCGAAATGGCCTCCTTCACGGCCGATACCACTTTCTTTAAAGCCTCCAAATGGTGCTTGTGCAACTGATGGAAGGCCATCGTTTAAGCCGATAATTCCGTACTCTAACGCTTCACTAATTTGGAATGCTTGGCTAATATCTTTTGTGAAAATATAAGCAGCCAAGCCATATGGTGTATTATTTGCTCGTTCGATTACTTCTTCAACTGTTTTAAATTTCGCAACTGGTGCAACCGGTCCAAATGTTTCTTCATTCATACAAAGCATCGTGTCATTTGCCAATCCAATTACCGTTGGCTGAATGAAATAACCATCTAACTCTGCAAATTTATGGCCACCGTATAAAACTTCTCCGCCCTTTTGAATTGCATCTTCAATATGTTCTTGTACTTTCGAAACTGCATTCGCATCAATAAGTGGACCTACAGTTGTTCCTTCGCCGAATCCATCTCCAACTTTCAGCTGCTCTACAGCTGTTGTGAACTTCCCTGCAAATTCTTCATACACTTCTTCTTGAACAAAGATGCGGTTTGTACATATACACGTTTGTCCTGCGTTACGGAATTTCGAACCAATTACCGCTTCTACCGCCTTATCTAAATCAGCATCATTCATAACAATAAATGGAGCGTGACCACCTAATTCAAGCGAAACCTTTTTCATCGTTTGCGCAGCGCTAGCCATTAATTCTTTTCCAATTTCAGTTGATCCTGTAAAGGAAACTTTTCGAACGCGCTCATCTTCCATCCACGTATCAGCAATTGCTTTTGCACTACCTGTTACAATATTTATTACACCTTTTGGAATATCTGCTTCATGTGCTAATTCAACTAACTTCAATGCAGTTAATGGCGTTTGACTCGCTGGTTTCACAACTGCCGTACAGCCTGCTGCAAGTGCTGGAGCTACCTTTCTCGTAATCATAGCAGCCGGAAAATTCCAAGGCGTAATAGCTGCCATAACCCCAACTGGTTGCTTCATAACTAAAATACGCTTATTCGGATGAGAAGCAGGAATCATTTCACCGTATATTCTCTTTCCTTCTTCTGCGTACCATTCAACAAAACTATTTGCATAATTCACTTCACCAAGTGCTTCTGCAAACGGCTTCCCTTGCTCTCTCGTCATGATTGCTGCAATTTCTTCTTTATTTTCATCAATGAGCGTGAACCATTTTTTTAACTTTACTGCGCGATCCGCTGCCGTTAATTTTGACCATAATTTAAAAGCCTCATGTGCAGCATCAACTGCTTGCTTTGCCTCTGTAATCCCGCCCTTTGGTACAGTTGCAAATACTTCCTTTGTCGCTGGATTATTCACTTCGATTTGTTCTTGCAGTGTAATCCACTCACCATTTATATACATCGCTTTTTTCTCTAAGTTTACGAACGTCGCTTTTTTATCCAATGTTTTCTTCCTCCTCTATGAACTTCTTAATCTTCCTAGTGGCAGCAGATTGACTTATTTGTAAAAACTCAGCCACTTTATAACTTGATCCATACGTTTTATACGCTTTAAGAATAATATTTCTCTCTACCTCTTCCAGCATTCTATAAAGACTTTGTCCGGATTGTTCAACTGTGGCCTCTTGCATAGATAGTGGCAAATCTTCTACCGTTACAAAATCATCAGCAGTGATAACAATTCGTTCAATTACATTTTCAATCTC
Source organism: Bacillus sp. TH19 (assembly GCF_016651075.1). Taxonomy (NCBI): domain Bacteria; kingdom Bacillati; phylum Bacillota; class Bacilli; order Caryophanales; family Bacillaceae; genus Bacillus; species Bacillus sp. TH19. The sequence continues at coordinate 40,692 of NZ_JAEKEO010000010.1, read as the reverse complement.
TCTATTATTTCCTTCCCAAGGGTACCCTACAAACATTTGTAACGTACTAGGTGCTAACTTCACATCACGTCCGTACTTTTTATTAAAATGCTGTAAATAATGATAGATGAGCGGCAAAATGTCTTCTGTTCTCTCCCGAAGTGGCGGAATTGAAATTGGAATGACATTCAGACGATAGTATAAATCTTTCCGGAATGTTCCTTGTTTCACCATCGTACTTAAATCTCTATTTGTTGCCGCTACAATTCTAACGTCCACCTTTTTTAATTCTCTTCCGCCTATAGGACGAAACGTTTTTTCTTGCAATACTTGCAAAAGCTTCGCTTGAATTTCAAGCGGCATTTCACCAATTTCATCTAAGAAAAGAGTTCCTTTATGCGCTGATTCTAATAGCCCCTTTTTCCCTTCACGATTTGCACCTGTAAAAGACCCACCTGAATATCCAAAAAGCTCAGATTCGATTAAATTCGTCGGCAATGCCGCACAATTAATTTCATAGAAACTTTCATTCTTCCGGTGACTCACTTCATGCAAATGGCGTACTAATCGGCTTTTCCCCACTCCAGTCTCACCTAATACGAGAACAGTACTATCTACTACTGATACTTTTTTTATTGTTTCGATTATTTTTTGCATAGCGATACTTTTAAAAATAAGTCCTTCGTGTTCATATGTTTCTCTTAATTCTTTTTTATATGTTTTTAACTGATTATCCATTTCCTCTACCTTTTGACGTAATTGATAGAGTTCTGTAAGATCACGAGAATAACTAATCACTCTTCTTAAATTTCCCTCATCATCAAAAACAGGCCTTGTACGGACATGCAAATACTCTCCTGATTTCGTTGTTTGAACAAGTTCCACTGGCCTTTTCTTTTCAATTACTTCTAACGTTGCAGACGGATAAAAAATCCCTTCTTTTTGTAGTTCTTTTACATGCTTTCCTACTAATTCCTTAGCAGAGAGCTGGTAATGTCTTTCACACATGCTATTTACACGTACAACGATTCCTTTATCATCCGTAACAAAAATTTCGTCAAATGCATATTCAAATACATCTTGTAAATCCATCAACACTCGTTCCTTTTCTGCAACCATCCTAGCCACCCCTTACTTTAAATCCATCGATTCACTTCACTATCTTTATTATAAAGTGAATTTTCTGCATTTTATATAGAGTAAGCTAGATTGTTTTCAATTTGTTATTTATACAAATCTATTTATATTTTTCAACACATAATTCGCTGCCTTGAAAAATACAGAATGCCATCGCAACCACACCCTCACTTTGTTTTAGCTTGGCATGGGGCAGGAAAAGGGGCTGACCGATTCTATGCATGGCCAGATGCTCTCTTTCGCCTAAAAAGAAAAGCTTTATGCCCTTTTTTAAGTTATCCCAATTCTTTATACACGAGCGATATTTGCTTGCTCATAACAAGCTTGCAATGATTCTTCAATTATTGTTAAACCTTCCTCAAGTTGCTCATCTGTAATCACTAATGGCATTAAAACACGAATAACATTTCCATATGTTCCTGCTGATAGTAGAAGTAATCCATGCTTATTTGCTTCTGCACATAAATTAGACGCTAATGTTTTATCAGGCACTTTCGTCTTGCGATCTTGAACTAGCTCGAATGCACACATTGCCCCTAAGCCGCGCACATCACCGATGCAATTATATTTGTTTTTCATCTCTTGGAATCGGTTCATTACGACTTTCCCTACTTCTATCGCTCTATCATTTAATTTCTCTTTTTCTATTACATCAAGCACAGCTAATGCAGCCGCACATCCTAGTGGGCTTCCTGCATATGTTCCGCCCAGTTCTCCCGGTGCAGACTCATTCATAATTTCTTTACGTCCAATCACGCCACTTATCGGTACACCAGCACCTAATGATTTAGATACAGTAATTAAGTCTGGAACGACATCATAATGATCAATTGCAAAGTACTTTCCGGTACGACTAAAGCCTGTTTGAATTTCATCAGCTACAAATAAAATACCGTGCTCTGAACAAATGCTGCGTACTTCTTGAACGAATTTCTTACTTGGAACGATAAATCCGCCTTCCCCTTGAACAGGTTCCATTACAACTGCTGCAATTGTTTCTGGTGCTACTTCTGATATGAAGAAGTTCTTAAACTCTTCAATGATAAAGTCATCATACTGCTCTTCTGTTAAACCTTCTGGGCGACGGTATTCATATGGGAATGGCGCTTTATATACTTCTGGAGCAAATGGGCCAAATCCAAATTTATATGGTTTTACTTTACTTGTCATCGTCATTGTCATTAATGTACGCCCATGAAATCCTTTAGAAAATGCGATAATTCCAGGTCTCTTCGTATATTTACGAGCAATCTTCACTGCATTTTCAACCGCTTCTGCCCCACTATTTAAAAACAGCACTTGTTTATCGAAATTACCTGGTGCTACTGCGGCAAGCTTTTCCGCTAATTCAATATATGGCTCATACATCATCACATTAAATCCAGTATGAATATATTGATCTACTTGTTTATGAAGCGCTTCTTTAACGGCTGGATGACAGTGTCCTACATTAATTGTCCCAATTGCTCCTGCGAAATCAATGTACTGATTTCCATCCACATCTGTTACGAGTGCACCATTTGCAGACTGTACAAATGTTGGAATACCATTACTTACTCCTTTTGGTACTATATTTTGGCGGCGTTCTAATAAAGACGCTGCTTTCGGTCCTGGAATTTGTTCATTTACTTTAGCAAATTTTTTTGTGTTCATTGTGTACCCCATCCTTTTCTATACAATGTTTTCTCTTTATATTGCAAGATGTATGCCAACTTCCTCTTTCTAGTATTCATCCCATTCTCTTACTATCTCGGCATAAAAAAATAAGTCTATAAAGACTCATATAGAGTCCTTATAGACTTATTCATTTATACATTAGACTTTCCTTGTTCCCAAATAAACTCACCTGAATGAGAAATTAAATCTTCAACAGATTGTAATACTAAATCTGCAAGTGGTTCTAACGTTTGACGATCACCCGTACCAGATAGTACGCCAATCGCATAACAGTCGCCACCATTTTTCGCTAAATGTAAATCCGTCGGTGTATCCCCGATGACTGCTACTTCACATGTCTCTAAATTAAATCTCTCACAAAACGATTCTACAATTTTTTTATCTGGCTTCTGTGCTGGAAATGTATCTGAAGCTATAACACAATCAAAAAAAGCTTCCAATTGATATTGCTTTAAAAATAATTCTGTCGGCGCGAAATCATCAGCTGTAACGACACCTAGAATAAACCCTCTATCCTTTAACGCTTGTAAAACTTTCGGTAAATCTGCCGTCATTCTCATATGTGAACGATGCTCGTACATAAGAGCAAACAACTTTTCACTCACCCATTGATGCATCTCTTCTTCTCTAGATGATGCAATATACTTACAAAGCCCCTTGGCCACATCAAGACTCGTTCCAGCAGCGAGCGCACTACGCGGGTGAACAAATGCTCCATCTACGCCAATCTCTTTTAATAAAGCCTGCTGCATTGACTGTGGGAGTTGATATAATTTTATACATTCAGCGACAAGCTCTTCAGCTACTTTTATCCAAATTGAATGAAAATCCATTAATGTCCCGTCTTTATCAAATAATATTGCTTTTACCTTCTCCATAGCATCCTACCTCTCATTTCTTATCTCTTCCAGTGTAGCAATAAAATATGGATATAAAATAAACGAATTGTAAAAATACCATAAAAATCAAACTAACTTACAATTTACAATTCATCTGCACATAGAGAAACTTTAATCAGTGGGAGAATCTTATTGCTCGCAAATAGTGAGGTGAAAGCAAAAAAAAGATGCCTTTACAGGGCATCCTCTTGATGTTCAGGAACAAATAGTTCCAGACAATGATATATATTTTCAAATTCCATTGGTGCATCTCCGCCATATTCACCATCTAAGTTGATCATTAATTTATCAGGTGAATGCACTTTAATACGATTCGCTTGTGTATATAGTACTTTCGGATTGTTAATATGTTCCCCACGCTGCGCTTGTGTTGCTGCTTTAATTAAATCAGCGATAGAACCTTTTTTCAGTACTAATAAATCAAATAATCCATCGTTAATAGATGCATATGGTGCTACTTTTTCGAATCCACCAACTGAACGAGTATTCGTAATTAAAAACATCGTAATTTCTTCTTGTAGCAACTTCCCATCATACTCAATTTCAACATATGTTGGATGTAATGATGGTAACATTTCGATTCCTTTTAAATAGTAAGCAAGTTGGCCTAATACCGTTTTTAGCTTGCTTGGTACTTCATATGTTAATTCTGTAATACGACCGCCACCAGCGATATTAATGAAATATGTATCATTCGCTCTACCAAGATCTAACGGTACCGTTGTTCCTTCACAAATAATATCCGCAGCCTCTTCAATAACACGAGGTACACCGATCGCACGCGCAAAATCATTTGTCGTTCCAACTGGAATAATTCCAAACTTTGGACGATGCTCATGTCCTACTAAACCGTTCACTACTTCATTTAACGTACCATCACCACCAGCTGCGATAACAACATCAAACTTACGATCCGCAGCTTGCCTTGCTGCCACAGTCGCATCTCCAGGACCAGTTGTCGCATGACAAGACGCTTCATATCCAGCTTGTTCTAATTTTTGTAATACTTCTGGTAAGCTCTTCTTAAATAGCTCGCGCCCAGAAGTAGGATTATAAATAATTCTTGCTCGCTTCATCATTTATTAGCACAGGAAATTCCTTATTCATTGAAAAACGAATACACCGAACCCTTATTCAGTATCCCTATGCTTACCTCCTCTCATCTTCCTATCCTTCTTTAATTCCGCTCAAACAGGCAGTAAGAACCCGATTCGTGTAGCCCATCAAAAGTAACTATTCACTCCTGATAGTTTTGCTTTATTTAACCAAGAAATTTATCCCGCTATTTACGGGCAGTAAAACTCTCACATCAATTTACATATAATGAATAATAATTATCTATTATTTCATGAGATGAAAAAACTCTCTATGTCTAGATTTATCATTATTCCCACCTTTTTGCAACTATCATACCATAGTTGCTATACAAACATTTTTTCACTTTTGACAGTTAATCAAACGTTTGTTTAGATTATTTTTCACCATTTAAACAAACGTTTGATTAACTCAGAAAAAACACCCAAATACGGGTGTTTTTTCTGTTTAATCTTTAAGAATCTATACTATTTTAGCGTTCAAAAATAAGAATTCTTCTCTTTTTTAGCGCTTATTAATCTCTTCAAGTAAGATTTTATTAACAAGCGGTGGATTTGCTTGTCCTTTTGTAGCTTTCATAATTTGACCAACTAAGAAGCCAATTGCACGGTCTTTACCGTTTTTAAAGTCTTCAATAGATTGCTCATTATTATCAAGAATTTCTGTTACAACCTTACGAAGTGTTCCTTCGTCAGAAATTTGAACAAGACCTTTCGCTTTAACGATTTCTTCTGGGTCTCCACCTTTTTCAATTAATTCATTAAATACTTTCTTCGCGATTTTAGAAGAAATTGTACCTTTTTCAATTAATTGAACCATTTTAGCTAAGCCAGCTGGCGTTAATGCAACGTCTTTTAATTCTTTTTGTTGTTTGTTTAAGTATGCAAGTACTTCACCCATTAACCAGTTTGATGTTAATTTCGCATCAGCACCGTCTGCAACTGTTGCTTCAAAGAAATCAGACATCTCTTTCGTTAATGTCAATACATGCGCATCATAAGCTGGTAAGCCAACTTCTTCAACATAGCGAGCTTTACGTGCATCTGGAAGTTCTGGAATAGAAGCACGAATTTCTTCTTTCCACTCATCGTCGATGTAAAGTTCAACTAAGTCTGGCTCTGGGAAGTAACGGTAATCGTCAGATCCTTCTTTTATACGCATTAAGATTGTTTTCTTCGTTGCTTCATCATAACGACGTGTTTCTTGTTGGATGATACCACCAGATAATAATTCTTTTTCTTGGCGCACTTGCTCATGCTCAAGACCTTTTTGCACGTAAGTGAAAGAGTTTAAGTTTTTCAGTTCTGCTTTTGTACCGAACTTCTCTTGTCCAACTGGACGAAGTGAAATATTCGCATCACAACGAAGAGAACCTTCTTCCATCTTACAATCAGATACACCTGTATATTGAATGATTGATTTTAACTTCTCTAAGTACGCATATGCTTCTTCTGGAGTACGCATATCTGGCTCAGATACGATCTCGATTAAAGGCATACCTTGACGGTTGTAGTCTACTAATGAACCGTCAGCTGCATGCGTTGATTTACCAGCATCTTCTTCTAAATGAAGACGTGTAATACCGATACGTTTCTTTTTACCGTCTACTTCGATTTCAATCCAACCATTTTCACCAATTGGCTTATCAAATTGAGAGATTTGGTAAGCTTTCGGATTATCTGGGTAGAAATAGTTTTTACGGTCGAACTTCGTTTCCGTTGCGATTTCACAGTTTAATGCCATTGCGGCTTTCATTGCAAAGTTAACTGCTTCCTTATTTAAAGTAGGAAGTACCCCTGGGTATCCTAAGTCAATTACACTTGTTTGTGTATTTGGCTCCGCTCCGAATTCTGTTGGACTCGCAGAGAAAATTTTCGAATTTGTTTTTAACTCAACGTGAACCTCTAAACCAATAATTGTTTCTAAATTCATCTATGCTCGCCTCCTTACAGACTTGCTTTTTTTGTATGATAGTCTGTTGCTTGCTCAAACGCATGTGCAACGCGGTAAATCGTCGTTTCATCGAAGTGTTTACCAATGATTTGTAGACCAAGTGGCATGTTGTTAGCACCGAATCCACATGGAACAGAAATCGCTGGAACACCCGCTAAGTTTACTGGAATTGTTAAAATGTCATTTGCATACATTGTCATTGGATCGTCCACTTTTTCGCCCACTTTAAATGCTGGAGTTGGCGTTGTTGGTCCAATAATAACATCGTAGTTAGCAAATACATTTTCAAAGTCATTTTTAATTAATGTACGTACTTGTTGTGCTTTTTTGTAATATGCATCATAGTAACCAGAGCTAAGAGCAAATGTACCAAGCATAATACGACGTTTTACTTCATCACCGAAACCTTCGCTACGTGTGTTTTTGTAAAGATCTAATAAGTTATTTACATTATCAGAACGAACACCGTAACGTACGCCATCAAAGCGTGAAAGGTTCGCAGATGCTTCAGAAGAAGATAATAAGTAATACGTTGCTAGAGCGTATTTAGAGTGCGGAAGAGATACTTCCTCCCAAGTTGCGCCCATACCTTCTAATACTTTTAAAGCAGCTAGTACTGACTCACGAGCTTCTTCGCCAACACCTTCGCCTAAGTATTCTTTCGGTACAGCAATACGTAAACCTTTAACATCACCTGTTAAACCAGCTAAGTAGTTTCCTACTTCAACGTTTGCAGAAGTTGCATCCATACGGTCAATACCTGAAATAGCTTGTAATAAGTATGCATTGTCTTCTACTGTACGTGTAATCGGTCCGATTTGGTCAAGTGAAGATGCGAATGCTACTAATCCGTAACGAGATACGCGTCCGTAAGTTGGTTTTAAACCTACAACGCCGCAATATGCAGCTGGCTGACGGATAGAACCACCCGTATCAGAACCTAGAGAGAATAATACTTCTCCTGCTGCTACTGCTGCTGCAGAACCACCACTAGATCCGCCTGGAACGTAATCTAAGTTCCATGGATTTTTTGTAGCGTAGAAGCCTGAGTTTTCATTTGAAGAACCCATTGCGAACTCGTCCATATTTAATTTACCGATTGTAACTGTGTCAGCAGCTTTTAGCTTTTGTACAACTGTCGCATCGTAAATTGGATCGAAGTTTGCTAATATTTTGCTCGCACAAGTTGTACGAAGAGCGTTAGTTACAATGTTATCTTTTACACCAATTGGCATACCGAATAATAAACCATTATCCTCAGCACCAATCTTTGCATCTAATTCTTTCGCTTTCGCGCGTGCATTTTCTTCATCTAATGTAAGAAAAGCTTTTACGTTATCTTCAACATCCGAAATACGTTTGTAAGATTCTTCTACTAAATCCGTAACGGAAATTTCTTTGTTGTTTAACTTCTTATGTAACTCTGATACAGAATGATCAAATAATGACATCGAAATTCCCTCCTCTATTCTAATACTGCTGGAACACGGATTTGATTATCTTTGTGATCCGGTGCATTTTTTAATACTTCTTCTACTGGTAAACCTTTTTCTGGCACATCTTCACGCATAACATTTTTCATAGTTAATACATGAGTTGTTGGTTTTACATCAGTTGTATCTAATTCATTTAACTGTTCTGCAAATGTAACAATTGCATCTAGTTGTTTTTGAAATTTTTCTGCTTCTTGATCAGTAATTGCAAGACGTGCTAAATGTGCTACGTGCTTTACATTCTCAACGGAAATTCTTGACACGGCTAGGCCACCTCCATAATATATCGTTCAATCTACAATACTATTGATGATACCAAATTTCCAGTACTTCAAGCAAGTCAACACACGGCACTTACGGTATTTTTACATAAAAAAAGAAAGGCAAATGCCTTTCTTTACAATTTACTCTTTATCTAACGATTTATTTTTCGGAAATCTCTCGTTATCTTCTTCATTATCACGAATTGTTTTTTGTAATACAAAACAAGACATCGTTAAAAATAATGTTCCAATTAAATAGTATCCTTTTACACTAAGCGTTTCATCTAGCGTATAAATCCCAATTAGCATTCCTGAAAGCGCACAAACAAATGAAGTCCATGCTAAAAACGTGAACGCTTGCGTATTTCGTCTTCTCATCGTTCTCCCCCTCGTTAGCTGTACACCTATTATAGATAAATATATTTATCACAATGGGTTTTTATGTAAAATCATTTTTCTATTTATTAATCTATCACAAAAAATTTCTATTTTGAAGATAATTTTCTTTCAAGTCTGAAAAAACAGTTAAAAATATTGACATTTATTTCAATTCCACATAAAATAAAAACAAATATTACGAACCTCGAAATATACGGGAGTGGAAATAATTGTTACAATATGAACATTTTTTAGACTTACTGCTAGATAACGCCAAGAAACTTTTCTATCCAGAAGAATGGGTAAGCCTTGATTTAACACTTTCCAAGACAGAAGTATTTTGTTTACTTTGGATGGAGCGAAATACGGATATTACAATGACAAAAATTGCTGATCTTCTTGATATACCGATGAGTACAACAACGGGCGTTGTAAATCGCCTTGTAAAAAAGGGATATATTGAACGCTACCGGAATGAAAGCGATCGACGCATTGTATTAATTCGTTTAACAGAAAACGGCATAATGCTCGTTCAAGAAGTAAAACAAAATGCGGCCCATTACTTTAGCCTAGTGACAGATGCATTGTCAGAAGAAGAAAAAGCATTCTTACTACAAATATTCCAAAAGATCATGAATCACATTGCTACGTCACAGCAAAAAACAGAAGAAAAGATTTCTACACCTAAAATGAAAAACATTCCGATTGAATAAAGTGAAACTTTAATCAGTGGGGGTTTTTCTCATCCCTCACTGATTATTAGTTGAACCAATCGGGCATTTACGGACAGTTGACCTCCCACCTAATTTGTTTGCTCCAGTCGAATTTTTGGGCGGGAGTCTTACTGCCCGTTAATGCGGGATAAGACCCTAGTTGAGTTTTTATTCAATTAAATATTTCGACACTCGTAATATTCGACATTCGAAACAAAGGGGATATTAATGATGAGAATTATTCTGTATACAGGTAAAGGCGGCGTAGGAAAAACTAGCATTTCAGCAGCAACAGCAATCCAAAGTGCAAAACAAGGATTAAAAACATTAGTAATGAGTACAGATCCTGCTCATAGTTTAGGGGATTCATTTGGCATAAAACTATCTTCTGAGCCACTAGAAATTCGTGAAAACTTGTGGGCACAAGAAATTAACACTATTTATGAAATGGAAAAAGGCTGGGGGAAATTGCAGAAATACATTACACTACTCTTCACTTCAAAAGCAGCTGATGATATTACAACAGAAGAATTAACGATGTTCCCTGGTATGGAAGATTTAATTAGCTTACTTCGAGTACTCGATTACTATAAAAACAACACTTACGACGTCATCATTATTGATTGCGCACCGACTGGAGAAACTTTAGCAATGCTTAGCTTTCCAGACATGCTCGGCTGGTGGATGGAAAAACTCTTTCCTATTAAAAGGAAGATTTTAAAAGTTGTTCGTCCTGTAGCTCAACCACTTCTTGGTGTCCCCCTTCCAACTGATGATATTATGGACGAATTAACGAATACGCTTGAACAGCTCGGAGAAATGAGAGATATTTTATCAAACCGAAAAGTAACGAGTATTCGCGTTGTTGTAAATCCTGAAAAAATGGTCATTAAAGAAGCTCAGCGTAGTTTTACTTATTTAAACTTATACGATTATAACGTAGATGCCATTATGATTAACCGCGTCATCCCTAACACTGTTACCGACCCTTACTTTCAGGCATGGAAAGATACACAAAAGAAATATAAGGCGTTAATTAAAGATAGTTTTCAGCCACTTCCTATTTACGAAGCTCCCATGTTTGAACAAGAAGTTGTTGGTTTAGCTATGTTAGAGCGTGTAGGAAATGCTTTATTTAAATCAGACCCTTCTCCTACTGAAGTAAAATTTAATGGCCGCACACAATATGTAAAAAAAGATGGCGATGAGTATATTTTCGTTCTGTCCATTCCCTTCTCAAACAAAAGTGAACTTTCATTAAATCAAAAAGGTGATGAGCTTATTATTCGAGCCGGCTCTATGAAGCGAAATATCACCTTACCAAAAACATTAACACACCTTTCTATTCAAGGAGCTAAGTTTGAAGATGATGTACTAAACATTCGGTTTGGAGGTGTAGTACATGCATGATGAATTACTAAGAAAGGTAATTCGTACAAAAATAAAAATCGGTATGCGTATATTAGAAGAGCTACCGAATCCGATTCAGCAATCAGCTAAGCACGCACTAAATATTTTGCAAGAGGAGCTCTCCTCCTATGCTGAAGAACAACCGCAACCTGAGAGTAATTTAAAAAGCATCATAATTGAATAACTATACCCTTGTAGAAAGCCTTTTCTTATAGGCTTTCTATCCCTTTATTGGAGCTGATATAAGTTGATAAAAACATCTTCAACAAAACATTTCACCACTAATACAATCTGGCTAATCCCCCTTCTATTCTTTTTTCATAACCTTGAAGAAGCTTTCCAAATGCCACAATATATCGCTAATCGATTTTCGATCCATTTTATAACTAACAAACAATTTTTCATTGCAATTTCCGTATTAACAACCTTCGTCTTACTCATAGTCATTCTATATCAATTAAGCATCATATCTTCTATTTATTTGATCATTTTTATACAGGGCTGTATCTTCTTTAACGCCGTTCAGCATATTATCTTGTATTTCATTTATCGTTCTTATAATCCAGGAGTAATCTCAGCATCTATCATTATCCTATTTTCTCTTTTCTTATTTTCATCAAAGAAACTATTAATCCCTAAAAAGAAATTAGCAAGTACACTCATTTTTAGTTTAATCTCTTACCCAATCATAATTTGGATTTCCTTATTATTAGCCAGCTGCTTTAATTAAAAAAAGACCAGGAAAACTCCTGGTCCATCACTCTACTTAACAAACATTGGATTCTATGTTATACAAAATTAGAAGGTACAGAATTAGGGTTTTGTTTGTTAAGTAGATTATATGTTGAACGAGCTAACAACGGAGGGGTTCCTACTGTTAGTCGTTAAACTCAATAATTATTTTACGATTTTTTCAAGCTCATCAAGTGAAAGATCTACTGAAATTGAACCATCATTTGTTTCTTTCTTAATTGCATCTGTTACTTCTTTTGAATGGTATAACTCAATTACTTTTTTCAGTGTTGGATCATTTTTATCTTTCGTACGAGCTGCGAAAATATTAATATAGGCCTTTGCATTTTCATTATTTGGATCTTCTAAGAAAATTGGATCCTTCGCTGGGTCTAATCCAGCTTGACCAGCAACACCGTTATTAATAACTGAAGCCGCTACATCTTTTAACACACGAGGTGTTTGCTGTGCGATAACCGGTGTGATTTTTAACTTCTTCGGATTTTCAGCGATACCGCTTGGATCCCCAAATAGACCAAAATCTTTCTTAAGCTTTAATAAGCCAGCTGCATCAAGAAGTTTTAATGCACGTGCTTGGTTCGTTGGATCATTCGGAATAGCAATTTCCGAACCATCTGGGATTTCATTTGCTTTCTTATATTTTTCAGAGTATAAGCCCATCGGTGCAATTTGCGTTGTACCAACAGCTGTAATATCTAACTTATGCTCCTTTTTAAATTGCTCTAAGAAAGCAATGTGCTGGAATGAGTTTAGTTCAATATCTCCATCAGCTAACGCTTTGTTGGGTGTTGTGTAATCAGAGAACTCAACCAGTTTAATTTTAATCCCTTCTTTTTCAGCTTTTTTCTTTAAAATTTCCCAAACGTCTCCATCTGTTCCAGTTACACCGACGCGAACTACTTTCTCTTTCGCTCCTGCACCTGTGTCTCCACCTGAGCAGCCGCTTAATGCTGTAATTCCTACGATCGCTGATAATGCAAATGCTAAAATTTTCTTCATTTTCTTTTCCCCTCTTCCTTTTTATGATCTGCGTAAAAAGACTTTCGCAAAGTAGTTCCCTAAATTTTGAGCCACCTGTACAAGAATAATAAGTAAAACGACCGTTACAAACATAACTGACGTATCAAAGCGTTGATAACCATATGTCATTGCTAAGTCACCAAGACCACCACCACCGACAAGTCCTGCGACTGCAGAAAATTCAATTAAACCGACCGTCATAAACGTGACACCTAGGATCAATGGTGCTAAAGCTTCTGGTACGAGGATTTCAAAAACAATTCTAAGTGGTGAAGCGCCCATTGCTTGTGCTGCTTCAATTACTCCTTTCGGAACAGAAACAAGATTGGTTTCAACCATTCTAGCAATACCAATTGATGCAACTAACGTCATTGGGAAGATTGCTGCAGCCGTTCCAATCGTCGTTCCAATAACACTTCTTGTTAGTGGGCTTAAAGCTACTAAAAAGATAATGAATGGAACCGGACGAATTGTATTAATTATGATATTAAGAATAGAAAAGACCCATTTATTTTCTAAAAAATTCCCTTTTCTCGTTACATACAATAGTAAACCTAGAGGTATACCAAGAATTGTAGCGAATATAAGGGTTACAATTACCATTAAGAGGGTATCCCCCGTCGCATCTAATATGCGAGGCCAAAATATACTCCAATCAACTCGCATGAGCTTCTACCTCCTTCAGCTGCACTTGCAGTCTTAGATGTTGTAATGCTTTTTGAATTTCTTTCTGTTCACCTTGTAGTTCTACAAGAAGATTTCCAAATAGCACATTTTGGAGTTCAATAATATTTCCATAAAGAACATTTACATCGACGTTATAGTTTTTCGCAATATATGATAGTACAGGCTGTCCTGTCTCTTCCCCAGTAAAAGTCAGGCGATAAATCTGACCTCCGTTTTGAATTTTCGCTAGAACACTTTCTGGTAAGTGATCATTAATAACAGAGCGTACAAAATTTTGAGTGGTCTTTGTTTTTGGTTGTGTGAAAACGTCAAACAGTTTTCCTTCCTCAATTACTTTTCCTTTTTCCATAACGGCTACACGGTGACAAATTTCTTTCACAACGTGCATTTCATGTGTAATAAGTAGGATCGTTAAATTGTACTCTCTATTTACTTTCTTTAATAAATTTAAGATTTCTGTTGTTGTTTCCGGATCTAAAGCTGATGTTGCCTCATCACATATGAGAATATCCGGTGATGTCGCAAGTGCTCTTGCAATCCCAACACGCTGTTTTTGTCCACCTGATAACTGTTCTGGATAATAGTTCGCTTTATCTTCTAAACCAACAAATTTTAGTAGTTCATTCACTCTTTCTTTTATCTCATTCTTCGGCAATTTCGATAACCTTAATGGATAAGCAATGTTCCCAAACACCGTTCTTGAATTAAATAGATTGAAACTTTGGAAAATCATCCCAATTCTTTGTCTTAGTTTCCGTAATTCTTTCGCCGATAATGATGTAATATCTTTATCATCTATTGAAATTGTTCCTGCAGTTGGTCTTTCTAACATATTTACTAAACGTAATAACGTACTCTTTCCAGCACCACTAAATCCGATAATGCCAAAAATTTCGCCCTTTTCAACTGACAGCGTTACATCCTCAACCGCATGAACAGATTGCCCACCTGATTCATATACTTTACTTACATTGTTAAAAGAAATCATTTTCTTCCCTCCTATATGCTGTAAAAACTTGAAGTAGAGCTTTCGAGGTAAAATAAAAAGTGCTCTCCTTCTTATCAGTAATAAAAGATAAGAAGGAGAGCACTTTTATATGTACTCATTCACATCTTCTCATCTTCCAAGCCTTTATAGGCTTGCTGGAGTTAGCACGGTATTAAAAAACCCGTTGCTGAGGTATCGTAGGGCCAGTCCCTCCACCTCTCTGGATAAGAGTGTATCGATTTAATTGTCGTTTAATTAAGTCTTATTATAGAACTCAGAATAATGAGAGTCAATATATTTTTCGGAAAAATATTAATTATTTCTCTATTTGAATTTTAAAATAAGAAGTAACAATACAATAGTGATTTTTAAAGTTATGTAAAATCCTTCTCACTCATACTTTTAAAAAGGAGAATCTTCTCTACTCATTGAATAACATTATTTGAATATGAAATCGGAGGAAGATAGATATATGAAAACAGCTCTTTTGCTCGTCGACATTCAAAATGATTATTTTCCAAGCGGAATGATGGAATTACGTAATCCAGTAGAAGCAAGTGAATATGCTAGTCAGCTACTACAACATTTTAGAATAAGAAACGAACCTATTTTTCATATCCAACATGTAGCTATAAAAGATAGCGCTACTTTTTTCCTACCCAATACAGAAGGTGTCCATATTCACGAAAATGTCCGTCCACTTAGAGAGGAAACCGTGATCCTTAAACATTATCCAAATAGCTTCCGAGAAACTGATCTTCTAGAACAATTACAACGTTCAGGAATTGAGCACGTCGTAATATGCGGGATGATGACCCATATGTGTATTGATGCTACAGTAAGAGCTGCTTTTGATTTTGGCCTTCACTGTACCGTAATACACGATGCTTGTGCTACAAAAGATCTTTCATTTAAGAATGCTACTATACCAGCTGTTTATATTCATAATACAATTTTGGCGAGTTTAAATGGAGTATACGCAAATATAATGAGTACAGAAGAGTTTTTAGCGACCTAAAAAAACACTCCTTTCAGTTAGCAAAGCCGAAAGGAGTGTTCTCTTGTCTAACCATAGATTTTCTTTCAAATTGTATTATACAGGAAATCCTCAAAATGAATACTAAAAAATATGACTAATAAGTCAATTTTTCTCGCTGTTTTGTTTCTATTTTCATGTTTATCCCGATATTAATAGGTTTTAACTAATTCAAAAGAACAAATAGTAATATTTGGCAACCTTTTCTTGATTGAAATTAAATAGCTTCTATAAAATCGATTACTTCTGCTATAGGGAGTTTCTCAAAAAGAAAAGATCTTCACAGTCTGTGAAGATCTTTTCTACTATTTCTTATAAAGTTTCAGAAGTAGTTTTTGCTTGCATGTGAAGTGCTAAGTAGTCAGGGCCACCAGCTTTAGAGTCTGTACCAGACATGTTAAAGCCACCGAATGGTTGGTAACCTACGATTGCACCAGTACATCCACGGTTGAAGTATAAGTTACCAACGTGGAAGTCTTCACGTGCTTTTTCAATATGGTCACGGTTGTTAGTAACAACTGCTCCTGTTAAACCGTATTCTGTATTGTTTGCAATTGCAAGTGCATGATCAAAGTCTTTTGCTTTACAGAATGCTACTACTGGTCCGAAGATTTCTTCTTTCATTAAGCGAGCATCTTCTGCAACGTCAGCAACGATTGTTGGTTGGATGAACCAGCCTTTAGAATCGTCTCCTTCGCCACCTGATACGATTTTACCTTCTTCTTTACCAATTGCAACATAGCTCATTACTTTATCGAATGCAGCTTGGTCATTAACAGGTCCCATGTTAATATCTTTTGCATCTGGGTTACCTACTGTTAATTCTTTTGTTAATTCAACAGCACGATTTAATACATGATCGTATACATCTTCATGGATTACTGCACGAGAACATGCAGAACATTTTTGTCCTGAGAATCCGAATGCTGATGCAACGATAGATTTAGCTGCTAATTCAAGATCTGCCTCTTTATCAACAACGATTGTATCTTTACCGCCCATTTCAGCGATAACACGTTTTAACCAAATTTGTCCCGGGTTTACTTTTGCTGCACGTTCGTAAATACGAATACCTACATCGCGAGATCCAGTAAAGCTAACGAAACGTGTACGAGGGTGATCTACTAAGTAGTCACCAACTTCAGAACCATTACCTGGAACGAAGTTTACTACGCCAGCTGGTAAACCAGCTTCTTCTAATACTTCCATAAATTTCGCTGCTACTACAGGAGTTGTACTAGCTGGTTTTAGTAATACTGTGTTACCAGAAACTAAAGCAGCTGTTGTCATACCTGCCATAATTGCGAATGGGAAGTTCCAAGGAGAAATGATAACACCTACTCCTAATGGAATGTAAGAGAAACGATTATATTCAATTGGACGGCTTTCTACTGGCATACCGTCTTTTAATTTCAACATTTGACGAGCATAATACTCCATAAAGTCGATTGCTTCTGCTGTATCAGCATCTGCCTCATTCCATGGTTTACCTGCTTCTTTTACAAGAATAGCAGAGAACTCATGTTTTCTACGACGAACGATTGCTGCAGCACGGAATAAAATATCTGCACGCATTTCTGGTTTTGACTTTCTCCAAGTTTGGAATGTTGCATCCGCTACTTGCATTGCTTTTTCAGCTAATTCACGGCTTGCTTTTGAAACGCGACCAACAAGTTCCTCTTTATTTGCAGGGTTTACAGAAACAATCTTGTCTTCTGTAGTGATTTTTTCTCCCCCGATAATTAATGGATAGTCTTGTCCAAGATAAGATTCTACTTTCTTTAAACCCTCTTCAAACGCTAATTTGTTAGCCTCTACTGAAAAATCTGTAAATGGCTCGTGTTTGTATGCTACTACCATTTTTTTAGCCTCCCCTTAGAAAAACGTTTACATTTTACAACATTATTCTACACGATAATTTAGATTTATTCAAATATTCCTAGACTTATATTTTAAAAATTAATAAATTTTTAAAATATAATAAAAAAAAGAGATTCATACATACGTATGAATCTACAAAATATGAGTATATTCCAAAACATTTTTCCCGATTAATAAAATAGTAACTAATAAAAATAAAGTCCTTACATATCCAATACCTTTTTGAACTGCAAACTTCGATCCAAAATAAGCACCTAAAATCATTGATAATCCCATAATTATACCGTATTCAAAATGAATCACATCTAAAAATAAAAAAGTAATTAAAGATACGATATTACTAACGAAGTTCAAAAGTTTTCCAGATGCTGCCGCTTGAATAAAATCCAAACCAATTAATAAAAATGCAAAAATTAAAAAGGATCCTGTCCCTGGTCCAAAAAATCCATCATAAAATCCTATCATTAAAATAACAAAGAAAAACATTAATGTTTTTCCTTTTGTCATCTTTTTATAGGTAGATGCACTTCCCCAATCTTTTTTCGCAATAATATAAATGGCAATAAAAACCAACATTACGAGCACTAGTGGACGCAAAATATCAGGTGGAATAAACTTTACTACTAAAGCCCCTGCGACTGCTCCAATAATAGTTAACGGGATTAACTTTCCTACAATCCGAAAATCCACCTTGCCTGATCGAATAAAATAAATTGCACTCGTAAACGTCCCCATTGTTGCAGCTAATTTATTCGTTGCGATTGCCGAAGCTGGCGATAAACCAACAAACATAAGTGCAGGAAGCGAAATTAACCCTCCACCTCCAACAACTGAATCAATAAAAGCCGCTAAAAATCCAAATGCAATTAATAAAATAATGACTTGAAAGCTTAGTTCATCCATAACTTTTCCCCTTACCCCTTTATTTATAACATTTTAAATTATAACAAAATTCCTCGAGAAAAAAAGCTGTTCCATAAAGGAACAGCTCTCATATTTAATCTAAAATTTTCACAAACGGCTCATCTTGCTTCGCTTCACGTATAATAATAGCTTCTGGACCTTCTACAGATTTAATCGTTACTTGTACTTTCATATAATTCGGGAAGTATTCCATAACAAGCCCCGCTACATATTGCGTAAAACCAATTATTTCCGCTTTCCCATTAAACTGGACAGGAATATCAAGTTTCATTTCTTTTAATTCGTCGTCTTTATACATTCCAGTACCGATAACAGCTGTATAATCACCTTGGAAATACTCGCTTAATTTCACTTTAAAGTTTGCCACTCCTGCAAGATCTTGACGCTTATTATCCGCTTTTGCTTGTTCAGACGGGAACAAATAATATTTCTCATTGATTGGTTTCCAATCCTCGACCGTTTCACTACCTTTTTCTACCTTCGCATAAGAAACAAAATTCCCTGGCACAAGTGAAGACTTTGGACCTTGACGATAAATTGCAAATGTAACCGGAATATTTTTTATTTCAGGCTTTTTTTGCTGCATTACTTTCAAGATTTCTTGGGCCATTTTTTTCCCTTCAGCTAACATTTTTACATCTGGAATTGCAGCCTCACGCGGATAACCATGCTCTTCCTCATAATATTGAACAGAATTCATCGCTAATCCAATTACAATGCCATCAGGTTCAGCATCGTTCCCACCTTTTTGTACGTAGTAATCATGCTCTAAAATATTTGAGATATACATTGGATTTTTTTTATTTTTCACTTCTAGTGACTCCGAACCTTCACTTAAGGCTGGATTCAGTCCGATATTTGGAAATTTAACTGCATCTTTTTTCAACTTATCCTCTAGCTCTTTTTGTTCAGCATCTGTACGCTTTCTTTTTACAAGCATTTGTATATCTTGAGCCTCTAGAAACTTTCCGCCTTTAAAGAAATAATCTTTCGTACTAAATGATTCTTTGGCAATGCGCATTAGTCCTGTTTCAAATTCATCTATATCTAGACGACTATTTAAACCTTGTACAACTAAACCACGTGCCTCACCTGGATTAAATGGAACCGTTGTCTTATAATATTCATCCGAAATGGAGTATTTCGGGATAACTGCTTGTTCTTTCGCTTTCCCCGATTTCTCAACTGCTTTTTCATCTTTATTGGAACCCATACTACACCCACTTACAAGTAGGCTAAGACTTAATACCGCTAACGCTATTTTTTTCATCGTAAGTTTGCACCTCTTACTTATTCAGCTCTTGTAAGAACCTCTCTTCATTCCAAACTTCAACATTGTGCTTCTCTGCTTGCGCTAATTTCGAACCAGCAGCTTCACCAGCAACAACTAAATCCGTACTTTTACTAACACTTCCTGTTACTTTTCCACCTAATGCCTCAATCTTCTTCTTCGCTTCACTGCGTCCCATAACTTCTAATTTCCCTGTTAAGACGACAGTTTTTCCTGCAAAGTACGATTCAACATTTTGTAAATCAGCAATTTTTATACCTTTATATGCCATGTTCACGCCATACTCTTTAAATTGTTGTAATAGCTCTAATACGTCTTCATTATCGAAATACGTTACAACGGATTGAGCCATTTTTTCACCAATCTCATTAATTGTTTTTAGTTCTTCTTCCGTCGCTTTCACAAGCTCATCCATCGTTTCGAAATGCTCAGCAAATGTACGTGCGGCTTTCGCACCGACATGACGAATGCCAAGACCGAATAATAATCGCTCTAATGAGTTTTCCTTAGAATTCTCAATTGCTTGGACTAAATTTGTTGCTGATTTTTCACCGAAACGTTCTAGTTCTAATAATTGCTCTTTCGTCAATGAATATAAATCAGCAAACGTACGAATATAATCCGCATCAAAGAGTTGTGTAATTACACGTTCTCCAAGTCCGTCAATATTCATTGCATTTCTTGAAACGAAATGAATTAATCCCTCGCGAATTTGAGCTGGACAAGTCGGATTTATACATCGAAGTGCTACTTCTTCTTCTAAACGAACAAGTTCACTCTCACATGCTGGACAATGCGTTGGCATATGATATTCTTCTTCCTCACCAGTACGCTTATCAAAAATAACGTTCACAACTTCTGGAATAATATCTCCAGCCTTTTTCACAACAACGTAGTCACCAATTCGAATATCTTTTTCACGAATTAAATCTTCGTTATGTAAAGAAGCACGACGAACGATAGTACCAGCCACTCTAACTGGCTCGAGCTCTGCAGTTGGTGTTACAACCCCTGTGCGGCCGACACTTAATTCAATCCCTGTTAATCTCGTCACAACTTCTTCAGCTGGGAATTTATAAGCTATTGCCCATCTTGGACTCTTTGCTGTAGTTCCTAAGCTTTCTTGAATAGCAACATCATCTACTTTTATAACGATTCCGTCAATCTCATAATCAAGATGCGGGCGTTTTTCTTGCCACTCTTCTACATAGGCTATTACGTCTTCAATTGTTTCACATGTACGACGATTTGGATTCGTCTTAAATCCAAGCTCACCTAAGAAATCCAGTGATTCACTGTGGGATGGAATTGTTTTTCCTTCTACATTAGCAAGACCATACACAAACATAGATAAGTTACGCTTCGCTGCAATTTTCGGATCAAGTTGACGTATCGATCCTGCTGCCGCATTACGTGGATTCGCAAATACATCTTCACCATTTTGCTCTTTTTCCTCATTTAATTTAACGAATGAACGCTTCGGCATATAAGCCTCGCCTCGCGCTTCTAACGTTACTTCTTCATTTAATCGAAGTGGAATTGCTTTAATCGTTTTCAAGTTTTGGGTAATATCTTCACCCGTTACACCATCACCACGTGTTGCCCCTTGAATAAAGCGTCCTTTTTCATAATGAAGTGAAACAGCAAGTCCGTCAATTTTTAATTCGCATATATATCTTACATTCGCATCATCAATTCCCTGATGTACTCTTCGATCAAAATCACGCAAATCTCCTTCATTAAACGCGTTTCCTAAACTTAACATTGGTGATTTATGCGTTATCTTTTCAAATATATCAAGAACAGTCCCCCCAACGCGAATGGAGGGAGAGTCTTCACTCATAAACTCTGGGTTCTCTGCTTCTAATTTTATAAGCTCCTGCATATCACAGTCATATTCCGCATCAGAAACAGAAGGATTGTCTAATACGTGATATTGATAGTTAAATGTATTTAACAAATCACGCAGTTCTTCTATACGTTTTTTTGTTATCTCTTTTGACATATCCTCAGTCCTTTCCTATTGTTTCGTCACAGGTGCAAATTTTGCTAATAAACGTTTAATACCAATTGGGCTCGGGAACGCAATATCTAATTCTTTTGAATCTCCTTCACCCTTTACACTTACAACTGTACCGACTCCCCACTTCTGGTGAGCAGCTTTATCGCCTATTCCCCAGCCAATTTGCTCGCCACCTGTCGTCTTAACAGCCGGACGCGCGAAAGCTGAACGAGAACGTGTTGTAGTTGCGCTTGTCGTTCTTCCTTTTGCACCAAACGAAGTTTCACGCTTCGGTGCTGTTTCGTTTAATGGTTCTACTAATTCTGCCGGAATTTCTGTAATAAATCGAGATGCTGCATTCATACTTGTTCTACCAAATAAAGTACGCATTTGAGCATTGGATAAGTATAGCTCTTCTTCTGCACGAGTAATACCTACATAGGCAAGACGACGCTCTTCTTGCATTTCATCCTCTTCCATAAGAGAACGAGTATGCGGGAATATCCCTTCCTCTAAGCCAACAATAAAGACAACTGGGAACTCTAATCCTTTCGCTGAGTGCATCGTCATTAAAATAACTTCTTCACCAGCAGTTGGATCTTCATCTACACGATCAATATCCGCAACAAGAGCTAAGTCTGTTAAGAATGCAACAAGGCTCTTATCTTCGCTTTGGGATTCAAATGTTTGTGTAACAGATAAAAACTCGTCTAAGTTTTCTAAACGACCTTCTGCTTCTAAAGAACGCTCATTTTTCAACATATCACGATAGCCTGTCTTCTCAATAACTTCTTCTACTAATTCTGTAACAGATAAATACTCTTGCATATTTACCCAGTTGTGTAATAAACTTGCGAATTCTTTTACTGCTTTTGTTATTTTTGCACTTACACCAACATGCTCAATCTCATCAAATACAGCAGTTAATGAGATTCCGTTTTGCACACCATAATTAATAATTTTATCGATAGAAGTCGCACCAATCCCGCGCTTTGGCATGTTTATAATACGTCCAAAACTAATCTCATCATCTGGATTCCCAATTAAACGTAAGTACGCCAAAATGTCTTTAATCTCTTTACGGTCGTAGAACTTAGTACCTCCGACAATTTTGTAAGGGATATTAGATTTTAGGAAAATCTCCTCAATCATACGAGACTGGGCATTTGTACGATATAACACTGCAAAATCAGTATATTTTCGGTTCCCCATTTGAATATCATCACGAATTTTTTTCGCAACAAAATACGCTTCGTCCTTTTCGGTTGCAGCACGATAATACGAGATTTTGCTTCCAATTTGATTTTCTGTCCATAATTTCTTCGGTTTACGGTTTGAATTTTTTTCAATTACAGCATTAGCTGCATTTAAAATATTTTGTGATGAACGATAGTTTTGTTCTAACAGAATAACTTGTGCATTCTCATAGTCTTTTTCGAATGACAAAATGTTAGAAATGTCAGCCCCGCGCCAGCGGTAAATAGACTGATCCGAATCACCAACAACACAAAGGTTTTTAAAACGTGATGCCAAATGTTTAACAAGAAGGTACTGAGCTTTGTTCGTATCTTGATACTCATCAACGTGAATATATTGGAATTTACGCTGATAAAACTCTAGTACTTCTGGAACACGTTCAAATAGCTGAATCGTCGTCATAATTAAATCATCAAAGTCTAATGAGTTATTTTTCAAAAGACGTTTTTGATATTCTGTATATACATCGCTCGTTAATTTTTCATATGGATCAGCGGTTGTAATTTTTTTTGCATATTTATCTGCAGATAACAGTTCATTTTTCGCATTGCTAATACCCGCTAAAATAGAGCGCGGCTCAAACTTCTTCGGGTCAATATTGCGCTCCTTCATAATTTTTTTTACTACAGTTAACTGATCACCTGAATCTAAGATTGTAAAGTTACGATTAATACCAATGCGGTCAATATCACGTCGTAAAATACGTACGCACATAGAGTGGAACGTAGAAATCCAAATATCTTCTGCTTCTGGTCCAACAAGTTTATCAATACGCTCACGCATTTCACGAGCAGCTTTATTTGTAAAGGTAATTGCTAGTACATTCCATGGCGCCACACCTTTTTCACCAAGTAAATATGCAATACGGTGTGTTAACACACGTGTTTTCCCACTACCTGCGCCTGCCATTAATAGAAGTGCTCCATTTGTTGTTTGTACTGCTTTTTGTTGCTGCGGATTTAAACCATTTAATAACTTATCTGTCGTACTCATATGTGCCTGCACCTACTCTCCTTTTACTGCTTTAACTGTTTTTAATGCCGATTTTATATCATCATAAATAATATTTCCAACAACTACTGTATCAGCATACTGCGCCATTTCTTTCGCTTGTTCTGCATTAGAAATACCACCGCCATAATATAGCTTAGCTTGTTTCAATTCTGCTTTTACATTTTTAACAATCTCAATGTCTCCATACGTCCCGCTATATTCTAAATAGAATATCGGTAAATGTAATAGCTTGTCTGCTAAACGCGCATATGCAATAACATCATCTTCTGTTAAATCACATTTTGCATCTGTAAGCTGGGCTACTTTCGCTTCTGGGTTTAAAACACAATACCCTTCCATGTAAATTTCGTCCCAGTCCATAATATCCCCAAATTCTTTCAATGCCTCATGATGAACACCTGTTACCCATTCTACTTTTCGGCTATTTAAAACACTTGGGATGTAATAAAAATCAAATCCTGGTGTAATTGCCTCCACATCAGAAACCTCTAACACACAAGGCACTGCATATCTACGAATGCTAACTAGCATGTGTAATACGTTATCAATTGTTATACCGTCACTTCCGCCTACAATAACAGCATCCGTTCCAGATTCACAAATCATTTCTAAATGTTCGTCACTTAACTCCTTATTTGGATCAAGCTTAAATACATGTTTCCATTTGGAAATATCGTACATGAAAACACCCTTTCTTTTCTCTAGTTATATAATTTCTGTTCAAAATAACAGTTAATTTTTATCAAGATTTTTTACATTCCTTGCTATATCTTTACCAGACTGACGTATGCAACGATGAAATGCGACAGCTATCTTTACCGGACTTTTTGAACTTCCCTACTATATTTGTTCAAAAAGGAGGATATAGAGAGCCGAGCAGATCGAGGCGCATTCGCCAGGAGGAACGGAATGTAGTTTTCCCTACATGAGTACCGGACTGGCGTATGCAACGATGAAATGCGACAGCTATCTTTACCGGACTTTTTGAACTTCCTTTTACGCATTCTTTCATTATAACAAAAAAAACTACCTACACACACGCCCAATCCAACATCTTTTTCAACGTCAAATGTTGGATTACATATCAAAAAACTTATACGGAATACTAACAAATGAAATAGTATTTTCTATTTCGAAGTTAATTAAAAAGGAGTGTTTTTCTAATGAAGCAAAACATCGGCACAATTAGTGCTCTAATTCGAATTACACTCGGACTCATCCTCTTCGGTTGTAGTACAGCTAAA
Organism: Bacillus sp. TH19; assembly: GCF_016651075.1. Lineage (NCBI taxonomy): Bacteria > Bacillati > Bacillota > Bacilli > Caryophanales > Bacillaceae > Bacillus > Bacillus sp. TH19. The sequence goes on along the minus strand of NZ_JAEKEO010000010.1, from coordinate 15,598 downwards.
CTCGTACGTAAACCTTGGTGCACTTGGTCTAAAGTTTTGCTATGGATTGGTGCCATGAAAATTGCGGAGGGGATCGTTCGTTTCTGCCCTATTGTTGAAGCCTGTAAGTTTGGAAAATATATGAATATGAGCGCATTTAAAATGCCTAGCATGAATTTCACTGAAAAAGGACATAATAAAGAAGAAGTTAATTCAGCTTCCAGTCATGACAAGCCAAAGGCAAAGTCAGATGGAAGTTATGACACTTCTGACAAAGAGATTGAGTCAGCGATTGAAGAATTAATCCTGGCAAAACCGCTTTGAATCATTTGTCACGATGCAAGATGCTCTCAAAGGGACTTAGCTGCTGCAGTGGGCAGCTAAGTCTTCTTTATTTTACCACGAAACAGAACGTACATTCTTGTTTTTACCCTTAAAACGTACATAAAAGATATCAAACAATAAAATTCAGAAAATTAGGTGTAACCCTCTTGCATGTAATGATATAAAAGTGATATCATTTTTATATCAAGGAGGCGATCATATGAAAGAAAAACAAGTATTTTATGTTAATGGATTTCTCGGCGTTATTGGAATTTTAGTTTTAGCCGCTATCGGTGTATTTTGCCTTGTACAAGAAATGTTTGTAATAGCTATTTTAGCTCTCATATTAGCATCTGTTTTAGCTACAGGTATCGGTATCGTTCAACCGAATCAAGCGAAAGTTATTACGTTCTTCGGTAGTTATTTAGGAACAATTCGTCAAAATGGTTTATTTTTAACAATTCCATTCGCTTTTCGTCAAACTGTATCTTTACGTGTTGAAAACTTTAACAGTAAGAAATTAAAAGTAAACGATGTTGAGGGCAATCCAATTGAAATTGCAGCCGTTATCGTATATAAAGTTGTTGATTCCGCAAAAGCAATGTTTGGTGTTGAGCATTACGATCGATTCGTAGAAATTCAAAGTGAAACAGCAATCCGCCACGTTGCTACAAAATATCCTTATGATAATTTCCAAGATGAAACTTGCATCACGTTACGAGGAAATACTGAAGAGATCTCTGAAGAATTAAAGCGTGAGTTAGAAGTACGACTTGAAATCGCTGGCGTAGAAGTATTAGAAACTCGTTTAACACATTTAGCTTACGCAACAGAAATTGCCCATGCAATGCTCCAGCGTCAACAAGCAAAAGCAGTATTAGCTGCTAGAAAAGAGATTGTTGAAGGTGCTGTGAAGATGGCGAAAGATTCAATCCATATGTTAGATGAAGAAGGCGTACTGGAACTCGATGACGAGCGTAAAGCAAATATGGTGAACAATTTATTAGTTGCCATCGTTTCAGATAAAGGTGCGCAACCAGTTATTAATACAGGAAGCCTATACTAAAGGTTGTAAGTGATTATGGCCAAAAAGAAAAGCTTTCCATTACGTATTGATCCTGAATTACACGCAGTCATCGAAAAATGGGCGAATGATGAGTTTCGTAGCGTCAATGCACACATCGAGTATTTACTTCGAGAAATGGCAAAGCAAAAAGGGAAATTGAAAAAAGATAAAGATGCATAAAAATCCCGCTGAGAAATCAGCGGGATTTTTTATACATTAGCTTTTCATCATCTCATGCCCAATTGCACGATATCCTATATCACTTCGGTAAAATAGACCATCACTCTCAATTTTACCGATTTCTTTATAGACCTTATCTTTCGCTTCTTGTAAACTATTCGCCTTACAAGCAACAAATAATACACGGCCACCGTTTGTTACAAAGTCACCATGTTTCATCGCTGTACCCGCATGGAAAACTATTACATCTTGCAGTGCATCTAATCCGTTAATAATTTCACCTTTTTTATATGCTTCTGGATATCCTTTCGAAGCAAGTACGACACCAATAACTGCTTCCTTTGACCATTGTAACGTTAATTCACTTTCATCTAATACAGCGTTACATACATCAACTAAATCATTTTCTAAGCGTGGTAATACAACTTCCGTTTCAGGATCGCCAAAGCGTGCATTGAACTCAATTACCTTTGGACCATCATTTGTTAAAATAAGACCTGCGTATAAAATACCTGTAAACGAACGGTTTTCTGCAATCATCGCCTTGGCAGTTGGGTGTAATACTGTTTGAATCGCTTCTTGAACTGCTGATTCTGGAATTTGTGGTACTGGAGAATATGCACCCATTCCGCCTGTATTCGGACCTTTATCAGCATCAAAAGCGCGTTTATGATCTTGAGCAATTACCATCGGATGTACGGTTGTTCCATTTACGAATGCCATTAATGAAAATTCTTGTCCATCTAGAAACTCCTCAATAACGACCTTCTTGCTTGCTTCACCGAATTTCACATCTTGCAGCATTTCTTTCACAGCTTGCAATGCCTCTTCAAGCGTCATTGCTACGGTTACACCTTTACCAGCAGCTAACCCATCTGCCTTAATTACGATCGGTGCACCAACTTTCTGAATGTACTTTACTGCCTCTTCATAGTCTGTAAAAGTTTCATATGCCGCAGTTGGAATATCATACTTTTTCATCAATTCTTTTGTAAAAGCTTTACTACCTTCAATAACAGCAGCAGCTTTATTAGGTCCGAATACACGAAGTCCCTCTTCCTTAAAGCGATCAACGATTCCATTCATAAGTGGAATTTCTGGTCCAACGAAAGTTAAGCCTACATTGTTTTCTTTTGCGAATAAGACTAATGCATCAAAATCATTCTCATCAATATCAACTGGTGTTGCAACGTCTCGCATACCTTCATTACCTGGCGCTACATATATTTTTTCTACCTTTTCAGATTGTGCCAACTTCCAAGCTAAAGCATGCTCACGTCCACCACGGCCAATTACTAAAACATTCATATTTCATCCCCCAATAATTAAATAAGTACAAACTAGAAGCTATGCTCCTAGTTTGTTTTCATATCAATAAAAGTTTAAAAAGGAGGATCAAGAGAACCGAGCAGGTCAAGGCGCATTTGCCAGGAGGACACGGAGTGTAGCTTTCCTACATGAGTACCGCACTGGCTATGCAACGACGACATGCGACAGTTATCTTGACCGGACTTTTTAAACAACCGTATCAATAGAAAGTTAAAAAGGAGGATCAAGAGAACCGAGCAGGTCGAGGCGCATTTGCCAGGAGGACACGGAGTGTAGCTTTCCTACATGAGTACCGTACTGGCTATGCAACGACGACATGCGACAGTTATCTTGACCGGACTTTTTTAACATCCTCTATTAGTGTTTGAAATGACGTACGCCAGTGAACACCATAGTAATCCCATACGCATCTGCCATTTTAATAGAATCTTCATCACGAATCGATCCGCCTGGTTGGATGATTGCTGTAATTCCAGCTTTTGCTGCTTCTTCTACTGTATCTGGCATTGGGAAGAAAGCATCAGATGCAAGTGCGCTACCTTGTGCTTTTTCGCCAGCTTGTGTAATTGCGATTTTTGCAGAACCTACACGGTTCATCTGTCCCGCGCCTACACCAACTGTCATGTTATCATTCGCTAAAACAATTGCATTTGATTTCACATGTTTTACAACTTTCCAAGCTAGTTTTAAATCTTTCCATTCTTGCTCTGATGGTTCACGTTTCGTTGGAATTGAAATTGCGTCCTCATCTAATGATAACGTATCTTCTTCTTGAACAAGAAGACCACCTTGTACAGAAGTTAGTTTTTTGCTTGCACTTGTCGCTTTTTCAATATTTACAGTTAGTAAGCGTAAGTTCTTCTTACTTTGCAACACTTCTAAAGCTTCTTGCGAGAACGAAGGAGCGATAACAATTTCTAAGAAAATTTCGTGTAACTTTTCTGCTGTAGCTTTATCAATTTCACGATTTGCTGCAATAATACCGCCGAAGATTGATACTGGATCCGCTTCATAAGCACGAGTATATGCTTCGTGAATATCAGTTCCTACTCCAACACCACATGGATTCATATGTTTTACCGCTACTACTGCTGGTTCTGTAAATTCTTTCACGATGCTAAGTGCTGCATCCGCATCGTTGATATTGTTATAAGATAATTCTTTACCGTGTAATTGTTCTGCGTATGCAACAGAAGAAGTTGCTGCGAATGGCGCTTTATAGAATGTCGCTTTTTGATGTGGATTTTCGCCATAGCGTAAATCTTGTTTTTTCTCAAATGTCACTGTTACTGTTTCTGGGCTTTCTTCGCCCATTTGCTTTGTTAAGTAGTTAGAAATTAACGCATCATATGCCGCTGTATGACGGAATACTTTCGCTGCTAATTTACGTTTCGTTTCCTCTGTTACTTCACCGTTCTCTTTCAGTTCTGCTAATACAACATCATAATCTACTGGATCTACAATTACCGATACAAATTTATGATTTTTCGCAGCAGAGCGAATCATTGTTGGGCCACCGATATCAATATTTTCAATTGCATCAGCAAATGTTACATCAGGCTTAGCGATTGTTTCTTTAAATGGGTATAAGTTAACAACAACAAAATCAATTGGCTCCATACCTAATTCATTCATTTGCGCTACATGCATTTCATTATCACGAACTGCTAATAGACCACCATGAATATTTGGATGTAATGTTTTTACACGACCATCCATAATTTCTGGGAAACCAGTTACTTCAGAAATACCAATTACTTGCAAGCCGTTTTCTTCTAATAATTTTTTCGTACCACCTGTTGAAATAACTTCAATCCCTTGTTCAAGTAAACCTTTAACAAATTCTACTACTCCTGTTTTATCTGAAACACTTACTAATGCACGCTTTTTCATTTATCCTTCACCCCTGGTTGTATGTTAGTTAACAGTTGGTTTTTTCACAGACTGAACAATTTGATTCACTGTATTTACGTATAATTTATGTTCAACTTGTTGAATTTTCTTTTGTAAGCTTTCTCTCGTATCCCCTTCAGAAACAACTACTGCTTCTTGCGCAATAATTGGACCTGTATCCATACCTGCATCTACATAGTGAATCGTTACTCCGGTTACTTTCACACCCGCTTCTAACGCTTGACCAACAGCATCTTTCCCTGGAAAACTCGGTAGTATTGATGGATGAATATTAATAATTTTCCCGCCGTACGCTTCTAGTAAAGTCGTTCCAATTAAACGCATATATCCAGCTAAAATAACATAATCAATTTCATACTCTTCTAGCTTTTTTAATATCTCTTTTTCAAATGCTTCTTTTGACTCATATGCTTTCGCTGAAAAGGAAAAACACGGAATATGGTGATAGTGTGCCCGTCCAATAGCGCGTGCCTCTGGTTTATCACATACTAATAAACTAATATCTGCATCCAATATTTTGTCTTCTACCGCATTAATGAGAGATTGAAAGTTAGAGCCGCTCCCAGAAGCAAAAACTGCTAATCTACTCATACTTCTGTTCCCTCAATAAAGGTAACACCAGACCCTTGTACAGTGTGTCCAATAATATGAGCTTTCTCGCCTTGTTCCTCAAGAAGACGAACAATATCTTTTGCCTCTTCTTCCTTTACTGCTACTACCATACCAATACCCATGTTAAAAATATTGAACATTTCTTTCTCTTCTAGTTTTCCAACTTCTTGAAGTAAACTAAAAATCGGTTGAACTTGCCAAGATCCTAATTCAATTTCCGCACCGATTCCTTCTGGCAACATACGTGGAATATTTTCAATGAATCCACCACCTGTAATATGTGCCATACCGTATACTTCATGTTTCTTCAATAGTTCTAAAATAGGTTTGACATAAATTTTCGTTGGTTTTAATAATTCTTCACCAAGAGGTAGTTCTAAGCGTCCGTAAATACGATCTAAAGATAGTTCTCCATCTTCTAGTAGCACTTTTCTTACTAAAGAATAACCGTTACTATGAATACCGCTAGATGCTAAGCCAATTAATACGTGACCAGCTTCAATTTTTTCACCTGTTACAATTTTCTTTTTATCAACAATTCCAACTGTAAAACCAGCTAAATCGTATTCTTCCGTAGAATACATTCCTGGCATTTCAGCTGTTTCTCCACCAATTAATGCACAACCAGCTTGGCGACAGCCCTCTGATATACCTTTGACGATGTTTTCAATTTTACTAGGTTCAGCTTTACCACAAGCAATATAATCAAGGAAGAAAAGCGGCTCTGCTCCTTGGACAACAATATCATTTACACACATTGCTACTGCATCAATACCAATTGTGTCATGTTTATCTGCCATAAAAGCGAGCATCAATTTCGTTCCCACGCCATCTGTTCCAGATACTAATACAGGTTCTTCTAATGCAAATTTTGATAGATCAAACATACCTCCAAAACCGCCTAAACCGCCTAGCACTTCTTTTCTCATTGTTGTTTGTACGTGTTTTTTCATGCGAGATACCGCTTCATATCCAGCTTCAATATCTACTCCTGCTTGCTTATATGCATTCGCCATCGTTATTTACACCTCGTCTTTTAATTTCTCCCCATCCAGGGCGGCCGTTTTAAGAAAGAAGCTAGCTTCTACATCAAAAGAAGTAGAAGCTTTTTTCTTCTTATTTCATACTTTCTAAAAGCTCTTGCTCATAATCATAAAGAGCTGTTGGATAGTCTCCATTGAAGTAAGCCATACATAGACCACCGTATTTTCCTTCATATGGGCGTCCAATTGCATCTACTAATCCATCTTCACTTAAAAATGTTAGTGAATCTGCTCCGATGATTTGACGGATTTCTTCTATTGAATTATTTGCTGCGATTAATTCTTTTCTCGTTTGAATATCAATGCCATAGAAGCATGGATACTTAAGAGGTGGTGAAGCAATTCTTACATGGACTTCTGTCGCTCCAGCCTCGCGAAGCATACGAACAATTCGTTTACTTGTCGTTCCTCTTACGATAGAATCGTCAATCATAACAACTCGTTTTCCTTCAACTACGCCTCTTACTGCTGAAAGCTTCATCTTAACTCCTTGCTCACGCAGTTCTTGAGAAGGTTGAATAAACGTACGTCCAACGTAACGATTTTTAATTAACCCTAACTCATACGGAATTCCTGTCGCCTCCGCATAACCAATTGCTGCTGAAATACTAGAGTCTGGTACACCAGTAACAACATCAGCTTCAATAGGAGCTTCCGCCGCTAAACGTTTCCCCATGTTTTTACGTGCTGCATGAACATTAATACCAGCTATATTAGAATCTGGACGTGCAAAGTAAATGTATTCCATACTGCAAATCGCGTGGTCTACTTCATTTGTAAAACGATCTACGTGAATTCCTTCATCATTGATAATAAGCAATTCACCAGGTTCTACATCACGAATGTATGTTGCACCAACTACATCGAAAGCACATGTTTCCGATGCTACAACGTAAGCATCCCCCATCTTTCCAATTGAAAGAGGACGGAATCCATTTGGATCTAGCGCAACGATCATTTCATTTCCAGTTAGTAAAAGATATGCAAACGCACCTTTCACTTTATTTAGAGCCTCTTTTACACTATCAATTAAAGAATCTTTTGTACTACGCTTAATGAGGTGTAAAAGTACTTCTGTATCTGAACTTGTTTGAAAAATACTTCCCTCTGCCTCTAATTCACGACGAAGCATTTTTGCATTAATTAAATTTCCGTTATGAGCTAACGCCATACTATGATCGGAAAAACGGAATAATAATGGTTGAACGTTAGCAACTTCACTTCCACCAGCTGTTGCATATCGTACGTGTCCAATTGCTGATTTCCCGTTTAATCCCTCTAGCTCACCTCTTGAAAACACTTCTGATATTAAACCTAACCCCTTGTGACCGATGATTTTTTCCCCATTATTTACAACAATGCCTGCGCCCTCTTGCCCACGGTGCTGCAAACTGTGCAATCCGTAGTACGAAACTTGTGCTGCATTTTCATGCCCCCAAATTCCAAAAACGCCACATTCTTCATTTAACCCCTTTATTTCAGCAAGCATGGGATTGCCCCTTTCCAAGCCTTTCTCATTTCATCTACATTTGCTGTAAGTAATACTTCATTTTCTTCATTATGAATTGTTACTTCATTTGTATTTGTCACTTCTCCAACTTGAATTGCTTCAACCACTTTCTCAAATGCTTCTTTATTTTCACGTTTTACAGTTATAACGAAGCGCGATTGTGATTCTGCAAATAATACTGCTGTTGCTTCTCCGTCTAATTTCACAGTAGCACCTAAACCGTTAGCACCAATTGCACTTTCAGTAATTGCAACTGCTAAACCACCTTCTGCAACATCATGTGCAGATTGAACAAGGCCAGCTTGAATTGCTGCTAGTACTTGCTTTTGGCGTTTTAATTCTACATCTAGATCGATGCTTGGTGATTGACCGAAAATTTTTCCGTAGATCATTTTCTGTAATTCACTTCCACCAAACTCAGCTTTCGTCTCTCCAATTACATAAACTAAATCGCCAGCTTGTTTAAATTCTTGTGTTGTTACGTGTTTTAAATCGTGTACAAGTCCAACCATCCCAACAGTTGGTGTTGGATATACAGCTTCACCACTACGCTCGTTATACATTGATACATTCCCGCCGATAACTGGCGTTTGTAACTTGCGGCAAGCTTCACTCATACCGTCTACTGATTTCTCAATTTGCCAGAAGATCTCTGGTTTTTCTGGGTTACCGAAGTTTAAGCAATCTGTAATTGCAAGTGGCTCCCCGCCAGAACATACGATATTACGTGCTGCCTCTGCTACTGCAATTTTACCGCCCACTTCTGGATCTAAATAAATGTAGCGAGAGTTACAATCTGTCGTCATTGCTAATCCTTTTTCTGTGCCGCGTACACGTATAACCGCTGCATCTGAACCTGGTGTAACGATTGTGCTAGTGCGCACTTGATAATCATATTGATCATATACCCACTCTTTACTTGCAATCGTTGGTTGTTGTAATAGAGCTAATAACGTTTCTTTATAATCTTCTACTTTTGGTGTTTCCATTTTCATCTGCTGGAACTCAGCAAAGTATGCTGCTTCTTTTGACGGTTTATGATAAATTGGTGCTTCTTCTGCAAGAGCATCCGCTGGTACTTCAGCTACCATTTCATCTTTATGGAATAGGCGAAGCATTTTATCTTCAGTTACTTTCCCCATCGTAACTGCTGCAAGACCATACTTCTCAAATAAATCTACTATTTCTTGCTCTCTACCTTTTTTCACAACGATTAACATACGCTCTTGTGATTCAGATAACATCATTTCATATGGAGTCATTCCAGTTTCACGCTGCGGTACATCATCTAAGTACATTTCAATACCCATACCTGCTTTACTTGCCATTTCTGCAGAAGATGATGTTAAACCAGCAGCTCCCATATCTTGAATTCCAACAAGTGCATCAGACTGAATAAGTTCTAAACATGCTTCAATAAGAAGTTTCTCCATAAATGGATCCCCTACTTGAACTGCCGGACGCTTCGCTTCTGAGCTTTCAGATAACTCTTCAGATGCGAATGTTGCACCGTGAATACCATCACGACCAGTTGATGCTCCTACGTACATTACTGTATTACCAGCACCATGTGCTTGCCCTTTTTTAATATCTTCATGATTAATTAGGCCTACACACATTGCATTTACAAGTGGATTTCCTTCATAACATGGATCAAACTGTACTTCGCCGCCAACAGTAGGAATACCAATGCAGTTACCGTATCCTGCGATTCCTGCTACTACTTCTTCAAATAAATATTTCACGCGTGGTGATTGTAATTCACCGAAGCGAAGTGAGTTTAATAGAGCTACCGGACGTGCTCCCATAGAGAATACATCGCGAATAATACCACCGACACCTGTCGCTGCCCCTTGATATGGCTCAATTGCAGAAGGATGGTTATGACTTTCCATTTTAAATACAACCGCTTGATTATCACCGATATCTACAATTCCAGCGCCTTCTCCAGGTCCTTGTAAGACACGCTCACCTGTCGTTGGAAACTTACGAAGAACTGGCTTTGAATTTTTATAACTACAATGTTCAGACCACATAACAGAGAATAGTCCCGTTTCTGTATAATTCGGCAAACGGCCTAAAATCTTTTCAACCATGGCAAACTCTTCGTCTGTTAGCCCCATTTCCGCATATATACGCTCTTCTTTAATTTGTGTTGGATTTGGCTCAAGCATTAACGACATATGTTTCCCTCCACTGTTTTAAGATAGATTGAAAGACTTTTAACCCTTCAGCACCGCCAAGTAATTCATCTACAGCACGCTCTGGGTGTGGCATCATACCAAGAACATTTCCTTTTTCATTTACAATACCTGCAATATCTGAAACGCTTCCATTCGGATTTTCTACGTAACGGAATGCGATTTGATTATTCTCTTCTAATTGTTTAAGAGTTGCTTCATCACAATAGTAATTCCCCTCACCATGTGCAATTGGAATATTGATTACTTCATTTTTTTCATATTGTGATGTAAACATAGTTTCATTATTTTCAACACGTAACTGAACCGTACGGCACATAAACTTTAAGTTTTCGTTTCTCATTAATGCTCCTGGTAGTAATCCTGATTCAACAAGAATCTGGAATCCATTACACACTCCTAAAATTGGCTTTCCTTGCTCAGCAGCTTTTTGCACTGCTTTCATTGCGTTAGCAAAGCGAGAAATAGCACCACAACGTAAATAGTCACCGTAAGAGAATCCACCTGGTAGTAAAATTGCATCATATTCATCTAAATTCTCTCTATCGTGCCAAACGTAATCTACTTCTTCACCAAGCTCATCTTTAATTGCATGGAACATATCGACATCACAGTTCGAACCTGGGAATACTATGACTGCAAATTTCACTGTGCGACAACCTCCTCAACTTCATAACGGAAGTCTTCCATTACAACGTTTGCTAATAATTTTTCACACATTTCTTTTACCTTGCTATCCAGATCAGATACTGATTTATCAATTGTTAATTCCATATATTTTCCGATTCGAACGTCTTGTACTTCTGTAAATGAAAGACTATGAAGCGCTCCCTTTACCGCAGTTCCTTGTGGATCTAATACACTTTCTCTTAACGTTACATATACCTTAACTTTATACATGTGAAGCTCCCCCTAAACGTTTTAAAATTTCTTCATATGCTTCTGTTAAATTCCCAAGATCACGACGGAATACATCTTTATCAAATTTTTCATTGCTCGTTTCATCCCATAAACGGCAAGTATCTGGTGAAATTTCATCTGCTAATATGATTTCCCCTTCTTCTGTTACGCCAAACTCTAATTTAAAATCTACTAATCTTACACGACAGCTTGCGAAATGCTCAATCATCACTTGATTGATTTGTAGAGCTGCATCTCGTAATACGCTTACTTGCTCTGGTGTTGCAACATTTAACAAACGAATATGATCTTCCGTTACAAGTGGATCTCCTAAATCATCATCTTTGTAGTAAAATTCTACGATTGGTGTTGTAAGAGCAGTTCCTTCTTCCATTCCTAGTCTTTTTGAAAGACTACCTGCAATTACGTTTCTTGTGACAACTTCTAATGGAATAATACTCACCTTTTTGACAAGTTGTTCTGTATCAGATAACTTCTCCACAAAGTGTGTTTTAATTCCAACTTCTTGTAACTTTCTGAACAATAAAGTTGTAATCTCATTGTTCAAACGACCTTTTCCTGTAATTGTCGCTTTTTTCTCCCCATTGAAAGCAGTCGCACTATCTTTGTACTCTACCCAAACCATATCTGCTGCTTCTGTACGATAAATTCTTTTTGCCTTACCTTCATACAGCAATTCTAGCTTTTGCATTTCGCAAGCCCCCTGTAGTTTGAAAAATGTGAATAATATTTTTATAAAGAATGGCACAGAATGACTCTATTCTGTGCCATATGAAATTTTACGCTTCGTTTAATCCAAGGCGTTCAAAGATTGTATCAACGTGTTGCATATGATGTTCATAATTGAAACATTCGTTAATTTCTTCTTGCGTTAACTTACTTGTAATACGCTCGTCAGATTCTACAAGCTCTTTAAATTGTACTTGTGTTTCCCAAGCTTCCATTGCTTTAGGCTGTACGATATCATAAGCTTCTTCACGTACCAGACCTTTGTCAATTAGTGTAAGCATTACGCGCTGAGAGTAAATTAAGCCGTATGTTCTTGTCATATTGCGTTTCATATTCTCTGGGAATACAGTTAAGTTTTTAACGATATTACCAAAGCGATTTAACATGTAATTTAACGCGATTGTAGCATCTGGTAAAATTACGCGTTCTGCAGAAGAGTGAGAGATATCACGCTCATGCCATAACGGAACATTCTCGTAAGCTGTCATCATATAACCGCGGATAACACGAGCTAAACCAGTCATATTTTCAGATCCAATTGGATTACGTTTATGTGGCATTGCAGAAGAACCTTTTTGACCTTTTGCGAAAGCCTCTTCAACTTCACGTGTTTCACTCTTTTGTAAACCACGAATCTCAACTGCCATCTTTTCAACAGATGTTGCGATTAGTGCAAGTGTTGACATGTAATGTGCATGACGATCACGTTGCAATGTTTGTGTTGAAATTGGTGCTGCTTCTAATCCTAAGTTTTCACAAACATACTTTTCTACGAATGGATCAATATTTGCATATGTACCAACCGCACCAGATAATTTACCAACGCGAACTGTATCAGCAGCTTGTTTGAAACGCTCTACGTTACGTTTCATTTCTTCATACCAAAGACCAAGTTTTAAACCAAATGTTGTTGGCTCTGCATGTACACCGTGTGTTCTTCCCATCATGATCGTGTATTTATGCTCTTTCGCTTTATTAGCTAAAATACTAACAAAGTTTTCTAAGTCTTTTAACAAGATTTCATTTGCTTGTTTTAAGATATAAGATAACGCTGTATCTACTACGTCTGTAGATGTTAAACCGTAATGAACCCATTTACGTTCCTCGCCTAATGTTGGTGTTTCTGATACAGCACGAGTGAAAGCAACTACGTCATGACGTGTTTCTTTTTCAATTTCATAAATACGATCAATATCAAATGATGCATGTTCACGAATTTTTTTCACATCTTCTTTTGGAATATCGCCAAGCTCAGCCCATGCTTCACACGCTAAAATCTCAACTTCTAACCACGCTTTAAATTTGTTCTCTTCCGTCCAAATCGCACCCATTTCAGGGCGTGTATAACGATTAATCATCTTTTTCCCTCCAACAGTTGTTCTTGATGGTCCCAAATATGCAAACTCTTCGCTTTTTCTAGAGCGACTTCAATATTATCATTTAAAATATTAACATGCCCCATTTTTCGCTGTGCTTTTGCTTCTTCTTTTCCATACAAGTGTAAATAGCACCCGGTTAGTCTATTCACTTGTCCTAGGACCCCTTCTATATGTTCGCCTAAAATGTTTACCATGACAACTGGTTTTAACAAATTTGTTTCTCCAAGAGGTAAATTACAGATTGCTCGAATATGTTGACCAAATTGACTCGTTTCACATGCATCCTGTGTATAGTGTCCTGAATTGTGAGGTCTTGGTGCTAATTCATTAATGTAAATCTCACCGTCAGCTGTAGCAAACATCTCTACCGCTAGTGTTCCCACAAGTTCTAGTTCATCCGCAAGTACCTTTGCGTAAGCAATTGCTTTTTGAGAAAGTTCTTCTGTAATGCGGGCTGGAACGATAGATTCATGCAAAATGTTATTTACATGAATATTTTCCGCTACCGGAAATACTTTCGTTTCACCACTTACACTACGAATTACAATAACTGATACTTCTTTTTCAAAGGGCACCCATTTTTCTAGAATGCACTCTGCTTTATTAGTAAGTTCTTTTGCTCTCACAACATCAGCTTCACTCTTTAAAACCACTTGCCCTTTACCATCGTATCCACCTGTCGTTGTTTTTAAGACAGAAGGGAAAGATAACTCCTTAATTGCTTCTGTAAGTTGATCTTGATTTTGAACCAATCTATACGATGCTACTGGTAACCCAGCTTTTTCAATTGCATTCTTTTCTGTAAAACGATTTTGCGTTTTATTTAACAACTGACTACCTTGTGGTAAGTAAGCATGTTTTTCAAGCCATTGTAAACATCTATAATCAATATTCTCAAATTCATATGTGACAACGTCGCTTATCTCTGCTAAATGCTGAATTGCTTTTAAATCGTCATATGGTGCAACGACTTCAACATCAGCAACTTGTGCACATGGTGAATGCTTTGTAGGATCTAAAACAGCAATTTTATAACCCATTTCCTTAGCTGCCAACGCCATCATTCTTCCAAGCTGGCCGCCTCCAATAATGCCGATTGTTTTTCCAGGTAAGATGATTCTCGTCATACTAGCTCACTACCTTCACGCACAGTTTTCTCAATAGCTTCTCGTCTCAACTCTAATGCATCATGTATGTCATCATGAAATGATCCAAGTATTTGTGCAGCAAGCAATCCAGCATTCGTTGAACCAGCCTTACCAATTGCAACAGTTGCAACTGGAACCCCTCCTGGCATTTGGACAATGGATAATAATGAATCTAGGCCGTTTAACGCTTTTGATTGAACTGGGACACCGATTACAGGAAGATTTGTCTTCGCTGCAACCATTCCTGGTAAATGCGCTGCTCCACCGGCTCCAGCAATAATAACTTTTAATCCACGTTCACGAGCTGTTTCTGCATATTCAAACATATAATCCGGAGTCCGATGAGCGGATACAACTTTTTTCTCATACGGTATATTTAATTCATCTAAAATGTCACAAGCATATTTCATTGTTTCCCAGTCTGACGTGCTTCCCATTATGACTCCAACTAGTGATTTCATATTAGAATCCCCCCGATTCAAATAAAAAAAGCCTGAAATAGAACAGTTTCTCTTTTACTATGAGAGAAAGTGCTCTACTCAGGCATACGTATCCCTTGTGAATAGAAAAATACCGAGTGACTTTCCCTCATAGTCTAACGAATAACGGTCGTTAGGTAGAGACTTGCAGGCCATATCCCCGCGATTATATGAGGTCTTATATATTATTGTTTCTATGGCTATATTAACAATATTTCATAAACAATGTCAATAAATAATCGAATGTTTTTTTATTAGTCATCGATAACGTTCGTGTTTTAGTTATATTCAAAAGAAGAATTGCAACTATATGCAAGAAGGAAAGGGAATTAGAATATATATTTCTAGAGATCTATTTTACGTATAACTATTTATATAATACTTCAGTATGTTTTAATCAATATGTATACTCTCTTGTGTTCTATACATCGATAGAACCTATATTATAACGATTTAATTTCAAAGGAGGAATAACCGTGAAAAAAAATAACTGTGCTATTATCCTATTTTTTTCTCTATCGCAGTAATTGCTGTAATTATTGAATGCTTATTTCTATCATCCCATTTTTCTACTCTCATTATTATGATAGAAATAATCTTTTCTATTCTTAGGGATTATTTTAGGAGCATTCGAAAAATCCGGAGCACAAAAAATCATTACCATTATTTTAAACTGCCTCTATTTCATTCTTTTTTCGTCTTTAGGATTATTAAATTTATGGATTTTAACCTTCGGTAAATAAAAATAAACACAAAAAAACCTAAGTCGAAACGACTTAGGTTT
>NZ_JAEKEO010000009.1:0-70643 GCF_016651075.1 Bacillus sp. TH19 | reverse complement strand
CGACAGATGATATTTCTAAAAAATGTAATAAAAAAGACCAGGATAAATTCTTAAAATCATCCTGGTTTTTCTGTATTAAATATATTTTCATTATTTTTTTATAATAGAAACCGCATCTAATACATCCACTTGACTCCCCATAGTTTTAGTGAGTTTTTTCCATTCAGTTTCTGCTTGTACAGCCGTAACATCATCTGTGTTATATGGTCTATCTTCACCATACGATTTATTGAAATGAAGGATTTCCATTGATGTTTCATTTACAGGGATTTGATTGAAAGTAGTATTGTCAACAATTACAATCAGCTCCTCATAATCTGAATTACGATAGTGACCAAACCAAGTATCGCTAGCATACTGGACTTCTATTTTCTTTTCATTAATTGTTAATTCCTTAATTTTTTTATTTTTCTTACTAGCCAATAATACAGCTTTACCTTTTGGAGCTGAAGGTAATGACTTTATTGGATCTGAACTCCATACTTCATTATCATTATCTGATTCTCTCAACACACCTATCTCAACCATCTTCTCTGCAGTTTTTCGTTCCATAATTAATAGTTGTTTACCGTCAGTTTCTGCTTTTTTCACTTTATATAAAGTGTTGGTCTTAATTTCACTTTTATGTTGACTTACTATTTCTTTTAATGATTGTTCTTCCCCAATCAATAAAGCGGCATTCCTTGGTTCTTCTTTCTTTCCAAAAGAACAAGCCTCCTAACATAGAAATTGTTACAACTCCTGCCATACACACTTTCATTACTTTTTTCATTTCTTTTTCTCCTCTTTGCTTGTTTTATCAATACGTTACATGATTTTTTTATATAACCGTTGTAAATAACGCCAACGGACAGTGAAAAAGTACACACTTTGAATGGATATAAAGGCTAGTATAATTAAAATGGACATCTTTAAAACAGAGAAGTCAATTAGCTGTTGCAAGGCTATAAAAGCGACACCACTATGAATAATCGCTATAATTAAAGGCAAGAAGAACATTAACGTAAGCTGACGCGTTACGATTTTCTTTAGCTCTCTTCTACTTAGACCGACCTTCGCAATCATTTCATATTGTTGTTGTTCCCTTTCTAAATCTGCATATAGTCGGAAATATAAAAGACTGGCTGCGAACGTAAAGAATACGATCCCTACTAATACACTGACAATAAGTAAAATACCGTTCTCTTGTTTCGAAGAAATCCATTCGGAATACAATGCTTTAAAATAATGATGTGCTTGCACCGAATTATTATTACCCATTGTTGCTTCTAATTTTTTTGTAACCACTCTTGATTTCTCCCAATTTTCCACTACAAATCCATATTGACTTTTCATTACGTAAGAATCATCTTCCGTCTTTCTATTTGGGATTTTATCGTACAAAGAATCCGAAACAACAATAATAGCTCCAATTGTATTTGGGAGAACTATATATGGGACCGCCTTCTTGACCTGAAGAGACATCTCCAAGTTTTCCTGTACTACATCTATTTTCTCAGGTATATCCTTTCCTCTTGTATACTTTTCTTTTTGCGAAACTATTGATGGTACTATGATTGTTTGTTGATCATTGTCTAACTTTTCCATTTCATATCCGAAGATTTTTGCAAACTTGTTATACTCTGATACTTTGATTAGCACTAAATTATTTTCCGTGAATTTTGGATTCGTAACCGCTACCTGATAAGAGAAATTTGAGCGAGTAAGTTGTTTTTTCATTTCTGTAATGTGCTCTTCTTCTTGTGCATTTTCTCCTAACGAAGTATAGGTAAATGCAAATGGATTGATCATCTCCGTTAATCCCTTATTTCCCATTGCTAAACATGTACCAATTCCTGTGAAAGCCACAGCGGAAACAATCGCTAGCATAAAGAACATAGTTGCATTATCCTTCATACGATAAGCCAATTCAGATATAGTAAGTAGGTTCGTTTTATTAAAAAATACAGTGTCTTTTTTCTTTAAGACACGTATTACATACACGCTCAACTGTGAAAATAGAAAATATGTCCCTATCACTACAAAAACTACTCCTCCAAGTAAGTAAGGCATAATGAAGTTTCTTTCTAGTACGAAATAGAACACACATCCATACCCTAACCCAATTAATAATACGGAAAGGAATGCTAATGCTTTTGATGCCTTTGGCTCTGGTTTTGGCTTTTCCTCTGATTTCATCAAATCAATTAACTTGTTTGCTTTTACCATTTTAGAAGTAAACAACGAAATGACTAGAAACAGAATCAAAAATGCGCCACTTGTCGTAAAGACAGCTTTTATAGGAACGTAAAAAGGAAGACCCTTATCAATCGCTAATATATTTTCACTTGCCAATAAATTGAGCTTTGAAAATATCAAACCAATTAAGATACCAAATGTAATTGAAGCGACTCCAATTAACATATTTTCTAAAAAAATTAATTTATTTAACTGCGCCGGTGTCATACCATGCATGATTAAAATTCCAAATTCTTTTTTTCTTGTTTTTAAAAAAGAACTCACCGAATATAAAAGAAAGAAGAATGAAAATACAAAAATGAGATATTGAGAGATTTGCATCCCTATTGTTCCTAAAAGGCTCATTGTTTTACTTGTGGAGGCTAGTTCTCCTTGTAAATCAGGATGAAAAAGTAAGAGTGAATATGTGAAAAAACCATAACTGAAAATGAGCTACTTAGAAAGTGTGCAGCATAAGTCCGCTTACTTCGAATGATATTATTAAAAGCGAATCTTTGAAAAGTCATGCTTACGACCTCCTAGTAATGCAAGTACATCTATAATTTTTTGATAAAACATTTGTTGGTTTTCTCCGTTATAAATTTCGTTATATAATTTCTCCATCTTTAATAAATACAACGCGATCACAAAAACTTGCAGCCACTGGATCGTGCGTAACAAGCATCATTGTTGCATCTTGTTCTTTATTTAATCGTTTTAATAACTCCATTACATCATTAGCCGCTTTTGAATCTAAGTTTCCCGTCGGTTCATCTGCTAGTAATAATTTAGGTTTATGAATTAGAGCACGTGCAATTGCTGTTCTTTGTGCTTGTCCGCCTGATATTTCATATGTTCGTTTATTTAATATATCTTGAATGCCTAATTTTTCTGCAATACCTTCTACACGCTGATTCATATCCTCAACTTTAGTACCATCTAACGTCAGAGGAAGAACAATATTTTCTTTTACAGTTAATGTTGTAAGAAGATTGAATGCTTGAAACACAAAACCTAATTCACGTCTTCGAAATAATGCCAGTTCATTTTGAGATAATTGATATGGATTTTCTCCATTAATCAATATTTCTCCTGATGTGGGAGAATCAATAGTAGAAACCATGTTCAACAAAGTAGTTTTTCCACTTCCTGATGGTCCCATTATTCCTACAAACTCCCCTTTTTTCACACTCAAATTAATGTCGGCGAGCGCTTCATAAGATACCTTTCCTGTATAGATTTTACTCAGTTCACAGACCTTTAATATTTCCATATCGTTTTGCTCCTTTTTATCTTTTAATAACCTAAGTTTATCTAAGCGTCCCTTCTTCTCATATCGATTAACCTTTCATATATCTAACAGGTCTGTAATATTTCTGAAAAATCAAACTAAATACCGTTCTAACGATTTGCATAAGGGAAAATAATACAGATTGTTGTTCCTTTTCCTACTTCCGACTTTATTTCAATATCATGTTCCAATCTTTTTATAATATTTTTCACAAGATATAATCCCATCCCAGTAGATTCCTTAAATTTCCGACCGTTTATTCCCGTATAAAATGGGCGGAATACTCTCGGGAGGTCTTCTTTTGGAATTCCCACACCATGATCGTGTATTTCAAGGATTACTGAGCGCTCTTCTTCTAATGTAGTAATAGTAACGTTTTTTCTACTTCCTGCTGAATACTTAATGGCATTGGATATCACTTGATGAATAACAAACCGAAGCCACTTTCTATCGGTTTCTACCATAATAGTTTGTTTTACTTTTACTTCTGGATAAACATAGCTACGGATAAACAGACGTTTATTTTCACGGATTACTTCTTGAACGATTTCCTGTAACGAAACTCTTTCCACATAAAAATCTTGCTCAAACGTTTGTAATCGCGCCATATATAAGACCATTTCTAATCCATACTGCATTTGATCTACTTCTTCCACAATACTTTCAAAAACCTCCCCATTCTCTTCTTGTGTGATCAGTTCAATAACTGATAGGGGCGTTTTCATCTGATGCACCCATTGATTAATAAATGTAAGGTGCTCTTTTTGTTTATATTCCCAAGTCTTTAACTGTTGATGATATTGACTGTATTGTGTCTTTAACACACGCTGAAGTGCTACTGATAATGGAGTGGAATCGAGTTCTTCTAAGGAGTCCTCTAATGTTTCAGAAGGGTTGGATAATTTGTTATAAAATCTACGATGGCTAAAGTAGCGATAAAGTAAAAACGCAATTAAAAAGCATCCTCCTAAAAACACACTATATAACGCAGTAGATAAGTGGTTATATCCATCCAGCCAATAAACAGTTAGAACGACAAATAGCTGAATGATTGAGAAACAGATGAAAGGGATATGTTCACGTAAAAATAAATTCATTATTATACCTCATCATTCTTCCAAGTTATTTTCAAACGATATCCAGCACCACGAACTGTTTCTAATGCATTTTTTATTCCGATTTCCTCTAATTTTTTTCGGACACGTGTAACATTTACACTTAACGTATTATCATCTACATACGTATAGTCATCCCAAAGTTTTTCTAAAATTTTCTCTCGACTAACAATACTAGGAGATTGTCGTAAGAGAGTTTCTAGTAAAACAGTTTCTTTTTTTGACAGTATACACATGCTATCATTTAGCTTTAATTCCATTTTTTCTGGATAAAGTATTAAACCGGATTGCTGAACAACTCTTTCTTCCGCTTTCGGTGCGTATTCTCCGTAAATTCTTCGAAGATGACTTCGGATTTTTGCCATTACAACTTCATAATGAAACGGTTTAGTGATATAATCGTCTGCACCATGTTCAAGTGCCATAACTTGCTCCATCTCTCCACTACGTGCTGATATAAATATAATGGGACAAGTAGAGACCGTTCTAATTTGTCGGCACCAGTAGAAACCATCAAAACTCGGTAAATTTACATCTAATAAAACTAAATCAGGTTGAATTTTTTCAAAGTTAGCCAAAATATTTTCAAAATCCTCTGTAATATTCCCTTCATACCCGTACTTATTAATATGGGATTGAAGTAGTCTAGAAATTTTTTGGTCATCTTCTACAATCATGATTTTATACATATATTTAGCTCCTTTTATTTATGTATCTATTTATTATCTAGAAATATCTAATTAATACTTTTATCTTTTAGTATAAAGAAATTCCCCTCTTACTTATATTGAATAACCTTACTTCAAACTAACAGCTTTGTAATATTTCTGAAAATAAAGTTAAGTATAATAGCTCTTATTTTTTAAATTTCAATTATCTAATTTAACATTTTAAAATTTGTTGTTTTATAATTTTCAAATAAAAAATAATCGTATTTAATTGTGTAAAAAACACGTAATTAAATACGATTATTAAAATCATAAAATCTGCGTTTAGACATAAATTAACCGATTCCTAATATAATCTTGAATCGGTAAGGTTTGTATATTTACTAAAGGAGTAAATTTCACCTTCTAATTAAGTATTATTTCTGAAAAACATGTTTTATTTTTTCACCTGGAACGTTGCTCCCGCCTCTTCCTTTTACATCTTCAATCATCATGGTAACAATCATGTTTGGCGCGCTTGCATCGAAAGCTGCAAACCAACCAAGTTCTTTACCCTCTGCTTCTTTCGATTCTTTCAGTTCTGCTGTACCTGTCTTACCAGCGAGAGTTACACCATCAACTTTAGCAGTTCTCCCAGCACCATCAGGATCATTAATAACCTTTATTAACGCACTTTTTAATATCTCTTGATTCTTGGTAGAAATCACATTTTCTTTCCAATTTCCCGCTGCTTTTGTTTTTTTTATAAGATGCGGTGACGGAATGTTACCCTCATTGACAATCGGTGCATAAGTCAATGCTAAATGAAGAGGTGTCATTAATACTTGTCCTTGTCCGTACCCCGTGTCTGCTAGTTGAATATCATTTTTTATCCCATCTTTTGCAATGATTGAAATAGGGAATTCGTATTCAATTGGTAATTTTTCATGAAATCCGTATTTCTTAAATTCATTTACATACTGATCTTTTCCTATTTTCAAAGCTTGTTGAGCAAAATAAATATTATCAGAGTACTTCATTGCCTTATCAAAATCAACTGGACTAGCATCCTTCACACGTGTTACATAATAACTTCCCCAAGATGAATCTTTTGTCCACTTTAATCCTTGAATTTTAAATTCTTCCTTAGGATTTATTGTGTTTGTTTCCAAACCAATTGCACCTGTTATCGTTTTAAATACGGAACCTGGTACAAATGCTTGTGTGAAGCGATTCATCATTGGCAGTTTCGAGTCATTATTCCATGCTTCCCGTTGAGCTTTTGATGCTCCTCTAACTATCGTATTTGGATTATAAGCAGGGCTACTTACAAGTGCAATTGTTTCACCCGTTTTAGGATTGATCGCTGCACTAGATCCTGCTTCATTTTTCATCTCATTAAAGATTTTTTCTTGAATTGCAGCATCAATTGTTAACGTAACATTTTTCCCTTCTTTTGCTTCTTTTTTTGCTACGTTTTTAATCTCTTTCCCGTTCTCATCTTCCATAAATACGCGTCCACCCTTTTCACCACGCAATTTATTCTCTAATACTTTCTCTAAACCTGTCTTACCCACTAAATCATCTGCTTGATAACCTTTTTTTTGAAGCGATTTTAACTCCTCTGCATTCACCTTTCCTATATATCCTGTTAAGTGTGCCGCTGCTTCTCCTAATGGATACGTACGAATATTTACTGGGCGAGATGAAACTCCTTCTAATTCAATATAATCATTCTGTCTGGTTCCCTCTTTTAAAATACCAATTGGTACAAAGGAATCTGGTTTTATCCATTTTGCTGCGAGCTTCTGATCGACCTCTTCTATAGACATATCAAGTAATTGTGCTACTATTTCTTTCGTTTGCGCTGCCGTTTCACCTAGTTTCTCTGGAATAATTCCAACTTCAGACGCTTTACCATTCGTTGCAAGCCCTTTTCCATTTCGATCATATATTTCCCCGCGTTTTCCTTGCTCTATTTGCATACGTACTTTGTAATCTTTTTTCATACCTGGGAAAATGAAGTCTGGTGTCCAATCTATTTTCCAAGATTCCTTATCTTTATCTTTCACGAGTTTTGCTTCATGGATGAATGAAACTGTTCCTCCATCCGTATCCATATTAACTTCAAAAAGAAAAAATTCTTTATCTTTAGTATTCTCTCCTTTCGTTTTAATTTTTAAATTCTTAACTCCAATACCCTCATAAATTTTTTGATATTTCTCTGTGAACTCCTTTTTAGAAATCGTTTTTTTTGCATGTTCTGATAAATAATCATACATATTTGTAAATTTTTTATCATTCCATAAATTGATATATTCTTCAAATGCTTGTTTTGGCGGCTCATCTTTATTGCATCCTACCAACATAACTCCAAAACAAAAGAAAAGCAGCATCCATATTTTTTTCAATTCAATCTTCTCCCTTAATTAAAAATGATTATTCCTTTCTAAATATGTTAAATAAAAAATGTTTTAACGCTTAATAGACAGTGTAAGTAATGAAATAGTTCCACATTTACAAAAAAATTAAATTTATGGTTAAGCTGCATTCAAAAAGGGAAGATTTTAAGATTCTTACAAACGACGAATATATTTAGCGAACGTTATCATTATTAGTGTTGTTTTAACAATTCATTTAAAATACCTTTTAGTTCATTTTCGCCAATTTCATCTTTTTTCTTTATAGATTATTGATACAAAAAAAGAATCCTTATACTAAGGATTCTGCAACAGAAAATAACAAAAATATAAACAATAAAAAGAATTACTTAAAGTATAATTTATAGGCTCTATATCCTTCTTTTTCGCACCAAAAACCCCTGTACAGCATGCGACAGGAGTTTAGGTCATTCTACAGCTTATTTAAAAGAGTCATGTACAGGCAAACTACTAAAAATCAATTCAGCAACTTTTACATATCCTTTTGAGTTTGGATGAATTAAATCCGTAGACCAAAGCGTATTGTCATTAACTAAATGATGATTCCAAAAGTCAACATGATGAAGCTTATACTCTCTACTCAGTGAAAGTATAACTTCATTTGCCTCTAATAATTGTTCTTTTAATACTTGTTTTTTTTCAGAAGGAAATGGAAGCCTAACAGTAAAATCTGGAAGGTTTGCTATAATAATATCAGCACCTGCTTTACTTAATGTATCTATCATAAATTCCATATCGTTCTTATATGCTTGATGATTCCAACGTCCTTTTAAAACATCGTTTGCACCTGCAATTAGACTAACCAAATCTGGATTAAAAGTTAATGCCTGTTCCAATTGCTGTGAGCGAATTTCTTTAGTTACTAACCCACGTTTTGCAAAATTAGCATATTTTAAATCATCTACACACAGTTGAACAAAATGATCTACCCAGCTTTTTAATGCTATTCCCTCAACTTCATCCCCTATCCCCTCTGTAAAACTATCACCAATCGCTACAAATCGCTTCCACATATATAGTCCCCCTTTTTGTTATTCATATCTACACTATACAATAGCCCACAGCGTAATTGTTCTTCTTAAATGTTTTTCAATTTCAATTAAATTCCATAGGAGATTTTTCAAATGAGCAAGACAACTCGATTAAACTATTTCACATGAACAAAAACATGAAAATATACGTTATCTTCTCGCAGAAATAGGTTGAGACCAACTATCTTTCCCATTATCATTTAAGCGTACTTGAAAAACATATATAGGTTGAGAAAAGCCTTTTGTATCAGCGTAGTAATCTATATTATAATCTGTAATGACTAATGTATCACCTGCTTTGAAAGATATTATAGGATCAAAGTCTCCTTGTTTTAGTTTTTGAAATACTTCTTTTGGAGACAGAATTTCGACATCTCGAATATGTGATTTTTTTGTAACTGGCTCATTGTCATTAGGCATTTTTGTAATTTCCTCTTTGTAAACAGGCATTTTATTACCTTCGTCTTTTAACTCTATTGATGTTTTTATAGTGACATCAGTCATGTCTGTTTTTGTAATGGGATCTAAAGGCATATTCCCAAATTCCTTCATTTGATACGAAATCATTATTCCAAGTGCAACAAAACTTACTGTAATCGGAAGAAATAAATATTTGGTCATTTGTGTATCTGTTTCTTTTTTCTTCAACAATATAAGAACTATATTTAACATAGAATATCCTAGCATCATTCCTAAAGTATTATGAAGTAAATCAGCTAGTTCCATACTTCCACGTTGCATTATAAATTCAAGGATTTCAATCAATAAACTTGCTATAATTGAGCTGATTAACATCCATTTTGTTTTTTGAAAAACATTACTAAATAAAGGTAATAAAATTCCTAACGGAAAAAGCATACCTATATTCACAATGATATGGAAAAAAGAAGAAAATGAAAAGGTATTCCATGCTTTTTTATAAACACTAAGTACATCAAAGTCAATTGTTCTTGCAAAAGTTATATCATCTGGACGACCAAATGAAGTAGCTGATAATACAAGGGAATAATATCCTATTATCAATATAAACAATATAACTTGTTGTACGGTAAATCCCCCCCTCCTTTACATACCTTTTTGTATACTACAAAGTAGCTAAAAACAAAAATGAGTAGTAACAAGAATGTGAGTTGTATTGTAGGAATTGCAAAGGTAACAAGTAGTTCGGAAATAAAATTCATTTTACACCTCTGTTTTTACGAATAAAATATTCAATAGTTTTGTATAACATTTTAGATATAGATAGCGATGTGTTGTTACCCCTAATAATTATTAATACAGAATTAAACCTGTATACATTGAGCATTTCTTCCTCCTGAAACCAGCTTTATTTGACCAAGCAGCTACAAGGAAACTAGCGTTTTACTAATTGTACTTTCGGCTATGTCTGGAAAAACGTTACGAAGATTCTCTTTAGTAAGAGGATTTTTGGAGTTAAGTATAAAATTAAAAATTTGTTCAATTTTAGTATATTTATATAGAATCCGTAATTGACCGATTCCTAATATACTTAAGAATCGGTAATATTCGTATATTTACTAAAGAAATAAAATCCCTTCAAGCATTACACTTTTTTCCGAAAATTTGTTGTTCTTTGTTTTGCCCAGTTGATACATTTCTTTTCAATTAAATGATACGAAACTATAGAAAGAAGTATTGTCATTGAAATACATAAAACAAGAAGGAAAAAGATAGGTATCTTTGTATACAAAAGTTTAAATAGTACCATCATGATTGGAAAATGACACAAATAGATACTGTATGAAATTTCTCCTAAGTATACAAATACACTCTTATTTAAAAATGCTTTCACTTTTAGGTTACTCATGGCCATTATTATAAATATACTAACACCGATTACGACACCCCAATCTTTTAATAAGAAAGTAGTATCATTACGGGAAAAACCATAAATTAAAATGGAATATAAATATAGAATAACCCCTAATGCAATAAGAAATCCTTTATTAAATTTTTTCATATTCCTATATAAGTAGATAAGCTTTTCCTGATGCTTAAAAATTAACATTCCAACCATAAACATCGATGTGAAATGCAGTGTATCGGCATAACCATTATAAAATCCCTCTGCTTTCCCTATATGCAACATATTAAGGAAAACACTAATTAAAGAAAAGCTCAAAGCAAATAGTATCGTTTTCTTCCAACTCAGTTTATAAAAAAGAAGGAATAACAAAGGAAACACAATAGATATACGCATTTCTTGAGCCAATGACCAGATAACTGGATTATAATTTTCCGTAAAAAAGTTATTAAGAAGCACAAAGTGGTTTATAATATCTATTTTTGTTATAGACCCTTGCCACCTATCATAGAACCAATCCCGTAGTCCAGCCACTTCATACGGCGAGAACAAAATAAATAAAGCAAAGGTAATGATTATCCAAAAATAATAAGGGATATAGATTCGTACAAATCGCTTAATTAAATATCCCCAATAATTTGTTTTTGAATGATAAAGTGCCATAGATAACACAAAACCACTTAGTACATAAAAAACGATTACAGCTTCCCCACCCGCCCATAAAAACCTAAGCGGGGAAAATTTAATAGAATTAGGCAACGATGGTAGCATTAAACAAAAATGTCCAAATACCACTGTAAGTGCTGCTAACCCTCGCATGGAATCTAATTCTTTTATTCTCTTACTCATAAAATGTTCTCCTTGTAAATTGTAGATTTTGCTGTTAATAAAGGCCACTATACTATTGTAGTGGGGAAATTATACATACTGTTTCTTTAAATTCCTAATATAAGCAGTACAAAGTCAATCTATGTGTCTGTATAAGGGAACTTTCTTATTTAGGCATAAGTTATATAATAATAGAAAGAAAAAAGAAATTTCATTCTATAAAATCGTATTGTCGTTTAGAAAACATTTTAAAACTGTTTTCTAACCCCTCGTTATAGTCTGTCTGTTTATTTGTCCATTGAACACCCTTATTTCCAGGCCACCCTGAGGTATTAGCAACATGTTCTAATAGTTCTTGTCCTTTTAAATTTTGCTGTAAACCACGGTTATATGCATTTTTCATATTAGATATTGCAATTCGGGTATTCGTTTCTATATTTTTCAAATCTTCGTTCGTTAAATCTTTAGGTGCTAGTCCACCTCGATGGAGCTGAAACAGTCCAAATGATGTGCCCTGATCTCCGACTGCATTTTGATCAAACTTACTTTCATGGAATGCAATAGATAAAGGAATCCATGGTGGTATACCATGCTCTATTGATATTTGTTGAATCGTGTCTCTTACTTTAACTCGGTTAGTATGATGGTCATATGCGTATTTTGTAAGATATAGCCCTCCTGTTAAAACTAAAATAAATACTCCACTTTTTATTAATGTCCCTCGCATCGACGTCACCTCACTTGTCAGTATCAAAGATTGTCACTAGTAATCCTATCTTTTGGGGATATTAACTCGTAATCATGTATCATTTTGTTATTGTTTGTTTCATTAATTACCGATTTTCAGGTGAAATTATTAGGGGGTTCCCTCCATATAACATTCGCTTTTATCACTTTCGGTACAATTTACTTTTGTATGGGAGAGCGTTTTCTCTGTATGGTACCGTACTTTTTTCTCGAATACCTTGCTTTTTTATTCGATTGAAATTAAAGAATAACTATATACATAGGGATACACGCTATAAAGAGATACTTAAATTTCTTTAAAAAATTCATTTTCTGGCCTCCATTTCTTTATATAAATAATTTAAAACAAAATATTTAATAGAAAGAAAAGATTTTATTAAATTTTTATAAAAGTTAATAACAGAAATAAGTACCAGGTATCGATTTTAATTGTCACTTGATGGAATAATGAATGTGTTTTCATCATGTAACTTTATTAAACTAACCTTGCACCAGAACCCTTTGAATCGAACAATTCATAATAAACGCCATCCTTTCTGTATATTTCTACAAAAAGAATAGCGTTTTTTGATTATATGGATACAAATTTATCTTAGCTTGATTGCAATACCGAAAGTTCCGAAGAACCAGATTTGAGAATTAATGCAATCTTCCATTCCAAGCCATCCACATAAGAATCTATAATACTTTGAAACCTTTTATTTCAGGCTAATATTTAGTTTTATCCTACAAAGTTAGCCTTTTACTATATCAACCGCACTATTCCACATACCGCTAAAGAAAGATCCTATTTCGCGCATAAAACGTGTAAACCAATTTGCTTGTTCTACTTCAGATTTTGTTACAAGGTCTACTTGTAATGATTTACCTGATAAAAATCCAGGATCTGTACTATCTTTAGGTGATATAGTCATTTTACTAATTGTTACACCTTTTTTAATAGGCGCTTCTTGTTCTTTATTCGATACTTTAAATTCTTTTTTATAAACGTCTTTGTTGCCCTTTGGCATTGGAAGTGAAACAGCTTGCTTCGTTTGAACAACTATATCTTTGTCCTTTGCATTTGCTACTCGCACTGTTTCATGACCTTTTACTACTGAATCTTTTCCATAGACCTTCTTCACTTCAAAATTTGCAAATCCATAATCATATAATTTCTTTGTTTCATCAAAACGTGCTGTATGAGAGTTTGCTTTTATAACTACAGAGATTAGACGCATACCGTTTTTTTCTACTGTACCAGTAAAACAATCTCCGGCTTCTGGAGTAGTTCCTGTTTTTAACCCATCTACACCTTCGTATTGCTTAATTAAGCCTTTTAACATCCAGTTAAAGTTCGTCATATCAATCGGATACTTGCCACCTTTTTGGAATGTTTTTTTAGGGATTTTTGCTGTATCTAATATTTTCGGGAAATCTTGAATAAGACGTTGTGCTAAAATCGCACAATCTCTTGCGGACATTTTATTTTTCTCGTCTGGAGTTGTCCCTTCTGGGTGATATCCTTTTAAATCATGGTTTGTTAAACCTGTAGAGTTTACAAATTTATAATTTTTCATTCCAAACTCTTTTGATTTATCGTTCATCATTTTCACGAAATTGACTTCTTTTCCAGCAATCTCTTCAGCTAAAGCAATTGTTGCACCGTTTGCAGAGTAGATTACCATTGCCTCATATAACTCTTTGACCGTATAAGAGCCACCATTTTCTAATGGAACGTTTGATAATGAGCGATCTTGCGAAATCTTATATGCATATTCAGAAATTTTAACTTTTTGATCCCATTTAAGTTTTCCTTTATCCACCGCTTCATGAACTAAGTATTCACTCATCATTTTTGTCATACTAGCAATTGCTAATGATTCATCTGCATTTTTTTGATATAAAATTTTCCCGGAATTTGCTTCTACTAAAATTGCTGATCCTGCTTCTACGTCTATAGCAGGAACTGTTTCCGCTGATGCTCTTCCAAATGTAACGGCCATGCTACAAAATAGTGTAAGCACTGTTACTATTGTAATAAATCTCTTGCAAAACATACTTTTCACTTCTGTTACCTCCAATATCTTTGTACTCAAAAAACGTTATTTTAACATAATCCTCCAAAAAATAGACAGCGTTATCAAATTCTATATACATATAAGACATTAGAACCAATTTCATATAGACCATCTCATCCCACCCTTTTAGGCACACTGACACTTAGTGTTCCCACACATATCCCTCTTTTTAATACCTTTGTATTTTTCGAAATGATCTGTACTTTCATATCTTTTAGGATTACACTTAATAGACAATCCAAGTAATACATTTGTTCCACATTTATAAAAAATAAAACCAGTGTGCCCCGGTTGAATACCAAAACACACTGGTTGCTAAATTTACTATCGTCTCTTACATTATTCATATCAATGAACTTCCCCTTTATTCGATTAATCACTTTATAATAATAAATCAAATTAACTTATCAGTATCATGTCTACTATGAATGGCCTACTTGAATTATTAACTTAAGAAGTTTCTTAAGTTTAAAAAAAGCTTATGGAACCTTTCATTCCATAAGCCATTCTATTTAATTGGATGTTCAACAATAAAGGACATCCAGCCTACTTTATATTCTGCATGTATATTACCATTATGAAGTTCAACAATTCTTTTTGAGATAGCGAGTCCCAGCCCATTTCCTTGATCATCTTTTCTTGCCTTATCACCCCTGAAAAACCTTTCAAATAATTTATTAGGATCGCTAACAGGCGGCTTCTCGACTTTATTTGATACTTTCAAAATTGCTTTGTTACCTATTAGTTCAAGACATATTGATAATTCGGATGGTTTCATGCTGTACTTTATCGCATTCATAAACAGATTTTCATAAACACGTACCATTTTTTCTACATCCATGAAAATAGGTATTGTTCCTTCCGTTATTGATTTTTGAACACTTAAACCTGCCTTTTCAAATATAGGAATATATTCTCCAACTATTTGCTCCAACAAGCCTGATAAATCAACTTCGTTAATGTTTAACTTAGCATCGATGTCTGATAAACGGGTGTACTCAAATAGTTCATCAATTAGATATTTCAATCTCTGTGATTTTAAATAAGTGGTTTCGAGATACTCCTGTAATTGTGCTTTACTGTCGTATTGCCCTCTTTTTTAATAAATCTACATAGCCGATAATAGATGTCAACGGTGTGCGTAAGTCATGAGATACGTTGGTTATGAGTTCATTTTTTGTACGTTCCAATTGTCTTTCCTGTTCAAATGTATTCTCCAATTCCTTGGACATATAATTAATATTTTGAGCAAGATGAGTCAATTCATCCTTTCCCTCAATCCCAATTGTCAAACCCAGCTTTCCATTGGCAATATCATTAACACTATCAGAAATGAGCTTTAAATATATTATTTTCTTTCGAACCAATATCAAAAAAATGATTATAAAAGTAAAGATTGCTAACGCGAATATAAGAAATGTAAGCATATTATTTTCAAATGTACTAAGATCATCAAGATAGTGATTTAGATTTAATGGTATTATGACATATAGAAAAGTGAGGATTGTTAAACCAAACGAAACAAAAAAACTAACTGCAACAGCACCAAGAAGTTTTATAATTATCTTATTTCTAAAACTAACCTTCTTCATATTTTGTACCCAATTCCCCAAACAGTTTTAATATAAATTGGATGTTTAGAATCCTCTTCAATTTTGTCTCTTATTTTTGTAATATGCACCATGACAGTATTATCCGATTTATAAAAAGCATCTTTCCAAACTGCTTCATATATTTTTGCAACACTGAGAACAATTCCTTTGTTACGAGCAAGTAGTTTGAGTATATCGAACTCTTTTGGAGTTAGCCTTACTTCCGTTCCTCTTACCCACACTTGACGTGTATCTGTATTCACGGTTAAATCACCAATTTCTAAGATGCTTTTATTATTATCTGTATGCGTATTGTATTTTTTAAACCTTCTTAATTGGGATTTTACTCTAGCGATTAACTCCAACGGGTTAAACGGTTTTGATAAATAATCATCGGCACCAGACGCTAGCCCCTGAATTTTGTCTATATCCTCTGATTTTGCAGATAGCATGATAATAGGCATATTTCGTTCTTCCCTAATTTTCATACATGCTTCAATACCATCCATATTAGGCATCATAATATCCAAAATAATAAGATCGAACTTCTTTTCTTCTAACAATTTTAAAGCTTCAATAGCATCTTCTGCCTTTTGAGTTTTCAGACCTTCATTTTCCAAATAAACAGAGATAAGATTTCTAATCTCTTTATCATCATCAACAATAAGAATTTTTGACTCCATCATATTCCTCCACATTTTTCTCGTATTGAACAACTAAAGGCAAAAGCAGGTGGTACATTTCTATCCTCTCTTTAGTATATACTTGCAATTAAAAGCGCCAAAATAACATAATCGGTATAAAAGATAATGTCTTAAATATTGTTCGAATTTTTCTTTAGATCCATTTACAATTAATAAGTTTTCTTCTTCATTAAATTTAGCTTTTAATAAAAAATAATTATTTTGAGATTCCTTCTTTTAATTAAACTTTTTTGATTACACCTGTAGTTTATATAACTTATAAAATGAAAAAAGAATCCTCTTCAATACGCTCATTAAAGGAAATTCTTTTTCAAATCTTATTTTCTTTACTCGTTACTTATTTTAACCAGTTTTTCTCCTTGTTCTAAAAGTGTTTCATAGTCATTGTTCTCTTTAATTTCTTTAATTTTATTTTCAATTGTGGGCGTATTATTTATATTAAAGTACGTATTTAATACTTCATATGGTGTCTTTCCTTGTTTGGTTGCACTATCTTCAATAGCTTCTTTCCATGGAATATTTGCTTTGTCCATGCTTAATTCAAGGGCTGAACCAGTCTCATATCTCATATTCCGCTCTAAAAACTTTGGAGATTCTGCCTGTCCATTAGCAACGAAGTTGAACGCCTCCATAAAAGTAACATGATATGGCTTCTGTTTCTTTGCAAGTACCATAAGATTTCCACCAGTTAACTTACTATAACGATACTCTAAGTATCGTGCTGAACCTTCTATTGCTTCAGTTTTTGTTTCTCCAATTAATTGAGGCCATTTTTTATAGCGATAGTTACGTACAATTGTCCAATCATATAATGCTTGATTAATACTTTCTGGGCTTGTATCAATCATTGCTTTATCTAATAGCTTAAATTCTAATCCCATTAGCGCGTAATTTTCTTTATTAATCGGATATTCGTGAATAGACTCTCCATCATTTGCATCATATGTCCAATCTTTTTGTTTATAAGCATGAAAAGCTTCATGTAATAAGAAAGACGAAAAATCAAAATATAAATCTGGATTACTAAACATTTTAGGATAATATTTCAAATAAAACACATCCATATCGTTAATATTTATTATCCCAAAGTTCCAAGGAATCCAGGTAGAAATAGTTCTAAAATCAAAACGAGTTAAGCGATAGATTTTAGGTAGATGCAGAGAATTTGAGACTTTTATTTCCTTTGCAAAAATACTATTTTCTAATCCCGGTACATTAACTGCATAAGCTTCTTGTCTAAAGAATCCCCCGTCTTTATTACTACGTATCAGAACCAATGGCATTTTTTCGAAGCGATAATCTTCATTCCAAAGTTTATCACTCGATTCTTCGAAGCTCTTATAAATAGTAGATAATTCTTTTAACATGTTTTGATCCGTGTTATCTAAAGACTTAAACTCTGTATGATATGTTTTATTTAAAATTATGCTTCCCAACATAATTCCTATAAATATTACTAATAAGATTAAAATTACCTTTAAAAATTTTTTCAACATACACTCCTTTTCTAAAACGATAATCCTTATGATGAATAAGGTTTACAAGTTTTATGTTTATTAACACTCTTTTGGTGCAGACCCAATTTTAAATAATAGCTATAATAAATACAATGAATACAAGATATTATTTTGATAATTATTCCATCCTATCAAAATTTTGATTATAGTTAACAATTAATATTGGATGATTATTCAATTTTATTGTAATGGGATAGTGCAAGAGTTCCTACAAATGAGGTTAAAGTAGTACTCAATGTAGGAACGATGCTATCTTGCCTCTTCATTTCCCTTCATTATTAAGATATAGAAAGAATAGTATTTTCTCTTTTAATTGCTCATACATAACTTCTTGTAAGTTATACATGAAATGCGACCCCTACTTGTATTTACTTTTCTTCTAACACTTTCTGCCGCTCATTGCTGCATATTTGTATCTCAAATTCACTTTCTATTTTGCTTACATAGTATTTTTTCACTTCATCATACGGGGGCCAATTATGTTGATACTTAGTATACATAACATTATTACATTAATTTTCTTTCGGAAGTACAATTCCTTTATACAATTGAACTGTAATCAAGTAGTAAATCGAGTAAATCACTACAAAAATAACAATTGGTAACCAAATACGAAAGTACGGATCAATTAAAAGAGGGCCAAACATGTTCATACCAACTAATATGTGAGCAATACCCACAATTGCTGGGACTAAAAATACGAAGAATAACTCCTTATAAATCGATTGTATTAATAACTCCCGGCGAACACCGATTTTACGAAGCATTTGATAACGTGTATTATCTTTGGATGCACCAGATAGAATTTTAAACATTAAGCAACTCGCCATCATTGCTAAGAACGCAATTCCAACGAAGAAACCCATAAACATTAGTCCGCTGGCAAAACCATGATTCATATTATATGTTTGATACTTACTATCCAGTTCTTCCTCTTTCACATTTTTATATTTCGCTACCTGTAATTCATCAAGTTTTTTCCATTCTTTTATGTATGATCCAAAATCATCTGTCTTCCCAATAAACACCGTATTTTCTGTACCTTTCATACTATCGTATATGTTTTGATCGACAATTTTCACTTTATGATCAGGATACATATATATTGGCTGGATTGTTTGGAAAGCGTCGCTCCATTGTTTTGGTTTCCCATCATCTTTACCCCATTGTCTTGACAATGCAAATGCATCCATGGGAATTTTCTCTGAAACTTTCAACGTCTTCCCATTTTTTCTATCTTTTACTAAAGGACGATTTTTCTCTAAATCTTCTTTTATATAATAAACATACTTATCATCTACTTTGTAGCGATATTCAAGATTCTCTTGGAATAAGATACCACTCAAAATGTCCTTTTCTTCCGCTGTTGGATTATGAACTACCGAATCGTAAATTGTTCCTTTATCAGTCTGCTTTAGAACGTCGTTTTTAAATGCCAGACCACACGCAATTCCACCAGCGCCAAGAGCCACTAGAATTGCTACCGTTGCAAGCACATTTGTTAGGCCATTAATGCGGAAGTTTAATTGAGCAAAAGTAAAAGCATTAAGCCCTTTTTCACTACGTTTTTTATTACTCTTTAACTTTCTAATCATAACTGGGAGAAGTGATCCAAATAACATGTAAGTACTAACTGTTGCTGTGATTAATCCAAGAGCCATTAATTTAGGAACGGTTCCTAGATCTTTTTCATGTGGTATATAGATCAGTGATGCATAACCAATACCTAGCAAAATCAGACCAAGGAATGCAACTACAGCTGCCATTTTTCCTTTTACCGCGACATGCTCTGTTTGTGCATCTGCATGTACAAGTTGTAATACAGAAATACGTGATAATTTAATACTATTCATACTTGCTGATAGTACAAATAATGCAAAGAAGAAGATGCAAGTAACAACCATAGATGGAATGTACAAAGCTTTGTAACCTTCTCCAGTTAACTCCAATTGTTTCATTAATAGCCGACCGATACCCTCTGCAAGTCCTACACCAACTACAATTCCGATTACAAGAGATGCGGCACCTAATACGATTGTTTCGATAAACATAAGTAAGGTAACTTTATGCTTTTTTGCTCCTAACATCATGTACATGCCAAACTCTTTTTGGCGAAGAGATAATAAGAAAGAGTTTGCATATAAAATATAAAAAAATGTTACAATTGCTAATAAAAAGGAACCAATGTGGAATATATATACAATAGGACCCACATGTGCATTAGATTCAAGGAACCCTTTATTTAGTGCTAGCGTTTGAAACATATAGAAAATTGAAATAGATACAATAAGACCAACAAGTAAGACAATATAATCTTGTAACTTACTTTTTAACCCTGACATGGAAAGTTTAAATAACATGCCCAAACCCCTTTTCTTACGCTTTTTGTGTGCCTAAATCTGCAAGTACGTCTAAAATTTCTTTATAGAACTCTTCACGTATACCACCGCGATGAATTTCTTTATATAGCTCACCATCTTGAATGAATAAAATACGCTGACAGTAACTTGCACTGTACGGATCATGTGTAACCATCATAATAGATACACCTTTCTCTTTATTTAAGCTTGTCATGGCATCAAGTAAACTCGTTGCATTTTTAGAATCAAGAGCTCCTGTTGGTTCGTCCCCTAAGATAATTGCCGGCTCATGCACAAGTGCACGTGCTGCTGCTGAACGCTGTTTCTGTCCACCAGATACTTCAGATGGATACTTTTGAAGTATTGCTGAAATTCCTAACATATCAGCTACCTTTTCTACTTTCGGCCCAATATTTCGTGATGGAACACCTTTAAGGGAGAGTGGAAGTGCAATGTTTTCATAAATAGATAAGTTCTCTAATAAGTTAAAATCTTGGAAAATGAACCCTAATTTTTGTGAACGGAAATCTGAAAGCTCACCTTGTTTCATTTTCGTAATATCCGTTCCTGCAATTTCAATAACACCACCTGTCGCTTTATCAAGTGTCGAAATTACATTTAATAATGTTGTTTTGCCAGAACCAGATGGCCCCATAATACCGACAAACTCCCCCTCTTGAATCGAGAATGAAACACCTTTTAATGCGTGTGATTGATTCTCACCTTTTTTACCGTACACTTTTTGAACGTTTTTCACGTCTACAACTGGTTTCGTCATATATATCCTCCTACGTTTGTATGATTGATAAGCTACTGTTTGAGTTATGTCTTTTTCGTTTCTACTTGCAATGCTTCATCTGTAAAAGTATTAAACTTGTCCACCACCAATACACATCCTTTTATTTTTCAAAATAATAAGTCCTTTCATACTTTTGTAATACATAAAAGTAGGTATCCAACGGGATTTATTGTATTTAATTTGAATATCCATTTTTAGTAATACATGTAATAGACAATCTAAGTAATAAATATGTTCCCCTTTAAGATAAGAAAGCACTAGGTGTTTTGTTAAGAAAACACAATGAATTGCAAATAAAAACTATACAGAAATCTAACTCCTTATAGTAAATTGCACATAAAAAATCCCTTTTCGCCATCTCACAAAAAAAGAATCATTGCTGCATCCTTTATAAACTTTATAATGGCCGGCTCATGCACAAGTGCACATACTGCTGAACGCTGTTTTGTCCACCAGATACTTCAAATGGATACTTTTGAAGTATTGCTAAAATTCCTAACATATCAGCTACCTTTTCTACTTTCGGCCCAATATTTCGTGATGGAACACCTTTAAGGGAAAGTGGAAGTACAATATTTTCGTAAATAGATAAATTCTCTAATAAATTAAAGTCTTAGAAAATGAATCCTAACTTTTACGTACGGAAATCTGAAAGCTCACCTTGCTTCATTTTCGTAATATCCGTTCCTCCAATTTTAATAACGCTGCTTTATCAAGTGTCGAAATTACATTTAATATTGTTGTTTTACCAGAACCAGATGGCCCCATAATTCTTACAAACTCGCCCTCTTGAATTGAGAATGATACAACTTTTAACACATGTGATTGATTCTCACCTTATTTACCGTACACTTTTTGAATGTTTTTTACATCTACAACTGGTTTTATCATATATATCCTCCTACGTTTGTTTTTTCATTATCCGTTTTACATTTCTTTAAAATAAACTGCTATTTAATTAATTTTGCATTTACCTTATGTAATAAAATGAACTTTTACATTAAAATCAGTTTCCTGGGTCTCCTCCATGTTAGAATATAAAATATTATTCAAATTATTTTAGTCCCATAAGCTAAAAACACCCTTGTACACTTAGAAATTTACGGTTTTAGAATGAAGAAACAATTTTGTGTAATCATTTGAATTATAAATAAAACATATTAAGAACTACTGATTATATTTCTTAATTTTTCTTAAGATAATCTATAAAAACCAAACCATAATGGGGAGATTATTTCATAATTGATTCTAGTACAAATAATAAAAAACAAAATTAGATATTGATTCCTATTGGAATCAACTTTAAAGCAGTTATTCCATGCCAATCACCTGATATGTAGATCGAGACATACATTCTGCTTTTTAAATTGCAATATAGAAGGTGTAATAAAAAAACATATTGCAGGAATAGAGGGAAATACGTAGTTTACAAAGGATATTTTCATTAAGTGAGCATATATGGCGCTCTCTAAAAGTATAAAATCTAATTCATAATAAAAGTAAGTCTATAACATATTTTTACACGTATCTCGCTTGTCCCCAAATTAAATCCGTATCCATTGAGCGTTTCGAATATCGTGTATTATAAATTTTTTTGATTGAGTATAAAATTTTGAATTCGTTCTATTTTGATATATTTAGATACTCTTTAAAATTTCGTTTTATATTCCGATGAACAATATTAAATAATATTATTTGTTATACCAACAGAAATATTAAACACCACATCCATGATCTGTTGGAAAAATTATTTGTGAGATACATCTTAACGATGTAATTCCGTATAAAGTAGTAAATCATAAAAAGTTATTTGCTAGAATAATTCTATTGCAAAATTTAAAATTAAGTAAAACGAATTTCATTTCAGCTCCAAGGTAAATAAGCACCTTCTATATTTTTCAATATTACAAAATATCAATAAATATAGAAGGTGCTGGTTCTATCCATATAGACGTAATTTTTTACTTTTCTGTAATATTTACAAAATTGACGGCTCTCTTGTCCTCAGTGCCTAAAGCCGTATTCACTTTATCTATTTCCTTTCTTAATTCGGGTGCTTTCCCTTGATTGACTAAATTAAGATTCCCAAAAGATTTATTAAAAGATAGAAATTGTCTTGTTTTTTCTTTCCCATTTATTTCTTTAAATAATGTATCATCTACAATTAATAGGATCA
The DNA here is from genome assembly GCF_016651075.1 of Bacillus sp. TH19. NCBI lineage: Bacteria > Bacillati > Bacillota > Bacilli > Caryophanales > Bacillaceae > Bacillus > Bacillus sp. TH19. The sequence goes on along the minus strand of NZ_JAEKEO010000009.1, from coordinate 47,293 downwards.
CGTTGGATCCACCACGATATGGAGATAGCCATACATCCCCTTTATATTGAACATTCATTTTTTCTCATCAAATGTTAGTTCTTTCAAGTCTTTATATTCTTTATTTGCAAATAAAATAATTTCATCTTTTTTTATTTTGTGTAAAGAATCCAGGGGAATTGAAGATGTGAGTCCACTATTATTATCTCTCTCACGTATAAGCCCTTTTTTATTCATTTTTTCAGCAGTTGTTTTACTTATAAATAGCACTTCACTATTATTAGAATCCCCAAAATCCGCTGGGAGCTTTATGTTGTGTTTTTTATTTTCTATGGTCCCTTTTTTTATTGCATATAAGTCTTTTGATATAGTTATATCTTTGTATAAATCTATTATAGAATTTCTAGTTTGTTCGTCTATCTCGCCAACCTCTATTGCAAGTCCATTTGCTGGAGAATCTTTTGCACCAAATAATGAACATGCTCCTAACATGGTAATAGAAATACCTGCTACTATTAATAATCTTAGTCTTTTTTTCAACCTATATTCTCCTTCTTTTAATTATTTTTGAATTAAAAAATCGTTTTATACATTTTTTTCAAGTATTGAGAACGAACAAAGTAAAAGTATATAATTTGCAAAACTAAGAAACAAATTAATACCATAACTGAACTACCCAAGACTGAAAAATTGGCTAACTTTTGTAAGGCCATAAAAGCAACCGTACTATGTGTAATCGCTATTGAAATTGGTAAAAAGAATAACAATGTAAGTTGACGTGACACAACTTTCTTTAATTCCGGTTTGCTTAAACCGACCTTTGCTATCATTTTATATTGCTGCTGATTTCGTTCTAAGTCTGTGTATAACCGGAAATATAAAAAGCTTGCGGCAAACGTAAAGAAAACAATGCCTATTAATACACTCATGATAGATGCAAGTCCAAACCCTTGCCTCATCTCTATCCATGTAAGAATTAAAGCCGAAAATGTATATTTTTCGCTGTCTACTATATGCTCATTTATACCTTTATTATCCTTCTGAAAAGCAGCTACAATATTTTCCGCAACTTTTTTTGTTTTCTCCCAATCTTTCACAATAAAACCATTAATAGTGTTTTCAAAATAGTAATTCTCTGGATCCGGTATCATTTGATTATATACAGCGTCTGGTACAATAATTATCGTTACTCTTGTATCTTGTAATTCTTTCGGAGTAAGTATTTTATTTACATGCATATCTTTTTTATATCTCTATACAACAATTGAAAGTTATTTTGATTAGATTTTGTATTAGCAACTTTTCTTGAAGGTATGACAACACTATCATTTTCATCTTTTAAGCTTTCTTTTTCAAAACCAAATGCCTTAGCTAACTTATTATAATCACTTAATTTTATAACGGTTGATAATAAATTACTGTTATAGAGAGTATCTCGAATTTGTTTTATTGAATAAGTCACCTGTTTGAAATTAAACTTACCATCATGGAGTTCGCTTTCTATTTTTTTAAATGTTCTTTTTCTAAATGGTTATTATTATAAGACTGATAAGAAAATGCAAAAGGACTTTCCGATTCAGCCATGGATGAGTTGCCTAATCCCATACAAGTCCCCACTGCAGTGAAGGCAACGGTAGAAATAATAGTGACCATAAAAAACATTTTTGCATTATCTTTTAATTGATACACTAAATCTGAGATGGTTAGTATGTTTGTTTTCTTAAAGAAAATATTTTCCCTTTTCTTTAATGCACGTAACACATACACACTGAGCTGGGTAAATAAGAAGTACGTTCCAAGTACAACAAAGCTCACCCCTGCCCCCATCATGAATAATACATAATTCGAACCCTTGTACTGAATTGCGTTAATACTATGGAAAACAGCCGTATATCCTAATCCAATACTAATAAGTGCGAATAAAGATAGCCAAAAGGATGATTTTGGTTCAGGCTTTGGCTTTTCCTCTGCTTTTATTAATTCTACTAATTGCTCTACATTTACTAGTCGAGTAGTGAAAAGTGAAATAAATAAAAATAGTAAGAAGAAAGCTCCAAATGTTATTCCAATTGCTTTAAAGGGCATGTAAAATGGGAGTCCTTTATCAATTATTAACAGATTGTTGCTCATAATTAAGATAAACTTAGAGAACGCCATTCCAATTGTAATTCCTGTTAAAATAGAAGCGATACCAATTATTATATTTTCAATAAATACTAATTTATTCAACTGTGAACGTGACATCCCATGTAGCATTAGAATTCCAAAATCTTTTTTTCTTGTTTTTAAAAATGCACTTACAGAATATAGGATAAAGAAGAATGAGAAGAAAAATATTAACCCCTGCGATATCTGTAGTCCTGACTTTGCAACTGTATTGATTGTTACACTGGTAGCAAGATCGCCTTGTAAATTAGGATGAAATGCAAGTAATGCATAAGTAAAGAAAATCATAATAGCAAACGTACTACTTAAAAAATGAGCCAAATATGTTCGTTTACTTCGAATGACGTTATTAAACGCGAACTGTCGAAAAGTCATTTGCATTTCCTCCTAACAATGCTAAAACCTCTAGAATTTTTTGATAGAATACTTTGCGATTATCTCCACAATAAATCTCATTGTATAACTGTCCATCTTTGATAAACACAATTCGATCACAATAACTTGCAGCCATTGCATCATGTGTCACTAACATCATCGTTGTGCTATTTTCTTTATTAAGCCTTGTCAATAGTTCCATCACATCACGCGCTGATTTTGAATCCAGATTTCCTGTAGGTTCATCTGCAAGTAATAATTTTGGATTATGAATAGTAGCACGCGCGATTGCGGTTCTTTGTGCTTGTCCCCCAGAAATTTCATACGTACGTTTATCTAATATTTCAGTTATCCCAAGTTTTTCAGCAATAGCTTCCACTTTCCTTTCCATTTCTCTAGGATTTACACCATCAAGCGTAAGTGGAAGAACAATATTTTCTTTCACTGTCAATGTATTAAGGAGATTAAATGATTGAAAAACAAACCCTAATTCACGTCTCCGAAATAAAGACAACTGATCTGGAGATAACAGATATGGATTTTCTCCATGAATTACTACTTCTCCTGATGTTGGAGCATCTATAGTAGACACCATATTTAATAGCGTTGTTTTACCACTCCCAGATGGCCCCATAATTCCTACAAATTCACCTTTGTTTATTTTTAAATCAATATGGGATAATGCTGTATATGAAATTTTCCCAGGATAAACTTTCCCTAAATCTGAAACATGTAGTATCTCCACAAGTATTTCACCTTCCATTTCTCTTTTCGATACATGAAGTGTAACCTATATATAGTATGTCTCATATCGATTTCCCTAACATTTATCTAACAAGTTTGTAAGATTCAAAAGAAAAAACCGATGAAAAGTTTACCTTTCATCGGTTAACGAGATGCATACGGGAATATTATTCTAACTATTGTTCCCTTATCTACCTCAGATTCTAGCTCAATCTTATGATTTAATTTTCCACATACTTCTTTAACAAGATATAATCCCATGCCAGTAGACTCTTTAAATTTTCTACCGTTTTCTCCAGTATAAAATGGATGGAAAACACGTGGTAAATCCGCAGTAGGGATACCCACTCCATAATCTCTTACTTCCAAAATAATTGCTCGTCCTTTGGAATACGCCGATACTATTACTTTCTCTTTCTTACTTGATGAATATTTAATTGCATTTGACAGCACTTGATTGAGTATAAATCGAAACCACTTCTTATCTGTTTCTACAATAAGACTCGGATCTACTTTTACCTGTGGATACACATAACTACGTATAAACAGACGTTTATTTTCATGAATAACAGAATCAATCATTCCCAATAATTGCAATCTGTCTACATGAAAATCTTGTTCAAATGTTTCTAAACGAGCAACATATAAGACCATTTCTAATCCTTTTTTTATTCTTTCCGTTTCTTCATTAATACTGTCAAATCGAGAGTCATCTGCATCTTGTGTAATTAACTCAATAACAGAAAGAGGTGTTTTCATTTGATGAACCCACTGATTCATAAAGGTCATTTGTTCTTGTTGTTTTCGTTCCCATTTTTTTAATTGGTTTTGATAATATTGATATTGAGTTTGTAGTAATTTATCTAAGGCCATTGATAATGGCGTCAAATCACTATCTTTTATTGACTCATTTAACGTTTCCATTGGTGTTGATAGACGCTTGTAGAATGAACGATGACTATAATAACGATATATTAGATAACCCATTAATAAAAAAACACCCAAAAATACAGAATATAATGCTGTCAAAATATGTGGATAACCATCAAACCAATATATAAAAAGAATGATAAGCAATTGGGCAAATGTATAACAAATGAGTGGAATATGTTCTTGTAAAAATAATTTCATTATTCCTTTCCTTCCTTCTCCCAAGTAGCATGCAAACGATATCCAGCACCACGAACTGTCTCCAGTGCATTTTCAATACCTAAATCTTGCAACTTCCTTCTAATTCTCCCTATATTTACACTCAATGTATTCTCGTCTATATATGAACTATCCCATAGTTGTTCCAAAATCACTTCACGTTTTACAAGAAGTGGAGACTTTGTTATCAATATTTCCAATAAAGTTGTTTCTTTTTTAGTAAGTATAATTGTCTTATCTTCTAGTTGAAGTTCCATTCTTTCTGGGAACAGGAATAGTCCTGATTGCTCAACTATTCGTTCTTTTACTTTAGGAGCATATTCACCGTATGCTCTTCTGAGTTGACTACGGATTTTAGACATTACAACTTCATAATAAAAAGGTTTCGTAATATAGTCATCACCACCATTTTCTAAAGCCATAACTTGATCCATCTCTCCACTCCTTGCAGATAGAAATACAATTGGACAAGTAGAAATAGCTCGTATTTGGCGACACCAATAATAACCGTCAAAATTGGGTAAATTTACATCTAATAGCACTAAATCTGGTTTAATCTTTTGAAATGTATCTAAAACATTTTCAAAATCCTCTATCATAACACTTTGGTATCCATATTTTTCAATATGTGTTCCCAGTAATTCAGCGATTTTTATATCATCTTCTACAATCATGATTGTATTCATATCTTTCTCTCCTCTAATGGCAGTGTGATTTTTAAAGTTCGTTTGGCTTTTTATATTTAATTTATTTAATAGAGTTGATATATTACATGCATCCTTAAATGCAATTAATATAAAACAAAGCATATATTTGTTGTTTTTTTCAAAAAATTTTAATACTTAGTGCGTTGATATAAGAAACCATAACACAATATTTTAATGACTTTTATCTTCGTGACTTTGGAATAATGTTTAATTTAACATAACTTGCTACTTCATTTCAATTTCACAAAAATATATTGTAAGTCCTATATTAATCAGATATTAAAATTGCCAACTATTTTATACAGACTTTACTACTAGCGTTAGTTTATTGGATATTAAGAATTTCAATTATTAAATCCAACTATTTGCTAGACTCATACCAAATATGAATTCTTCTTCATCTAAACTATTAGTTTTTTGTAGTAAAAAAACTACATCCCATATAGAATGTAGTTTTTCTAGCTGATTTATTTATTTTTCACTTCATTTTTATAAAAAGTAAATAATGGTTCAATGGCTGGACTAGATAAAAGAGGAATTGCCTTCTCAATCAATTCTCTATCCCAATCAAACCAACGCATTTCCATTAGCATATTAATTTCTGTATCAGTGAACCGTTTTTTTATTTCCTTAGCAGGATTACCGCCCACTATTGTATATGGCGGAACATCTTTACATACGACAGATCCTGCCGCAACGATTGCACCTTCACCGATTGTAACGCCAGGCATTATTGTAGCATTCATACCAATCCAGGCATCACTTTTAATGACTGTATCACCCTTCGGTTCATAAGATTGTCCGATTTGCTCAGCGAATGGATACACTGTAATCCATTCAGCGTGATGATTATGATTCCCACCCATTAGAATGACAACTCCACTTGCAATACAAACATAATTTCCAATAATGAGCTTATCAAGATGCCAACCCATCTGTTCAATTGGATTGAAAAGTGTTTGGGACTTAGCATCGCCCCATAAATACCTTACACAACCATCTTCAAAATTTTGATTTCCATAATACCCTGAATAATAGGAGTACTCTCCTACTTCAATGAGTGGATTTGTTACTATATCTTTTAAATACTTTGTTTCAGACCAATGATTAAATAATGGATGCTTCATAACTATATTCCTCGCTTCTAAGTATTGTAGATTTTTGCAATTTTCTTAGAAGCTTAATACGACAGCGACATTTTTAAACTTTTTCAAACGACGAATCATTATCTTCAAGCCTTTCAGTTATAATGAAAAATCATAACGTAATAAATTACACAAGTCAAATTAACCAAGTTATAATAAATCCGAGAATGCGGACAAGAAAACCATTTTATATTTTTTTTGAAACTCTTTATTTTTTTATTTAAATTACGGTACATGAAATTCACATGACACTTGTGTAGTAATACTTTCTCCTTATCAAGAGGATATAATATTACAGCAGCACTTTTACATAGATGTAGCTTTTGAATAAAGTTTGATTAAATTAACTTAATAAACCTTGATAAAAGAGCGAATAGAAAAAAGTTTGATGATTTTGTGAACCTTACTCAATTAAAGCGCCCGACTGTGGTAGATACATTATCCTCAATTACTTCTTGGGGTAGCGTCAGGAAAATGCGGATTTACAACGCTAAGGAAATGTCACTTATTAAAAAAGCCGATTTCCATCTCAAGGAATCGACTTTTTAGTTATTCCTAATGAACTAACGCATACGTTAGTTCATTAAGTAAGAGGTTTGAAAAAATAGCCTGTATATATTTGAACGATGAATAACTCACCTATTTTCTTGTGTTAGTTTGCACTATATACAGAAAATCCAGAAAAACTTAACATATTATTTATCTGTTTGTTTTTGCTTCTTTTTCAAATACTCCGCACGCAATTTTTCAAGTTGCTGCTTTTTATCAAATTTGGCAGGCGTCTGTTTTTCATGAAACTTTGCCACAGCTGCCTGACCTTTGTAATCCAATTGATATTTCCCCACTTTGTTCACCTACTTTTCTTATCTTTAAAGAGAATCTATTCAACAAATATAATATACCTTATTTTACTTAAGTAAACCTTATTAGTCAAAGGAACTTAAAGTAAAAAGCTTGATAACAAGGGGAAAATCAATCTAAAAAGTCGCTTTCCTTAGGTAAGGGAAAGCGACTTTTTGTGTAGTCTTATTCAATTAAATGGCCCGATTGTTGAAGAAAGAGATACTCTGCAAAATAGATCTTTTTATCAAACTTTATTTTAGATCAACAATAGGTAAATTTCTTGGCCATTATTTTGCTTCACATAAAATTCTATACAAAAAAGCAACCTATAAATTTAGGCTGCTTTTTATTCCGTCTTTTATTACTTAGCTAATTCTTTCGTTCCCTGCATTACATCAACGAAAAATCCCCAGTTATTCACAACAGAAGAAATACTAATATGTTCATCTGGAGTGTGAACATTAAAGATATCTGGACCGAATGAAATTGCATCTAACTCAGGCATTTTTTGAACAAATACACTGCACTCAATTCCTGCATGTACTGCGAAGATTTCAGCATCTTTGCTGTATTTTTCTTGGTGCACTTTTTCGAATAAATTACGGATAGGCGAATTAGGATTATATGGCCACTCTGGATATTCAGACTCTTTTTCAAATGTTGCCCCTACTAATTCCGCAATATACTTAATTTCATCTACAATATGTTGTTTTAAGCTACTTACAGAACTTCTCACTTCGCTTCGTAATTTAATCTCATCTTGCAGTGTTTGAATAACTCCTAAATTAGTTGAGCTTTCTACAAGACCTTTAATATCCATGCTCATACTTTGTATACCATTTGGAATTAAGAATAATGAAGAAATAAGCTGTTTTTGTGTTTCTTTAGAAAAGACTTTTCCCGCCTTTTCTTCTACTTTTGTAAGTGAAACATGAACATCCGGATCAACAGCACGTAGCTCTTCTTGTAACATACGTGTCCATGATTTTAGTTTTTCTTCTACTTGCTGTACATCTTCTGCACGTAATAAAATTGTAGCTACACTTTCACGCGGAATTGCATTTGTTTTTAAGCCGCCATGAACTTCACTCATATTAAACTGAATGTGAAGTGATAAATCACGTAAAACTCGTCCTAATACTTTATTCGCATTACCGCGTTGTTTATCAATTTCCAAACCAGAATGTCCACCTTTAAGTCCCCCAACATATAGTCGGTATGTGTCCATATCTACTGACGCTTCATCCCAAATCACTGAAATCGTTTCAACTGCTTTCGCACCACCTGCGCTACTCACTAGTAATTTATGATCTTCTTCAGAATCAATATTAATAAATATTTTTCCATCAAAATGATTTGAATCAACAGCGAATGCACCGCCCATTGTCGTTTCTTCTTCAGTTGTAACAACAACTTCTAAAGCTGGATGCGGGATGTCTGTTGAATCTAATAATGCTAATGCATATGCAACGGCAATACCATTATCAGCACCTAAAGTAGTTTCGTTTGCATATAACATATCTCCAATAATTCTTAATTCAATTGGATCTTTCTCAAAATCATGAACTGTCGCTTGGTTTTTTTCACACACCATATCAGAGTGCCCCTGAATGATAATAGCTGGAACATTCTCATAACCAGAAGTAGCTTCTTTTTTTATAATGACATTTAACGCTTCGTCTTGAATAACTTCTAAATTACGTTCCTTTGCGAAACTCACTAAGTAATCACTAATTTCTTTTTCATTACCTGATCCTCTAGGAATCTTTGAAATTTCTGCAAAATGATAAAATACAGGGTGCTTTGTTAATTGTTCTAAAGTAGAATACATTTTTAAGCTCCTCTCCAATTGACAAAATAATATGTACGTCCTTTATTATTATACCATGATTCATTATTTTACTTTTATTTTAAGATTTCAAAAATTCATTATAACCTATTCATTCCATCCTCATATTTTTTAATTTAGTGTAAATAAGCTATACTCTTACAAGATTGTAAGAGTGCTGTAATCAAAATCGATTTTTCTATTTAAAAAATAACCGCATACTTTAAATACATAATTTAAAGGAGATAATGAAAATGAAAAAATTTTTATCTGTTATTACACTAAGTTTATTATTTTGCAACTTAACTATCGGGTGCGAAAGAGCTTCTCTAAATAGAATCGGTAAGGATGTATATTACGTACAGATAAAAGGTGAAGGGTTTATTGAAAAGATAGAAGGTAGAAACTTACGGAACTACACATTGCCGGCATATGATGAAGATGGAGTAAGAAAACAAATTACATTTAGAAGTAAAAAACAATCAAACGATCAAAAATTAAATGAAAAGGCATTTTTGTGCATTTATGTAGACCAAGAAAATAAAGATAAAAATGAAATATCATCGATTGAAGTAAAATCCTATGAAGAAATTCAAAAAGCGGATTTACCTTTAAGAGTAAAAGAAAAGTTTAATGCAAAATAAAAAAATACAGGAAAATGCTCTTATGCATTTTCCTGTATTTTTTCACTCGAGCATATTTCGAACTATTACTATCCATAAGTTTTTCTAAACGATTTATATTTTCTGTTAATGCACCTTTCACAAGAGAGAAATCTGTATTTGATTCTTCTTTTTTAGTTTTAAAAAACGAAGATTTTTGAACATTTACTTCTGCCATCTCTTCTCCCCCTTTTCAAAAAGATACAACCTTTTATTTATATTATATAGCAAATGCAGACAGAGTGTACACGTATCATTTTCTTTTTAATTCTTCTTCTAACTCTTCTACTTGCTGCAAAGTATCTCCTTTTATTAAAGAGAAATCTGTTGTATCTTCATTATCTTCTTTAAAAAAATCATTGTCATAATCTTTTATCACTACAATCACCTCTACGTGCTAGTGTAGGAATGATTGTCCAATTTTATACAAGCTTGTCTGAATTTGTTCTCCCTTTATGTATAGGTGAAAAGGACAGAAAAAGATTCTGTCCTTATTTACTAAAATAACTATGATGAATTGTTAAATTATATACATTTTCAAAATCTCGATCTTGAAGGTTATTTTTCTTCCCATCAATAACAATGAAAACATCACTAACTATTTTTGCTGGTATAATTCCGACATTTTCTACTTGCACCGCTTTCTGCTCATTCAATTGCTCGATGTGTTCTAATGGAACAATAATACTAAATTGAGAGCGGATACCACGAAAGTTTGTATTTAATTCCTTCACCGCTTCAAATACAACAATTTTCGCACCAATCTTTTCCCCATATGAATCTAAAAATGTGTTTAAGTTTTTTGTATATTCCTCTTCCGTATGCCATTCCATTGTCCCAAAGGCTGTTGGATTCACATTTTGAATAATTGTCGTATATATTTCTCCTCTTGCTTTTGAAGCAATTAATGACCTTTTAATTGATTGGACCGTCTTTCCAATATCGCTGAATTTTGCGCCCCATATTTCTGAAATATTTGGTGTCAAAATGAATGCAATATCAACGAAAATTACCATCGCAGTAAACATTAAAAGATTTTTCCAGAGGGTTAAATCTATTCCTTTTATCGTGAAATAAACTGTGACTGATGTTATGAACAAACCGTACCACGTTTTTCGAATTCGTTGTTTCTTCTCCTCGTACAACTCTTCATTTCTCCAATAAAAGAAAACAAGAACAATAAAGACGATTGCTAAAATAAATAAGCCAATTCGAATGTTAGAGATCGTCAATCACATCACCCTCCATTCCAAAACTACTCACGATACCATTACATGCACAAACAGCTCTCTTTATGACAAAAGACGTGGACAACCTTCTAAAGTTAGCAACATCGCATATACATTAGAAGCAGGCCACGTCTTTTATCCCGCATTAACGGGCAGTAAGCCCCCCCACCTCAGTTAGGTGAGGGATCAACTGCCCATAAAAGCCCGATTGGTGAAGGCTAATAATCAGTGCGGGATGAACACCCTCCACTGATTAAAGTTTCACTTTATCATGAATCTACATTGTATATGTAGACAAGCATGCGTTTCAAATTTTCATGTTAAAAAGAAATATGTTTCGGAATTTCCCCTTCAGGTACTTCTCCATCCATACTTAAGTAATAATGACGAATCGGACGTAATTTTTCATCTAACTCATAAACAAGCGGAATGCTAGTTGGAATATTTAATGAAACCACACCATCACTTGAAAGGTTGTCTAAGTATTTCACTAGCGAACGAATTGTATTACCGTGCGATGAAATAATTACTTTCTCACCACTTTTTAATGACGGTGCAATTTCTGAATGCCAATAATCAACTACTCTTTTCTCCGTATCCTCTAAACATTCAGTCAATGGGAATTCATCTTTTTTTAACGTTTTATATCTTGGATTGTTCGCCTCATATCGAGGATCATCTTCAGTAAGTGCAGGCGGTCTCACATCTATACTTCTTCTCCAAATATGAACTTGTTCATCTCCATATTTTTTTGCAGTTTCGTCTTTATTCAATCCTTGTAGTGCACCATAGTGGCGTTCATTCAACTTCCATGAGTTATGTATAGGGACCCAAGTGAGATCCATTTCATGCAGTACAATCCATAATGTACGAATTGCTCGTTTTAGTACCGAGGTATACGCAACATCAAATGTATATCCATTCTTTTTTAATATTGTTCCTGCTTCTCTCGCTTCACTTAATCCATTCTTTGATAAATCCACATCTGTCCATCCTGTAAATCGATTTTCAAGATTCCACAAACTTTGTCCGTGACGAATGAGTACAAGTTTTATCATTATAATTCCCCTCTCGGAAATATGAATTTTAAAATTTCAATACGTACACATATAAAGTTTTTGGCAATGTGAATTTTTTATCCATAGTTGCCAAATATACAGATAAAAATTTATGATTTTTCAAACTACAAAACAAGATACTGTTTCTATCTTTTATTCTACTGGTATTTCACGCTTAGACGTCCATGCATCAAATCCTGAACGGCTATTTGCCATTTCATTCATAACTTGATGCCAATTTTCTTCACATGATTCGCCAAACTGTGAGAAAATAGCTCCCATTTGTTCTCTTTGAACATCGCTCAGTTTTTTCTCTAAGTCTGTTCCTTCTTCTGTTAAAGACAGCTGTTTCACACGACGATCATGTGCAGCTTCATTACTCTCAATAAGTCCTTTATCTAACAGTTGGCGCAACGGTCCGTGAAGAGCTTGTTTACTTATTTCTAAAAGTGATAGCAGCTCATTTACACTAAGCCCTGGAAAACGAGCGATAAAAAACAGAATTCTATGATGTACACGCTGTATACTATACTCTTTTATTATTTCATCTGGTTTTTCTGTAAAAGTTTTATATGCAAAGTAAAATAATGCTAATGCCTCATTCATTTGCTCTTCTTTATGTTGTGTCATCTACTTTCCCCCTGTATGTAAATTATACCACAACTCAATTATGAATAATTAAGTTGGTATATTGAGCCTAATTTCTTCATTCTAAAACCAACAAATTTCAACTATTATATTTTTTGAAGGTTGTTTAATTCGTAAATCATACCTTCAAATAAAGTATCCAAATTATTTTTTAAAGAATTCTTAAGGAAATAGGTTAAATCCAAATGATAAATATTGTAAAATTTATTTATTAATATTTTTTTAAAAACTCAATTGTGATTGGAGTGTTATTGTATGCAAACAAAAAAGTTTATCTTTATGTATTTAATACGATGTCAGACTGGGAATATGGACATTTAATTGCAGAACTAAACTCAGGAAGATATTTCAAAAAGAGTTAGCCCCTTTAAAGGTAGTTACAGTAGGAGCTAATAATGAAATTATTACTACGATGGGAGGACTGAGCATAAAGCCAGATATTTCCCTGGATGAATGTACTCTTGAGAGTAACGATCTTTTAGTTTTACCTGGAGGGACTACTTGGGGGAAAGCATTCATCACCCTATCTTAAAAAAATTGGTGAAGCGTTAAAACTCGGCACTATTGTTGCTGCCATTTGTGGTGCAACTGAGGGGTTAGCGAATTTTGGATACCTAGATTCTAGAAAACATACAAGCAATGATTTAGAATATATTAAAATGGTTTGTCCTAATTATAAAGGAGAACAACTTTATAAGATGGAACCTGCAGTATGTGATGAAAATTTGATTACTGCATCAGGAGTAGCTCCTCTGGAATTTGCAATGGAAGTATTGAAAAAAATTGATGTATTTGCACCAGATACGTTACATTCATGGTATAACCTAAATAAGACTTATAAGCCTGAATACTTCTTCCAGTTAATGAATTCAATTACTAGATAAGCTGAAAAATTAAATTAGCAGTTTTATATTATATAAAAAACTTAAAAAGCACCCCTAAAGTCGTTATAAATACAACCGATGACGGTTGTAAAACAAAAAATAAAAGGGATGATACATATTTATCTTGTATCATCCCTTTTATTTTTTATAACATTAATATCACCATATTATTTTAATTATTCATCTCCAGCAAGAGTTAACTGCCAAGACACACCATACTTATCATTTAACCAGCCAAACTTTTTACTAAACGGATATGAACCTAAAGGCATAAGAACTTTTCCATCTTGTGCTAGTTTATTAAAAACTGTTTCGATTTCCTCTTCCGTATCACAAGTTACATAAAGAGACATAGCTGGAGTGAATGTAAAATCATGCTTTACATAACTATCAATACACATGAACTCTTGTCCATTTAGCGTAAAAGTTGCATGAATTACAGTTCCCTCTTTACCTGGTCCATTCTCATCATAACGAGAGATACTTACAATTTCTGATTGATTAAATAGCGATGTGTAAAAATTCATCGCTTCCTCAGCTTTGCCCTCAAACATTAAAAACGTAGTGATTTTTTGATTTGTGTTACCCATTTAGAGACATCCCCTTGTTATGTATTTATGCAAAACATACATCGGACAATAAAACCGAACGTATATTCTTATAAGTGTATTGTCTATAAAAACGATGAGTTTGTCAATTATCTATGTTTTATTTCTTCTTAAATAATGCTGTCCAAAGAAATGATTCTCCAAACATATTATTTGGTTGTTCAAGTTGCTTCATCTTTCTAATTTCAACCACTTCAAACTCATTAAATATCTCTCTTAATTTTTCTTCTGAATAAGCAAGACCACCTTGCAGACTCCAGCTTCTATATACATCCCAATCTGTTATTTCTGATCCATTTCGCTCATCTAAATCGCCTGCTGCAAAACATGTTAATCCGAAATAACCACCCGATTTTAATGAGTTTTTAACTAAATCAACATAATTCATTCTTCTATGTGGTGGAATGTGATGCAAGCAACCGGAATCATATACAAAATCATATTCATCTTGAAAATCCAAATTAAAAATCGATTCACAAACAAACTGTATGTCTATTCCGTTTTCTAACGCCCTCTCTTTGGCCCAATTAATCCCTTCTATAGACAAATCGACTGCTGTTACATCAAGTCCTTGTTTCGCTAAATAAATTGCATTTCTTCCTGGACCACATCCAAGCTCTAACACTTCTCCTTTTGAAATCCATTCTTTTTGTATATATGAAACTAAATTCTCATCTGGAATATTTGCAAAAAAAGGAACATCCTTTTCTCTATTTGTGTAAAATTCATTCCAAAATGGTACTGCAGGTCTTAATAAAGAATCCAGCATTTTTAATATATCTTCTTGAGTGTGTAACGTTTCACTTTTCATTTATACCCCTCCATAATTAATAGTCAGAAAATTATTATATCTCTTTTTAAACTTTCAAACAAAGAAAAAACTCCTATATTCAATAGGAGTCAAAAATATTATCTCTTTAAAATCCAAGTACAGTTAACCATTTTAACAACTGCTCTTCTCGCACCTTCAAATCATCGTTTCTATACTTACCCATCTGTATTTCGCTAACAATTTCTCCGTCCACCATAAAAAGAACTCTTTCTGTTTTAGCTGCTACCTTTACGTCATGAGTAACTAGCAAAATTGTAGTTCCCGTACGGTTTATATGTGCTAAAATATCCATTACTTCTTCTGTCGCTTTTAAATTCAAAGCACCCGTTGGTTCGTCAGCAAAAATAATATTAGGTTTATTTATGAGTGCTCTACAAATAGATACCCTTTGTAATTCTCCTCCTGATGCTTCAGTTATATTATTAGTTGCAATTTGACTAATTCCCATTTTTTTCATCAATTCAAGTGCACGTTTATTTATTATTTTCCTGCTCTCAAATTTTGCTAAATACGCAGGCAAAACTATATTATCAAAAAGATTCAAATTTCTAAGAAGATTGCTCTGTTGAAAAATAAATCCCATTTCGCTGAGTCGTAATTTTGCTAACACCTCTTCTTTCATACATGTTATTTCTTTACTATCAACTTTCACACTTCCTGATGACATTTGATCCATTCCGCTAATATTATATAGTAACGTCGATTTCCCTGAACCAGAAGGTCCCATGACCGATATAAACTCTCCCTCATAAATCTCTAAATTTATATTTTTTAACATATGGTAAGTTTTATTTCCATCCATTGCGTATTCTTTATTTAATTGTTTTACTTCTAAATTTTTTTTCAAATTACACATCTCCTACTCCCCATTTAGCTTTAAATCATTTGTTTGTTTCACTGTAAAACTACTGAAAATTGTTGCTACGGTCACAGATATAAATAAAATAGCTGGACATATTACATAAGAAATGATCGGATTAACAACAAACTTTATGTGAGCTGCTCCCATAAATGAACCTAACCAGCTTATTAGTGTTTCTCCAAACGTAGCAGCTATAAATGTCCCTGTTAAAATACCTACTAATACTATAGAAATAGAACGAGTAACATATTGTATACGAATATCTTTGTATGAAAAGCCGATACTTTTCATAATTAATATTTGCGAAGAATCTTTTACCAATAACATTTTAAAAAACATCGCAGTTATTAAAACCGATATCAATATAGCAATCAAAATTGCCACTTGTGTCACGAGTCTTAATTGTTTAATTGTCTCTCCTAAAGTTTGAGATAAATAATTATCCGTATCTGTTATTTTTGCAGAATTAAAATTTTGTTTATACTCCTTCACTTTTTCTTGTAGATTCACTTTGGGTTTCATATCTACATTTACTACGTACCATAATATATTTTCTTTATTATAAGAAAAACTCGCTTTAGCTGTTTTTCCTCCATTCGTTACATCTTGATATATACCACTAATAGTTAGCATTTTCTCTTTTCCTTCTACAAATAAAACGATTTCATCCCCTATATTCTTTTTTAATTCATTTGCGTTCATATAAGAGAGAGCGATCTCATTTTCATTTTTTGGTGCCATACCTTGAACATATTCTATTGGAAATTGGGCGAAATCTCCCACTTCTACATTTAAGTTTTCATGTGTACCATCAGCTTTCACCATTTTAAATGTACTCGTTACAAATGCTGCATATTTTTCTACCTCTTCATCGTTTCCGACATACGATATAACGTCATTAAACCGTTTTTCTATATTTTCAGATTGCTGTAAATCTATTCGTATATCACTCTTTCCTGTTCCCATATAATTAACAAATTGCGGTGACTGAATCGTGTACAAAAAGTTAACTGGTACAACAATCATGAATACTGCAATAATTAAAACGATACTTAATACTCGATATAACTTAAATCGTTTCACTACATCTTGTATACCAATAAATATATTTACATTTGTAATTTTAGTTTGATAGAGAGAAAAATCTTCTAATCTTTCTTTTTCCTAGTTTATCTCTTGATCGTAAAGCGTCTATTGCTGTAATTCTTCTGAAATTCCGCAAAATGATGCGGCAAAAAAGGATAACGGCTAGAAATAACAATGTTGTGACTATCAATGGCACAACATAATATAAAATACTTTTATTAGCTGTCCCCATATAAAGTGCGATGTTAGAGGTAAATATTTTTGTAACAAATAACGAAAGGATATATCCACATATACATCCGATAGCGGAAATAACAACATATTTTGTTACATATAGTTTTTGAATATCTTTACTTTGAATGCCGATAGCTTTCATAACACCAATTTCCCGATAATCTTCTTCCATTGAAGTCATAATCGTAAATCTAATACATAAAATCGCGATTAGCATTAATAATGCACTTATTATGATAAGTACTGCAGCTATTATTCCATCTGTTAATGAATTGAGTGTTTTAAAGAGTGAATACGTAATAGAGGGACCTTTTTGAGGTAAGTTTGATGACTGGTATAAAGTTTCAAATTCATTTATTTTAGTTAAATCTGTTAGCTGGAATTCAATAAGATATTCACTTTCTCCAAAATTCCCCTTTATTCTTTCGAAGTCTTCATCGCTTATTACAAATCGTTTTGAACTAACAAGTGATGGGTTCATTTGAACATCACGAACAAATGCCGAAATAGTAAATTCTAGCTCATTATTATTTTTAACAACCCAAATTTTATCTCCAATACGCAAATTATATTTTTGCATATAATAAATTGGTACACCTATTTCCCCTTTCCTAACATCGATCAATTCATTATTTAAATCTAATAAAAAGTCAAAAATAGTATTTTGCTTAACGAAGCTAATGTCCATTACACTATTATGTTCCGCTTGATTTTTCTTCTTTATAAAAATGTTAGATCCGCCTATTTGAACCATCTCTGCTGTTTGTTGTTTTTTTACAAAAGGAGTTTGCGCTACAAATGAATCAATTGACTTTTGGTTTATTTCTCCGGCATGCATTTGTACGAAGTGCGGTGCGTTTGATACTTTAAACAATTGATCCGTTGAGTTCAATAGATTTATAACGTTACTTGAAGCACTTGCGATTAAAAGACTTGATAACATGATAAACATAAATAGAATGGTAATTATCATTTTATTTTGAGAGAAATCTCTTTTTAACATTCTCCTAATCATATGGAGCTAGTTCCCTTCATTCCATAATATTTTCTTCGTCACCATCGCTATTATTATCATTATGAAACTAATAACTAATATAGGTAAATAAATTTTCATACTGAATCCTTCAAACATAAAACCATAAATGACTTGCCCAATTGGTGCCATACATTGAGATACCGCTGTTATAATTGCCATTACTTTTCCTAGGTTTTCATTTGGTGTTTTCTTTTGGACTACAGTAATCACATAGATGGATACAATTGTCACGATCATTGCAATTAGAATAGAAGAAAGTATAAAGAGGATAAATGGTGGATAGTATCCTAAATTAAGAATAACTGGCGTAACTGATAGTGCCATTGGTAGTACTAATAAAGCTATTAAAAGCATCCAGTAATACAATGTTTTCATCTGTAGCTTTTTCGCAAAAAAACCTATCGATAATGCACCTAAAATAGTAGCAAAATCGATCAATCCCATTCCAATTCCATATAACGTGTCGCTACTTTCCATTGTTACTCGTATAATAATTGGAGCGCCAACAACAAATAGCGGTGTAAGTATTAAATTTAGTAATGCAGCTAAAAGCATAGATTTCAAAATAAATGGTTGTTTTAAAACATATATAAATCCTTCTTTCATATCCTTTACAATTGTCGGTATTATATGGCTTTCTCGTGCTCTTTTTATAAAAGGTATTTTAATAAACATTTCTAAAATCGCAGATAAAAAGAAAGCAAGACAACTTATTATTACAAGCATTTTCAAACCAATTATGCCGTACAATATTCCTCCAAATACAGGAGCAACTATATTTGACAATGATTGCACACCATTTACGATACCGTTCGCTTGCTCTAACTTATTCTCTGGAACTAATTGCGGAATACTCGCCATTACAACAGGTGAATACATTGCACTAACGACTGCTAGTAAAAACATAATTGTTCCAATCAATATAATAGATACAGGTCCAGTAAATAACAAAACTATAAAGCTTAATACAATCGCAGCGTTGATGAAGTCAAAAATAACCATTAAATCACGGCGATTGAAACGATCTGCTATCGCTCCGCCGAGAGGAGCTAGTAAAAACGGAATACTCGTTACCGCATATAATCCTGCGAATATATCAGCACGCCCTGTTATATCTAGCACATATAATGACAGGGCAAAACGTAAAAGTGTTGAACCTAAAATAGTAATAATTTGTCCACTCACCATTAAGTGAAAATCTTTCATCGAAGACCTTATACTAGCTGACATCCTTATCACACCTTTCATTCGATTCAGACCGACTGTCGGTCGATAATATCCAAACAGAAAATTACTATTTCTGTTTGATTAAAACCTCCACCATGTAATCAAAGGCTCCCTCTTTCGCTCCAACAGATGCTTCCATCATTTTGATATAAGCTTTAGCCCTCCTCATCATTTCTTCCGGCTTCCACTGGAATAAACCCTCATCAAATATGACTTGTGCTGAAGAGAGTAATAATTCAATCGTTTCTTGTGGGTATGGAGTAGAAAATATGCCTTCAGCGATTCCTTGTTCTAAAATCTCTGCTAAAACAGGAGATAAATGAATAATTGATTGTACTATACTTTTTTGATGCATTTCCGCATTATTTGGCTGATGAAATTGTTCAATCATTTTATCTTTTACATCTCCTGATTTTGGTGATTGTTCCATTAAAACTCGAAATAACTTATCCAAAACTGGGATATTAGGGTTAGAGACAATTGCTTTCGCTTTAGCAACATCCGCTTTAATAATCCTCATAATAATTTCATCCATTACTTCTTCTTTCGACTTAAAATAATGATAAAACGTCCCCTTTGCTATACCAATCTCTTTTAAAATGTCATTTACTGTAGTTTTCGTATACCCTTTTGTAACAAACAAACGTTCAGCAGTTTCTAAAATTTCATTTCTACGTTCCCCATATTCTTTTACGATCCTCATTCATGTACTCCTTCCTATGGACCGACTGTCGGTTTATTTAAAGTATATGTTTAGTATGTGAAAAGTTTCCTGTTATCGTACATATACAACAACCTACTTTATATTTCCTTTATGAATTTTAAAATTTATTTTTAATACGGTGAATGAAATTTTAAAGGTTGTTTCTATGTAATCACCCTTGTACTTATATCGACTTCGTTGTATAAAAACAAAAAAGAGCCGCAACACTTTGCGACTCTTTTTGAATAATAACTATTTAACGGCCACGTTTTTGCTGACCTTGTTTTGTACTACTTTTCTTATTAAATGATCGATTGTTATCATTTCTAGAACTATTTCTTGAATCGGTTCTTGGACCACTTCTTGAACCTTCACGGCTATCTCTTTGACGATATTGACCTGATTTCTTTGGAGCCGGCTTTTGTACCGGTTTTCCATTTTCATCTACATTTTTTATCATCGGTTGTTCGATTATTTGTCTTTGTATTGGTGCACCAAGCGTTTTTTCAATTTCTTCTAAATGTTTTTCATCTTTCGCTGCAACGAACGTAATTGCAAGACCTGATCCACCTGCACGTCCTGTTCGGCCAATGCGGTGAATATAACTTTCTACATCTTCAGGGATATCAAAGTTAAATACGTGCGTTACACCATCTACATCAAGTCCACGAGCTGCTACATCCGTTGCGATTAAGTACTGAATTTTAGCTTCGCGGAAACTCTTCATAACTCTTTCGCGTTTCGCTTGAGGTATATCACCATGAAGTTCAGCACAATTATAACCTAGTCCTTTTAAATTATCATAAAGCTTACTTGCTCTAACCTTTGTACGACAGAAAATAACTGCTAAAAATGGCTGATCACGATCCATAACAAAACGAAGTGCATCTGGCTTTGCACGATCTGTCGTCTCAATGACACGCTGCTCAATTGTATCTACCGTTACTTCTTCACTTTGTACTTGAATCATTTGCGGCTCTTCCATATAACGTTTCGCCAATTTTTTAATATCTTTTGGCATCGTTGCTGAGAATAACATCGTTTGTTTACTATCAGGTGTCTCATCTAAAATATCTTCAATATCATATAAGAATCCGAAATAAAGCATTTGATCTGCTTCATCTAGTACAATCGTTGAAAGATTACTTAAATCAATTGTTTCACGTCGTATATGATCTAATAATCGTCCTGGTGTCGCTACAACAATATGTGTATTACCTTTTAATTTTCTCAATTGTTGTGCTACATCTTGTCCGCCATATATCGCTAGTACATTAATATCTTCTCTTTGAACAAGCATTTTTTTAATTTCAGTTGTAATTTGCAGTGCTAGTTCCCTTGTTGGTGCAACAATTAAAGCCTGAACATCACTAGACTCTGGATCGATTTTTTCTAAAATCGGTAACACGAATGCTAACGTTTTACCCGTTCCTGTTTTCGCCTGTCCAATAATATCTTTACCTGACATAATAACTGGAATTGCCTTCTCCTGAATCGGTGTTGCTTCTGTAATTCCATTTTCACGTAATGTATGATTAAAAGTTTCACTAATTCCTAATTCTAAAAAGTTTTTCAAATAGACCACTTCTTTTCCTTATTTTTCACATTAGCTTTCATTGTACCATTTGTTTCGCCAAATATGAAAAATAAAAAAATTCTTATCTTCTTTTTTTATATTCATCCTGTACTAGATGAACAAATTCTTTTTGTTTTTTCTCGGATTTTATTAATGCTTCCATATTTGCAGAAGTCAAAATATACTTTTTAATTTTTCTATTACTCCAAATTAAACTTGTATACTTCGGATCTTCATGTAGATTTCGAAACCACTCTAATTCACTTAATTTTGCGATATAATGTTTTAATTTCATGTCATTTCGAGGATAAAATAACATCTGCTATTACATCAAATAATGAGCCCAAGTTATTCCCTCCTATAACTTCTTTAATGAAGATATTAACGTAATTTTAAAAATCATTGTTTCACCAATTCAAAATAAATTACACCAATATGTACATCAAGGAACTAAGTTCTACAATTTAATATGTAATACGAAAGCATTATATAACCTTCATTTTGATTTAGCATATGAGCTTATCTTTCAGAAAGATGGTTTGCAATATAAAATGGAAAAATCCTAATAGTGCATTAGAGATATTTATTATTTTTCATTATAATTTTTATAGCCTTACCATATCAATTTGGGGATTTTGTGCGTTTAGAAAACCATTTAGATACATTTAGTATTGTACGCCAATAATATAGTAGTAATAAATTTACAAATGAAGGATATAGAAAGAGTAAGGGGGCATGGTTAATTACTCATGAAGGTATAGTGCATTAGATGAATAAATAGGCTTCATTTGCAATAACATAGTATGTTTTCCCTTTACTGCTGTGTGCTTTGTACTGTGGCGAACCATTGACACTCACTTTTGCATCAATCATAAATCCCTGCATCTACAGAACCAGCTCCATCTTTATATTTCCAAGGTGGAGCATCCTAGAAACGTAGATTGTCCACTTTGAAAACAATACGTTTTCAAGGTGGACAAATAAACTGTGCTTTTCTTATCGAGTAGCAACAGATACTTCTGAAAGAAATAGACTACATCGTAATAGGGGTTATATTCACAGCTGTAATTTTACAAGTTGAAATCGCAAACCTAACGGTTGTAGTTGGATTTATAGGTAATGTCCCTAGTACTATCCCAAGTCCTGTTTGTTCCACGCTAAAATCTGCTGCAATAGAACCATTACTTGCTAAAAGACTTACTGTAGATCCGATAAACGCATCCAGTAATTGTCTAATTGGTCGTTCACGACATTCACACTCGCATCCTACATCGGTAGGTGGAAGTAATGTAATAGGTGGTCCTGGTGGTAAAAAACCTACCCCTGTTACATCAGATATATTGACCACAAAGGTTGTGGTGCCATCTGTAACTGTAACTAAAAAATCATTCACAGAAGTGATAGTAAATAGAAAGAAAAGCGGGGGCGTGTTGGGTGTGTCTGCAATAGTGCCAAGAATAACAGTTTCTCCAATAAGTTGTTGTAAAACGCTTTGCATAGGTAAAACACAGCAATCACAAAGACAACCTTCAGTTCCTCCTGTTGGGCCTGTCTCTCCTGTTGGACCCGTTACTCCCGTTGGACCCGTTACTCCTGTTGGACCCGTTACTCCTGTTGGACCCGTTACTCCTGTTGGACCCGTTACTCCTGTTGGACCCGTTACTCCTGTTGGACCCGTTACTCCTGTTGGACCCGTTACTCCTGTTGGACCCGTTACTCCTGTTGGACCCGTTACTCCCGTTACTCCCGTTGGGCCTGTCCCTCCTGTTGGACCTGTGGGTAAAGTAAATGGTGGGATTGGGGGAAGTGTAGGGCCAATTAAATTTGGATTTAATGCATTAGCTTGAAGTATCCCATTTATCTTTTGTATTTCATTTTTATCAAACACATAACTACCTCCTATGAGTGTACTATACTGTAGTAATACAGTTACAAATACATAAACTTCATTGATCGTAATATAATATGTTTTCCCTATACTATTGTGCGCCTTAAATTGTACTGAACCTTCCATATTTAACTTCCTGAAAATTGTAAACACCTCACCTACATCTACAAAACCATCCACGTCTTTATCCTGCCAAGATCGAGCATCATAGAAACGTAGAATGTTAACTTTAGAAACAACACGCTTTCCTACAATAGAAGAATCTACTGTACTTTTCTTACTAAACTTCACATAGGATGGATTGTTCTTAATCCATTGCTCTCCACCAAGGTTTAACCAACCAGGCTTTTCGCCCCATTCAACATAAGCTTCTGATTTATTTAGTTGACGAATCTTAGAATAGCTTGTGTCTGGTCCTTTACGTAAATTAACGTTGTAGCCTTCAATATAAGCTATACCATCGGTTACAGCTGTTGGTACTTCTGTTGGTTTAGGTGGCTTTCAGGTACAGAAACATCCACACTAGAATTATTGTATGCCCGTTGTACATCAGCACGGGATTGAGCTCCTGATCCCCCATGAGATTTTAAATAATCAAGTTGATCTTCATGATCTGTACCGCCAAGATATTTAATCACATCGTAGTGAATCCACAATCCTTTTCTTACAGATAACTTGTTATCTTTTAAGATTTCCGCTAAAAGTTTTACGTATTTTTCATATGAACGCTCGAGCTTTATATGGTCTGCTGTTTCACATAACTCTACATGTACAAATCGTTTATTAGCAGCAGGTCCACCACCATATGCAATGTATTTTATATTAGCGATTTGGATTGTTTCATCTCAATCAACAGCATATTGAACAAATACGTTTCTTCATGTACGAGATTCATACTTTTGAATATTTCAGAAGTCGCTGTACTATGAGCTACTACGCCCTCATAAACACCTACGCCAAAACGATATGATTGTTTTGGTAAATTAGGGATAAAAATGTTCTATCAGCAAAAATACTTGTAGCAAATGAACCAGCAAGTACTAGAATCATAAGGAACGAGGTAATTAGCTATATTAAAACCAGCTAAAATTGGAATGAATGTAAGTGATTGATTATTTATATCCTTAATTCCTTTCAATATTATTGTTGTATTCGGATTCATATACGCTATAAACAATCTAATAATTATTGTCAAGATAGCTGGTATTAAGAAATCAAAAGTTTTTTCTGCCTTCGTTGCAGAACGCAAATAATTCATTGAAACCTCTATCGGAAACTTATTTGCTTTCCAAAATAGATTTTCTCTTCATCCATCTCCATAATCGTATCCGCTTAACAAGCATTGTTTTATTTTGAACAGGTATTCGCTTATAAATATCGAAATATACAATAAGAAAAAACAATAAAATTGATTATTCTTTCGCTTCTTTGTCCATCCTTTTAAAAAATCTATTTTTTGGAAAAGGAGTGTTTATATGGAGAAACAGACACTTTGGAAAAAATTCAAAAAAAGCTCAGCAAACCTCGGGAAATCAAGCGTATATGAAAGTATTATTTTATACTACACAATGAGAAAAAAGGGTTACCTACTAAAGCTAAATTCATAATATTAGCCGCTTTATCTTATTACGTATTAGCAATCGACTTCATTCCAGATATAGCTGCTATTATTGGGATTGGCTTATTAGATGATGTTTTAGCAATCGCTGTAGCGCATAAATTTGTAATGCGACATGCGGATGCTGAAATTCGAGAGAAGAGTAAAATAAAAATGGAATCATTATTTACTTCAGCACACATTTAACGAAGAAAGATAGGCTCTTACTTGTCTTTTCTCACTGCCTAACCATCATCTATAGCTTTTAAACAAATGATTTGAACAGTGTTAATACAGAAAAAAGAACTAAAATAATCTTTTAGTTCTTTTTTGTCAACTCAATTTATTTTTGAACAATAGTTAAAAGAGCCTATTTTAATTCACCAACTAAAACAGGCTCTTTACTAATTTAAATTTACAAGATCATCATCATTTTACGCTATAGTTTGCTACTTCAACAACATTTCTCTTTCATCGCTTTCATCATAGACATAGTAGTCTTCATCATTTCATCACATTCATTCATTTTCACCATCATTGCCTTATCCATTTCTACATCCATTTGCATCATGTTATTCATCATCATTTTCATACACTTCATTTCACACATCATTTTTTCCATAGACATCATCATGTTTGTTGTTTCTACCATCATAGTTTTTTCCATATTAACATCCCCCTAGAATTTTTATGTTACAAGTATAAAAATTCCTTTTCGTTTTTCTAAAACCTTCTTAGTTTACCTCATACAAATATTTATCAATATATTTCCCTCTCAATTCGTCATTGATTAACTTTATTTATTGTCACGCTGAAACGTAAATATAATAAAAAGCATCTTATTATAGATGCTTCCTTGTCTAACAATTAAATTATTAACACTATGAAACTCCATTTGTTTCGTAAACATAGGGTAAATCTATTATTTTTATAAAATTCATAAATCCAACTATAACGTATTATAGTTTTATTCATATACTGTAGTAGATCACTAGAAAGGAGGCGTATATATGGAAAGTTGTATTGTGTTCGTAAACGGCCAACCTTTTTTAGTACTCACAGTTGCTGGCATCGAAATTGCTAGATTGGAAATTACTCTTCAAGTAGCACTAGCTTTGAGAGTTCTCGGTATTCCAATCTGTGGGTAATTCATTTAAGTAAGTTTAAAAGAGAGCTTTCGCTCTCTTTTAAACTCTTGTCAAAAAATGCACTTCTATACACTTAGCAAGTGTGACTCATAGCCTTGTAGAAATTATATAATAAATATACAAGCATTTACGTTAAAAGAACTTTCTTTAACACACACATCTGCAAACAATTTAACATCCTCTTCATATCACGTTCTTTATAGTGATTCAGACATGCTATTTGAATCCAGTTATTCTTTTGTAAAGATGCTGATTCATAATGAACAATATATCCTTGTAATGCTAATGCATCACCTACTGCCTTAGAACACTGCCCTTCGTTTAATTGAATGGTAAGAACAATTTGAGCGGCATGATCTTTAGGTGAAACAAGCTTTAAACCCATAGTATTAATAGCTTGCTCAATATAAGCATACGCCTCTTTTATTTTTTCAAATGCCTCTTCATCTTCAAGTCGCTTCAATGCTTCTTGCAATGCATAAATTAAATTCCATGAATGGGAGTATGGGATACTTTCATTTTCTTCGTACATACCATGTCCATATAAGCAGGTACTGCCTCGTTTACTTTTACAATGTGGTTATGAAAAACGAAAGATAATCCTGTATATGATTTAATCGCTTTTCCGCTTACACCACTTGCAAAATATACATCCTTCAAATTTATTGGTATTGCTCCAATTGAGCTTATACAATCTACACATAGTTTCATTTGATATTTTTTACAAAGAATGTTTAGTTCTTCTAAATTATTTAACATTCCAGTTGATGTTTCATGGTGAACAAACCAAAGCCATTCATAATTTCCAGTTGCCATTATTTTTTCTAATTCTGTATAAAGAAACGGCTCTGCCATTTCTTTTTTATGCGTATCATAATGTAATTGCGCACGTGTTGCATGTCCCACTAACCTATTTCCAAATTCCCCATTTGTTAAAACTAGTCCTTTCCCTTTTAAAGAATTCAACTGTAAAGCAATGGCATCATTCGCTAACGTCCCTGTTCCTAACATTATTTGCACACGTTTTGCTTTTGTCATTTGCAGTAAACGTTTTTTTACATTTTCCATTGTCACTTGAAATGACTTAGAACGATGCGAAATAGGCTTAGTAGAAAATGCCTTTCGAACATTTTCTACAATATCCACTGGACCAGGTAAAAACGTATATTCTTTCGTCATAATACCCCTAACACTCGACTCTTCAAACATAGCTGGGGTAACATACATTGGCTGGAAGGCTGCTGCTTCAGTACCAACTAACGTATGGAAAGATTTGAATCTCATTTGCTCATATAAAGGTAGTTCACGTGTTGTAGCAGAAATGAGTGCCAATTCATATCCATTTAGAAGCAAATAACGATGTAAAAAGCGAATTAAACCTAACAATGCTCTTCCATTTCGATATTCACGTTCTACTGAAAGTAAACGAATTTCATATACATTTTCTCCATGTTCTTGCAAATAAAAATCTAGATTTGGAATTTTATAATCTAACGAGAATGGTCGTTTTCCTCGCAATGCAACCATACCTACTAACTTATCGTCATCTAAACAAATTAAATATGTATTTTCTTCATGGAAACGATCTATACGAACACGATCTTTCGTTTCTTCATGTTGCGGAATTTCTTCTACAAATGTTTTATAATTCAATTTATGTATACTTTCAAATTCCAAAGCTTGATCAGCAACTTTATAAATTAACCCCATGTTGTATCTCCTTTATGTATTTAATAAAAATTATAAGTGGAGATTAACTCCACTTATAAAAAGTTCATTTCATTCTCGATTTACATATAAAATAAGTACAATGATAAGTGCACTTAAAATAGTCGTAACAATAGAGTAAGAATACAAAATCATGCAAACTGGTAAACAAGCGATTGTAATTAGTCCGGGCTTAGTAAATCCTTTAAAGATTAAATAAAATATAATGAAAACAGCAATAAGAGTAAGCGCTATCAAATAATCAAATGCAATTAACCCTCCAATAAATGTTGAAATGCCTTTTCCGCCCTTGCCTTTAAATAAAATTGGGTAAATATGTCCAAGTATAACAGCCAGTAAAGCTAACATTACAAATGTAGAATCTTCGAAAAGGTATTTTGCAATAGAAACCACGATTGCCCCTTTGATCGCATCACCTAAAAATGTAGCGACGAAATACCCTTTTCCATATACGCGCCCCATATTTCTTGCGCCAGGATTACCACTTCCTTCTTCACGAATATCAACATTATGTTTCCATTTCGTTACTATATAAGCGGTCAATATGTTTCCAAATAAATAAGAAGCCACCAAATACAAAAATTGCATACTATTAATCATGTAATCATTCACTTTCTACATGGGAGTACTTATACAATATTCAATGAATATGTATATTGTACTTTTTCTTGCTTTACATCCCTTTGTATATTTTAACATCATATTTTTACAAATCATACAAAAATTCTCATACTTCTATTTTATAAAATATACACCCTTCATTAAATGATATGTTCCTTTCACTGCCATTTCTGATGGTGATACGAATATAACTTCTCCCATACTTTTCTCACAGCATTTCTTAAATTCAGCATATATCTCAGGAACGAAACGCAATATACTGCCACTTACTGCAATTAAAGGTGATAAATCAAACTGCATCTTGTTGTAAATATTCACCGTAATTATCGTTAATTCCTTAGCCGCTTGCAGAATAATTTTATGTGCATCATCATTCCCATTCCTCGCTTCCTCTATAATTAATGGTGCAATTGCTGCAACTTTATCTTTTGAAGAACTATATACTAGTTTTTTTATATGAGATGATGTTAAAAGTCGAAACTCGTCTTGAATCCTTAAGCTTAATGGACAAAGTCTAACTCCTTGATCAAATTGATTTGCCATTCTCTTTAAACCTTGTAACGCAATCCAATAACCGCTTCCCTCATCCCCTAAAATATGTCCCCATCCACCGCTATACTCGTACACTTCGTCTTTCTTTCCTATACAAATTGCACCTGTACCACCTATAGTTAATATTCCATTCTTACCTTTTAAAGCAGCTGCATGTGCAATCATTGCGTCATTAAAAACTTCAATTTTCGTTTCATATTTCTTTATTAATCGTAATGTTAATTCATTTGTATTCGCTCCACTTATACCCGCTAACCCTAAACAAATACAAACGCAGTGCCCATCTATTAAAGCTTTCTTGCATTGATCGATCGCCTCCATAATATGCGAAACTGCTTTTTCATAATCTATTAATATATTTCCAAACCCACTCGTACCTCTTACAACTTCGTTTCCGTCTTGATCAAATGCAATTGCTTCTGTCTTCGTGCCCCCACCATCTACTCCAATCATATACTTCATATGTTCGCCTCATTTTCATCATCTTATTGGAGGGAATGTTATATTCCCTAAAACTACAGATTGCTTTGCACCTGTTGCGCTTGGCACATTACTCGGATTACGATGATGCGTTTCGTTTGCTAATATCGCAAAGGCAATTGCTTCTTTCGCCTCTGAAGAATAGCCTATATCTTCTTGAATGAATATCGCGCACTTTTCTTCCTTCAATCCATTTCGTATCATTTCAACAAGTGTACGATTATAACTGCCCCCACCACCTAAAATTACTTCATCGATTTCATAATACGGCAGAATAAACTCCTTATAATGATGAACAATTGAACTTGCTGTAAACATCGTGACAGTCGTCAAAAGATTTTCTTTACCATGCTTTTCAAACCGCTTCAATAATTCACTTACAAACTCTTCTCCAAACTGTTCTCTACCAGTTGATTTCGGTGGATTCACTTTCAAAAATGGATGGTTCATACAATATGTCAAAATTTCATCTACAACTACTCCTTGTTTTGCAATCCTACCATTTTGATCATATGGCAACTGAAATAATCTTTGACATACATCATCGATTACCATATTTCCTGGGCCAGTATCAAAAGCAATAACACTCTTATCACTTAGATGACTTGGTATTACTGTAACATTACCGATTCCGCCAATATTTTGTAGTAATCTATTTTTAGTTTGATGACGATACAAAATGACCTCTGAATATGGCACAAGTGGTGCACCTTGTCCCCCTGCTGCCATATCCATCGTTCGAAAATTAGAGATAACCGTAGTGTTCGTTTCATATGCTATAACTGCTGGTTCTCCAATTTGCAATGTCGAAGAAATACTATTGCCTTCTTGCTTTGGCTGATGATAAATCGTTTGTCCGTGAGAACCTATTAAATCTAATTGTTCCAATGACAAATCAG
The DNA here is from genome assembly GCF_016651075.1 of Bacillus sp. TH19. Taxonomy (NCBI): domain Bacteria; kingdom Bacillati; phylum Bacillota; class Bacilli; order Caryophanales; family Bacillaceae; genus Bacillus; species Bacillus sp. TH19. Next base: position 16,799 of record NZ_JAEKEO010000009.1, on the reverse strand, counting down.
CCTTTTTACAAACTTCCTCCACAGCATTGGCAAAACATAAACCAAGCTTAAAGTTCAAACTGCATATCAATTGAACATTAGATGTATCAATTGATAAAGCCTGCAGTATCTCATTTTTTATATCATTGCAAAATGGAACAGTAGTAAAATGGATGAGTTCGACTTTAGAATCTACACCGTTCCCTTCTATATGAACGAGCGCTACATCTATTCCGTCTAACGATGTACCGGACATTATCCCTGCAATATACATAATATGCATGCCCCCTATTCACTAAAAAACAATTATGTAAGTAAACAACGTACAACCTACAGAAAACAATATAAATCTAAAAAACAACTGTGCTTTCGATGCAAACGATCCATCAATGAAAGAAACAACTACCGTAAGCAAAATACTTGCCGCAAAGCTTGTAACGAGCCATATACTATGCATTTGTGATAGATTTAGCATTCTTAATAAAGGTACGAAAAGTAAATTTGCACATATCACTCCAAATAACAATAAAAATACACCTTTATAGCTAAATTTTATATTCATTCTATTTCACCCTCTCTGGACTTAATGTGAAAGAAGTGATAGACAAAATGCCTATCACTCAAAAATAAAATATAAAACTTACGGATTAACAGCTTCCCCATCACCATTTTTCTCAATTTCAAGCATGTTTTTGTCGTACATTTTAAAGAATGGTAGGTAAATAAGGAATGATATTGCTATATTTATAAAAACTAATACCACTGCACGCCAATCTCCACCTGTGGCTAAATACGCGCCAATTGGAGCTGGTAATGTCCACGGCGGCATAATATGTGTTGGCGTTACAAATCCCATCGCAGTTGCTGAATATGCAACAGTTGCTGTTACGAGTGGTGTAATGATAAACGGGATAATTAAAATTGGATTTAGTACAATCGGTAATCCGAAAATAACAGGTTCATTAATATTAAAAATACCAGGAACAATACAAGTTCTTGATAATGCTTTCGAATATTTTGATCGACCAAATACAATCATAGCTAATACAAGCCCTAACGTCGCACCAGAACCACCAATCCATATAAACCATTGGTATAACGGCTCTGGTGATATGAATGGCAACTGATCTGCTCCACTAGCAACTGCTTCACCATTTTTCCCTAAATATACTTCCCATAATGGCCGGGCAACAGTTCCAACAACCGACACACCATGGATTCCGAATGACCAAAAAAATGTAATTAAAAATACTGGAATGATTACACCGAAGTAACTATCACCAGCTTTTACTAACGGTGCCGCTAATTTATCAACTACATGATGTAAATCAATACTAAAAACGACAGTTACTAAACTCATTAAAATAATTACGAATGCAGCAGGTATAAGTGCTTCAAACGAACGTGAAACAGACGGCGGTACTTGTTCTGGCATTTTAATCATTACATTTTTCGTCTTACAAAATCTTAAAATCTCTACTGATAAAATAGATACGATCATCGTTACGAATAATCCATGCCCCCCGAGATTTGTCATCGGAAGCATAAATCCTTTTTTATCGATTAATTCGGGCGTCAATGTTAAAAGTAGTGAGCATACTGCTAACTGTGCCCCTGATAAAGCATCTAACTTATAACTTTTCGCTAAATTGTATCCTATACCAAATGCTATATATAAAGACATAATAAACATCGTTAAACGATATGGTATTAATATACTTGTTTGATTTTTCAATGCCCAAACTGATATGAAACTATCTTTCGGTAATGGTGGAAATGCTACTATTAAAAAGAAACTCCCTACGATAATAAATGGTAACGCCGAAATAACTCCATCACGGATTGCTTGTAAATGCCTCTGTTCAGAAAGCCTTGCCATCGGTCCAGATAAGTTTTTATCAAGAAACGTGACAAACTTATTCATAACGCTTCCCCCTAACTAATTAATTCATTTACAGTTTTTAATAAAGCCGGTCCACCAAGCGGCGTGTATGCTTGCGGCGGAATAATACCGCACGGAATAGATTCTTGTTCTGTAAGTTTTTTTACAGCGTCAAATCGATGTCTAACTTGAGGTGCAACCATTACAACATCCCAACCATTCTTTACTTCTTCCTCCACCTCACTTGTTCCAATAGCATGCACTTCCATGTTCATACCTTTTTTCTCTGCTTCTTTTTTTAAAGCGTTTACAACAATTGCGCTGGACATTCCTCCAGAACAAACGAATAAAACTTTCATTATTGAATCCTCCTATACTTATAAATTGTTTCTTTCAAATGAAAGAAAGTTTCACTTTACTAACAAGCATATGAAGAAATGAAACGATTTAGTTATACTGAAAGTAAATTTCACTAAAAATATTTTTCCTATTAAATTAATGTTTCAATGTTTATTTTTCTCAATTGCAGGGCCAACCTAACATCATATATTATTTTAAATAATCGTATAATAGGGAGGCGTATAAATGATTATGAAACGTTTAGTAATGATGTGCTGTATCGTCATATTGTTTACTCCTTTCTCTTTCATTTCCCCTCACTCTACTTATGCTGAAGTAAATACTACTTACAAAAAACATGAATTACGCGCTGTATGGCTAGCATCTGTTCTCAATATTGATTGGCCTTCAAAAACTGGCTTACCTATTGAAAAGCAGAAACAAGAATTTATAAGACTATTAGACGATGTAAAAAACACTGGTATGAATGCAGTCGTTGTACAAATTAAACCGACTGCTGATGCTTTCTATCCTTCAAATTACGGTCCTTGGTCTGAATACATTACGGGTACACAAGGAAAAGACCCTGGATACGATCCGCTCGCATTTATGATTGAAGAAGCACATAAAAGAAATATAGAATTCCACGCATGGATTAATCCATACCGAATAACGATGAATCACACTGATATAAATCGATTATCAAATAATCACCCTGCAAGACAACATCCCGATTGGGTTGTACCTTACGGCGGGAAGCTATATTACAACCCTGGTATTCCAGATGTGAAAAACTTTATAACGGAAGGCGCTTTAGAAATCGTAAAAAATTATGATGTTGATGCAATTCATATGGACGATTATTTTTACCCTTATAAAGTAGTTGGCGAAGAATTTCCTGATCAAAAAACATTTGAATCATATAATAATGAGAATTTTTCAACTATCGAAGATTGGCGTCGCAATAATGTAAATGAACTCGTAAAAGGTTTAAATACTGCTATAAAACAAGAAAAATCATACGTGAAATTTGGCATTAGTCCATTTGGTGTATGGCGAAATATAGCTGACGATCCAACTGGCTCTAATACAACCGCAGGTCAAAGAAACTACGATGACCTTTATGCTGACACACGTGAGTGGATACAAAAAGGGTACATTGACTACATTACACCTCAAATATATTGGAATATAGGTTTCACACCTGCTGCATATGATATATTAGTAGATTGGTGGGTAAAAGAAACAAATAACAAACCGATTCACCTATACATCGGTCAAGCGGCTTATAAAATAAATAACAACTCTGTGCCTGCTTGGTCTGAGCCAGAAGAATATCCAAAGCAAATCGCTTTAAACCATCAATATCCACAAATAAAAGGTAGTATGCATTTCAGTTTAAAAGATATAAATAACAATCCACTTGGAATTAAAGATAGACTCTCAAAAGACATATATAAACACCCTGCATTAATTCCACCTATGCCTTGGCTTGATCATGATCCGCCAAAACAACCTACTTTAAAAGGTGCCATTCCAAGAGATGAAGGTATTGCCGTAGGAATAATTGACAATAGAGATAATGACTCTTCTTATTACGCCATTTACCGTGTGAATGGAAAAAATGAAGTGGATATACAAAACCCAAAACATTTACTTACTACTGTAAGAAAAACAAAACTTGGAGAAATTTACGTAGATAAAACGGCTATTTCTGGAGAAACGTATACGTATGTGGTAACTGCAGTTGATCGATTGCATAATGAAAGCATTCCTTCTAGTTTTACTACCGTTAAGGCAAAATAAAATCTCAAAAAAAACGCCTTAAAGCTGAGAAATACTTAGCTTTTAAGGCGCCTTTTTTATTTATTCTTAAACTTCTCAGTCGCTGCTCTCATCTTCACATTCAAATCATGATCAATGGAGTCGCGAATATCACGCTCTACTACTTCCATTTCTTTTTGGAAATTTTGCAAGTATATTTTTAGTTCTTCTTCTTTTTCAGGACGTTGTGATGGTGGTAATTGTACCACTAATGATAACATCGCTGTTAAATCTTTCATTAAGAACGTTTCAAGTTTATGTTGTTGTTCAAACATGCGTTGTTCTTGATAGTACGGCAATGCATTTAATACTGAAATTGTAATGTCATCAACTGTTCTTTGTAGTGAAGGATTAATCGAGCGTTTATATGCTTGAATTGTATTTAATGCATCTGGATATCGATCATAGAAATACAATTTATAAAACGATAAGTCTGTCGGTTTTACAGTTTGCTGCGTTTCTTGTCTTAAGAAATCTTTCACTTTCATCGCGGCCACATCGATATCTTCATTTGTAAGCTTTTTCGTTGTTTTTGCCATTACATGCACTTTTTTCTGTTTTTCTTTCGGTAACATTGAAAATACTTGTTCTCTCGTACGTTGACCTGATGTACAGAAAAGAGTATTCAATGTATGTTGTTCTTTCTTTCCTTCCGTACGAATCCAGCGATAAAAGAGTGGATGTTGCGTAAACTCTTGTAAAAACGGTGTCGATTTGTTTGATAATTTCTCAATGGAATCTTGTGCTCTCTTATATGGTTTCGTCCATGAAAAATAAAGTTTACGTCCGAAGTATACAACTAAAACAACGACAGTAAATGCGATTAAAAGTAATGATCCTAATAGTAATAATACTCCTTGAATGAAACTCATTTTTTCACCTCCTCTAAAAGTCTGTTATTTCCTTGGACGCTGAATGAGTTTCTGCTTCATCTCATCATTAAATGTATCTAGTTCAATTACAAATTTCTTACTAGACTCAATAATACGTTCTGACGATTTCTCAGATGCTTCAATAGCGGCAAATACATTTTGGAATGATTCACGCAATTTATCCATGCTAATTGCAGGATTTTCTAGGAGTTTTGTTGTTTCTTCTGTATTTTGTTTTAATGCTTGAGAATTGCTTAATACCATTGATTCAATCGCTTCATTTGTCGCATTAACTGCATCAATTGTTTTACGTTGATTTGTTAATGCGAGCTGAATTGCAGCTGAAACCGTTATAACGTTTTGTGTCATCGTAATTGCATTACGAATTGCCTCTGATAGCTTTTCATTATTTTTCTTAATGATGTCTACAGATGCGATAGATTGTAATAATACACTTTTTGCTTGTTGCATATTACGAGTACGCACAAGTATCTTTTCTAATGCATCATTTATTAACGGAATATCCCTTTGACGTTCTGGATTTTGTTTCTCAGCTTCAAGCATACCAGCAAGTTTTCTTCCTAAGTATACTTGTTTATCAAGAGCGTGAATTTTATCGTGTGATTGCTCTTTTAACATTTCAAGACCAACCGTATCCTCTTGCAAGTTATCACGGCCAATGAGAAGTGATCTTATAATCTCCTCGATTTGCTTATCTATAGATTGATATTTATGCACGTAATTTTCAAGCGGATTTTTCTTAAACACTTTAAACATAAGTTTCTTCATACCAGTTGCTTTTAATGAGTTTGGATCAAGTTCTGATACCACTTTTCGTAATTCTAACAATGTATTTGGAATTTCTTCATTCTTTCCATTCATCATCGCTGTCACAGGACGTTTTAAAGCTGATAGCGTTTGTCCTGCCGCTTGCTGCTCTTTATCCCCTAAGTCTCCAAGCTGCGACAATACTTTTGATAAATCTGTATTTTGCTCGCTATTTAACTTTTGTACATAAAGATCTGCTTCTTTATTCAGTTCTTCAAGTTCTGCATCTTTTATTACTGTATCCACTACTACTTCTACATTATTATCTTTCACAATCGATACAGGTTCTTTTTTCTCGAGTTCAGTCAACAAAATCGCTCCTTTATTTATATGTGCGAATTTATGTGCACTATATTTCATCTAATATATCGTATTTCATATACATTTTTGCTTGCTTGAAATCGATTTTTCAAGAAATACCTGCTTATGCAGTCATTCCCTGTTTCATAGTATAAGTATACCTGTTCTCGTCATTATTTTCCTCAGACTTAAGACCTAGAGAACAACATACTGAAGACGGATTCTTCACAGCTTACCTTACTTATCACCACTGACTATTAATTTGAAATTCCATTTAGTTACCTTCTTAAATTCATACAATGCTCTATCTTTTGACATATACTATCTTTCAATGTGATAATTATATTAGGTCCACTTCTAATTATTCTTCCGCGCAACAAATGCTCCCTTTTGAAAAGCTAATAACACGGTTTCAAACGTAACGTCTTCTTCAATCATCTTTATAAATCCAGCTAATTCCCCCGCATGAGAAGTTGCATTATCAATTACAAGAAAACCTTTTGGCTCTAAAATACGTTTTATATGTTCCCACCACCACATGTATTGCGTGCGCTCTGAATCTAGGAAAATAAAATCAAATGAACGATCTACTTGCGAATCTAAAAATGCCCCAGCCTCTTGATTATGAATATCGATTCTCTGTGTAAGATTTGCCCTTTCAAAATTTCCAAGTGCCTCTCCAACCCGTTCTGAAGAAAGTTCTACAGTTATAACATTTCCATTTGTTTCTTCTACCGCATTTGCTAGCCACAATGTAGAATAGCCATTTGAAGTTCCAATTTCTAAAATTTTTTTTGCATTGCAGCCCTTTACTAATACTGATAAAAACTGCCCCATTTCACGAGAAATATTTCTTAATTTTTCTTCTCTTTTTTCTTTATGTCGATCATGCTCTTCTCCATATTGTTCAAGTTGCAATAATAATGAATCTAGAGTATTCATTTTCTCCATCGCCTTTCCAAGCAATATGATGAAAAAGTACATGATGCCCGTCTACTTTTCATTATATGCGAAATGCACACCTTTTTCCTGTTATACGACAAAGAATTAAAATTTTTTATAGCATATTGTTTCGTTTTTTGGTAAAGTTAATTTCTACGTGCAATTATTTAATTCACATTATTTTACAATCAGTTTTCAATTATAAGATAATCTAAACCCCATTTAAATGAATCGGTATTTCTAATTCAACTAAGCGCCCTTTTCGGACGCATTTTCTTTTGTTTATATATTTCTGTAAGAAAGGATGCTTACACATGAACGTGATTAACTTAGATGCTGCTAGAAGACGTAAACAGCATAAAAAACTAATGATAACTATACCGATTATTAAACGCATTTATGAAGAAGACGGGGAAATTAAATTCGAGGTAGCCGGCGAAAAAGATGTACCTCTTGAAATGTTAGAAAAATAAAAAAAAAGACGCACTTCTAAAGAAATGCGTCTTTTTTATACTATTACATTTAAGTGCATAAGTTTTTCTGGATTAACCATCATATAAATGTTTGAAATTTTCTCATCCTCAAATATGAATGAAAGTACATACGTCACTTTATTATTTATTGTAACTATAACGCCTGGTGCACCATTTACTATTTTGAAATCAACACTATACTTTTCTGGCAATCGTTTTGCAATTCCAAAGAACAAACGTATAATTTTATCTGCAGAATAAATCGGATTAATTGCAGTTGTAACTTTACCACCACCATCTGCTTTAAATATCGCATCTGTTTTTAAAACTTCTAACATGCCTTGCGTATCCCCACACTGCAATGATGATACAAATTTCTCCACGTAAGCAGCCATCTTCTTCGTACTTAATGTTGACTGCTTCGGCTTATCTAAAATACTTTTTCGTGCACGTTGAAAGATTTTTCGGCAATTCACACTACTCTTTTCTACAATCGAAGCGATTTCTTCGTAGTCATAACTAAAAACCTCTCTTAATATGAAAACAACCCTCTCTACCTCAGTCAGTTGTTGTAAAAGTAATAAATATGCCGTAGAAATTGATTCTTTCATTACAAATGACTCTGATGGATCATCAATCTCTTCCACAAATGGCTCTGGCAACCACATTCCGACATATACGTTACGTTTATGTGCTGCCGAACGTAATTTGTCAATTGAGCGATTTGTTACCATTTTACATAAATAGGCTCTCATATTTTCTATAGATTGAACGTCCTCCATATTATTAAACGATATAAATACGTCATGGACGATATCTTCAGCATCCATAACACTCCCAAGGATTCTATATGCTAACGAAAATAATAATGGTTGATACGCTTCATATAACTGCTCCGTTTCCATGATGAACTGCCTCACTTTCAAATTTCTTTAAAATGTGTAACGCTGCACGTTTCCCGCTTGCTACCGCAGCATCAGCTAATATTTCATCATGCCCAGCCCAATCTCCTGCAACGTAAACACCTGGCATTTCAGGTATATTAGGGCCTGGTTTTTCAACACGGTCAATATGAGGAAAATCATGTACTACCGTAATTTTCGGTAAATATTGCTGTGCAACAACTTCTCTTTTCCAATTCGGATGTAACAATTCCATCATATTTTCTAACTGTTCTTTCTCTTCTTGAATATGATTCAGTTCTAGTACAGGGTTATGGTATTTAATTAGACTCACTACAATTGATCCATCTTCACTTAATTTAGCTGCTCTCGATTGATTCGTGAAAAATATAGGTTGATCCAATCCCAATGCAAAATGATGCAAAGGATTTGGTAATTGTTTTAAACCAATATCTAACGCTGCCACGGTCACTTGTATAGATTGTTCACTCCATTTTTGCAAACTTGTTCCTTCTGTACCTTTTATAATTTTACATGCCTCTTTCGGTGGAGTTGTTACAATAACTGCCCCTGCTTCAAATACTTCATCGTCAAAACAATGTATTCTTTGTTTTCCTTCACAATGCTCTATTTTTAAAACATGCTTTTTAGCCAGAAATTTTACACCACTAGTATTCGCTATTCCTCTTAAATTTGTTATTATCGTCTCCCAACCACCATCTACATAAAGTACTCCTTCTTTCATAGAAAGCTGTATTTGCTTTAGTACGGAAGATGCTAATTGTATTGTAGGAGCATACGTATATGTTGTTGTTCGGCATAATGCATAAAATATATTTCGAACCATTGGATCTTTAATTTCATTTTCTGCCCATGTAGTTAGGCTTATTTTCGGAACTTTTTCTACATCTAAGTTTCCTAAATGAATCATAAGACGAGCGAACTGTACTTTTGCAGACCATGAAAGTAACGGTGTTGATAAAATAGAGCGAAAATCTGTTGGAATGGTATAAATATCCCCTTTCCATATTCCATGTGCTTTTGTAGATGGGATTCCACCTGGAAGATTTACTCCTAGCTCATTAAAAGTTATAAACGCTTCTCCACCTCTATATAAAGCATGTGCACCAAGATTCATACAAATGCCGTTTTTATTTATAGTCATCCCTCGACCACCGAAGTGACTGGACTTTTCTAATACAATAACTTTCCTTCCAGCTTTCGCTAAATATATAGATGCTGTTAATCCAGCAAGCCCACCACCAACAATTGCTACATCAAAATGTTTCATAATAAAATCCCTCCTTATCCGTTCTACATACGAGACGAACGATTAAGGAGGGATGTGACTATGAAAATATATTTTTACTTATCTATTTTATTTCATTATTTTTTTATTCTGTCATATTGCATACGAAATAACTCAATTGCAAATGGAATATCATCTTCACTCTTTATATAATAACTTATCCATCCTGATTCAGGTAATACGTGATGTGGTTTCACCAATCCTTGGCTCACTAATTCATCCCGCTTTACCTTTGGAAATGGTAAATCAACTAACTTATCGCCATGCAAATGACCAAGTTCTTTCTTACCATAATTTATTTCAATACCACCAAATCGATGCGGCTTTTCAGAAACACCTGCCCAGCCAAGTACTTCATTTCTAATCATTTCACTAAATGACATGAACCTTCACCCCTTTTTAATGATTGATGTAATATTAAATTAACATGTTCATTACTTTTTTCCATCAATCCAAAGTATGAATGGATATACGAATATAGTTTAATCTCAATATCTTTATTTTTTTACACACTTAAAACAATTTCAAAGGGTATTTATTCTATTATATAGAATTATTATTAAAAATAAATTTAAGGGATGGATATATATGAGCAAGGTATTATTACAAAAGGCAAATTATCTACGATCTGATGAATTAAAGCTTTTGAAAAAAGCTATACATTTTGCAGAGCAAGCACATGATGGACAATACCGTCAAACTGGAGAACCATATATTATTCACCCTTTCGCGATTACAGAAATACTGCTAAATTATAAAGCTGACATTACAACATTGATTGCTGCTTTATTACACGATGTTGTAGAAGATACCGAATACTCTCTAGAAGAAATTGAATCACATTTTGGTGCGACTATTCAATATATTGTAAATGGATTAACAAAAGAAAAAAAACTACAAGATCAAAACAAAGTATTATACGAAGCAATTAATTTCAAAAAATTACTAGTATCCTCTCAACAAGATATACGTGTTGGCATTATTAAAGTTATAGATCGCCTTCACAATATAAAAACATTGAGTGTTAAAAAACCCGCAAAACAAGTAGCTTATGCGAATGAAACATTAACACTATTTGCGCCACTTGCAAAGCGATTAGGGTTATATACAATCCAGCATGAATTAGAAAATCTTGCTTTTCAATATCTACATAAAGAAAGATATACTGAAGTACATAAATTTTTAACCGAATATGTGCCACACCTTCAAAAAATATAACTCATTTAAGAAAAGGAATACATTCTTTTTCTAATACAAACCTTTCATTTGAAATAAACTATGAGTTTCCCCCAGTATATACTGCATATTCACAATTACAAGAAATACAAAATGTATCAGGTATTACACAAATTTGTATTACAACTACAAGTGTACTAGATTGCTATAAAATTCTTGGAATAATACATCAATTATATAAACCAACTATAAACTATTTCGAGGATAATATAGCACTTGAAAATAGCCATTTTAATAACAACTTAAAAACTAAAGTCAATATGAATGATGCTGAACAAACAATTATCATTCAAACACAAATAGCAAAAACGTTGAAAGATAACGGTATTTTTTCTTTATTGAATGATAGAACTGCAAATATTCAAGCAATATCTTATAAAATAATGGATGATACAATTGTGAATAACAATTTATTAACTACAGATCCAATCACTTTCCGTAGTTTAGTATCGTATGAACTATTTGAAAATACTATTACAGCTTATACTACAGATTTACAACCAGTTTATTTACCTGATGGTGCTACAATCATTGATTTTTCTTTCTCTGCATTTCCAAAAATTGCACATAGCATGAAAAAAGTAAAAGTAAATGGGATGCCTGTTCCACTTAAAACAAAGATATCTCATTTAGACGTAATTGAAATCCATTTTGATTTAAAACAAAAACTTGGCAATAGAATGGCTAAATTACGCCAATACTGCTAAAGCACAATTAATGATTCATCAAAAACTATCTTAAATAAAAGGCCAATTCCTCTCTATAAGGTATTGGTCTTTTCATATAACGTAACCATTAAAATATACGAAATAAATTTCAATATTTTTACTCCTAACCTAACATCAATAATTCCGACTTTCATTAGTTCGCTCTAATTTTTATCCGTATTTACATTATGAGAAATAAGAAGCACAACCTATATTCTTTATAAAACAGGTGAATTTATTATGATACAGACAAATGCACATAACTAACACTAGGCACATATCCTAAAGTTGTATCCATACTTACCTATAGAAAGGCGGGTAATACAATTGACTTCTAATATCGACTACACTTCCCCCTCAACTAATTTCACTCATGATTTAAGTAAAAGTAATTTTTTTAAGAAAGATGCCCAAAATTATATAAATGTACTTGGCATAAAACAATTAAACACTTTAGAAAATACTTCTTTATTAGATATTTATTTAAGTACAGGCAACGTTGTAGAACCACATATTCATCAAAATGCAGCTGAACTTGTTTACTGTATTTCAGGATCTGCTGTTGTTTCTTTACTTAATCCATTTACGAATCAAATATTAAACTTACCGATAAAACCAGGGCAAGTTGCCAACATTCCACAAGCGTGGTGGCATTATGAAATTGCTTCAGCAGATAATACTCATTTATTAGCTATATTCGACGCCCCAACCCCAGAAGTTATTTTTGGTTCTGATATTTTAAGATTAACTCCCGCTAATATGATGGCTCATACTTATTGCCTCAATGAACAACAATGGAAACAAGCAGTATCCCCAATTCAATCCACTACGGTAATTGGTCCTCCCGGAAACTGTAATCAAAACCGCGACATGATAAATCAGTCAACTCAGCCCCCTACTCAACAACAAAATCTATATTACCAAGATTCTTATTACTTCCCTCTATACTGGGGGTATTAATTAGTATCATTTTAATAGAACCACCATTTATCTCCTCGGAAAATATCGAGGAGATTTTTTATCGTAACAATTAATAGAGTACATACATATAATATTTATATATTTAATTGGAGGTGATAGTACTATGAGTAATTATAACTATCGAAAAAACTACTCTAATAATAAAAATAGTAGCTCTTCAGCATCCTCTCAATCTTCGAACTCTCAATCTTCCGATTCCCAGTCACAAAGAGATTTAGCAGAGCAAGGCTATGTAAAGAAAAAAGGATGTAACTGTAATAAAAATAAATAGTTTATTACTAATTTGAGCAATGACATTTCACCGCTCATGATTAACAATTTAACCCACTAGTATATAGTTTATTTAATGGATGAATTCTGTTTTTAATAGAATTCATCTTTTTTGTTTATATGTAATTTTTCAAACTATATAACTTATTCCATAAACAATAAAGTGCAAATCATAAATTTTAATTTTTCTTATATACCAACTTAACAAAGAGTAACTTTTCAATTGATTTATTTCTAATTTCCCACAAAAAATATAGCCCCACCTAATAAAATTAGGTGGGGCTATATACAAATGCCTGTTTAAATTTCAAACAAACATTGTAACAAGTTAGACGATATTAATACCTGCACTTACAAATCCAGCAACTGCAGCTATTGGACTAGCAGCTGTTAATGAAACATATAATAATACTTTATCCCCAGCGGCTACCGGAATTGCTTCAGGTATGATACCTGATGCTGTAGCACCAATCGCTATTACAGCAAATGCTGGTGCTAATAATAAAGGTGCGCCCTGTACTGTAAACGTATTACTTGCTGCTGGTGCAGTTAATATTTGTATCTGCACTTGAACAGGTGATAATGGAGCTAATGCAGCTGTTGCACTAAAGAAACCTGCTAATGACGTAATAGTCCCTGCACGTGGTGCTACAAATGCATAAGAACCTATCCCTAACGCTAATGTGATACTTGTTCCACCCGTTAAAGCAACTCCAGGCTGACTAAATCCAAATCCAAGAAGAGTTCCTGTATTAGCTATTAACGCGTTAACTAACGCAGATGGTGTTGTACCTGAAGCAAACGGAATAATAGCTCCGCCACCAGTTGCTCCTGTTGCTCCTGTCGCTCCTGTTGCTCCTGTTGCTCCTGTTGCTCCTGTTGCTCCTGTTGCTCCTGTCGCTCCTGTCGCTCCTGTTGCTCCTGTTGCTCCTGTTGCTCCTGTCGCTCCTGTTGCTCCTGTCGCTCCTGTTGCTCCTGTCGCTCCTGTTGCTCCGCCTCCTGTTGCTCCTGTCGCTCCTGTCGCTCCTGTCGCTCCTGTCGCTCCTGTTGCTCCTGTTGCTCCTGTTGCTCCTGTTGCTCCGCCTCCTGTTGCTCCTGTTGGACCTGTTGCCCCTGTTGGACCTGTTGGACCTGTTGGACCTGTTGCCCCTGGAGTAGCATTGATTAATTGAATTAATAAACCAAAAAGAACTTGTAAAGTTGCAGGATCGATATTTGAGTTGCAGGATATAGGGATAAGATCTAGAGCGAAGAAGAATTGTGCAAGAGCGCTATAAAATTGTTGCAATAATGTTGACAATTGTCCTAAATTAGGTGCTGGAGATTGTAATAAAACTATAATACTTTGAGTTAATTGTTTCAAAAAATTAACTTCTGGAGAAGGTAATAAGGAATTTAAGAAAATTAAAAATTGATTAAATAAATCGAGTAACGCTAATCTGTTTGCATTACTTGGATTTGCAAAAAATGCTGAAATAGCTGATATTAATGAATTTAGTAAAGTAATTAATTGACTTAATTGTTGGCTAGTAATAGGAACTGACTGTGGATTTTTACAACAATCTGCTGAAAAAACAATCGGATTGCAGTTATTATGACCAAAACAATTATTATTTGACATTTATTTCCTCCTTGCTTTTCTTATAGTTGAGTGTTTTCCTATTCTAAGAACTATAAAAGATGCGATTGAAAAAAGTAGTTGAGTTATATGTTTCTCTTAAAATAGGAAACATGAATTATAATCAAACTTGAAAACGTAATTTAATTATGTTCATGACTCACATATTAATTATATGTTTTTAATAATTGACTGCTTAGATTAAATACCTAAACTTAAGAGTTTATTTTATTTTTCCACGTTTATCTCCCAAATTCAATTGCCTATCAATTTAATTATCCATAGTAATCACTAAAACAATCGATAACATATGTTCCACTTATAATGGCATCACTTTTTCCATACTAGAATAATTAGTATTTTACCTATACAAAAATTGTGTTGAAACTATAATCAGGATGCCGTTTCTAATATAGAAAATTCTCATATTATATAGTGGACAAGTTATTCTAAACTTCGTTCCAATAAATTTAGAATAGGAGTGAGAATTAAATGCCTATCATTCAACCATTTATGGCATCTAGAAGATTCACCTCTACACTAGGAGCTGGAACAGGCACAGGTGCTGCTTTTGCGATTGCTGCCACAGCTTGTTTAAACGATGCGGGTACTACTGCAACTGCCTTCCCAACTTTTACGTATTACAATCTCTATATAAACGGTATTCTTCAGCCTAGTGTAAACTCCAGTGTTACTACTGGTCCTACTGGTGCTATTACAATTCCTGGCGGAGATGTATTAGACGGTGGAATTCCAATTACAATTGAATTTATCGTCACTTAATTTTAACTAACCAAATTTAGAACAAAAAGGGCAGATTTCTCTTTATAGGAAATCTGTCCTTTTTAATTGATAATAATAAATTGTAGGATAATTGAAGATCCTTGTGAGGGTGGTTCAGCATCTAATAAAATCAACTGACCAGCTGTAACTTCATAAAAAGGTTGTGGTTGAAGAATTCCATTTATAAATAGATTAATATAAGAAACTTCACTTGGTGATAAGATTTGTGTTGTACCGTATTGTGCTATACCATCTGCATTAGTATATATAAGTTTTTCCCCATCTGAAAAAGTAAAATATAATAGGTTTGTTGTTGGGATTGTTCCCGGTATTCCCGTTGGGCCGGTTATTCCTGTTGCTCCTGTTGCTCCGGTTGCCCCTGTTTCTCCTGTTACTCCGGTTGCTCCGGTTGCCCCTGTTTCTCCTGTTACTCCGGTTGCTCCTGTTGCTCCGGTTGCCCCTGTTTCTCCTGTTTCTCCTGTTGCTCCGGTCGCTCCGGTTGGAAAATTAATAGACGGAAGAGGTGGAAATGTAGGACCAATATTTTTAGAATCCATAACTTCCTTAGACATTGGTAATTTGTCATATCGATTCAAATTTGCATCTCCCTTCTATAGTATTTATTAAATGTTAGATGTTCCGAAATGTTAAAAGAATTATCTAAAAAAACACTATTAATCTCTCGATTAAAATCTTTGTACAAAATCAAATTTAATGTAACTTACTAAAAATGTATGTATTTTAAACAGCATGCCGTTACTATAAAAAATATTATTAATAGAATATATGAAAAGTATCTCCTTTATCATAAAAATGAGGTGATTTTAATTAAAAATAAAGATAGAGAAAACCCAAAAAATAATGACGTACAATTATCCTTCCTTATAGACTAACTAGTCCTACTGGTAGTACTGGACTCATGAGTAATACCGGACCCACGGGTAGTACCGGCATAAACGTTACAACAAATTCTATGTTTGCAAATAATACAGTGGGTGGAACAGTTTCAGTTGTACTAGGGGGTACTAACATACTACTCTCAAACAACCAAAGCCTTAATAGCTTTGCAGTCAATAGTGCGAATGATTTATTTACAGTCCCTGTAACGGGACGTTATTATCTTTCTTATCAAATTAATACTACAACTGTACTTCTTGCGGGTTCAAGACTAATTTTAAACGGATCTACATCACTTCTGAGCTCAATTCTATCTCCTGCCTTATCTACTTCAAGTTATAATAATAATTTAATTACAATATTAAATGCAGGTAATACTATTTCTCTTCAATTATTCGGTCTCTTATCAATTGTCAATTTAGTCGGTGGTGGATCAACTGGCGCCTCTCTAACAATTATACGAGTTGATTAATAAATGATTCATTTTTTCTTCTTAGCTTTAAATGTCATTCCCCTATATAGATAGTAGAAACTATCTATACTAAATATTCCGGATAAACATTATCAATTTACTCTATACGCTATCAATGTTAAGTTATTTATGAAGACAGTTTCTCCTTTACTAATCATCTCAATATGTATTTGAGAAACATTCTC